>NZ_JAMFMB010000099.1 GCF_023502395.1 Ruegeria spongiae | reverse complement strand
TGAGCAGCCTCATCTGACTGGTCCAAGTTGATTGTTAGTGCATGATCGGCCTGTGATCCATCGGGATGATGGTTTCGGGCGCTGGCGGGCGATAGCCCAGAGCACTGTGGGGGCGTTTTGTGTTGTAGTGTTTCCTCCATTGTTCGATCAGAATTTGAGCTTCTCGAAGGCTGTAGAAGATTTCGCCGTTGAGCAGCTCGTCTCTGAACCTGCCGTTGAAGCTTTCACAGTATCCGTTCTCCCACGGGCTGCCGGGTTCGATGTAGGCCGTCTTGGCACCAACGGCGGCGATCCAGTCTCGGACAGCCTGGGCGACAAATTCCGGCCCATTGTCAGAACGTATGAAACTGGGCGCACCGCGAAGTATGAACAGGTCTGTCAGGGCGTCGATTACATCGGTCGAGTTCAGCTTCCGCTCGACCCTGATTGCCAGGCATTCCCGACTGTGCTCATCAAGGATGTTCAGCGTCCTGAAGGC
>NZ_JAMFMB010000098.1 GCF_023502395.1 Ruegeria spongiae | reverse complement strand
GAAGAGAAGATCAGGATCGTGCTGGATGGCCTTAAGGGCGAGGACAGCATTGCGGAGCTGTGCCGTCGCGAAGGTATTGCTCAGAGTCTGTATTACAGCTGGTCCAAGGAGTTCCTTGAAGCTGGTAAGAAACGCTTGGCTGGCGATACCGCGCGTGCGGCGACGTCGACCGAAGTCAAAGACCTGCGGCGGGAATCCCGTGATTTGAAAGAGGTCGTCGCTGAACAGGCCCTTGAGCTGCGGCTGCTCAAAAAAAGCATGATCGCGGATGGGGGCGACGACGAATGAGGTATCCGGCATCCGAGAAACTCGAAATCATTCGGCTGGTGGAGGGGTCGCATCTCCCAACGAGGCGAACCCTGGACAAACTCGGCATCCCCGGAACGACCTTTTACCGCTGGTATGGTCGGTATCTGGCTGGCGGCCCTGAGGCGCTGGAGGATCGCAGCCCCAAGCCGTCACGGGTCTGGAACCGCATTCCCGAGCCCACTCGAGAGAAGATTAAGGACCTGGCTTTGAAGGAAAGCGACCTGTCACCCCGCGAGTT
>NZ_JAMFMB010000097.1 GCF_023502395.1 Ruegeria spongiae | reverse complement strand
GAGCCTTTTTCAAAGGCATGCAGATAGACGCATTCGTATTTCAGGGATCGCCAGAGCCGTTCAATCATGCGGTTGTCGCGCCATGCGCCCTTGCCGTCCATGCTGATCTTGATCTTGGCGTCGTTCAGCACCTCGATCCAGGCACCACTGGTGAACTGGCTGCCCTGGTCAGAATTGAAGATTTCGGGTGTGCCGTGGTTGGCCAAGGCTTCTTTCAGGGCGTCAACGCAGAACTCCGCGTCCATGCTGTTTGATAGCCGCCAGGCCAGCACTTTGCGGCTGTACCAACCCATGATGGCCACGAGGTACAGGAAACCCCGTCGCATCGGAATATAGGTGATATCTGCGCACCAGACCTGGTTGGGCCGGTCAATCACCACGTTCCGCAGCAAGTATGGCCAAATCTTATGCTGCGGATGTTTTTTGCTGGTGTTGGGTTCCTGATAGATCGGGACCAACCGCATGAGGCGCATCAGACGACGGACCCGGTGACGCCCGCATTTGTGGTGATTGCGCTGCATGTAGCGGGCCATCTGGCGCGACCCGTACCACGGCGTCTCCAGGAACTGCTTGTCGATGATTTCCATAAGCCGCAGGTTCTCAGCGCTTTCGCCCTTCGGCTC
>NZ_JAMFMB010000096.1 GCF_023502395.1 Ruegeria spongiae | reverse complement strand
CTGAGTTTTGACGATGACGGCTCCCTGCTTCTGACCGACAACATTGTGGGTTGGTGCCGCGAACAAGGCGCAAGCATCGACTGGATTATCTGTGGCGATCCTAAGGGTATGGCCGCCATCTTCCGCAAGGACTGTGAAGAATTCAGGCCGATCAAGAAGGAATTGAAGGAGCTAGGCCCGGAACAGTTGCGTGCCGTCACGGTGGCTATGAAAGCGTACATTGTTGGCGTTGCCCCGCTTGAACAGGCCATGGAAGCGTCAAAGGCCGCTCTGGCCGAACTGAAGGAGGAGGCAGCATGACCGAACTTATGGCAAAATCACTGGATGCTAAATTGTTGAAGGCTGATGAAAGCGCAGTGCTGTTGCACGGCCTTCTGCAAGGGCTTGAAATCCTCGTTGATGAATTGCTGGGCCGCGACGAGCCTGAGATGCGAACACGGAATGCTGTGGCCGCGCTGTCTGGTCACGTGGTCGAAATCGCTGACAGCGTGACTGACAATGTGCAGCGCGCACAGGATCTAGAACGCAAACTGGCTAGGGAGAGAGCGCAAGCAGCCTAGTGAGCTTCAACCGGGGTGCAGTGTTCTTTGCTCCCCTTATTTTAACGAGTGTTTTCATGAGTTTTTACCAAGTGAACCGGAACTGGTCGGATCAGTTCCTGCCGGAGATTAGGCGCATTGTCGGGGGCCACTTGCTCAAGGC
>NZ_JAMFMB010000095.1 GCF_023502395.1 Ruegeria spongiae | reverse complement strand
TGAATTAGTTTTGATGTGATCTGACACCGCCCCCAATTTTTCAAATTGTTTTGGGGGCGGTGGTTCCCTTGAAGGGAGATGGTTGTCCGTTTTGATGGTGGTGCCAACCAAACCATCGAAACGAGGAAACCACGATGTTGAATACTACCGACAAGATCATCAAACACAAAACCGGCCTGCTGAACCTGGCCGAGGAACTGGGCAATGTCTCGAAAGCCTGTCAGGTCATGGGCTACAGCCGGGATACTTTCTATCGCTACAAGTCAGCCGTTGAAGAAGGCGGTGTGGAGGCACTTTTTGAGCGCACCCGGCGCAAGCCCAATCTGGCAAACCGGGTGGACGACGCGACCGAGCAGGCTGTCATCAAATCCGCCACCGACTTCCCGGCCTATGGTCAGGCCCGCACCTCGAACGAGCTGCGCAAACAGGGCGTCTTTGTCTCGCCCTCGGGTGTTCGGTCGATCTGGCTGCGGCACGATCTGGCCAACTTCAAAGCCCGGTTGAAAGCGCTGGAAGCCAAGGTGGCTGAAGATGGCCTGATCCTGACCGAGGCTCAGGTGCAGGCGCTGGAGAAAAAGAAACTCGACGATGAGGCCTGTGGCGAGGTGGAAACAGCGCACCCAGGCTATCTGGGATCACAGGACACGGTTTATGTCGGCACGCTCAAGGGCGTCGGACGGGTCTATCAGCAGACTTACGTGGACACCTATTGCAAGGTGGCGT
>NZ_JAMFMB010000094.1 GCF_023502395.1 Ruegeria spongiae | reverse complement strand
TTTTATTGGGTTTTCGTGCCACGGATTCGATTATCTAATTCTTGTTAATGTTGATGATGAAATTGTTTTGAAAATTTTTAAAAACAGGGAGGTTGTACGCCTCTTGCGAAAGCCACCCATAGGGGTGGGGGGTGTCCAGGGTCCCCGGCGGTTTCAGAAATAAAACTACCGTCCATCACGGGCTTTCCGTGACCGAACTTTCCCATGCCTCGCTAGATCAGCGACAGCTTCGTTCATGTTCTTCAGCATAACCTTCTGGAACACGCGCTCGGACACGCCTTCCAAATCCCAGCCGCGCAACGCTCTTTGCTTCACTTTCTCTTTGAAGACTGCGAGGACTTGAAGCCCGCCTTTGCGGTTCTTCTTGGTTCGGCGCTTGCGCTTCAGGACGGCGAGAGTGTCATCATCGCCAACCCGACCAAGGAACGTATCTGGCCGGTTCAGCTGGCGCTTGAGTGATCCACGAGGCAGGTTGCCGTACTTGTTGAGCTTACCTTCGACCGGGATCAGAACACCGGCTCGGCCCGTCGCATAATCACCCTTGGATCTCACACCGCCGGTCAGTGCCGGAACAAGATACTCCGACTGTTTGTCCTTGCTCAGCACCTCAGCTTCGAGACTACGCTTGGTTGATCTCTTCGAAACACGGAAGGTTCTTTTGGTGAATGGTGTAGCTCCACCCTCTGAGATCTCGTCCAGGTGTTCACCCAGCTCATCCCTCAGCACAAAGGCCGTATCGTTCAGCGCAACAC
>NZ_JAMFMB010000093.1 GCF_023502395.1 Ruegeria spongiae | reverse complement strand
CCCCGATAACCGCGAAGAACCAGGTTTCGATGGTACTCGCCAAAGCCGGGGTTGGCAGCCGAGTCGAACTGATAAGGCTTATCCTTCGTATTCTACCGCCGGTGGCCTAAAGGCAGTGCAGACCTTCCAGGTAAGAACAGCGTGTCATGATCCATTCGGATCATGACGAAGCAGCTTAAATGCGCCAACCTCCATGTGTTTTTCAACCCAATAGTGGTTCATCATTTGTAAGGAGGTAAGTATGAGAACATTTATTTCTATCGGTTCTAGAATTTCGGTGTGCATGGTGCTCATCGCTACATCACAAGCGATGGCCAATGGCGTCCAACCTGACATTATCTCGCTAGATCTGGCCTCTGAGTGCACAACCAACCCGGTGTCTTCCAGTGGCAAAGGACACACATGTTACGCAGATAATTGGACGTGCCAAACTGCCCCCGAAAAATACGTAATTGCAAAAGAAAGCGTTTCACCGAGATTTACGAGCGTCAACGGTCCTGGAGCTAGGTGCGACCTCCAATTCTCAGAAGAGACAGAGGTAATTCCTGGCACCAAAATTTATCAACCAAAGAAGGTCTGCATGCGAGCCACCGCGCAGTCCGGCAGCGGGATGAATCGTGCTGGTGTTCGCGGGTGGGCCAAATGCGTCCTTGATGGCAACATGACAAGATATCTTCAATGAGCAACTGCCTTGGCACGGGCGGAATATCATCCCCTTTGCCAAGGCTTGATCAGAGCGTTTAAACAACGGAGCTGACGAAATGGCATCGATGTTCAC
>NZ_JAMFMB010000092.1 GCF_023502395.1 Ruegeria spongiae | reverse complement strand
CTTTAGTGCCGCCCCAAGTACTCGTGTCCGCAGCTATCGCTTTCAGTGCTTTCGTCTTGGCCTCTATCCGCTCGTTTTCCCGGCGATCTGAAGCAGCAGATCCTGGCTCTCGGCAATAACAAGCGCGGGCAGGTCACAAGAAGGATCTTCGATCACCGCCACGATCCGTTTGAGGTGGGCCAGACCTGTCGGAAATACATAGCCGTATTCATACAGCAGCGCCCGAAGCGCGTTCACCAACTCAATGCGCTGACGGACCAATCTTTCACGACCTCGAAAAAGCGCTGCCTGCGCCTGCTGCTCTTTGGTCTTCGGTATTACAAACCGCATCTCAGGCCGCTGTGCCGCGATCACTCTTGCCTCGGCATCGGCCGCATCATTCTTCTGCCGCTTCACAAAAGGCCGCACATATTGCGGAGCGATCAGTTTCATCTCATGGCCGCACTGCTCCATCTCACATGCCCAATCGTGCGTGCTGCCACAGGGCTCAAATACGACGACGCACGGCGGCTGTTCCGACATGAAGCGCCGAAACTGCTCTAAGCTTAACTTTTGCGGACCTTGACAGGTCCTGTCATCAAGGCCCCATGAACCTGGAAAACGCGCTTTGCCAGATCCACCCCAATCAATGTGTCCATCATTTCGCCGTCCTCTCCGCTTCGTGGCGTTCAGCACCACCATCATGCCACATTGCGATGCCGTCTGATGAGGGCGTCAACCATCCCATCTGGCGTTGGCAGAATCAGCAATGTGGTTTTTGAGCTTGCGCACCAGATCCGA
>NZ_JAMFMB010000091.1 GCF_023502395.1 Ruegeria spongiae | reverse complement strand
GCTCAATGTATCCCTTTCCATGCGTTTCACTTCGCGCCAGACTGATGCACTGAAGATACGGGAAATTTGCTGGTCTGACTTTGCTTCCAAGTTTCTGAATTTCCCCGGTGCCAATAGCTCCAAGTGTACGATCTTCTGCTCCCGACTGTACAAGTCGAAGTTAGGGAAATATGTGCTGTCACGATGAGAATATTTGATTTGATGGTATGCTTTCACCAACCGCTTGACGCGATTAGCGGCTTCTGGACCGAACTTCCGTATCGCGGCTCGCTTGATTTGGATATCCATCTTAGTCAGAAGACTCTTGTCATCAATTTGTGAGAAGTAAAACATCCAGCCCACAGTGCTGTCGAAGAACTTACAACCAGTAATTCGCAAGTTTATGCGCCAAATTGCTCTCTCCCGAGTTTCTGGAGTTGCACCGAATATAATCTCCATGATGCTTGTCATGAGTTTTTTCTCTGTTTCAGGCCTTACAGTAATTCTGTCGCCGCCTATTGAGTAATGCCCTCACGGATGTCACGGCGCTTGGCATATGGGACTTTGGACAGCACCGAGGCCACCAAAAGCGCTGCGGAATTCTGAATCATTACCTTCTGCGATCTTGGAACTCCCATCACGCGCAGCGCGTCTTGTGTCCTTGGAGGCAACTCCCAAAACGGCAGAAGACTGTCGGCGGCGCGTTCGTCAAACTTGTTTCCTCTGGTCATGCTTTCTCCTTCGCATTTTCCATTTTTGTGCTCGGAAGGAGATAGGTCCTATTTCTTGGTTTGGCACCTGTGTAGTCGCTAACCTGCCCAGCGGATATGAAGAAG
>NZ_JAMFMB010000090.1 GCF_023502395.1 Ruegeria spongiae | reverse complement strand
CTAGGGCCTGTTAACACTTAATCATATCGACGATGAGAGCGAAGTTCAGGAATGCGCGGTACATCACGTCGAGTTTTTCAAACCTCGAGAAGATGCGCCGGTATCCCTTCAGTCTGCGGAAAAGGCGTTCAACTTCGTTGCGCCGCTTGTAGATGGTCCGGTCGTAGTCCCATTTGATCAGCCGGTTTGCCTTGGGCGGAACGACGGGGGTCATGCCCAGATCAAGAACCAACTGGCGCGTTTCGTCACCCTCATAGGCCCGATCCATGATCATGGCCGCCCCCTGGGGCGGGGAGTGCCAGCTTTCCAGCAAGGCACGTCCCTCGGGTGCATCATGCGCGTTGCCGCTAGACAGGCTGAACGTCAGTGCAAAACGGTCATTTGCGGCGATTAGGTGGACTTTGGTGTTCCATCCGCCGCGCGACTTGCCAATCGCTTGCGGTCCGTTTTTTTGGGCGCGCCGGTCCCATCGGGATGCACTTTGACACTCGTGCTATCGAGGCCCAGACAATCCACGGACACGCAGATCATGTGGTGTTTCTGAAGCGCGTCGAACAAACGGTCCAGAACGCCCGCATCCGCCCAACGGCGCATCCGGGTGTAGACAGTGTGCCAATTGCCAAACCGAGGTGGAAGTGCCCGCCATTTGCAGCCGTTCTCGGCAACAAAAAGGATGGCGTTGATCATCGTCAGGTTTGAAATCTGCACATTCCCACGCTGAACCGGAAGGTAAGGACGGATCAGCGCGTACTGCTTCTCTGTTATCTCATTCATAACAAATACTTAGCAGACACGCACATTAGACGGTAGTGTTAACAGGCCCTA
>NZ_JAMFMB010000009.1 GCF_023502395.1 Ruegeria spongiae | reverse complement strand
TTCACCGGTACGAACTCGATCCGGCGATTGCGGCGTTTGCCCTCGGCGGTGTCGTTTGACACGACGGGCCGGCTTTCGCCATAGCCCACGGAGACCAGCCGTTCCGGCCCGATCCCCTGCGCAACCAGATAGTCGGTGACCGCCTGCGCCCGCCGTTCGCTGAGCGCCCGGTTCGCCGCATCCGAGCCGTCGCGGTCGGTATGGCCCCCCACCTCGATCCGCAATTCGGGGCAGCGGCTGATGATGTCATGCAGGTTGCCCAGCAGCGGCAGCGAGGACCGGTCCAGCCGGGCGCTGCCCGAATTGAAATAGATATTGCCGGTGCGCGACAGGATCTCCATCCGTCCAACACAGGCATCGCGGTCCAGATCACCCTTGGTTTCAAGCGCCGTGTCGCCCGGGGTGGCCGCGGCCAGCACCAGTTTGGGCCGGGTACCAGGACGGGCGCGGTCAAACACGAAACCGAAACTGACGAAACCGAAAGGCAGGATATCGACCTCGGCGGCCTCCTGCAGCTTGCCGCGCCCCTCTTCCAACGCGAAATCGGTCAGCGGAATGGCGATGGGGGCGGTATTGGCCACCGCCACGCGGTCGTTGTCCACCAGCGTGATCGCCACCTGCGCGGTGCGCTCCTGCGTGACGCCATGCAGGTTCATGGTATAAGGCAGATCAATGATCTTGTGCCGCACGTCGTGCAGATCGGTCAGTTGATCGGTGGGCAATTGCGCGGTGATCACCGCCTCGGGAAAGTTGAAGGTCTCGAAAAACAGGAACCGCATCCGCACATTGCGCAGGTCGATCTTGGTGTCGACGCTGTCAAGCTGCACCCGGATCTCGGCCGCGCCGTTTTCGTCGATCACGCCCGAAAAGCTGGCAAAGCCGCTATGTTCGGCCTTGGAGTTCTTCTTGACCGACAGAAAGCGCAGCTCCGAGGCTTCGCCGTCCAGCTCCCAGCCATGCTCGAAAGGATCGGCGCTTTGGGCCAGGGCGGCAGTTCCCAGCAGGAGGCCCCCCACTGTCAGAACTGAGCGAAACGCGGATATGGCCTGCATGATCACCTTCCCGTAAAAGTTGAGACTGTTTCAGGGATAAGTCAGGTGAAGGTCACAATAAAGCCTAAAAGGCGGCGTTAATGAGGACGTATTGGGCAATTCGCCAGGATTTGCCCCTGCCCTGACGGCATCCGCCCCGGGCCCGGTCGCCTTTGCGCACACCCGGTCCGGGACATTCCGGTTGCAACCACAGGGACGGGCATCCATGGTTGTCGGGGCATGAAAATGAAACAAAAACTCATCCGCACTCTGCGGGTCATCACGGCCTTGCTGCTGCTGGGCTGGACCGGGTCTGCGCTTGCCGATCCGCGCATCGCGCTTGTCATTGGCAATTCCGCTTATGGATCGGTCACCGCGCTGGACAATCCGGCCAACGATTCACGCCTGATATCGAAAAAGCTGGAAAAGATGGGGTTCGACGTCCGGCTGCTGACCGACAGCAACCAGATCGAGATGAAACGCGCCATCGCCCAATTCGGGCGCGACCTGCGCCAGGGCGGCGAAGAGACCGTGGGCCTGTTCTTCTACGCCGGGCATGGCGTGCAATCCTTTGGGTCGAACTACCTGTTGCCGGTCGACGTGTCGCTGAGCGATCCGGCCGATCTGGACCTGATGGCGGTCGAGGCGCGATCGATCCTGCATCAGATGGCCTCGGCCCGCAACAAGACCAATATCGTCATTCTGGACGCCTGCCGCAACAACCCGTTCGAAGATCTGGCGGACATGGATGACAACGGGCTGGCCGAGATGAAAGCGCCCACTGGCACTTTCCTTGCCTATGCCACCAACCCCGGCGGGGTTGCATTGGACGGTGAAGCCGGAAACAGCCCCTTCACGCAGAGCCTTGCGAGCCATATCGAAGAACCCGGCATGCCGATCGAACAGCTGTTCAAGGCCGTGCGCGTCGATGTTCTGTCACAGACGCGCGGGCTGCAGACCCCCTGGGACACCTCGTCGCTGACGCGCGAGTTCTCGTTTTCGCCGCAGCAGACGCCGGTGCCCAGCTTCGAGACCGAAGATCTTGCCTGGAGCGCGATCAAGGACTCGGAAGACCCGGTGCAGATCATGCTGTTCCTGCGCGCGTTTCCCGACAGCCGACACGCGAATCCGGCACGCGAGCGGCTGCAACAGGTGATGTCGAACTCGTTTGCCGAAACACGCACCGATCCCGAACCGGCACCGGAGGCACCGCAGGTCGCTGCGGTTCAGGATCCACCGTCCGAACCACCCGAGGTCAACGACACCGAGCGGCTGATGTTCGATCTGGCCGCCTCGGACAACACCATCAATGCCTACCAGACCTATCTCGACAGCTATCCCGGCGGCGCCTTCGCCGATCAGGCCTCGGAACGGGTCGCCGCCCTGGAGCTTGAAGCCCAGACCGTAACGCGCAAGGCCGAAGCGCAGGCAGAACCGGCCACTGCGCAGCCCGGCGAAGTGGTCACGCTCAACGGCAGGCTGACATTCGGAAATGACCGGATTCGGGGCAAAACGATCGCTGAACTGGTGCGCGGCTCGCCCCATTACCCGCCGATCGAAGGTCTGCCGGAAGGGCTGTGGAAGGATCAGTCCTGTTCCGGTTGCCACCAATGGACACCCGAGGCGCTGTGCACCCAGGCCCAGACCTATGCCGCGAACCCAAGCTCTGAAAGCATCGAAAAAGCCCATCCCTATGGCGGAGATTTCAAGGCCAATCTGCGCAGTTGGGCCCAGGGCGGTTGCCTTGAATAGGCTCTGCTAGGGCCCTCATAACACCTTGCAATGAAGTCGTGATCCCACGCCCAGGGACCACCACTGCACGCCCCCGGTTTGGAGCGGCGTTATCCTGTGATAGGATGCGCCTGTTCTTTAAGACATTTTTGGGGGAAATTGAGATGCCTGATTTGATACCAAATGCCGCAAAAAAGAAGATGGAAGGCGCCTGCAAGAAGGTGGGGCGCAAGATCGGAACAGCGGTGGCGCCGCTGGACAAGAAAGGAAAACTGGAAAAAGCCTTTGTGAAGAAATGCCAGAAAGAGGTCAAATCCGTCGACAAGACTGTGGTCAAGTTCTTCGCTGAACAACTCAAGAAAGAACTGGCCAAGAAGAACAAGAAAGTGGATGGCGAGGCGTCCATTCCCCGGGTGGATGGCAAATGGGTGCCCACGCCTCCGGGCTCGGGCGTCCCGTCGCTGACCATTCCGATCACGGATTTCGTGCTGGACCCAAAGCTTGGCACAAAGGGTAAAGTGTCGATCAAGGTTTGGGCGGACCCGCGCGAGTTTGAGAAAAAGGACAAAGGCGTGATGGTGAATTTCACGGTCGTGAACTGGTGAGCGACACCACCCGCCCCGCCATCTGGGGACCGTGGTCAGGAGTGGCACGGTGACACGGGATGAGTTCAACACATTCTGTTCCGGTCTGAAGGCCACCAGCCATGTGGTGCAATGGGGCAATGCGGATGTGTGGAAGGTCGGCGGCAAGGTGTTTGCGGTCTGCGGCTGGCACGAAGGCGAGGCAGCTTTCACTTTCAAGGCCACCGATCTCGCCTATGAGGTTCTCAGCGACGAACCCGGCATCCGCCCCGCCCCGTATCTGGCGTCTCGGGGGATGAAGTGGTTACAGGTCTATGAAGAGCGCGGCATGAGCAACAGCTCTCTGCGCGAACACATCGTGACCTCGTATGAGTTGGTTGTTGCCAAACTCACCAAAAAGAAACGGGTTGAGTTAGGGTTGTAAATGCACCCACGACTCATGGATGGATATTGCGCTAAAACCGGTGACTTGTCTTGAGCTTTCAACCGACCTGAACAACGCCTCCCGCCTCGACACACATCTGGCACATCAAAATAGGTTCAGACATGTGGTCACCACGCGCGTCAAGTGGCATCGTGGAGAACAAAGAGCCTGAAAGTTCAGACCGAGGAGGCGGCACCTGACAACTAACCAATACGGAAACGCCTTTTGAGTTGGCTATGGCCAGTGTGTCCAAATCGAAGCGAGTGGCTTTGAGAACGTAGAGTGGGGGCCGCGGGAATTGCCCACAGGCCATTTCGAATGGTATGCGGTCGCAAGCCAAAATTACCGTACTTTCAAAGCGAACTTAATATCCTCAATTGCTTGAATCTGAGCAGAGGAGAGTTGCTCTCCCACCAGTGGCATCAAGATTTCCTGCAGCTGAGCCCACGATCGAGCGGCGTCTAGTTTTCGCAACCGGCGCCCTAAGCGTGGCACCGCATCGGCTGGACCATTGCATTGGGTCATTAGCCAGCGGCCAAGAACTTCCATTTCTTTCGCTTCTTCTTCTGAACAACGCAGTTTGGAACGCAACAGGACATGTAACTGTTGGCGTTGCTCGGATGTGGGCAGATCATCCAGTTCAATAAAGGACTGAGCAATTGCACATATCGCGATTCTCTCATCGTCGATGCCCTCGACAGGATGGGCATTTGCGACACTTCGGAAAGCCAGCCTTCTCGGTGCATTCTTCAGTGTTGTAGCGACGTCATGAGCGGTATTGATAGCCTCCCTCGGATTGTTTCGCACCCACCACCAGATAGCTCCACCAACGGCAGTTAAGATGAGTATGACAAGTGGCAAAACAATGTGCTCCGGCAAGAATTTTGGATATAGTTTCGCTCATTGCACTGATTTGCAACGTTCAGTTTCAGGTTTTTTTCTACCGCTTCCTCCGCTTCACATTCCCACCGCGCTGCCCCGGCTTGCCTGCCGTTGAGCGGCCACGTGATTTCACCGCATCCTCCGAGGCTTTCTCGACTGCCCATTGGCGCGCCATCGGGTCGTCGGCGATGGCCAGATCGACCGCTTCCAGACGTTTGATCTCATCCCGGATATTGGCGGCCTCTTCGAATTCCAGGTTCTCGGCGGCTTTGCGCATCTTGTCGCGCAACCCGTCCAGATGCGCCTCGAGATTGGCACCGTGCAGCGGTTTGTCGATGGTCGCGGTGACGCGGTTCATGTCGACGTCACCCTTGTAAAGACCGGCCAGTATATCCTCGACATTCTTCTGCACCGTCGCGGGGGTGATGCCGTGTTCCTCGTTATAGGCGATCTGCTTGGCCCGGCGGCGGTTGGTCTCGTTCAGAGCGCGTTCCATGGAGCCGGTGATCTTGTCGGCATACATGATCACCCGCCCGTCGACGTTGCGCGCGGCGCGGCCGATGGTTTGAACCAGTGAGGTCTCGGACCGCAGGAAGCCTTCTTTGTCGGCGTCCAGAATGGCGACCAGCCCGCATTCGGGGATGTCGAGCCCCTCGCGCAGCAGGTTGATGCCGATCAGCACGTCGAAGGCCCCCAGACGCAGGTCGCGCAGAATCTCGATGCGTTCCAGCGTGTCGATGTCGGAATGCATGTAGCGGACCTTGATGCCCTGTTCGTGCATGTATTCGGTCAGATCCTCGGCCATGCGTTTGGTCAGCGTGGTAACCAGCGTGCGATAACCATCACCGGCCACTTTGCGGACCTCGTCCAGCAGGTCGTCCACCTGCATTCCGACGGGGCGGATTTCAACCTCGGGGTCCAAAAGGCCGGTGGGGCGGATCACCTGTTCGGTAAAGACACCGCCGGATTGCTCGATCTCCCATCCTGCGGGCGTGGCCGAGACAAAGACCGATTGCGGGCGCATGGCATCCCATTCCTCGAACTTCAGCGGGCGGTTATCCATGCAGGAGGGCAAGCGGAAACCATGTTCGGCCAGCGTGAATTTGCGGCGATAATCGCCTCGGTACATGCCGCCGATCTGCGGCACGCTGACATGGCTTTCATCGGCAAAGACGATAGCGTGGTCTGGGATGAACTCGAACAGCGTGGGGGGCGGCTCGCCGGGGGCGCGGCCGGTGAGGTAGCGCGAATAGTTCTCGATCCCGTTGCAGACGCCGGTGGCCTCGAGCATTTCCAGATCGAAATTGGTGCGTTGTTCCAGCCGCTGCGCTTCGAGAAGTTTGCCCTCGCCCACCAGTTGATCGAGCCGGATGCGGAGTTCCTTTTTGATCTCGATGATCGCCTGCTGCATGGTTGGTTTCGGTGTCACGTAGTGGGAATTGGCGTAGATGCGGACCTGCTCCATCGTGTCGGTTTTCTCACCGGTGAGCGGGTCGAACTCGGTCAGGGTTTCCAGTTCTTCACCAAAAAAGCTGAGTTTCCAGGCGCGGTCCTCCAGGTGGGCAGGCCAGATTTCCAGGCTGTCACCCCGTACCCGGAACGAGCCACGCTGAAAGGCCTGATCGTTGCGGCGATATTGCTGGGCCACCAGATCGGCCATCACCTGGCGCTGATTATACTCTTTACCGACCTTCAGGTCCTGCGTCATCGCGCCATAGGTTTCGACCGAGCCGATGCCGTAGATGCAACTGACGGACGCCACGATGATCACGTCATCGCGTTCCAGCAGTGCCCGCGTGGCCGAGTGGCGCATGCGGTCGATCTGCTCGTTGATCTGGGATTCCTTTTCTATGTAAGTGTCGGAGCGCGGAACATAGGCTTCGGGCTGGTAATAGTCGTAAAAGCTGACGAAATATTCGACCGAGTTGTCGGGGAAGAAGCCCTTGAATTCGCCGTATAATTGCGCCGCCAGCGTCTTGTTGGGCGCGAGGATGATGGCCGGGCGCTGGGTGTCCTCGATCACCTTGGCCATGGTAAAGGTCTTGCCGGTGCCGGTGGCGCCCAGCAGCACCTGGTTCCGCTCGCCTTCGCCCACCCCTTGGGTCAGTTCCGCGATCGCCGTGGGCTGGTCGCCGGCGGGGGAAAACTCGGTCTGCATGACAAAGCGCCGCCCGCCTTCCAGCTTGGGACGGGCGCGGACGTCTTCGGTGACAAGCTGACTACGGTCGGTACTGGCATATGGCATGAACGATTCCCTTCGCTGCCAGATTTGATCCGTTTTTGTTCTTGTTCAAGGGGGTGTAGATTGTGGCGTCAGGATGCTTGGCCCGGATCCGCGACGCCATCCAGAAAAATGCTGATCTCGCGCAGGGCCTTGGGCCATTCGGGGTCATAGTCGGGCATCGTATTGTTGGCGGTATCCAGGCCGACAAACCGTGTTCCGGGAATTCCGGCGGCCAGCCGCTGATACTGATCCTTGTAGTGCAGCCATCCGTCCATCGGATTGTCGGTCCACTCATATTCCAGATGCTGCACCCAGTTTGGTGCCTTGACCAACGTTCTGCCCTGACCTGTCTCGGTCCAGGCGATGCCTGTGCCATCCCGTGAACTGGTAAAACGGATATTCTGGCGCGCGGCCTGACGGGTGCGCTCGGCCTGATCATTGCCGCCCTGCAAGTCAAGGGACAACACATCGATCGGAACGGGCAATCCCTTGAGGGTCATGGTACCTTCAGGTTTGAGCGCCACACCCAGCAATCCGTCTGCGATTTGCTGTGCCACGCGGCTGATCAGGCAGCCTCCGGGCGGGGACGCGGCCTGCAGGCGAACCGCCACGTTGACCGCTGCGCCGAACACGTTCAGCGAAAGTATCGCCGCGATTACACGCGCCATTTCACAGCTCCTTTCGCGTCGACCCCATCGCAATTAGCGCGGTCATCGCCATCTGCATCGAGTCCTATGGCATTTCGCCACAGGTTTTGCCGACTTGCCCCGCCCCCTGCACTGCGGCATAAGATGGGTTCGCATGACCAGACGGAGACGGCAATGCGCGCACGCATCTACCAACCTGCCAGAAACGCAATGACATCGGGGATGGCGAAGACCCGGAAATGGGTGCTGGAATACGCCCCTGCGTCAGAGCGCGAGATCGATCCGCTGATGGGGTGGACCTCATCCGCCGACACTCAGGCGCAAGTGCATCTGCAGTTCGACAGCAAGGAAGAGGCGCTGGATTATGCCAAGGCGCACGGGATTGATGCGCAGGTGAGCGAACCGCACAAGCGCAAGCAGAATATCCGCCCGATGGGGTATGGCGAGAATTTCGCGACCAACCGGCGCAGCCCCTGGACCCACTGAATTGACGGCCGGGATGCTGGTCGGGCGCGACGACGTCCGGAATACCGACATACGCGCCCTGCTGCTGCGCCATTTCGCGCTGATGCGCGACGCCTCGCCCGAGGAAAGCTGCCATGTCATGCAGCCCGACGCGCTGCTGGAAGCGGGCGCGGTTCTGATCAGCGCGCGCCATGGTGATGCCGTGTTGGGCATTGGCGCCCTGACCGAGATAGCGCCGGGTCACGGCGAGCTGAAATCCATGCACACAGCCGCCGAGGCGCGCGGGCGCGGTGTTGCGCGCGCCATCCTGCAGGCGCTGATATCCGAGGCGCAGGACCGCGCCTTGCAACGGGTCAGCCTTGAGACCGGATCGGACCCGCTTTTTGCGCCCGCCCGCGCGCTATATATCGCGCACGGGTTCAACGAGTGCCCGCCCTTTGGGGAATACAGGGAAGACCCGCTCAGTGTGTTCATGACCCGGTCACTGGGGGCACGCTCAGATCTGTCCGGATGACACCTTGCCCATCGACGTTGCAATGTCGCCGGCAAGCAGCTTGATCGCCTGCGACTGCGCCAGCGCGTAGTCATTCACCGAATCCGAGGCGATCGGCACCGAGAAGTTGAACCGTTTGATCCGTTGCAGCGACCCGCCATTGGGCGAGGTTAGGAAATACTGACCCGAAAGTTGCATCGACTGACCGGGAATACCAACAAAGCGCCGGATCTTCACATCGACCCGCACATCCGCGAAGCCCGTGGCCGGAAGCGGTTCGGCCGCGACATCCGCCGAGATCGCCCGGTCCAGACCCGAAGCGAGCAACTCGGTCAGGGCGCGTTCGGGGTCGTCGGCCCAGAAGCCGTTGCGCACCGGGCGCAGGACGCCGTCGGCGTTCTGCAGGTTGATCTCGCTGTCCTGCGCGTAGCTGGGCAGGTTCAGGGTGCCGACCTCGACCGTGCGCGCGGCTGTCCTGACCTGTTTTTCAACCGGAAAGTCCGGCAGCAGGTAGAGTTGGGAATTATTGCCGCATGCGCCCAAAGCGATGGTCATGGCCAACAAGGTGATTGTGCTAAAGCGAATACGCATGACTTATCTTCCAACTAGCAATGAGTTCGGTTTGCGCCGGATCGTCTGTGCCAGCGCGTTGATGGAGTGGACCGCCTGCCGGATATCGGCCACCGCGGCGCGGACCTCGCGATTGACGGGCGAATTAGGGCCATAGGCCGCGATGGTCGCCTCGGCGGTGTCGGCCAGATCGTTCAGGCGCTTGGCCAGTTCGGGCAACGACGCGGCGGCCTTGGCAATCTCGTCGGCGGCATTCCCGGCCGAGGCCAGGGCCCGGTTGAGGTTTTCGGCGGCGCCACCGGCGCGCAGTTCCTGCAGTGTTTCCCGGACCTCGTTCAGTGCGCCGGTCAGGGCGGGCGGGACATCCTGCATCGAGTCGTTGCTGATGAACCGGTCAGCCGAGGCCAAGAGCGAGTTGGTGGAGGCCACCGTATCCTCGATCGGCAGCGCGTTCACTTTCGCAACCACCGCATCGATATCGGCGATCAGCTTGGGCACATCCGCGCTGGCGGTCGAGACATTGGCAGTGATCGTTTTCAGATTTTCCAACGACACAACCAGCGCATCGACGCCTTTCTTCTGTTCGAACTCGGTCAGCATCGCATTCACCGAACTGATCGCCTCGTTCAGCTTTTCGGGCAGTTGCTGCGTCGCTTCGGACCCGGCGATCGTGTCGACATTGCCGAGCAGCGAGTTGATATTTGCCGGAATCTGCTTGGTCTGGTTGTCGGCCACGATGGCATCGACATCCGAGATCAGCTTGATGGTGCGGTCCATCAGTTCCTCGATCGGCAATTGCGCCACCCGGTTCAGCACGCCCTCGGCCGCAATATTGAGCGTATCGGGCGGTGTCGCGACAGTGGGCACCAACGGCAGCGGATGACCGGTCCGCTCAAGCTGCGCTTCGGGCAGCGCGGGGTCCTCGAACAGTTCCACATGCAGGCCACCGGACAGCAGCGAATTCGGCATCAGCCGGGCACGAAGACCCGTGTTCGGGATTACCTGCGCGAGGTATTCGAGCACCTCTTCGGGATTGTTCACATCCGTGATGCCAAGCCGGTTCGGCTGGATCGTGTAGGACACCAGCAGCAGCACGTCATCTGGCGTTTGGGCGTCGTCGGGGGCGTAGACGGACAATTCCTTGACCTCGCCGACCTTCAGGCCCCGATAGTCCACATTGGCCCCTTCGCGCAGCCCCTTGACCGACCCCTCAAAGGCCGAGGCAACGGTGACAGTTGCGCGCAGATCATCGTTGAACCGGCTGTCCTTGGCTGCACTCAGATTGGGATAGAGGTCGAAGCGGGTGGTTTCCGTCACCGGTTCACCGCCCGAGATCGTGGTGTCGAAGGCGATGCCGCCCTGCAGCAGCGCCGACAGGCTTTCCACGCCCACCTTCAACCCCTCATCGGTCAGATCGACCTCGATCCCCGAGGCGTTCCAGAACCGCGAACCGGTGTTGATCAGCTTGTCATAGGGTTCTTCGACAAAGGTGGTGATGGTGATCGTGCTGCCATCCTCGCTTAACGACAGGTCTTCGACCTTGCCGACCTTGAACCCCTTGTAGAGCAGCGGTGCGCCGACCGAGACTGAGCCTGTCTCGGTCGAGGTCAGTTTGATTTCGATGCCCTTGGCATTGGGAGCTATGATCGGGGCCTTCTTTTCGGCGATGAAATGGTCCTTGCGCTTGCCGGGTTCAGGATCCCATTCAGCGTTGATATAGGCGCCCGACAGCAGCGTATCCAGGCCCGAAACGCCCTCGGACGTGATCTCGGCATGGACCAGCCAGAACCGTGCGTCGTCATCCAGATAGCGCGCCATGTCGCGGCGGACATTGACGGTGACATCGACATGCGACAGGTCCTCGGAGAATTCGATCGCGCCGACCGATCCAACCACGACATCGCGGAATTTCAGCTGGGTCTTGCCCGCTTCCATGCCGGTTGCCTCGGGAAACTCGATGGTGATCGGCACATCGCTTTCCAGATAGCTCTGCAGCGCCAGACCCAGCGACCCCAGCAGCGCCACCGCAGGCACAAGCCAGACCGCCGAAAATCCGCCAATCAGACCCTTGCGCGGGCTCTTGACCTCCAGCTTGGAGGGGTTTGCGTCACTCATGCTTTGGTTCCTTCGAAGTATCGTCCCAGATCAGCTTGGCATCGATGCTTTGCGCCGAAATCATGGTGAAGACCACCGACAGCGCAAAACAGACCGAGCCCGGACCGGGCAGGATGGAAATGATCGCCCCAAGGCGGATCAGCGACGCCAGCAGCGCCACCACAAAAACGTCGATCATCGACCAGCGCCCGATGAACTCGACCAGTTCATAAAGAACCAACCGCGCATGGGCGCTGAGGTTCCATCGGTAGTGGATGCTGAGCACCAGAAATCCGACGATCAGGAATTTGCCGATCGGGATCAGCAGACTGGCCGCCATGATGACGCTGGCAACCAGAAAATCACCCTTCTTGAAGAAGAGGATGATCCCCTCGATGATCGTATGCCCGTCCTCGCTGCCCAGCACGCGGTTGGACAGCAGCGGGAACACGTTGGCGGGGATGTAAAAGACCAGCCCGGTGATCAGCCAGGCCCAGGTTTTCTGCAGGCTGTTGGGTTTGCGCGATTTCAGCGTCTTGCCGCACATCCGGCAGTCATGGTCCTGCGGCTGATGCACGGTGCCGCAGCGGTGGCATCCCACCAGCCCTGCCTCGCGCGCGCTGATCATGCCGTCACCTTGCGGATGGTGGACCAGATCGTCCATCGGCAGACCGAGGCGTTCTGGAAGCCGATCACCAGAACCAGTACGCAGAACAGCCAGAACGAGGTGCCAAAGCTGATCGTGGCCAACCCGCCGATCTTGATCAGCGCCACTGCGGTTCCGATGATGAAAATCTCGGTCATCGCCCAGGGGGCCAGCGCTTCGGCCCAGGCGAAGGCGAGCTTGGCATGGGGCAGCGCCGGGCGCCCCTGCCGCAGCGGCCAGATCGTATAGACCAGCAACGCCGCGCGTACCATCGGCAGCACCACCACGAACAGCAGCACGCACAGGCCCAGTAGCACATACCAGCCTTCGGAAAAGGCCAGGATCACATCGACGATCGACGCTTTGCGCTCCAGCCCGGCCTTGGACATGCCCAGAAACGGAAAGCACAAAGCACCCGCCATCAGAACGGCAGAGGCCAGAGCAAGGGCCAGGGTCCGGTCCATGGTTTCCGATTTGGTGGTGATCAGGGTGCTGTGGCAACGGCTGCACGTGGCGCGCTGCCCCGGTTGCAGCGCCTCCAGCTCATGCAGAAGGTCGCAATGCGGGCAGGCGATCAGCCCGTCCAGATTCTGGTAGTTCAGGCCCGTGGTCATAGCGTCACTTCCGCCAGCGCCAACATATCGGACCGGGTCTTCATGAAATGCTCCGCTGGGCTTGGTTCGAGTGTCGGACGCGCGTTCAAAATAATATCGCAGCGCAGAAAGAAATCGCAACGCAGGAGACGAAGACAATCATGTTCGCGCGCATGAGTGTTCAAGCCAGATTGCAGGCTCACCCCGCCCGCGCAATGTGTCAAAATGGCGCGCCTGACCGGTCTATCTGGCTCATCCCGGCCCGGCGCCCCTTCCGGGATATTGGCTGCCTCAGCTTACCAGCAATCGCAACCCTTGCGTCACGTCCGAGCGCACCGCCAGCCGCAGCCCCGGCTCATCGCCCGCCTTGAGGGCGGCGATGATCAGACGGTGATAATGCGGCGGGTCGGTCCGGCGCAGGCGGCCATAAAGCGCGCGCATGGTCGGGCCCAGCTGCAACCAAACGGTTTCGGCCATGGCCAGCATGGCCGGCGCCTGGGCGCGCAGATAGAGTGTGCGGTGAAACTCCAGATTGGCGCGGATATAGCCCACCGCATCGCGTTTGCTGACCATTTCCGCGACCACACTGTTGATGGCCACCAGTCGGTCGATCAGCGCGATATGGGCGCGCGGCAGGGCGCGGCTGGCCAGTTCGACTTCAAGCAGCGCGCGCAGCGCGGCCAGTTCCTCGATCCGGTCATTGCTGAGTTCCGGGGTCGATACCCGGCCCGAGCTGGACAGGAACAGGGCACCTTCGGCCACCAGCCGCCGTACCGCCTCGCGCGCGGGCGTCATCGACACATCGTATTCCTTGCCGATCCCGCGCAGCGTCAGCGCCGCACCCGGCGCGATCTCGCCATGCATGATCCGGGTCCGCAGGCTACGGTAGATGCGGTCATGGGCAACTGGGGCCTGATCTGGCGCGCGCGTGGTCAGCATGCGACCATGTGATCACAAATGCTGCCGAGGTCAACCATCGGCATCCTCGAACCGGAATCGGTGCAGCGCGCCACCTTGTTCGCGCAACCAGCGGCGGGGTGCCTCATAGGGCCCGTGGATACGATCGACCTGTGCCCAGAACCGCGCCGAATGGTTCATCTCGGCCAGATGCGCCACCTCATGCGCCGCGACATAGCGCAGAACCGCAGACGGCGCGAGGATCAGCCGCCAGGAATACATCAGCGCGCCCTGAGACGAGCATGATCCCCAGCGCGACCGCGTATCCCTTAACGTGATCCGGGAATAATCCCGCCCCAGCGCCTGCGCATAATGGTCCGAGGCCGCAACCAGCCGATCGCGGGCCAACTCCTTGAGATAGCGCTGCAACCGCCGCGCTTCGGCCCCGGCAGGCACAGCGATCTCATCAGCACGCAATATGACCCGCCGTGCTGGCGCCCCGACAAGGGTGCGCGCCATGCCCTCGATCGGGATCTGCGCGCCCGGCACCACCAGCACCTGATCGGGACGCGCACTGATGTGATCGCGGATCCAGCCTTCCTTGGAGCGGGCGAACTCCAGCGCCTCGCGTTCTGGCACGCCTTTGGGCAGGGTCAGGGTGACCCGCCCGTCAAGCTGCGATATCCGCAGGCTGATCCGTCGCGCCCGCGCCGAGCGGCGCAGAAGCAGCGGTACCGGCGGCGCGCCGGGAAGGTGATGATCGGCCATGTTTGCGCCCCTTGCCCTCAAAGGCTTTGACAGTCCCTACAGCATATGGCAGGTGACCGGAATCGTCATACGACTCATGTGATATCAAGGGGATTTTCTATGCCCAAGGAAGAATGGGGCGTAAAGCGCGTTTGCCCGACCACCGGCAAGCGGTTTTATGACCTGAACAAGAACCCGATCGTCAGCCCCTATACCGGCGAGGTCGTGGAGTTCGACACCGGCAAGAGCCGGATGATCGCCGCTGATGCCGAGGATGCGGCCTCGGTCAAGGCCAAGCAGAACGCCGACGGCGACAACGCCGTTCTGGAAGATGACGACGCTGTCGACATCGAACTGGACGACGATCTGCTGGACGACGATGAAGAGGAGGACAGCGTACCCCTCGAAGAGATCGCCGACGTCGCCTCCGAAGACGACGATTCCTGACCCGTTTCAGCCGCGCCCGGCTGCGTGGCGACGGCCAAAAAATGCTGGCCCCGACGATTTTGCACTTGCGCTCGGGGCCAGCCTTTCATAAACGTCCGCCACCGTTTGATCGGTACAGGATAGGGGCCTTAGCTCAGTTGGGAGAGCGCTTGCATGGCATGCAAGAGGTCAGGGGTTCGACTCCCCTAGGCTCCACCATCCCGCACTTGGTGTATTTGGCATAGTTCCTCCATTTATTCGCTATGTTCTTCCATTTTGGCTTCGCTTTCAGCTTCAAGTCGTAAGCTCTGATTGTCTACGAAAATCTGACGTGTGGCGGGAGCCAACTCGCGCGCAGAAATCACTTGCCTTCTGCGACGTCCGGCGGATGGACGAAGCCGCTTGCGCGGCAATGGCGCTTCTGGCTGGGGTTTTGATCCGATCCAGACGACACGTGTTTTGTGATCTTGGTGAGCTGTCTGACGATTGAGGTTTCTCAATCTGATGACAGGAGGCTCTCATGAAGGATGATCCTGAACCTCGCGGCTTCCTCCTTCCGAGGTTTGTCAACGCGGGTCGCCGTCGGCGCCCAAAGGCAAAGTTGCACCCCGGCCCGCATCGAAAAACCTTCAGCATTGCAGACATTCACTACAAGTGCGAGAGAATTTGTGCTTCAAGTTGCAAGCCGACATTTGTTGCAAGAACGCATCTGCCAGAAGCCCTGGCTCGCACCAAGAATCTCGAGCCATCGCCTAGTAAACGGAATAACTGCCAACCTGCTAGTACAATTTCTAGAACTTGGTCTTAGACCACAATTCAGCATGTCTTTGCAGACGTTTGTGGTTACTTCATTTTTGAAGGCGTTTTCAACATGCCCGGAACCCGAAAGACGACGAGGTGCCTCACAAGGTCACTGCCCTCCGGCACGTAGGAGTCGATCCAGACACACTCCACCAAGCTCGGGGGAGGCCCTGGCCGCTCGACTAACTCGAGAATGCCAAGCATCCCGAGCTTCGGCCCCGTTGCTTGGTACGCGACGGCCTGCGCCCGGTAATCCCGGGCGACGACATCATCAACAACCCCGTGGTGTCGTTTGAGCTCGATGATGAACTGCACATCGCCGAAATCGACGTAGAGATCTGACCGCCCGGTCGCGATGCCAGGTACTTCCGGAAGAACATTGATGGCCGGCATGTTTCCGCGCAGCCATTCCCGAAGGTCACGCTGCAGATCATTCTCCACTGCATCAGCCCTCCTAAGATACGCACCCCGTGCGCCTAATTGTGCAAGGTCAGCATTCTGACGGTCTTCGCAAAAGGCCACGACCTGCTGGACAAGCTGATCGAACGCGAGACTGATATCGCCTCGATAATCTGTTGCGTTGGCAAGGCCATCAGCAAGCCCGTGATAGATCCGCTGAACGTCCCGCCGAATTTTTCGTCGTTCGCCGTTCACCTTGTCGGCAAGGGCGCTCTCTAATCTGCGGGCCATTTCTTCGGGTACCTGGCTCACTTCGACAGCTGTGCTGCGGATGTTTGTCCACTGGTCTTCGGCTTTGGAGATGGTGCCAGAGCGGTCTTTGTTGAATTCATCAAAGATGGCACGATTCAGGAAGACGTAGAGGGCACCGTCGATGACAGCGTGATACTCAGGGTCGCCGTCGAACTTTTTGCCGACCGACACGCCGAACGTGCAGTACCCACCGTTCTGAGGCAGGTATGCAGAGGGGTCTGCTTCGAACGTCTTCATGTTGTCTTCAGTGGAGAAGTAGTAGGCAACACTATCATGCACGGCTGTATAAGCCGCCGAGCCTTCGACGGGGTTTGCAGTTGCGATGAACTCAACCGGGTCCACGCCGTGCAGGCCCAACGGCGCACCAGCTGCCGTGATCCCGCGCGAAACGTTGTATTCGTCTGCTGCCATTGCGGCCGTGCTGCTGAGAGCGAGACCGGTCAAAAGAACAGAGGTGATTGCACGTTTTTTGAACATTAGAAGATCCTTTTTCTGACTGCGAACACCCGACTTCCGAGTGCCCATCTCGTGCTGATAGAGATATCAACTCAGAACAATCTAGCAATACAACCGGATTAAGTATGAACAGTTCGTATGCTTTTTTAAACGATCTGAGATACTCGGGGGAAATGAGAAGGTCATCCAGCTTTCAGTCCCCTACTTGGTGTCTAAACCGAAGATATCTTCAAGCGGGCAAGGGGCCGCACATGCTGTACGACCCCCAACTACGTCACTGAGGCTCAAGCGCTCAATGCTGCGTCTTCTGGCTGATGGAGGCCAACAACCAAAAGGACGGTTGCGCCAAGCAGCGCGTAGTACCAGAAGTCGAGGCCCGTGAAGCCGAGCACAAAAGGCGCTACGACAAAGACAACGCCAACCAGCCCATCAACAGCCAAGTGTAGGCTGTAAGGCAGGACACGGATAAGGCCGAGGTGGTGATCGGTGAGGACCGTCAGGCCGAAGGCCGCTACACCGGTGGCGACAGAAAGCCAAAACGCCAGTGCGTTGTCAGCGCCGAGGCCGAACAGAAATGGCATAGCGATCAGGCCAATGGCGACGGGATAATCAAGATAAGCGTGGATGGTTTTGGTTACAAAGCGCATGGTATTTTTCCTCAAGGTTAGAACTGCGACGCAGCATTGATGAGGTCAAATTAGACTCTTGTTTTGGATGCATCCATGTCCAAAAGTTTGGGAAAACTCGCAGATCGTTCAATCCTATGTACGTGCGAGATTTTGTGACTTGCGAAATTCAGCAGGCGTCATTCCAGTCTCTTTCTTGAAAACGCGTGTGAAAGAAGAGTCTGAAGAGTATCCGGCATTTTCAGCCGCTTCGGTAAGCGACGCACCCGGCTCCTGCAGAACACGCTTAGCAAGCTCCATCCGCCAACGCGTGACATATTCTAAGGGTGTCATATTCATCATCTTTTGGAACTGAACGGCAAAGCTTGTCCGCGACATACCTGCGGCTTGGGCAAGGGTTTCTACCGTCCAACCCTCTGTCGGTGATTTGTGAAAAGCATCAAGTGCACGGCTGAGGTTTTTGTCAGAAAATGCTCCCAATCCCCATTCTGTTGCCTCATCACCATCGATGAAGCTGCGGATGGCTTGCGCGAAAATCGCTTCTGACATCTTCAGTGCAATGAGATCTCCGCCCATCTTCGCTCCACCGGCTTCCTCCCCGATCATGCGGAGCGTGGCTTCCATCCAACGCCCGGCGCTCTCGCCATAATTTTTGAGGTGAATGTATGGAGGCAAGCGCTCCACTAAGACGTGACGTGAGCTCGGATCGAAGGAGAAATGCCCGCAGACCAGCTGCGTTTCGCTCTGCATTTCTTCCCCGCCATACACGAGAACACCTGAGCCATCGTAACCTGATTTTTCCAGCACAGCGTCAAGCGGCAGTATGGTCTTCTCCGGCTCATGTCCACAGTAGAGCGAGTGCGGCGCGCCATGCGGAATGATGACAAGATCGCCTTGTGCGAGGTCAACGATAGCGTCCGTACCATCCACACGCACCAGGCAACTACCGCGATGCGCAAAGTGAAATCGAGCGACGTTCTCGTAGTTCGGAACGGCAACGCCCCATGGCTTTGAGAACGATGTGCGGAAGTACAGGGTTCCCTGCATCGAGAGGTTCGTCAGGATATGGCTAAGGAGATCAAGCATAGAATGTACTTACGATAAATAACGGGCATGTACAGGGGTTTGAACGATCTGCACAGGATTTCGAACGTTTGGCCATACCTGCGTCCGCGGGAAAAGAACTATCCAAACACATCGAAAACCTAGGGAGAAAACTCAAATGAAAAAACTGATTGCTTCACTTGTTGCCGCTGTTGCCATGTTTGGATCGCAAGCAATTGCGCAAGACGTCGCCGACATGAGCGATTTGGAATACGCGCACATTGCGTACACAGCCGACAACATTGACATCCGCTATGCGCACCTCGCACTCGCACTCTCGACAAACCCCGAAATACATGAGTTTGCGAATACGATGATCCGAGATCACACCGCCGTAAATGAGGCCGCTCTGGCCTTGCTGGCAAAACTCGGCGCGTCAGCACAGGATAATGCATTAAGCCAAACGTTAAATACCAACGCCGAAGAGATCATCAATGGTTTTGTCCAGTTGCGTGGCGTGGAGTTTGACAAAGCCTATGCCGAAAATGAGCTGGCGTATCACCAGGCCGTCAATGAATTGGTTGAAAACACGATGATCCCAAACATCGATAACGCAGAGGTCAAAGCGCTGTTCGAGCAAGGGTTGGAGATTTTTAAAGCCCACGAGATGCATGCCGAAATGATGGTCAAGGCGCTCCAGTAATGGAAAAGTCTGTTTCACGTCGTGGCGTGATGGTCGGAGCAGCCGCTTTTGCGGCTGTTCTGACTCCAATCGCATCCGCTGCTGAGAACAAAGTGCATGAAGTCGAGATCGAATCGTTCGAGTTTGAACCCGCGCATGTCCGAGTGCGGCTTGGCGACACCATTCGGTGGACCAATAGGGACTTGGCACCTCATACTGCAACCGCAGATGAATTTGGTTGGGACACCGAAGAACTCGCGCAGGGTGAAAGCGGTGACGTTATTGTCACCGAGGGCATAGAGACATCCTACTTCTGTGTCTTTCATCCTCATATGAAAGGCACAATCGAGGTCATCTCTTAAGCAAAGATAAGGACTATTTTCATGCGTTTTAAGGGACCTTTTTCCCTCGCGCTGGTATTGGCGGGCCCTCTTATGGCCGGGGCGTGCCCCAACCCAGCCGTAGTATCTGAAGATCACACGAATCTATTTGACACTCTAAAGACCTCTCCGACTGAGATGGCTGGTTTATCGATCCAAAATCAAATCTGGGAGCTATGGATCGTAGCGCCTGATGAGCAGTCACAATTGATGCTCGATGACGGACGCGAACGCATCCGCTACGGCGACTATGAGAGAGCAGAGAACGTGTTCTCAGAGCTTATTGAATATTGCCCAAGCTATGCGGAAGGTTGGAATCAGCGCGCATTCCTAAGGTTTTTGCGCCAGGACTATGGCAGGGCGCTTGATGACATCACTGAAGCCCTGAAACTGGAGCCACTTCACTTTGGCGCTTTGGCAGGACGGGCGACAACACTGATCAACATGGGTAGAACCGAAGTGGGCGTAGAGGCTCTCAGAGAAGCCATTAAGGTCAATCCTTGGCTTTCCGAACGGCACATGATGCCGAGAGGCGAAGACCTTTAGCAAACCCGGTTACCATGGTGGAACGCCACGCCAATGATTCAGATAAAACGCATCTACGAGCCGCCATCAGAGGACGACGGCTAGCGCGTGCTTGTTGATCGCATATGGCCTCGCGGCGTCTCCAAAGATGCCGCGAAGCTCGACGATTGGATGAAAGAAGTGACCCCAAACCCTGACCTCCGTATATGGTTCGGGCATGACCCGGAGCGATGGGAAGAGTTCAAGTTCCGGTATGTCGCTGAATTGCAAGGTTCCACGCAGATGTCCGACAAACGCAATCGCACCCGGAACGCGCGAGCAAGTGGCTCACGTCGCTGTTGGAACGCAAACCAGCCCGCGTCGCCACCGTCGCCATGGCCAACAAAACCGCACGGATCGTCTGGGCCGTTCTCACTCGCAACGAACCTTACAACCCGCACACCGCTTGAGGAGAAAAGGAACAACGAGTTAGCAAGACCTGCGAGATGATGGTGCATAAGTCTGCCGCCAAAACCAAGACAACCCGTCGAAAGTCCCGGGCGCAATTGCCCGCAAAGCTGTAAGGGACTTGGTTTGCGGAACCCATCAGGGCCAGCGGTCAAAACAGCCATCGGGTTGTTTACGATGCAAACTCGAAAACGTGTAGCTATTGACCACCAGCATATCCGCAGATGGAGTTCCCTTTTCACCCCCTCAACCGCCAATACCCGGTTTCGCGGACAGTGCCTCGATCGTTCGCTTTGTGCCTTCCTCAAGCGATACAGCATCCCAATCGCCAAGAAGGTTGCGCAATGGCGTGTTGTCGAGCCGTGACGGGCTGTTTCGTACCACATCAGCTGCGCTGACATCAGCCTTCGGGATTACCGCGCGGATCGCAGCCATCAGATCCTCGACCGTGCGAAGCTCTGTGGTCAAATCACTGACAATAGGTTTTCTCGGGTCTGCCGCAAGGCACCGCATGAAGATGTCGGTCACCTCGTCCACATGCTGAAAGCACATCTTACCACGGAAGGGCATTTCATAAGGCTTGCCCTGGGCGGCTGCGCGCATGGCGTGGGTGATGGCGGCGGTTTCGCCTTCGGTGCGTTCCGGGCCGTAGACGATGTTCGGACGCAGGCCGACCGCTTTGATCCCGTGATCCAGCGCATAGACTTTCGCAATGTCCTCGCAGCACCGCTTGTAGGCACCATAGAGATTGACCGGGGAATCGAAGGGCGCACGCGGGCGGGCGGCAAGCGAGCTGGTATAAACGAGCCTCGAGATTTCCAGCGCACGCGCCGCCTCGAACACATTGATATGGCCGATCAGATTGACCTCGGCACCCAGAACGGGATTGGCTTTGCAACCCGGAATGACCATTGCCGCAAGATGTGTAATTGCCCGGATATCATGTGTTTTGCACAGGGCCAGCAGCGCTACTAAGTCGCGGATATCACCTTTGACATAGTGAACTCCTTCGACTCTGGACTCGGCAGGCGGTTCCGCCAGATCAAAGATAACGACGATTTCCCCCGATTGCCGTAGAGCGCGCACTAGGGATTTTCCCAGAAACCCGGTGCCGCCGGTCACCAATACCGGCCCAATCTTGTCCGTCATGAACACATCCCTTGTCCGCCATTCACGTCAATAAGCTGTCCGGTTATGAAGCCCGCCTCTTCAGAGGCGAGGAAGGCAACTGTGGCCGCCACATCCTCGACCCGGCCGTTGCGCCGCATGGGGATCGCCTGCAGGGCCGCCTCGCGTTCTTCCGGGGTCATGCGCTGCGCCAGCAGTCCTTCGACCCGAGGCGTCAGGATCGCGCCAGGGCAGACCGCGTTGCAGGTGATGCCATGGGGGCCGAACTCTTGCGCCAGCTGCAGGGTCATCGACTGCACCGCGCCCTTGGCAGCGACATAGTTTGCGCCAGTGAACAGGCTGCCATAGCGCCCGGCCTTTGAGCCGAGGTTGACGATCCGGCCAAAGCCCTTTTCCATCATATGCGGCAGAACCAGCCGCGTCAGCCGAACCGCCGCGGTGACATTCAGGCCCATGACCCGGTCCCAATCCTCATCCCTTTCCTCCAGAAACGGGCGCGGCGTGTGCAGCGATCCGCCGGCATTGTTGACCAGCGTGTCGAGGCGCAACCCGTCTGCCTCAAGCCTTGAGACTGTTGCGGCAAGCGCGACATCGTCCATAAGATCGACCTGCTCAAACCGGATCCCCTTTGCTTCGGGGCGCGCTTTGGCGGTTCCGATGGCCTCGGCACTCCGGTCAAGGACCACAGCCGCGGCCCCTTCTCGGGAAAAGCGTTCAGCCATGCTCAGCCCGAGCCCGTCGGCACCGGCTGAGATCAGGACTGTGCGGTTGTCAAATCGTGTCATCATTCGATCTCACAGCGGGTCGTAGTCTGAGCAATCCCGGTGGCTGGCCGCCGGATCGACCTTGACGTCGATCAGCACCGGACCGCCACGTTTGTGGCCTTCCGCCAGCGCATCGTGGATCTGGTCGGCTTCAGTCACGGTGATACCGCTGCCCCCAAGCCCTTCGGCCACTTTGGTGAAGTCATGGTCGGGGAAATCCACCGCGATCTTCTGGTTGCCCAGATTGTCGCGGACCATGCCGAGCCCCGCATTGTTGGCCACCAAATAGACCACGTCCAGACCCCGCTCTGCCGCGGTCGCGATGGCATCCATGGTCATGACAAAGCCACCGTCGCCCACGACGCCCGTCACCCGCTTTTCAGGGGCCACGATCTTTGCACCGGTTGCGGCGGGGGTGGACCAGCCCATGCCGCCGATCCCGCCCGGTGCGATCAGTTGATTGGGATGTTGCAGCGGCAGGCGCGTGGTGGCCCAGATCCGGTTGGTGCCGGCGTCAAGCGTGAGCAGATCGTCCTCGGTCAGAAAACCGCCAAGCGCGCGCATGATGTCGGCATAGTGGACCGTGCCAGGTTTGGTAGGGAAATTCGGCAAAAGACCATAGTCATTGTCGCGTTTGATCCGCGCGATCACCTCTTTTCGCTGAGCCACAAAGTCCGTGTCATGGGGGCGGCTGCCAGCCAAGAGGGCCGCCACCTCGCCGACATCACCGGTCACGGCATGATCCACTGGCACAACCCAGCCCGCATTGCGGGGATCGTGGTCGACCTGAATGATGGTCTGATCGCCCGGGCGGATCATCTTTTCGTCGCCGAAGCGCGTGTATTCCGGCCCGAGGGAACAGCCCAGAACCAGGATCACATCGGCAGCCTGCACCGCCCGGTTGGCCGCAGCCGACGCCCATGTGCCCATCATGCCCACGGCGATATCGCAGGTCTCGTCGATAGTGCCCTTGCCATGGTAGCTCGACGCGATGGCGATGCCGTTTTGCTGGGCCAGCTTCTGAAGCGTGGGCCCCGAACGGGTGGAGTAGACGCCGTTGCCGACGATCATCACCGGCTGTTTGGCGCCTTCCAGCAAGGTCTTGATCTTGTCCACGGCGTCCCGGTCGACACGCGGCGGTGTGTGATGCAGATAGCCTTCGGTCGGGTAAAGCCGTGCGCGGGCCTCTGTCGGCACCTCTTGCTTGATGATGTTGGAGCGCATGATCATCGCCGCGGGTCCCTGCCGGGGCGTCATCGCGTGCTTGATCGCCAGTTGCGTGCCATAGATCGCCTCGTTGGGCGTGGTCGCGTAGGTGGCGTATTTGGTCATGGTCTTGAGAACGGCGAACGCATCGGCGGCGCCGTAATCGCCGGTCATGGTCTGATAAACCCCATGCTGGGCAAAACCGTCATAGCAGGAGGTATCGGTCAGAACGACCATCGGCGAGGATGAGAAATAGCCCTCCAGAATGCCGAACGCCCCGGTCGAGGTTGCAAAGGGACCCTGCGCCATCAGAAGACCCGGCTGCCCGGTCATTTTGCCCGCCACCTGGGCCATCACGCTGGCGCTCTGCTCACTGCGGGCTAGCACCACGTCGAACTCGTCCTTGCGGTCGTGAAACGCCGGCAGCGACCAGGTGATGCCGAGGCCCGGCAGGGTGAAGCCGCGAGTGATCCCGGATTCGATAAACGTGTTGATGATGCCTTCATTGGTAAGCATGGTCGTCCTTTCAGAGTGCCCTGACTGGTTTCAGCCACCAGAGCGATGGTATGTTTGGTTTTTCTTCGCTATTTGAACGAGAGCAGGATCAGGCTGATTTGCGGGAAGAAGAGCAGGACCAGCAGCCCGACGATTATCGTGCCGATGAACGGCAGAACCCGGCGGGATATCTCCTCGATCTTCAGCCCCGAGATGCCGCAGGCGACAAACAGGTTGACGCCCAATGGTGGGGTCAAAAAGCCGATTTCGCTGGTCACCACCAGAAGCACTCCGAAATGGATCGGGTCGATGCCCAGCTGCTTGACCAGCGGCAGCAAGATCGGTGTGAGGATGATGACGGTCGAGAGCGTCTCCATAAAGGTGCCGAGCACGATCAGGATGGCACAGATCATCAAGAGCATCAGGATCGGGTCGCTGGTCACGGTCAGCAGCGAGGCCGCGATCTTCTGCGGGATCAGGTTCAGCGCCAGGAACTCGCCAAAGAAGATGGCGGTGCCCATGATCACGATCAGCCCGCCGCACACCGTGCTGGCCTCGCTCAGCGCCGCCCAGGTGGATTTGATGCCGATCGTGCGTTTGATCACCACGCCGACCAGCAGCGCATAGACCACCGCGATGACCGAGGCCTCGACCGGTGTATAGATGCCGCCATAGATGCCACCCAGAACGATGAAGGGCGTGGCCAGCGAGAATTTGGCCTGCCAGAGCGCGATCAGGAATTCGCGCCACACGAACTCTCGTACCGCGCCACGATAGCCGTTGCGGCGCGACAGGAAATAGGTGGTGCCCACCAACAGCGCGCCCATCAGAATGCCGGGCAAAAGACCGGCGAGGAACAGGTCGCCGATCGAGACCGAGGCCAGTACGCCATAGACGATCATCGGATTCGAGGGCGGCAGCAGGATGCCCAGTGTGCCGCCGGACGAGGCGACGGAGGCGGCGAAATCGGTGGGATAGCCGTCGTCTTTCATCGCCGGGATCAGCAATGTTCCGATGGCGGCCACTGTGCCGGGTCCAGAGCCCGAGATCGCGGCAAAGAACATGCAACTGAGGATGGTGACGATGGCCAGCCCGCCATAGGCGCCACCGACAATGGTGCGCATCACCGAGATGATGTCGCGGGTGATGCCGGCACGCGACATGATGGCGCCGGCCAGCACGAAGTTCGGGATCGCCAGCAGCGGGAACTTGTCGACCCCGTCAAACAGGCTGTGAGCCAGCGATTCAAGCGGGATCGGCGAGGTCAGCAGCTCGATCAGCGAGGGAACGCCCAGGGTGGCGAAGATCGGGACACCGAGGGCGAGGCAGATCAAAAAGACAAGTGCGAAGGTCATGCTGCGTCCTCCGGTCCGGCGTTGTGGCCGTCGGCGATCACCGGAATACCGTGGCGCCAGAATTTCCACTGCCGTTCAAGAATGCGCAGGATCATCAGGGCGTGGGCCAGCGGGATGATCACATAAAGCCAGGCCAGCGGCAGGAACAGCGAAGTGGAGTACACCGGATACTTCAGCGTCCGCTCGATCAGCAGGATCCCGGCGTAAACCACAAACCCATTGAAAACGATCCAGATCGCGTCGGCCATGACAGTTGCGATCTTCTCGCCGCCGGGCACCCAGCGCATGAACAATGTGACGCGGATATGGGTGCCGCGCTGTGCGGCCAGACTGGCCGAGATGTAGACGAACCAGACAAAGGCAAAGCGCGAGATCTCCTCGCTCCAGGTCAGCCCGGTTTGCAATACGTAACGAAAGAACACCTGGGTCGCGAGGATCAGCACCAAGAGTGCCAGCGACAGGTTGGCGAAAACCAGTTCGAAATGGTTGAACCTGGCGGATAATTTGCCGAGCATCTCAGCCTCCCCGGGTGTGTCGATGTGGGCGACAGGGGCCTGCGTGGCCCCTGTCGTTTTCTGCGGCTTGGCTCAGAAAGCGCCGGTGTCGCGGTATTTGACGGTCATGTTGACCCAGTCCTCACCGCCGCCGACCAGCTCAAACAGCTGCGGCCATGCGCCCTGTGCCTTTTCGGCCCAAACCTCGGCGTCCTGCAACTCACAGAAGGTCACGCCGTGATCCTCGGTCAGCGCCTTGTGCACTCGCTCGCCGTTGCTGGCGACGAATTCGGCATGGCTTACGTCGACCTCGGCCGCCGATAGCAGGATCACCGCCTGATCTTCTTCCGAAAGGCTCTGGAAGAACGGCTCGTTCATGATCACGACAGCCGCCAGCGGCAGATAGGTGGCCTCGGTGATGTATTTGATGTGCTCATGGAAGCCCATGTTCAGGATCACGTCGGTCGGACTGTCAAAGCCGTCGACAACACCGGTGGCGATGGCACCAAAGGTCTCGCCCCAGGCGATCGGATAGGTCGATACGCCCCAGCTTTCCCACATGGCGGTCATCACCGGGTTTTTTGGCGCCCGGATCTTCATACCCTGCAGATCGTCGATGCTGTCGATGCACTGATCCTTGGAAAAGAGCGAGCGGAACGAGTTGGTATAGCCGCCTACCACGCGGATCGAGCCGCTTTCACCCAGGACCCGTTTGTTCAGCTCGTCGCGGTAGGCGCCGGCACGCAACAGGCCGCCCTCACCAGTCAGATCGTCCGGGCTGCCGTTGAGATACGGCAGGACCAGAACATTCAGCGACGGCGCCAGCTGCGCCACGTTGTTGGCGGTGATGCCGCTCATCTGGACTGTGCCAAGCTGCACTTTCTGGGCCGCGGCCTGTTCCGACCCCATCACGCCGCCGTCCAGCACTTCGATGACAATCTCACCATTCGAGTTGGCGGCCACGCGCTCGGCCAATTGGTGCGCATAAACGCCGTAGGTGTGGTCTGCCGGGCAGCAATGCGCGTATTTGATGGTCACACGCGGTTCGGCTGTTGCCGTAAGTGCGCCAGCCGCCAGCGACGCTACCGCCAAAATGGCGAAGCTCAGCGCTCCGAGATATTTCCGTATCATGGTTTCCTCCGTTGATTGTTCTGGTGGTTTCTTGTCTTGTTTCACTCTGCCTTTGTTCCGACGCGAAAACGCGACTCCGGGATTCCGGTCACGCCCAACCCGTTGACAGCGAACAGCGCGCCAGCTTCAGGTTCCTGCGCCATTTCTTCGTCGCTCATCGAAAAAGTCGCCGATGTGACATAAAGCGTTTCCATCTCCGGCCCGCCAAAGCTGCACATCGTCGGGCAACTGACCGGCAGTTGAATCTTGCGAAGCATCTGTCCATCAGGGGAAAAACAGCCAACAGCGCCGCCCTGGAACAAAGCGCCCCAGTAATTTCCATCCTTGTCCACGGTGGCCCCGTCGATGCGGCCGTCATAGGCACCGGTGTCGACAAAATCGCGTCGGTTCGAAATCTCTCCGGTCTGAATATCCAGATCGTACTGGAAAGACTGGTCCAGCCGGCTGTTGGAAAAAAACATCCGACGCCCATCCGGGCTAAAGGCGATACCGTTCGAGACCGTGATACCGTCTTCCACGCAGTCCCATGTAAGGTCGCGGTCTAAGCGATAGAGGCTGGCGTTGGCGGTCGCAAAATTGCGGTTCATCGAACCGCACCAGAACCGGCCCTGCCGGTCTACCTTGCCATCGTTCAGGCGGGTATCTGCAAGATCGGGCTCGGGATCGCCGATCCACTCGATTTTCGCATCCGGCAATGACAGATCGACAAATGCGAACCCATCCGCGAGCCCGGCGATCAGCCGTTGATCCTCGCACAGACCGATCGAGCCGACGATCGTGGGCAGTTTCCAGCTTTGTGCCTGCGATCCACCTGCCTTATCCCGCCAGATGCGCTGCTCAAGACTGTCGATCCAGAAAAGCCGTTGCAACCGGTCATCCCATAACGGACATTCCCCCAAAGTCGTTGGGCCTCGCCAGAGGCAAGTAACGTCCGGTGCTTCCCCGGATGCCGACCGGTTCCGATCGGTATTCGCGACTTCCACTGGTTTTGTGTGCGGTATCGAGTTCACGGCATACCCCCCTGGAATCAGGCTAGCCGAAACGAATAGAGCGGAATATTGTATTTATTATCGATTGAAAGTTCAAAAAATGAAGATAAGCATTCGCCAGCTGTCATATGCCGTTGCCGCAGCACGCGAGGGATCGATCAGCGGTGCGGCGGACGTCCTGAATATCTCGACATCTTCCATTCTGACGGCCATCGACAAATTCGAGCAGGAATTCGGCATACAGCTTTTTGTGCGGCAGCGCGCCAAAGGATTAACAACCACCGCCGTAGGGGAACGCGCCATCGCGCGCACGATCCGCCTTCTGGACGAGGCCGAGGCCTTTGAACAGGATCTGAGCGGTGGCAGTGCAGAGCTGTCAGGACACCTGTCGGTTGGCGCATTCACATCGATTTCTCCGAGCATCGCGCCCCGTGTCATCCGTGAGCTTCAAGCCGAACATCCTGGCCTGATCGTCCACCTGCACGAGGGCGATTTGGTCGAAATTCAGGAGAGCCTAAAAAACGGGACTGTCGATGTCTTATTGACTTATGATGCAGGGCTGGACGAGGAGTTTGAAACCGAGTTTCTGATCAATGCGCCGCCCCATGTCGTATTGTCGGAATGCGATCCGCTGGCGGAATTGGACAAAATCTCGGTGAAAGATCTGAGCGGTCGGACTTTGTTACTGCTGAACCTTCCGCAATCGCGCAAATACATCCTTTCAATGTTTGAGCAACATCACATCCAGCCCGGACGTATTCAAAGGGTTGAATCCTTCGAAATGGTGCGCAGTGCAGCCGCCGCCGGGCTTGGGGCCGCAATCCTCAACGTTCGTCCACCCAGCAACACAACCTATAGCGGATACAAGGTCGTCTGTCGACCACTGGCGGAAGGCCAGCCAGGACCGAACATCGTTCTGGCGACCCGGCCCGGAGGAAGGATAAGTCGCCGAGCGGCGGCGTTTTCGCAAAGCTGCCGCCAGTTTTTTCAAGAAGACGATGCTAAGCTATTTGTCGTAACCAAACGGGAGTGAACCAGACGCGCTGATGCGCAGCAAACGGTCGAACTGGATTGTGGCACTATCTTCGCGCGTGAATGACCGGAAACTGGACATCTGCTGTGCTGCAGCGAAGGTACGGTCTCGGTGCGTGCCCATTCGAGACCCGCAAACGACCGCTTCGATGACATGCGCTGCGTCGCTACGACAGACGTGCCGCACGTGCGAGAGAATGCGGCGTCAGCGAGTTCGCAAAACCCAAGGTCGGCAGAGTCCGCTCCTCGATGGTACGGGCAAGCCGCAGTGAAAGCGCAGTCTCGGGTCGCGCCAAAACAGCGGCGGCGAATGACCGGTCCGACGACAGGGCCTGCAACGCAGCGAAGACAACGCCGCGCCCGCGAGCCATTGCTGCAACAGCAATAGCCGCGAGAGCAAAAGGCGGGTTTGTCCGCGTCTGAGTTGTCGGATCAAGCTGCGGCGAATTGACAGTTTCGGTCTCAGCCAAATTCGCGCTGTCGAACGGCTGCTTCGGTGACTTTCGCTTCGTAGCGACGATGAACGTGCCGCAGATGCAAACGGTTGCTGCGTCAGCAACATGCCCGAAGGCCAATGTCTGGAGAGTCCGCATAGCGGCCTCTGATGCGTTGCACCTTGAACGACTGCAGAAAGTCCGCCTCTTTCCAGTCCCATTGATTTTGAATCCCCAAGGCAAGGGGCAGAGCGATACGCAAGCCAAGGTAAGTTGTCTGGGCGAAGCGATTGAGCGCTATTCCTGCTGCCACACCGACGACATCGACACGCACCGTGGCACCTTCGCCGGGATGGGAGCACAAGCCATCCACCCAAACGCGGTGCAACAGTTCAGCGAGGCTCAATTCGCACACCGTGATGAGATCAATCGCGACAGCGGCACCTTCAATCAGGTGCCCCAGCGGTTTAGTCCCAATGTTGAGCTGTCTTGGTCGCCGCTCTGGTCACTGACCAAGCACCGCACTCGATGGTTGCCAACGGCGATGTGCTATTTCAACTACGACTCGACCGAAGGGGGCACCGGCCCGCGATTTGCAAGCTGCAATTCAAACGGCTGCGCCTCGGGCAATACACTGGAAGAGGCTATCCTTCAGGGGCTGTTCGAACTGATCGAACGCGATGCTGTCGCGCTGTGGTGGTACAACCGTCTGCACCGTCCCGGCGTTGATCTGGCCTCGTTCGATGACGCGTTCATTGCAAACGCACAATCCATGTGTGCGGCTCGTGGTCGGACCCTACAGGTCATCGACCTCACGAGCAATCTGGGTATCCCGGTCTTTGTGTCGGTCAGCGCGAAAGAGGCGGATGGCGGCATGGTCTGTCTGGGCTTTGGGTGCCATCTGGACCCACGGCTGGCGATCTCGCGCGCGATTACCGAGATGTTTCAGATGCTGTCCCGGGATGAGGATTTGACGGATGTCCGCAGTCTCTCGGACGATCCGGAATACATCAATTGGTTCGAAAACGTTACCCTGCAAACGGACCCCTATCTCGCCGCTGATCCTGCTGCGACAACCTGCGCCGAGACCCACACGGACCAATCCTCCGATGACATCGCGCAGGACGTGCAGTTTTGTGTCGACAGGCTGGCCGAAAGCGGGCTTGAAACGCTGGTGCTGAACCACACGCGGCCCTATGTCGGTTTTCCCACCGCGCGTGTCGTAGTGCCCGGGCTGCGCCATTTCTGGTCCCGGTTCGCGCCAGGCCGGCTGTTTGAAGTGCCGGTTGCGATGGGCTGGCGCGAAACGCCGCTGGCCGAGGACGCACTGAACCCCAACAAGTTTATTTGGTGAGCATAATGAGGACACCAGACCTGACATATAACTGGCGGTTGTTGGACGGCGTCATGGACCTGATAAATGGGTCCGTCGAAACCGCCCGGCTGTTGCCAAATCGCTGCCCGATAAGCCGCGATCTGGTGGCTGCCATACCGCAAGACATTCTGACTTGCTTTGATGCGGGGTGGAGCGAGAGCGCCGCCGCTGCTGACCCAACACGCGAAGCTGAATGGCTCGGCAGGCTTGATTGGCTCGAAATGCTCAAAAATTCGGGTTTGGTTCGGCTTGAATTGCGGTGCGGTGCGGAAAAACTGGTCACCCTGATCCCGCATCAGGGTCGGTTTGAGATGCCGGATGCGATCCGGCCCGTTCAGGGACTTGAAGCTAAACCCTTCCTTTATGCGCGCCCGGTCTCAGACGACATGGCCTTGAATGAACCAGACGCGCCAGTCACTGCGATCCTGCATTGTTCCGATCTACGCCAAACGGTTTTGAGCGGTCAGGTGCTTGATCTACACGGCGCTGACGGCGTTACAGCGATAATCTGCGGTCAGCTCTCTGCGTTGGGATTCTTACAGCCGACAGGCACCGCCGCCCACATCTCGCCAACCTGGGAATTCCATGATCGGCTGCTGCTGAGCCAAATCAAAAAGCAGGATAAAATCAATGGGTTTGGGGCCTCATACCGGTTCGGCTCTGATTTCGAGGTTGCGCAATCGCCCCTGCCCGCGATTGACGCAATAAAACTCTCCGAGCCGTCAGAAACGGGGCGACTGTTCAGCGACGTTTTGCAGAACCGCCGCAGCAGGCGGCATGTAGGCATGCAACCGGTGACTCTGGAGCGTCTGGCAAACCTGCTGGCCCGCGCGTGGCGGGAGGTTCAGACCGCCGACGGTTTTGCTGGCCGACTGAGGCCTTTCCCTTCTGGTGGTGCGGTTCATGAACTGGAATTGACGATCCTCGCTCGCACCGTCGATGGGTTGGAACCGGGGGCCTATCGGTACTGTAGCCGGTCAAACAGCTTGATACCAACCGAAGTGAAGAGACAAACCATCGACCGGTTATGCGACCAGGTGGGTGCCGCACCCGGCACTTCGGGCGAGGCGGTAGGCTGCGTTCTGGTCATAAGCTCGCAGTTCCCGAGACTGGCGCGGGTCTATGAAAAGATCGCATTGAAACTGACTTTGATGAATTCGGGCGCGGCGCTTCAGACATTGCAACTGGCCGCAACCGAACTTGGTCTGAACAGCTGGATTATCGGGGCGGGAATGGATTTCGACGTCGACGGCCTGTTGCCGGAAACCGACGAATTCCAGATCGCAGGCGTTGCTCTTGGAGAAGCATCATGAACGTGCAGAACCCGGACCTGGGCGACACGGTCATCCATGAAATCGCCCACACATGGGTCACCCAATTCGCCGAGGCGAACACCTCCGGCGACCCGGCGCAGATTGCCGCGCGGTTTCGCCCGGACGGGTTCTGGCGCGATTGTGTGGCCGTAAGTCGCCGCATCCAGACCGTAGAAACGGCCGAGGATATTCGAACCTTCGCCGCCACCATTCAGCCACGGAACCGTTTGTGCGGTATTCGGATGCTTCCCGGCATCAAACAAGAACGCGGTATGATCGTGGGCGAGTTTGCGTTTCGTACTGCCGTCTTCAGGGGCACGGCGCGTTTCAAACTGGTGGGCAACCGTTGTCGGGTTCTCGCGACCTTTGCCGAGGAGCTGATTGCGCCGGTAACCAGATCCCGTACCACCGACCCGGGATCGGATACGATCATAATCGGGGCAGGTCATGCGGGTTTGTCGCTGGCGGCCTGGCTCAAGAATCTGGGTATCAAGGCGACGGTATATGATGCGTGCGCCCGTCCGGGGGACGTTTGGCGCAATCGGTATGATTGCCCTGCGACTGCAGGACCCGACACCCTTCAACCATCTGCCATTTCGCCCCTTCCCCAAGACCTGGCCCGACAACGCGCCAAAAGAGATACTTGCGGACTTTCTGACCGAATACGCGACCGCGTTGGATCTCGATGTGGTGCCCAAGACCCGTTGTACCGGCGCGAGCTACGACAGCAATGCGGAGCGCTGGACTGTCGAGTTACAAACCGAAAGTACGACACGGTCGGTGACCTGCCGCAATCTGGTGGTGGCAACCGGCAAATTTGGCAAAGCTCGGCTGCCGGACTTCAAAGGCCTCAATAGTTTTGATGGTCCGGTTCAACATGCTTCACAATTCCGGAATGGCGCGGCGTTTTCCGGGCGTAAAGTAGCGGTTATCGGTGCGGGTAACTCCGCATTCGACATCGCCCAGGACCTCGCGGTGCATGGGGCCGAGTCGACACTTGTACAGCGCAGTCCGATCAGCTTGATCTCGCAAAAAACCTATTCTGATATGCTATTGGCGCATTTTCCCGGTGATGTTGGCCGCTCGGGGCGACCCAATGCGACCGAGCGGGCCATCCACGCCATGCCCGCGCGTCTTCATTTGCGCGCCGCAGCGATGGCCTTGCCCGCCATACGTGAGGCTGACAAGACTTTGCATGCCGACCTTTCCCGGGCAGGGCTGATGTTGGACGACGGCGTCGACGGTACAGGCGTCTTCGGCCAGTATCATCTTAGCGGCACAGGATTCGTCATCGATCAGGGTGCAGGAGACTGGATCGCTGACGGGCGCATTGCGGTCAGAACCGGAGCGGTCCAGTCGTTTGAATCTGGTGGCCTGCGACTTGAAAATGGCGCGATGATCCCCGCCGACGCAGTGATCTGCGCCACCGGGTTCCAGCCTTTCAACTCGGTACTGCAGGAACTTCTGGGCACTGATGTCACGGAGCAGATCGGTCCGGTCTGGGGCATCGGCCACGGCAGCGCCGGTGATCCAGGCCCGTGGACGGGCGAACAGCGCAACGTCTGGGCACCCACCAACTTGCCGGGCCTGTGGTTTCACGGCGGGTCGCTGGGGCCCAGCCGCTTTTACTCGCATTTGCTGGCCCTGCAGATTGCGGTTGGACCGCGCTGAACGGCCATCACGGGAAGTGTGCTACTCCGATCATTCGAACTTGATATTTTCAGGTGACCTTTGTGGGCAGTGGTCAAGGTTACGAACCCGCAAGACGCTTCGAAAATATGCCTGCCATACAATTCCACTCACATGACGGCTCGTAGTTTCTTTGGGTATCGGCCACAATTTGCATCAGAACGTGATACACACGCCGCTGCCACAATGGCGCAGGTTGCGTCACCTTCCGATCAGCCCCAGCAGAACCACCAGCCAGACCACCCCGGCCGCCAACGCGGTCAGGGCGACGGCGGCGCTGGCGGCGTCCTTGGCTTGACCTGCCAGTTCGTGCCGCTCGGTTGAAGTGAAATCCACCGCCCGCTCGATTGCAGTGTTGAAAAGCTCGGCCACCAGCACCAACAGACCAAGCGCCAGGATCAGGGCGCGTTCCCCGGCACTCAGCGGTAGCCAGAGAGCCAGCGCCACCGAGGCAAGGTTGGCCCAGACCCAGCAGCGGAACGAGTATTCCTCACGCCAGGTTGCAGCCAGCCCGGCCCAACTCCAGATCGTTCTGTCTTTCAGGCGAGCAAAGAAGTTGCGCATGGGTCCTCCGCAGCGGTTTTCCGGGCGTCATCACAAGGATGCAACCGGGCCGGGACGCGAAAATCAAGCGCCCATCCCGGTGCCGCACCAGATTTGACAAAAGAAAAGGGCCCCGCCTTGCGGCGGAGCCCCCTATCTGTCAGACGCGCACGTCTTATTCGCGGCTTTCCGGAGTGTCGACCAGCGTGTCAAAATCATCGCTGATAAAATCGTCCTCCATCACCGGCGCAGCAAGTGCTGCAGCGGCTTCGGCCTCTTCCCGGCGCGCTTCGATCACGACATTGTCGCGGTCCTGCGCCACGCGGCGCACGCGCTGGGTGGCCCCACCGGTCCCGGCCGGGATCAGGCGGCCAACGATGACGTTTTCCTTCAGACCGACCAGCTTGTCCTTCTTGCCCTGCACCGAAGCCTCGGTCAGCACGCGGGTGGTCTCCTGGAAGGAGGCCGCCGAGATGAAGGAGCGGGTCTGCAGCGAGGCCTTGGTGATGCCCAGCAGGATCGGTTCGCCCTGTGCCGGACGGCCGCCTTTGGCGATCGCCTTCTCACAGGCCGCATCAAACTCCTGCTTGTCGACATGTTCGCCCTTGAGAAGCGTGGTATCCCCGGATTCCTGGATCTCCCACTTCTGCAGCATCTGGCGCACGATGACTTCGATGTGCTTGTCGTTGATCTTCACACCTTGCAGGCGATAGACGTCCTGAACCTCGTCGATCATATAATCGGCCAGCGCCTCGACACCCATGATGGACAGGATGTCATGCGGGGCCGGGTTGCCGTCCATCAGGTATTCGCCCTTCTGGATGAAGTCGCCTTCGGCAACCGGGATGTGCTTGCCCTTGGGCACCATGTATTCGACGGCTTCCATCGACTCGTCTGCCGGTTCGATCGAGATGCGGCGCTTGTTCTTGTAGTCGCGGCCAAAGCGCACGTAACCATCGATTTCGGCGATGATTGCGTGATCCTTGGGACGACGCGCTTCGAACAGTTCCGCAACCCGCGGCAGACCACCGGTGATGTCCTTGGTCTTGGCGCCTTCACGCGGGATACGCGCAACAACGTCACCGGCATTGATCTTGTCACCGTCTTCGATCGACAGAACAGCGTCCACCGACATCGGATAGTGAACCGGGTTACCAGCGTCGTTGCGCACCGGTTCGCCATCTTCGCCCACGAGAATGATCTCGGGTTTCAGATCGTTGCCTTTCGGTGCCGCGCGCCAGTCGATCACGATCTTCTGGGTCATACCGGTCGCATCATCGGTCTCGTCGCGGACAGCAATGCCCGAAACCAGATCGACATATTTCACGGTACCGGCCTTTTCGGCGATGATCGGCAGGGTATAGGGATCCCATTCGAACAGCTTGTCGCCGCGCCCGATCTTGTCACCATCCTTGACGAACAGCTTGGAGCCGTAGCCCAGCTTGAAGCTGGCACGCTCTTCGCCATGCTCGTCGTTGATGATCAGCTTCATGTTCCGGCCCATCACCAGGTTCTCACCTGCTGAGTTTTTCAAAATCTGCGGGTTTTCGAAGACGATGACACCGTCCTGACCTGCCTCCTGGAAGGATTGCTGGCCACCCTGGGCAACGCCGCCGATGTGGAAGGTCCGCATCGTCAGCTGAGTGCCGGGTTCACCGATCGACTGCGCCGCGATGATGCCGACGGCCTCACCGGTGTTGACCATGGTACCGCGCGCAAGGTCGCGGCCATAGCACATGGCGCAGACGCCCTCTTCGGCCTCACAGGTCAGCGGCGAGCGGATGCGCGCGCTGACAACACCGGCCTCATCAACCGAATCCGCCATGCGTTCGTCGATCAACTGACCCGCAGCGATCAGCACCTCAGTGGTGCCGGGCTTGAGGATGTCATCGGCAGCCACACGGCCCAGAATACGGTCCGCCAGCGAGGACACAACTTCACCGTCATTGACCGCAGCTTCGGCCGTGATGGCACGGTCGGTGCCGCATTCATGCGCCCGCACGATGCAGTCCTGCGCCACGTCCACCAGACGACGGGTCAGATAGCCCGAGTTCGCCGTCTTCAGAGCGGTATCGGACAGACCTTTCCGCGCACCGTGGGTCGAGTTGAAGTATTCAAGAACGGTCAGACCTTCCTTGAAGTTCGAGATGATCGGCGTTTCGATGATGTCGCCATTCGGCTTCGCCATCAGCCCGCGCATCCCGCCCAGCTGCTTCATCTGCGTGACCGAGCCACGGGCACCGGAGTGGGCCATCATGTAGACCGAGTTCGGTTCCTGCTCGGCGCCGTTCTCGTCACGATCCGAGGACGAGATCGTGCCCATCATCGCATCGGTGACACGGTCGTTACACTTGGACCAGGCATCGACAACCTTGTTGTACTTTTCGCCCTGAGTGATCAGGCCGTCCATGTACTGTTGTTCGAAGTCCTTCACCTGGGTGCGGGTGTCTTCGACAATAGGCCATTTGTCATCGGGGATCACCATGTCGTCCTTGCCGAACGAGATGCCCGCCTTGAACGCCTCACGGAAGCCCATAGTCATGATCTGGTCGCAGAAGATGACCGACTCCTTCTGACCGCAATAGCGGTAGACGGTGTCGATGACCTGCTGCACTTCTTTCTTGCGCAGCAAACGGTTGACCAGCTCAAAGGGTGCCTTGGCGTTCAGCGGCAGCAGCGCGCCCAGACGGACCCGGCCCGGCGTGGTTTCAAAGCGCTGTTGCACTTCCAGGCCATTTTCGTCGATCTGGGTGATCCGCGCGGTGATCTTGGTGTGCAGATGCACTTCACCTGCGTCCAGCGCGTGCTGAACCTCGTCGATCGAGCCGAACACCTTGCCTTCGCCCGGCATGCCTTCGCGTTCCAGGGTCACATAATAAAGGCCCAGAATCATGTCCTGCGACGGAACGATGATCGGCGCGCCGTTTGCAGGCGACAGAACGTTGTTGGTCGACATCATCAGAACGCGCGCTTCCAGCTGGGCCTCAAGGCTCAGCGGGACGTGCACGGCCATCTGGTCACCGTCGAAGTCGGCGTTGAAAGCGGAACAAACCAGCGGGTGCAGCTGGATCGCCTTGCCTTCGATCAGAACCGGCTCAAATGCCTGAATGCCAAGACGGTGCAGCGTCGGCGCACGGTTCAGCATCACGGGGTGTTCGCGGATCACCTCGTCGAGGATATCCCACACTTCGGGACGCTCTTTCTCGACCAGTTTCTTCGCCTGTTTCACGGTCGAAGACAGCCCCTTGGCCTCGAGCCGCGAGTAGATGAACGGCTTGAACAGTTCCAGCGCCATCTTCTTGGGCAGGCCACATTGATGCAGCCTCAGTTCTGGACCGGTCACAATGACCGAACGACCCGAGAAGTCGACCCGCTTACCCAGAAGGTTCTGACGGAAGCGACCCTGCTTGCCTTTCAGCATGTCGCTGAGCGATTTCAGCGGACGCTTGTTGGCGCCGGTGATCACGCGGCCACGGCGGCCGTTGTCGAACAGAGCATCCACCGATTCCTGCAGCATCCGCTTTTCGTTGCGGACGATGATGTCCGGTGCGCGCAGTTCGATCAGACGCTTCAGACGGTTGTTCCGGTTGATCACACGACGATAGAGATCGTTCAGATCGGACGTCGCAAAGCGGCCCCCATCCAGCGGCACCAGCGGGCGCAGTTCCGGCGGAATGACCGGGATCACGGTCAAAACCATCCACTCCGGGCGGTTGCCCGATTCAAGGAAGCTTTCGACCACTTTCAGACGCTTGATGATCTTCTTGGGCTTCAGCTCACCGGTGGCTTCGGCCAGATCAGCGCGCAGCTGCTCGGCTTCGGCTTCCAGATCGATCTGAGCCAGCATCTCGCGGATGGCTTCGGCGCCGATATTGGCTGTGAACGCGTCCATGCCAAAGGCATCCTGCGCGTCCATAAACTCTTCTTCGGTCAGCATCTGGCCGTAGGACAGGTCGGTCAGACCAGGTTCGATCACAACGTAGTTCTCGAAGTACAGAACCCGCTCCAGATCGCGCAGCGTCATGTCCAGCATCAGACCGATGCGCGAGGGCAGCGACTTCAGGAACCAGATATGCGCAACAGGTGCGGCCAGTTCGATATGGCCCATCCGCTCGCGGCGGACCTTTTGCAGGGTGACTTCCACACCGCATTTCTCGCAGACAACGCCGCGATATTTCATGCGCTTATATTTGCCGCAGAGGCATTCGTAGTCTTTGATCGGGCCAAAGATACGCGCGCAGAACAGACCGTCACGCTCGGGCTTGAACGTACGGTAGTTGATGGTTTCGGGTTTCTTGATCTCACCGAAAGACCAAGAGAGGACCCGCTCGGGGCTGGCCAGAGAGACTTTGATTTCATCAAAGACCTTTTGCGGCGTCAGCGGGTTGAACGGGTTGTTCGTCAGTTCCTGGTTCATTTTGCGTCCTTACAAATTGGGATGGGATGAGTGTGGGGCGATGCCGCCCCTACTCTTCCTCCGCATCCAGGAGTTCCATGTTCAGGCCGAGGCCACGGACTTCTTTCACCAGAACGTTAAAGCTCTCGGGAACGCCCGCTTCGAAGTTGTCCTCGCCCTTGACGATCGACTCATAGACCTTGGTCCGGCCTGCCACGTCGTCCGACTTGACTGTCAGCATCTCCTGCAGGGTATAGGCGGCGCCGTAAGCTTCCAGAGCCCAGACCTCCATTTCCCCGAAACGCTGACCACCGAACTGCGCCTTACCGCCCAGCGGCTGCTGGGTGACGAGGCTGTAGGGCCCGGTCGAGCGCGCGTGGATCTTGTCATCCACCAGGTGGTGCAGTTTCAGCAGGTACTTGATGCCGACGGTCACCGGGCGTGCGAATTGCTCGCCTGTGCGACCATCAAACAGAACCGACTGACCGGATGTGTCAAAGCCTGAACGCGTCAGCGCGTCGTTGACGTCTGCCTCTTTGGCGCCGTCAAAGACCGGCGTTGCAATCGGCACACCGTTGGTGACATTGCCTGCCGCCTCGATCAGATCAACCTCGTCCATGACGGTGATGCCTTCTTCGTAGACATCCTCGCCATAGGCCAGCTTCATCGCCTCGCGCACCGGGGTCAGATCGCCAGAGCGGCGGTACTCGCCCAGAGCCTCGTCAATGTTCACACCCAGACCGCGCGCGGCCCAACCCATGTGGGTTTCAAGGATCTGACCAACGTTCATCCGCGACGGAACCCCCAGCGGGTTCAGACAGAAGTCAACCGGCGTACCATCCGCGAGGAACGGCATGTCTTCCATCGGAACAACCTTGGAGATCACACCCTTGTTCCCGTGACGACCGGCCATCTTGTCGCCCGGCTGCAGCTTGCGCTTCACGGCGATGAAGACCTTGACCATCTTCATCACACCCGGTGGCAGGTCGTCGCCACGGCGGACTTTCTCGACCTTGTCCTCGAACCGGGCGTCCAGAGCGCGCTTTTGCACTTCGTACTGCTCGTTCAGAGCCTCGACGACCTGCGCGTCCTTCTCGTCTTCCAGCGCCAGCTGCCACCACTGACCACGGGTCAGAGTATCCAGCAGGTCCTCGTTGATCTCGGAGCCTGCCTTGACGCCTTTCGGGCCTTTGACGGCTTTCTTGCCAAGGATCATCGACTTCAGACGCGCATAGATGTTGCGGTCGAGGATGGCGAGTTCGTCGTCCCGGTCACGGGCCAGACGTTCGACTTCCTCACGCTCGATCTGCAGCGCGCGTTCGTCTTTTTCGACGCCGTGACGGTTGAAGACACGCACTTCGACCACGGTTCCGAAATCGCCCGGCTTCACGCGCAAGCTTGTGTCGCGCACGTCAGATGCCTTTTCGCCGAAGATGGCGCGCAGCAGCTTTTCTTCCGGGGTCATCGGGCTTTCGCCCTTGGGGGTGATCTTGCCGACCAGAATATCGCCCGGTTCCACATCCGCGCCGATGTACACGATGCCCGCCTCGTCGAGGTTGCGCAGCGCTTCTTCGCCCACGTTGGGGATGTCGCGAGTGATCTCTTCCGGGCCCAGCTTGGTGTCGCGGGCGGCAACTTCGAATTCCTCGATATGGACCGAGGTAAAGACGTCATCACGCGCGATACGCTCGGAAATCAGGATCGAGTCTTCGTAGTTGTAGCCATTCCACGGCATGAAGGCGACGACGACGTTCTTGCCGAGCGCCAGTTCCCCCATATCGGTGGACGGGCCATCGGCCAGCACTTCGCCCTTCTGAACCGTCTGACCGACCTTCACCAGCGGACGCTGGTTGATGCAGGTGTTCTGGTTGGAACGCTGGAACTTGCGCATGCGGTAGATATCCACGCCCGCGTCGCCCAGTTCCAGATCCTCGGTGGCCCGGATCACGATCCGCTGGGCGTCGACCTGGTCGATGATGCCCGCGCGTTTCGCCATGATCGCAGCGCCGGAATCGCGGGCCACAACCTCTTCGATGCCGGTGCCGACCAGCGGCGCCTCGGCCCGCAAAAGCGGAACCGCCTGACGCTGCATGTTCGAGCCCATCAGAGCGCGGTTGGCGTCGTCGTTTTCAAGGAACGGGATCAGCGAGGCCGCGACCGAGACCAGCTGTTTCGGGCTGACGTCGATCAGATCAACCGCATCGACCGGGGCCAGCGTATAGTCGCCAGCCTGGCGGGTGTTGACCATCTCGTTGATGAACCGGCCCTCGCCATCCAGCGTCGCGTTGGCCTGGGCTACGGTGTGACGCATTTCCTCGGTCGCCGACAAATAGTGAACCTCGTCGGTCACCTTGCCTTCGTTCACGACGCGATAGGGCGTTTCGATGAAGCCGTATTTGTTCACGCGGGCAAAGGTGGCCAGCGAGTTGATCAGACCAATGTTCGGCCCTTCCGGCGTTTCAATCGGGCACATCCGGCCATAGTGGGTCGGGTGCACGTCGCGCACCTCAAAGCCCGCACGCTCGCGGGTCAGACCGCCCGGCCCAAGCGCCGAGAGTCGGCGTTTGTGGGTCACTTCCGACAACGGGTTGGTCTGGTCCATGAATTGGCTCAGCTGCGAGGAGCCGAAGAATTCGCGCACTGCAGCAGCAGCCGGTTTGGCATTGATCAGATCCTGCGGCATGACCGTGTCGATCTCGACGCTGGACATGCGTTCCTTGATGGCGCGCTCCATGCGCAGCAGACCAACGCGGTACTGGTTCTCCATCAGTTCGCCGACCGAACGCACCCGACGGTTGCCGAGGTGGTCGATGTCGTCCACGTCGCCCTTGCCATCGCGCAGTTCCACCAGCGCCTTGATACAGGCAACGATGTCTTCCTTGCGCAGGGTCCGCTGGGTGTCTTCGGCGTCAAGTGCCAGACGCATGTTCATCTTGACCCGGCCAACAGCCGACAGGTCATAGCGCTCGCTGTCGAAGAACAGCGTGTCGAACAGCGCCGAGGCGGCCTCGACGGTGGGCGGCTCGCCCGGGCGCATGACGCGGTAGATGTCCATGAGTGCGGTGTCGCGGCCCATGTTCTTGTCCGCTGCCATGGTGTTGCGCATGTAGGGACCGACATTGATGTTGTCGATGTCCAGCACCGGAATCTCGGTGATATCCGCGTCGATCAGGTCTTTGACGGTGCCGCCGATCAGCTCGCCATCCTTGTCGTATTCCAGCGTCAGCTCATCCCCGGCCTCGACATAGATCGCGCCGGTTTCTTCGTTGATGATGTCCTTGGCGACAAACTTGCCGACGATATGTTCGAAAGGCACCAGCAGGTTGGTGACCTCGCCCTCTTCGATCAGCTTCTTGACCGCACGCGGGGTGACTTTCTTGCCCGCTTCGGCAATCACCTCACCGGATTTTGCGTCGACCAGATCATAGGTCGGACGAGTGCCGCGCACACGCTCGGGGAAGAACGGCGTGGCCCAGCCCTTCTTCTTCTCCAGCTTGAACGGAACGGTGTTGTAATAGGCATCCATGATGCCTTCCTGATCGAGACCCAGCGCATAGAGCAGGGTTGTCACCGGCAATTTGCGGCGACGGTCGATCCGGGCGAACACGATGTCCTTGGCGTCGAACTCGAAGTCCAGCCAGCTGCCGCGATACGGGATGATGCGGCAGGCAAACAGCAGCTTGCCCGAGGAATGGGTCTTGCCCTTGTCATGGTCAAAGAACACACCGGGCGAGCGGTGCATCTGGGACACGATCACGCGTTCGGTGCCATTCACGATGAAGGTACCGTTCGGGGTCATCAGGGGCATGTCGCCCATGAAGACATCCTGTTCCTTGATGTCCTTGACCGATTTGGCGCCGGTATCCTCGTCGACATCAAACACGATCAGACGCAGGGTGACCTTGAGCGGGGCGCTGTAGGTCATGTCGCGCTGCATGCACTCTTCGACGTCGTACTTGGGACGTTCCAGATCGTATTTCACGAATTCCAGAACGGAGGTTTCGTTGAAATCCTTGATCGGGAAGACCGACTGGAACACGCCCTTGATACCCTCGCCGTCAAGCGGCACATCGCTATCGCCGGAGCGCAGGAAAAGATCATAAGAAGATTTCTGGACCTCGATGAGGTTCGGCATATCCAGAACTTCGCGGATTTTGCCGTAATATTTACGAAGACGTTTCTGGCCAAGGAACGTTTGAGCCATGTCAGATGTCACCTTTCAGGTTCTCAGCGGTCAAGACTGCCGTCGGGCCCCGGCAGCTTGCCCCTACGAGACAGCAGGTCCGGATCAATTCATGGCCACCGTCCCGAGTGGCGGCCTCCCGATCCGAAACCCTGCCTTAGAAAACGCTTTGGCGGCCAAAGCCCTTTCTAAGACAGGTTCGGCTGGACCCGGATTTCTCCGGGCCCAGCCAAATTTTGCGGCACATCAGCGATGTACCTGCCGAGGGGCTTAGGCCACTTCGACTTCGGCGCCAGCTGCTTCCAACTTGCCTTTGACTTCTTCCGCTTCGTCTTTCGACACAGCTTCTTTGATCTTGCCACCGGCTTCGACCAGTTCCTTGGCTTCTTTCAGGCCAAGACCGGTCAGGGCGCGGACTTCTTTGATCACGTTGATTTTCGAAGCGCCGGCGTTCTTCAGAACGACGTCGAATTCGGTCTTCTCTTCCTCGGCTGCGCCACCGGCGTCAGCAGGGCCAGCCATGACAACTGCGCCGCCTGCTGCGGGCTCGATGCCGTACTCGTCCTTGAGGATGGTTTTCAGTTCTTGTGCTTCCAGCAGGGTCAGGCCCACGATGCTTTCTGCGAGTGCTTTCAGATCAGCCATTGTATCAGCTCTTTCCGTTTTACAGTGTGTGTTCCAACGTCAGGGTGTTCACCCTACGCGGGTCATTCAGTGCCAACCGCTTACGCAGCTTCCGCCTTCTCTTCGATGGTCGAAAGGATGCTTGCGATGTTGCTTGCAGGTGCGCCAATTGCGCCAGCGATGTTCGAAGCAGGTGCGCCGATCATGCCCGCGATGGTAGCAATAAGCTCCTCGCGCGAAGGCATTTTCGACACGGCTTCGACGCCGGCACGGTCCAGAGCATTCTCACCCATCGAACCGCCAAGGATTGCGAACTTCTTGTTCTCCTTGGCGAAGTCCTCGGCCACCTTGGCTGCTGCCACGGGGTCCTCGGAATAGGTCAGAACGGTCATCCCTGTCAGCAGGTCAGCGATGCTTTCACACGGCTTACCCTCAAGGGCGATTTTGGCGAGCCTGTTTTTGGCAACACGCACAGATCCACCCGCTTCGCGTGCACGCGCGCGCAGATCCTGCATTTCAGCAACTGTCAGACCGACGTAGTGGGCAACCACAACGACGCCAGAGCTTTCGAAGATCTGGCCGAGTTCCTCGACCACTTTCTCTTTCTGGGCTCTATCCACAGTTCTCTCCAAGTTAGGGATGTCAGACATCCCGGCTCATATTTGCCGCGGCCAAGACCCCGGCGTTCAGGTCCGTTGTTACGGGGTTGAGCCAAAATTCGCCCGAAGGTCACGCCCTCGATCTCATTTGTCTTTACCCGTCTCAGGCAGGAAATTAAGACCCCATGCGGGGCCACCCACCGTCTTGGACGAAACAAAATAAAGCGCACGACGAATCGCACGCTTTATTCCGCAGCTCTACTTAGCCCCCAGCGACGGGGTTTCCAAGAGGTAAAGTGACCGATCCGCGGGTTTTGGCGCAGGGTGCGCGGGCTAGTTCAGATAGTCCTCTCGCAGTTGCCGTCGCAGCACCTTGCCGGTCAGCGTGACCGGAACCGCATCGACAAAACGAACCTGTCTGGGGATCTTGTAATTGGTCAGTACCTCGCGGCAGGCCCCCAGTATCGCATCCTCGGTCGGGCCCTCATCCACACATACGACAAAAGCGACCGGTGTTTCGCCGGTTTTGTCGTCCGGGATGCCGATCACACCCACCTGAATTACGCCGGGCACCGTCGAGATCACATCTTCGATCTCACCGGGTGACACGTTGAACCCGGATACAAGGATCATGTCCTTTTTGCGGTCAACAATTTCAAGGAACCCATCTGCGTCCATCACGCCGATGTCACCGGTATAGAGCCACCCGTCACGGAGTGCCTCCTCGGTTGCGTCAGGCCGGTTCACATAGCCTTTCATCAAGGTCGGACTGCGCGCAATGACCTCGCCGGGCGCGCCAAGCGGAACTTCATAGCCATCATCATCCACAATGCGGATTTCGGCCCCAGGCACCGGAATACCGACCTTGCCAAAGCGATTGTCCGAGGGCGGGTTCAGCGTAAGCACCCCTGAGATCTCGGTCATTCCATACCCCTGATTGATTCCGATGCCGGTCCTTTCCTGCCACTTGAGTGCCACGCCGGTTTGCTGCGCCGCCCCGCCAGAGCCACAGAACCGGAGATTTTCAAACATTCTCCGGTCAAACCACGGTTCCGCCAGCAATGCAGCAAACAGCGTGTTGACGCCGGTGAACCAGGTTATGGTGTATTTCTCAAACGCGGCTTTCAGGTTCGAGGGCGGGCGCGGGCTGGGTGCCAGAACGGCATGACTTCCAAGCTTCATTCCCAGGATGAAGATCAGCACATAAGCTGTGATGTGGTAAAGCGGCAATGCGATCAATGCGGTTTCGGCACCGTCTTTCACTTCGTCTTCAACCATCAGATAACCCTGATGCGCATTCAGCAATACGCCGCTATGCGACAACTCGGCCCCCTTGCTGCGCCCGGTTGTTCCGCTGGTGTATTGCAGCAGGGCCGTATCGCTCGGCTTGACCTGCTTCGCATAGGCCGCGACATCCTTGCCCGCGATGGATTTCCGGCCCCGGGCCAGCGCATCGGACATCCTGACATGCGGCGTCGAAATGTCCGGGACCACCTTGCGCACCCGCTTGAGGACAAAGCCCAGAAACGCCTTTTTGAGCATCGGAAAGAAATCGACCAGCGACAGCGTGACGACATGTTTGACATTGGTGTGGCCAACCACCTGATCAACCTTGTCGCCGAACAGATCAACGATCACCAGCGCCTTGGCATTGCCGTCGGTCAACTGGTGCTCAAGCTCCTGCGCGGTATAGAGCGGATTGACATTGGTGTTGATGCAGCCGGCTTTTGCGATACCCATCGAGGCCACGCAAAAGCCGATGCAGTTGGGGGACATGAGCGCAACGGTTTCACCAGCCGCAAGACCAATGTCTTCGCGCAGATACCCGGCGAACTGATCCGAAAGCGCGTCCAATTCGGCATAGGTGATTGTCGTCTGCGCTCCGGTCGGAAGCATCGTCGTCAACGCCGGGCGATCGCCATAGGTTCGGCTGGCCTCCCTGCACATCTGCGCAAGGGTCTGGTTGCCAATATTGGTCTTATCGAAGGTCAGCGCCTCTGGTGAATGGTATTTTTCCCAAGGTTTCTGCATCTGTAACCCCTCTCAAAAAATCACTAAAAAAAACGTTTGGGTTTCACTCTACAGACAATGCGCCATCACACCAAGCACCCGGCAGGGCGTCGGCCCTACGCGCCCATAAGACAGGCGAGCCGAAAGCCACCGGCAGAAATCCTGGTGATCAGAGCCGTTCGGCCAGCAGCCGCACGCCGCTCAAACCGCCGGTTTCGTACTGTCCGACAAAGAAAGCATAGGCGCTGTCCCAGCTTTCAAAATGCGCCAGACCGAAACGCTCTACCGTCTGGTCCTTAAGGCTGCGGTACATCGCAAGGCGCTCGATCAGGATATCGCGCCAGATTTCACCCAGATAATCCGCCTGCCGCACCGTGAAACCGGCCCGTTCAAGCCGCTGGCGATAATCGGGGATCGTGCATAGACCCGAAAAGGCCAATTCCCTTTCCAACCGCCTGCGACCCTCGCCTGTGGTCGTGTCGGTGGCGACGATATCGGTGAATGCCAGCCTGCCGCCTGATTTGAGCACACGCGCACTCTCGCGCAGGACCTGATCCTTGTCGGGGATATGGCAGAATGCTTCCTGACTGATGGCCACATCGAATTCGTCATCCGCAAAAGGTGTATTCATCGCGTCGGCGCAATGGAATGCCACGCGATCCGCCTGCCCTGTCATCTGTGTCAGCCGTTTCGCGCCCTCGATCCGGCTGGCGGTCAGATCGACTCCGCTCACCCGGCAGCCATAATTCTGGGCAAGATACCGCGCCGGCCCGCCCAACCCGCAGCAGATATCCAGCACATGATCGCTGTCCGTGATGCCCGCCAGCTCGGCCAGAGCATCATTTGCCGCTACTCCCCCATAGTGGTCCTGATCATAGGCCTGAAGCGTATCTTCGGTCAGCGCGTCCAAATCCGCGCCGTCCCGCTTCAGTTTTTCAAGGATTTGCGGCAGGCTGATCGGGTGGCTGTCGTAAAAGGAACGCACCTCTGCCAGATGGGTATCTTTGCTCATGTGGTCCTCCGATGGTCGGCTCGCGATGCATGTCTGCGCTCACCCTGCACCGCTTCGGAAGTGACCGAAACCCGTCAGGCGCAATTTAGGCAACAACCGCCCCTTGGGATGGCGTTGACATGATGCATGCCGTCCTGTCCATTTGCCCGTGCGCTGGCGGCTCGGTCAGCGGCCCGCCCTTCCTGACCCGCAGCGGCACCACGGATCACAAATGCTGACCCTGTCCCACCATGAAACGCAACTTGCATCGGCCTATGTGGACGAATTCGCACAGGCTTGCCTTGGTGGCGCCGCCCCGGCCTTTGACTGCATCTATCGCTCAAGCAATTTTCCCCAGACGCGTCTCGTCTTGCGGATCAGCACTGCAGAGGGATCCTACGCCCTGAAAGTCGACACCGAGTCACCCCTGACCGGGCGGCTGAAAGCGGAATTTGGTGTCCTGCAGGAACTGCACACATTTTTTCAGGACAATAAGACCTCGCAGGTCGTGCGCCCGGTGTATTACTCGCCAGGGAACGCCTTTTTCGTCACCGTGTTCATCGACCGGCCCACGGCGGTCGATCTGATTTATGACTCCCCCGATGACGGCAAGGTCGCGCAGGTCTATCGCCGGGCCGGTTCCTGGCTGCATGACCTGCACGGGTTTCGCGCCCCCACGCAGATGCCCTTCTGGCCGCAATGGATGATGGAAAGCATCCGGGAACTGGCTAAAACCGCCCGGCCCGAAATCGCGGAGGACTACCGGGTGATGATGAACATCATGCGTGCCGATGCCGGGCGGTTGCGCGGCAAGCCCGTTCTACGCACCTTTTCGCATGGCGATTTTCACGGGTTGAACCTGATCCTTGGTCAGGGCGCGGCCCTGGGTCTGGATTTCACCGAAGTGATCGAGAAACCGGCAATCTATGACATCGTCGATTTCCTGAAGGCGGATGTGTTCCGAGACGATACCGGGCAGGATCTGGACCGCAGCGGTATCCTTAGAAAAAACAAGGAAATGTTCTTTCGCCGATACCGGCATCCGATCGACATGGACATACTGGATTTCTGCATCCGGGGGAGATTGCTGAAAGATTGGCTGGAGGTTTCCGGCGAAGAGTACACTCCGACCGAATTCGAGGTGCAAAAGTCCAGGCATCTCCGGCACAGGCTGCGACGGGCCCTTATCGAGCCCGTCACCCTGGACTGACCCGGACGGGCAAGCGCGCCACGCTGGCGCACAAAAAAATCCCCGGAGCGCGTGCGGCGCTCCGGGGACTGTTTCTTGACCTGAGGGTCTGGGCTTATTCGCCCGAGGCGCTGGCCACGTCGAGGGTCACGCCGGGGCCCATGGTCGAGCTCAGCGCAATCTTCTTCATGTATGTGCCCTTGGCGCCCGCCGGCTTGGCCTTGGCCACAGCCGAGATGAACGCGCGGACGTTTTCGACCAGCTTGCCTTCGTCGAAGGACGCCTTGCCGACACCGGCATGCACAACGCCGCCTTTTTCCGCCTTGAACTGAACTTCACCGCCCTTGGCTGCTTCCACGGCCGCTTTCACGTCCATGGTCACGGTGCCGACCTTGGGGTTCGGCATCAGGTTGCGGGGGCCCAGAACCTTGCCCAGACGACCCACGACGGGCATCATGTCCGGGGTTGCAATGCAGCGATCGAATTCGATGGTGCCGCCCTGGATGGTTTCCATCAGGTCCTCTGCGCCAACGATATCCGCGCCTGCGGCCTGTGCCTCTTCGGCCTTGGGGCCACGGGCGAACACGGCAACGCGCATGGCTTTGCCGGTGCCGTTGGGCAGGCCGACAACGCCGCGCACCATCTGGTCCGCGTGGCGGGTGTCAACGCCCAGGTTCAGAGCGATCTCGACGGTTTCGTCGAACTTCGAGGTTGCGTTGGCCTTGACCAGAGCAACGGCTTCTTCGACCGACAGGTTGGCCTTGCCAGCGACTGCTTCGCGCGCGGCGCGGGTGCGTTTTCCGAGCTTTGCCATCTTACTTCACCTCGATGCCCATGGAGCGGGCGGAGCCCAGGATGATCTGCATTGCGCCTTCGATGTCGTTGGCGTTCAGATCCTTCATTTTCGCTTCGGCAATCTCGCGCACCTGCTTGGAGGTGACAGAGCCCACGATCTCGCGGCTCGGGTTGTTGGCACCCGATTTCAGCTTGGCGGCCTTCTTCAGGTAGTAAGACGCGGGCGGCGTCTTGATGTCCATGGTAAAGGACTTGTCCTGATAGTAGCTGATCACGGTCGGGCACGGCGCACCGGGCTCCATGTCTGCTGTCTTGGCGTTGAACGCCTTGCAGAATTCCATGATGTTGATGCCGCGCTGACCCAGCGCCGGACCAACCGGCGGCGAGGGGTTCGCTTGACCTGCAGGAACCTGCAGCTTCATTGTACCAGCAAGCTTCTTGGCCATTTGGATTTCCTTTCAACTAAGGTGAAACGCGTTTCACCCAGATTATGTTGCGTGGTCCGATCCGGGATCGCGATCCCTGCAATCTCCCACGAGAGAATCTCGCCCGAAGACGATAGAGGCGGCATGTATAGCGGAATGGAAGGGTTGGCAAGTGGCTGGTCCAACCATCTTGGATGAATGCTTCGAGCCCAAAGTTCCAAATGCTGCAGCGCGCGCCAATGGCCGTTATTGCGGAATGAACTCTAGCCAGCCTGCCGATCCAGCTATTAATAAAAACCCTAGAAACAGCGTTAGCGCGATGACCCAATGGATAAATGTTTTCATGCGCTTCCCCTCTTTGGGGAACCAGTTGAACTTACGCAACCAACTCAGAATTAAGTCCACGAACATGAGCACAAACATGAAGTGGCGGAAAAACAGATAGATGAACAATACGCCGAGGATAATTCCTGCTACCGTGTTGGCCGGAACAATTTCCCAACTGTTCCCGTTGGCTGAAGTAGTAACTGTGCTTTCCATCAACTCTCTGCCTACATGTTCATGTTGACGAATAGTTGAAAATAACATGACAGCAAGAACTAATCTCGCTGAATTTTTGAATTGCAGTCATTGGCGCAGCCGCAGCGAAAGGCAGCTTCGTCCCGCTCTGCGGACACAAAAAACGCCGCGTTGCCCGTGGCATCGCGGCGTTGAAAAATTCGACGGAAAGCGTCTCAGCCCTGCTTGGTGACCTGCGTGAAGTCCAGCTCGACCGGGGTTTCGCGGCCAAAGATCGAGACGGTGACCTTGAGCTTCTGGTTGTCGTCGTCGACGCCTTCAACCATGCCGTCGAAATCCTCGAACGGGCCGTCGTTGACCTTGACCTTCTCGCCGATCTCGAAGGAGATCAACAGCTTGGGCGCGTCTTCGCCCTCCTGAACGCGGTTCAGGATCTGGTTGACCTCGGCGTCGCGCATCGGCATCGGGCGGCCCTGCGGCCCTAGAAAGCCGGTAACGCGGTTGATCGAGTTGACCAGGTGATAGCCCTGATCGGACATCTCCATATGCACCAGAACGTAACCGGGCATGAAGCGGCGCTCGGTGGTAACCTTCTTGCCCCGGCGCACTTCGATCACCTCTTCGGTGGGCACCAGAACCTCGTCGATCTCGTCCTCAAGCCCAAGCTCTGCGACCGAGGTGCGGATCTGCTCTGCGATCTTCTTCTCGAAATTCGAGAGAACGCTGACCGAGTACCACCGTTTCGCCATGAACTTGCCGTCCTTGTCTTGCTTGCGATGGGCCCGTCTGCCGAACCGCATCTGTCATTGAAATCTCTTGTGCGGCAATGCCGCTTCCACCGGAACAAAAAGCGGCGCGCAACTCGAATCGCCGCACGCCCATCCCGAAGGGTGGCGCTGACCTAGCCCGAGCGCCCCCGATACGCAAGAGGGATCGGGAAGAAACCGGGGGTGGTTTAGTTGAACGCGCCCAGAACGGCCTGCAGCCCGCTGCGGATGCCAAGATCAACCAGCGCAAAGAAAACTGCCGTCAGGGCCGCCATGATGAACACCATCACCGTGGTCAGCAGAACCTCGCGGCGGGTCGGCCAGACGACCTTGGAAACCTCGGCGCGGACCTGCTGGATGAACTGGATCGGGTTGGTGATAGCCATGTGGCACACGTCTCTCTGCTAGCGGATGGGCGGGACATAGCCGGGCATTGCGGCGATTTCAAGGGCTGCCTGCAGGGGATCACGCAGCGAGGTCACGGTTTCGGCTGATCGTCCCATTCATCGCTCAGAATGCGGCGCGCGTCGCCCTCGGGATCGTCATATTGATTGCTGCGCACCGTATAGATGAACCCCAGCAGCCCGGCACCGCCCAGAAGCAGCGAGATCGGGATCAGATAGGTCAGGATATTCATCACTTACCTCAGGCGCAGCGCGTTGAGAGATACTGTAATCGAAGAGGCCGACATCGCCAATGCGGCAATAAGAGGCGTCGCAAACCCGGCCACCGCCAGCGGCACGGCAATCACGTTATACACCGTCGCGATGCGAAAGTTCTCGCGGATGCGTCGTGTGGCCTTTTGCGCCGTGGCACAGGCATCGGCCAGTGGTGACAGGTCATGACCCAACAGCACGATGTCCGACGCCACCCGCGCCGCATCCAGCGCCGAGGCGGGTGAGATCGACACATGCGCCGCCGCCAAAGCCGCCGTGTCGTTCAACCCGTCGCCCACCATCAGAACCTTGTGGCCCTGATCGGTCAGGTCGCGGACCCGTTGCGCCTTGTCCTCGGGCAGCGCTTCGGCCTGCCATATCTTGATGCCCAGACGGTCGGCCAGCGCCTCAACAGCAGGGCGTGTGTCGCCGGAGATCAGCCGCACATCCTTGCCCGCCCGCTGCAGCGCCGTCACCGCCTCGGCCGCGCCGGGCCGAAGAGCGTCATGGAACAGGAACGCGCGGGGCGTCTCTGACCCGATGGCCAGCCAGGCGGCCGTCTGCGTGCCGGGTTCCGCTCCGACCCAAGCCCCCCGGCCCAGCCGGACTCGCTGCCCCTCAAAAACCCCTTGCGTGCCAAAGCCCGGCACCTCTTCGATGTCGGTGATTTCGACGGGCACGATCCCCGCCTTGGTCGCCGCAGAGGCGATCGACACCGAAAGCGGATGCGACGACGCCTGCGCCAGAGCCAGCGCGATTTGCGCCACACGCAGGGGAATATCGACCAGGTTCACAAGCTCGGGTGTGCCTGCAGTCAACGTGCCTGTCTTGTCGAACACCACCGTGTCGACCTCGGCCAACCGTTCCAGCGCCGTGGCGTGTTTGATCAACATCCCTTTGCGGAACAATCGCCCCGAGGCCGCAGTGGTCACCGCAGGCACGGCAAGACCCAGCGCGCAGGGGCAGGTAATGATCAGGACAGCGGCGGCAATGTTGAGCGCAACACGCAGATCGCCGGAATAGAGGTACCAGCCCAGAAAACTGAGCGCTGACAGGATATGCACGCCGGGCGCGTAAAGCTTGGCGGCGCTATCGGCCAGCGAAGTGTAACGCGAACGCCCCGACTCGGCGATCGCCACCAGATCGGCCATGCGGTGCAGCGAAGTCTCTTGCCCCACGGCGGTCGCACGCACGGTCAGCGGGCCGGTCAGATTGACCTCGCCCGCGCTGACCGAGAGCCCCGGTTCGGCGTAGACCGGCAGGGTTTCCCCGGTCAGCAGCGAGCGGTCCAGTTCCGAGCGCCCTTCGGTGATCTCACCATCCACCGGCATCCGCCCGCCAGGCCGCACCAGCACCAGATCGCCGGGCGCAAGGTCGGCGACGGCAACCTGTTCTTCACCCGCCTCGGTCAGCCGGACCGCGCGATGGACTTCCAGCGCGGCCAGTTCCTCGGCAGCAGAGCGGGCCACAGCCCGGGTCCGATGATCGAGGTATCGGCCCGCCAGCAAAAAGAAGGTCAGCGTCAGCGCAGCGTCGAAATAGGCGTGCTCGCCGCTCAGCGAGGTTTCCCAAAGCGACGTGACCAGCGCCAGCCCGATCGCCAGCACGATGGGCACATCCATGTTCAGCCGCCGCACGCGCAGCGCGCTCCAGGCGTTCACAAAGAAAGGCCGCGCCGAAAAGGCGATCGCGGGCAGCGCAATCGCCGCCGATATCCAGTGGAACATGTCCCGCGTGGCGTCACTGGCCCCGGACCAGACCGAGACCGACAGCAACATCACATTCATCGAGGCGAACCCGGCCACTGCCAGCCGCATCAGCAGATCGCGACCCGCCTTGTCCGTTTGCGTCGCGGACAGCGCGCCGGGGTCAAGCTCATGCGCCTCGTATCCGGCCTGTTCCAGAACCCCGATCAATTGGTCGGCCTGCATGTCCGGTACGGCCTCGATCTGCGCGCGTTTCAGCGTCAGGTTCACCCGCGCGCTATCAACGCCGGGCACCGCGTTCAGCGCGCGTTCGACATTGGCAATACAGGCCTGACAGTGGATGCCGGGCAAAGACAGCGCGATCCGGGCATCCTGCACCGCGGGCTCGGCCACCTGCGCCGGAGCGGCGACACAAGCCGGGCAGGCAGCGGCTGTCTGTCGCAGTTGAGCGGTCACGGGTTACCCTTTCACCCGCAGCACGACGCGCTGGCTGAATGGGGTGCCATCGGCGGATTTGGCCATCATGCGGATGTTCCAGTTGCCTTTGCCCAGCTCAGCTTTCGCGACATAGGCGGACCCGTCAAAACGGAATTCGGGCGCCATATCCTCTTTCACATGGGTGGCACGGCCCAGCACCGCGCTCAGGTCCGACACCTCGACCGGATGGCCGTTGCTGTCGGTGATCGACAGTACAACCATCCCATCCTGCGCCTCAGCGGCGACGGTCCAGCCCAGCGCCTCTTGCGCATCGCGCTTGTCGTCGAATTGCTGCGACTCCACATAGGAGTTTTTGACCTCGAGGCCCGGAAACGTCCGCACCGCGCTGAAGGCCAGCACCAGATTCACCGCGATGATGACGCCAAATGCACCAACAAAGATCGCGGCGACATGTTTGCCGGTGAGTTTGCGCTCCGCCATGCTCAGTTCCCCCGTCCGTTGAACGTGGTGTCCTTGTGAGCGCGCTCGCCATTGGTCAGATCCTCGACCCAGATCCGCGCCGGGGTATTGGCCCGGTCCGACGGAGCCGCACCTTTGGGCGTCACGATATAGACCCGTTGCAGATAGGCGGTATTGGCCGGGACAGTGACCGAATCATAGGGCGTGCCCTCAAGCTGGATGCGCATCGCCGGATCACCCCTGACCGACAGCAGGAACGGACGGTCTTCGCCATGTTTGTTGCGCAGCCGCACGTCATAGGTGTTTCGGATCGACCCATCGGACAGGGTCACGAAAGTCGGATTGCGCACCGGCGCGACCGTCAACTCGATATCCGAGCGAATAAACAGCGCAAAGAGCAGCCCGACCCCGACCAACGACCACATCGAGGTATACATGATCGTACGCGGCCGCAGGATATGCTTCCAGATGTTCCGGGGCGGTTTACCGGCGCGCTCACTGGCCTCGTCCGACAGCGCCATGTAGTCGATCAGCCCGCGCGGCTTGCCGATCTTGGCCATCATGTCGTCACAGGCGTCGATACAGAGCGCGCAGGTGATGCACTCCATCTGCTGGCCATCCCGAATGTCGATGCCCACCGGGCAGACATTCACGCAGGCCATGCAGTCGATGCAATCGCCCAGCTCGCTGTCTGCTGTTCGCTTGCCCTTGCCGCGCGGCTCGCCGCGCCAGTCGCGATACCCGACGACCAGTGTATCCTCATCCATCATCGCGGCCTGGATACGGGGCCAGGGGCAGGCATAGATGCAGATTTGCTCGCGTGCGAAACCGCCAAAAAAGAAAGTGGTGGCGGTCAGGATCGCCATGGTGGTGTAGGCGATGGGATGGGCCTGACCGGTGACCAGATCACGCGCCAATGTCGGCGCGTCGGCAAAATAGAACACCCAGGCCCCGCCGGTCGCCAGACCGATCAGCAGCCAGACCCCCCATTTGGTAAGCCGCAACCGGACCTTTCGCAGATCCATCTTCTTCTGGCGGTGCAGACGCAGCCGCGCGTTCCGGTCGCCTTCAATCCAGCGCTCGACCAGGATGAACAGGTCGGTCCAGACGGTTTGCGGGCAGGCATAGCCGCACCAGACCCTGCCCAGCGCCGAGGTGAACAGGAACAGGCCCAGCCCTGCCATGATCAGCAAACCGGCGACAAAGTAGAACTCATGCGGCCAAATCTCGATCCAGAAGAAATAGAACCGGCGATTGGCCATATCCAGCAGCACCGCCTGATCCGGCAGGCTTGGCCCCCGGTCCCAGCGGATCCAGGGCGTCAGGTAGTAGATGCCCAGCGTCACCGCCAGGATGATCCATTTCAGATTGCGGAACGGGCCGGAGACACGGCGGGGGAAAATCGGCTCCCTGGCAGCGTAGAGGCTGGGGGCGGGCTGGGGGTCGTTCACGCAAATGCTCCGGTTAAGAGAGGATGGGATTCAGCACCTTCTCACAAATCATAACAGATCAGACTTTGATATGGGTCAAAACGCGCATCGTATAATCACCTTTTGTCACAACGCGCCCGCCTGCCGCTTCAGCCACGCAATGAAGGTCTTGACGGTTGGTCGCAGCGGTACCTGCCTTGAAACGATGTAATATCCGCGGGTATCGGGTTCGACATAAAGCTCGACAAGGCGGCCCGACTGGATGTCCTGCCTGACGAAATGCCGCACCGTGATGGTGACACCCTGCCCGGCGCGCACCCCGTCCAGCATCAGGTTCCCAGGGAGGGTGATGCGCCCTGCCGCCGGGTCCAGCGCGGCCCCGCGCCCGGCCAGCCAGGTCGAAGCCTCGGTGGTTCCGATCTCTTCCAGCCAGGGCAGATGCGCCAGTTCCGCAGGCGTCCAGTCACTCTTGCCCCCCAACAGCTCTGGCGCGGCGACGAGAACGATCGGGGTTTGCAGCAGCATCTGCGCCTGAACCCCGGCCCATCCACCCGATCCGTAGCGGATCGCCACATCGACGCCGCCGGGGCGCAGGTCGACCAGCTCCGGCGTGGGCTCCAGGATCAGGCTGACCTCGGGATGATCAAGACGGAAGGCAGGCAGACGGGGCATCAGCCAGGACGCCGCGAAGGTTGATGTGAGCGAGACATGCACCGGGCGATCCGCGCCGGATTTTGTCACATCCGCGATGGCGGTCCCGATGGCCCCGAAGCCAAGCTGCAAGGCTCGCGCCAGATGCTCGCCATCCGGCGTCAGGGTCAGGGATTTTCCGCTGCGATCCAGCAAGGCGACGCCAAGGTGGCTTTCCAACGCGCGCAATTGCTGGCTTATGGCGGCATGGCTTACATTCAGCGCTTCCCCGGCCCGAGTGACATTTCGCCTTTCAGCAAAGGCTGAAAAGGCTCTCAATGACGCAAGCGGCGGAAGTTCCTTCCAATCCATATGTAACTCTTGCTTACAGATACGAATGGTAATTGAGTCGCATTTTTTGCGCCAGATGGCAATCTTGAATCCAGTCAATACGCTCTACAGGAGACAGACCATGCTTACAGTGTTTGCCCGGTCGTTCATGACCGCCACCCGCACAAACGCCCCGCATATTCGGGATATGCCTGGATCCAAGGCCAAGAAACGGCGGCGCTGGCTGCCCGAGGGTCATTGGTGGTTGAAAAATCCGCGCGATGTGGACCTGAACGACCTTTAGGCCGCCCCAAACGGGTGCTGGACCGGCGCGGATCTAAAGTCTATTTTCGCGAAAGGAGGTGTCGGCTACTCAGGAAACGCGCGAACAGATCGAGCAGCCGACACCGGACCTTCGGGCGTTTCACCGCCCGAAGGTATTCTGTTTATTCACCGCCGCCCAGCTGGTGGACATAGGTGGCAACCGCACGGATCTGCGCCTCGGTCAGACGGCTCTGCCAGGACGGCATGACGCCGAAGCGGCTGTTGGTGACAGTCTCTTTCACGGTGTCGTAGTCACCGCCATAGAGCCAGATCGCATCTGCCAGGTTCGGCGCACCCTGCTCGGGATCACCGGTGGCGTCCTCCATATGGCAGGCGGCGCAATTGTCGGCGAATATCACCGATCCGGCCTCGACCTGAGCCGCGTCCTGCGGTGTGCCTGAAAGCGACATCACATAATTTACAGCCTGATCGATCTCTTCTGGCGTCAGCAATTCGTCACGGCCAAAGGCGGGCATCTCGGAGTAGCGGGCATCCGGGTCGTCCTCGTTGCGGATGCCGTGGCTGATGGTCAGGTGGATATTCTCGATATCCCCACCCCAGAGCCAGGCGTCGTCCAGCAGGTTCGGATAGCCCACCGCCCCTGCCGCACCCGACCCATGGCACTGCGCGCACCGGGTCCGGAACACCGCAGCACCCGAGGACACCGCATAGCCATGCAGATCAGCGTCTTCGGCAATGTCTTCCATCTTGATCGCGGCCAGCCGACCGTTGATCTCGGCATTGGCTTCCTCGACCGACACGATCTCCGAGGCGACATCGGCGCGAGTCGACCAACCCAGCACACCGGCGGTCGCCGAATTGACCAGAGGCCATGCCGGATATGCGATCGTATAGATCAAGCCCCAGAGGATGGTGGCATAGAAGGTCCAGAGCCACCAGCGTGGCATCGGGTTATCGAACTCTTCGATCCCGTCCCATTTATGGCCGGTGGTGTTGGGGTCGCCCGGCTGGTGATTGGCCGCCTTGTTCTGTTCCTCGTGCTGGCTCATGTTCTCGCCTCCTCGTCTGTGGCGGCATTGGCTTTGTGCGCATTGGGTCCGGTATCACCGTCATTGGGCGAATCGACATGCCGGAACGGGATGTTCGCGGTGTCCTCGTGGGTCTTGGAACTGCCCGGGCGGAAGGCCCAGATTATGATTCCGACAAACACCACGAAAAGCAGCAACAGCATCCAGCTATCGGCGAACTGCCTGAGCAGGGTGTATTCTTCCATCTCACCCTCCTCAGCGGTTCGCATCAGGCGTGAAGGTCGAGAAATCGACCAACGTGCCCAGCATCTGCAAATAAGCCACCAGCGCGTCGGTTTCCGAAATCCCCGGCTGACCGTCGAAATTGCGCACATTGACCTTGTCGCCATAGCGTTCGAGCAGCCCGTCATAGTCACTGTCGGGATCGGCCTGCGCCTGGAAATCCGCCTGCGCGGCCTCCAGCATCTCGTCGCTATAGGGCACGCCGGTCATCGCATTGGCGGCCATCACGTCTTCGATGTATTTGCCGTCAACCATCCGGTTTTCGAGAAAGGCGTATTTCGGCATCACCGATTCCGGCACCACCGCTTCGGGATTGCGCAGGTGGTCCACATGCCAGTCATCCGAATAGCGCCCGCCGACACGGGCCAGGTCCGGCCCGGTCCGCTTGGAGCCCCACTGGAACGGATGGTCATACATCGATTCCGCCGCCAGCGAGTAGTGGCCATAGCGTTCGACCTCGTCCCGCATGGGCCGGATCATCTGGCTGTGACACACATAACAGCCCTCGCGGACATAGATGTCGCGCCCGGCCAGTTCGAGAGGCGTGTAGGGGCGCATGCCCTCGACCTTCTCGATGGTGTTTTCCAGATAGAACAACGGGGCGATCTGCACGATACCGCCGATGGTCACCACCAGAAAGCTCAGCACCAGCAGGAGGGTCGCGTTGGTCTCGATGATCTTATGTTTGTCGAGAATTGCCATTGCTCCGGCCCTCCTTATTCAGCCGGGACCGCGACGGTCAGGCTGGCCTCTTTGGCCGGTGCCCGACGGACGGTCATCCACAGGTTATAGCACATGATGATTGCACCGCTCAGGAACAGGACCCCGCCCAGCGCGCGCACCACATACATCGGGAACTTGGCGGCGACAGTATCGGCGAAAGAATTCACCAGGAAACCGTTCGCATCCACTTCGCGCCACATCAGGCCTTCCATGATGCCGGTCACCCACATCGACGCGGCGTACAGGATGATCCCGATCGTCGCGAGCCAGAAGTGCCAGCTGACAAGGCTGAGCGAGTAGAGACGCTCGCGCTTCCACAGCACCGGCACCAGATAATAGAGCGCGCCGAAAGTGATCATGCCGTTCCAGCCCAGCGCGCCGGAATGCACGTGGCCGATTGTCCAGTCGGTGTAATGGCTGAGGCTGTTGACCGCGCGGATCGACATCATCGGCCCCTCAAAGGTGGACATGCCGTAAAAGCCCAGTGAGATCACCATCATCCGGATCACCGGATCGGTGCGCAGCTTGTCCCAGGCACCGCTCAGCGTCATCAAACCGTTGATCATGCCACCCCAGGACGGCATCCACAGGATCACCGAGAACACCATGCCAAGCGTCGTCGCCCAGTCGGGCAGCGCGGTATAATGCAGATGGTGCGGACCGGCCCAGATATACAGGAAGATCAGCGCCCAGAAGTGGATGATCGACAGCTTGTAGGAATAGACCGGACGCCCGGCCTGCTTCGGGATGAAATAATACATCATGCCCAGGAACCCGGCGGTCAGGAAGAAGCCCACGGCGTTATGGCCGTACCACCACTGTACCATCGCGTCCTGAACCCCGGACCACAGGATCACCGATTTCGACCCCCAGATGCTGACCGGGACGGTCATGTTATTGACCAGGTGCAGCATCGCCACGGTCACGATGAAGGCCAGATAGAACCAGTTGGCCACATAGATATGCGGCTCTTTCCGTTTGATGATCGTGCCGAGATAGACCACAAGGTACGCCACCCAGACCACGGTCAGCCAGATATCGACATACCATTCCGGCTCGGCATATTCCTTGGATTGGGTGCCGCCCAGCAGATAGCCGGTCGCCGCCAGAACGATGAACAACTGATAGCCCCAGAACACGAACCACGCCAGATTGCCGCCCCAAAGCCGCGCCGCCGAGGTGCGCTGCACCACGTAGAAGGACGTCGCGATCAACGCGTTGCCGCCAAAGGCGAAAATCACCGCGGAGGTGTGCAGCGGACGCAGTCGCCCGAAATTGGCATATCCCTGCGCCCATTCAAAGTTGAGCGCCGGAAAGGCCAGCTGAAACGCGATGAACACACCGGCCAGAAAGCCAACAACGCCCCAGAAGGCGGTGGCGATCACACCATAGCGGATGACCCCGTCCATATACTCGCCTGAATAGTCGATAGGCGTGTCCGGCTCATCGGTCCTGCGCAATATCCACAAGAACATTCCGCCGGACACCAGCAAAATGATGATGGCATGAACAAAATATGCCTCATCACGTGCGTAGTTGATTGCCATCATTGAAAACAAGGCAATCAGACCAAGCACCATGAGCTTGATATAATTCAGCATTTCGCGTCCCTTTATTGAACCCGGTGCGAATCCAATACGCGCCGGGTCTTTCTGTCTGGGCGCCTAAATGCATCTCGCACAGGTTCGTTTCCTTGATCTGTGTCAAGACGATAACCTGAAATCCGTGGCAGTCATATCCTCATCGAAACGCAATCTGCGGTATTGCCAGTGACCTGACGTCACCAAGAGGAGCACATGTCCTACAAATCCCTTTTGACCGTATTGACCGATACCGGGCAGGCGCGCGGTGTCCTGTCACATCTCACCGCACTTGCCCAGGAGTTGGACGCCCATGTCGAGGTGCTGTGCCTGGGCGTCGACCGCACCCAGACCGGCTATTATTATGCTGGCGCCAATGCGCTGATCCTGCAGGAAACGCTGACCCGCGCCACCGCCGAAGCGGCCGAGATCCGGGAATTGGCCGAGGCCGTCCTCGCCCCGTCGGGAATTCGCTGGTCGACCGAGGAGGGCGTCGCGCAGATGGCCGATATCGGGCGCCATGTGGCCCATCGCGCCCGGTTTGCCGATCTGGTCGTGCTGCCGCGCCCCTATGGGCCCGACCACGGGACAGAGGCCGAACCGATTGTCGAGGCCGCCATGTTCGAGGGTCACGCCCCGGTGATCGTGCTGCCCGACGACAATGCCTCACCCGCGCTGCCGAAGCGGGTCCTGATCGGCTGGAATGAAAGCGTCGAGGCGATGCGTGCCATCCGCATGGCCCTGCCCTTTCTGAAAACCGCCGACCTTGCGCGGATCGTGGCGATCGCACCGCCGACCCACGGCCCGGACCGGTCCGATCCGGGCGGGCTGCTGTCGCAGATGCTGGCGCGACATGGGATCAGATGCGAGATTGATGTGCTGAACAAATCCATGACGCGGGTGTCCGATATCCTGAACCGGCACGCGCTGGACAAGAATGCCGACATGATCGTGATGGGGGCCTATGGGCATTCGCGATTCCGCGAGGCTATTCTGGGCGGCGCCACCCGCAACATGCTTGAGGTTGCGAAGGTGCCGATCTTTCTGGCCCATTGATCCACGCGCCAGTGACAACGGAACCCAAGCCGCCCATCAGCGCGGCTTGCCACCTGTCAGCCGCGTCTGATCAGCCCGATCAGGAACAACAGGATCACCGCCCCCACGGTCGCAAAGAAAATCGACGAGAACAGCCCTCCGCCCAAAGAAAACCCGAGGGCAGGAAAAATCGTTCCGGCCAGAAAGGCCCCGACGACGCCAACGATGATGTTGCCGATCAGGCCGAATCCGCGCCCTTCCATGATTTTCCCTGACAGCCAACCCGCGATTGCGCCGATCAACAGCATTGCCAAAAGGCCACTGAATTCCATCCCGAACTCCAAACAAACGTTTCCAAGGTCTGAATAAAACACGGAAACCGCCCGTGGTCACGCCCGAAAGGATGTGCCCTGCGACTTGGCCCAGAAGTCAGATCAGCATCCCGCCATCATTGTCGTCGCCAGCCTCGTCCATCAGCCGGTCCATATCCGGCACGGTCACATGGCGCTTGCCGTCCAGAACAATGACGCCGTCTTTGCGCAGGGCCGAGATCTGGCGGCTCACGGTCTCAAGCGTCAGGCCCAGATAGTCCGCCATCGCCTCGCGGGTCAGCGGCAGATCGAACACCACCCGCCCTGTGGCGACGCCCAGACCCAGCGACGCATCGCGGCGGGCGATGATCGACAGCAGGCTGGCGATTTTTTCACGTGCGGTCTTGCGGCCCAGAACCAGCATCCACTCGCGCGCCGCGTCCAACTCGTCCAGGGTCATCTGCAACAGGCGGTGCGCGATATGCGGCGTTCTGGCCATCATGTCCTCGAACGGGGATTTGCGGAAACAGCACATCACCACGTCGCTGGTCGCAACAACGTTATAGGCCGCCGAATCACGGCCCGGCCGCCCGACGAAATCCGATGGCAGCAGCAGCCCGACCATCTGGGTCCGGCCATCCTCCATCGTCTGGGTCAGCGTCGCAACGCCCGAGACCATCGAGCCGACGAATCCCATCTGGTCGCCCGCCCACAAGATCGTCTGCCCGGCCTCGTAGCTGCGATAATACTTGATGGCTTCAAGCTCGGTCAGCTCATCCGCATCGCATTTAGAGCACACGGCGCGATGCCGGATCGGGCATTCGCCGCAGGCCGACGGCGCCAACTTTGCGTGCTTGGTCATATTTCGTCCTATTTGATCTGGGTCAAGGCCTCGAACTGAGACTTGATAATACAGACGTGGCATGAATACGAAACCGAATTTGGCAGGGCTAGGCCTATTTGACGCAAGGGTGCCTCGATACACGAGCTACCCGACTGCGCCGCATTTCAGCAACGATGTTGGGGCCGACCTGTTCGGCAACTGGATTTCGGAAATCGCGCCCGGAAGCGCGATCTCGCTCTATATCCATGTCCCGTTCTGCCGCCGCCTGTGCTGGTTCTGCGCCTGCCGGACGCAAGGAACAAAGACCGCATCCCCCGTGGCCGCCTATCTGGAAACGCTGAAAGCCGAACTGCGGCTGTTGCAGCAACACCTGCCATCGGGCGTGACTCTGTCGCGGCTGCATTGGGGCGGTGGCACGCCCACATTGCTGGCCCCCGACATGATGCGCGATCTGTCCCGCGCCATCGCCGATGTCGCGCCCTTTGCCGAAGATGCCGAATTCTCGGTCGAGATCGACCCCAACGAGATCGACGCCGCGCGCCTGGACGCGCTGGCCGAGGCGGGCATGAACCGCGCCTCGATCGGAGTGCAGGATTTTGACGAGAACATCCAGAAAACCATCGGCCGGTTGCAAAGCTATGAGATCACCCGCGACGCCGCCGAGATGCTGCGCGCCCGCGGCATCCACAGTCTGAACGCCGATATCCTCTATGGCTTGCCGCACCAGACCACGGCGCGGATCACCGAAAGCGTCCAGAAACTGCTGTCGCTGAGGCCCGACCGCGTGGCGCTTTATGGGTACGCACATGTGCCCTGGATGGCAAAACGCCAGCAAATGATCCCCTCGGATGCGCTGCCCACTCCTGAACAACGGCTGGGCCTGTTCGAGACCGCGCGGCAGCTGTTCCTGTGGGATAATTACAACGAAATCGGGATCGACCATTTCGCCACGCCGGAAGACGGGTTGAGCCACGCCCTGCAAAACGGGCGCCTGCGCCGCAACTTCCAGGGCTATACCGATGACCGGTCTGAAGTACTGATCGGCGTCGGAGCATCCTCGATCTCGCGCTTCCCGCAAGGCTATGCGCAAAACGCCTCGGCCACGGCAAAACATACCACCGCGATCCGCGAGGGGCGGTTTTCCGTCGCGCGCGGGCATGTTTTTGGCGGCGAGGACAATCTGCGCGCTCGGTTGATCGAGGCGTTGATGTGCGATTTCCGAATCGACCGCGACGAGATCGAACGCCGCTATGACCTGCCGCGCGATGCTCTGGAAGATATGTTCCAACGGGCCAACGCTGCCTTTGACGGGCTTTTGCAGATTACCGATGAGGGGCTTTTCATTCCGCAGCCAGCCCGGCCCCTGACCCGCATGATCGCCCGCCATTTCGATGCCTATGACCTGAGCAAGGCGGGCCACAGCTCTGCCGTCTGATCTGCACCTCAACGCCCGGCAATCCGCCCAAGGCGCTGGCCCGGCACGCAAAGGGCTTGACGTCGGACCCCCTGATTTCTCACACTCAGGGCAGAGCGCGCCGGGCTATTGGCCCGCGCACCGAGGCAGAGGCCAGACATACAGCGCAAGCGAACGGACCCGCATTCGTTCGGCCCTTACCGTGCAGCGAACATAAACACTGCAGCACTTTAAGAGGGAACCCACCATGCGCGTTTTTACGGTCCTAGGACCTACCCAATCCGGCAAATCTACGCTCGTCGAGGCGATCAGCCGCCTCGACGACCGGCCCACAAAATTCGATGTATCCGGAACCGTGCACCTGCACGGTTTTTCTTACTTGGGCGAGCCGTGGTGCGCGGTGGACGTGGACGGCGGCGGCGACGCGCTGGCTTATGTCGGCCCGGCGATGGCGCTGTCCGACGCAGCGGTGGTGGTGGTGCCACCCGATCCAGACGCGGCGGTGCTGTGCGCGCCCTACCTGCGGCTGGTGGAAGAGGCTGGCATTCCCTGCTTCCTGTTCATCAACAAGATGGACAACCCCAATGGCCGCATCCGCGACATCGTCGCCGAGTTGCAGACCTATTGCACCCATCACATCGCCCTGCGTCAGGTTCCCATCCGCGACGGCGATCAGATCGTGGGCGCGGTGGACCTGATTTCCGAGCGCGCTTGGAAATATCAGGAGGGGCAGCCCTCGGCCCTGATCGAATTGCCGCAATCCACCGAGGATCGCGAGCAGGAGGCGCGCACGGAGTTGCTGGAAACCCTCTCGGACTTCGACGACGCGCTGTTGGAGCAGTTGATCGAGGATAAGCAGCCCGCAACCGCCGAGGTGTTCGAAATCGCTGCCAAGGTGCTACAGAACCATCAGTTGATCCCGGCCTATCTGGGGGCCGCCGAGCATGGCAACGGATTGACGCGGATGATGAAGGCGCTGCGGCACGAAGCGCCCGAGTTCGACATCGCTGCCGACCGCGACGAGGCGGGCGAGAAAGCGCGCGCGATCGCCGGCTTTGCCGATGTGAAGAAACATATCGGCAAGATCACGGTGCTGCGCGGATTGGGCGATGGCGTCAAGGCGCACGAGCCGCTGGGCGGTGAATCCGTGGGCAGCCTGACCGCGCTGGACGCCAAGACCCAGATCGTCACGCTGGAGGCGGGCCAGATCGGTCTGGCAGTGAAATCGGATCACCTGAGCCCCGGCCTGCTCTATGACAGCTCAGCCAGCAGCCCGTTGCCGGAATGGGCGCAATGCCATGCGCCTGGCCACCGTCAGATGGTCACCCCGACCCATGAGCGCGACGATGTGCGCCTGTCGAACGCGCTGTCGCGGCTGGCCGAAATCGACCCGGGGCTCAGCCTGCAACCGGACCCGACCTCGGGCCACCCGGTTCTGGGTACCCAAGGGCCGCAGCACATGCGCCGCGTCACCGAGAAGCTGGCCGAGGATTTTGGGATCGAGATCACCACCGATCAGGTCGAGACCGCCTATCGCGAGACGATCCAAAAACCGGTCGAACACCGCTATCGCCACCGCAAGCAATCAGGTGGTGCGGGGCAATTTGCCGATGTGGTGATCTCGCTCACACCGCTCCCGCGCGGGTCGGGGTTTGTGTTCGACGAGGTGGTAAAAGGCGGTACTGTGCCGCGCAACCACATCCCCTCCGTCGAACACGGGGCCGAGGACGCGCTGGCCGAAGGGCCGCAGGGCCATCCGGTGGTCGATGTGAAAGTGACGCTGAAAGACGGCAAGCACCATTCGGTGGACAGCTCGGACTATGCCTTCCGGATGGCTGGCAAATCCGCCGTGCGCGAGGCCCTGCCAATGGCGAAACCGGTTGTGTTGCAACCCATCCTGCGGGCCGAGATTCACCTGCCGTCGCAATTCGTCGGCGATCTGGTGCCCACGATCAGTTCGCTTCAGGGGCAGGTGCTGGGCTTTGAGGGCAATCCCAACGCCTCGGGTTGGGAGATTTTCAACGCGCTGCTGCCCGCCGTGGCACAGGACGAACTGCACCGGTCGATCGCCAGCGCCACAAGGGGCACCGGCTGGGCGCAGCTGGATTTCGATCACTACGAGGAATTGCGCGGGCCCGCCCCCAAGGGTGCCGCGAAAGAAAAAGCCAGCGCCTGAGCCGTTGCGAAAGGACTGCACCAAGGCGTGTCACGCGCCCTGGTGCCCTACCCTGCGGCCGCGATCAACTCGCGCGTGTAGTCGGTCTGTGCGTTTTCAAACAGCGCCTCGGCAGTGCCCGTTTCAATCACGTCGCCCTGCTTCATCACCACAACCTGATGCGACATTGCCCGCACCACCTTGAGGTCATGGCTGATGAACAGATAAGCCAGCCCGTATTTCTGTTGCAGGTTGCGCAGCAGGTCCACGATCTGCACCTGCACCGTCATGTCCAGCGCCGAGGTCGGCTCGTCCAGCACCAGCAGCTTGGGCCGCAGCACCATCGCTCGCGCGATAGCGATCCTTTGCCGCTGACCGCCCGAGAACTCATGCGGGTAACGGTCCATCGCCGCCGGGTCGAGACCCACCTCCTCCATCACCTCCGCCACCAGTTCACGGGGCTTGCGGTGTGGGTCAACCTGATGGATGGCCAACCCTTCGGAAATGATCTGCATGCAGGTCATGCGCGGGCTGAGCGAGCCAAACGGGTCCTGAAATACAATCTGCATATCCTTGCGCAACCGGCGCAGTTCACGCGTGGACCATTTGCGCACATCCTGGTCGCGGAAGGTGATGCCGCCCTCAGAGGCGATCAGCCGCATGATCGCCAGCGCCAGCGTGGTCTTGCCCGAACCGCTCTCGCCCACGATGCCCAGCGTCTCACCCGCGCGCACCGAGATGGTGGCGTCATTGACCGCTTTCACATGGCCCACCGTGCGCTTGAGAAACCCGCGCTGGATCGGGAACCAGACCTTGAGGTGATCGGTGCGCGCGATCTCTTCGGCGCCTGCATCCACCGGCTGCGGTGAGCCGGAAGGTTCAGCGGCCAGCAGTTTCTGGGTGTAGGGATGTTGCGGGTTGTCGAAGATTTCGACCGTCGCACCGGTTTCGACGATCTCGCCATCCTTCATCACGCAGACCCGGTCGGCGATACGCCGCACGATGCCAAGGTCATGGGTGATAAACAGCATCCCCATATTCTCGGCCTTCTGCAGGTCCGCCAGCAGTTCCAGAATCTGCGCCTGAATGGTCACGTCCAGCGCCGTGGTCGGCTCATCCGCGATCAGGATGTCGGGCTTGTTGGCCAGCGCCATGGCGATCATCACCCGCTGCCGCTGCCCGCCCGAAAGCTGGTGCGGATAGGCATCCAGCCGCTCCTCGGGGTCGCGGATGCCGACCTTGTTCAACAATTCCACGATGCGCGCGCGCGCCGCGTCTCCGGTGACACCCTGATGCAGGGCGAGGCTTTCGGCCATCTGCTTCTGGATCGTATGCAGCGGATTGAGCGAGGTCATCGGCTCCTGAAAGATGAAGCTGATATCGTTGCCGCGCACGTCTTGCAGGCGCTGCTTCGAGGCCCCGATCATCTCTTGCCCGTCATAGCTGACCGAGCCCTCGACGATGGCGCTGTCGCCCAGCAGCGACACGGTGCTGAGCGCGGTGACCGATTTACCCGAGCCGGATTCGCCCACCAGCGCCACGGTCTCGCCGCGATCCACGGTGAAGGACACACCCTTGACCGCCGCCGAGACCCGCCCGTCCTGCTGGAACGAGACCTTGAGATTGTTCACATCCAGCAGGCTCATGAAAAGGTCTTTCTGGGGTCAAACGCGTCACGCACGCCCTCAAAGATGAAGACCAGAAGCGAGAGCATGATGGCAAAAGTGAAAAACGCGGTGAAGCCCAGCCACGGCGCCTGAAGGTTCTGTTTCGCCTGCAGCGTCAACTCGCCCAGCGAAGGGGAGGAAGACGGCAGGCCGAAGCCAAGGAAATCAAGCGAGGCCAGCCCGCCAATGGTGCCGGTCACGATGAAGGGCAGAAAGGTCAGCGTCGCCACCATCGCATTGGGCAACATGTGGCGGAACATGATGGTCATGTTGCTCACCCCCAGCGCCTTGGCCGCGCGCACATATTCCAGGTTCCGCGCCCGCAGGAACTCGGCCCGCACAACGCCCACCAGCCCGGTCCATGAGAACAGGATCATCAGCGCCACGAGCAGCCAGAAACTGCGACCAAGAATGGCGAACATGATAATGATGACGTAAAGCGAGGGGGTCGCGGACCAGATCTCGATGATGCGTTGAAAGACCAGATCGAGCCAGCCGCCAAAGAAGCCCTGGAGGGCCCCGGCGAATATCCCGATAAGGCTGGCCACACCAGTGACCAATAGCGTGAACAGGATCGACAGGCGGAAGCCATAGATCACCCGTGCCAGCACGTCGCGTTTGGTGTCATCGGTGCCCAGCAGGTTCTGCCCGTTGGGCGGCAGCGGGGCCGCGCCGGGGCGATCCACGGAGGTGTTGAAGGAATAGGGGATAGGCGGCCAGATGGCCCAGCCGCGCTCGAAACCCTCGGCCTCAAATGTACCCGCTTTGATTTCGTCGATGATGCCTTCGGGATCGTCGAAACAAACCTCCAGCCCGCCGCTGTCGATCAGGCATTTGACCTCGGGATCGCTATAGATCGCCTCGGTCCGGAAATCACCGCCAAAGGCGGTCTCGGGATAAAATTTGAAGATCGGCGTGTAGTAGTCGCCGCGATAGTTCACCAGGATCGGCTTGTCGTTGGCGATGAACTCGGCAAAGAGCGAAAAACCAAAGATCACCGAAAAGAGGATCAGCGACCAGTAGGCGCGCCCATTGCGGCGAAAGTTGCGCCAGCGGCGCTGATTGAGCGGAGAGAGCGCCATTTACCCCTCCCGCTTTTCGAAATCGATGCGCGGATCGACCAGCACATACATCAGGTCACTGATGATGCCGACAACCAGCCCCATCAGGCCAAAGATGAAGAGCGTACCAAAAATCACCGGATAATCGCGCGCCACGGCGGCCTCAAACCCCAGACGGCCCAGCCCGTCGAGCGAAAAGATCGTCTCGATGATGATTGAGCCACCAAAGAACACGCCGATGAACACCGCAGGAAAGCCTGCGATCACGATCAGCATGGCGTTGCGAAACACATGGCCATAGAGCACCTTGTGCTCGCTCAGCCCTTTGGCGCGGGCGGTCATGACATAGTGCTTCTTGATCTCGTCCAGAAACGAGTTCTTGGTCAGCAGCGTCAGCGTCGCAAAGGCAGCGATCGTCGAGGCCAGCACCGGCAAGGTGATGTGCCAGAAATAGTCCAGAACCTTGCCCGTCAGGCTGAGGCTGTCCCAATTGTCCGATGTCAGACCCCGCAGCGGGAAGATCTGCCAATAGGACCCCCCAGCAAACACCACCAGCAGCAGAATCGCAAACAGGAAGCCGGGGATCGCATAGGCGACGATGATCGCGCCGCTGGTCCAGGTATCGAAACTGCTGCCGTCCCGTACCGCCTTGCGGATACCCAGCGGGATCGAGATCAGATAGGCGATCAGCGTCGACCAGAGCCCCAGCGAGATCGACACCGGCATCTTCTCCAGCACCAGATCGATAACGCTGATCGAGCGGAAATAGCTTTGGCCGAAATCCAGCGTCAGGTAGTTGCCCATCATGCCCAGAAACCGCTCCAGCGGCGGTTTGTCAAAACCGAATTCCTTTTCCAGTTCCGCGATGAATTCCGGCGGCAACCCGCGCGCGCCGATGTACTGCTCATCTCCACCCTGCGGTTCGGGGCTGGACCCCTCCCCGCCTGCAAACCCGGCAAAGACATCGCCCTGCCCTTCGATCTGCGCGATGATCTGTTCGATCGGGCCACCCGGCACAAATTGCACCAGGGTGAAGTTCATGATCATGATGCCCAGCAGGGTCGGGATGACCAGCAGCAGGCGTCTTAGGATATAGGCTCCCATGTTATCGTAGCGCGCCTTCCGACTTCAGTTTCTCGGCCTTTTCCTGATTGACCCACCACAGGTCCAGATGGCCCAGCGAGAAGGGCGGCAACGCCTCGGGGTATTCATACATGTTGTAGTAAGCCACCCAATAGTTCGCCACATAGCCGTCGGGGATCACAAAGAACTCATAGCGCAGCGACCGATCCAGCGCCATCAGGGCGGCGTCCTGCTGGTCTTGATCGGTGGTGTCGAAAGAAGCTTCGATGATCGCATCCACCAGCGGGCTTGCCAGCCCGGCCGGGTTGAACAGGCTGAACTCGGCCTCTTTCGAACCATACATCTGGCTCAGCCCGCCACCCGTAGACAGGAACGCACCGTAGCGGTTCGAATAGACCATGTCATAGTCGCGCTCGCGGCTGCGCAGCGTGTATTGCGCCGGGTCGATCTTGTCGGCCTTGGCATCCACGCCCAGCGCCTGCAGGTTCTGCACATAGGTTTCGATCATCGTCGTGATCGAGGTCGGAAGACTGGAGGGATAGGGGATTTCGACCTTCAGTGTTTGCCCGTCAGCATTGCGGCGCAAGTTGCCTGCGCCCACGTCCCATCCTGCCTCATCCAGCATCCTCGACGCTTCGCGCAGGTTGCGCCGGTCGTTCAGCCGGGCGGGACGGGATTCGTGCTGGACTAGGGCGGGTTCGGAAAACAGCCCCTCGGGCACGACGTCACCCAGCGACTTGAGAAAGTCCAGTTCGGCCCCTTCGGGCGCGCCGGTCGCTTCCAGGTGAGTACCCTGCACAAACGAATTGCGTGGTGAGTTCAGACCAAACATCAGCGATTCATTGGCCCATTCAAAGTTGAATGCCAGCGCCAAGGCTTCGCGCACCGACTTGTCGGCGAATTGCGGCTTGCCCAGATTGAACACAAACCCCGAGGGCGTGGGCGGGCTGCGATCAGGGATCTCGTCCTTCACCACCTGACCGTTCTGAACCTTGGGAAAGTCATAGCTGGTCGCCCAGATTTTGGGGTCGCTTTCGATCCGGTAGGTATAGACCCCGGCCTTGAACGCTTCGAACGCCGCCGTCTGATCGGCGAAATATTCAACCCGGATCGTGTCGAAATTGTTGCGCCCCACATTGAAGGGCAGGTCCTTGCCCCAGTAGTCATCCCGGCGCTTGTAAACGATGCGGCGGTTGATGTCATAGCTGTCCAGCTTGTAGGGGCCGGAGCCAACGGCCACTTCCAATCGCGGCTCATCCAGACGGCGCGTCTCGTCGGCCTCGAACCACGCCTTCGAGAACACGGTGGTCGAACCAACAGTCTCGATCAGGCTGCGACGGCTGACCTCGGGGTGAAAGGTGAATTTAACCGTATGATCGTCCAATGCCTCGGCCCCGGTCACCATATGCCCCACGGCCTGAGCGTAAGACGGCAGGCCCTGAGTGATAAAGAGCTTGTGGCTGTAGACCACGTCATGGGCCGTCACCGGCGTACCGTCCCAGAAGGTCGCCTCGGGCCGCATGTGAAAGATCACGTAATTGCGGTCCTTGTCATATTCGAGGCTCTTGGCCAGCACGCCGTAATATTGCCCGACCGTGTCGCTGCTGCTTTCGATCAGACTGTCGTACTGGATCGATGTCAGCGCCCCGGCGCGGCCTTTGCGCGAATAGGGGTTGAGCGAATCAAAGGTGCCCGACGCGGCAAGCGACATCTCGCCGCCTTTCGGGGCCTCGGGGTTCACGTAGTTCAGATGCGGATAATCCTCGGGGTAGTCCAGATTGCCGAAATAGGAATAGCCGTGGCTGCGCACGACCTCGTCATTGGCCCGCAGCAACGTTGCGCCACCCAGAAATAGCGCGACCGACAGGCCAAGAACACCAACGAACCTTAACCTCGCGTCCAGAACGCCCTCACGGGCTGCTGCTTTGGTGGGTTTCATCGGCTCATCCTCTCGGGTCTGGTTGGCGTTAAGGGCCAATCTTGCTTGTGCTAGAAAATGGTCCAGCGATTCAAGTTGCAAGTTTAGAACATGTGAACGCGCCGTGAAGAAGCGTTAATGGAAGAAAAAAGGCCGCTGCATCGGCAGCGGCCCCAAAAACCCATGCGCTTCGGCTCAGTTGTCGAGACTGTCCAGATAAGCGATCAGATTGACACGGTCCTTTTGCTTCTTGAGGCCCGCGAAGGCCATCGAGGTCCCCGAAACAACGCCCTTGGGGTTGGTCAGGAACGCGTCCAACTCTTCCGGGGTCCAGTCGCCGCCCTTGCCCTGCATAGCTGAGGAGTATCCAAACCCGGCTGCCGATGCGACCGGGCGACCCACGACGCCATAAAGATATGGACCGGTGCCATTGGCGCCGTCTTCCAGCTTGTGGCAGGCTTGGCATTTCTTGAACACGCTCGCGCCCTTGTCCACTTCTGCCGCCATCATCAGCTCGTCGAAATTGACCTCTTCGGCCTCGCTGACGGTGTCATTGCCTTCCAGTGGCTCAACAATATAGGCGGCCTCGCCATGACCATCCACATGGTAGATTTCTTCTGCTGCCCATTTCCCCAGAAGAAACACCAGAAAGGCGCCAAAGAGGCCGGCCGCGGCCTTGGTAACTGTCATCGTGTCGAACATTGATCGCGAGTCCATTTCAGCTGTCTGCGCTGGTGTCTAAGGCTTCCCCTCGCAAGAGGCAAGGTATAGACAGCGCGACCAAACGCCCAATTCGCGGGCTTGTTGCATGGAAGCCTATCAAATGACCAATCGCATCGCATTCCAGGGAGAACCCGGCGCCTATAGCCACGAGGCCTGCCGCGACGCGCGGCCCGGGATGGAGCCGCTGCCCTGCCGCACCTTCGAGGACGTGATCGAAGCCGTGCGCGGTGGCGCGGCCGATCTGGCCATGCTGCCGGTCGAAAACACCACCTACGGGCGCGTGGCCGATATCCACCGGCTGCTGCCCCATAGCGGGTTGCATATCATCGACGAGGCCTTTGTGCGCGTCCATATCAACCTGCTGGCGGTGCCCGGCACGACTCTGGACGCGGTGCGCGAGGCGCATTCCCATCTGGTCCTGCTGCCGCAATGCGCGGGCTTTCTGCGCAAGCACAACATCACCGGCCGCGTCAGCCCCGACAATGCCCGCGCCGCCCGCGAAATCGCCGAGCGCGGCGATCCGGCAGCCGCAGCGCTGGCCAGCGAGTTGGCGGGCGAAATCTATGGGCTGGATGTTCTTGCCCGCCACATCGAGGATCAGGGCAACAACACCACGCGATTCCTGATCATGTCGCGCGAAGCGGACATGACACGCCGGGGCGATCACGGCATGATCACTTCATTCGTGTTTCAGGTCCGCAACATCCCCGCCGCTCTTTACAAGGCGATGGGCGGCTTCGCGACCAACGGCGTCAACATGACCAAGCTGGAAAGCTACATGGTTGACGGGTCCTTCACCGCGACCCAGTTCTACGCCGATATCGAGGGCCACCCCGATGACCCGAATGTGCAACTGGCGCTGGACGAGCTGGCCTATTTCACCGCCGAGCTTGAGATTCTGGGCGTCTACCCCGCCACCCGCCAGCGCACCTGACCGGCGCGTCACCGCACTGCGGTCTGCCGGTTCTCCATGTCCCGGGCAAATTCGCCCAGCCGTTTCTTGAACCGCCGGTTCAGATTGCGTTGGGCCAGTTTCAGCGACTGCACGAACAGCCGCGCGGGTAATGTATTGGGCCGCAGCTTGAGTTTAAGATGCAGACGGGTGCGGCGTGGCGACAGCGGCAGAAGCTCGACCAGCATGGTGCTTTCGATGCCCTTGGTCGACGAATCGACCTGCATCAGATGCGGCCTGTCATAGCGGCACAGCACCAGATGCAGGTTGCGCGGCTTGCCGCGCAACTGGAACGCCGCCTGCCATTCCAGCCCGCGCATCGCACGCGAGTGATCGTTCAGCCGCCGCACATCGATTCCACGCCGGATCGCATTGCGCTCGAAACTGTCAAACTCCGACAGCATATCGAACACGTCGCTGATGGGCGCTGCGATATCCTCGGTTCCTGAAATCTGCATGAAGGGTCCTGACGCGTTCCGGTTGCGCTGAGTGTTGCGTCAATCCAGCGTATCCGCAAGCCAGTTACGGATCAGGAAATGCGCGATTGAGCCTGGACGGGCGGGTTTGATGTCAGGTCTTTCCCCGGCAAAGACCTGCAGCATTTCGGATTTCGTCAGCCAGAACGCATCCTCAATCTCTGTCGGGTCGATCGAGATGTCGCGCGACAGCGCCTCGCCCGCGCAGCCGATCATCAGCGAGGCCGGAAACGGCCAGGGCTGGCTGGCCAGATAAGTCACCTGCCCGACCGGCACCCCGGCCTCTTCGGCCACTTCGCGGCGCACGGCGGCCTCCAGGGTTTCGCCCGGCTCCACAAAACCCGCAAGCAGCGAATACATCCCTTCGGGCCAACCCGGCGAGCGTCCCATGAGGACCGATTCGCCATGGGTGATCAGCATGATCACCACCGGATCGGTGCGCGGAAAGTGTTGCCCGCCACATGCCGGGCAGCTGCGCTGCCAACCGCCCTGCTCCATCTCGCTCTCCGTGCCACAGCGGGCGCAGAAGCGATGCGTCTCATGCCAGCTGAACAGCGCCCGTGCGGTGGCCGCCAGTTCCGCCTCGCGCGGGTTGAGTGCGGTCATCATCCGCCGCAATTCACAAAACACCTGACCTTCGGGCAGATCGGGGTGCTGCTGCTGGCTGGGGTCGTGGAAGGCGCCCACGGTTTCCATCTCTGCCGCGTCAGGTGTCCAGTCCGAGATGTCGCAGGCGAAATGCGGCGTTCCATCCTCGGCGGTGCCCAGAAAGATCGGCGGGGTAGACACCTTTGATATAAGGGAATGATCCGCGCTCACATGCGGCAGAGCCGGTGCTGCGTCGGGCTGCATCAGCACCTTGCCACGCCAGAACAGATGGTAGCGTGCCGCCTCATGCCGCGCCAGATCCGCCAGCGCCGCAGGGTCCGCGCGCTGATGCGCGGAACGATTGAGGCCAGAGCCACCAAAGGTCACCTGTTCGGCATGTTTCATGATCTGCATTCCCGGTCGAGACGTGCCGACAGGGCTGCCACTTCTGCCCGCCAAGAGCAATGGCGTTCGTGGCGGCATCCCAAAAATCCCGCCATTGCGGGTCCGAGACTCATCTTGCCAACCCTGCGCAACGTGCCTATATCGACGCTTGAGAGGTTGGCGCGGGCGAGCGCCTCGCCAACCTGGTCAGGTCCGGAAGGAAGCAGCCACAACGAGCCCCGCTTGGGTCGATGTCCAACCTCTCACTTATCCCCTCTCTGCCGAACCAATCCCGCACAGGGCCCTCTTTGTCCGGGACAGGATATGCGGGATGCAGATCACGTATGGCGCAAATCGCCCCGCTGGCCTAAGACAAGGCCAACCGGAGAGCAGCACCCATGTCCTACATTACCCTTGTCCGCCACGGACAGGCCAATACCGAAGCCCGCGACGAGGCAAGCTATGACAAGCTGAGCCCTTTGGGTCATCAGCAGGCAAGCTGGCTGGGTGCGCATCTGCGTGGCACCGGCACGCACCATCCGCGCGCCTATTGCGGCACGCTGACCCGCCATATCGAAACCGCTGCCGGCATGGGGCTTGTGAACCCCATCCAGGACGCCCGCCTGAACGAGATCGAGTATTTTGCCCTCGCCCAGCTTTTGCAGGACCAGAAGGGCGTTCGAATCCCGGAGGATCGCGAAGGCTTTGTTGAACATCTGCCGCGCACCTTTGCCGCCTGGGAAGCGGGCGAGATCGACAACCCGCCCGAAAGCTTTGACCAGTTCACCACCCGCGTCGGCGATGTTCTCAGCGAGATCGGCGCGGGGAACGGCCCGGCCATCGTCGTGACCTCGGGCGGTCTGATCTCGATGGTGATGCGGCAGGTGCTGGGTCTGGACACGCGGTCCATGGCGCGGGTGGCCCTTGCCATCATGAATACCTCGCTTCATCGTCTGCATCCGATAGGGGCCGAGCTGAGCCCGGTCCTGTTCAACGCGGTCCCGCATCTGGAAGCGCCCGACCGCCAATATGCGCAGACCCACCTCTGAGGAGACGCCCTGATGCAGCTTTATTATGCCCCCCGAACCATCTCGGTCGCCGTTGCCATCGCGCTGGAAGAGGCCGGGCTGCCCTATGAAGCCATCAAGCTGGATTTCACGACCGGCGAGCAAACCAAAGCCGCCTATCGCCAGATCAACCCAAAGGGCCGGGTCCCGGCACTGGCGGTTGAGGGCGGTATTCTGACCGAAACCGGCGCGTTGCTGGATTATGTCGCCGCGCTGGCTCCGCAGGCCGGGCTGGTACCCGACGACCCGGTGCTGGCTGCCCGGATGCGTGAGGTGATGTATTACCTGGCCTCGACCATGCATGTGAACCACGCCCACCGGTTGCGTGGCCATCGCTGGGCCGATCTCGAAAGCAGTTGGACGGACATGAAGGCCAAAGTGCCTCAAACCATGAATGACTGCTGCGCCTATATCGAGGCCAACGGACTGCGCGGGCCTTTTGTGCTGGGCGAGCGCCTCAGCCTTGCCGATTGCTACCTCTACGTGGTGTGCAGCTGGCTGGAGGGTGATGGCGTTGACCCCTCCGCCTATCCGAAGATCATTGCGTTTCGCGATGCCATGGCCGCGCGTCCTTCTGTCAGGGCGGTGACGCAGGCAGGAATGCTGTAGGAGGGGCTGTCATGACACATCTCTGGGTTCGCGCCGAACAGCGCGCAAACGAGGAACGCGCAGGCCTGACCCCGGAAGGTGCCGCGGCGCTGATCGCCGCGGGGATCGCGGTCACGGTCGAAGCAAGCCCCACACGCGCGATTCCCATTGATGGCTATCGGAACGCGGGCTGCACCATCGCCGAAGCCCATAGCTGGCCACAGGCACCCCAAGACGCGATCATCTTCGGCCTCAAGGAACTGCCCGAGGATGGCAGACCCCTGGCCCACCGCCACATCATGTTCGGCCATGCCTTCAAGGGCCAAGGCGCGGGCCGCGCCCTGCTGCAACGCTTCAAGGCAGGCGGCGGCACGCTCTATGATCTGGAATACCTGGTGGACGAGGACGGACGCCGCGTTGCTGCCTTTGGCTACTGGGCGGGCTATGCCGGGGCCGCAGTGACGCTCAAGGCCTGGTCGGCGCAGCAACACGGTGCAATCTGCGGACCGGTCGGCACCTATCACAGCAAGGAGGCCCTGAGCACCGCTCTGTCATCCGAATTGGACGCCACGGGAACACCCCGCCCCTCGGCCATTGTGATCGGCGCGCTTGGCCGGGTCGGCAGCGGAGCCGCCGATCTGTGCGAGGCGATGGGCGTGCAGGTCACCCGCTGGGATATGGCGGAAACCGCCGATGGCGGGCCGTTTCCCGAAATCCTCGACCATGATCTGTTCCTGAACTGCATCTTCGCCCGGCCCGGCACACCGGTCTTTGTGCCGCACACCGCGCTGGAGGCCCCACGCCGCCTGAGCGCCATCGGTGACATCGCCTGCGACCCCGATAGCGACTATAATCCGGTACCGATCTATGACCGCGCCACCAGTTGGGCCCAGCCGGTGCTGCGGGTTGCATCCGATCCGGTATTGGATGTGATGGCGATCGACAACCTGCCCTCGATGCTGCCGGTTGAAAGCTCGCAGGATTACGCCGCGCAGTTGCTGCCGTCGCTGCTGACGCTTGACGATATCAACAAGGGTGTCTGGGGGCGAGCGGAACAGACGTTCCGGCAGCATCTGGGGACACAGTAGCGCACCCGCGACCCGTCACATCAGATCATTTTCCACGTCTTCAGCAGAAATGCCCAGCGCGTCCAGCCCGTTTTCCAGGTGGTCCGACAGATGCGGCGTGCCAATCAGATAGTCGGCGCAGGGGGTCGAGGCCTCGGCCCGCGCGGTGCGGATCGCTTCACCCAGTTCCTGAACGTCGAAACTGTCGCGCCCGATCCACATGATCGCCACCAACTCGGCTTGTTCATCTTCGCCCATCCGGTCGATGAAGGCCCGCATCTCACCTTCGGCGCGTCCCAACTCGCGCGCCATCATCGCCACCTGCGCCACTTTACGCGCTGAAATTTCCAACATCTGCACCGCTCTCCTGTCCGCGTGTTCTGATCGATTCCAATCAGGCACGAGCCTCGCGGTCTTTGATCTTACGCAAATAGCCGGAAATAGAGCCAGTCGGGCAGCAATTGCCCCAACCGGAACAGCCAGGCGAAGGGAACCGGAAAGGCACGCTGGAAATGATCACTGTTCATATGATCGAACATGATCTGGGCGGCGCGCTCGGGCTCCATGATCGCGGGCATGGTGAAATCGTTCTTTTCGGTCAGACGGGTGCGGATGAAACCGGGATTGGCCAGTTGCACATCAATACCCGTCCCGCGCAGATCGGCATAAAGCCCCTCGGCCAGCACCATGGTTCCGGCCTTGGAGGCGGCATAGCCCACCGCCCCCGGCAGGCCACGATAGCCCGAGAGCGAGCCGGTCACCACGATATGGCCCGCATCCCGCGCCACCATCTGCGGCACGGTCACGCCCAGCACTCGCATCAACCCGGTGAAGTTGATATCCGCCATCGCATTGGCCTGAAGATAGTCCCAATTCTGCGCCGCCATCGGCCAATAAACACCAGCCAGAAACACCATGCCGTCGATCTCACCGACCTGCTCTGCCGCTGCTTTCACGCTGGCGTCATCCGAGACATCCACCGGCACAACCTCGGTCGGACCCGGCAGGTCCACCGCCAGCGCCTCGAGCCGGTCGGTTGAGCGCGCCGACAGGATCAGATGCGCGCCGCTGCGGCTCATGATCCCGGCCAGTGCCGCACCCAACCCTTCGCTGGCACCCACCAGCCAATAGCGCTTTCCGGCCCAGTCCCTCACGCGGCGTCACGCTTTTCTAACTGGGCCTCAAGAGGGCGCATCGTGGCGACCAGTTCGGCCACCTGAATGCCGAATTTGCGGAATTGCGAGCGGTTCACGATGGTGCCATTGGGGGCCAGATACATCCAGTCCACCACGTCCAGCACATGCGACCCGGCGCTTTCCGGCAGTTGGATGCGATAGCGCAACTGCACGGCCGATCCGCTCTGTCGGCCCTCGCCCACACCGATCACATCCGGTGCGGTGGCGCGAATCCGGCCCTCGCCGTCCAGTTCCAACGCCCATTCCCGGTCCTGCGTGTTGCCGCTGTCATAGCGGAAATGTTCCCGCATCACGCCGCGATTGCCCTGCCAGCTTGTATCAAAATCTCCGACAAAGCGCGAGGTCACGCGACCCGTCGGCCCATAGATCACGCCTTCGCATTGAATGGGACCGTTGAGATGTCGGCGCAGGTCGAAATCGGGACCTTGCGAGACATAATCATCGGGGCTTTGCGACAGGAAGGACATGAATCGTCGTTTCGCAAACCCGAGCGCCAGCACTAGCGCGCCGCCCAGCAGGATAAAGAGGATCGCCTCCATGGTCAGTTTCCTTTCAGATCGGTGGCCGCCAGCAAAGCCAGCGCGGCCAGTTTGAGGACGCAGGGCAGCCCGGCATAAAACAGCGACAACAGGCGCAGCGCCTGATCACTGTTGTCCACGCCCGTGCGGAACCCGGCATATTCGAGCGCCGGCAGCAACGCGACAGCAGCGATGGCCAGCGAGAATTTCGACACTAAGGCCCACAAACCGAACCCTTCGGCGGCGGTGGGCGAGATTTTTGCCATTCGCGTGGCAAAAAGCGCGGGCAACAGCGTCAGATCCGCACCCAGCGCCGCGCCCGAAAACACGCAGATCACCGCAAAAGCGGCCACATCTCCGGTCCCCAGCGTGATCGCGAAACCGAAAGACAGGATCGACAGGCACATCCCCGCGATCAGCGCATGTTTCGCACCCCAGACCTCGGCTGCCTTGCCCCAGATCGGCGCGGCGCAGGCGGCACAGAGGAAGAAGAGAAGCAGCAGCGGGCCTTCGGCACCCGGCGCGGCCAGACGGCTTTCGACAAAGAACAGAAACAGCGTCGAAGAGACCGCCACCGGGGCCGCGTTCAAAAACGCAATCACCAGCAAGCGGCGCGCAATCCGGTCGCGCAGCACTGGCGCGAAACCCGAGGATTGTTGCAACGTTCCAGCGACCCATTCGGTCCGCATCGCCCATCCGGCGATACAGGCAAGCAAGGCAAAGCCCAGCGCAAACCCGGCAAAGGGTTGATCGGTCACAGCGGCCAGCCCAAATGGCGCGATGGCGGCAACGCAAACACCCAGCAGCGCCCCGGTCTCGCGCCAGCGCGCCAGCCGGATATGCCCCATCCCGTCCATATGGTCTGCCTTGCTGACGCCCTGGGCGTAGAAACAGATGGTCAAAAAGCTGAAGGTGGAAAACACGATCGTCAGCATCAACGCGAACCACAAAAGCGGCGCCACCGGCGGGGTGATCGCAAAAAGTCCCACCATCGCGCCCGCCAGCGCGGTGACCGCCACAGCAGCAGCCATCTGACGACGGTGTCGCAGCCGTTCCGCCAGCCAGCCCAATGCCGGATCCTGCACCACATCCAGCATGCGCAACCCGAACAGGACCGCACCCAGAGCCGTCAGGCTCACGCCGTAGCTGTCGACAAAAAACTTCGGCGCATGGATATAGAGCGGCAGCCCCGCCGCCGAAAGCATCGCCGCAAAGAGCGCATAGGCCCCAAGCCGTTCCGACATCCGGATATCCGCGCGCGCCATTCTCATCCCCGGCTCACATTCGGCTGATGCTGCTCCGGCTCGCGCCGGAATGTCGCACGTTTGAGCCAAAGTTTGACCGCCTGCCAATGGATCAGCGCCATCACTCGCCGCGCCCCGAACGGGCGGCGCAGGGCCGACCATAGGATCGCCCGGTTGGTCAATGGCTGGCACCGACCTGTCAGCGTGGCGATCAACCCGCCCTTTTTGCGGCCATAATCGATCCAGATGCCGATGCGCGCGTCGCTGATGTCGAACCGGAACGTGTAGCTGCCTTCGCGGGGCTGAAACGGCGAGACATGCAGCAGCTTGGTTGCGGTCAGCCGGTCGCTTGGGTCGATCGGCGACAGGTCAGGCTTGTGGCAGAGATAGCTGTGGCGTGTGCCAAACGTGTTGGTCACCTCGGCCACCACCACGGTCAGATCATCCGCGTCGTCATAACAGAGCCAGAAACTGACCGGGTTGAACACATAGCCCAGCACGCGCGGCTGCGTCAGCAGGGCGATGCGCTTGGGTTGTGGCAGTTGGTATTGCTCGAACACGCGGCGTAACCATCTGGCCCCCTCGCCCCGCTTCGGCACACCCCCGTGGTCGCGTGTGCGAAAGCCCATCAGGCTCGGGCGCTTGCGTGAGAATAGCAAGGGTTCTGGCTGATCCCTCTCAGGGTCCAGCAGGATGTAATCCAGCGAGTACCGGAACCCGTTCTGGACTGCACCCTTGCGCCCGTGAAAGCTATGGGCCGGGATATGTTGCACGGCCCCGGTCATTCCGCCGCCATGGGCGTCAGCGCGACACGGTTGATGCCTTCGACAACGCTGACCGCGCTGGCCAGACCGTCCTCATGGAACCCGTTGCGCATCCAGGCACCGCAGAACCAGGTGGCTGCCGTCCCGTTGAACCCGGCGATCTTCTCCTGCGCCGCCAAAGCTGCGGCATCAAAGACCGGATGGCGGAATGTGGCCTCTTCGTAGATCAGCTCTTCGCGGATGCGGCGGCGCGAATTCAGCGTCACAAAAAGCGGGTCGTGTTCGGGGATCGGCTGCAGCGCGTTCATCCAGTAGGTGAGGTCGATCCGGTCGGATTGCGGCTGCGCATCCTCGGTATGGTTCCAGCTGGCCCAGCATTTCCGCCTGCGCGGCATCAGCGACGTGTCAGCATGCAGCACCGCATGGTTGGGTTGATAACGGATCGCGGACAAGGCCGCCTGTTCGCTTGGTGTCGCATCCGAAAGCAGCGCCAGCGTGTCATCGGAATGGGTGGCAAAGACCACTTCGTCATACAGCTCCCACTCGGCTCCGCTTGTCTTGACCAGCGGCCCCAGCGAGGTGCGTCGCACCCCGTCGATAGGTGCGCCCAGACGCAGCGACACACCTTTGCGCTGCATCGCAAGCTGCAGACGTCGCACATATTCGACCGAGCCCCCGCGTACCGTGTACCATTGATGCTGCCCGTCATAGTTCAGCAGTGCGTGGTTCTCGAAGAACCGGATCATCGCCCAGGCCGGGAAATCGAGAATCTTGTCCTTCGGCGTCGACCAGATCGCGCCCGAGAACGGCTCAAGATAGTATTTCCGGAACCAGCTCCCGGTGCCCAGGCGCTGCAACAGTTCGCCCACGGTAATGTCACGATCCTGCGCGTAGGCTGCGGCATTGGCATTGAAACGAAACAGATCACGCACCATCCGCAGAAATCCGGGCCGCGCCATGTTGCGCCGCTGCGCAAACATCGCATCCGCGCCATGCAGGGCATATTCCACCGCCCCGCCCCGCGCCGAGACAGCAAAGCTCATGTTGCTTTCGGCAACCGGCACATCCAGCTTGTCGAACAGGCCAATCAGACGCGGATAGGTGGCGCGGTTGAACACGATAAAGCCGGTATCAACCGGCTGATCCCCGTGTTTCCCTGCAATGACCGTCCGGGCATGGCCGCCCAGCCGTCCCTCGGCCTCATACAGCGTGACATTATGGGTGTCGGCCAGCAGGTTGGCCGCGCCCATCCCCGAGATCCCGCCGCCGATGACGGCGATCTTTCGGGGCGCGCCCGCAGAGTGTTCAAATGGCATATTGCGTGTTTCTCCGACACTATTCCGTTCCTGACATGCATTACGGTTGAGCAACGGCTTCGGATGAAAAGAATATCTTTTTTATCGACCCATGTGATCCGGCTTGGGGTGATGCACGTAAGCTGTATATGTTCGCCGAAGTGGAACCCGTTGAAACCTGTGGCGCGGCTGAGGCCGTCCATCAGATCATGCGGAAAAGGAAAACCAGTGTCCGCAAGGGAAAAACAGCGGTGAACAGGGAAGACGATGGTTGCAAACCACAAGGGGAGTGGGTGGCACATGTTCTGCGCATACGCAGCGCGCAGGATAAGCCCGCCTTTGCTGAGCTGTTTCGGCACTTCGCCCCAAGGGTAAAGGCATTTCTCATCAAGTCCGGCTCAACCCCGAGCCAGGCCGAGGAATGCACCCAGGAGGTGATGGCCACCCTGTGGCACAAGGCGCATCTGTTCGATCCGTCCCGCGCATCGGTGGCCACCTGGGTCTATACTATCGCGCGGAACCGCCGGATCGACCTTTTGCGCAAGGAACGCCGGCCCGAGCCCGAGGAGCTGACCTGGGGCCCCGAGGCCGAGCCGGATCAGGTCGATATCGTCGCCCTGCAACAGGAAACCGCGCATCTGCGCAAGGCACTGAAAGCCTTGCCGCAGGCGCAACGGGACTTGATCGAAAAGGCATATTTCGGTGATCTCAGTCATCGCGAAATAGCCGCCCGGACCGGGCTGCCGCTTGGCACGATCAAGTCGCGCATTAGATTGGCGCTGGATAGGCTGCGCCACGCGATGAAGTGAATTAAGATGAGCAACGAGATCAAACATCATCTGACCGACGAGCTGCTGATGGGCTATTCCGCAGGCACATTGCCAGAGGCCTTCAACCTCATGGTCGCCACCCACCTGTCGCTCTGCGACGCCTGCCGCGCGCAGGCCGAAAGCTATGACACGCTGGGAGGCTGCATGTTGCAGGACGTATCCGAAACGGTGGACATGGCTGACGACGCGCTTGACGCGACGCTGGCGCTGATTGCCGGTGGCGTGGCTGCTGACGCGCCAACGCGCCCCTCGTGCGACGTGCTGCCTGCGCCACTGCGCGATTATGTCGGTGGTAGTGTTTCTGACATCAAATGGAAGCCCGTGGGGATGGGCGTGAAACAGGCGATCCTGCCGACCTCCGCCGCCGCCTCTGCGCGTTTGCTGTTCATCCCCGCCGGGGCCGCCGTACCCGATCACGGCCACAAGGGCATGGAACTGACCATGGTGCTGCAGGGCGCGTTCTCCGACGCTATCGACCGGTTCGCCCGTGGCGATGTGGAAATCGCGGACGAAGATCTCGAGCATATGCCGGTCGCCGATATCTCGGCCGATTGCATTTGCCTTGCGGTCACCGACGCGCCGCTGAAGTTCAACAGCCTGATCCCGCGGCTGCTGCAACCCTTCCTGCGCATCTGAGGCACCTCACGGCGCCCTGCCTGCTGGCCGTTATGCCTCGGGCTTGCTCAAAGGCACAACATTTGAGGCATCGTCGGGCGCCAGTTCCTCGAAATCGAAATTGTCCAGGCGCTGCGCCCTGCGACCCGCTTTCTCGGCACTGATCTTGATTTCCGAAATATCCTTGGCCGCCTGACCGAAATGGCGGTCCAGATTGCCGACCCGGTCGCCCAGCCGGTCTACATCCTTGTGCAGCAGACCCAACTCCTTGCGGATCGCACCGGCCTGTTCGCGCATCCGCGCGTCCTTGAGGATGGCGCGCATCGTGTTCAGCGTCGCCATGCAGGTGGTGGGCGAGACGATCCAGACCCGTTTGTCGAAACCCTCGCGCACCACATCCGGGAAATTGGCGTGCAATTCGGCATAAACCGCCTCGGATGGCAGGAACATCAGTGCGCCATCGGCGGTTTCGCCGTCGAGGATGTATTTCTCGGAAATCGCCTTGATATGGGCCCGCAGCGTGGTCTTCATCATCCGCGCCGCTTCCTGCAATTGCGCCTGTGTCTCGGCCGCACGCAGCGCCTCATAGGCCTCCAGCGGGAATTTGCTGTCGATCACGATCGGGCCGGGCGGGTTCGGCAGGCGGATCAGACAATCGGCCCGCTTGCCGTTCGACAGTGTGTGCTGCAATGCATAGCTGTCGGCGGGCAACGCCTTGGACACGATATCGTTGAGTTGGATTTCCCCGAACGCCCCGCGCGTCTGTTTATTCGACAGGATGTCCTGCAGGCTCAGAACATCGCCCGACAGTTTGGTGATATTGTCCTGCGCCTTGTCTATAGTTGCCAGCCGTTCCTGCAATTGCGTGAGCGAGGTGGCGGTCTGCTTTGAGGACCCGTGCAGGGTTTCCTTCATCCGCTCCTGCATCTCGCTCAGCGCCCGTTGTGCCCGCATGGCGTTGTCTGCCAAGCGGTCATTCATCTGCTGCTGCACATCCGAGAGCCGCGCCTCGACCGTCTGGATCACCTGTACCTGCGCATTGGCCTGCGCGTCCGAGACATGGCTCAGCCCGCCGCGAAGCTGTTCCTGGCCCTGACCCAATTGCTGCACGTGCTGCCCCAGCACCGCCATCTGCTGCGACAGTGGGGCAGCCATCCGGGCCGAGCGGTTGGCGGCGCGCAGGGCGAGAGTCAGCATCAGCAGAACCAGCAAGGCCAGCGCAACCCCGCCTCCCGCAGCCAGCACAGCGGGATCGTTCAGAGCGTATTGAGAACCGTTGATTTCGATCATGTGCGTCCGAACAGCCGCTCGATATCGGCCAGTTTGAGTTCGACATAGGTGGGGCGGCCATGGTTGCACTGGCCGGAATGGGGCGTTGCCTCCATCTCGCGCAGCAGCGCGTTCATCTCTTCACCCCGCATCCGGCGACCCGACCGGATCGAGCCATGGCAGGCCACCCGGCTCAGGATCGACTCGATCTTTGCCTGCACCATCTGGCTTTCACCCTGATCGGCCAGCTCGTCGAGAATGTCACGCAGCATGGCCCCGGCATTGACCTCGCCCAGAATGGCCGGGGTCTCTCGCACTGCAACGGCGGATCCGCCAAAGGCCTCGATAGTCAGACCCATCGCCGCCAGTTGATCGGCCACCTCCAGCAAGCGGGCGCGGTCGCCGGCGCTCAGCTCGACGATTTCGGGGATCAGCAGGGCCTGCGCGACGATGCCGGTCTCGGCCATCTGGTGTTTCAGCTTTTCATAAACCAGCCGCTCATGCGCGGCGTGCTGATCGACGATCACGATGCCATCCTCGGTCTGGGCGATGATGTAATTCTCATGCACCTGACCACGCGCCGCGCCCAGCGGCAGATGCTCTGCCACCGGTTCATCCTGTTCCGGCACAGGAGAGGCAATTGGGGCGGGTTCAGCAATCTGACCGCTAAAGGCGGATGAGAGATCGGCAAAACCCGGCGCCTGCGCCTCATGCGCCGCACGGCGCGCCGACAGAGAGGGACGATCCATCTGATAGACCCGCGCGGGGCCCGCTGCCTCGGGCCGCATCGCCCCCAATGTCGCGCCGGCCACCGTGGTCGAGGCACGATGCCCGGCCTCGGCCAGGCCCGCGCGCAGGGCCGAGACGATCAACCCGCGCGCAATGCCTGGATCGCGAAACCGCACCTCGGATTTGGCGGGATGCACGTTCACGTCAACAAGCGTCGGATCGCAATCGATGAACAGCGCTGCCGCCGGGTGCCGGTCGCGGCTGAGAAAGTCGAAATAGGCCGCCCGCAGCGCGCCGGTCAGCATCTTGTCGCGCACCGGGCGGCCGTTCACGAACAGGTACTGCGCCACCGCCGCGCCGCGCGAATAGGTCGGCAGGGCGGCATAGCCGAACAGCCGGATACCGTCGCGGGTGGCGTCGATCTTCAGCGCGTTCTCGGCAAATTCACGGCCCAGGATACGGGCCAGCCGTGCATGCAAGGCATCAAACAGATCGCCATTCTCGCTATCCGCGCGGAAGGTGATCCGCCCTTCGCCGCCGCCCGAGACATCGCGCAGGGTGAACCCGACGCCGGGCTCGGCCATGGCCAGCCGTTTGACCGTGTCACTGATCGCCTGCATCTCGGCCCGATCCGAGCGCATGAATTTCAGCCGTGCAGGGGTGGCAAAGAACAGGTCCCGCAGCTCGGCCACGGTGCCGCTGCGCAGGGCGGCGGGTTTTACCGGATCGGTGCGCCCGCCGGTCACGGCGATCTCCGCCGCTTCATGTCCGGCAGCGCGGCTGGTCAGCGACAGGCGACCCACAGCGCCGAGCGAAGGCAGCGCCTCACCGCGGAACCCAAACGTATGGATGTTCAGCAGATCGCTGCCATCGATCTTCGAGGTGGCGTGCCGCAACAGCGCCAGAGCAAGATCACCCGGCGCGATACCGCAACCGTCATCGGTAACCCGGATCAGGGTCTTGCCACCATCGGCAATGTCGATCGCGATCCGATGCGCCCCGGCGTCGATGGCATTCTCGACCAGTTCCTTGACCGCCGAGGCGGGACGTTCGACCACCTCTCCGGCGGCGATACGATTGATTGCACCTTCATCCAACTGCCGGATGACGGGCTGTTCTTCGCTGATATTGGGGTTCGGGTGCGCCATACCGCTAAACCTAGCATAGGCCCACACGATTCTGCCATAGGGTTGGCCAAGACGAAGAACGCCCGGTTCCGTGTTCCGGTCAGCCGGATCGGGGGGGATCGGGCGACGCGGTTGCGAACACGGGAACCGGGCTCATCGTGAGTGGTGGATAGGAGCGCAACAGCACCCCTGCCCTGTTCTTGAATGTAGGGCGACATGTCGGGCCGCGAAACCCTCATTTGGGTCCAGCAGCGATTTATGGCCGGAATGATGTGGGTTTTTTGCCGAAAATGCGCGCGATCGCCGGTTCGGTCAGGACACATATCCGTTACCTACAGGCGCGCGGACGGAATTCGCATCATATCGAGAGGTTCGGGGCGCCCGCAAAGACGCCCCGCCGGAACATCCCTATCCGTCCAGCCCAACCGGTTTGCCGACAACCGTGAAATGCAGCCCCTCGGGGTCCAGCAATTCGCCAGCCACGCGGTTCACATCCTCCAGCGTCACCGCGTTGACCTTGTCGTTGCGGGTGGCGATGTAATCGATCGGCAGATCATCCATCTGCATCCCCGCCAGAATCGAGGCGATCCGCGAATTGCCGTCAAACCGCAACGGATAAGCCCCAGTCAGATAGGTCTTGGCATCGTCCAGTTCTTTCTGGGTGACGCCGTTTTCGGCGATATCGGCCCATTGGTCGCGCACCACGGTGATCGCCTCGGCGATGCGGTCATTGCCCGAGGCCACCGACCCCATATAGACCGAGGCCAGATCCTTGGGCACCAGATAGGAATAGACCCCGTAGGTCAGGCCGCGCTCCTCGCGCACTTCGCGCATCAGACGGCTTTCCAGCGACCCGCCGCCCATGATCTGGTTCAGGATATAGGCGGCAAAGAAATCCGGGTCGTGCCGGTCGATACCCTTCTGACCGAACAGAGCCACCGATTGCGGTGTGTCGAACTCGACCACGCTGACGCCACCGTCGATGGTCACGTCTGCCTTGCCAGGGATCGGCGCGCCGGTCTCGGGGAAATCGGCCAGCAGCTTGTCCAGTAACACACCCAGTTCCTCGGCCGTGATGTCGCCCACCGCACCGACATAGAGACGATCGCGCGCGAACACGCCCTCATAGGCGGCAACGATGTCATCGCGGGTCAGGGCGCTGACGCTGTCCAGCGTGCCCTTGCCATCCGCCCCATAGGGGTGGTCGCCATAGGCCATCTGCGAAAAGGCCCGGCCAGCAATGTCATTGGGGTTTTTGGCATCCGAACGCAGGCCCGACAGAACCTGCGCGCGCACCCGTTCGACCGCATCCGATTCGAAGCGCGGCTGATGCAGGGTGGTGCGCAGCAGATCGGCCACCTCATCGCGGTTCTCAGACAGAAACCGCGCCGAGATCGACACGGTATCGTCGCTGGCATCATAGTCAAACGAAGCTGCCAGCGCCTCCAGTTCCCGCGCATAGGCCCGCGCATCCAGATCACCGGCCCCCTCTTCGATCAGCCCGGTCATCAGATAAACCGCGCCGCGCTTGTCGGGCGCATCCAGCGAAGTGCCACCCCGGAAACGGAATTCCAGCGCGGTGAAGGGGATCGAGTGATCCTCCACCAGCCAGGCCTTGATGCCCTTGGGTGAGGTCACTTCCTTGATCTCGACCTCTGCCCAGACGGGCAGCGCCAGAAACAGAAACAGACAGGTTGTCAGAAACGCTCTCATTGGGTGACCTCCTCATCGCGCATCAGCCAGCCGGTGACCGAGGTTTCGGGTTGCAGAACCTCGCGCGCTGCCGCGATAATCTCTTCGCCGGTCACCGCCTGCAACACGTCCGGCCAGTCCTGCACATCCTGAACCGTCAGCCCGCTGGCCAGCGCCCGGCCATAGCGGTTGCCGATCCCGTCCACATTGTCGCGGGCATAGACCTGCGCCGCGCGCAACTGCATCTTGATCCGGTCCAGATCCGCCTGGTTGACGCCTGCGGCGATGAAATCGGCAACCGCCTGATCCATCGCGTCCTCTGCCTGCTGCAGCGAGACGCCTTCGGACGGCACCACGAACAGGTTGAAGCTGGTGTCATCCAAGGACACGCCACCATAGGAGGCGCCCGCGTAAACGGCCTTTTTCTGGTCGAATTGCAGCGTCTCATTCAAATAGGAGGTTGTGCCGCCGCCCAGCAACTCGGACAGCAGATACAGCGCGGCTGCGGTTTTCTGGTCGCCGGGATTGCGCTCGGGTGCGAGGTAGCTGCGCTGCACATAAGGTTGCGCCACGCGCGGGTCCTTGTAGGTCAATCGCCGCGCGGCGGTCTGCGGCGGTTCCTGCGAACGCAGGCGTTCGGGCAGGTCGGGATTGGCCGGGATCGCGCCATAATGCTCCTCGGCCAGCGCGCGGACCTCTTCGGGATCGACATCGCCGGTCACCACGAGGATGGCGTTATTCGGTGCATAATAGGTTTGATAGAAGGACAGCGCGTCGTCCATATCCAGCTCTTCCATCTCATGCCGCCAGCCGATGATCGGCACGCCGTAGCGATGGTTGAGGTATTGCGCCGCGCGCAACTGCTCGCCAAACAGCGCGCGGGGGTTGTTCTCGGTGCGCTGGTTGCGCTCTTCGAGGATCACGTCGCGTTCGGTCTCGATGTCACGCTCGGTCAGGCGGATGTTGCGCATCCGGTCCGCCTCCATCCGCATCATCAGATCCAGCCTGTCAGCGGCGACGCGCTGGTAATAGGCGGTGTAATCATATGAGGTGAAGGCATTGTCCTGCCCGCCATTGGCGGCCACGGTTGCCGAAAGCTCGCCCGATTCAAGCGTGTCGGTCGCCTTGAACAGCAGATGTTCCAGATAATGCGCCACGCCGGACGATCCAACGGGCTCGTCCGCTGAACCCGCGCGGTACCAGACCATGTGCTGCACGACGGGGGCGCGGTGATCCTCGACCACGACCACATCCATCCCGTTCTCCAGAGAGAATGTGGTCACGGCTTCGTCTTCGGCGCTTGCCAAGACCGGCAGCGTCAACGCCATCGCGGCCCCGCCAACAAGGGAACGTATCATCGGGTGTCCTCCATCCGGCATGGACCCTCGGGCGGCACCCGCCCGGACCACGCCTTGTGTTCCAGCTTGCGCACAACCTACGGTGCGATGGTGCAGGTTCAAGCCGCGATGGCAGAAAATTGAGATTTCTTAACGATCTTCAGGCGGCGCCGAGGGGGTTTCACGCCCAGCCCGGCGAAACACATCTTCGGCGGCATAGGGGTCAATCGCCTGCTTGTCATAAACCTCGCCGTAACGATCCACCTTGAACAACCGGATATTGGCCAGACGTCCCTTGCGACGCCGGAAATCGGCATCCTCCTGCGCCAGAACCTCGCGGGTATTGGCAGGCACGCCATAGCGGCTGGCCGTACGCACCAGCGCCGCATCCGAGGATGGCACCGCACCTGGTTGCAGCGCCGAGGCACGACCGCCCAGCGCCTCGACCGCATCGGCCACCGGTGTCGGGTCGGTCAGGTTTGCACCACCCGGCGTGGGCGCGGGCAGTACCGCATAATCCTGAGGTGCGGTCAGTGGCTTGACCGGCAGAACGGCAAACTCATCCGGCCCCGGTCCCGGAGCGTTAATGACGCGCAACCCCTTGTCAGAGCACGCTGCCAGAGCAAATACGCCTGCAATCATTATCGCGCCCAGCGGACCCCGCATGGTCACCTCCTGCCTGTTTGGCCGGTGTTGTAGCCCATTTGCCGCACCGCGTCACGAGGCCTTTTTCTGAGATTTTTTTGTGCCATCGAACAGGATCAGCCCGAATGCCCCGGCAAAGATGAACACATCGGCGATGTTGAAGACAAACGGGTTGTTGATCCCGCAACAGGACATGTTGAGGAAATCCAGCACATAGCCATAGACCAGCCGGTCCACCACGTTGCCCATCGCCCCGCCGATCAGCAGCCCGGCGCTGATCTGGGTGATCCAGTTGCCCGGTGCACGGCGCAGCCAGAACAGCACGCCCGCGCAGATCAGAAACGACAATCCGATCAGCACCCAGCGCGAGGCGTCGCTGTCGCCCTGAAACAGACCGAAATTGATGCCCCGGTTCTCGCCATAGCGGAAATTCAGGATTGGGGGCAGCACATCAATGCCGCCCAGCCGGTCCACCTCCATCACATGCACCACCCAGTATTTGCTGAACTGGTCCAGCAGGAAGGCCGTCAGGGCCGCCCATATGACACGTGCGCCCGGCATCAGTGACGGAAATGCCGCATACCGGTGAACACCATGGCCAGACCGGCCTCGTCAGCGGCCTTGATCACTTCGTCATCGCGCATCGACCCGCCCGGCTGAATCACGCATGTCGCGCCGTTTGCGGCGGCCTCCAGCAACCCGTCGGCAAAGGGAAAGAACGCGTCCGAGGCCACGGCGGACCCTTTGGCGAGGCTTTCCGGCAGTTCCAGTCCCTCGGCCATGCGCTGCGCCTTGACGCCCGCGATCGTGGCACTGTCCAACCGGCTCATCTGGCCCGCACCGACGCCCACGGTCTGGCCGTCTTTCACATAAACGATGGCGTTGGATTTGACATGTTTCGCCACTTTCCAGGCAAAGAGAAGGTCCGCCATCTGGTCCTCGGTCGGGGCGTTTTTGGTCACGACCTTGAGGTCGGCCATGTCGCGATGACCCACATCCTTGTCCTGCACCAGCATGCCGCCAGACACCTGACGGGTGGTGAAGGCGCTGTCCTGCGGGTCGGGCAGGCCCTCGGTCAGCAGCAGGCGCAGGTTTTTCTTGGTGGCAAACACCTCAACCGCCTCCTCCGAGGCGCCCGGCGCGATCACCACCTCGGTAAATATCTGCACGATCTCGCGTGCGGTGTCGGCGTCCAGCGGCATGTTCAGCGCGATGATACCGCCAAAGGCCGAGGTGCGGTCGCAGTCGAACGCCTTCTGATAGGCCTCTTTCAGAGTCGCACCGCGTGCCACGCCGCAAGGGTTGGCATGTTTGATGATCGCAACGGCAGGACCGTCGGCCGGATCGAATTCCGAGACCAATTCAAACGCCGCATCGGTGTCGTTGATGTTGTTGTAGCTCAGTTCCTTACCCTGCACCTGCCGCGCCGTGGCGACGCCGGAACGGTCCGAGCCATCGAGATAAAACGCCGCTTCCTGGTGCGGGTTCTCGCCATAGCGCAGCGTCTGGGCCAGGCGGCCTGCCACCGCCCGGCGGCGCGGGGCCTGCAGGTTCAGCGCGCCCGCCATCCAGTTCGACACCGCGGCGTCATAGGCAGCGGTACGGGCATAGGCGTTCTGCGCCAACCCCTGCCGGAATGCATAAGAAGTCTGACCGTCATTGGCCTCGAGTTCGGCCAGCAGCGCGTCATAATCCTCGACATCGACCACCACGTTCACAAAGGCATGGTTCTTGGCCGCCGCCCGGATCATCGCCGGGCCGCCGATGTCGATATTTTCGATGCAGGTGTCATAATCGGCACCCTTGGCGACGGTTTCCTCGAACGGGTAGAGATTCACCACCAGCAGGTCGATCGCGCCGATGCCGTGCGTCTCCATCGCCGCCAGATGGGCGTCATTGTCGCGCAGCGCCAGCAGCCCGCCATGCACCATCGGATGCAGGGTCTTGACCCGGCCATCCATCATCTCGGGGAAACCGGTGACCTCGGCCACGTCGCGCACATCCAGCCCTGCCTCGCGCAGGGTCTTGGCCGATCCTCCGGTGGACAGCAGTTCCACACCCCGCGCCGACAGCGCCTTTCCCAGATCGACCAACCCGGTCTTGTCGGATACGGACAGCAGCGCGCGGCGCACGGGGTGAAAATCGGTCATGTGGTCTTGGTCCTTTTGCGGATCAGTCGAATTGCGGCTCATCCCGGTTCAGGTCGCGAATGGCAATCGCCGTGTCCTGCGCCTTGCTCAGCGTCCACCGGGTGCGCGTCGCATACCCCATTGCGCGGCCGGATAGAACAATCTGTTTTGTCGCGCGTGGCTTCAGACGACCTTTTTCCAGGTAAACGCTTGGGGCCAAAGCCAATTTATGCTGACCGTCGTGGCGGAATACCCAGATCTCGCCACTTTTCAGCGCCATCGACACCGCCGCACCGCCCAGATCCACCGCCGCATCCACATCCGGATGCAGATGCAGGCGCAGATCAAAGCCGATTCCCGCAAGCTGCGCCGCATCCATTGCCTTGTCGAAACGCCGCTTGGCCGGATCGCTCATCGCCAGCAGCATATCCTCACCCGCCAGCCCGCGCCCATCGAAGGACAGTTCCAGCGTTCGGGCATGGGTCAGGCCGAACACCGCCTCATAGCCGTCATGTCCGCCCTGAAACCGCACCCCGTCGGGCAGGTCCGACATCTCGACCACGACTTCGCGCGGGGCGGCAATCAGCGCCTCGTTGCCGGTGCCCCGTTCGGGGTCGGCAAGACGCGCGCTGGAATAGCCGTCCAGACACAGGGTTGAATGTGACGGCGTCGCCCGCCCGGCGCGCCGCCATTCGGGACCATAACTGTCGCCCGCGCCGCAATTCACGATCAGCGGGCGGCGGCCCGAGGTCAGCTCGAACGCCAGTGTCGAGGCATGGGCCTTGTAAGACGCCCGCCCCGAAGGTGGCGGGCTGGCATCGACGATCACGCTGGTGCGCCCACCTGCAAGACGCGCAAAGCCCATCGCCAGCCGGTCAAAAGGCGTTGGCTTGGTCTGGCTCGCTGCCAGTGCGTGATCCAACCGGCCTTCGATACCGCGCCCGCCACCATGAAACCGGGCCAGACCACCATCGCTATGGCGCAGGGTCCGCAGGCTGGGCGCGATGCGCAGGATGGCCGCCGCGTGATCGGCCCCAACGCCGCGTCCGGCTTCCTGCAGGGCCGCCGCCGCCCAGGTCAGCAGCGTGAATACTTCCAGCAGTTCTTCGGGGTTGCGCGTGGGCACACCGCCCTGCGCATCGATCTGGCTGCGGCACTCCTGCCCTAGCGCCCGGATCGCCGGATCAGCCAGTTCTTCCAGTCCCTCCAGCGCCAGCGAGGCGTAAATCAGGCCCGTCAATGCCTCGAACCGGGGCAGTCCCGGCGGTGCGGCTTTCCAGCGCCGAGACAGAAACCAGGTCTGATGTGACAGCGAGCGGAAGAACGCATCGCTTTGTTCCGGCTCGACACCGCGCAACAGAAAGAGCGCGTGGTTGATCCAGCGAATCACCCGCCGGCCGGTCAGTTCCGGCGTCCAGCCCGGCCCGCGCCCCCGCCCGTGATGGTCGATCCAGCCCCAAAGCCAGGTCTGCGCCTTTGCCCGCGCCCGCACATCGCCCACTGCGGCCAGATCGTCGAGCCAGGCAAAGCCGTGCCGTTCGTCGTCAAAAGACGGGTTGGGCGAGGCGACCTCCCACAACCCGCTGTCACGTGATTCGACCAGATACCCGGCAAATAGCAGATTGCCCGCCAGCAGTTGCCGGCCACGGGCAAACACGCCAACCGTGCGCGGTTCGGGTTGCGAGACGAATCCGGTCACCGCCGCGCGCCGCTGACTCAGCCGCGCGTAGAAACGGTTCTGGAACCGTGCCCAACGGCTCGCCATCGTATCGGAACTGGACATATTCACTGCCTCTCACGCTCTTTGGCGTTTGTCGCAGAGCTTAGCGGTTCGGGCAATGCGAGTCACCGTCGAACTCGCCCTCAGCCCACTTTGCGCAGACAGGCGATATAGAACCCGTCCATACCGCCGCGCTCGGCCCAGTAATCGGGGCGCAGGCGCAGCCCGCCCTCCTGCGTTATCCAGCCGGGCTTGACCCCGGGCAGATCAAGCGCTGCACGGTCCGCGCTCAGGTCCGGGAATTGCTCCAGCACCTCCTCGATCTGCACCTCGCCCTCGTCCGGCAGCAGCGAGCAGGTGCAATAGACCAACCGTCCGCCGGGTTTCAGCAGCGTGTGAGCATGAGCCAGCATCCGCGCCTGCAATTCGATCAATTCACCAAATTCCGACCCGTCCTTGGCATGGGGCAGATCGGGATGCCGCCGGATGGTCCCGGTCGCCGAACAGGGCGCATCGAGCAGGATCGCGTCATAGCTGCCCTGATGCTCCAGCGCGTCACCCACGACCAGTTCCGCGCTCAGCCCGGTGCGGTCGAGGTTTTCGCGTACCCGCCGCATCCGCGACTCAGAGAGGTCCAGCGCAGTGACGACCGCGCCCTGTGCCGCCAGTTGCAGCGTCTTGCCACCGGGAGCAGCGCAGAGATCCAGCACCGCCTCACCCGGCTGTGCGGCCAACACCCTTGCGGGCAAAGCAGCGGCAGCATCCTGCACCCACCAATCGCCCGCTTCATATCCCGGAAGTGCCGTGACCTGCACCGGTCCATCAATCCGGACCGAGCCCGTCGGCAGCATGTTACCTTCCGCCGCAGTGGCCCCGGGTTTCAATGTCAGATCAAGCGGAGCGCCAGCAAAATGTGCCCGTTCCATGCCAGCCACCGCATTGGCACCCCAGGCTTGCGCCAGAGGGGTGCGCAACCATTTTGGCAGCCGCGGCACCCGCAGCAACTCCCAATGCTTGGACGTGTCCACCGCCACTTTGCGCAGCACCGCATTGACCAACCCTTTGAGCCGCCCGTGACGACGCGACCGCGCGGTGATTTCAACCATGGAATTGACCACCCCATGGGCGGCCTCGCCCCCGGCCAGTTCCACAACCCCCAGCCGCAGCGCATTCAGCACCGGCAGCGGCGGTTTCTTCTGCAGATGCTTGTTCAGCATCCGGTCGGCCCGCTCCAGCCCGCGCAAGGTATCAAGCGCCAGACGTTGCGCCCGCGCGCGGTCCTCGGCGGCCAGCTTGTCCAGAGCGCCCGCGGCCAGGCATTCCGACATCAGCCGATGCTCGCCCAATATCTGGTCCAGCAGATAGATCGCGCTCTGTCGCGCTCGTGTCGCGGTATCGTTCATGCCCCTGATCCCGATCTGTGACGCCATGCCCGCATTGCCACGGGCAGAGGCGGGCGTATATCAAGGGCGAGACCGGAAAGGAACCCGAGGTATGAGCGAGACCCACAAAGACCTGCCCCCTGCCGCCCAACGCGCGCTGGCCGAGGCCGAAGAACGCCGCCGTCTGGCCGAAACGGAAGCCAGCCCCGGGCCCAAGGAACTGGGCGGGCGCGACGGCCCGGAACCCGTTCGCTTTGGCGATTGGGAAAAGAAGGGGCTGGCGATCGATTTCTGACAAGGGACTGCGCTGGACAAACCGGGATTCAAAGGCATGGGGTCAAAAGGTGTCGAAGACATCAAAGCCGCCCGTTCATACGCCATCACAAAGCCGACAATAACCATACCACGCCCGATCCTGAGGCCCATGCTCAGTTCGCGTATTGTGGATGTACATCTGATTGCCAAAGTCAAAGTGCCAATATTCAGATGGATAATTTGCAAAGCCAGCATTGGTCATCGCCCAATACAGCAAGCGGCGATTCAAAAGGGCAGCGTTTTCAGGACCAATTCGCCCCGCAACGCGTTCACGCTCAAGGTGGTCGGTATGCGCAACTGCGCTCAATTCGTCGAAACCCGCCCCCATGTCCAGCACCTCATCGGTATCGAGCGCACGAAGAACAACATCAACCGAGGCGCCCGTCGAATGGGTCGGCCAGGTCGTCGCATCCACCGGGTCGAAACGACGCGGGTCGGAACTGTATTGGCTGGTCAGCGCCTCCAGCTCGGATCGAGGAAGCGCCGGATGGTCCGCCGCCACCTTCGCCAACGCCCATTCCCACAGCCCGTGTTGGGTCGTGATCGGACGATAGGCATCATAAACCACAAGCTCGCAGCCACATGCCGCAAGCGCGTCGTTTGCCGATCGCAACATCGGCACCAGGCTTTCCCTGCACCACATGCGCGGCAGGCTTCCGTCTATCCTTCTGCCATAAGGCGGGTTTGAGCCATCCGACAGGTGATAATAGGGCACCACAGCGATTCCATGCGCACCGACATCAACAAGTCTTTCCAGGGCACGTGGGTCCGACTTGTCAAACGCAATATCGTGATATCCACGCGCATCCTGCCCATTGCTGCAAATGGGGATCGGCTGCAAATCGGTGATGTTCACGAAACCAATTCTCCTCGGTTGGGCTGTAATCTGGAAGAGACCCTACGGAACGGGAAAACAAGGGCAAGTCAGGATTGCGAGACCCTGAGTCAGGCAAAGCACCCACAACTGTCTGACCAAAGAAGAGCAAGCACGCTTTCCCGGTCTTGGCTGTGCCGCAAAAATGGGCATAGTCTTGGGCGGCAGCCAGTTTCACCACCGTCCCCTTCCCGCAAACTTTCGCACGAGCATCACATGCGCCACAGCGCCATCCCTTTGCAAACCGTCTCGACCGGCATTGTGGTCGCCATTGTGGGTTTTTTCAGCTCGTTTCCCATCGTTTTGCAGGGTCTGAACGGTATGCGTGCGTCGAAAGCCGAGGCCGCCTCGGGGCTGATGGCCGCCGCCATTGCAATGGGACTGGCGGGTGTGGTGCTTAGCTTGCGCACGAAGATTCCCGTCAGCGTGGCGTGGTCCACGCCGGGCGTGGCGTTGCTGGCGGTTTCGAAGATGCCCGAAGCCGGATTCGCCGAGGCGGTGGGGGCGTTCCTTTTTGCGGGTCTGCTGACCACCATCGCCGGATTCTGGCGGCCCCTGAGCCGATTGATCGCGGCCATCCCCGCGCCGCTGGCGCAGGCGATGCTGTCGGCTGTGTTGCTGTCGATATGCCTGCAACCCTTCAGCGCAATGAGTCAGGCGCCCTGGGTCGCCCTGCCGGTGATCGTCACCTGGTTCATCGCAGGCCAGATCAATCGCATGATCGCGGTTCCCTGCGCCGTGGTCGTAGCGGCGCTGGTCGTGGTGTTTCAACCGGGCTTCGACTTCACGCTGAACGGGTCATCGGTCATTCCCGCGCCGGTTTTCACCGTCCCGGTCTTCTCGCTCCCGTCACTGATCGGCATCGGACTGCCGCTCTTCGTTGTCACCATGGCAACGCAGAACATCCCCGGCCTCGCCATCATCCGCAGTTTCGGCTATCACCCCGCGCCCGCGCCGTTGATTTCGTCGGTGGGCGGGGCCAGCCTGATCTCGGCCCCGTTTGGCGCGCCCGCGACCTGCCTTGCCGCCATCACAGCCGCCATGTGTGCCAATGACGACTCGCATCCCGACCCCGGAAAACGCTACCTCTCGGCGGTGTTCGGAGGGCTGTTTTATTGCCTCTTCGGACTGTTTGCCGGGATCATCACCGCCTTTGCGGGCCTCGCGCCGCCGATGCTGCTGGGCACGCTGGCGGGTGTCGCCCTGCTGCCGGTCTTTGCCACTTCGGCGCTCGCCGCGTTCGAGGACACATCTTATCGTCAAGCCGCGTCGATCACTTTTCTGGTCACCGCCTCGGGTGTGACCATCATCGGCCTCAGCGCTGCTGTCTGGGGCTTGGTGCTGGGCGGGATCGTGCAGGTGATCAACACCCGAATGACGCGGGATACCCATGGCGCTTCGCGAAATACCTGACTCACCCGATGCTGCGTGAATTCGAAAACTTGAACGCGTTGGGTGACGCTGGGCGGTTCAAGTTTCCTTACGAAGTGCCTCAATCAGACCGCAGGCGAAAATCGGCGAAATCGCCCTTGCCCCGATCCGAGGTAAAGCGGATCTTGCCGCCGTGAACGCGCACTTCCTGACAATTATAGCCCAACTCGCTGCCGCCCCAATAAAGATCGCGACAGAAATAGCCGTTCTGCCAGGTCCAAATCCCCTCGACCGGCCAGCGCAATCCTTTCCCGCTGATTGTCCCATCGGGCGACACCTGTAGCTTGATCAGGGGTCGGGTCAGGGTCTTTCCGGCCACAATCTGTTTGAATTGGGCCTCGTTCTTGACCGTCGTGAAGTCGGCAAAAGCAGGCAGCGCGAGGGTGCAGGACAGCGTGAAGAAGATAAGCCGTAAGAACATGACAACACCGGGGGATGTGGCAATGATATCTGGTCTACGCACAGCCCGCCCGACCGGATCATTATTTCTCCATTCGGATGGCCTGATAAAACGCATCGACCAGCTGGTGCTGCTTGCGACTGATGGGCCGGTCTTCGGGCCAGGTCAGCCAATAGCCTTCGCTGGTGATAAATTCCGGCAGTTCAAGCCGATGTAGCGCGCCGCTCTGCAACAGGTCGCGCGCAAGCGGGACCGAGCCCAGTGTGATGCCCATGCCCTGTCGTGCTGCTGCCAGCGCGTGTTCCATCGAATCGACACTGAGCCAGCCGCTGGTCATGGTCTCGCCGGTCTCTGCCGACCAATCCGACCAGCCCGGCCTTGGGCCACGCAACTCGACCAGCGGCGCGCCCCGGGACAGGCCGGGCGCGGCCATCGGGGCCAGCACTTCGCGCGCGACCAGATGCGCCGCGCGCCCCGGCCAGACCCCGTTGCCAAAGCGCAGCTGCAGCCAGGTCTTTTCTTCGTCGAACCCCGACCAGCGGTCCAGCGAATCGATCACCAGCCGCAAATTGGGATGGGCTGCGTGGAACCCGGCCAGACGCGACACCACCAACGCGCCCAGATGGGAATTGAGCCCGGCAACACGCAGCTCGGTCGGGCTTTTGCCGAACAGGTTCTCGGTATTGCGCTCCAGCGCGCGCAGGCTGTCCTGCACCAGCGGCAGATAGCTTTCGCCCTCGACCGTCAGCGACACGCCGCGCGCCTCGCGGATGAAAAGCGACCGGCCAAGCCAGGCCTCCAGATTGGCGATCCGCTGGCTGACCGCCGCCTGGGTCAGCCCGAATTCGCGCGCTGCCGCCGAAAACCCGCCCAGCCTCCCGGCGGCCTCAAAGACCCGCAACCAGTCAAGCGGCGGCAATCCCACTTTGCGTTTACTCATTAGATTTTCCAGGCCTCAGATCGAATAAGGATTAATTGTCTTAATGCCACGTCACCGGTATCCCCTCAAGTGTTCCCGCGTTGCCATCAGGAGAGCCCCACATGCTGCGCACCGCCACTCACTCCGGCCCCGTTGTCACCGTTACCTTTGATGACGGGGCCACCACCCGCTTCCACGCGATCTGGCTGCGCGACAACGCGCTTGACCCCGAGACCCGCGCGCCAGGAAACGGACAGCGGCTGATCACCATCGGCGACATTCCCGCCGACACCACGGTCGGTAACACGCGCGTCGTGGGCGGGGATCTGGAAGTCACGTTCCAGCCTGAAGGCAAGACCGTGATCTTTCCCGCTGGCTGGCTGGCCGATCACGCCTATGACCGTGACCGGCCCAAAGACGCAGGCCGCACCGCGCCGGGCCTCACCACCTGGGACAGCGCGCTTGCGCCACCGGGCGCTGACTGGAACGCCGTCCATGCCGACCCCCGCGCAAAACGCGGCTGGCTGGCGGCGGTGGCCGAATTCGGCTTTGCCCGACTGACCGGCGGCCCGGTTGAGCCCGAGGCGCTGCTGCGTGTCGCCGACCTGTTCGGCTATGTGCGCGAGACCAATTATGGCCGGTATTTCGAAGTTCGGACCGAGGTCAATCCGACCAATCTGGCCTATACCGGGCTGGGGCTTCAGGCCCATACCGACAACCCCTATCGCGATCCGGTGCCGGGGCTGCAGATCCTCTATTGTTTGGAAAACTCCGCCGAGGGCGGCGATTCCATCGTGGTGGACGGGTTTCGCGCCGCCCAGCGCCTGCGCGCAGAGAACCCCGAGGGGTTCGCGCTGCTGGCGGGTCACCCGGCCCGCTTTGAATATAGCGGCTCGGACGGTGTCTGCCTGCGGTCGCGCCGCCCGATGATCGAACTTGCGCCCGACGGCGAGTTGGTGGCGGTCCGCTTCAACAACCGTTCGTCAGCGCCCTTTGTGGACATTCCCTTTGACCGGATGGAAGCGTATTACCAAGCCTATCGACAATTCGCCGCCATCATCGACGATCCCGCCATGGGTGTCGCCTTCAAGCTGGAGCCGGGCGAGAGCTTCATCGTCGACAACACACGTGTGCTGCATGCACGCACCGGCTATTCCGGTGCCGGATCGCGCTGGCTGCAGGGCTGTTACGCCGACCGCGACGGGTTGCTGTCCACGCTGGCCGCGCTCGAGTTGGCCCAGCCGGAGGCGGCGGAATGACCGGCAGACCTGACCTGACCCGCGACACCATCGTGGCCTTCCTGGCCGACATCTTCGACCGGCGCGGCGGTGAGGAATACCTGGGCGAACCCGTCACCATGGCGGAACACATGCTGCAAGGCGCCACCATCGCCGAACAGAACGGCCTGCCCGAAGACATCATCGTCGCGACCCTCTTGCACGATATCGGCCATTTCACCTCCGAGTTCGGCACCTTCAGCATGGACGACACCGAAGACCGCTTTCACGAGGATGCGGGCGCTCAGGTTCTGGCCCCGTTCTTTCCCGGCGTGGTCACCGATTGCGTGCTCTACCATGTGGCCGCCAAGCGCTATCTCTGCGCCACCAAGCCGGAATATTTCAAACGCCTCTCCGAGGCCTCGATCCATTCGCTGAACCTGCAAGGCGGCCCGATGAGCGCCGAGGAAGTGGCCGCGTTCGAACAGAACCCCAACCTCGAAAAGATCATTCAGGTGCGGTATCTGGACGAGGCGGGCAAGCGCGACGATATGGAAACGCCCGATTTCCACCATTTCGCCCCGATGGTGCAGCGCATCGTTGACCAGCATATGAGGGCCGCATGAACGCTCCGGAATATATCTTCGAGGCCAGCACGAAACCGTCTCTGCCCTGGCATGAAGTGCCACTGATCCGCGCCACCGAGGACAGCGTCAAGGGCTATGGCTGTCTGGTCGACGACCCCGAAGGGTTCGAGATCGAGATCACCCGCTGGCCGCAACAGGGCTGGCGGCCCATCGACGAGGGCACCGGCGACGAAGGCGGCTGGGTCGAGGGCACCTTCAAGGGCGACTGGAAGGGCGATGTTCTCTATGGCGAGAACGAGGCGGTGAACGGCCATTACGTTCTGGGCTGGTCCACCGATCCGCAAAAGGCCAGCGCCGAGGCACAGACCGCACCGCGCGATCAGGTGCTGCTGTGGCACATGAACTATCACCCCGATGGCGGGCAGATGTTCTTTCCACTCGACCGCAGGCCGTTTGTCATCCCCGCCGCCCTGCCCGGCGACAACCTGACGCCCGACAAGGTTGTGGCCTTCTGGTGCGATGGCTCGCGCGGGCTCTATATCCATCCCGGCATCTGGCACGAGGGGATCTTTCCGGTCGAAGACAGCCAGCGTTTCCTGGACCGGCAGGGGGCGGTGCATGCGCGCGTCAGCGCCGATATCGGTCAGGAATTCGGCGTCTACCTCGCCTGCCCGCTGCGCGAAGACAGCGTCAAAGCGCTCTGACCGCGCGCGCGAGATGAAGAAAGCGCAAGACAGTCTTCACATCCAATTGAGATGGGTGACGATTTCGGTCTTATATTGGCCGTGACCAATGCGCATTCGGAGGGAGATCAGAGCATGACCATGGACCGACGCGAGGTGATCAAACTGGGCACCGCCGCAACGCTTGGCGCAGTCCTTCCCTCGGTGGCGCGGGCCACGCCGCAAAACGCGGCATTCGAAGCCTCTTATGACGACGTTCTGCAGCGCCTGCGGACAGGTCTCAACGCGCAAGGCCTGCAGGAGGCCGCGCCACTTTCGATTGTATCCGGTGATCCGGCCTATAATGGCGGGCTGCGCCATGATTTCGACCAATCCGCCTTGCCGCAGGGTGGTTTCGTGATCCAGCCTCTCGCCCGCGTCGAAGATATCGGGGAACGCGACCGTGCCGATGTCCTGCCGATCTTTCACGAGGTCGGCTGCCATCCCCCGGACGACCTCGACAAAGCCGCGCAGACCCGCATGCTGATCCGCCTGCTGACCGAAGAGTTCGGGCTTGATCCGGCGCGGCTGGCCTTTGTCAGCGTCCCCGCCTCCGAAGAGATGCGCCCGGTTCTGGATGAGGTCGGGTTGCCGTTCTCGGAAAAGGTGATCCTGCGCGATGCCGAGGAGGCTTTTGAGGCGCGCGACGGATCGGGTTATTTCTTTCCCAACCCGGATGGCGAGGATTTCTTTGTCACGATGGGGGTTTACTACCGCGTGGGCGAGACCGACGAACCCGCGCCCTCCGCATATCCCGCCTCTGCCAACTGGACAGAACTCGGTGAGATCGTGATCGCCGGCGAGACCGCCCCGCTGGGGGTTTCGCTGGGGGCCGAACGGCTTGCACTGGCGGTGTCGGGTCAGTTTCCGACATGGGATGAACGCCTCGGCCAGCTTTTTGCGCAGGTCGAAAGCGATGCGGGAGGCTCTGGCGAGCCCGCCGGGGTCGCGGCGTTCCGATAGGCACAGCAGATGCAGCGGCGCGACTTTCTGGCCAGCCAGGCCCAACTGGGTGCCTTTTGCCTGTTCGGAGGGCCCGCCATGGCGGCATCAGATTCCACCTTCACCGTGCCGCCGGAAGAGGCCGCGCATGAGGCGACCTTCATGCAATGGCCCGCCAGCCCCCGCGTTTACCCCGATCGCGTGTTTCTGGAGCTTCTGCAGCACACCATCACCGACATCGCCAACGCAATCGCTCAGTTCGAACCGGTGATCCTGCTGGCCGCCGCGTCCGATCATCCCAACGCCCGGAAACTGCTGTCGGACCAGGTCACGCTCTGGGACATCCCGACCGAAGATCTGTGGTGTCGCGATTCAGGACCACTTTTTGCGATCACCTCCACCGGAGAACGCGTCGTGAGTCATATACGGTTCAATGGCTGGGGCGACCGTCAGGTCCATAAGCGCGACGGTCGGATCGCAGCCGAGGTTGCACGGCGGCTTGACTTCGACCTGATCCCCAGCGGCGTCATTGGCGAGGCGGGCGGGGTCGAGCAGGACGGCCACGGCCTGCTGATGGCGCATGAAAGCTCCTGGGTGAATGACAACCGCAATCCGGGTCTGACCCGCGACCAGATCGAACAGCGCCTGCTGACAGCTTACGGCGCCGAACGGATGATCTGGGCAGACGGGGTCCGGGGTGAGGATATCACCGACTACCATATCGACAGCCTCGCCCGGTTCACCGGACCAGGCCGCGTGCTGATCAACCTGCCCGATGATCCCGACCCACAGGACCCGTTCCACATGGCTGCGCTGGACACATATGACCAGCTGATCGCCGAGGGGCTGGAGGTCGAAATCATCCCTGAGCCAGACGACCGCCGGGTCAAAACCCTCGATTTCGTGGCCTCTTATGCCAATTACTATGTCTGCAACGGCGCCGTGATCGCCGCGCAGTTCGGCGACCGCGAGACCGACCGGATCGCACAGGACGCCTTGCAACGGCACTATCCCGGTCGCGAAGTCGTCACCCTGAATGTCGATGCGTTGGGCGAGGTTGGCGGCGGCATCCATTGCGCCACGCAACAATTGCCGACCTCCTAATCACGTCTGTAGCTCAGCCCTGCGAGGCAACCCAGCTTGCGACCAGATCGGCCACTTCTGCAATGGCCGCCGCCTCGGCCTGTGCCCCATCCGCGTGCTGAAATCCGTGATCCACACCCTCTATCAGGTGCAGCGCGACGTCGGGCCGGGCCGCATAGGGGTCGAGCAACTCGGGCAGGTTGCAGGGATCTTCCGTGCCCAGCACCATGATCGAGGGCAGGCTCTGCTTTGACAGCGTCTCCGCCAGAGGGGTCTTGAGCAGGCCGGGCGTCAGCCAGACGCCCCGGACATCCGGCACGGCCTGCGCCTGCGCCGCAAGAGCACCGGCCATGGACAGGGTCCCAAGCGATTTGCCGATCAGCCAGACGCGCCGGTACGCACCCAACGTCAGGGCATGGGCCAGAATGTCCTGCCCGTCCGAGAATATCTCGGCGAATTGCGCCTCGTCCTCGGCATCCAGAAACCGGTGATCATCGGCATAGCGAAACTGCAGCCGCAGCACATCGCAGCCCTGCCGCGCGAACACCTCCGCGACGCATTGCAATAGCGGGCGGTCGCAAGTGTATCTGAGCCCCGGATAGATCAGCACCAACTCGCGCCCCTGCCCCCTGCTCAGATCGGCATGGACCGAGCGCGCGCGCCCATAGGACAGCGGTATCTGCATCTGCTCGGCCATCTACAGCCCCAGCACATCCACCATGTCATATTGCCCCGGCTGCTTGCCCTGCCCCCAAAGCGCGGCTTTCAGTGCGCCGCGGGCAAAGATCGCCCGATCGGTGGCCACATGGCGCAGGGTGATACGCTCGCCAGCGGCGGCAAACAGCACATCATGCTCGCCCACGATGTCGCCGCCCCGGATCGCGGTGAAGCCGATATCGCCGCGTTTGCGGGCGCCGGTGATGCCGTCACGACCCCGATCCGAGACATCGGCCAGTGCCACGCCGCGCCCCTCGGCGGCGGCCTCGCCCAGCATCAGCGCGGTGCCAGAGGGCGCATCGACCTTGTGGTGGTGATGCGCCTCGATCACCTCAATGTCGAAATCCTCGTCCAGCGCAGCGGCGACTTTTTTGGTCAATTGTGTCAGCAGGTTGACACCCAGGCTCATGTTGCCCGCCCGCACGATCACCGCATGGCGCGCGGCGGGTTCCAGCGCAGCAATTTCCTCCTCACTCATGCCGGTGGTGCCGATTACATGCACGGCGCGCGCCTGTGCCGCCAGTGCTGCAAATTCCAGCGTCGCGCCGGGCGCGGTGAAATCGATGATCGCCTGCGCGGGCGCAAACGCCTCGAGCGGATCATCACTGACAATCACGCCCAACGGAGCACCGCCCATCGCCTCGCCCACATCGCGCCCGACCCAGTCATGGCCCTTGCGCTCGACCGCGCCCACCAGCCGCGCCTTGTCACTGTCACGCACGGTACGGATCAGCATCTGGCCCATGCGGCCCGATGCTCCGGTGATGGCGATGCCGGGAATGTGGCTCATGTTCGGTATCCTTGCGTCAGATCGGCTTTATGCCTCCTACCCGTTCGGGCAGCGCTTGGCAAAGCCTCTCGTTCGGCTTAGATCGGGAAGTATGGCAAAGAATAAATTCCACGATGGCCCCGGTCCCTCACAGCGTCAGCTTCGCGTCGGCGAGTTGATCCGCCGCACCCTCTCCGAGGTGCTGGCCCGCGGCGACGTGCATGACCCCGCTCTGAACCGCATGTCGATCACCGTGGGTGAGGTCCGCACCTCGCCCGACCTCAAGATCGCCACCGCCTTTGTGCTGCCTTTGGGCGGCAAGGGGCAGGAGGACGTGCTGAAGCTACTGGCCCGCAACAAGAGCGAATTGCGCCGGGTGATCGGCAAGAAAGTCGGGCTAAAGTTCTCGCCTGATCTGCGCTTTCGGCTGGACGAGACCTTTGATCAGATGGACGAAAGCCGCCGCCTGTTCAATCAGGACGAAGTGCGCCGGGATCTGGACGAGTGACACGCCTGCTCGCCGCTCTGCTGATGCTGCTGGCTGCGCCCGCCACGGCGTTGACCTGTTCGGATATGGAGCATGAGGGCAACCGCTTCACGGTCTGCGAGGCCGATGCGGGCACCGAGGATCTGCGCCTGTTCCTGCGCGATGATCAGGGCGAGATTCTGGGCCATTTCCAGACCGTCGACGCCACGCTGGCCGATCAGGGCAAGCAGCTGGCATTCGCGATGAATGCCGGGATGTATCACGACGACCGCTCGCCGGTTGGGCATTACGTCGAAAACGGCACCGAAGAGATGCGGGTGATCCCCAATGCAGGCCCCGGTAATTTCGGCCTGCTGCCCAACGGTGTTTTCTGCATCCGGCAGGGCCGCGCCGATGTGTTCGAGACGCTCAGCTTTCAGGACCAACAGCCACAGTGCCGCGACGCCACCCAATCCGGCCCGATGCTGGTGATCGACGGCGAGTTGCACCCGCGTTTCCTGCCCGATTCCACCTCGCGTTATATCCGCAACGGGGTTGGCACCAGCGCTGACGGGCAGCGGGTGGTCTTTGCGATCTCGCGCAATGCGGTGACTTTTCATCAGTTCGGCAGCTTGTTTCGCGATGTGCTGAACACCCCCAACGCGCTTTATTTCGACGGCAATATCTCGCGCCTTTATGCGCCGCAGATCGGGCGATCAGATGCCGGGTTCTCGCTGGGTCCCATCGTGGGCGTGGTGGTGGATTCCGAGTAGCATGTTTGACAGCGCACGGGCGATCGGCTAGGTCGCGCGCCTCAGACAATTCCCGAGAGACGACATGGCACGTAAACGCAAAGGGCGCGATATATCCGGCTGGCTGGTGGTGGATAAACCCGCTGGCATGACCTCGACATCGGTGGTCAACAAGGTCCGCTGGGCGCTGCAAGCGCGCAAGGCAGGCCATGCGGGCACCCTTGACCCCGAGGCAACCGGCGTGCTGGCCGTGGCGCTGGGTGAGGCAACCAAGACGGTGCCTTATATCACCGACGCGCTAAAGGCCTATGTCTTTACGGTGCGCCTGGGCCAAGCCACCAATACCGACGATGCCGAAGGCGAAGTGATCGCAGCAAGCGACGCGCGGCCCGACGACGCCAAAATCAAGGAAGCGCTGCAGCCCTTCCTCGGCGAGATCATGCAGGTACCGCCAAAGTTTTCAGCGGTTAAAGTCGATGGTCAGCGCGCCTATAAGCTGGCTCGCGATGGCGAAGATGTCGACCTTGCCGCCCGCCCGCTCTGGGTCGAGGAACTGGTGCTGGCCGACCGCCCCGACGCCGATCACGTGGTGCTTGAGATGACCTGCGGCAAGGGCGGCTATGTCCGCTCCATCGCCCGCGATCTGGGCCAGGCGCTGGGCTGCCAGGGCCATGTCAAATCGCTGCGCCGCATCTGGTCGGGGCCATTCGACGCTGAGGACGGACTGAGCATCGAACAGATTGACGAGATGGCCCACAGCCCCGATCTGGATAGCTACCTGCGCCCGCTTGAGGAAGGACTGGCCGACTTGCCAGAGCTCAAATGCACCCCCGAGGGCGCCGCCCGTCTGCGCAACGGCAATCCAGGCATGGTTCTGGCCGCCGATGTGGATTATGGTGACGAGGCCTGGGCCTCTCTCGACGGTCAGGCAGTGGCCGTGGGCATCTACAAGGCGGGCGAATTGCATCCCAGCCGGGTGTTTGTTCATACCCATTGAAATGGTGGGGCCAATCTTCAATCACGACCAACAGGACAAACCGGTCAAATTCACGGGCGTAGCCGCCCGCCAAGCGCAAAGGGACCTGGTGCGCGGAAACCATCAGGGCCAGCAGCGAGGAGCCGCCTCAGCAGGCCGAACACACCGCTGCTTCTGACCACCGCCCTCCAAACCTCAAAAACTTATTTTGCGGGAACCAACCACACAGGGCTTTGCCGCCTCTGTCTTACTGGTCGCGAGTAGGAAGCGTCGCGGTGGTCAGTGCACGAAATGGAGCTTCGAGAATTCCTTGCGCCACGTCGAAACTTCCGAAGCAATGGGCTTGTTATCCAATCCGCGCTTGATCAGCTGTGCCAAGCGGTCGGCGTCTCGTGCCGTCATGCCCCAGCGAACCAATTCGGGGGTGCCAATTCGCAGGCCGTTCATATCCCTGTCGACTGCAGACACCGGCAGGCCAATGCCGCAAGCGAGGAAACCGTTGTTGCGAAGCCGCTTCGATGCCGTTTGTCCACCCCCGAAACGTTCTGCCAGGACCGCGAATTGATGAGAATTGGTGAACCCTTGCGTTCCTGCAAAAACAGGTACCCCCTGTGCATCCAGCGCCGCTGCGAGGGCCTGTGACATCGCGATCATTTCCTGCGCATAGGCCTGGCCGAATACTTTCCAATCCAGCATGGTTACAGCCAGCGCAGCCGTCTTAGCCGCATCGAAATTTGCGGTCATACCGGGAAAAGCGATGGCATCAATGGCCTGGGCAATCTCGGCATCATTTGAAACGATCAAACCGCCCGCCGGGCCGCCGAGGCTTTTGTAGGTGCTCATCGTCATGAAGTGCGCCCCCTCGGCCAGGGGGTTTGACCACGCCCGGCCGGCGATGATCCCACATTGATGGGCCGCATCAAACATAACTTTTGCCCCAATCTCATCGGCGATAGAGCGCACTTCTGCCACCGGATGCTCGAACAGATTCAGGCTGCCCCCGATGGTGATCAGTTTGGGGCGTTCCGACAGTGCCAGTGCTCGCAACTGGTCCAGATCGACGGTGTAGCCATCGGCGTTTACGGGGGCATCAATAGTGCGCAGACCGTAAAGACCCGCACAACCCGCCACATGGTGGGTCACATGACCGCCGATAGAAGCTGGCGGCGCGATGATGGTATCACCGGGATTGCAGGTGGCCATGAAACCATAGAGGTTGGCAATCGCCCCTGACGGTATGCGGACCTCGGCAAATTGCGCATCAAAAACCTCGGCACAGAGCTGTGCCGCAATAACTTCGATCTCTTCAATAGCCTCAAGGCCCATTTCGTATTTGTCGCCGGGATACCCCAATGACGGACGCGACCCGATGCCAGAGGCAAGCAGCGCTTCTGCCTTGGGGTTCATCACATTGGTTGCGGGGTTGAGGTTGAAGCACTCGACCTCGTGAATCAGGCGGTTCTGCTCGGCAAGTTCTGCAATCCGGGCAAGAAGGTTATCGGACGAAGTTGTCGAAGCCTTCAACGCTATGTCCTGAACCCGTGTTTCGCTTGTGCCGGGCACCCAATCTCTTGGTGCAAGGGTCATCTTATTTGTCCTCCATCGTTGCTCTGATCTTGAAAGCAAGTGAGTGACAGTGCAAAGCAGATTTGCTATTTCTTGCCGTAGGAAAACTAAGGCAAGATGATGAGCGTCGCGCCCAAGCGCCCCAAGGGGCCGCCCCTGAATGCCATGCGTGCCTTTGAAGCGGCGGCGCGTCACATCAGCTTTGTCGCGGCGGCGGAAGAACTGAATGTCACCGCCGGGGCAATTTCCCAGCACATCAAAACGTTGGAAGGCTGGGCAGGAATGCCCCTCTTTCGCAGAAATGCCCAAGGGGTTGAACTGACCCGAGAGGGACAAGCTCTGCTGGCTGATTTCACCAAGGCGTTTGATGCCCTTGCGGACGCCACGCGTGCCCTGCGAGACCTCAAGCCAAACGCCGATTTTCAAATTGCCGCGCTCCCGTCGATTGCTCAGCTTTGGCTGCCCAAACGGCTTGGTAAAATCAGAGAGTGTTATCCGCAGATCAACTTCTCGGTCACGGCCATGGAAACCCCGCCAAGCCTGTCGCGGGAACTGTTCGATTTGTCGATTTTCTTTTCGGTCCCAGATGGCTCCCCGAACCAGATCTGCATTTGCCAGGACAAGATTATCCCCGTTTGCGCGCCGTCACTTCTGAATCGCAAGCAGGGCGATCAGGGTTTTGAAGGCATATCATTCTTGCGGGATCAAACTTGGGCAAACGATTGGCCCATGTGGTCACAGAATTCTGGCGTTCAGATTCGAAACAGTGAAAACGGGCCTCAGTTTTCGCTTTACAGCCTTGCCGTGGAAGAGGCCAAGGCGGGCGCGGGCGTGCTTATGGGGCACCTGTGTCTGATCGAAGACGCGCTTACCGCCGGGGCGCTGACAGTTATGCATGACGTGTCGTGCAGCACAGGAAATTCACTCGTTATTCAAGTGCCTCGAATGCCGCGACAGCGATCCGAAACGAAACGGATCGTCCAGTTGCTCGCCAATTGAAGCCATGCTCGTTCCCTGCCAATCATGGGCAGCGCTGCAGCATCACCGCCGCTGGGTGATGGTCTGAGCGCTGAGGGCTGCCCATTAAGCCGTTCGAACAACTTGCCAGTTCTGCGGTGCAGCGCACGTATGCTGTCTTTCGCAACGGAGCACTGGTGCACATTGTATATGCCTACAGCCCGCCCGACTTTGTCGGCTCGAACACCCGCACAATCGGAAGCCGACTGAAGGGGCGTAAACTACACTGTTGATTGCGATCTTCCTACTGCTAAGGTGATCCTGTCGACCGAACGCCCTTACTGTTTCAGATTATTCACTTTTTTGGAGGTTTGCTTTATGGCCACCCGTTTGATTGCCCTCGGAGCGATCATCGCTCTGATCCCGCTGCCCGGGATTGCTCAGGATGCACCAGAAATGAAAGAGCCGCTGGGATATCCGGGCTTTAACGGGAAAATTGATCTGGATGTGCGCGATTCATCGCCGGACTGGACCCCATTTACCCCCAAAGCCGCGCCGGAAGGTTCGCCAAACATCCTGTTCGTTCTTTACGACGATACCGGGCTTGGCGCCTGGTCCCCTTACGGCGGCAAGATCAATATGCCGACAATGGACGATCTCGCGGCTGAAGGTCTGACTTTTACTCAATGGCACACGACCGCGCTGTGTTCGCCGACGCGCTCGACCCTGTTGACGGGGCGCAACCATCACCTCAACGGGATGGCCGCCATTACTGAAACCGCAGACGGGTTCCCTGGCGCAAGCGGGCGGATACCTCCGCAAGTGACCACGATTGCCGAAGTGCTGCAGGCAAATGGCTACAGCACTTTTTGGATCGGCAAGAACCACAATGTCCCGGAGCAAGACGTTGCGTCGGGTGCAAGCCGCACAGAATGGCCTCTGAATCAGGGATTTGACCGCTTCTATGGCTTCCTGGGTGGTGAGACCAACCAATGGTATCCCGATCTTGTCGAAGACAACCGGTTCATTGAACAACCTTATGGTCCTGAAGACGGTTACCACCTGTCCAAAGATCTGGCTGATCAGGCAATCTCAATGTTGCGCGACCAGAAGGCAACGAACCCGTCCAAACCCTGGTACATGTGGTTCAACCCCGGCGCCAACCACGCACCGCATCATGCATCGCCTGAATGGTCCGACAAGTACAAGGGCGTCTTTGATGAAGGCTACGATGTCTATCGGCAAGAAATCACACAGGCAATGATCGATAAGGGCATCATGCCCGAGGGCACGGTCAATACCGAGTTGAATTTCTTACCAGAAGATATTGCCAACCCCGCTGATGCCGTTCGGCCCTGGGACAGTCTGAACGACGACGAAAAGAAACTGTTTGCCCGCATGGCCGAAGTGTACGCCGGGTTCTCGGAATACACCGATAGCGAGGTAGGTCGCATAATCGATTACCTCAAAGAGACAGGGCAATACGAAAACACCCTTATCATCTACGCGGCCGACAACGGAGCGTCAGGTGAGGGCTCACCGAACGGGTCGGTCAACGAAAACAAGTTCTTCAACGGCTTTCCGGATGAGCTGGAAGAGAACATGAAATACCTCGACACTCTTGGTAGCGCGGATACCTATAACCACTACCCGACCGGCTGGGCTGCCGCGTTCTCAGCTCCGTTCAAGATGTTCAAGCGGTATTCGAACTATGCTGGTGGCACCAATGACCCGTTGGTCATGTCCTGGCCCAACGGCATCAAGAACGGCGGCGAGATCCGGCATCAGTATCACCACTCGGTCGACATCGTACCAACGATACTGGAGATTACGGGACTGGAGATGCCTACGACCAATAACGGCGTCGATCAGTACCCGCTGTCGGGTGTGTCCATGGCCTACACCTTTGATGCCGCGCCAGATGATCCCACCCAAAAAGATGTTCAATACTACACCATGCTTGGCACCCGGGGCATCTGGAAAGATGGCTGGAAGGCGGTCGCTGTGCACGCGCCTCTGACCGGAACAAGCAATTTCGACAAGGATGTATGGGAGTTGTATCACGTTGATGTGGACCGCTCCGAGTCCAACAACCTCGCTGACCAGGAGCCTGAAAAACTCAATGAGCTGATTCAGGTCTGGTTTGACGAGGCGGCCAAAAACAACGTCCTTCCCCTGGATGATCGCAGCGCAGTGGAAATCCTGACAATAGAACGCCCAACATCGGAACCGGCCCGCGACACCTATGTCTACTATCCGCACACCGCTTGTGTGCCGGAAGGCGTAGCAGTCAACATACGCGGCCGGGACTACAAAATTCTCGCCAATATCGAGATCGAGGACGAAAACACATCTGGTGTGGTCTTTGCCCATGGGTCGCGGTTCGGTGGTCATTCACTCTTCATCAAGGACAAGAAGCTTTACTATGCCTATAATTTCCTCGGCATTCAGCCCGAGCAGGTGTTTGAATCGGATGTCGAACTTCAGCCAGGTGCGTATACCGTAGGTATGGAATTTGACGCGACCGGCACCGGCGACAGCGGAGAGGTTCTGGGTTCGATGAAGCTATATGTGGATGACCAGGAGGTTGCTTCGGGTGATATGCGGGCGCAATCGGGCAAGTTCACCCTTTCAGGTGACGGCCTGTGCATCGGCTACGATAGCGGCGATGCTGTCAGCCAGATGTACACCACGCCAGGAGAATTCACCGGTGGCACAATCCAGAAAGTAGCCGTGTCTGTTTCGGGCGACAGCTATGAGAGCATGGAAGCTGCGGCCAAGCGAATGCTGAAGCGCCAATAAGAGAGAGCCTTGTGAGATACAGGGCGCTGCCTGGGGCAGCGCCCTCAGAATAAAGGGCTGGCAATCGCAACTTTGCATTGCAGTCGGAACCGTCGTTTATTTTCCAGCGTAAGGACTATCTGACCCCAGGTGTTCAAACACCTAAACATAACGGTGGGCCCATTCAGATGGGGAGGGCCACTTGTTGGGAAAGATGCATCGCGCGACTGGCTGGAGGGGTTCAGCCCTCGGGAATGGTAAAAATCAGGTGACGGATTTTTTTGCCACGGCGTCGCATTAGGTTGGCGCGATGGTTGAACAGGCCGTTCTGTTCGCGCTAGCATCGCCACGAACAAGCAAGCACTGGATCACCCCTTGGCCGCAGATACCGCCCGCCCCCTCACGCTCCGCGATGTGTCCGAGGCATCCGGCGTATCGGAAATGACAGTCAGCCGCGTGTTACGCAATCGCGGCGACGTATCGGACGCCACCCGGGCCCGTGTTCTGGCCGCCGCCAAGGAGTTGGGCTACGTCCCCAACAAGATCGCGGGCGCCCTGGCGTCGAGCCGGGTCAATCTGGTAGCGGTGATCATTCCGTCGCTGTCGAACATGGTGTTCCCCGAGGTACTGACCGGCATCAACCAGGTTCTGGAAGATACCGAGCTGCAGCCGGTCGTGGGTGTCACCGATTATCTGCCCGAGAAAGAAGAGAAGGTCCTCTATGAGATGCTCTCGTGGCGGCCTTCGGGGGTGATCATTGCCGGGCTGGAACATACCGAGGCGGCGCGCGCGATGCTGGACGCGGCGGGTATTCCCGTGGTCGAGATCATGGATACCGACGGCAAGCCGGTGGATGCGATGGTCGGTATCTCGCACCGCCGCGCCGGGCGCGAGATGGCCAAGGCGATCCTGAAGGCGGGCTATGAACATATCGGGTTCATGGGCACCAAGATGCCGCTGGATCACCGGGCGCGGAAACGCTTCGAGGGGTTCACCGAGGTTCTGGCCAAGAACGGCGTCGAGATCGAGGATCGCGATTTCTATTCCGGCGGCTCGGCCTTGGCCAAGGGTCGCGAAATGACGCAGACCATGCTGGAACGCTCGCCCGAGCTCGATTTTCTGTACTACTCCAACGATATGATCGGTGCGGGTGGGTTGCTCTACCTGCTGGAACAAGGGGTCGACATTCCGGGGCAGATCGGTCTGGCAGGGTTCAACGATGTCGAGTTGTTGCAGGGCCTGCCACGGCAATTGGCGACGATGGATGCCTGCCGATTGGAGATCGGGCGCGCAGCGGCCCAGATCATCTCGGCACGGCTGGAAGACCCCGAACAGGAGGTCGAGACGCGGATCACCCTGACCCCCAAGATCAGTTACGGCGACACGCTCAAGCGGCGCTGAAGCGTTGGCATTGCGCCGATTGGACAACCGCACCGCGCGGTATGTGTTTCTGGACCGCCATGCGCTGGCCGAGACACCCGCTGGTCCGGGCAAGGGCGATGACCTGAGTGCTCTGATCCAGCGCCTGGGTTTTGTGCAAGTGGACAGCATCAACACGCTCGCCCGCGCCCATGACATGATCCTTTATTCCCGTCGCCCGGCCTATCGGCCTGCCCATCTGAAACGGCTTTACGAACGCGACCGGAAATTGTTCGAACACTGGACCCATGACGCGGCGGTCATTCCGATGGAATTCTATCCGCACTGGCACCTGAAATTCCGCCGTGATGCGGAAACGTTGAAATCTCGCTGGCAAGCCGCGCGGCGCGAAGGCTATGAGCGGCAGTTCCAAGAGGTTCTGTCCCATATCCGCGATCACGGTCCGGCCTGCTCCTCTGATGTGGGCAAGGATGAGCGCAAGGGGTCGGGCGGCTGGTGGGACTGGCACCCATCGAAAACCGCGCTGGAATATCTCTGGCGGTCGGGCGTGTTGACGGTGATCGGGCGCGACGGGTTCCGGAAACGCTATGACCTGACCGAGCGGGTGATTGAGGCGCATCTTTGCCCTGGTGCGATGGACTGCGACGCGGCTGCCACCGTCGACTGGCTGTGCAACGCCGCGTTGGACCGGCTGGGCTTTGCCACTTCTGGCGAGCTGGCCGCGTTCTGGGACATCGCAACGCCGGTCGAAGCAAAAGACTGGTGCGCCCGGACTGAGCAGGCCGGCGAAATCGAGACGCTCGAAGTCGAGGGTGCGGACGGCGCGTTGCGGCGTGTCTTTGCACGGCCCGGGACGGGGGTGGCCGCACCCGATGCACTGCCAGGACGGATGCGCGTCCTGTCCCCGTTCGACCCGGCGTTGCGCGACCGTAAGCGGGCCGAGCGGCTGTTCGGATTTCACTACCGGATCGAGGTCTTTGTCCCCGCTGCTAAGCGCAAATATGGCTACTATGTCTTTCCGCTTCTTGAAGGCGACCAACTGGTTGGGCGGATCGATATGAAGGCGGCCCGTGATCGCGGCAATCTCGAGATACGTGCCCTCTGGCCCGAACGCGATTTCCGTTGGACCAAGGGGCGGATGCGCAAGCTTGAGGCCGAGATGGACCGCCTGCGTCGCTTTGCGGGATTGGATCGGGTGACATTTCAGGATGGCTGGCTGAGGGAGAGATGAGCTTTTCCGCATTCCTTCGTCGTGCATTCTCGCAAGGCAGCTGACAGGCTGTCGAGTACTTTAGCCCAGTTTGCCGGCCAGCTTCGACATAGCGCTGATAAGACTGTCGCTTTCCTTTGAAACATCGGTGTAGTCGGCCATGATCTTGTTCCAGCCGCTACGTCGGGCGGTAGCTTCTGAGGCGGCCGCTTCCACAGCGCCGATCGCGTCGGCGATGCGTTTCTCAAGACTTGCTTGCGCCACGATCGTCTTGTGCAGGGCTTCGACCTTGAAAAACTGATTGTCCACACCCGCTCGGAGTTTCTTGATATATTCCCCTTCCTTGACGGCTTTTTCCGTCTTGGCGCGCGTCTCCAGTTTTTCCAGTTCCTGACGCATTTTTTCCAATTCCAATTGAGCGGTAACCATCTGAGCGGCAGTTTTGGACTGGGCACCGCCAAGCATCTTCAGATGTGGTTCGAGCTTGTTCAGCGCGCTTTGGGCGGTACTCAGCCCGTCTTTGATATTGTTAAGGTTGGTTTGCACGTCCACTGACTGTTTCTGCGCGATTTTCCATGCGCTGCGGTACCCCTTGCCCAGCAGTAATACTGCCGACAGGCCTGCGCCGATCCAACCCAAGGGGGTGGTTGCGGCACCGAATACGGCCGCGCCGATCAGCGATCCCCAGATACCAAGGCGACTTTCCTTGAGGTCCTCGGACCAGAATTTGATCTTGGATTTGCCGATTTTTTCACCGGCCTTCTTTGCTTCATTTTTGGCCAGCGCCTCCACAATCGACAGAGCAGTGGGCTTGGCGATTTTCTGGTTGTATTCGTTCCAGTTGGCGGTGATCTGCTTTTCTGCGGCTTTGACCAGAGCCTGCGCCTTTTGTTCCGTCATGTTTTTGTGTTCGAGCGCCGTGCCTGTGTCCTTCCAGATCTTGATGTTGCGGTCATCCCATTGCTTGCGACGCGAGTTCAGATCGTTGTCCAGCACTTTGGGAAAGGCTTTGAGTATGGCTTGACCAACGGCCGTTTTAGGGCCTTGTCCGGCCAGTTCAATTTCGATCTTGTAAGTGTCTTTGAGCGCTTTTTCCGCAAGTTTTCCGGATTTCGGCAAGGTCAGGGTGCGCATGACGGTCGCGGTTACGCCGCTCATAGTCGTCTTAAACATAATAAGTCCCGGTTCAAAAAAGTTGGTCATATGATACTGGCATTGCGTCTTCGGATCGGTCAACGGACTCTGAGCGTGGTCAGACTGTTTCCGATGATCGACGGCCTTTCATCATTGCCAAAACCGAAGGCGTGGCACGTTTAGACGATTTCCGACGCAATGCTCTCTATCCCCGGAACGGGCTCATTCTGAACGTTCCGGCGATCCTGAACAGATGGCCGCATTGACGCTGAACGGCTTGCGCTATAGGGCGATGTCGACAAATTCGCAAGGAGAGCCCTGATGTCCAACCCTTCGCTTCTCATACTGCCCGGTGACGGGATTGGCCCCGAAGTCATGACCGAAGTGCGCAAGATCATCGGCTGGTTCGGTGACAATCGCGGTCTGGCATTTGACGTCAGCGAGGATCTGGTCGGCGGCGCAGCCTATGATGCCCATGGCATGCCGCTGCACGATGACACGATGGCAAAGGCGCAGGAGGTGGATGCGGTTCTGCTGGGTGCCGTGGGTGGTCCGAAATACGACGATCTGGATTTCAGCGTGAAGCCCGAGCGCGGGCTGCTGCGTCTGCGCAAAGAGATGGACCTGTTCGCCAACCTGCGCCCGGCGCAGTGTTTCGATGCACTGGCGGATTTCTCGTCGCTGAAGAAAGACATTGTCGCTGGCCTTGATATCATGATCGTGCGCGAGCTGACGTCGGGCGTCTATTTCGGTGAACCGCGTGGCATCATCGAAGAAGGCAACGAGCGGGTCGGCATCAACACCCAGCGTTACACCGAATCGGAAATCGAGCGCGTCGCCCGTGCCGCGTTCGAACTGGCCACACGCCGCAACAAGAAGCTCTGCTCGATGGAAAAAGCCAATGTGATGGAATCAGGCATCCTTTGGCGTTCGGTAGTGTCTCGCGTCGCCGCCGATTATCCCGAGGTCGAGCTGAGCCATATGTATGCCGACAATGGCGCGATGCAGCTGGTGCGCGCACCCAAGCAGTTCGACGTGATCGTAACCGACAACCTGTTTGGCGATATTCTGTCCGATTGCGCCGCGATGCTGACCGGATCGCTCGGGATGCTGCCCTCGGCCAGCCTGGGTGCCCCGATGGCCAATGGCCGCCCCAAGGCGATGTACGAGCCCGTCCACGGCTCGGCCCCCGATATCACCGGCCAGGGCAAAGCAAACCCGATCGCCTGTATCCTCAGCTTTGCCATGGCACTGCGCTACAGCTTCGATCAGGGCGCCGAGGCTGACCGTCTGGAAACGGCAGTTGAAAATGTGCTGGGCGATGGCGTGCGCACTGCCGATCTGCTGGGCGAAGAGGGCGTTCAGCCGGTGTCGACCTCGCAGATGGGCGACAAGATCGTCGAGGCACTGAACGCCAGCCTCTGAAGGCGCGGCATCGCGACAACAACAAGCGCGGGCATATGCCCGCGTTTTTTTGTTCGGATGGTCTTTACCCTGATCGCGCATTACCCGATGATAGCGCCAACATCCCTCTCTTAGAAAAGCCATATTACCATGCCGCAGCTGGGCAGAAATCTTCAGGGCAGCCTGTTCGGGCTGCTGGCCTTCGGGATTTTTTCGACCCATGATGTGTTCGTCAAATTCCTTGGCGGCAGTTACTCTCCAGTCCAGTTGCTGTTCTTCTCCGGCCTGCTGGGATTCCCGCTGGTCGTGCTGATGATGATGGGCGATGCCTCTGAAGGTCATCTGCGACCGGTGCATCCCTGGTGGATCGCCGGGCGCTGCGCGTCGATGATCTGCAGCGCGCTTGGAGCATTCTATGCCTTTACCATCCTGCCACTGGCACAGGTCTATGCGATCCTTTTCGCGGCCCCACTTATCATCACGGTTCTGGCCATCCCCGTTCTGGGCGAAAAGGTGGGCTTTCACCGCTGGGCGGCGGTGATGGTGGGTCTGATCGGTGTGATCATTGTGCTCCGCCCCGGCGACGCGCACTTGTCACTTGGCCACTTGGCGGCACTGATCTCTGCCATCGGCGGGGCAACCAATTCGGTCATCGTGCGCAAAATCGGACGGGAAGAACGCAGCGTAGTGCTGCTGATCTATCCGATGATGACAAGTTTCCTCCTACTGGGCGGCGCGCTATTTTTTGTCTATGAGCCGATGCCCGCAGCAGATTTCGGCAGGATGGCCCTGATCGCTGCACTGGCCTTTCTGGCGATGCTTGGCTTGATCCGGGCCTATCGGTTCGGAGAGGCGGCTATCGTCGCGCCAATGCAGTATTCACAGATCCTTTGGGCCACCGGATATGGCTACCTGATCTTTGACGAAACCATCGACCGGACCACGGCGCTTGGAGCCTCGGTCATCATTGCCAGCGGTCTCTACATCATATTCCGCGAAAGCCGCGGGCCGACCTCTAACACAACGCCTGTCCTGCGCACCCGGACCCGTGGCGGCACCGGCAATTCCTTGCGCGCGGGTGCAATCCTGCGCCGCATGCAGAGCCGCGAGGAGGACAGCGACCCGGAGGCGTGAGGGGCCATCAGGCGCGCATCGAGTGTTTGCCGAAAGGCGCCTTTTTTCAGAACAGATGGTCTTGCCAATCAACTCACATGGCTATATTGCCCAGCGAACGGTCGGAGTGTAGCTCAGTCTGGTAGAGCACTGTCTTCGGGAGGCAGGGGTCGTGAGTTCGAATCTCGCCTCTCCGACCAATAAAATCAAGAACTTACGCGAAAACTGAAACTTGCAACTGATGCAATCTTGCATGAGTTGCGCAGAATCGCGAGGATGTTCTCATGAAGAACCCTGTCCCCTATGTCCGCCAACGACCTGATTCTTACTGGGAAATCGTCTATGACGATCCCACTACGGGTAAGAAGAAACGCAAGGCTACAGGTAGCAAGGACCAAGCTGAGGCGGAGAAAAAGCTATCCGAGTTTGACCCGGTCGTAACCGCTGACGCGGTCGATCCCGAAGCGCCGCGCCTGCGTAGACGGAAGGACGGATACTGGGAAACTGTCTGGGTTGAAGATGGAAAGACCCGGCGCAAATCACACGGAACGCGGTTGGAAGTAGAAGCAAACCCAGCCCACGATATCTTTGTCAAAGAACTGTCGAAACCAGAGATACCAAGCCGTCCGACAATCGCTTGGGTGGTAGACCAGTATTACGACTACATCTGCCGTGAGAAACCGGAGAAAACATCTGGCCCAATGGCTGCAAACGTCGGACCGCTTAAAGAGCATCTTGGGCACTTGCATTGGGATGAAATCGTGCAAGACACGGTGGACGAATACGTTGAATGGCGTATGGAAAAACCTCGCTGGAAAGCGCACCAAGACTTCAACGGGCAGTACGGCAAAACTAGCAGAAACACCGCTTGCAAGGACCTTCGGACTCTACGTGCTGCACTGAACCGGGCGCGAAAGAACCGATACACAAGCTATCCGCCGGACTTCGCCATCAAGGAAGGCGAACCGGTCCGTGAAACCAAGGTATGGCTGACTGCGGAAGAACTGGAACGGATGATTGCCGCATGCGAACCCAAGCCGATCTTCGTCAACGGAAAGAAAGTTGACCGGGAACGCGACCGGTCCCACTTGGAAGCGTTTCTGCTGATCGCGCATGCGACGGGCGCAAGGAAAGAAGCCATTCTTTCATTGACGTGGGATCAGGTCTACATCCCCGAGCCGGTGTTGAAAAAGGCCAGTGAAATTCGCAGTACCATTGCCCATGACGCGGACGGCAACGAGGCAATACCTCACAAGTCCGCGCTACTGGAGTACGAGAATTCGCCGTTAAACTATGAGACGGGCGAAAACGTCAGAGGGGCTTACATCGACTTCGGGGCGGGCAGCGGGAATAAGCGGCGACCTCAAATTCCGATTAGTCAGAACTGGCGCTTGATGAACTACTTGCTTTCCGGCGGCGACAGAGAACAGCCCTACGTAATTTCCTACAAAGGCAAGCCGGTAAAGAGCTTGAAGAAGGGTCTGGCAGAGGTAGCCAGAGAGGCGGGCGTAGACAAACCGGTTTCACACCACACAATGAAACGCACCGCGATCACGCACATGGTCCGCGCAGGGGTGCCGTTCAACATCATTGCAGAGGCGGTCAACACTACGGAAGAGGTGTTGAAGAAGCACTACAGCATGCATCGCCCTGACATTGAGGAAGCACTAGGGGATGCTTTGTCGATCAGGTGAACTGGTTAGGGCGGGCGTTAGCCCGCCTAACTCATGGCTCTGACTGACTTACATGCAGCGGTACATCTCGGCATCAATCAGCATGTCACCTAGAAGACTTGTGGCCCGTGTTTCAAGCAAAACCAAATTCGCTCCACGTGAGGCAGCTTGGCGCTTGATTTCGTTGATAGCACGCGTCTGAGAATACTTGTTCGATCCAACCTGCGGTATCAGCCCGATTTCTTGCGCGTTTGTGCAGTTAGGCGTAGCGGCGAAGGAAACTTTAACTTGCTCCGGCGCGACAGCGGGGTAGCTTGCCCCGGTTTGAATAACTGGTTCAGTGCATGCTGCCACCGTTGCAGTCAGCAGAATTGCTGCGATTGCTTTTTTCACTTAAGCCTCCAAAAATAAATGGTATTTCTGGTGACTAGGAGCGAATTGAGGCTCTACTTTGACGCGAAGGTGGCGTTTTGCGTGTAACCCGCGTTAGCGGGTCTCGCCTTCGTCAGTTTCATCCCGTTCAGGTTCCGGCCTGATAGGTTGCCCGTCTTCAAGACCCCGTTGTTTTCTTATTTTGTCAAACGCGGGCTTGTGCAGCCCCGTTGGATGCGGGCGACCTTTGTAGACATATTCTGACATTGTGTTGCTCCTAGATCAGCGAATTTTTTTCATCGCGCGTTGTGTCGCGACGCCCGCATCGGCAGCAATCTGGCGCTGGCTGCGGCGGAAGGAATCCGGGTTGTCAGACTGAACGTTGAAATTCTGGATGACGCTCACGCTGGTCCCTCCTGCACCTTCGGTGGGCATTTCGACAGGGATTTTGCGCCCTTTGCTCAGCGGAATTACCGCTTCGTTGGGGTGGAGGATAGACGGGATGCCCGAAGTGTTCGGCGTGCCCGACGAGAAGTGCGGCGCGTGGCGGAATGCGGCAGGTGATACCATCGGCCCTGCGTTCACCGGCGACGGGTTACTGGTCAAGCCGCCTTCGGCTGCGAAGAATGAACCGATGACCGCGCCGAAGTTGAAGCCACCACTGCCACCGGAACCCGCGACATTGCCGCCAAGCATCCCGATCATCTCCTTCACCGCCATATCTGCAATAACCCTTGTGGCAGTTGAAAGGATGGACTGCCCGAGGCTTTCAAAGTCAACTTTGCCAGTCATGGCGAAATTCGCGATTGCGTTGGACAGAGAGTCGAATACTTGCGTTTCAATCTGGCGTCCGGCCTCTGTCCAAGACGGCACGGACGCAATCCAATCCTTCACCGGGTCGCGCGCGAGGCGTTTCAACTCTTCATTCAAAACCTGCGCGGCTTCGAACTGACGGATCATTGCGTAGGTCTGCCCATCGATAGCCCCGCCGCCCAAGGACATTGCCGCCGCCATCAGTTCGGCAGACTCGCGGGTTGATGCCTGTCCGGTAGCCAACAGGTCCAATGCGGCGTTTTCCTGCCCCAACTTGAACACACGGTCGTTGACCTGCTTCGACAGCTTTTCAAGCTGGCGGGATTCGCCGCCCTTGCGTTCGGATTTGGACAGGTCAGAAATCAGTTTTTCCACTGACGTGTAACTTTGGTCTGCCTGATAATTCGAAGCGGATAGGCGTCCACCGTCACCGAACAGCCGGGGGTCTTGGCCACGCCCGCCGTATTCTTTAGCTGACTGTGCGTTGCCCAACGAAACAGCCGCCTCAAGCGCGACTCCCAGATTGCGCGCGAGGGTGGCAGCGGCCTGCGATGCGCTTGAGATGTTGCCTGCCATGTTGGACGCCGCAACACCGTTTGCCGTCTCCCATGCATCCATAAGCTCCGCCTTCATGGATTCCAACACATCCAATGTCTTGGTGCTTTCGGCAAACACTGCGCGCTCAGCGTGAATGCGGGCTTCGGCGACTTGCACGGAGTCGCGGCCATAGGTGGCGATGAGCTTATTCGTGTCCGCCTGCTGACGCAGGCTCGCAAGCATTTCATTCGCGGTGGAAGTTGCCAGTGCGGATTGGGTGCGGGTCTGGGCATAGAGTTTCGCCGCCGCGCCGATCTTCTTGTTTACGTCTGACTGAACCTCGCCGATTTCGGCGACCTGCAAAGCCACAAGAAGGGCCTCACGCTGAACATTCAGAAGTTCTTCCGGGATCGCTTCGACCGATCCGAACACCCGAACAAAGGACTCGTTGAGCGCGTTCGCAGCGTCCACCTTGGCCTGCATTGAGTCCGCCGTGGCCAAGCCTTCCAGCGACCGGACCACTGCCGCAGCCTGTACATCAGTGATGGCAAGCGTGTCCTTGAGGTTCAGGAAAGTGGCTTCGATCTGTGGCATGACAGCGTCGGCATAAGTCAGTGCCGACCGGGACAGCCCCCCGAACCGCTCTGTGAGGGCAGCAACGGCGGAATCTGCCGAGCGGATAGCATCCAACCGTCCGATAGTCGCGAGTGCCGCACTTGCCGACCCGGCCTGCGTCCCGAACGCCCCGAACTTGGCGATAAGTTCACTGGTGGACTGCGATGCAGTGTCAGCGTAACCGCGATAGGTGGTTACAGCCGTCGAAAGGTCTTTAAGCCGATCTTCGAAGGATTTGGTTTCCTTGCCTGCCTTAAGCGCAGACGCCCCCCAAGACACGGCGGCAGCCGTCAGACCGATGACCCCTGCCACAACGAGGTTAGTGGGCGTCAGCAGGTTCAAAAGTGCGGTACGGACAGAATTCAACGCCTGAGCCTTACCCCCTGCGATATCCATGGCCTGTGAGACCTGAAAAATCTGGGAGGCGACTACTTGCATTGGGCTAGCACCAAGCGCGGCCATCGTGAATACATCGTTGATCTGGTAGCCCATCTGCTGCGCCGCCATGCCTGCGTGGCGCGAGGAAGCCGCAAAGGCAGTATTCGCCGCTGACGTGGACAACAGCGCTTGAGAAGCCCGTTCACGGGCCTGCCCAGCCGTTGTGCTGGACAGTATCCCAGCTTTTTCTAGAGTTTCGATTTCCTTGAGGCTGGTAGCGTAGCGCATCGAATTGGCCCGGATCGGGTCATATTTCTGAGCCAAATTTTCAAGCTGGGCTTTGTGGGTGTTGGCCGCGTCAGCAGCTTGACGGTGCGCCCGCGCCTCTGCTTCCAGATCGTTGGCAAGCCGTTTCAACTCACTGGACGTGTCAGAAAACCCACTGCGAGCGGATCGCACATCGAGGCCAGATCGCGCACCGGTGAGATTGGATTTCAATTCGATCAGTTCACGGTTCAGCCGGTCAATCGCGTCAGTTTTATCAAGCGCAGCGAAACGTTCTGTAAGGCGCTGAACCTCGTTCTGGCTGGTCCTGTATGACGATGACGCCGACAAGGCCGTGCGCTTCATCTGATCGGCAAGGCGCTTGGTTTCGCGCTCTACAGCAGTCGTGGCCTTGGCTGTATTCGTGGCTTCCCGCGTCACGGTCTTAAGGCCGGATGCATCGACTCGGCGCAGCTTGGTGAATGCGCCGGAACTGTCGCGATCCAACTCGCGAACCGCACGCTTTATCGATTCAACGGCACCGGTAAATTTCTTCGCGCCGGATTCCGCACCAGTCGCGTTTATCTTCAACCTAAGTTCGTGGGTCTCAGCCATATCAGTCCTTTTTGTGTGGAAAAGTGGCTGGGTGGTTCGCACCCACACGTGCAAAGACACCCAGCCTAAGTTGGCAACATCGAAGGGGCGAGCATCCCCATTTCGATGGCTCCATTATGCCACAGGTATGGGTGGTCACCTAATTTCCAGTTGAGAACGGTTCCTAACTGGAAACCGGGGATCGCTGCGCGTACTGCAACCCTATTTGGGAAAATTTGGAAATTTTTTGGGGCCAAATTTTGGGAAAAATTCGAAAAACGGTCGGGGGCAAAAAACGCTTTCGATATGCAACGGAACCCCGTTAAAGGCACTTAACAAAGTTGCATAGCGGTCTGGACCCAGTACCCGCGCGCAAAATTTGACCCCACCCCTAGTGCCCCTTTGGGTCCCCGGCACCATATATATGGTCTGAAATGCTGTTCTGCCGCTGACGCGGTGGCGACTTCTCACTTGAATGTCGAGTTAAGTCCTATTCGGTGGTATCCTGACCTGCGGAAATCAGGCAAAAGCAGCCTATAACGCTCATTATGTTAAATTCGTGGAATCGTGAATTAGCCTTGTTTATATGGCAGAATCGTTAGATTCGTGGATTTTTGAGATGCGCGCGAAATTCGCGCAATATTATTACTCGGGCGATATCCATCTAACATGCTGAAATTGCTGTATTTTTGAGATTCATCGCAGATAGCGTGGTGAATTGGTCGTGCCCGCGTCAGCGGGGGCGGCTGGTTAGTTATGTCTATACATAATATGCAACTTTTTGGATGTTGGTGCTCGCCGCGTTAGCGGCGGCTGTAGTACCTAAGGATGGTGTGCAGTCGAAAGAAGCTACTGAGTCAACTTCAGCACTGACTCGTGAGCGTAGCAGCCTTCGAGTTCGATCATGATACGATAGTCTCCTTCAGGGAGATTGTGTTTGGTGAAGTAATCTTGGTTAGGGCGCAGAGCCTGCGAAACCAGTTCCACTGAGTGGCCCGAAAAGTCATCGATCACGGTGATACTCGTCTGAATGTCACCCGGATAACGCGTTTCTCTCAGCTTGAATTTGATCCTTCCGGGTGCGGCGTCAACAAATTGCACCGCTGCATATTCGTGCAGGAAGACAGCATTGTCCTGAGACCTTCTTACCAACGGAATGAATTTCTCCAAGCCCTCTTGCATCAAGCGATACTTGATTGTCGCGACATCTGCATCCGTTCTCACGACTATCGCCCTAAGCGTAGATGCGAGATTAAGAGGGCTACTTGCGAGTACCTCCGCACAGCGCTGGCTTTTCTCTTCATCGGAAGGATAGGCTTCGTCGTGATATATGCCTCTAAAATCCAGCTTTTCGAACCCAGTATCGCCGTCAAGAATTTCCGACAGGTGCGATTGCATGTTGCGGTTAGAAAACCGGGTATCCCCCAGCGTTAGTACGCTTTCTCGATTGAAAGCGAGCATAACAAGAAAACCGGCGTGCTTGCCCCTGTAGAAGTCTGCCTCTTTGCGAATGCCTTCTATGTGGTATTGAGTGGGGGTTTTAGGGCGGAAATAGAGGCGAACATACTCATGAGCATCGTTCCGATGCTGAATAATGTCGTCGGGGGCAATGTCAATTCGCAGCGCGTTTCTTGCGACCGCATCCTTCCGAGAAAGCAGTTCTCCACTCTTTAGAATATCAATAGCTGCGTCGATATTTGCGTGATGGAAGAGGTGCTTTAGCCACTTTCTTTTGTAGTTGGAGAATTTCCCTAACCACTCGACAACATGCGCTTGATGACGCGCAGCGCTGATTCCCATAAGCGATGAACCTATTAGTGAAGCCCGACAGACACGGGCGCTGAAGTGCTATTGCGAATACACTCAACCGCCAAATTGACGCGACCATGGCGGTCTGCGATATTCACCGGCCTCACATAAGGCAGATGCGACAGGACTGAGAATACCTTAAGCGCAGAGCTTTGTACTGTTTCGGGAAGATCGAAACGAGACACTGGGCTAACTGACAACAGACTCCATATCCGAAACAGGTCTTCTTCTGCCGCTAGTAGTTGATCACAGCCTTTCGCTCCCCTGAGTTCGCATTTTTCGTTCAGAGCCACATAAAACGGCGCTGACATCATCAAAGGTCGGATTTCTCCATCGTGGCTTTGAATAAGTTCCCGAATGTCTTCGTAGAATCCTTCAAAAGAGATGGGCTTGCGCGACTGCAATAGAGGAAGTTCGTGTTCCAACTTCCCGAGTTTCTTTTCAAAGTCGTGAATGTAAACGGTTATGGGCAGATCATGTAGCAGATCGACCATTAGTGGACGTACCACTTCCCAATCCAGTCCCCCGTTTCCACAGCCCAACCGGGGAAACGCTATTTCACGGATTCCCATAGCCTCATAGGTCCTGCGGAACTCAACTAGACCGTCGTGAATGTATTCAATCTTGGATGGGTTGCGCCAGTGCTTCTTAGTTGCAAAATTTAACACCCACTGATCAACGCCCTTCCAGAGCCAGGAAGACCCCGGAGCTAGCTCGCCCTGCTTACAGAGTATTTTGTACTCTGCGAACATGTCTGGATAGCGTTCCTTGAAAGCTGCCGCGAGGCCCTTGCCCATCACACCTACGGTGTTAACGGTGTTGACGACGGTTTGCGCGGAAGAAGTCATCAGGCTGGTTCTGTGAAACTGCAACATGCCTTAGTCCTCCCTATTTTTGTCGTCTTGGGGTCAGAACACGTTACACAAAAGAACAAAAAGAGAACACCCCAAGAATCAAGTTCTTTCCTATCAACATATGGTTGGTTCGCCCCCGGCGTCTACCTTTTGTATGCTAAAATCGCAAATACGGACTCACAATTCCAACAGGGCTTGATGCGTTAGGCGAGCGGATGCCCTGATGCGAGGCCTACGTCTCAGCCTCCAAGCCTCCAACCAATCTCCAAGGCCTTGGAGGCGGTTTGGGCCATAAGAATAAGGGGGTGAACGTACCTGCCTCCAAACCTCCAATGAAATATACCTCAAGAAATTTAGAATTAGACACACACACCAAGAATTTCGGGTGTGTCCGTCCCCGTCTGTATTCCGTCAGGTCTGATGCGCGTTGGAGGTTTGGAGGCAGAGAGTGTTTAGCCCAATGAAATAAGGCGCTCCTGCGCCTCCAAGCCGCCTCCACTGCATCACGGCTTGGAGGCTGTACGGCTCACGCGGCCCCCAACAGGACCCTATCTACATTCTTGCCCAAAATCTCAGGCGGAAAGACCCAAAAGCGCATATCGCTGTTGTCGCCGACCTTCCCACGCTTTTCGGTGATCTCGACTCCAAACAAGCGCCGAACCATTGCTACCACGTCCACGTCGTCAGCATCGTGCTTGTTCGCCATCGCCTCAATATACGTACGGAAGGCAGCCTTCGGGAGCCGCAAACCGTCCTGACCGGGAACAAACGTCTCGTCGTATCCTCCCACCCTCAGCGTCACTTCACGATCACGCAATACGGTCAGCAGACGCCGCTGTGCAGGACGCATCGAGTGCCAACCCATGACCTTCCGCTCGGGCGTCTCGGGTGCAGTACGCACATCTGCCCAGCTCTTACCCGCTGACGCGGGGTCGTACCTCTCCAGATAGTCCAGAAGATACGCCATTTCGTCGCCTTCTATGGCCTTGGTCAGGTCTTCAAAGTACCCCGTATCGCCATGCTTCTCGGGATTGAACTTCAACACGAAGTAGCGACGCTCGGAACCGTTGTTTTCGATCAGGACGGGCACGGCGTCGTTTGAGTCGAAGTAGAAGCGCGTGAACGATGGAACAGTGACGAGACTCAACCCCTTCGCCTCCACCTGAATGGACACGGCGTCGACAAGAGCTTTAGGGGTGCTGGATACCTTTCGACTCGCACCAAAGACGGCTTCGTTGACCACCACCAGCACACACTTGCTGAGGTGTTCACCCGCAAATTGCCCGACCACATGACCTTCGTTTTCGAGTTGCTTGAAATTGGGCGCTGCCAGCCTACCCAAAAGCGCACCGAACCGCCCTTTACCAATCCCACCTTCTCCAACGGCGATCACGGAGGTTCCCGGCTTCTCGCCGGGGCGCTGGACCATGTGGGCCATCCAAAGCAACATCCAACTCAGTTTTTCGGCATCGCCATCACAAACAATCCGAAGCATGAAGTCATGCAGGAACGGAAAATCCTGTGCGTCGCCAAACTCTCCAGTTTTGGCTTTCAGCTTTCGACCCTGATACATGTTAAAATCGTTCTCGCCCGGTACCGTCGGCGGCGGAGCGAACACCAAACCACTCTTTCGCTTTGCCGTTTCAAGAAAGACCTTCGCCGGGTTAACCAACTGCTCGCCTTCAACGATCTGTCGATCAAGGTGCAGGTTCAGGAAGTCTTCTTTACGGTAAACGGCAATTGTTGAGTCAAAGTCGGAATTAAACGCGTCATAGTCCGGCTTGCGAACTACCCCGAACCGCCCGCCCAAGTCGCAGACGGCGTAGCGATAGCCAAGCGTTGCCAATGCGCTATTCAGATCGTCGCCCAATGGTTCTGCTGGGTCCAGCGATATATTCGCAGGTGTTTCACTCAGGGCTGCAACATTCTCCTCCCTTCGCTTTTCCGCTTTCTCCGCCGCGTACTCCGCCTTCTTTGCGTCCAGCAGTTCGCGCCCGTGCTTCTCCGCACTCTTCCGTCCATTTGCGTCAAGATGGGGCTTTACCAGTTCGTTCCATTTCTCGACGGCCTTCTGTCTTTCACCGCCTTGGAGAATCCCGGCATAGATCGCGGCCAAATGGTCCTTTCCAGCGTTAGCGGACAGTGCCGCAAAAGCCCGCTTCACAGCGGCGGGCGTCTTGAGCCACTCAATCTTGATTTCTTCATCCACGTAGTCCGCACGGTCTACCGCAATCGTTTCACCGTCCAGCTCATCTGGGTAGAACATCGGGTCGCACAGCAGAGTGGAGAACGATTGCCCATCCGGCATTTCCGTCTGCTCTTCAATCAGGCGCAGAAAATCGCAGGTGTAAAGGCCATCACAATGGTCGTGGTGGCAGTAGATGATCGCGCGCTCATCTGCGCCGTCGCCTTCTGCTGCCCAAGCCATGTCTTCACCGGACGTATGCGCGTCGGCATTCGGGCAGAGAATATCGATGCCCCGACCAGCCTCGCCCCGCACGTCCCAACCGATCATTTCAAGGAAGTCGGGCAACAGGAAGTATTCACCGTGATCCTGCCACCATGCCAGCAGGTCGAAGCCATCGGACAGATACGCTGGCTCGCCACCAACGGCACCGCTGCCACCCTTAGCGCCTGACGGCGCGCGGCGAGTATACTTGCTGACGTCTCCAGCGGGCATGTCATCCAGTTTCAGTCCGCGACCCGCAAGAATGTAGTGTTTGAAATCTGCACCCGATGGTCGCGCCGGGGCGTGCATCATCTGGGAGGGCAAAGCGCCCTTTGCATCAATCTCACCGCCATCCGGGATCAGCTTTTCAAGGAAGCCGAAATACCGACTCTTCCATTCCCCTCTTTGGGCTTCCCAAGCATCCGGGTCATCCTCACGAATACCAAGTTCAAACGGCTCAGCCAGCGGGATGACAATTCGAAAACGATCACTGCCCACCCCACCTTTGCTGCTGTGAGAGTGCGTCGTGTAAATTATCGCAAACAATCCAAGCGCACGCAGTCGCGGGATAACCTGTTCAACAGTACACCCGCCGTCGATATCCGCAGAAAGAGCGTAGACCCTCAGGATTTTCTTTTCGAGCTTGTAGCAGTATTCAACGCGATTTCTCCGCTTCCCTGTCTTCTGACCTTCGGCAAAGAAGAACGCGTTTCCACCTTTCTCGGCCTGTTCCGGGTGGCGGGTCAGAAACGAGAGGATTGCATCTCCCAAGGGCTGTTCATGATGTTCCCACTTTTCACCGAACGTAGTGGGTGCAGTGTCAGTAGTTCCAACAACGACCGTTTGAGCCAGCAGCGCGTCGCACTTCTCAAGGTCGCCGATGATAGTAGCGTCGTTGATCTTCGAGGTTTGAGGCCGTTTGAACTTGACCACATTCTCTTCGCGATAGTGATCATACATCCAGAGAGGTGGTTCAGATCGGTTAGGATGATCATGCAGCAGGCCATCTCGCCACATCCGCGCGAACTGGAGCACATTCAGCCCAGCGACTTGGAAAGGGTTTTTGTCCTCCATGCCATTTGTTGTGGAATGGTTGTCTTTCATTTTGCTCGTTTTCTCCTTGTGTTGACGGCCCGCTAACGCGGGCCTGCCAAATTTATTGTGCCGCCTGTTCCAGCAAGGCGGTCAGTTCGTCGCGAAGCCGCACCAACTCGTTGGCATTACCTTCCAAGAACCCTTTCAACCCCGTCTGCGCCAATTGATCCGTCACTTGGACCAGTTCTTTCTCCATTTCGTACATTCGTATGTTTCCTGTTTTAAATTTGTCGGTCGGAACCATTCCGCCGACGCCTCAATAAATGCGGTGGTCGAGGTCATGAGTCAACGGTTTTGTGCATTAACTTCAAGTAGTTACGCATCGACTTGAAGTGAATCTATCGACTTCAAGTGAAATCTTTTCGCACAGTTGAAATTCTGGAATCGAAACAATAGGAAGGCCGCTTTTCATTCAAAGATGGCATTCGGTCATCTCAAAACGGTAATTCGACAGATATTTCACTTTCATTGTTTCGATATTGGAATTTCAACTGTGCGAAAAGATTTATGGCATGATGCCCAGATTCACGCAGTTTGGCGGTCAAATTTTTTCTACCGAGGTCGGTAAAAACGGCTACGCAGCCTCTGATCCGCTGTCAGATGCGACCGAATCGTCTGGTCCGTACATCGCCACGATGGCGCGAAGCAGGGGAAAAAAACGATGCCCCGGTTCCCATTTCGACACAGGCTCTCCGCCATGTATCGTCCGACCACCAGTCACCCAATTCCCCGGATTGCGGCGGGGGTCACCGGTTATGTCACGATAAAAACCCGCATCTTGCATGATCTCAGAGAAGTTGCTGCTCATAAGTCTGGCGGAGTCGCCGTCAACGATGTCTTCAATCTTCTTTGCGACAGTTCGTGGCACCTTGTAGGCTGACCGGCCTCTGTCGGCATCCTGTGCCAGCGTGAAACACCGGATCAGGCGCGAGCACTCGCGCCGGAGTTTGGTCCGTTCGGCATATTTCATTTTCAGTTTCTCGTTTTGTTTGGAGCTTGTTTGTGCGCCCCCGGCGTCCCGATAACGCCGGGGGCACTGTCGCTTGCACGCGGCTCGGGGAAGCACGCGCAAGCGGGTGTCTCTATTTTTCGCCGAATTCCGCCGCCAAGGTTTTCGATACCCTGCGCTCGACCTCATGCAGTGAAGCCTCAAACTGCGCCCTACCAAGGCGCATACGCTCGGCAAACCACAACTGAGAGCGGCGCTGTGCCTTTTTCATGGCACGTTTGCCCATCGCGTCACGCTGCCGCGCGTTCAAGCCATTCCGATACTTCTTTTTCAAGGCGAATGCTTTCCTCTTCGAACTGTTTTTTTGACCATGACTCGCGAACCGTGAGTCCTGCGCGGATGCGCGTGTCGCGCTCGCGCTTCCGCTCGGCCTGTTCCTTGCTCAACCGGGTCGATCCAGCAGGAAAATCATCGAAGAAGCTCATCGCCCGCGCCTCCGCTTTCTATCTGCGAGTTCGTCGGCGCGCTGCATCGAGCGCATCGCTTTGTCACGCTGTCGCCTACGCTCATCCGACATCGCGTAGGTAGGTTGCTCGGGCGCGGCATCCTGTACTCTGTTGGTAGCAACGGTTGGCTCTTCCGGCGTCGGTTCGTGTCCTTCCAGCCAGATTCCACGCCGCGCCAGTTCATCCACAACTTCCTGCTCTTGCGGCAGGTCTGGGAAACGTTTCAGAACTTCAACAAATTCGCGATCTGAAATCGCAACGCCGCGAAGCATGACCGACTCCCAGCCGATATCCACCGGCGTAAAAAAGCGCCACGCATTGCCGCCGAACTGTCTGATTTCGGTGCAGAGCTTATCCAAATCAACGCGCATTGGTCAGCGCCCCCGCATACGGCGTTCGCGCCGATCTGAAACAGGTGCGCGTCCGATTCCAAACGCATTAGCAATCCGCAGGCGCTCAACCGGATTTTCGATCTGCAGCACTACTGCGAGTGCTTGAGATTCGGAAAGTTCATCTACCGCGCTCAACTGTCCACGTGTCTGTGCAGCCCGCACGGCGTTCATACGCTCTGTTGGTGTCGTGTCCGCCAATGTCTGCTCATCGCCAGCTTGAAGAGCTTCGAAATGTGCAACCTCTTCTTTCTGCTTGGCGACGGGGACAAGCTCTGACAATTCGTCATGGTAGTCGCCAAGCTTACCGTCTCCGAGCGCTGCACAGCGGGCGGCTCTGACGGAAAGGACGTCCGTTTCATCCAAATCAACGCCGTGGATGTTCTTTGCATCCGCCGCAACCTGCTGGGCTATATTTGCCCAACGCTCTGCCACGGCTTCCGATCCGCTGAGGATGTTCAAAAAGTTTGAGTAGTCTTCATTCGCCGTCATCAGGCAGCAATCCTTTCTTCTACAAGATTTTCATGAGACGTGTTGCAGATAGCCCAAGGCACGCAGAATCCGGGCCAGTTGGGTAGTTCACGGGGATCGCCCATCATGGTGTATCGAAGCACGCCATGGTGCAGCGGCAGCTTGAGGCGCAAGACGTCGATGTAGCGAAACAATTCGGAGCTTCGCAGAGACGATGAGAGAGCGCTTGTCAGGCTCACTTCGCATTCAAACAAGCGCGTACTTTCCTCTGGCGTCAGGGCTTCCCTGAACCGTTGGCAGATCAGCGTGACATCATCGCCAACCCAAATCGTGTCATCCGTGGTGGCGACGTCGAACAGATGCTTTACAGCGTCACCACCGCGCTCACGCGCGGTCAGCGTCGGGAGTACCGCCGCCAAGTGATACTGGCGGTTGCGTTCACCGCCCGTATACTGAACGTCGCGCAGTCGGCGTGACACCGTGTCAGCGTGGACTCCGACTGCGCGCGCGTATTCTTTCTGTGTTACCGTGATCGGCAAAATTGGCCTCCATTTGGGGGGAAGTTAAAATAAGTATTGACTTTCTATAACATTTCGCGGGTTCGAGAGTCAAATTTCCGAATCACAACGGGTCAAATGATTAGGCTGGGCGCAAACGGGTCAAGGAATTGAACACAGAACGACCCCGCTAACGCGGGAGACGCATGATATGTCGGAGCGTCAACGATACCTTAGATTGAGGAAGATCAGGCCTGCGAACCAATCAACCCTTCCTTGCGCGCCACCCCAAATAGTGCTTGAGAGCGGTGATTGCACCACATATAGTCCACCGCATGGCAAGATGCACAGCACCAGTACGCGGACATCGATCAGCAGCCGCCGCAGCGGCATGCCCCGCATGTGGTGGCCGCTATCGCGGCTACGGTGGCTACGGGTCGTATTCCACCCCATCATACACCCCGTCCTACACCTCTTCAGCGAGCAGCGGCGGCGGACGGAGCAGCGGAGGGTCTAGCAGCAGTAGGCCTAGGTGGTCGCCAGCGAATTCATCCGTAACCTACACGCCTTCCGAGGTGCGGGCACTATATCCAGTCCGCCGAAAAGTAGAGACTCGTACCCCGCCACCTGACCCGCGAGATGTGTTTCTCTGCCACGCTTGGGATGACCGGGGCGGAGCGGCCAAGGATCTGCACGATCAATTGGAGTCACTTGGTGTCTCGGTCTGGTTCAGCGAAAAGGACGTCCTCCTCGGTTCGCCGTTGCTACGCGAGATCGATAAGGGATTGGCGAAGTCGCGAGTCGGGATCGTGTTGGTGACGCCCGCATTTTTGAGCCGCATACGTGGAGAAGGTATCGCCGACAAAGAGCTTTCGGTGCTTCTTGCGCGTGACTTGCTCGTCCCCATTGTTCACAATACGACGTACGACGCCCTTCGCGATGTCAGCCCCCTGCTCGGCTCGCGCACTGGCCTGAGTACAGCGGAAGAGCCGATGGCAGATGTAGCAACCAAGCTAGCCGAGTTGGTTTCACTCTAACTACCAACTAAAAGGCTAGGCCGGGTCGACCTGTTTCAAGCTATCAAACAGGTATCGCATTCCCGCACCGTCGCCATAACCGCCTTCAACGGCATCCCCTATTGGCGTGACCTGTCAGGTAACGGCGGTGGGGGTCGGAAATGTTGGCGTTGTCGCACGCGCCCTGAAAGCTTAGGCAGCGGAACTACTAGTTCCCTATGCGGGCGAATTGGAATTGCTAGGCAGCGGAGTCGATCTAAAGTCGGAGCCAAGTGCAGTGTGACTTACTCAGTCTTGTCGACTGATGAACGCTCTTGCATCGTTGTGCAAGTCATGCAAGAAGAATCCATGCAATCCGTGCAGGATTGCACAAGATTGCGTATGTTCTACAGGTGTTTGCGAGATGTTCCGTGCAGGATTGGACGAAATGTCCTTTATATAAAGGATAACCCCTGTCTTCGGGAGGCAGGGGTCGTGAGTTCGAATCTCGCCTCTCCGACCAATATAGTAAGGACATTCAGCCATTTCGGCGTAGTGCCAAATTGCTGGTTTCTGTGAGCCCTCACACTTTCAGCAATGAAGTGGCATGTATCCGCTGCCAGTTTGGCGATTGGATGCATCCGCGTCGCAAGATGCTGAACTGCAAGCAGAAGCGTAAGAAACCCAATAGAATTTTACCGGTTTCGGTGACTGAATTTTCCGAAATCACCGATTTACGGACGGGGCGTATATATATAGCACCCGCGATTCATTCTACGTACCCAGTCAAAAGGGTTTCGCACTCAACACTATCTGACGCACCACCTGTTGAAGCGCCAGAAAGCAGCATCTGCGCACTAGGCTCTGGACCCATTAATATGGTTGCCGCGATCTTGTTTGCATGATTCAAGCCCCTGAGTTTTTGAGGGGTGCATGGTGAGTAATCTATTCTGGTTGACCGACGAGCAGATGGTTCGCCTTCGGCCCTATTTTCCGAAGAGCCATGGCAAACCGAGGGTCGATGATCGACGTGTACTAAGCGGGATTATTTTCATCAATCGCAATGGGTTGCGGTGGTCCGATGCGCCTCGCGAATATGGACCGCCGAAGACGCTCTACAAAGTCCACCTCAGACGGACCGGTGCACGCACCTTCATGGACGTGTTCGATGCCCTTGCCGAAATCTGCGATCTCTTCTCACCAGAAGAGTGCTGGAACTACTTCAAAGCTGCCGGATAGGCCACCGCGGAGGCTGCCCGTGCTACCTTCGACCAGTTGCCGCGTATCGGCGCACCGCATCATAGCTGAAGTCATAGCCGCGGTTACGCAGGTCCTCGCAAATCCGGACGAGCGTCAGGCGTTCACGCTTCGGCCGACGGGCATCTTCAGCCAGCAAATCGCCAAGCACCGACCGCCAAGGGTCGATCTTTGGGCAGGGCTGCGTCGCGCGGTCATAGGTGAACTCGGTGGCACCTGATCGGATCACCTTGCGCACCGTGTTCCGCGACACCCGAAGCTCGCGGCAAATCTGCTTGATCGGCTTGCCGTCGATGAAATGCGCACGCCTGATCTTCGCAATCGTCTCCACAACCAACATCCCCTGACTGCTCCCTCATGCTTTTGAGGAAGCATCTGATCACAACTATCAGGGGGATCACTTTTGGACGCCGATCACCCCAATACCGGGGTCAGTTTTGCATGCCGATCCACACTCAAATAACCTGTTCGAAATTTTTCGACCAGTACAAACCTCAGATCACGCAGGCTCATCAACTAGACCCCAGAGATTGCGACACATCCACACTTGCTAGGTATAGTGACGGATCACTTCGACTGGGGCGCATTCACGATGGCGTATTGTATTGCCCTGGCTCGTATCTTTCGCATAACGACCCTAACTGAACGCGAAATTGCGTCCAACATTTGCATTCTTTGCAGACATGGATAGTCGTTGGCCCATAGCTCAAAGCAATCAACGAGGTTATCATGAAACTTGAGATAGTAACGAAATCCAAGGAAGTCAGAGAATTCTTCACGGAGCACTAGGCTAACCTCATCGATCAAGGCCGCGAGCAAGTCTGAAACTGACAACGAGAGATTTTTGGCCCAGCTTTGGTCGACCATAAATCTTGAGAGCGAGCAGTGCGCCGTAATCGATATTACGTCGAAGAAGTTAGGCGCAGCTGTCGACCGCAAGAAACCATGCGGCTGCAAGCTACCAAAGTGTGGCACCAGAGCGTCCCAAGCTCCGAAAATGGTTTCGGCTGGAAAATCCAGTACTTCGACCAAATCAGTACGTGAGAAAAAAGAAGACCAAAGGTCGAACTCACACATTTGTCATCCTCTTACCTTCGGGTAGCAAACTGTGCTAAAATAGTTGGCTTTCCGTTGCGAATTGTAGGTTGTTCAAGGTTCAGTCGAAGTCGCCTTGGACTGGTCCAACCGCTGTACCTTGATCGCATTGCCTAGGGATGAACGCCTTCTAAGCGTCCTTGAATTTTGTTGCTTTCATGTGTTTCGCCGCCATCGTGGACACATCCCTGTCAGGCTTGTGGGCGGGATTGGGAATCGGATAGGATCGCTGATATCAGGAGGTATCTCTGCATGGCCGCCGACGATGAACCGCCATATTGGTACGACTTGGTTGCCTTGGCGCAGCAGGTCGTGGAACATTCTGGCTTCCGGACGCATTTCTATGGCTGCCCTAGCGGCTAACGCTGATTTCAGGCCCTTTCTAAGCCTAAAAAGTAGGGCCAGAGATTGTGAAAGCTCAGCCCATGGTGCCAAGGCAACTCTTGGCAGCTTCTGAAGCTGGTTCTAAGTGAGAAACAAGGTTTCTTAAGGCCATAGCATCTCTTGGTCCGGACGAAACTAAGTCTAAGGCTAGCACCAAGTTGTCATAAATCTCATCCCAGGCTTGGGAACTGATCGACCCTTCGCGACTACATGCCTGCATGGTAAACTCCTGATTATGGCAGTCAGTTTCTAAACAGACCTGGTTAATTTCTGGTTAGCTCAAAGATCTGGTTCCGGTTCTTGAGCCGTTTAACACTGTTGAGCCTCCCCAACTGAACTGGTCCGCCCCTATGTTTAGGAAACGGAGGACCAGAAATGGCAAACAAGCGACCGAAGCCGGAAGAGATAGTTTCTAAGTTACGGCAAGTTGAGGTGTTGATGGGGCAAGGTATGTCCCGCCTGTCTGCAATCAGACAGATTGGTGTTGTTGAACAAACCTATTATCGCTGGCGTAAGTGCGGGGAGCATACCGTTGTGACGAACGATGTTGTCTCAGCACGCGACAGGCCCTGCGCTCCGACACTTTGAACTGACTGCGCACGTGATCAATGCAAGCCCGGCGACGAGCGGGGCTCAGAAGTTTCCCTTCGCTGCTTCCTTCAGGATCAATTTGTCCAACGTCAGATCAGACACAGCTCTTCTGAGCCTGTCATTTTCCTTTTGAAGCCGCTTCAGTTCTTTCAATTGATCTACGCCCATTCCACCGTACTTCTCGCCCGGATGAAGACAGGCTGGTGGCCGATATGATCGAACTGGCTCGTCAGTTTGGTCGATACGGGTATCGTCGAATTGCCGCCTTGCCAAACACTCTCGGCTGTATTCGTCGATGATGTTGAGCGTGCGGAGCGCCCTTCCGTCATCAGTCCGGCAATGCACGAAGTCATAAGACCAGACATGGTTACGATGCTCCGGTCGAAGCCGAACGCACGATCCGTCATTCAGCCAGAGCCGCCCCTTCTTTGGTTGTTTCGTTGGCACTTTCAGCCCCTCTCGTCGCCACAGCCTTTCGACCCGCTTGTCGTTCACATGCCAGCCAACATCTCTCAGCAGCGCAGCGATCCGACGATAGGCGTGCCGCATGTAACTGTTAACCTTCATCGCTGAAGCAATTCTTACGCATCGAAGCAACCGTCTCGCGCCGGAAACTGACCCAAAAGTTCGCACTCATTTCGGATCAGCTTCACGACTTTCGCCATCATAATCACGACGGAGGACAGCTTCTGTGGGGTGGACGCAAAGTCACCTAATCAGTTTCGGCCAGTGTATCTGCATCGCCGTTTTGCGTTTCGGCTGCAAGTAGCGCACACTGCACGTGCGCCTCCAACTCAGGCATGCCATTTAACTTTGCAAATTCCGCGATATCCAAAAGAACCTCATTAATCCAGTGTGTATGCATTGACCGTTCCCATTTGTTGGCTGGAAAGAGGGTTCATCGATATGATTTCTAAATGATAAAGCATCAGTGCGTTGCGCCCTGAAGGGTGCCTGTTCCCATCTATTCGCCATAGGAGCCGCCGAAGCGAGGCAAAGTGCAAAGAGGTCTAGTCGATGGTGTGTATGCCTATTCCTGGTGGCATAGCAATGTGTCGACGCGATGTTGGCAGAAGCCATCACAAAAGGAGAAAGCAATCACTCCAACAACAAATTTTATTAAATTGGCAAGATCTAGTAGTGTTTTCACTCAGTCTTGTTAAATTTGAATACTTATTTAATGTTATTCATCCCGCGGTTAAGACTCCTTAAATCTCTCACGCCCCAAAATATAAATAGTTGTGAGAGTGAAGTAATGAAAATACATCAGGTATATAGTTCGGTGGAGTCCGGGCATTTTGGGTTAAACCACGTATTCAACTATGAACGAATAGGGGATCGTGGCTGGGAAAAGTACGATGAGGTTGTTGAAGCCTTAGGCGCTAAAAACTTGCGATATCCCGGCGGCATAGAGAGCGAAACAGTATTTGATATCAGGAATCCAAATGCTGCTACTGGCTTAGACTCCTCAGGGCAAGAATATAGGCTTACTCCTTTAAACGAATTCATAAGATTTGCTCGAAGTGTTGAGTCGAATATTACGGTTGTAATCCCAACAGCACAATTTCTGACGTCTGAAAAGGAAGCAGGACATCGTGAGTTCGACTACTCAAAAAAAGCTGATCTAGAGACGTTTATTCGAAACTCACTGATCGAAGGGTCTGACGTGATAACAGCCTTAGAGGTGGGTAATGAATACCAGACATTTATGACGTCCACAGAATACGGTTTGGTTTTAAACGAGATCGCAAAACTGACACAGGGTGTGATTGATGACTTGATTTCGGAGGGACTTCTACCCAAAGGCTTTGTGGAGCCGAAGATACTTGCTCAAATCTGGGGCCAAAGCGCAAACGGAGGCATGAGCTACGACAGCTTGGCGCAGCGGAACTCTGTCGTTTTAAGTCAGTTAGACGCAGAGGCAATCGATGCCATCGACGGCGCGGCGATGCACTTTATCTACAAGGAACACAAGGACAACGGCGATGACCTAATTGCGCGCTTTGAAGACATTGAGAGTGCTGTGCATTCGGGTCTACGTTTTGTAGAAGCTTGGGAAGCTGTGAAGGGTGAAGAGTTAGCCATTCACGTTACGGAATGGAACGTGAATCACCTCCAAGACGCGATCTTCGGCCAAAAGCAGGCTCACTTTGCTATGGAGATGTTTGTGTCGTTTGTGAAAGCAGGAGCAGACGAACTGAATTTCTGGTCCGCGATGTATCATAGCACGAGTATTGCAACTGCCAACGGAACGCTAACACCGCTAGGCGAGTTCCTGGTTAATCTTCAAGAAACGGCACTAGGAAAGGAATATGTGGAAGTTGAAACTGGAGTTTCCAATGTTGCCGCTTACGGTTTCGTCGGAGACACTTCACTGGACATATTTTTTATGAACCAAGGCGCGTCTTCCGCTGATTACGATTTTAGCGAATGGCTGATGCAAAATGACTACTATGTTATTTCTTCTTTGAGCTTCGAAGTGGATGAATCATCCACTGATGGATTCTTTAAAAATATGACCGGACTTCCGCCATGGCTTGAACCTGATGCAGCAGTAGCTGTCGCCCGCAACCAAACAAAAGGGCTTGAGGGTGACCTCGGCTCTTTTGGCTACGATATTGTCAGGTTGGGACGTATGATTGAAGGGACTGATGACGCCGACGAGTATTCAAGTGTTGTCAATACTGACTGGGTGGACGGAGGTGCGGGTTTTGACCATGTTAGTTTTTTGGATATGGCAGATGGTGTCGCCGTCGACTTGGGTAGTGGTTCATTTGGAGTCGGATCAGGAAAGTTGATATCCATAGAGTCCGTCTCTGGGACGTCAGCTGGGGACTTACTGGTGGGAAGTCGCGGATCCAATGGTTTGTTTGGTCGCGGCGGAGATGACATCGTCCATGGCGGGAGTGGTGATGATAAGCTAGGCGGGGGAAGTGGACAGGACACCATCGGAGGTGGCGATGGGAATGATACAATTTGGGGAGGAACAGAGAACGATCAGCTTTGGGGCCTCAATGGTGATGACGTCGTCCGTGGCGGGAGTGGTGATGATAAGCTGGGCGGGGGAAGTGGGCAGGACACCATCGGAGGTGGCGATGGGAATGATACAATTTGGGGAGGAACAGAGAACGATCAGCTTTGGGGCCTCAATGGTGATGACATCGTCCGTGGTGGGAGTGGCGATGATAAGCTGGGCGGGGGAAGTGGACGGGACACCATCGGAGGTGGCGATGGGAATGATACAATTTGGGGAGGAACAGAGAACGATCATCTCTGGGGCCTCGACGGTGATGACATCGTCCGTGGCGGGAGTGGCGATGATAAGCTGGGCGGGGGAAGTGGACGGGACACCATCGGAGGTGGCGGTGGGAATGATACAATTTGGGGAGGAACAGAGAACGATCATCTCTGGGGCCTCGACGGTGATGACATCGTCCGTGGCGGGAGTGGCGATGATAAGCTGGGCGGGGGAAGTGGGCGTGACACCATAGCGGGAGGCAACGGTAACGATGTCTTGGCCGGTGGTTCAGGCACCGATGTGTTTGTGTTTTCAGCTGGTTTTGACGTCGTGCTCGACTTCGAATCTGAAGATGTGATTGATCTGTCTGCTGTTGCGGCGGTCAGCAATCTTACTGTCTTTCAACGTTTTCACCTGTCGGCTGATCCGAATGGAAACACGGTCATCGCCGATGGGCTGGGCAATTCTCTGACGCTAAACGGTGTAGACTTCTCAGGGCTGGAAGCGGATAACTTTCTTTTCTGACCTTGAACCTGTTTGCAACGCTCACAATCGCGCTAGTTCTTTGACCCAAACCGAGGCGCTCTCCCCCAAGTTGTGGAAAGAGGTGCCCGGTTCGGTTCAACTACGGATGACTGCCGTTGAAGCCTTGCGAAGGGGCGATTGTACATTGAGTCTTCGCGCCTTAAGCTGACCTGCGAGCGGCATAGCCCGGTATGATCCGTTTGTGCTTCCAGCCAGGCGAACGCGGCTCCAACTATATACACTGCGGGTCGAGGTCATCGTTTGATGAGCAAAGTAGCTTCAAAAATATTGGATATGACGGGTAATGGGGCACTCAAAGTAATTTGCCCCGGCGAGGGCTTCCCCAATTTAAAGTTGATGCACTTGGAAGAATTGGCATCGCGCCTGGTCGAGCCTCGCCAAGCTGATATTGCTAGTCAAGCGGTTACAGAGAGCTACGACAATACTCATGCGCAAAAGGTCGTAGCCCCTCTCATTTTGCTCAAATCCTCCACCACGGAGTTCAAAAGTGCTGTTGAACGGTATAGTCCCCTGATTGTCGAAGAACCTCGCAGAAGCAATATCGATTTCCCGGAAGTTGGAGAAATCCATCTAGCTGGCAAACAAGTGGTGGAAGTACAATAGAATGCCCAACATTGCATTTCATCTGGGGGCGCATCGAACAGGCACCTCATCTTTACAGTCGTTCCTGAAGCACAGTAAAGATACTTTGCACCATGCAAATATTGAGTTGTTCACGCTACCCGACACCAGATCTCTAGATACCGCACAATTCACGCCCGACGCTCCACGCCTAATACTAAGCGAAGAAAACCTGATTGGAACCATGGAAGAAAACATACTGCTTGGCTCCCTGTATCCAAGAATTGCTTCCAATCTAAAAAAGAGAGCCCCTTCCAATCTTCAACCCGATGTTGTTGCCCTATCCATTCGAGAATACTCCGAATGGTGGGCATCTTCTCTTCTATATCTCTTATTCCGGCAAAAGAAAGACTATTTGAAAGAGTTAGGTAATATAAAGTTTTTTGAAAGAACCTGGGTAGATGTAATTGATAGCATACGCGCCACTTACCCCGGCGCGATGATCGTTGTCAGAGAATTCCGTTGGAAGCCGGACAATCCCAAACGATTTGTTTTAGAATTTACAAAGTGGACAGAAGTTAAATCCCTAAAGTCTTTCCGAAAGCGGCGAAATGCAATACCCTCCCAGCTTGGAGTAGCGTCATCCCTGATGGAATTAGGATACACTGATTTAGGTAATAGCGTCGCTAGTTGTGGAAAGTACTCGCTTCTCCCAAAAAAGATCATAGACGAACTTAAAGAGCAATATGAGGCCGACCTAAGGCACATCAAAAGACTAAAGAACACAAAACTACTCTTGGGTCAGCAAGAATGAGAGCGTTGAGATAAACAAAATGCAGAGAGTAAGAAAACTGCCGACGCTCTGTTTGTTACATGTTGGCAAAACAGGTGGCACATACCTAAGGAATCTAGCGCGAGAAGATGCCTACAAACAAAGGAACATCGTGCGGTGCATACATGGTGATACGTTAGAAACAACAGCACAGCAATATGGCGACAATCGCAAGCTTGCTTTTTCGTTCAGAGATCCTGCGGAACGTTTCGTATCTGCGTTCTATTCGCGACAAAGACAAGGCCGCCCCAGGTATCAGGCAACCTGGACGCCGGGAGAAGCGATTGCTTTCAAGTATTTTGAAACACCGCAACAGATACTATCGGATCTGAAATCGTGCTCGGAAGTTGCCAAATCAGCCGCACACTTTGCGCTGGCGCATATACAGCACATCAAGCTTGGGTACGTTCATTACTTTCACAGCGCTACTCGTTTACTACTAGAACATCAATCGGGAAACATTTTACTTTGCATCGAAACCCCAAAAATATCGATGAATCTGTTGCAAATATCAACAGCCCTTCGGGATCTACCGATCAACCCTTCATCGGATAATTTACATGCAAACCCGCTTGACGTTGAGCAACTGGACGAATCTGCTCACTCTACCATGAGAGACCACTTTGGGCAAGAGTACAAGATTTTTGAAGCCGCGCGACAAGTAGCTAAGGATATCGGATTCGCGTGAAATTATGGACCTAAAAAGTTATCATCTTCACATAGGTGCGCCGGGGGTATTCGTAAATGTCGTGCGAACTTTATTCAAAGACGCTGGCAACCTCAGAAATCCTAGCGTTGCGTTTCGTTTTGCGAAAGTCATTGAAAAGTGGAATATCATTCGTAACTCTAGTAACTACGCCGTTACTCCCAAAGATCTAGACTTCGATGGACCGATGTTTATGTCAATTCCTCAACTGGCATTTAAAAACCTACCAGTGGATGAAAACTATACGATTGATGTAGCTCGTGAGCACCTTAGTCAACTGGTTATCCCGGCTTCAGATTTCCCAATACAGGTCTACTTCTTTATTTGTAACCCACTGTTTCTGATTGATGCCTCGGAGAGTTCTAAGGTCAGTGAATTGAACATTCTCGACTTTAGTTGGTTTAGTTACGTAAATCTGATCGAAAATTCTTTGGGGAACAAGTACAACCTAATGGTTTTCGATGTTCATGATTGCATCCGAAATACAGATATTATAGATGGCTGTTTCTTTGAAACGGAGGTTGTTAGCGATCCAAACAATCCTTTGCGCATGAAGCTTCAAACGCTATTGCGCCGCGCTACTGATAAACGCATGCGTTCTCTTAGGCAGACTATCGAAGACTTCGACGATGTCAGCGCGAGAGTCAGTAGCAAGTATGCTTTGGAAAAAAGGCTGCTTTGGGAGACCGGATTCCTTCTCACAGGTTATTGATCTGCTTTCCAAGGTCGGTATTCCCGGTTGGAGAATCCTCGACTTTGTGAACTTATTCCTGACGCTGGACCTCTGCCCCGAGAATCTTCTCACTTTCTTAGTTATCGGCGGGCAGACCACGTCGATTGCCCGTAATTACGAACTGTCAAGCGGCGATGGTTTGCGTCAACCTTTGCATTCACGCTGAGAGGCAGAAAGGTGGATTGGCGCGACAGGTCCTTCGCTCCGCGAAATACCTCTGCTAGCAACATTGATCGGATTTAGAGCATGTTAGGGCAGTGCCCCTTACCTCGTTCTTAGAACACAGAAGGGAAGCTAGAGCTTTCTGGATTGCGCTCATTGAGGAACGGCCGTTGGCCCTCCTTGCGAGTATTTGGGTAAACTTGACGAGCGCGCGAAAGGCTCATTTTCCAGAGGGTAAGGTCATGCGATATGACACCGGCAAACACTGCGTTTTCTATCATCGCTACCACATCGTCTGGTCGACCAAGTATCGCTGCAAGGTGCTGACCGGGGCGTTGCGCCTGCGGGTGCGGGACATCCTTCGCCAGGTCTGCCGCGAGAACGAGGTCGACATCCTGCGCGGGGTACTGTCATCAGACCATGTACATATGTTCGTATCGGTGCCGCCGAAGATCGCCATTTCCGATCTGGTGCGCAGGATGAAGGGCCGTTCGTCTCACAAGGTACAACGGGAATTCCCCGCGATCCGTAGGCGCTACTGGGGCCGCAGGTTCTGGGGCAGGGGATACTTCTCCACCACCAACGGCGCAATCACCGAAGACATCGTGCTGCAATACCTCGAAAACCACATCGCTGATCCTACCGACGCCAGTCGGTAGTCGTTCAGTCGCACGAGAGGAACTAGCGTTACTGATTCTTCACACGCTGAGCGAGCTCAGGTCACAGCACATACTTTTGACTAATAGCCAGTCGTGGATTGTTGCTAAGATTGAATATATTTGGTTCGAGAACCGCCACGGTAAGGAGCACTCGGCGGGCACTGGAATTGATAGTGCTTATAGTGCACGTGGCCAGCTAGGGTGATGTTTTGAATTGACCAGCGCGGACGTGCAGTCGCGTGCGGCGGTTAGAGCGATTCCACAACATACATGCAGACTACTATCCGCTATACCACTGCCGATTAATCGCAAGCTAAGGTGCCTTATCAGGCAATGGACACAATCTATAGGTGTGCAAGGACGAACATAGGCAAGATTTGGCCAATTGGAGGTTCCAGTTAACCGATTTTTAAGGAGACCGGTCGAGGTTAACCGCCAGTAAAAGCGTGGGGACGTTCTGCATGGATAAAGAGACTATCACACAAGCAAAATTGGCCATACATAGACTTAGGCAAGAGGGCCTTGATGCTACAGCAAATGCGTTGCAAGACCTGCTCGATGATTTTCAGCCAAGGGCTCAAAGTGAAACGAAGCTACAACACCCTCATTGGTGGCCCAAGTCAGCAAATACGCGTTAGTCAACTATTAACCAATCTGCCCCTTTGATCCCCACAATGCAACGAGGGGATCAACAATGCAGAAAGACCATTGGTTTACGGAAAAGTTGGTAATGATTGCCAGCAATGTGAGTAACGAGTTCCCAAATGCAAGCATGGAAAAGGTTCGCGCGATGGTTGACGTGTTTGCGGAAGAGGCTTCACTAACTCTCCGGCAGAAAGCAGCGCTTTTGAAAAGGGCCGGATTGAGAGGCGACTTCAGAAGATGCGCGACCTCGCCATGTGATGAAGGTTATGACGTCAGTCAACCAAATCGTTCGGCGTGAGCCTCCCCAACTGAACTGGTCCACCGTTATGTTTAGGAAACGGAGGACCACGAATGGCAAACAAGCGACCGAAGCCCGAAGAGATTGTCTCGAAGGGCTGTGTTGCAAAGTTTCTTGCTAGCCAACGAGATTACGGCGTGTCTTCAAGTTAAGCGGCCAGTTCAGCGAATTGTTGAAAGGGACAGAGTCCAGGCGTGAATTGGCCCTTGCGGATCATGTTCGCGACTTCGATTCCAGCGAGGGTTGCTGCAGCAGAATCGAGAGCTTTGAACCCCAGCATTGGCCGAGCGCGTCTCTTGATGAATCGGTGATCCTGCTCAACGATGTTGTTTAGGAACTTCTGCCTCACCATCTCGATTGGATACGGACATCCAAAGCCCTTCAGCATTTTGTTGACCCCACTCAACAAATCCAGCGGTGGCAAGGAACGTCTGGGCAAGATCACGAAGCAAGGTGATCGCTACATTCGCAAGCTGTTGGTCGTAGGCATGACATCGCGCGCGGTGAAGCTCGTTGATTTCCTACCTTGAGGAGATAACGAAATCCTTTTGCAGGATCACCACATTGAAATACTATGTTCGAACATACGCGACTGGCATGAGCGAACCGGACAGTCGTAGGCGCTTAGTTTCTTGACCTGAAGCCCATATTCATCCC
>NZ_JAMFMB010000089.1 GCF_023502395.1 Ruegeria spongiae | reverse complement strand
GGCACGATCAATGGAATTTCGTCGCGCGTCGATAAACGCTTCAACTCTCGCATAGACTTTTCGACTCTATCCGGTGGAAAGGGCATCTTTACTAGTGGTCTGCTCAGCGGAACTCGAAAATCGTCCCAGTGAATCAGGACAACCTTTGTTGCGCCAACATCTTGAACGGAGTTCTTCCAGTACCGTTCAAACTCCCCCCTTGGCTGCCAGCCCAACATCCCGATTGACAAAAATACAACATCAGCTTTTGCACCACGAAAAGCATCAGCCTGTACACCAGCGCTCGGCACAATCAGCGCCGACTGTGTTTCTGGTTCAAGGTGTTCAATAAGATATGAATAGTTTTTTCCAACACGGTAACGCGAGAACTTTTGTGGAGCAGTCCAAGAAGGCTTAACAGTGCCTTTAAAGAGGGTCGGTGGCCCATGAGGCGTCTCAAAGATGTGAACCCTGAAGTTTCCAACGTTGACGACATTTCCATCGACGACTTCGGTAAGTTGAGTATCGGCGACACCTTCTCCGCGCGCAATCCTGAGGGTTGAACGTGAACCGTAAATGCGCGCCCCTGTAAGCTTAGCAACTAATGGTGCATCCATCACATGATCGTAGTGCGAATGCGCAACAAATAGTGCCGAAAGTTCAGAAATACCAGCACGTTCAAGACAAGCTCTGACACTGCTGGGGTCACTCGCGATCTTGCCCAACATGAGCTTGGACAAAGAAGGGCGAGAACAAAATCCATCAATAAGTATGGAATTTTCTTCATCACGAAAAAGAATACTAGTCGTCCCGAGGAAAACCGTTTCGAAAGCATCGGCTTTAAGCTCGC
>NZ_JAMFMB010000088.1 GCF_023502395.1 Ruegeria spongiae | reverse complement strand
TAGGGTCAGGACTCATTGAGTTTCAAAGCCAGTAGATAACGAGTGCTGCGAGTGCGATTGCTGAGAGGAAGACTTTCGGACATCTGTCATATCGTGTTGCCACCCGCCGCCAATCCTTCAACCTGCCGAACATGATCTCGATACGATTGCGGCGTTTGTAGCGCCGCTTGTCGTATTTCACCGGTTTCTTCCGCTGCTTTCGGCCAGGTATGCAGGCGCGTATCCCTTTGTCTTTCAACGCGTCTCGGAACCAATCAGCGTCATATCCTCGGTCGCCAAGCAGCCAGTCGACATCCGGCAGGCTGCCCAGCAACGCTCGCGCCCCGATGTAGTCGCTGACCTGTCCAGCTGTGACGAACAGACTGAGAGGTCGACCTCGGCTGTCGCAGATGGCGTGCAGCTTGGTATTCATGCCACCCTTTGTCCGACCAATTAGGCGTCCACGCCCCCCTTTTTGACGCCCAAACTGGACGCTGTGCGGTGGGCTTTTAGGTAGGTTGCATCGATCATCACGGTCTTTTTCTCGCCGTGGCCTGCCGCCAATCCGACTAGCATCTCGGCAAATATACCCTTCTCGCTCCACCGCTTCCAACGGTTGTACAGCGTCTTGTGCGGCCCATATTCTTTGGGTGCATCACGCCACCGTAAGCCGTTGCGATTTATGAAGATAATCCCACTTAGAACACGCCTGTCATCCACGCGTGGCTTGCCGTGAGATTTGGGAAAGAAGGGTTCCAAGCGCGCCATTTGCTCGTCGCTTAACCAGAAAAGATCAGACATGTTCACCGCTCGTTTTCGCAGCCGTGAATCACGTAGCCAATCGGAAATCAATGGGTCCTGAGCCTA
>NZ_JAMFMB010000087.1 GCF_023502395.1 Ruegeria spongiae | reverse complement strand
TTGAGGTTTACATGCGTAAGAAGGTAACCAAGGCGATTTTTCCCGTTGCGGGTCTGGGCACACGTTTTCTGCCGGCGACGAAATCGGTTCCCAAAGAGATCATGACGCTGGTCGACCGGCCGCTGGTGCAATACGCCATCGACGAGGCGCGCGCGGCCGGGATCAAGGAATTCCTCTTCGTCACCTCGCGCGGCAAATCGGCGCTGGAGGATTATTTCGACCACAATCCGATCCTCGAGCAGGAGCTGCGCAAGAAGGGCAAGGACGACCTGCTCGAAACGCTCAAATCGACCAATATGGAAAGCGGCGCCATCGCCTATATCCGGCAGCACAAGGCGCTGGGTCTGGGCCATGCGGTCTGGTGCGCGCGCCGGCTGATCGGCAACGAACCCTTTGCGGTGATGCTGCCCGATGACGTGATCGCGGCGGAAAAGCCCTGCCTGCAGCAGATGGTCGAGGCTTACGCCGAGACCGGCGGCAACATGGTCGCCGCGATGGAAGTGCCACCCGAGAAGGCCAGTTCCTATGGCGTGCTGGACGTGGCCGAGGACATGGGCGCGGTGGTGAGCGCCCGCGGCATGGTCGAAAAGCCCGCCCCCGGAACCGAGCCGTCGAACCTGGCGGTGATCGGGCGCTACATTCTCGAACCTTCGGTGCTGCGCAATCTCAACAAGATGAAGCAGGGCGCGGGCGGTGAGATCCAGCTGACCGACGCAATCGCCGAGGACATCAGCGCCGGCAAGCCGGTCTATGGCTACCGGTTCCGCGGCCAGCGCTTCGATTGCGGTTCGAAATCGGGTTTCCTGCAGGCCACCGTCGCCTTCGCACTGGCCCGCGACGAGCTGCGCGACGACCTCAGCAGGTACCTCACCGAGGTAATCCACGCCAAACAGGCCGCTGAATA
>NZ_JAMFMB010000086.1 GCF_023502395.1 Ruegeria spongiae | reverse complement strand
ATCGCCGGAACAGCCGTGACAGCACGCGCACGTGCAAAAAGAACCCCGGCTTACAAGCAACCCACCGGATGCCATCCGGCGAGAGACCGCCGCCCGGGACGATCATGTGGATGTGGGGATGATGGGTGAGTGCTGAGCCCCATGTGTGGAGTACGCTGGTCATGCCCACGCGAGCGCCGAGACGCTTGGGGTCTGCCGCGATCGTCGTCACTGTCTCAGCAGATGCTTTGAACAGCAGACCATAAACTGACCGCTTGTTCCAAAGCGCAATGCGCGCAATCTCCGCCGGAAGTGTGAAGACCACATGGAAGTACTCCACCGGCAGCAGGTCCTCTGCGCGCGCCGCCATCCAGCCACGCGCCGCTGGCGCCTGGCATTTGGGGCAATGCCGGTTCTTGCAGCTGTTATAGGCAATGTGCTGGTGACCACACTTGGTACACGCGGCCACATGACCGCCGAGCGCCTCCGTACGGCAAGCCTCTATCGCTGACATGACGCGCAGTTGTGCTCAGCTTGGCATGCCCCAGCAGAACCTGAATGACCCGCACATCGGTTCCGGCTTCAAGCAGGTGGGTCGCGAAGCTGTGGCGCAGAGAGTGCAGCGTGCTGCGAGGCTTCTTAATACCCGCCAAGTGTTTGGCTGCACTGAAAGCGCGATTCAATTGGCGCGGTGAGAGCGGGTTGATCCTGGGCTTTCCCGGAAACAGCCAACCCTCCGGCCGGGCCTCACGCCAATAGTCACGCAAAAGCGCCAGAAGGCCGGGCGACAGCATCACCTTGCGATCCTTCCCACCCTTGCCCCGTTCGACATGGATGAGCATGCGGTCGCTATCGATATCGCTGACCTTCAGATTGCAAACTTCTGACGCGCGGAGCCCGGTGCCATAAGAAATGCTGAGCGCCGCGCGATACTTAAGTCCT
>NZ_JAMFMB010000085.1 GCF_023502395.1 Ruegeria spongiae | reverse complement strand
TGTTTGTCGAAGATCTCATGGCTTTGCACCGCGCAGGGCAGCTCAGGTTCTTCGGTGATCTCACCGAATTAGCAGACGTCAGCGCCTTCGCCGAATGGCTCGCTCGGTTCCGCAAGACCAATTGGGTAGTCTATGCCAAACCACCCTTCGGCGGACCCGAAGCCGTACTGGCATACCTGTCCCGCTACACCCCATCTCGAACCACCGTCTTGTCAGCGCCGATGCCGACACCGTGGCATTCAAATGGAAGGATTACAGGATCAAGCGCGGTGACCGCATGAAGGTCATGCGGCTGCCCACCTTCGAGTTCATCCGCAGATTCCTCACGCATGTCCTTCCAGACCGCTTCCATCGCATCCGCCACTACGGCTTCATGGCAGGTGCCGGTCGCAAAGAGAAAGTCGCCCGGATCCGCGCGTTGCTTGGGGACATCAAATCGGTGGAAACAGGCCAACTATCGGATGAAGCGGCACTACCCCTCACATTGCGCGAACCATGTCCCGACTGCGGCGGGCCGATGCGCATCACCGAGACTTTCCGGCGCGGGCAGATGCCCCGAAATCGAGCGCCACCAAGAAAGCAGGCCGCATGATGAACCGCCTATCCCCGGTCCGCTCTCCAGTCCGACGCTCACCGCGACGGTCAAGGCGACGCTTCGGCCCATTGCCATCCGCGCGCAGAAACAGGCCCCAAAGCAAAGCCGAGAAACTCACAAAAGTGCACGATGGTGCGCCAAAGGTCGCGCAGCCGACCCTTCAAAGCTCGACAAACCCGCAAAGCTCAAACCAATGTCAGGGACAGAAGCAAGTGCATTCCCCATAGCACAGTGCACGCATCCCACGGCTTCCACCTTGTCAGATTTGTCAACGCGGGACACACCGCCCGACACAATCCTAACGCACTGGCCCGCATCAAAAAATCTTAGACAAA
>NZ_JAMFMB010000084.1 GCF_023502395.1 Ruegeria spongiae | reverse complement strand
GCGCCACCTTGCAATAAGGTCAGTCAAGTCGTCGAGGACCTGCGTGTGCGCTATGTGCTGCAGGGCAGCATCAGGCGGACCGACGAGAAAATACGGATCACAACACAGCTCATAGACGCGGTCACAGAAGGGCACCTTTGGGCCGAGCGCTATGATCGCGACGTCACAGACGTGTTTGCGGTTCAGTCCGAGGTCGCGCGTCAGGTGGCAAAAGCCCTGTCGGTAACGCTCAAGGCCAACGAGAGCGAGAGGCTGTACCAGAAGTACACAACGAACATCGACGCCTACGATGTTTTCTTGCAGGCGCGCCGCACTGTCGATGTGCCAAGCAGGGATAATATCCTGCGCGGCGAGAAACTCTTTGAGCAGGTGATAGAGTTGGACCCGAATTTTGCGGGCGGTTACGCCGGGCTCGCCTTCAACCTCTCGGTGCAGGTGCGTTTCCAATACACTGACACGCCATCAACCCACCTGTCACGGGCACTAGAACTTGCCAGAAAGGCAATCGAACTCGACACGGATTTTGCGTGGGGGCACATTGCTCTGGGAGTGCAAAATAAACGCGCTGGCGCGAATGGATTCGGTTTGCCAGCCGAAACCTCGTTCGCTGAGATGGATCGCCGAGAGGAGTTGGCAAAAAAGTTGTCGGGTATTTCGATGAACTCGATCGCGAAGAGCAATCATGTTTTTTCTTGATGGCAATGGCGCAGGCGGATGGGCGAACCAGCTTGGCCAATGCCTTGTCGGTGTATTTTCATAACATTGGCAAGAGGGAGGGAGCGACGGGCTTGGAGCGGCCAACGGCAGATTTCGGTCTGTCGCAGCGGGTCAAATCCTGCGTGCACAACGAGGTCGAATTCAAGGCTTGGGGAAGGCTCTTTGCTTTCTCGATCATGCGCAATGACCACTTCTGTTTTGAAGCCGCAGAAAATGCGGCTCGAATTCGGGTTTCTCAC
>NZ_JAMFMB010000083.1 GCF_023502395.1 Ruegeria spongiae | reverse complement strand
GTCAGCACCTTTGCCATCTGCACTTCGTGCGCGATTTCAGAAGTATATCGAGGAAGGGCTAAGCGGGCGGGCGGCGGCGTTACGACTGAAACTCTCGCCAGCGACCGGCGCGCGGTGGGTGCGTCAGGTTCGGACCAAGGGGAGTGCTGAACCTGCCCCGCAAGGGCCTCCACGCGGGAGAGGAAAGCTGGCTCCGCACCGGGCGTTCATTGAGGATCTGATCGCGCAAGATCCCGACATCACGCTCTTTGAATTGCGCGACGCGCTGGCGGATGCCGAGGGCGTAAAAGTGCACCATTCGTCCATCGCCAACCTGCTGTCGCGGCTTGGCTTCACGTACAAAAAAAGTCATTGGTCGCCACCGAACGCCGCCGTGCCAAAGTAAGGCAGCAACGGGCCGATTGGTTCAGACATCGGCTTCCCGCCATTTCAGCCTTGCCTGATCGCGTTGTCTTCATTGACGAAACCGCCGTGAAGACAAACCTCACCCGCCTGCGCGGCAGGGCCAAGCGAGGGGAGCGCCTGACGATGGATGCGCCCTTTGGGAGCTGGGGAACCCAAACACTGATCGCAGGGCTGACCGCAGACGCCCTGATCGCGCCATGGGTGATCAAGGGTGCAATGGATGGACCGGCATTCGCAGCTTACGTGCAAAAAGTCCTGGTCCCGGAGATCGCGCCGGGCACCGTAGTCATCCTCGACAACCTCGCCACGCATCGCAACAAAGAAGCAGCGCAGGCCATGCACGACCACGGCTGCTGGTTCCTCTTCTTGCCGCCATACTCCCCTGATCTGAACCCTATCGAACAAGCATTCTCGAAACTGAAAGCTCACCTCCGGCGGATCGGCGCGAGAACCTTCACCGATGTCTTTGATGCCATCGGGAACATCTGTGATCTCTACGACCCAAACGAGTGCTGGAACTACTTCAAGGCTGCCGGATATGTCTCAGGTTAATGCCGAAACGCTTTA
>NZ_JAMFMB010000082.1 GCF_023502395.1 Ruegeria spongiae | reverse complement strand
GGCTTTGTTGCACAAATCCCGTCAGGGATTCACTGTTTGAATCCAGCATGATAGCTGGAAGGCATGAGCAGTTGGGCACCCACAAAATACAAGACCACGAACTGGTCGTCTTACAATGACAGCTTGAGGCAGCGCGGATCGTTGGCGATCTGGTTTGATCCTGAGATGACTTGGACACCGCCACCGACCGGCAGGCGTGGTCGCCAATGCAAGTTCAGCGATGCCGCGATCCAGACCTGTCTGACCATGAAAATTCTGTTTGGGATGCCCTTGAGGCAAACAACCGGCTTCGTTCAGAGCCTGTTGCAGATGGTCGGCCTGGATTGGGATGTGCCAGATTACAGTACACTGTGCCGTCGCCAGAAGACGCTTAATGTGAGCCTTCCCTATCGCGGGGGAACTGGGCCGCTGAACTTGCTCATCGACAGCACAGGCATCAAGTCAGAGGGTGAAGGCGAGTGGAATGCCCGCAAGCATGGCGGGCCAAAGCGCCGGATTTGGCGCAAGATACATATCGGGATCAATGAAGAAACATTGGAAGTGCGGGCCGTGGAGATCACCACCAGCAATATAGGTGACGCACCGATGCTGCCGGAATTGCTCAACCAAATTCCACCAGATCAGGACATTGGATCAGTGACGGCCGATGGGGCATACGACACGCGCAAATGTCACGAGGCGATTGCAGCAAGAAACGCCCATGCAGTGATCCCACCACGCAAGAATGCTAAGCCTTGGAAGTCGACGAGCGCCGGAGCTATTGCCCGAAACGAAGCAGTTAGTGCGCAGCGATACTTGGGTCGTACCTTGTGGCGACGCTGGAGCGGATACCACCGAAGAAGCCGCGTCGAAACCAAGATGCACTGTCTGAAACTGATGGGCCAATCACTCATGGCACGGGACTTCGACAGGCAGGTCGCGGAAATCCAAATCCGCATCGCCGTGCTCAATCGCTATTCTGCGCTTGGCATACCTGTCACTGAGCCCGTAGGCTAAATCCGTCTGGGGTAAGGGGAAGAACGTCCTTCAACCGATTTGTGCAACAAAGCC
>NZ_JAMFMB010000081.1 GCF_023502395.1 Ruegeria spongiae | reverse complement strand
GATAAGTATCTCTTATTATGCATAATTGATTTCCCGGCGAAATGAGCGCAGAATAGCCCCCATGACATCCCCTGCCCCCTATCTCCCACCCGCCTCCCCTGCCCTCTCCGCCGCAGACCAAGGCGCGCTGACCGATCTTTATGTGCGCGGCACGCCCGCCAATACGCTGCGCGCTTACGAGCGCGACCTGCTCTACATCACGGCATGGAAAACAGCGCGCTTCAGCGCCGCGCTGGACTGGCCCGAGCGCCAGGAAACCGCCCTCGCCTTCATCCTGGATCACGCGCGGGATCTGAATGATACACCAGAAACCGACATCGCCCGCCAGACGGCCGAGGCGCTGATGGCCCAAGGCTTGCGCAAGTCGCTGGCCTGCCCGGCCCCGTCCACCCTGGACCGGCGCATCGCCTCCTGGCTGGCGTTTCACCGGATGAAGAACCTCCCTTCCCCGTTCGACGCGCCACAGGTGAAACAGGCCCGCGCCAAGGCCCGCCGCGCCGCAGCCCGCCCCCCTGCCCCGAAATCGCAGCACCCAATCACCCGCGATGTGCTCGAACAGTTGCTGACCACCTGCCGCGGCAGTCGTCGCGATTGCCGCGACCGCGCCATCCTGATGTTGGGTTGGGCGTCAGGGGGGCGGCGTCGGTCTGAGATCACCGGACTGAGGCGCGAGGATGTGTCGCTGAAGGAGTTTGAGGAGAAGGGTCGAGTCTGGATCTCGCTATTGGAAACCAAGACCACCCAAAAGGGTGAGACACCGCGTTTGGTGTTGAAGGGCCGCGCGGCGCAGGCGCTGGTGCATTGGGTCGAAGTGGGTGAGATTCAGGGCGGCCCCTTGTTCCGGCCAATCTCCAAGGCCGACCGGGTGTTGAAACGACGCCTCAGCCCGAATGCGATCTACCAGATCGTCCGGCACCGCCTAAAACTGGCGGGCTTGCCAGAGGATTTTGCCTCCCCTCACGGCCTGCGGTCCGGGTTTCTGACCCAGGCCGCCCTCGATGGCGCCCCGATCCAGGCCGCCATGCGCCTGTCCCTGCACCGCTCCGTCGCCCAGGCGCAGAAATACTATGATGATGTGGACATCGCGGATAACCCGGC
>NZ_JAMFMB010000080.1 GCF_023502395.1 Ruegeria spongiae | reverse complement strand
TTACGGCGTCGGCTACAGCCATATCTGCGAGCCCGCCGCCCGCAGCCTGGGCGTGACGGTCACCAACACGCCCGACGTGCTGTCGGAATGCACCGCCGATCTGGCGATGACGCTTCTCTTGATGGTCGCGCGCCGCGCTGGCGAAGGCGAGCGCGAGGTCCGCTCCGGCAGTTGGACCGGCTGGCGTCAGACCCATCTGGTCGGCACCAAGGTCAGCGGCAAGGTGCTGGGCATCGTGGGCTTTGGCCGGATCGGCCAGGAACTGGCGCGGCGCGCTCATCACGGCTTTGGCATGAAAATTCTGGTGCAGAACCGCAGCAGGCTGGACCCGGCCCTGCTGGCCCGGTTCGGCGCCGAGCAGGTCGACGACCTCGACGCGCTGCTGCCGCGCTGCGACTTCGTCTCGCTGCACTGCCCCGGCGGGGCGGCGACCCGGCACCTGATCAACGGACGCAGGCTGGAGCTGATGAAGCCCGGCGCCTATCTGATCAACACCGCCCGCGGCGAGGTCATCGACGAGTTCGCCCTGATCCAGGCCCTCAAATACGACCTGATCGGCGGCGCCGCGCTGGATGTCTTTGACGGCGAACCCAGGATCAGCCCCGACCTGCTGCATTGCGACAATCTCGTCATGCTGCCGCATCTGGGCAGCGCCACACGCGAGGCGCGTGAAGCCATGGGCTTTCGCGTGCTCGACAACCTCGCCGACTTCTTCACCGGCCGCGATCCGCGCGACCGGGTGATCTGATGCAGACCTTCAAGACCAGGACCTCCAAACCATGAGCTTTCATCCCATCGAACCGGCGCCCGCGCGCCTTAACCGCAGCGAATTGGCCGTACCGGGCAGCCAGCCCGGCATGTTCGAAAAGGCCGCGCAATCGGATGTCGACGTGATCTTCCTCGATCTCGAAGACGCCGTTGCGCCCGACGAAAAGGAACAGGCGCGCAGGAATATCATCCAGGCCCTGAACGAGATCGACTGGGGCACCAAGACCCTGTCGGTGCGCATCAACGGGCTGGACACCCATTACATGTACCGCGATGTGGTCGATGTGGTCGAACAGGCTGGCGACCGGCTGGACCTGATCATGATCCCCAAGGTGGG
>NZ_JAMFMB010000008.1 GCF_023502395.1 Ruegeria spongiae | reverse complement strand
ACATAAACGGACGTTTTTATCATCGAGGCGGTGCGTCAGTTGCGAGGAACCAATGATTTTCATCAGTACAAATGAGCCGGCAAGTCTTTCGGATGTAAAAGCCTTTGAGTTAAAGAGGGGAGTTCGCCTTCCAAAAGACTATCTACTGTTTTTACTTGATCTAAACGGTGGGCAATTGAATCCAAGCCAGAGCTACGTCAAAGTTCCGAACTGGAATTCCTTGGAGCTTCAGGAACTCTTCGGCATTACGGAAAACCCTAACCATTCCATCACGAACCACCGGTTCACCAACTTTTCCGACTACATGCATCAGATGATGCTCGACATCGGCTATGATCCCTTCGGACAGACCTTGTTCATGGATCTGCGCGAGGGCCCAAACCATGGGAAAATCTACATCCGCGCCCATAATAGCCCGCCAAACGATCCGATCCTGATCGACGACACCGGCTTTGAGGACGAGGACGACTACGAAGATGCGCAACTGCTCTATCCCGTCGCCAACAGCTTCGCAGAGTTCACGGCCATGCTTGGGCCAGCACCAGACTAAAGCCGCCATTTTCAGCGCTTCAGCCAAAGCTCAGTTTGTCCGCAACTTGCTCCTTCGCCATCGAACCCTCGCTGCGAATTGCCTGAATGGCCGGATTTTACGCCGCGTGGTAGCGTTTGGAATTACGCAACTGCGGCAATTCTCGTGCCGCGTGCGCACGCAGCGAGAAATTCGAATTCACGGTGAGGGCTCTTTCGACACCTTCGCCGCAGCGGTTCCGAATGGCCGGTTCTCCCTGGCCAGTTTGCGCTCCAAATCCTGTGCCAACTGCACGTTGTCGGTCAGGCTGTCCGCGATTTCAACCACATGACCTGACAGCGCGGCCACAGCATTCCGTGTTCGCATCTCAGGCTCGTCGCGGCCCAGCAATTCATCAACGAGGATTTCAAGTCCTTGAAGAAGGCCGTGCAACAGCACAGCGGTTTCATCAGCCTTCAACAATTTAGCATCCAGTGACTTTGCCATAAGGTCGGTCATGCTACCTCTTCCTTCAGTTCATCCAGAGCGGCCTTTGACGCTTCCATGGTCTGCTCAAGCGGGGCGATACCCGCAATGTAAGCTTTCATAGCCACTGTGACGGTTCGGAGCTGCTCTGGGTTCATCTCTTTCAATTCCTTCTTGATCGGCCTGAAATCTTCGCAGCTCTTGCGGAAGGCGGCAGCCATACCCTTCGGATCACCGCAAAAAACCCAGTCAATGCTTGCGCCCTGTTCACGGCACCAATCAATGATGTTGTCAGTTAGGATCAGCGAGCCATCATCATCAAAGCTCAGTTCAGGTGGCTCGCAGTCATTCCAGTCGCAGAAAGCGTCGATGCGGTGGTCAATGGTCAGCAGGTCTTTGATAACGTAGAGCCTGTCGCTTGTCGGTTCGGCTATGCCGCCGTGGTGGCAGTAGGTGAGTCCGACTAACTGGCCTTGCAGGGCTGCGAACTGGATTTTGAACAGGCGAGCCGGTTTCTCGATGAGGGCAAGCGGATCGCAGTGGCGCTTATGGCCCAGCCGGGAAACGTCACCACTGTGAAGTTCCTGGCCGACGAACTGATACGCCAGAAAACGATGCCTTGGGAACAGGTAGTAGTGGCCGTGGAAGCTGGTGACGGTGAATGCACCATAGAGGAATACTGGCAATATCTGTCGATGGTGGAGCAGTTCAGCGCATGAGTGATAAGCGGAATAAGGCGAAAAGCTTGCGCGAAAATCCTAAGCGCGGTCTGGACAGGCCAAAGGAGTTTGTGGCAGTGGTGACCCGCTCAAGATTCGCGTATAGCATGTAAATTATTACCAAGGGAGGTCGCATTGAAAGAAAATCATCCGCTCGACTTTTTGACAGACTGGTTTAATGCACGCTGGGCCCCCCAAATGGGGTCTATTGACGGACATGACGTGAGCTTTCTAGCCGCCTTATTTGGTCAACACGAACCCCGCCAAATTGTCGAAATCGGCTGCGCAAGCGGTTTGTCGACCTCAGTACTGGCTATGCTGGCGCAGCGAAATGGTTCGGCAAGCATAGCCAGTTTCGATACGGCACACCAATTCTATGGTGATCGATCAAAGCCGTTGGGCTATCTATTGAATGAAGCCCTCCCTCACCCCGATGTTTCCGTTCAACTGTTTCCCGGCTGCGATAGTCTAGACGTCGCCGAAAAGATCAAAGAACCAATTGATCTTTGTTTTATTGATGCCCTTCACAAACATCCTTGGCCTCTGGTAGACACAATGGTGATGCTTCCTTTGATGAAGCCTGGCGGCATCATCGTTCATCACGATTTACATATGTTTCTGAACAAGGGCCACTTTGCGACTGGCCCGAAAGTGCTGCATGATCGGGTGCCCCCCAAAATGCAATTGAATTTCCGAGACTTAGTCGACCGAAATTCGCATGGTCGATTGTTGACCCGACCGTTTGCCAACAATATCTATGCCTTTCGCGTACCCCAAGATATTCGCTCTCTAGCCGAAAAGCTGTCGCTTGGGTTCTGCATCGGCTGGGACGTAAATGAGCAAAAAGTGAACTGGGTGCATCAGGATTTTGCGTTGGCGCTACGTAGCATTATGAAGGAAAATTACGATCCACAAGTTCTGCAAAATTTCAATGTCGGTTATAGCAGGTACCGCTCGTTAGGGTCTCAGCAACAAGTACAGACACCACCGCTTCAGGCAGAAATCTCGCTCCCTCGCCGTGCTTGGCGCAAGTTGTGCCGTACCATCCGGGCGTAGTTCACCCAGCACCACGCCCTTATCATGATCGGTGCCCCTGATGGCGTCCCTGGCTTCCTGTGTGACGCCCTCGGCGCGGGAAACCGCCCGGTTGATAGTGGAGCGATTTACCCCGGTCTTTTCGACGGTGTCGGTGTCAAAGTCCTTCTGATGCTGCGGCTTCTTGGTGGAACTCCGAGTTCCGGCTATTCCCGAACCACCCACAATGATATGGTCGTCGGAGGTGTTGCGCTCGGTTTCGGAAGCAGGTGTCGCCATGGTCAGCTCCGAGACGTCCACCAGGATTTGGGTTGTTCATTCTTTGGTCGGAGGCGAAACCGAGGCGTGTAGTGAAACGGTTTCAAGGCTGACTTTTTGCAATCGACGTGGCTTTACATCACGACAAGGATCAAGCCGACCGGAACCGATGAATTTCGGAACACTTTCATCCACAACACAAGGACAAACCAATGTCAGATGAACTCACCCTGCCACAAGGATCCAGCCAACAGGCCCAAACCGTAGAAAAGACAGGTCAATCCGTTGCCAAAGTCATTGACGGCGTTCGAGAGTTTTCGCCGCCCACCCATGAGGATGAGCGGGGCAGCCTGTGCGAGCTTTATAGCGATTCCTGGGGTTTTGACGACATACCCATGGTACATGCCTATGCGGTTACGGTCAGGCCAAATCAGGTGAAAGGTTGGGCGTGTCACCAAACCCAAGTGGATCGCTATTTTTTCTTCAGTGGCGCTGTGAAGCTCGTTCTTTATGATGCTCGACCGGAGTCTCCGACGTACAAACTGGTCACAGAAAAAACCTACTCCGACATAAACCGGGCGCTGGTGTCCGTGCCTCCCGGTGTGTTCCACGCGGTTGAATGTGTCGGGCCGCAGGAAGGGCTTCTGTTCAACATTCCCAGCCACACCTACAACTACGAAAAACCGGACAAGATTATCTGCCCGATTGATACCCCGGATATTCCATATACATTCAAGAACTCTACAGGACACTGAATGCCTGCTACGCCCAAGGTAAGCGTCGTTACCGCGACCTACAACTTTGCCTCCGTACTCAAGCTGGCGATTGAAACGGTTCTGTCGCAGACCTATTCCGATTTCGAATATCTAATCATAGGTGACGGCTGCAACGATGAAACCGAGGCAGTTGTCAGTTCCTTTGACGACCCTCGAATCCGATGGGAGAATCTGCCGGAAAATCTGGGAAACCAATCCGACGTCAATCGGGCTGCCCTGAGCAAAGCGAGCAGCGGAATGATAGCCTATCTCAACCACGACGACTTGTGGTTCCCCGATCATCTTGAGGCGCTTGTGGCCTGCCAGGAGCAAGGACAGTTTGACCTTGTATCCAGCCTGTCCCTTAGCATCAGTCCAGAACCCCATTACCATAGGAAAATCATCGGTCTCCCTGTGATTATGCAGCAAAAGGCCAAGTTCAAGGCTGTGTGCATGACCAGCACTGCGCTCCACACTAAAAGCGCCTCGGAAGCAGTTGGTGGCTGGGCAAAATGGCGTGAGTTCGACGGAGTGCCCACTCTGGACTTTTTTGAACGTCTCCGCAATCTACGCCAAAACTATGCGGTCGTCCCACGCATTACTTGTCTCAAATTCCATTCCGCCGCGCGCAAAGACAGCTACCTTCACCAAGACCCGAGCGAACAGCGCAATTGGCTGGAGCGAATGCGAACGGATCCCGACTTGAGACACCGAGAAATGGGAGCCGCGTTTGCGATGCGGACCACGAAACTGCCCGTACCACGCCCAACCAGCCGCCCCAAACCAGACAACGCACCGCCGGGCTGGCAAATCGAAAAACTTCGTCGATCGCGCGGATTGGAACCAATGGTTGACCTGGATCCCAAAGACCTGCCTCAATTTGAGATTGCAAACTCGGTATCCCCGGAGGACGACCCTGTACGCCATGGCTCGGACGACCAGATTTGGTTCGTTCCACCCGAGAAGCTGCGATAACCAGAGACTCCCAGACCTGGGCACAGATTCAACTGGCCGTTCTTTGAGCTATGCCAGTCAATCAACAACACGCTGATATTTGAGCTTGAAACCCTTCGTGGCTACTGCCGCAATAGGCAAACAAGACTCGAAGCGGGCGTCGGAGCACATGCAAGTGTGCGGCACCCTTGGCTTAATGGCCTCGCATCTGAGTGCTGCCCTAGCTCTGAACTAGGGTTGTTCGGCGCTTCCCGAAAAACTCAGTTTCAGCCCCGACCCCCTGCTACATCTGCTACTTCTGCTACATGGCTGACGGGCTGCCACTCTGAGCGCTTGTGTTGACTCCATTTGCCTGTGTCTGCCAATGTTTTTTCATGTTTCGTATGTATTTAGATGAACACGGCGTTGACAGTATGACGCGCCTTGATCTCGACAACAAGCGATACCTCAGCCTGACCGGCGTTATGATGAAAAAGGATCCCTTTTACCGACTCTCAACAGCATAAAAGCGGACTTGCTGAACGAAGACCCGGATGAACCTATTTGCTTACACCGCAGTGACATAAGACATGCAAAGGGGCCATTTCACCCGCTCGCAGACTCCGATACTCGCTTACGATTTGACGAGAGAATTTTGGGGTTAATGCGCGACGCGGAATACACCGTGATTACAGTGCTATTGGATAAGCTCGGCATGGACAGTAAATTTCATTGGGAGCGCACGCACCCATATCATTTCATCATGGAGGTTATGATGGAGAAGTATGCGCTGTGCCTTGAAAATAGAGATGCTGTCGGAGACGTAATGCCAGAGGCACGGGGGAAGCCGCAAGATAGTGCTTTGCAGGCGGAGTTTTCACGAGTGCTATGTGACGGTACGAGATATGTGACTGCCGATAGGATCAGGGATCGAATACCATCAAAGAAACTAAAGTTCCGTACTAGGTTCCAGACTCATTGATTTACAGCCAGAATAGACCGGTAGCTGCGAGCGCGATGGCCGACAGGAAGACCTTCGGGCATCTGTCGTATCGGGTGGCGACGCGCCGCCAATCCTTCAGTCGTCCGAACATGATCTCGATGCGGTTTCTGCGTTTGTAGCGCCGCTTATCGTATCGGACAGGCTTGTCGCGTGATTTTCGACCTGGGATGCAGGGCCTAATTCCCCTGTCATTAAGGGCTTCGCGGAACCAATCGGCGTCATAGCCTCGATCTCCCAGCAGCCAGTCAGCCGATGGCAGACTGTTCACCAGAGCCTTGGCCCCTGTGTAGTCGCTAACCTGCCCAGCGGATATGAAGAAGCGGATGGGGCGTCCGAGACTGTCAGTAACAGCGTGCAGTTTCGTATTCATGCCACCCTTGGTGCGCCCGATCAGTCTGCCGCGCCCCCCTTTTTCAGCCGCAGGCTGGAAGCCGTGCGGTGCGCTTTGAGGTAGGTTGCGTCAATCATGATGGTCTTGTGATCGGCTTCTTCCGCAGCCAGACCGGCCATGATCCGAGCGAATACACCCATTTCGCTCCATCGTTTCCAGCGGTTGTAGAGCGTCTTCGGCGGTCCATATTCGCGAGGCGCATCGGACCACCGCAACCCATTGCGATTGATGAAAATAATCCCGCTTAGTACACGTCGATCATCGACCCTCGGTTTGCCATGGCTCTTCGGAAAATAGGGCCGAAGGCGAACCATCTGCTCGTCGGTCAACCAGAATAGATTACTCACCATGCACCCCTCAAAAACTCAGGGGCTTGAATCATGCAAACAAGATCGCGGCAACCATATTAATGGGTCCAGAGCCTAGCAACCACTCGGCATAGATTGACGTAGAAACGCGTAGAAAACCGTTTCGTTGAAGGCGTGGAATTCCTCTTTTGATAAATCCGTAAGACATTGTTATTTTGATATTTTTTTATATTTGTAAGAATTTTTGGTACACTGAAAATGTACCGAGCGGCAATTGACTGTCACGTGCAAATTCCAACAGAGCACACATAGATTGAACTGCTACGCTAGGTGTTCAGTCCCGGCATCTGGTGGCACGGCCTGCTGCCGGTCGAGCTACTGGCCTGCAATCTGGATCAGGGGCAGCCGGGATTCCCGGCAACCGTGTTGCCCGAGTTTCTGGAAAAGATGGGCGTGCTGCACCGGATCGAGTATCAGGACACCTATTCCATCGTGATGGACAAGGTGCCGCAGGGCCGGACGTTTTGCGCGCTGTGTTCCCGTCTGCGGCACGGCAATCTCTATCGCATCGCACGTGAAGAAGGTTGTTCGGCCGTGGTGCTCGGTCATCACCGCGACGACATTCTGGAAACCTTTTTCATGAACCTCTTTCACGGCGGGCGATTGGCCACCATGCCGCCGAAACTGGTGAACGAAGAGGGCGATTTGTTCCTCTACCGGCAGCTGGCCCATGTGGCCGAAGCCGATTGCGAGAAATTTGCCACCGCGATGGATTATCCCATCATCCCCTGCGATCTGTGCGGCAGTCAGGACGGGCTGCAGCGCCAGCAGGTGAAACAGATTCTGGACCAGTGGGAAAAAAACGCGCCGGGACGCAGGCAGGTCATGTTCCGGGCACTGATGAATGCGCGCGCCTCGCATCTGCTGGACCTGAAACTGTTCGATTTTGTGGGATTGAGCCTGTCAAAAGGCGAATTCGGCGCAAATTGGGCTGAGATTCCGCAGTTTCGTTAACACATCACTCAGACTGGTTTTCTAAGGTCAGGCGAACGCAAACGCAAAAGGCCGTGGATAACCGATGCAGATCAGTTCGTTACCGACCCGTCTGAAAGACCGGATCGTGCCGATTCTCGGCGGCCCTCAGGTGCTGGCCTTCCTGCCGGCGCTTACACTGGGGGCATTCTGGCTCTGGGGGGAAATCGCGCTGTTGCTGACGGCGCTGGGCCTGCCGCTTTTGTTCGCTTTTGCAGGTGCTTTGGGCAAATGGCCGGTTGAGGCACAGGGGCCGCGCGATGCAGTCACCGGGCTGCTTTTGCAGGACAGCTTTCTGGCCGCCACAGAAGATGTCTGCGTTCAAACGACCAGAAACGGGCTGAAATCGGCTTGTTTCCTGGTCGAACTTGACGATTACAGCGATCATGTCAGCCGCTTGGGCCAGGGCGCGGCCGACCACATCGTGCAGCGATGCGGCGAACGGGTTCAGGCTGTGTTGCGTGACAATGACCTGGTGGCGCGCATGGGCGACAACCGTTTTGCGATCTGCCTGGCGCCGGTGCCGCATCTTGATCTGGAGCTTTCGATCCAACTTGCGGGACGCTTGCAGGAGGCGGTGGAAAATCCGATATCGCTGGATGGATCAACCGTTTATGTCAGTTGCTCGATTGGCTTCTGCCAGTTCAGCCGGTTCGACGGCAACAGCGCCAAGGACTGGCTGGCCGCTGCCGATCTGGCGCTGGAAGAGGCGCAGCAGGCCGGGCCCTCTGCGATCCGGGCCTTCTCGCCGCAAACACGTCGGCGCCGTGGCACCAAGCCGCTGCGCGATGAGATCGCCTCAGCGCTTGATAACGGCCAGATCCAGCCCTGGTATCAACCGCAGATTTCGACCGAGACCGGCCATGTCGTCGGGTTTGAGGCGCTGGCTCGCTGGTCGCATCCGTTGCGCGGCAACCTGGGCACCGACGTGTTCCTGCCGCTCATCGCTCAGGCTGGGCTGCTGGACCGTCTGGGGCAGGTGATGCTCTACCATTCCATGACGGCGCTCAAGGCTTGGGACAGCGCCGATGTCCGGGTCCCGCGTGTCGGCGTGAACTTCACCGCAGAAGAGCTGCGAAACCCCGCGCTTGTCGAGCGTATCCGGTGGGAGCTGGATCGCTTTGGCCTGACCGCCGACCGGTTGGCGATCGAGGTGCTGGAAAACGTGTTCACGGACACTGCCGACGATACCGTCACGCGCAATATCGCGGGCCTGGGACAGCTGGGGTGCCGTATCGATCTGGATGATTTCGGCACCGGTCATGCTTCGATCGCGGCTATCCGCCGGTTTGCGATCACCCGGATCAAGATCGACCGATCCTTTGTCACCAAGGCTGATCGCGACCCCGAACAGCAGCGCATGATCGGGGCCATTCTGACCATGGCCGAGCGGCTGGAACTGGAAACCCTTGCCGAAGGGGTTGAGACCGTCGGCGAACATGCCCTGCTGGCGCAGTTGGGCTGCGACCATGTGCAGGGCTTTGGCATCGGCAAGCCGATGCCGTTTGACCAGACGCTGGACTGGATCTCGGCCCATGATGCCAAAGTACAGGACGCGCCGCGGATCAGCCGCAAAACCGGCTGACCCGGCCCCTCTTTCGTTGCGATTTGAACGCGCAGGCCCGAGAATTGGGGCGAATCCGCTTGACCTTTGGTGCTGCACTCTGTTGAACCCACCGGTGACTTTTCCTGCAAATGGTGGCGGTCCCCGATGGACGATCAGAACAAGAACCTCATTCTCGCAACGGCGCTCAGTTTTCTGGTGATCCTCGTCTGGCTCGTGGTGTTCCCCCCCCCCGAGCAGACCGCCCCGACCGAAGAGACCGCGATCGAAGCCGTCGAAGGCGACGTTGCCACCGCGCCGGTCGCCGCCGAGACCGGCGCGATAAACACCGAGGTCGTCGCCGAACCGGAGTCCCCCGAAGCGCCGCGGATCGAGATCAACACCCCGCGTCTGACCGGTTCGGTCTCGCTCAAAGGCGGTCGGATTGATGAACTGTCGCTGAAAGATTACCGCATCTCGTTGCAGCCCGACGCCGATATCGTCAAGCTGCTGTCGCCGTCGGGCTCGGACTCGGCCTATTACGCGCTGTACGGCTGGGCGCCCGGCGCGGGCCTTGCCGCCGACCAGGTACCGGGTGCTGCCACCGACTGGCAGCTTGCCGAGGGCGAAGTGCTGAGTCCTGAAACCCCGATCACCCTGAGCTGGGACAATGGCAATGGCCTGACCTTCACCCGCACCATCTCGATTGACGATGACTATATGTTCACCGTCACGCAATCGGTCGCAAACACCACCGGTGCCGAGGTCAAGCTGGCCCCCTATGGCGTTCTGGCGCGTCACGGCACGGGTGAGGATGCGGACCTGCCGGGTCTCAAGAATTTCTTTATCCTGCACGAGGGCGCCATCAGCATGACCGATGGCGGTCTGGCCGAGATCGACTATTCCGACATGCGCGATTTCCCGGTCGAGCCCAATGAGCGCGCGCAGGCCGAGGTGTTTCAGGTCCAGCAGGATGGCTGGATCGGCTTTACTGATCACTACTGGATGACGACGCTGATTCCCGAACCGGGCAGCGCGTTCAAGGCCGCCGCCAAATATGACGACCGCCGGAAGATTTATCAGACCGAAACCGTGCTGCCGACGCTGACTGTCGCGCCGGGCGAGACCGCCGAAGTGCAAACGCAGCTTTTTGCCGGTGCCAAGGAATGGGAAACCATCCGCGAATATCAGCGCGAGGGTGTTCTGAAATTCATCGACAGCATCGACTGGGGCTGGTTCTTTTTCCTGACCAAGCCAATCTTCTGGCTGCTGCACAACATCAACGCACTGATCGGCAACATGGGCTGGTCGATCATCGGCCTGACCCTGATCATCAAGGCGATCCTGTTCCCGCTGGCGTATAAATCCTACGTCTCGATGGCCAAGATGAAGGAGTTGCAGCCGCAGATGGAGGCCCTGAAAGAGGCCGCCGGTGACGACCGTCAGAAGATGCAGCAAGGCATGATGGAGCTCTACAAGAAGGAAAAGGTGAATCCGGCCGCGGGTTGTCTGCCGATCCTGATGCAGATCCCGATCTTTTTCTCGCTCTACAAGGTGATCTTTGTCACCATCGAATTGCGCCAAGCCCCCTGGTTCGGCCCGTTCCGCGACCTGAGCATGCCGGATCCGACTTCGATCTATAACTTCTTCGGCTGGCTGCCCTGGGCCGGGCCGCAGCCCGATACGATCATGGCGCTGGCCTTTATCGGCATCCTGCCGCTGCTGCTGGGTATCTCGATGTGGCTGCAGCAGAAGCTGAACCCGGCGCCCACTGACCCGACGCAGGCGATGATCTTTGCCTGGATGCCCTGGGTGTTCATGTTCATGCTGGGCAGCTTTGCCAGCGGGCTGGTGGTTTACTGGATCGCCAACAACACGATCACGTTCACGCAGCAATACGCGATCATGCGCAGCCAGGGGTATAAGCCGGATGTGTTCGGCAACATCAAATCCGGGTTCAAGCGCAAACCCAAGGCCGACGAGAAGTGACCGCAACGGTCCAGAGCCTCTGGCGACACCCAATCAAGGCGCATGGCCGCGAGGCTCTGGATGAGGTGGCGCTGATCGCCGGGCAATGTCTGCCCGGCGACCGCGTTTGGGCGGTTGCCCATGAGGCGGCGAAGGTTGACAGTGCCGAATGGGCCAAATGCGCCAATTTCACCCGCGCGGCGGGGTCGCCGCAATTGATGGCGATCTCGGCCCGCACGGACGGTGACAGGCTGGTGCTGACGCATCCTGAGCGGCCCGATCTGCGCTTTAACCCCGAAACCGAAGAACCCGCGTTCCTGGACTGGGTGATGCCTCTGATGCCCGAAGGTCGCGCCGCGCCCGCCGACATCATTCGCGTGCCCGGTGTTGGCATGACCGATAGCAGCTGGCCGTCGCTGACGTTGTGCAATATGGCTACCCATCGCGCGGTAGAGCAGAAGCTGGGTCACAACCTGTCAATCCATCGCTGGCGCGGCAATATCTGGTTCGATGGCTTTCCCGACTGGGCCGAATTCGACTGGATCGGCCAGCAAGTGCAGATCGGAGACTCGATCCTGCAGGTGCGCGAGCGCACGACCCGCTGTCTGGCGACAACGGTGAATCCTCAGACCGGCCTGCGCGACGCCGATACGCTGGGCGCGTTGGAACAGCACTGGGGCCACAAGGATTTCAGCGTCAAAGCCGAGGTGATCCGCGGCGGGCGTGTTGGTATCGGCGACAGACTGGAGCTGCTATGACCTCTCTTCCCTTCCCCCTTGCCGAGGATCCTGAACCGTTGGCGCAGGAGCGCGGGCGCAAGCTGTTTGCTGGCGAGTCAGAGTTCGTGAAAGGCGTGGTTGCCATGTCCGGCCTGCCACCTGCGGACCGGATCGAGGTCTGTTTCGCCGGCCGCTCGAATGTCGGCAAGTCGAGCCTGATCAACGCGCTGACGGGCACCAAGGGGCTGGCACGCGCCTCGAACACACCGGGGCGCACACAAGAGATCAATTTCTTCACGCAAGGGCCCGAGCTTTATCTCGTGGACCTGCCGGGCTATGGATATGCCAATGCGCCGCTGCCGGTGGTCGAGAAATGGCAGCGTCTGCTGAAACAATATCTCAGCGGTCGCCAGACCCTGCGCCGCGCTTTTGTTCTGGTGGATGCGCGCCATGGCGTCAAACCCGTCGATGCCGAGATCATGAAGCTGCTGGATACCAGCGCCGTGACCTTCCAATGCGTGTTGACCAAGGCCGACAAGGTCAAGGCAAAGGAACGCGAACGGGTGCTGGATCAGGTCCGCGCCGCCCTGTCGAAACACCCTGCCGCCTATCCCGAGATCGTGCTGACCTCGTCCGAAAAGGGCGACGGCATCCCGATCTTGCGGTCGATTATCGCCACATTGGAATGAGGCTGCGGCTGGTAATATGCCTGACCCTGATCGCGTTGGCGCTGAGCAGCGCGATCCCGCAGGGCTGGATGCCTGCGGGCGCGGGCGACAGGATGCTGCTGGTGCTCTGTACCGGCAACGGCACGGTCGAGCGCTGGGTCGATCTGGACGGCGACGACCCCCTGCACGAGGAAACCGAAGAACGCATATCCTGCGCCTTTGGCACGATGCAAACGGCGGGGTTGCTTTCGGATAGCCGTGTGGTGACCCTGCTGCCATCCATGTTGACCGAGCGCTGGGCCACGGCGGGTTTCACCCATCGCAGCGCCGGGTTTCATGCCCGTTATGATGCGCGGGGGCCACCGCAGGTTCTTTGATTCCACAAACGACCAATCCTGAAAGCCCCGCGCACCGCAGCGACGGGGGGTGTTTGATATTCAAAGAGACATGCAATGGACAATCCAAACCCGGTCGCCAACACCGGCCAGACTAAACTTGCGCAAAAATTCTATTTCGCCGCGTGGCGGTGGCACTTCTACGCGGGGATATTCGTGATCCCCTTTCTCATCATGCTGGCGGTGACCGGCCTGATGATGATGTTCCTCACCCAATTCGACGGTCGCGACGGCGAGAAGATCGCCGTAGCAGTGCAAGGCGAGGCGCTCAGCGTCTCGGAACAGGCCGAGGCGGCATTGGCTGCGGTGCCCGGTAAGGTTGTCGAATGGATCGGTCCCAAGGCGGACAACCTGGCCACCGTCTTTCGCGTCAAGGGCGAGACTGGTCAGTTGATGGCGGCGGTCGACCCCTATACGGGTTCGGTGATCGAGACCTGGGACCGGCGCGCTGGCTGGTATGATCTGGCCGACAACATCCACTCGACCCTGCTGATCGGGGATACCGGTGATCGGTTGATCGAGGTGGCCGCCGGGCTGGCCCTGGTTCTGGTGCTGACGGGCCTTTACCTGTGGTGGCCGCGTGGCAACGCGCTTGCCGCTTTTGTGCCGAACCTGAAGGCTCGCGGGCGGGCGCTGTGGAAGTCTCTGCATGCGGTAGTCGGGTTCTGGATGTCGCTTTTGCTGGTTTTGTTCCTGATATCGGGCCTGTCCTGGGCCGGGGTCTGGGGCGGTATGATGGTCCAGCCCTGGAGCAGCTTTCCTGCCGAGAAATGGGACAATGTTCCGCTGTCGGATGACACCCATGCCAGCATGAACCACGGCAATCAGAACGACGTGCCCTGGGCGCTGGAGCAGACCCCGATGCCGGAGTCTGGCTCGAATGTCGGGGAGGCGGGCATCCCCGCAGGCACAACGATCGATATCGACACGCTTGTGACGCTAGGCCTGTCGCTGGGAATGGAGAACCGGTTCCGTATTGCCTATCCCGGCGATGATACCGGTGTCTGGACGCTGAACCGCGACAGCATGAGCGGGGATTCCACCGACCCGATGGTGGATCGCACCGTTCATGTGGACCAATATACCGGCAAGATTCTGGCCGATGTGCGGTTCGAGGATTATTCGCTGATGGGTCAGAGCATGGCGGTTGGCATTCCGTTCCATATGGGCCTGATGGGCACGTGGAATTTCGTCCTGAACGTTGTGTTCTGCCTGTCGGTGATCTTTGTCTGCGCCTCGGGCGTTGTCATGTGGATCAAGCGGCGTCCGTCGCGTGCAGGCCGTCTGGCCGCCCCGCCGCTGCCAGCTGACCTGCCTTTCTGGAAGGGCGCGGTGTTCATCGGGCTGATTACGTCGATGGCGTTCCCGCTGGTCGGGCTGACCCTGCTGGCGGTACTGGCGTTTGACATGCTGGTGCTCGGCAACATCCCGGCGATGAAGCGGGCCTTCAACTAAAGAGCGGTGCCGCGCCGCCCTTCTCGGTGGCGCGGCATGTTTTGTCCCATCCGGTCTTGGCAGTTTTGGCCAAACCTCCTAACAGAGGGTCAAAGGATCCTTGCCATGAAGACACGAGATATGAATCGCGATTGGATTGCCACCGCCGCCACCCTGTCCAGTGCCCTGCCTTACCTGCAGCGTTATGACGGGGCCATTGTCGTCATCAAGCTGGGCGGCAACGCCATGGGCAGCGACGAGGCGATGGAAAGCTTTGCGCGCGACGTCGTGCTGCTGCGTCATGTGGGGGTGAACCCGGTTGTGGTGCATGGCGGCGGTCCGATGATCAACGCGATGCTGAACCGGCTCGATATCCAGTCCGAATTCGTCAATGGCAAGCGTGTCACCGATCAGGCCACCGTCGAAGTGGTCGAGATGGTCCTGTCCGGCCTGGTCAACAAGCGCATCGTGCAGGCGATCAATCGTCAGGGGGGTACCGCTGTGGGCCTGTCGGGCAAGGACGCGAATCTGATGCAATGCGAACAGACCGACGCCTCTCTGGGCTTTGTCGGCACGCCATCGAAAATGAACCCCAAGCTGCTGAATGACCTGTTCGCCAATGACGTGATCCCGGTGATCGCGCCTCTGGGCGCTGGACCCGAGGGTGAGACCTTCAACGTCAATGGCGACACCGCCGCCGGGGCGGTCGCCTCGGCGCTCAAGGCCGACCGGCTGCTTTTGCTGACCGATGTATCGGGCGTGAAAAACGCCGCCGGTGAGGTCGTGACCGAATTGAAAGCGGGCCAGATCCGCGAGATGACCCGTGAAGGCACCATCGCGGGTGGCATGATCCCCAAGACCGAGACCGCTCTGGACGCGCTGCACAACGGGGTACGCGCGGTGGTCATTCTGGATGGACGTGCACCCAATGCGGTGCTGCTGGAACTGTTCACCGAACACGGCGCCGGGTCGCTGATCCGTCCGGATTGATGGACGCGCCGGGGCTGCACCAGATCGAGGCATTGGCCGCCGAGCGCGGGTTGATCGTGATGGGCGCCTTTCATCCCAAACGGGCTTATGACGCGTCACACGACACCGGAACGCTGGTGCTGCTGGGTGCTGGTCCGGCCTTCTGGCCGGTATTCGCGCGCTCACCGGAATATCTGAACGATGAGGCAGACCCGGTAGATCGCTGGTCCGAGCGCGTCGTGGGCGGGCTGGCGCAACATCTGGGTGTCTCCTGCAGCTATCCTTTTGGCGGACCGCCTTACGCCCCCTTCATCGATTGGGCGCTGAAGTCCGGGCGCTACTGGCAAAGCCCGGTGGGGATGCTGGTCCATGACACTGTGGGCCTGATGATCTCATTCCGGGGGGCGCTGCATTTCGAGGACGAACTGCCGCTTCTCGCGCCGCCCAAAACCGCACCCTGCGCAACCTGTGCGGCCCCCTGCACCACCGCCTGCCCGGTTGGCGCGTTGAGCGCCATCGGCGCGTACGATCTGGCCGCCTGTCATGGCTTTCTCTCTACCGACGCAGGCACGACCTGCATGAGCAAAGGCTGCCTCGCCCGCCGCGCCTGCCCTGTCAGCACCGGGGCCGGGCGCAGCCATGCGCAATCCGCCCTGCATATGAGAGCTTTTCATCCCTCATGACACGCACCCTCATCCTGACCCGCCACGCCAAATCTAGCTGGGATCACCCCGGCATGGACGACCATGCCCGCCCGCTGAACAAGCGCGGGCGCAGATCAGCCCAAGCCATCGGACAATGGCTGTCCGAAAAGGGCTATCTGCCTGACGAGGTGCTGAGTTCGGATTCGGCGCGCACGCGAGAGACCTGGGACCGTATGAAACTGGCCGCGAAACAGACCACATTCACGCGCGCGCTCTACCACACCGACGCGCAGGGCTTGATGCACGCGCTCAGCGGCGCGACGGGGCACTGTGTTCTGATGTTGGGCCACAATCCCGGCATTGCCGCCTTCGCGGAAGGGCTGGTAAAGGCCCCACCGCCACATGACCGGTTTTTTGACTACCCCACATGTGCCACTACGGTGATCACCTTTCCGGTTGAGGATTGGGCAGAGGTCACATGGCAGGATGGCACGGTTCTGGATTTCGTCATCCCGCGCGAATTGCCGGAATAAAAAAGGCGGGGTCAGACCCCGCCTTTTTTAGGTTCAAGAAGGGTGTTCACCCTATCTCAGTGCCCGAGAATCTGGCTCAGGAACAGCTTGGTCCGTTCGCTTTGCGGGTTGTTGAAGAACTCTTCGGGTTCGTTCTGTTCCACGATCTGACCGGCATCCATGAAAATCACGCGGTTGGCGACCTGACGGGCAAAGCCCATCTCGTGGGTCACACACAGCATGGTCATGCCTTCCTCGGCCAGTTCGATCATGGTGTCGAGCACCTCTTTGATCATCTCCGGGTCCAGCGCCGATGTCGGTTCATCGAACAACATGATCCGCGGCATCATGCACAAGCTTCGCGCAATCGCCACCCGCTGCTGCTGACCGCCCGATAGCTGGCCGGGGTATTTGTCGGCCTGCTCGGGGATCTTGACCTTTTCCAGGAAATGCATCGCGCGTTCTTCGGCCTCTCTGCGGGGCGTCTTGCGCACCCAGATGGGCGCGAGCGTGCAGTTTTCCAGAATGGTCAGATGCGGGAACAGGTTGAAGTGCTGGAACACCATGCCAACCTCGGAGCGGATCTTGTCGATGTTCTTCAGGTCATTCGACAGGACCGTGCCATCCACCTCGATCCTGCCCTGCTGATGTTCCTCCAGCGCGTTCAGGCAGCGGATCAGGGTGGATTTGCCAGACCCCGAAGGGCCCGCGATCACGATCCGTTCGCCCTGATTGACGGTCAGATTGATGTCGCGCAGCACATGGAAGGCCCCGTACCACTTGTTCATGCCGGTGATTTCGATGGCGACCTCGTCGCTCACCTGCATTTTGGTGCGGTCGATTTCGCGTTCGATTGCAAGTTCAGACATTGGGCCCTCCTTAACGATGGCCAGTTTGGAGCTTGCGCTCCAGATACATGGAGTAACGGGACATGGAGAAGCAGACCACGAAGAACAGCGCACCGATAAAGGCAAACAGTTCCCAGTAGATGCCGTTCCAGGCCGTATCGGCGCGGATGGCGCTGGACAGGCCGATCACATCGAACAGGCCGATGATCGAGACCAGCGTGGTATCCTTGAAGATGCCGATGAAGGTCGACACGATACCCGGGATCGAGATTTTCAGCGCCTGTGGCATGATGATCAGACGCTGCGCCTGCCAGTAGTTGAGGCCAAGCGAATCCGCCCCCTCATACTGCCCCCGAGGCAAGGCGGCGAGGCCACCCCGGATCACCTCGGCCATATAGGCGGCCGAAAACAGCGTCATCATGATCATAACCCGCAGGATGATGTCAAAATTCGTGCCCGGCGGCAGGAACAGGTTCAACAGCAGCGATGCCACGAACAGGAGCGTGATCAGCGGAACGCCCCGGATGAACTCGATAAAGCCCACGCAGAGGTATTTGACGATCAACAGGTCCGATTGACGGCCCAGCGCCAGGACAATCCCGATCGGCAGTGAGACACCGATGGCAACAACACCCAGCAGGATCGCCAGCATGAAACCACCGAACTGGCGGCTTTGCACGGCTTCGATACCGATGGGCAGGATCGAATCCATGGCACCGACGACGTAGCCGGACAGGACCAACCACCAAATCACCGTTGCCAACACGCCGAGGACGAGGCCAAGCAGACCGCTCAGTTGTTTGCTGAGAACCGTGTAGACACCCCAGCCGATGACAAATCCCAGCGCGGCTGAGATCGGGCCCCAGATGGTGCCGCCCCACATCAGGAACGGCATCAGGAACGGATAGGCCGCCGTCAGATAGAGCAGCTTTGACGGTACACGTTCCGAATACAGGATCGGCGCGAGCGCGATCAGCAGCAGCACCAGCGCCAGGATCGGACGCCAGTACAGATGATCGGGATAAAACCCGAACAGCATCTGCAGCCAGCGGTCATTGATCACCGCCCAGCAGGCGTGCCCGTGGGTCGAGCCCCAGGTCGCCATCATGATTTCCCGACATTCGGTCAGTGAATTCGCGTTCCAGACAGACTGGAATATCCACGGCACAATGCCAGACAGAACGTAGTAGATCGCATAAAGGGAAATCAGCGTCAGGATCGAGTTGAACCAGCCCGAAAACAGGTTGTGTCTGACCCAGCCAATGATGCCAACCTCGGACGCTGGCGGAGTTTGCTCTTGCAGCATCTCCGTGCGGACAAATGAAACATCACTCATATTACCGCTCCACCAATTTGACGCGTTCGTTGTACCAGTTCATCACCGCTGAAATGCTCAGGGAAATGCAGAGATAAACCAGCATGAGAAGCAGAACACATTCCAACTCGCGCCCGGTCTGGTTCATGGTGATCCCGCCAAGTGTGCCGGTGATGTCCATGTAGCCGACCGCAATGGCCAGAGAGGAGTTCTTGGTCAGGTTCAGATAGTTCGAGATCATCGGCGGGATGATCACCCGCAGCGCCTGCGGCAGGATCACCAGCCGCATGATCCGCCCCTGACGCAGCCCCAGAGCCGCAGCAGCCTCGGTCTGGCCATGGCTGATGGCAAGGATGCCACCGCGCACGATCTCGGCAATGAACGCGGCTGTATAAAGCGACAGGGCCAGCCAGAGCGCGATCAGCGAGTTCCGCATATGGGTGCCGCCGGTGAAGTTGAACCCTTTGAGCTCGGGGTAGCCAAGGTGGAAACCCAGCGCAACCAGCAGAGTCAGCATCGGCACAAAGAAAAGGCCCAGCAGGATATGCCAGGTCTTTGGCCGGTCACCGGTCTGCTCTTGGGTCCGGTTGGCCCAGGCGATGACCTTGCGCATGGCAAAGATACTGCCCGCCAGAACGACGATGATCGCGATCAGGTCAAGCGACACGTCGAACCGCAGCGCGCTATCGCCAAAGAAGTGGATATCCCCTAACGAGCGCGAAAACAGCGCCTCGGGGATGTAGACACCGCGATTGGTGACAGCAACCGTGTTGAACAGGTCCATCGTCGCTGCGGGGTCTTCGCCTCGAAACGCCCGTGGGGCCGGAAGGCTCTCGATCAGGATCGCCATCGCAAAGACGATCCACAGAAGGACCGGCACATTGCGGAACATCTCGACATAGACGGTCATGATCTTTGAGACCAGCCAGTTTGATGACAGGCGCAACACGCCCACAAGGACGCCGATGACGGTGGCCGTGATACAGCCCAGCACCGCCACGACCAGCGTGTTCAGCAGCCCGATCAGGGCGGCGCGCAGGTGGCTGTCGCGGGAATCATATTCCAGCAGGCGCTGGTTGATGTCATAGCTGGCCGGTTCGCTGAAGAACCCGAACTCGACCGGTTTGCCCAGCGCTTCGAGGTTCTGGATCGTGTTGCTGAGCAGCCATGCCGCCAGCAGCATGAACCCCATCAACGCAATGACCTGGATCGTGGCTGACCGGTAACGTGTATCATAAAGGAGCATGGACAGCCGAAAATGCTCCTTCGGCGGGTCAGTGAGTGTTGTCATGACCTATGGTTTCCCCGTAACAATCCGGTCCTGAAATCGGCGGGGTTTGCCCCCACTCGCAAATACCGGGTTTGTTGTTTGTGAAAATGAAAAAGGGCGCAGGATGTCCTGCGCCCTTTCTTGCGGCTTCTTAGCGGAACGGCGGCGAATAGAGCAGCCCGCCATCGGTCCACTGCGCGTTCAGACCGCGTGCCAGACCGATCGGGGTGTCTTCGCCGATGTTCTTCGCAAAGATTTCACCATAGTTGCCACCGGCAGCGATCGCGCGCTGCGCCCATTCGGCATCCAGGCCCAGCATCTCGCCCAGGGTACCTTCGGTGCCCAGCAGACGCTTGATTTCCGGGTTATCGGTGCTGGAGGCGATATCGTTGATATTCGCCGAGGTCACGCCCAGCTCTTCGGCCGAGATCAGCGCGTTCAGCGTCCAGCGGGCCACGTCGCCCCATTCGTTGTCGCCATGGCGCACCAGCGGACCCAGAGGCTCTTTCGAGATGATCTCGGGCAGCAGGATGTGCGCCGAAGGATCCTCAAACGAAGCACGTGTCGCAGCCAGGCCGGAAGCGTCGGTGGTGTAGACGTCACAAGCCCCCGCCAGATACTGCTGCTGCGCTTCGGCGTTGGTTTCGATCGGAACCGGCTCGTAGCTGATGTTGTTGGTGCGGAAGAAATCCGCCAGATTCAACTCGGTGGTGGTGCCGGTCTGGATGCAGACGGTCGCGCCGTCCAGTTCCTTGGCCGAGGATACGCCCAGCTCTTTGGGGACCATGAAGCCCTGACCATCGTAGTAGTTCACACCGATGAATTCGAACTTCAGGTCGACATCGCGGCTGAATGTCCAGGTGGTGTTGCGTGCCAGCAGATCAATCTCGCCCGAGGCCAGAGCGGTGAAACGCGTCTTGCCGGTGGTCGGCACAAATTCGACGGCATTGGGATCACCCAGAACCGCCGCTGCCACCGCACGGCACATCGACACGTCGAAACCCTTCCATTCCCCGTTGGCATCCGGCGCCGCAAAGCCGGCCAGACCGGTGGTCACACCGCAGTTCAGCTTGCCACGCGCCTTGACGTCGTCTGCCGTCCCCGCCATTGCAGCACCTGCTGCAAGAGTGGCGACAGTCGCCGCGCCCAAAAATACGGATTTTTTCATTTTTACCTCTTCCTGATTTTCCGCCCCCTTCCGGGACGGCTCGCCGGTCTGAGTTTAACCGGAGCATATACCGAAAAAGGGATCTCCCCTTCAGTGGGGCCAAGTTTGGGCGCATTCATCAATGAACGTCAAGGGTTCGATCACTGAAATAAATCTACAAGCCCCGGCATTTCCCCGTGGTGAGGGGTTTGGAGCCGCCCTAAATCTCAGGTTGAAAGATCAAAGAACCGCTTTGCGTGTAAAAACGACTGCCGCTTTAGTTCCGCGTGTGCGGTGGCCTCGTCGTCGCTGCCCCATTGATCTTCCTGCCAATGCTCGTCGATGCGTGACAGATGCCAGATCTCGTCGGCATCGCGCCAATCCAGCGCAGTGGCAAAGCCCAGCAGCAGCGACCCGGACAGGCTCACGAGGTCGTGAAAGGCGGCCAGCTGGAACGGATCCAACGCGTGTACCCGGTCCGACAGCACCGCAAGCGCTTGCGCCGGTTGCGGGGTATGAACGACGCCTTGTACCGCAGTAAGTCGGGCATCGAGCGTCGCGGCAGCCCAATCCAGCACCGGATCCCAGGCCTGTGCCTGCCGATTGGCAAGCGCCTGCGGGTGCGCCGTGCGGTAACAGACCAGATCGGTATCACCATAAGCGGCCAGCATATCCGCGACCTCGGCATGCTGAATGCGCACCTTGTCGATTGCCGCATTGGCCGAGCGTGTCACCGGCATTGACAGCGGGTCGATTCGACCTTCTTGCATGTCCCATTCCTGCGCCACGGCCTCCGCCATGGCACGTGTCGGCAGGATCAATGCGGCCTTGGCTGGCGTCTTGACGCCACGCCCGTCCAGTTCGACGCGAAAACCGTCCTGCGCCCCGACAACGGCACTTTCGCTCCAGAATCGCTTGGCTGCCCACTCACCCATGATTCACCGCCCGGAAAGTGTTCAAAACGTCCGCCAATTGAGCGAAATCCTCAACCACATTGCGCGCCGGCTCCAACGCGCTGCGGTGATGATAGCCCCAGGTGACGCCGATTCCCGCCACGCCTGCCGCCGACGCCATCTGCATGTCGAAGCTGGTATCGCCAATCATGATCGTATCATCCCGTGCCACGCCGGTTTCCGCCCGCGCGGTGTCGATCATCGAGGGGTGAGGTTTCGACGGGTGGTGATCGGCGACCTGCCGTGTCACGAACATCCGCTCCAGCCCATGCGCTTCGATCAGCGCATCCAGCCCGCGCTTGGATTTGCCGGTGGCAACACCCAGCAGGAGTTCGGGCGACCCGTTCAGGTTTTCCAGCAATGCGCGCGCGCCGGGATAGAGCGGCGAATGCGCGGACCCTTGTGAGAGCCGTATGTCGTGATAGGCCTCTTTATAGCCAGCGACCAGCCGGTTCACGGTCCGGTCATCCTGTTCGGGCACCAGCGCTTTCATCAACACCGGCAGAGACAGACCGACACCGGACATCAGTTCTGAACGCGCAGGCGTCTCCAGCCCCGCCGCACCAAACGCCGCGCGCATCGCAGCGACGATCGTGGCCTGGCTGTCGACCAGCGTGCCATCCACATCAAACAGGATCAGGCGCAAGGGCGCGCTCATTGCAGCGCCTCGAACGGGTCGTCTGCGGCCAGATCTTCGGTCCAGCCCAGCGTGTCCCAGCTGTCCTTCATATGATCCGGCAAAGGCGCAATGATCGAGACCGGCTTGCGGGTCACCGGATGTTCGAACGCCAGCCGGCGCGCATGCAGATGCAGTTTCTTGCTGATGACACCGCCCAATTGCGCGCCCCAGCCATCGCCCAGATTCTCCTGACCCGAGCCGCCGTATTTGCCGTCACCAATGATCGGATGGCCCATGCCCGCCATATGGGCGCGCAGTTGGTGGGTGCGCCCGGTGAGCGGCTCCATCGCCACCCAGGCGGCGCGGCCCGCAACCCGGTAGAGCGTGGCATAAAGCGTGTGGGCGCGTTTGGCACCCGGTGTGTCATTGATCTCGCTGGGATGGACGACGACCATCTTCTCGCCCTCGCCCTGCGGACCATGCCCGCCCGCCTTGACCAGACCGGCCTTGATCTCGCCCAGGTAGGGGGTTGGAACGCCCGCCACCAGGCCCCAGTAGATCTTGCGCGTGTTGCGGTGGCGGAAAGCGGCAGTCAGGGATTTCGCCGCCTCGCGGGTCCGCGCCAGCAGCATCACGCCCGAGGTATCCTTGTCGAGCCGGTGCACAAGGCGCGGGTTTTCGTCATAGCCAAACCGCAGCGCCTCGCCCAGCCCGTCCACATGGCGGGTCTGACCGCTGCCGCCCTGCACCGGCAGGCCCGGTGGCTTGTTCAGCGCGATGATATGATCGTCGCGATAGATCACGCAATCGCGGATCATCTTCGCATCCGCATCGGAAATTCGCGGCGTGACCTGAACCGGTTTGTGGTCAGCATCGGGCAGCGGCGGCACCCGCACGGCCTGACCAACTTCGAGCCGGGTCGAGGCTTTGACCCGGCCGCCCTCAACCCGCAACTCGCCCTTGCGACACATCTTTTCGATGCGCCCCTGGCTGACATGAGGGAACAGGCGGCGCAGCCAGCGGTCGAGCCGCTGGTCGCCGTCATCCTCACCTACTGTGATCATCTGTACGCCGCTCATGTCCAAAGTCCCCGCGCAAGATAGAGGCCCAGAAACAGCGCCCCGATGGAGAGCCCGACAGAGAGCCCCACATAGAGCGCCGCATGGCCCAAAGCCCCGCGTTCATAAAGTGTGACCGCCTCAAGCGAAAACGCCGAGAAGGTGGTGAAGCCGCCCATGATTCCAGTCATGACGAACGGGTTCAGGTGGGTCAGTCCGCGATGCGCCGCGGTCACCACGAAAAACCCCATCAAAAACGAGCCGATGATATTGACGGCGAGGATGGCCACCGGAAAATCCTGCGGGCCGAAGGCGCGGAACACGCCAACACCCGTCAGGTGCCGGAGCGCGGCACCGATCGCACCGCCAAGAGCCACATGTAGAAGAGAAGACAACATGCGCGGTCTGTCGCGCGCGCGAGCGGGGATGTCAAGTTTCCCGGCGCTTGGCCCGCAGGTTGGCAAAATAATCCCGCCGTTTTTTCAACTCGCGCTCGAAGCCACGTTCGACCGGCTGATACAGTTCTTCGCGGGCGACGCCTTCGGGAAAATAGTTCTGTCCCGAAAACCCGTCCTCGGCATCGTGGTCATAATCATAGCCCGCGCCATAACCCTGATCCTTCATCAGCGATGTCGGCGCGTTCAGGATGTGTTTGGGCGGCGGTTCGCTGCCGGTCTTTTTGGCCAGCCGCATCGCCGCCTTGTAGCCCACATAGGCCCCGTTCGATTTCGGGGCCAGCGCCAGATAGGTCACCGCCTGCGCCAGCGCCAGTTCTCCTTCGGGGCTGCCCAGCCGCTCATAGACCTCCCAGGCGTGCAGGCAGATCGACTGCGCCTGCGGGTCGGCCAGCCCGATATCCTCGACCGCCATGCGCGTGATCCGGCGCGCCAGATAGCGCGGGTCCTCGCCCCCGGTCAGCATCCGCGCCAGCCAGTAAAGCGCCGCATCCGGATCCGAGCCGCGCACCGATTTATGCAGGGCCGAGATCAGGTTGTAATGCTCATCCCCCGATTTGTCGTATTTCGCCGCGCGCCGCATCAGCCGCGCCGACAACGCGTCCGGCTCCAGCGGCGCGTCGACGCGCCATGCGGCGATCTGTTCGACCAGATTGAGCAGCGCCCGCCCGTCGCCATCGGCCATTTCCAACAGGGATCGCCGCGCCTGATCCGTCAGCGGCAGCGCTGTGTCCAGATCCTGCTCGGCCCGTTGGATCAACCGCTCAAGCTGGTCCCCATCCAGCCGTTCCAGCACCAGCACCTGCGCCCGACTCAGCAAGGCTGCGTTCAGCTCGAACGAGGGGTTTTCGGTGGTCGCCCCCACCAGCAGGATGGTGCCATCCTCCATATGCGGCAGGAACCCGTCCTGCTGCGCCTTGTTGAAGCGGTGAATCTCGTCCACGAACAGCAGCGTGCCCTTGCCGTTCTGACGGCGCAGCTTGGCGGCCTCAAAGACCTTTTTCAGGTCCGGCACCCCGGTGAAAATGGCGCTGATTTGCACGAAATGCAGGTCGGTTTCCTGCGCCAGAAGCCGCGCGATGGTGGTCTTGCCCACCCCCGGCGGTCCCCAGAGGATCAGGCTGGACAACGCGCCAGAAGCCAGCATCACGCCCAGCGGAGCCTCGGGGCCAAGAACCTGTTCCTGCCCGACCACCTCAGCCAGGGATTGCGGCCTGAGCCGGTCGGCCAGCGGTCGGGGCGGGGCGTGTTCGGGTACGGCTGCGCCGGTATCGAAGAGATCAGCCATGGCTTACAACCGGAACCGCAATGAGACGCTCTGACCGCGCCGGTTCAGCACCATCCGCACCCGGCGGCCCGGATCGGTCAACGCTTGTTGCACATCCGCCGGGCTGATGATCTCGCGATCGTTGATCCGCTCAACCACGTCGCCACGCCGAATCCCTGCGCGATTGCCATAAGCGCCGGGATCCAGCACCACCACCCCTTCGGTCGAAACCGACAGGGTCAACCCCGCGATCACCGCCGGGTTCGCGCGGGCCACGGTCAGACCGGGCAGCACGGTGCGGTCATCCAGCGTGGTTTCCTGCGCAGGCGGCTCGTCGGGGGCTGGGTGCATGGCAACCTCCACCTGTTCCGAGGCCCCGCCGCGATAGCGGATGACCATTGCGCTGCCACCGATCCCGGCCACGGCCATGCGGAACATCATTTCGGGGGGTGAGTTGACCTCCTGCCCGTCCATATGGGTGATGACATCACCGGCGCGGAAACCCGCCTTTGCAAACGGGCTGAGCGGGTGCAAGCCCGACAGCACGAACCCGCCGGGCAGATCGAGGCCCAGCGATTCAGCGATATCAGCGGTCATCGGCTGGCCCGACATGCCCGCCCAGGGCTGCTGGAACGCCTCTGCACCCTGACGCGCCTGACGCAGGAACTCAGCCACCAGATTGGCGGGGATGGCAAAGCCGATGCCGTTCGACCCGCCCGAACGCGTCAGGATCGAGGTGTTGATGCCAATGAGATCACCATTCACATCCACCAGCGCGCCTCCCGAATTGCCCGGATTGATCGGCGCATCAGTCTGCAGGAAATACCCCCGCGCATTGCCCGTCGCCGTGCCCGAGCGCGCCAGCCCCGAAACGATGCCGCTGCTCACGGTCTGACCGACGCCAAACGGGTTGCCGATGGCGAGCACCAACTCACCCACCTCGACATGATCGGAATCGCGCAAGGACAGAAACGGCAGGTCCGTCGCCTCGCTCAGCCGCAAGATGGCAATGTCGCTTTCCTTGTCGCCCAGCACCACCTGCGCCGAATGCTCGCGCCGGTCGGTGGTGACCACGCGGATCTCGGTCGCCGAGCCCACCACATGATAGTTCGAGACCACATAGCCGTCCTCGGAAAGGATCACGCCGGAACCAAGCGAGTTCTGCACCCGCGGCTGCGGCTCGCCGAAGCTGCGGCCAAAAAAATCTTGAAAGAACGGGTCCGAGAAAAACGGGTTGGCCCGGCCCGGCCGCACGATCTTGGCATAGATGTTGACCACTGCCGGGGCGGCCTGTTTGACCACCGGGGCAAAGCCCAGCGAAATCTCGGACTGGCTGGCGGGAACCCGCGTCTCAGCCAGTGCCACGGACGCCGGGATCAGCAAGAGAACGGTAAGCAGCGCGCGCAGCATTCCTGACCTCATATCAAGTATCGCCCAAGCGATATGCGGCGGCGGCGCTTGGAATGCAAGCATACCCACCTGATCCGCCACAACGAAAAACCCCGCGCCAAAGGCACGGGGTTCACTTGGTCCACCGGTTGAGTGGGCTTATTCTTCTGCGGCCTCTTCGGCAGCAACGCGGGCCTTGTCGGCGGCGCCTTTGGCATCCAGATCGCGGTCAACGAATTCGATGATCGCCATCGGGGCCATGTCGCCATAGCGGAAGCCGGCCTTCAGGATGCGGACATAACCGCCCTGACGGTCCTTGTAGCGCGGGCCCAGAACGTCGAACAGTTTGGCGACGTCCTTGTCTTCTTTCAGCTTCGAGGCGGCCTGACGGCGGGCGTGCAGGTCGCCGCGCTTGGCCAGCGTGATCATCTTTTCGATGACCGGGCGCAGTTCTTTGGCCTTGGGCAGCGTTGTCTTGATCTGCTCATGCTCGATGAGCGAGCCAGCCATGTTGGAAAAGAGCGCCTTGCGGTGCTCATGTGTCCGGTTCAGGCGGCGGTAACCACGTGCGTGACGCATTTTCTAGTTCCTTCTTTCGACTTTTACTTTGTCTGGCCCACGATGCGTGTCAGGGGCTCTCCTTGGGGCGTGTTTGCCCATACATTCCCCGGAGGTCCGGGCATTGGGGAAGACGCGCTTAAAACGCGTCTTCGAATTTCTTCGCCAGATCTTCGATGTTGTCGGGCGGCCAATCCTCGACATCCATGCCGAGGTGCAGACCCATGCCGGACAGCACTTCCTTGATCTCGTTCAGCGACTTGCGGCCGAAGTTCGGGGTGCGCAGCATCTCGGCTTCGGTCTTCTGGATCAGGTCGCCGATATAGACGATGTTGTCGTTCTTCAGGCAGTTTGCCGACCGGACCGACAGTTCCAGTTCGTCGACTTTCTTGAGCAGCAGCGGGTTGAACTCGAGCCCGTCGTCCTCGTCCTGGCGACCTGCCGATTCCGGCTCGTCGAAGTTGACGAAGATCGACAGCTGATCCTGCAGGATGCGCGCGGCAAAGGCCACCGCGTCGTCCGGCGTGATCGAACCATCGGTGTCGATCTTCATGGTCAGCTTGTCATAGTCCAGCACCTGGCCCTCACGGGTCGGCTGCACATCATAGGACACCTTCTTGACCGGCGAATAGATCGCGTCGATCGGGATCAGACCGATGGGCGCATCCTCGGGCTTGTTCTTCTCGGACGAGACATAGCCCTTGCCGGTGTTGACGGTCAGCTCCATGAACAGGTCCGCACCATCGTCGAGGTGGCAAATCACGTGTTCGCGGTTCAGGATCTCGATACCGGCGCTTTCGCTGATGTCGCCTGCGGTGACAACGGCGGGGCCTTTGGCATTGATCGACAGGCGCTTGGGGCCTTCGACTTCCATGCGCAGCGAGACCTGCTTGAGGTTCAGGATGATGTCGGTGACGTCTTCGCGGACACCGGCAACGCTGGAAAACTCATGCAGAACATTGTCGATCTGAACGCTGGTGACGGCGGCGCCCTGAAGCGAGCTCATCAGGATGCGACGCAGCGCGTTGCCCAGAGTCAGACCAAAGCCACGCTCCAGCGGTTCGGCCACAACGGTGGCCTGACGCGCGGGGTCGTTGCCCGGTTTGACGTCAAGCTGGGTCGGCTTGATCAATTCTGCCCAATTCTTGTGGATCATGTAATCCCTCCATTCCTGTCTGCGCCCCATGTCCAACAAGGTGCAGACGCCCGAGGTTCAAAATGACGAACTGGGGCCGTGCCAAAACACGAACCCCAGCAGTAGTTCTGTCGCTTAGACGCGGCGGCGCTTCGGCGGGCGGCAGCCGTTGTGAGCGATCGGCGTCACGTCACGGATCGACGTGATGTTGAAGCCCGCAGCAGCCAGAGCGCGCAGTGCCGATTCACGGCCCGAACCGGGGCCCTGAACTTCGACTTCCAGCGTCTTGACGCCGTGATCCTGGGCTTTTTTGCCCGCATCTTCGGCGGCCAGCTGAGCCGCATAAGGCGTCGATTTCCGCGACCCTTTGAAGCCCATTGTGCCAGCGGACGACCACGAGATCGCGTTGCCCTGCACATCCGAGATCAGGATCTTGGTGTTGTTGAACGTCGAGTTCACATGGGCGACGCCCGTTGCGATATTCTTGCGCTCTTTTTTCTTGGTACGAGTCTTGTCGCGTGCCATCGGTCAGACCCTCCTTATTTCTTCTTGCCGGCAATGGCCTTTGCGGGGCCTTTGCGGGTGCGAGCGTTGGTGTGGGTGCGCTGACCGCGGACCGGCAGGTTGCGACGGTGGCGCAGGCCACGGTAGCAGCCCAGATCCATCAGGCGTTTGATGTTCATCTGCACTTCGCGACGCAGGTCACCTTCGACCGAGTAGTTGGCGTCGATGTGTTCGCGGATGGACAGAACTTCGGCGTCGGACAGCTCGTTGACGCGACGGGTCGCATCGATGCCCACGGCTTCGCAGATCGCGTTGGCCGAGGTGTTGCCGATTCCGGTGATATAGGTGAGGGCGATGGGTACCCGCTTTGCAGTCGGGATGTTTACGCCGGCAATACGTGCCACGTGTCACTTTCCTTTTCGTTGCGGTTCCGTAGCTCCGGAACCTTTTTTCACAACGCTTTACCTTGGCAGTGAGGCCAGAGGGTCCAGCATTTTTTCGAGGTGGTCTTTGGGCAGACGAATCTGCCCGAAGGAATCATGTCCCCTAAGGGATGGGGGTGGGTAGAGGCTTTTGCGGGGATCGTCAACCCCCGCGCGATCTCAACCCAGAATAGCCTCAACCGAGGCAGTGACCTCACTGATATCGGCCAACCCGTTCAGCGGGCGCAGATCGCCCTTGGCGTAGTAATATCCAATCAGCGGCGAGGTTTTTTTGTAGTATTCCATCAGCCGCGTGCGCAGGCTGTCGGCATTGTCGTCGGCGCGGCGAACCATGTTGGTGCTGCCGCAATTGTCGCACTTACCGTCAACTGAAGTTGGCTTGGTCTTGTCGTGATAGACTTCACCGCAATCGCCGCAGGTAAAGCGGCCCGAAATGCGTTGAACCAGCGCTTCGTCATCGACGCGGATCTCGATCACCGTGTGCAGCGATTGGCCCAGCTTGGTCAGCAGCGCAGCCAGCGCGTCGGCCTGCGCCAGCGTGCGCGGGAAGCCGTCAAAGATGAAGCCCGACCCGCTTTGCGTGGTCAGCTGTTCCTCGATCAGGCCGATGACGATCTCGTCGGTGACCAGTTTGCCCGAGTCCATGATCTCGGCCACTTTTTGGCCCATTTCGGTGCCGCTGGTGCGGGCTGCGCGCAGCATATCACCGGTGCTCAGCTGGATCATGTCGCGGGTATCGACCAGATGCCGCGCCTGAGTGCCTTTACCGGCACCCGGCGGGCCCAATAGTATAATGTTCATCGACGCGAGGGTCCCTTCCTGCTGCGTTTCTTGCTTTTGCCACGCAGTTGGGACTTTTCGATAAGCCCTTCATATTGATGCGCAAGCAGATGGCTCTGGACTTGCTGGATCGTGTCCATGGTCACAGAGACAATGATCAGTACCGAGGTACCGCCAAAATAGAACGGAATGGCAAACTGGCCGCGCAGAATTTCCGGCAGCAGGCAGACCAGCGCCAGATAGGCCGAGCCCATCACCAGCACGCGGTTGACCACGTATTCGAGATATTCCGAGGTCTTCTTGCCCGGTCGGATGCCCGGAATGAAGCCGTTCTGCTTTTTCAGGTTGTCCGCCACGTCATCGGGTTTGAACGCGACGTTGAACGTATAGAAATACGCAAAGAACACGATCATCGAGGCGAAGAACAGCAGATAGAGCGGCTGCCCGGGTCCGAAGTTGGCCAGAAGCCAGGACATCACAGGGCCACTGGCCGCACCCGACGAGAACGTCGAGATTGTGACCGGCAACAGCAGCAGCGAGCTCGCGAAAATGGCGGGGATAACACCGGCGGGGTTGACCTTGACCGGCAGATGCGATGAACCGCCGTCATAGACCTTCATCCCCACCTGACGGCGCGGATACTGGATATGGATCTTGCGCAGCGCACGCTCCATGAACACCACGAAGGTGATCGTCACGATCACCATCAGGATCACCGCGATGATCACAGCCGGGCTCAGCGCGCCGCTCCGACCGCTGGCAAGGAATTGCGCCAGCGCGGCGGGAACCTCGGCGATGATGCCGACGAAGATGATCAGCGAGATACCGTTGCCGATGCCGCGCGCGGTGATCTGTTCACCCAGCCACATCAGGAACATGGTACCGCCCACCAGGGTGATCATGGTCGCAAGCCGGAAATAGAGCCCCGGTTCGGTGGCCAGATCGCCCGCCTCCAGCGACACCGCCAGCCCATAGGCCTGCACGGTGGCCAGAGCCACGGTGCCGAAACGGGTATACTGGTTGATCTTCTTGCGGCCCTGCTCGCCCTCTTTCTTGAGTTGCTCAAGCGCGGGCACCATGGCCGTCAGCAGCTGCACGATGATCGAGGCCGAAATATAGGGCATGATGCCAAGGGCAAAGATGCCCATCCGCCCCAGCGCGCCGCCGGTGAACATCGACACCATGCCGCCGATGCCTTGCCCCGCCTGCTCCATGAACTGCTGCAACGCGGCGCCATCGATACCGGGCACCGGAATGAAGGTGCCAAGGCGATAGACGATCAGGAGGGCAAGCGTGAACAGGATGCGGTTGCGCAGATCGGTGGCCTTGCCAAGGGCGGACCAGCTTGTGTTGGCCGCCATTTGTTCTGCTGCTGATACCATTAATCGGTCTCTCTTGTGAAAACGCCGCCCGGAACCGTTTTCCGGCTCGGGCGGCGTCTTTGGAAAACTTGAGGCACTATGTAAGCGGGTCGGTGCCCGCTCACAAGCGGTTACTCTGCCGCAGCAGCGTTTGTGACCTTAAGTGAGCCGCCCGCTTTTTCGACCGCTTCGACAGCAGCCTTGGACGCACCGGTTACTTCCAGGTTCACCTTGGTCGAAATTTCGCCCTTGGCGAGGATGCGGACACCGTCCAGCTTGCGGCGTACCAGACCGCTGGCAACCAGCGCGTCCTCGGTGATGGCCGCCTTGGCGTCCAGCTTGCCGGCATCGACGAATTTCTGGATCAGGCCCAGGTTCACAACGGCAAATGCCTTGCGGTTGGGCTTGTTGAAGCCACGCTTGGGCAGACGCTGATACAGCGGCATCTGGCCGCCTTCGTAACCGTTGATGGCCACACCCGAACGGGATTTCTGACCTTTGATACCCCGGCCACCGGTCTTACCGGTGCCCGAACCCGGACCACGGCCAACCCGTTTGCGGGATTTGGTTGCGCCAGCGTTGTCGCGCAGTTCATGCAGTTTCATATCGCTTCTCCTTCGCCGGATGTGACCCCCGAAGCGTATGGGTCAACCACGGCATTTCTTGATTGTGATTCTCATGACCGTGCGGCCACCGCGCGTGGATAGTCGCAATTCGCCACTGACGCAACACCCGGCTTAAAGTACCGGGCGACGATTCGGTTGCGCGCTATGAAGCGTATGTCCGACCTGACCCGGCGCCAATTCAGCAGATGACAATTATCGGTGCAGCGGTTCGAAAGACGCTGCGTTAAGACTGGTCAAGCGATAGCGTGAATGAAAAGAGGCGCCGGGTGAACCCCGAGCCGGCTGAGCATATACCTCCTGACTGGCCGGATCGCCTTTGAACCGTTCCAACCCCGAGGAAGAGCATGGGTCTGACTTGCTATGATGTGATGGTGCCGCCAGAGGTGCAAAAGACCATCCATCCGGATGAAAGCATCGCCGCCGCATTCAACATCATCAAGGGCAGCCGGGCGCGGTTTCTGCCGGTGGTGGACGGGGACGGAACCTATGTGGGCGTGTTCACCGCGCCCACGCTGCTGAAGCTGATCCTCCCCAAGGCGGCCACGATCGGGCTGAATGACGACGTGATGCGGGTGTCGATCGAGTCGCTGAGCTTCATGAACCTCACGCACAACGATTTCGAACAGCAGCTTGACCGGCTGAAGTCCGAGAAGGTGCGCGACAACATGTCGAGGCCAACCAACATTCCCGTCGCGGCCCCCGACACACCGGTGATGGAAGGCATCTTCCTGATCTACAAATTCAAGCGTCACGTGATCCTGGTCGAACCCGAAACCAATCGTTTCGTCGGCACCGTCAGCGCCAACTCGCTGCTGGATCGCGCCCTGAGCTAACCCCCCCCAAAAAAGACCGGAACCAAATCCTTGGCAGAACATTCTTCGCCACACGGAGAGGCAGCATTCTCCGTTCCCGACCTGTTGGGTATCGATCCGGTTTGGATCGCAACCGGCATTCTGATCCTCGTTTATGCGGTGCTGATCACCGAGAAGGTGAACCGCGCCATTCTGGCAATGCTGGGCGCATCGCTGATGGTTCTGTTCGGCATTCTGAACCAGGAACAGGCGGTCGCGGGCGTCGATGCGAACACGCTGGCCTTGCTGATCGGCATGATGGTGATCGTCGGCATCACCAGCAAATCCGGGCTGTTCCAGTTTGTCGCGATCAAAGCGGCGAAACTCGTCAAGGCCAACCCGACAGGTATATTGATCATGCTGACATTGATAACGGCAGTGTTCTCGGCGTTACTGGACAACGTGACCACGGTGCTGCTGATCGCGCCGATCACGCTGCTGATCACCGAGGCGCTGGAAACCCGCGTATTCCCGTTTTTCATTGCCGAGATTCTGGCCTCGAATGTGGGCGGCACCGCGACGCTGATCGGTGACCCGCCCAACATCATCATCGGTTCGGCCGCCGGGCTCAGCTTCAACCAGTTTGTGGTGAATCTGGCACCGATCTCGGCGATCTGTCTGGTGGTGCTGACCGGCATCATCTACCTGATGAACCGTAAGGAACTGGCCGCCATCCCGAAATCGGCCAGCGCGCGGATCATGGGCTTCAACGAATCCGAGGCGATCACCGACCCGACCCTGATGGTCAAATCCCTGGGCGTGCTGGCACTGGTGCTGGCAGGTTTCACACTGGGCCACGGCTATGGCATCCAGCCGGGTACATCGGCGCTGGCCGGGGCCGGTTTGCTGATGTTGCTGGCATACGGCCATCAGAGCAGCGAGGCGCAGTCGGAATCGGTGCACCATATCTTTGGCGAGGTGGAATGGGTCACCATCTTCTTCTTTGGCGGGCTCTTTGTGATCGTTGCTGGCGTCGAACATGTCGGACTGCTTGAGTTTTTTGGTCAGAAAGTGCTGGAACTGACCCAAGGCGACATGATGTGGACGGCGTTCTTCATCTTCTGGGCGTCGGGCATCCTGTCTGCCATTCTGGATAACATCCCCTTCGTCGCCACCATGATCCCGCTGATCGAATCCACCGCCGATACCTTCGGCGGTCCCGACGCGATCGAGCCGCTCTGGTGGTCACTGGCGCTGGGGGCCTGCCTGGGCGGCAATGGCACGCTGCTGGGCGCAAGCGCCAACCTGACCGTGGCCGCCTTTGCGGAAAAGGCCAAGCAGCCGATCGGCTTCATCGCCTTCATCAAGATCGCCTTTCCGATCATGATCCTGACGCTGATGATCGCCAACGTCTATATCTGGCTGCGTTATTTCTGAACAGAGCGCGGCGGCAGGCGAAAGGCGCGATCCCGATGCCCACCTGACCATTCGCGGGCAGCAGCAAGCAGAGAACTTCCCTCAAATATTGGGGGAAGTCGGTGCTATTCTTTTCTATTTCAAGGTGTTCGCACAGTCGCGCAAAAAATTGCGCCCTTGGCGGAATTGGCCTTTTATTTCCGTTGTTTGCACGGATATGCCGCGTCGGAGGAGGCGTGGCCAAGTGGTCGAATGCGCTCCCCTGTTAAGGGCGCGCGAAGCCTAAAAAATCTAAATAATTCAATCAAGTTAGCTCAGCACATCAGGTAGATCGTGCAATTTTAAGCCAAATTCCCACCCCATAGCTAACACCCACTGGCCAAGCTCTGGCGGAGCCAATTTGGCATAGTGAAAGACCATGTTTGTTTGGCCATCCACCCATTTCGCGAAGCGCCTTCTCGTTTACTGGTCTGGGCCAGAAACACCGTGGTGAATGTATGGCGCAGAATATGGGGGGTCACCTCAGGCCCCAAACTTGCTACCTCCCCCACCCTGGTAAAATCCTTTGCCATTTACCCTCCCCGGTTCGCGCACAAGCGGCAAGGGTTCCCCGCTGGTGTCCGAAATGCTCTTCCGTCTCGTGGCAGCTCGCACATCAACTCCAAACAGATATCCGGTGGAGCAAGCCATCTTGCCCGATAACATGATTTTGCGGCGCCCCTTTCCTCGGCGGTAATACGGATCTGGCCGAGATGCTACCAAACAGCTGGGCTTTTCCTCGAAGCGGTCCCCCATCGCATCCACACGATCCTGACGGATAACGGCATACAATTCGCAGATCAGCCGCGAATCCAAATGACGACCTATTCTCGACCAGCGCGCTTCGACATGATCTGCGAGGTTAACGGGATCGGGCATCGGCCGACAAAACCCAACCACCTGCGACGTTTGATGGATCAGGATTTGATCCAGTGGATCACCCTGCAATTACGGCCAGGTCGAGCGCATGAACCGCGCGATCAAGGGCGAAACCGTAAAGCGGCATCACTACGACAGCCACGATCAACAGCGCAGCCATCTCTCGGGCTTCCTGGTCGCCGTCAACCTCGCTTGCCGTCTCAAGACCCTCAGCAGTCTCGCACCCTGCGAATACAACTGCAATATCTGGGTTTCAGGATCGGGCCGATTCAGTGTCAATCCGATCCACCAGATGCCGGGACAGAATACCTGGTGATCGCCAGAGCTTTCAGCCCCGACCTGTAGTTCGGATAGAGCAGCTTCACCGCCAGCTCCTCCTTTATGCGGGTGTTTCGCACCCGCTTGTTCTCGGAATAGAAACTGCGCGCCATGGGGGTCAGATCGGCCTCATCAAAAGGCACCGCGGGCGGCAGGGGCAGGCCCTGCAACTCGGCAGCATAGGCGATCACGTCCTGTGGCGGAACCGGTTCGTCGTCGCAGACGTTATAGACCGCACCCGGATCGGGGCGCGCCATCGAGGCTTGCAAAACCTGCGAAATATCGTCCACATGGATGCGCGAAAACACCTGCCCCGGCTTGATGATCCGCCGCAGCCCGCCCCGGCGCAGCTTGGAAAACGGTCCGCGCCCGGGCCCGTAAATGCCTGCCAGCCGGAAGATATGCAGCGGCAGGCCCGGTATCGCCGCCCAGTGCCGTTCGGCGGCCAGCCGCCACCGGCCCCTCTCGGCGGTGGGGGCGGGTGGTGTGGTCTCATCCACCCAGTCGCCGCCATGATCGCCATAGACAGCCGTTGTGGACAGGTACCCGACCCACTCGAACTGCCCGGCGCGCGCGGCGATCTCTTCCGCCAGCGCGTTCAGCACCGGGTCGCCGCCGGCATTTGGTGCCACCGAGATCAACAGATGGGTAACGCCCGCGAAATCCGGCTCTGCACCGGGCCAAAGCAGCGGCGTGGCGCCCTGCGCGCCGATGTCTCCAAGCGCGTCCTGCGATCGGGTGGTGCCGGTCACGGCCCAGCCCTGCGGCAACAGGTCCCGCGCCAGCGCCCGCGCCGTGTAGCCATGCCCGAAAGATAACAAAGTTCCTGCCATGCGCCCTTGATGATCCGCAGGCGGGCGGGATGCAAGTATTTGTCATCTTTTCTTGATTCGAATCCCTCAAGGGCTTTTCAATTGGGTATGACCACAAAACCACCTGACCTGCACATCGCCTATAGTTTGAAAACGCCCGAGGATTCGCGGCGGCTCTATGCGGAATGGGCGGACGATTATGACCGGATGTTCGCGCTGAACGAGGATTACCAGTTGCACATCCACACCGCCCGCGCCTTTGGTCGTGCGGGTGGCCAGGGGCCGGTTCTGGATGTTGGGGCCGGGACGGGGCTGTGTGGTGCAGTGTTGGCCGATATGGGCGTCGGACCGATCGACGCCACCGATATCAGCGCCGAGATGCTGAACCGCGCGATGCGCAAGGATGTTTATCGCGACGCCATCGAGGCCGATCTGAACGAAGGCGTGCCGGTGCCGCGTAACAGCTATTCCGGCATCGTCTCATCCGGCACCTTCACCCATGGGCATGTGGGGCCCGAGGCCCTGACCGAACTGCTGCGCATTGCACGACCCGGGGCGCAGTTTGCCCTGTCGATCAACGCCAAGCATTTCGCGACCAAGGGGTTTGCCGAAAAGCTGGACACGCTGGTGCAGGACGCACGGATCGCACAGCCCTCGCTGGTCGAGGTTCGCATCTTCGGCGATCTGGCCACCGGCGAGAACAAGGACGACACCGCGTTCATCGCATTGTTCGAAAAAGCCTAACGCCCCTTCCAGACCGGATCGCGTTTCTCGGCAAAGGCGCGGGCGCCTTCCATCTGGTCTTCGGAGGCATAAAGCGTATCGACACTGCGTAGCTGCCGCTGGGTGATTCGGTTCATGGCGTCCTGAAACTTCGCGTCTTCGGCATCGCGCACGATCTCTTTTATCGCGGCGTAAACCAGCGGCGGGCCACTGGCGAGCAGTTGCGCCAGTTCGCGGGCCCGATCCATCAGCTGATCGGCGGCGGTGATTTCATTCACCAGACCCCAGCGATGCGCCTCTTCCACGTCGAACCAACGCCCGGTCAGCAGCAACTCCATCGCGATGTGATAGGGGATGCGCTTGGGCAGTTTCACGCTGGCGGCATCCGCGACGGTTCCGGACCGGATTTCGGGCAAGGCAAAGCTGGCGTGATCCGCCGCCAGTATCATGTCGGCGCTCAGCGCCAGTTCCAGACCGCCGCCGCAGGCAATACCGTTGACCGCCGCGATCACCGGCTTGTTCATGTCGCGCAGTTCCTGCAACCCGCCAAAGCCGCCGACGCCATAGTCGCCATCGACCGCATCGCCATCGGCAGCCGCCTTCAGATCCCAACCGGGGCAGAAAAACTTGTCACCGCCGCCGGTCAGGATGGCGACCCGCAGGTCGGGGTCGTCGCGGAAATCGCGAAACACCTCGCCCATGATCCGGCTGGTCGCAAGGTCGATCGCATTGGCCTTGGGGCGGTCCAGCGTAACCTCGAGAACAGGGCCATCGCGCTGTGTTTTGACCGGTGTATCACTCATCCTTCACTCCTTCTGCCGCAGCAAAATATCCGCCGCTACTGCATCGTCCGGCGTGCAGATCAACGGATTGACCTCGATCTCTTCCAGATCATTCTGGTGGCACTCGACATACTCACAAATCGCGTGAATTGCCTGTATCAGAGCCTGTTTATCAGCACCTGCCTGCCCGCGATAGCCTGCGATCACCTGGCTGATGCACAACCTGTCCAGCGCTGCCACAATCATGTCGTCACTTGCAGGCAGAAGCAGTGTCACGCTGTCTTGCAGCAGCTCGGTCAGCACACCGCCCGCCGCCAGCGTCAGGACAAAGCCATGCGCCGGGTCGCGCAGCACACCAACCAGCAGTTCGGCAACGCCTCCGGTGATCATTTCCTCGACCAGAAAGCGCGTGGCGGGCATCTGGGCTGCGGTTTCTGCAACCGCATCGGGGGCTCCGAGGTTCAGTGCCACGGCGCCCGCTTCGGTCTTATGCGCCACGCCTTCGCCCTTCAGAACTACCGGAAAGCCAATGCGTTCTGCGGCTAGTATTGTGGCGGCCGCACTATCACAGCGTTCTGATCCCGGCACGCGCAACCCGTGCTGTGCCAGCCGATGCTTGGCCTCGGCTTCGGGGATCAGGACCACGTCCCGCGCCGGGCCGGGCAGCAGGATAGGCGCAGGTTTTGTCGGGCGCGGACGGCTGGCAGCCTCGCACGCGGCGAGCGCCTCATCCAACCCGTGAAACGCGACGATTTCATGCGCTCTCAGGCGTTCGGCAACCTCCTCGGGCATCAGCTCGGGCAGGGTCGCCACCATGGCAATCGGCAGGCCGCTCCGACCCTGCGCGCCGATCACCGCCTCGATGGCACAGTCCCAGTCCCGAGCCGAGCAGCGATCATCGCGAGGGAAGTCCACGACCAGCAGCGTCATCGCCAGACCGGGGTCCAGCATCGCCGCAAAGGCTGCCGTCATTGCCGGGACGTCGCGCCAGACATAGGTGTGATAATCCAGCGGATTGGCCAGCGCCACCATTGGCCCAAGCGCGGCCCGTAGATCGCAGCGCTGACGGTCGTTGAGCGGCGGGAACACCAGATCGCGGCCAAGCGCACTGTCAGCGGCAAGGCTCGCCTCGCCCCCCGAGCAACTGATGGTCGCGATGGTATTAGAGGGCAGCCAGCCGGTCACGTGCAGCAGCTTCAACGTTTCCAGAAACTCGGGCAGAGAGTTCAGGCGCGGGATACCAAGACGCGCCAGCAAAGCCGCCGCCCCCGCATCACCACCTGCCAGCGACGCTGTGTGGGACACCGTCGCGGCACGCGCCTGCGCCGACTTTCCAACCTTGAGCGCCACAACGGGTTTGCCCAATTCCACCGCGCGTGCGGCCATCGCCTCGAACCCGCGCAGATCACCGAAACCTTCGATATGCAGGCCCAGCGCGGTCACCCGGTCGTCTTCCAGCAACGCCGTGGCCATCTCGGCCAATCCGGTCTGCGCCTGATTGCCCGCCGTGACCATATAAGCCAGCGGCAACCCGCGTTTCTGCATGGTCAGGTTGATCGCGATGTTCGAACTTTGGGTCAGGATCGCGACGCCCCGATCCACCGGCTGCATCCCGTGCTGGTCGGGCCAAATGGCCACACGATCCAGCGCGTTGACGAAGCCATAGCAATTCGGCCCGAGGATCGGCATGCCTCCCGCAGCCTTGACCAGCGCGGATTGCAGGTCGGAACCCGACCGATCTTCCGCCACCGCTTCGGTAAAGCCGGATGCGAAACAGATGGCACCCCCCGCACCGCGCGCGTTGAGCGCACTCACGATGTCGATCGTCGCGTGGCGATTGACACCCACAAAGGCCGCATCAATCGGGCCAGGATAGTCTTCAATCCGGCGATAGGAGGGCAACCCCGCAATCTCTTTGCCCGAAGGATGCACGGGAAAGACATCGCCCTCGAAACCGATCCGGCGGGCAGCCTCGACGATCGACGCGCACCACGCACCGCCGCCGATCACCGCAATCGAGGACGGGTTGAGCAAACGGGACAGGTCGCGCACCATCTCCGCCTCTAGGTCCTGTCGAGGTGACCCAGATCGCGCTCGGGTGCGATCCTGTCGCGCAGGCGAGACTTAAGCTCGCGCGCATCCGGGAAGCCGCCATCGCGCTTGCGCTTCCACAGCAGGTGGTCATCGACGCTGATCTCGAACGCACCGCCCGAGGCGTCGGGGATCAGCGTGACCGAACCCAGATCATCACCGAAAGTCGAGAGCAGTTCCTGCGCCATCCAGGACGCGCGCAGCATCCAGTTGCAGCCGGTGCAATAGGTGATGCGGATGTTTGGTTTGGCCATTATGCCCCCAGAGGCCGCAACAGATCGCGGCTGATAATGTGGCGTTGAATTTCCGAGGTACCATCCCAGATCCGCTCGACCCGCGCATCGCGCCAGAACCGTTCGATCGGGAAATCATCCATCAATCCCATGCCACCGAAGATCTGCAATGTCGTGTCGGTCACCCGCGCCAGCGCTTCCGAGGCGTAAAGCTTGGCCGAGGCGATCTCTCGGTTCGAGGGCAGGTCCTGATCCAGCCGCCAGGCGGCGGCCAGCGTCAGCCAGTCCGCCGCGTCAATTTCGGTGATCATGTCGGCGATCTGGAAACCCACGCCCTGAAACTTGCCGATGGGTTGGCCGAACTGCTTGCGCTCGGCGGCATAGTTCAGCGCATAATCGAAACAGCGCCGCGCCCGTCCCACGCTGAAGGCCGCAACCGTCAATCGCGTTGCGTAGAGCCACTTATTCATCACCGCAAAGCCACCATCGACCTCGCCCAAAACCTGCGCGTCCGGCAGTCGGCAATTGTCGAAATAGAGGATGTAGTTCTTGTAGCCCTTGTGGCTGACAGAGTTATACCCCTCGCGCACCTCGAACCCAGGCGTGCCACGATCCACAAGGAATGTGGTGATCCGTTTTTTTGGCCCTTTGGGAGTCTCATCCACCCCGGTGGCGATGAAGACGATGAAGAAATCGGCGTGCTCCGCCCCCGAGATGAAGTGTTTCGAGCCGTTGATCACCCAGTCACCACCATCGCGCTGCGCCTGACATTTCATGCCGCGCACATCCGATCCTGCATCGGGTTCGGTCATGGCAAGCGCATCCATCCGCTCGCCCCGCACGGCGGGCAGCAGGTAGCGGTCGCGCTGTTCACTGTTGCAGGCCATCAGGATGTTCTGCGGGCGGCCAAAGAAATGCGTCAGCGCCATCGACCCGCGGCCCAGCTCGCGTTCCACCAGCGTGAAATCCAGATGACTCAGCCCGGCACCGCCGACCTCTTCGGGGAAATTGCAGGCGTAAAAGCCCAGATCGATGACTTTCTGCTTGATCGCCTCGCCGAGCGCGTGGGGCACCTGTCCGGTGCGTTCGACCTCGGCCTCATGCGGGTAAATCTCGTTTTCCACAAAGCTGCGGACGGTCGAGACGATCATTTCCTGCTCGTCACTCAGGCCAAACTGCATAACACGCTCCGAAAATCCGTTTAGGGGATGGTCGCGTGTCTTGCTGTTGGCATCATGCAGAGTTAGACGTTTTCCATGCAGGAATGGCAAAAATCATCACCACGTTGTCAATCTTTCGGTGTTCTGCTGTTTGATGGCTTTTCCAACCATTGTCTGGCGAACAGTATCGAGCCGTTGCGCGCGGCGAACATGCTGTCGGGCAAGCCGCTTTATGAGTGGCGGTTCCTGTCATTGGATGCCGGACCGGTGACCTCCTCCAGCGGGTTGCGCGTCGCGCCGCATGCGCGGTTGCGCGATGAGGGCGGCGATATGCTGATGGTGATGCCGTCATACGGGTTTCGGAACTACCTGAACTGGCCCATCGGGGCGGCCCTACGCAGCGCGGCAGGCCGGTATTCCGTGCTGGCCGGTCTGGACACGGGCAGCTGGCTATTGGCCGAGGCGGGCCTGCTGAGCGATTGCAAGGCCACCATTCACTGGGAAGAACTGACCGGTTTCGCCGAGCGGTTTCCGGAGACCGCCGTGCTGCGCGAGCGCTTTGTGATTGATGGTAACCGCATCACCTGTTCCGGCGCGATGGCGGCTTTTGATCTGGTCATGCATCTGATCGGGCGTGATCACGGGCAGGCGCTGGCGCTGGAAGTGGCGCAGCTGTTCATGACCCGCGACTCGGCGCGGTCTCATGCGGGCAGCGGCACCAGTGGGCCGGTCAATCGGGCGTTGGCCGCGATGCAGGCCAATCTGGAGCACCCTTTGTCGATCCCGGTCATCGCCGACGCAGCGCAGCTGACGCAGAAAGCGCTTGAGACGCGCATGAAGGCCGAACTGGGCGCAGGACCGGCGCAGGTCTATCGCCGGATGCGGCTGAATCTGGCACGCAAACTGGTCGGCGAAACCGATCTGCCGGTGTCCGAGATTGCTGTGCGCGCGGGTTATGAGAATGCCAGCGCCATGACTCGGGCATTTGGCGGCGAGTTTGGTCAATCGCCGAGCGAGATGCGCAAGATTAGGCACTAATAATGCTATTCAGCCAAACATCCGCTTCTTGCGGGCGCGGGTTTCGGCAGTGGCTTCGGGCGAGCCATTGTGGAAGGTGCCGAACCAGCGGTCCCAGGGCATTTCCTGATTGCCGTAATTGCACTCGTAGTAGCGGTGGTGCAGTTGATGATAGAACGTGCCCAGCGCCAGCCTCCGCTTGTCCCTGATCAGCAGGTCCTCATAGCCGGTGTGGGTCATCGCCGCGCCCGGCCCCTGAAACACGATATGGAAATAGAGGTGAATGGGGTGGCTGGGTACAATCCAATGAATGCACAGCGTGGTGAGATACAGCAGATGCTCGATAGGATGCATCGAAAATCCTGACCACGGGCCGATATTGACGTTGCGGTGATGCAAGGAGTGGACGCGGGCGTAAAGGAAGGGCTGATGCAGCAGTCGATGCACCCAGTAGAAATGAAAGGCCGACCAGATCGGCAGCAGGATCAACCACAGCACGAACCAGATCGGATGCTCGGCAAAGGTGATCACGGGCGCATAGCCGTTGGCCATCATCCACATGGTCACAACCTGAAACCCGGTCAGCTGCAGCACGCCTGACCCCAGCGACCAGAACATGTTGTCATGCACCTGATCGTTGAAATCCCACAGCTTGTTCTTCGTACCCATCGCGCGCCGTTCGAACCTGAGCTTTTTGCCTTGCGCCTTGCGCATGTAGAAATACCAGTGCAGCCCGCCCGAGACGGCAAAGATCATCGCGAAATTCACCAGCCAGACCTTAAAGACCCAACCGAACGCAAATGTGCGGGCAGTTTCGAGCGACGGATAGAAGAACGCCCAAAGCGCAACGGCCAGGGCCAGCATCAGTACGCGCTCGCTGAGCGTCAGCCAGTTCTTGACCAGCCAGCGCGCCAGAAAATCGGGATCAAGTGGCCAGCGAAAGATCGAGGGGTTATGCAGCGGCAAGTCCGGGTGGTAGTTCCACTCGCGGCTCATCTCTTCTTGCTGTGGCGTGCCCGTCATGGCGGTCAACTCGCGTAGGTGGAGCTTTCGCTATCAAGGATGGCCTTGATCTCGCGCAGATGCGCCTCGGCCTGATTGGGATAATCCTCCAGCTCTTGCGCGGTCTTCTCGGCAATCTCGTCGGACAGCACGCGCAGCGTCTGACCGGTTTGCAGCGCACGGATATAGGTTTCTGCCGCGCGTTCGAAATAGTAGAGCCTGTTAAAGGCGTCTGCCACGTCGCGCCCGATCACCAGCACGCCATGATTGCCCATGATCATGACCTGCTTTTTCGGATCGCCGAGCATCGAGGCACAGCGTTCGCCTTCGCTTTCGAAGGCCAGCCCACCAAATTCCTCATCCACCACGTAACGGTTATAGAAGGTAGCGGTATTCTGGTCGATCGGCGGCAGGGAACTGTCGGCCATCGAAGCCAGAACAGTGGCAAAGATCGAATGCACATGCATCACGCAGCGTGCATGTGGGCAGTGGCGGTGGATCGACCCGTGCAGCCCCCAGGCGGTCGGGTCCGGCGCGCCGGGCAGCGCCATCGTCTCGGGATCATTGGCATCCAGCAGCAGCAGGTCCGAGGCTCGGATGCGTCCGAAATGCATCTGGTTGGGGTTCATCAGGAATTGTGTGCCGTCCTCGTTCACCGCAAGGCTGAAATGGTTGGCCACGCCCTCATGCATGTTCAGCCGCACGGTCCAGCGGAATGCGGCGGCCAGATCCACGCGCTCGGGCCAATGATCCATGTTTGGTCGCAGATTGGTAACGCTCATGTCGGTTCTCCCTGTCTTGTCAGAAAGCCTGACCGCGGCGCACAGGTTTGACCAACGAAAAAATCGAACCTATGGCAGTAGCAAAACTTATGGCAAGATTATGCGATGAAGACCGCCCTCCCCCCGCTCGGCTGGCTGCGCACGTTCGAGGCGGCGGCCCGACACCTGTCTTTTACCGGCGCCGCGCGCGATCTGAACATGACCCAAAGCGCGGTCAGCCAGCAGATCAAATCGCTGGAAGGGTATCTGGGCCAGCCGCTGTTTCACCGCAGGCCGCGCGCGCTGGAACTGACCGAAGCAGGCATTACCTATCTGCCCGTGGTGCGCGAGGCGTTTCGCACTTTGCTGCAAGGAACCCGCGCGGTCACCGGCGATCAGCACAACACGGTGCAGGTGCAGAGCAACATCACCTTCGCGGCCAATTGGCTGGCCCCGCGCCTGCCCGATTTTCGCGCCCGCCACCCGCAGGTCCGGCTGAACATCTTCACCGAGTTGTGGGAGCCACGCGAAATGGCCGAGGGTGCCTCGGTCGAGATCAGGTATTCCCTGCGCCCGGCCGATACCGTGCGCACCGAGTTGCTGCGCACCGATCACTATTATCCGGTCTGTGCGCCGGGCTATCCGGTGACGCTGGATACCCTGGCGGATCAGCCGCTGTATGATTGTTCAAATCTGCTGTCGAACTGGGCAAGCTGGGCCGAGGCGAGCGGGCTGCCCTGGCCCGACCCGCCCATCACCTATGCCACCACCTATCTGGTCAGCCTGTCGGTTGCCATGGCAGGCGGAGGTCTATGCATCGCCCATGACACGATCGTCCGGCACCTGATCGACGAGGGCCGCCTTGTTACCCCGTTTGAACACCGCGAACCAATGCCCGAGGCCTATTACCTGCTGCTTTCGCCACAAGCCGAAGAAACGCCGGGCGCACTTGCTTTCGCCGATTGGATACGCCAGGAAATCGCTGCGGAAGCTGGGTGAAAGATCAATCCTTGGGGCGGCTCGGCACCCAGGCATAGCCGTTTTCGCACAGGATATAGGCCTCGCGCAGGCCATGCGGTTTGTCGGCGGGGGGTTGCAGCACCATCGCGCCCTGCGCCTCGGCCCGGCGGGTCGCCGCGTCAGGATCGCTGTCATACAGGTGAATCTCCACCCCCGCACCGCGCGGCGGAGATTCCGGCAAAAGCCCGAGCAGCGGGTGCGCATGATAGGTGCCGTCGCTATGCAGCTGAAACACCTGATTGCCATAGGTGACGATGGCAAAATCGGCGGTTACCTGATGGGAGGCCATGCCAAAAACGGTCTCTAAAAAGGCGCATTCCGCTTTCACGTCGCGCACAAGAAGGTTCAGGCCGATACCGCGCAGCGACCGTCCGAACCCGTCAGCATCTATCGTGTCATAGTCCATATCCCCACCCTCATCACGCACCCTGCACTGGTCAAGCACGATCTGGCACCGTGAAACTTTGGTGACGCGCCCGGTGTGGGGGTTGCGCAGGTCGGGGCTTTGGGAAAGTGTAGCTTATGCAGACCTGTCTTGCCGCACCCCTGTTCCGATCCCGTTCGACGCACGCGCCCGTTTGCGCCGCGCCCTCCGGGATCAGAACGCGCGAGTTGACAGGCAAGCCGAAGACCCCCTGAAAGCGACCAGATGACAAGAACAATAACACCGGACGCCCCCAAGCCCGAAGAATTCACCGACCCCGCCGCCGCCGTGCAACGGCTGGAGGAGCTATACGATCTGGCGACCACTTTCCTGTGCGAACGCTTTGCCGATGTGATGCGCAATGGCGCGACCGGCATTCACCATCGCGCCTTTTACCCCGAGATCCGCATCAGGACCCGCAGCTATGCGCAGGTGGACAGCCGGCTCAGCTATGGTCATGTCTCGCATCCCGGCACGCATGCCACGTCGATCACCCGACCGGACCTGTTCCGGTCTTACCTGACGCAGCAGATCGGTCTGCTGATCCGCAATCACGGGCAACCCGTGACCATCGGCAGTTCGGACACGCCAATGCCGGTTCATTTCGCGGTTGCCAACCGATCCGATATGGTGGTGCCGCAGGAAGGCGCCGCTGGCTTTACCCTGCGCGACGTGTTCGATGTGCCGGATCTGGCGACCACCAATGACGACATCGTAAACGGCACCTATGCTGCGCCCGACGGCACCGGCCCGCTGGCATTGTTCACCGCGCAGCGGGTCGACTACTCGCTGGCGCGGCTGGCCCATTACACAGCGACCGATGCCGAGCATTTCCAGAACCACGTTCTGTTCACCAACTACCAGTTCTATGTGTCCGAGTTCGAGGCTTATGCGCGGGCACAGCTTGCGGACCCGGACAGCGGGTATACCAGCTTCGTCAGCACCGGGAACACCGAGATCACGCAGGCCGACGAACCGCTGGAACAGGTCGCGAAACTGCCGCAGATGCCGACCTATCACCTGAAACGCCCGGACGGGGCGGGGGTCACGCTGGTCAATATCGGCGTCGGGCCCTCGAATGCAAAAACCGCTACCGATCACATCGCTGTGCTGCGCCCGCATGCCTGGCTGATGGTCGGTCACTGCGCGGGCTTGCGCAATACGCAGGCACTGGGCGATTTCGTGCTGGCGCATGGTTATCTGCGCGAGGATCACGTGCTGGATGACGACCTGCCGGTCTGGGTTCCGATCCCAGCACTGGCCGAGGTTCAGATCGCGCTGGAACAGGCGGTGGCCGAGGTCACCCAGCTTGAGGGCTACGACCTGAAACGCATCATGCGCACCGGCACTGTGGCCACGATCGACAACCGCAACTGGGAGCTTCGCGATCAATCCGGCCCGGTGCAGCGGCTTAGCCAGTCCCGCGCCATCGCACTGGATATGGAAAGCGCCACCATCGCCGCAAACGGCTATCGGTTCCGGGTGCCCTATGGCACGCTGCTCTGTGTGTCCGACAAACCGTTGCATGGCGAATTGAAGTTGCCCGGCATGGCGTCAGAGTTCTATACGACCCAGGTTCAACGCCATCTGGCGATCGGAATCCGGGCCATGGAAATGGTGCGCGGGATGCCTCTGGAGCGTCTGCACAGCCGGAAATTGCGCTCATTTGACGAAACAGCCTTTCTGTGATGCAAAAAAGCCCCAGAATTCGCCTGTTTTTATGGTTTTCTACGCTACTATTCGTTGTGTTGTCCCACTAGATGCCGTTATTGTTACGCAGTGAGGCCCAAGAGTTCGGGCACTGTAAGGAGACCAAGAAATGGCAAAGCCTATGACCAAAACCCAGCTCGTCACAGCACTTGCTGAAGAAATGGGTACTGACAAGAAATCCGCCGGCGCCGCGCTGGAGGCCATCACCGGCCTGATCACCCGCGAAGTGTCGGGCGGTGGCGCCGTGACCCTGCCGGGCGTCGGCAAGATCTACTGCCGCGAACGCCCCGAGCGTCAGGTCCGCAACCCGGCCACTGGTGAAACCTTCACCAAAGAAGCCGACAAGGTTGTCAAGATGACCATCGCAAAAGCGCTGAAAGACAGCGTGAACGGCTGATATCCTTCAGCACGTGGTATCGAGGGCTGCCATCCGGCGGCCCTTTTTCTTTGGATTGATGAGAGTCCGGTTCTCGGCATAACAGACTGCCGGGGTTGTTTGCGGGAGAATCTCCAACCCACAAAGAGAGGTGAATGGCGGCAATGAGCCCAAAATCACAAATGCTGCGCATTGTTCGAACGGCTGCTTTATGAGATAGGCCTCGACAGTCATCAGCCACTGTTATACCGGCTGAGTTTCTGGAATTTGCAAGAAAGCTCGTTTTAGACCATTGGCACGGCGTCTTCGTAACCCACCCAAAATAAGCAAACCAAGAATTGGTGAGTTTCCAACTCTTTGGTCAAAGGCTGTGGGGATTAAATGCCCGGAATGTGGTCGCTCGCAATCACCAAGAAAGATGGCTTCAACCAATCCTCATCGCGGATACAATCGGACTGACTTCCTCAAGTGCGGTGGCTGCGGCTCACTGCTCTATTTGACTGGCGAGCGACGTCTCAGGAGGTTCTTCTTGCTGGCTTTGCCAACATTTCTTTTAGTCGGCAACTTTGGATTTGCTCTTCTTAGAAATGTCGATGGACTAAACATATACCGTGAAGCTAGGGAAACCTACGAACCTAATTTCGTGGGTTTTCTACTGATCTGCGCTGCCATCTACATTAGCGTGAGTTTGCTGGGGCGATTTGAAATCGTCCGCATCGCGGCCTCATCAGACATGGAAGAAAAAGAAGCGGAATCCAGCTCCTGAACGCAGTCGCGCTGTAGGTCAACAAACTGCTGCAAACTCTTGCCCATCGTTATGGTATCGGAACGCATAACCGACCTTCGCGCAGCCGCAGCGAAAGCTCGCTAAGTCCCGCATTGCCGTCGCTCAAAACCTCGGGTCGAAGGCCAGCTTGCGCAATTCTTGGGTGCCGCTCTCGCACATAGGTGTTCTGTTCCATCAAGTGTGAAACAAGCTCTCCTTCTGCAAGATCATCTTTGCAGACACGCGGCGCTCGCCTATACATCCCTCATGGCGAAACAGGCAGCCCGCAAGTCAGGCAAAAAATCGAGCAAATCGCGCCAGAAAACACGCAAACCCCTCCTCAAGCGACTGGGGTCTTATGTGGTTCGTGGCTGTCTTATCGTGGTCGCGCTGGTCACGGCGTTGATCTTTCTCTTTGCCTTCGTGAACCCGCCCGTCACCCACACGATCTGGTCGGAATGGCGGCGGCTGGGGTCCGTGGATCGCGAATGGGTGGCGTTCGAACAAATCTCACCGGTCATGGCCCGCTCGGTCGTGGCCGCCGAAGATGCCAATTTCTGCCAGCACTGGGGCTTCGACGTCGAGGCAATCCGGGACGCGATTGAAGATGGCAGCACCCGGGGCGCCTCGACCCTGTCGCAGCAAGTGGTCAAGAACGTCTTTCTCTGGCAGGGCCGCAGCTGGGTCCGCAAGGCGATGGAAACCGCGCTCACACCCGCGGTCGAGGCGATCTGGTCAAAGCAGCGTATCGTCGAGGTCTATTTGAATGTGGCCGAGATGGATGAGGGCGTGTTCGGTGTGCAGGCGGCGGCGCAAGCCTATTTCAAGGTAGATGCGCAGGATTTGACCCCGCTGCAGGCCGCGCGGATCGCGGCAGTGCTGCCCGCGCCCAAGACACGTTCAGCCTCGAAGCCGACCAGTTTTGTGCGCCGCCGCACCGCCTCGATCATGGATGGGGCGGCCACGATTCGCGCAGACGGGCGCGCCGTGTGTTTCGAGGATTGAAAAACTCTTCGCGGCAAGGCATCTCTGGACCACCCTGTTATCTTTGAAATTGGAATATCATGGCGCGTCTGTTTCATGTTCCCCTCTCGCCCTTTTGTCGGAAAGTCCGCCTGTCGCTGGCGGAAAAGAAGATTGAGGTCGAGCTGATCGAAGAGCGCTATTGGGAGCGTGATCCCGATTTCATGCGTCGCAACCCGGCGGGCAAGGTTCCGGTGCTGAAACTGGATGGCCGGATGATGGCTGAAAGTGCGGCGATCTGCGAGTACATCGAGGAAACCCGCCCGGAACCGCCGTTGATGCCAAAAACCGCCGAGGGCCGCTATGAGGTCCGGCGGCTGATCAACTGGTTCGACGACAAGTTTCATCACGAGGTGACCGCCAAACTGCTTTATGAACGGGTAAACAAGAAAGTCACCAAGGCAGGCTATCCCGACAGCCGCAATGTCAAGGATGGTGCCAAGGCGATCAAATATCACCTCGACTACATGACCTGGTTGCTGGATCACCGCCGCTGGCTGGCTGGCGACGCCATGTCACTGGCCGATTTTGCCGCCGCTGCACATCTGTCGTCGCTGGATTATATCTCGGATGTGGACTGGCACCGCAGCCAGCCGGTCAAGGACTGGTACGCCAAGATCAAATCGCGTCCCGCCTTCCGGTCAATCCTGGCCGATCAGATCCCCGGTTTCCGCCCGCCCGCCCATTACGCCGATCTGGATTTCTGAAAGTAGACGGCAATAGGGACCGCCTGCGCCTTTATCTGAAGTGGTGACAGCATGGGCTGTTCAACCCTTTCGCCTTGGGCCCAAATTTTGCATTGTGTCGCTCGATGCGCATACCCGCTCGACATGCCAGGACAGGATTTCTCTGAATCGATCTGCCGCTTCGTTGGGCTTGTGGGTCTTCGGCAACAACAAGCCAAATGTCATCCACCTCTCGGGCTCAATGGGAACTGCAGCGATCCGGTCGCGGAATTGATGGGCGACCATCTCGTCTGCAATCGTGATCCCCGCGCCCTCGGCGACCAGAGCACAGGCCAATTGCGACGATGACACTTCGTGCGTTTTGTGCGGTGTCACGCCGACCGAGTTGAACGTGTCGTCAAGTTGATCGCGCAGCAGCAGCCCGTGCATCAGACGGATGATCGTGTCATTGGCGAGCTGATCGGCGGTCACATGATCCGCGTCTGACAATGGATGGCTTTTAGGCAGAAGCACCAAGGCCCTGACACGGACAAGAGGAGCCGTCCGAATATCCGGATGGCTGACCGGCAGGGCTGCGATGCCGATATCATATTCCTGCCCGGCCAGCCATTTTCCCGCCTCGCGACGGGCCCGCACATCGAGGGTCACGTTGACGTCTGGCTGGTCTTGGATGAATTGCGCGACGGCAGGGGCCGACAGGAACTGGGCGATCCTTGGCATCGTCACGATTCTGAGGCTCTCGGTTCGACCTGCCCGGATTTCCCCTGCAATCCGGGGAATCTCGTCGAGATTGTCGAGGATGCGACCGGCTTCCCGGTAGAATGCGATCCCCTCAGTCGTAGGAGAGAGGCTGCGCCCGCTGCGATCGAAGAGCTTGAGCTTCAGCGCGGCCTCCAAACCGCCGATCAATCTGCTGATGGCAGGCTGACTTAGATGCATGACTTCGGAAGCCGCGGCAACAGAGCCTTCGGAAAAGACATGACGAAAGGCCCGAAGAGCTTTGATGTTCATGGTCACGACTCTTTACTATTTTGCATCATTAGATGCTATATTTGCAGAAACCACAATCTCATCACCTGCTAGAAAGGCTGCGTCACTATTTTGGAGGAGCCCAAATGAAACGCAGAGCATTCCTTGGTGCAATAACGGCGGCAGCTGCGCTGGTTGCGACGACGGCCACCGGTTACGCGGCTGATTGGCCCAAACGCCCCATCAACCTGGTCGTGCCTTATAAAGCCGGGGGCGGAACTGACGCCTATGCGCGCGCGATCTCCGCCGCCGCAGAAGGTGTGTTGGACGTGCCGGTCGTCGTCGTGAACAAGCCCGGTTCGGGTGGCCTCAACGGCGCCAATGCCGTGGTCGGGGCCCGGCCCGACGGATACACGATGATGATGACCTCGGGGGGATCATTCCTGCTTTCGACCATGACACGCGACACCAAGATCGACGCGCTGGACAGCTTCGACTTCGTCGCGCAGGTCGGTCAGTTGCGTACCTCGCTGATGGTGCCGGTCAACAGCCCCTATCAGTCCGTGCAAGATGTCATTGACGCGGCAAAAGCCGACCCCGGTTCGCTGCGTTGGGCCCATTCCGGTCGGGGCGGGTTCCATCACGTGGGCGGTCTGGGATTTCTGGCCAACAATGGGATCGAGGCGCAGGATGTCCCCTTCAAGGGTGGCGGCCCGACCCGCGCCGCGCTGATCGGTGAACAGGCCGATTTCGGGTTCCTCGGTGTTCAGCAGCTTCGGGGCTTTGAAGAGCAGCTGCGCGCCTTGGCCGTCAACAGTGCCGACCGTGATACCATCATGTCCGATGTTCCGTCCTTCGGAGAATTGGGCGTTCCCTTCGCTGCTGTTTCGTCGCCGGTGATCGTATTCGCGCCCAAGGGAACACCGGCCGAGGTCATTTCTGCCATGGAAACGGCGCTGGCCGAGATCGCCGCAAAACCCGAGTTTGCAGAGCTTTTGGCCGAACGCGGCACCGGGCCGATCTTTGCCAACGGGGCTGATGCAAGGGCCGCATTGAACGCGATGCAAGCGGATGCCGCGCCGTTGGTTCAGAACCTGAACAACTGAACCGAATGATGGGTGGGCCGGTTTCAGACCCCGGCCAACCCAACTCATCGCACTTATTTCCCAGGGAGGACGCCATGCGGGATGTGGTCGAAGGAATCGTACTCGCCTTTTTGTCTTTAGCCGCGATCTGGGGTGCCTGGCAGGTGCCAGCTGCAAGCCCCGGCGACACGTGGGCTGGGATTGTGCCTTTCGCAGCCTCGGTTGCCTTGCTGGCACTGTCAGGCTTACTCCTGCTGGGTGGGTTGCGCGCCTCGGATACAGGACACGATCTCGCCGAAGGAGGTGACACTGGTACCCTGGATATCCTGGTCCTGTTTGCAATTGCACTGATCTATCAGCAATCCTTCCGATGGTTTGGCTATGTCCTGCCCACGGCCATCGTTGCGCCGGTGGTCCTTTATATCTTCGGCGTCCGCAACTGGATCGGGCTGGCTGTATCCGTGATCGCCTGCCCGCTTATCTTCCACATCATTTTCTTCGAGCTGCTCGGTGTCTTCCCGCCTTATGGCGAAGTGTTCGACCTGCTCGACTGGTTCCGGGGGTAAATTCCATGGAGATCTTTCCCGCCCTGCTGTCGGTCATCACCGATCCGACGCTTCTGTTCGCCATCGTCCTGGCTGCCGCTGTCGGCATGATCGTTGGTGCCACGCCCGGGCTGACCGCATCCGCCGCCATTGCGATGCTGCTGCCCATCACGTTCTACATGCCACCCCTTTTTGCGCTGGCATTTCTATACGTGATCGGAAAATCCGGGCGTTACGGCGGTTCGGTTGCCGCGATCCTGTTCAACACGCCGGGAACGGCGGCAAGTGCTGCAACGCAGATCGACGGCTATCCGCTGGCCCGCGCCGGCAAGGCCGGAAAGGCGATGAAGGTGGCGACGATCTCGTCGGTCATCGGCGACTTCATGGGTGACATCATGCTTGTGGTCGGCGTCGGATTCATCGCCTCCATCGCGTTGAAGCTTGGCCCGCCCGAGACTTTCGCCATCTATTTCGCGGCTTTCGTTGTGATCGGGTCGGTGATCGGCAAATCCATCACCAAAGGCCTGATCTCGGCCCTGCTCGGCATCCTTGTGGCGATGGTCGGCCTCGACCCGATCTCGAGCGAGGAACGCTACACATTCGGGTCATTCGAATTGTCCAACGGCATCGGACTGGTGCCTTTGATGATTGGTGTTTTCGTTCTGGGCGAGGTTTTTGCGCAACTCGAAGAACGTAAGAAAGCCAAGGGCGAGGTCAGGGAAAACGAAAGCGATCCAAGCGGTCACACCCTCACGTACGAGGAATACAAACCCTGCATTCCGCATGCCATCCGGGGCGGGTTCATCGGTGCCGGTATCGGCGTTCTGCCGGGGCTCGGCTCTGCCATCGCGGCGTTCATCTCCTACGGCGAGGGCAAGCGGCGCGCCAAGAACCCCGAACAATGGGGCAAGGGCGCTTTGGAAGGCGTTGCCGCGCCCGAGGCCGCCAACAACGCGGTTTCAGGCCCGTCGATGGCACCGCTTCTGACCCTCGGCATCCCGGGCTCGACCATCGGAGCCATCCTGCTTGGAGTCTTTCTGATCCACGGCATTCAGGTCGGCCCCACCCTGTTCCTCACGGACAAGGAACTGGTCTATCAACTCTTTGCCTGCGGGATGCTGGGTATCTTCGCCTATGGGATCATCGGCTATTTCGGCGCCACGCAGGTCGCGCGCCTGATCCTGAAAGTTCCGGTGAACGTGTTGTACCCGTTGATCTTCCTGACCGCCTTTGTCGCTGCATATTCCGCCCGAGGGTCGATGTTCGACGTCACCGTCATGACTGTGGCCGGGTTCGTCGGCTGGCTGATGCGCAAGTTCGACTTCAATGTCGCGGCCTTCGTGATCTCGTTCGTGCTGGCCAAAGGGGCCGAGGAAACATTCCGTCAGTCCTTGCTGATGTCCGATGGCGGCGCGCTGATCTTCGTTGAACGCCCCATCGCCGCCGGTTTCCTGCTGCTCGGACTTGCCGCCATGGGCTTTCGCATCCGATCGATCATGAAAGAACGCCGGATCGCCGAGGGAGGGCTGGGCGATGCTTGACTACCGTATCTACCGAAACTGCTTCTCTTCCGCAGAGATGCGGATGATCTGGTCCGAACACGCAACCCTCTCCGCCTGGCTGAAAGTCGAACAGACCCTTGCCCGCTGTCAGGCCGATCTGGCTCTGATCCCATCGGATGCGGCGGCCGCCGTCGAAACGGTCAGCATCTCTGATCTGGACATAGACGCGCTGGCCGCCGAGATGGTGCTTGTCGGGCGGCCCATCGTTGGACTGGTGAAACAGCTTCGGGCACTGGTGGGAGAGCATGGATGCCACGTGCACCACAAGGCGACCACGCAGGACATCATGGACACCGCGATGGTCATGCAGATGAACCTCGGCCTGACCGATATAGGGACCTGCACGGGTCAATTGATCGGTCTGCTGGACAGCCATATGCGCGCCCACCCGTCGACCATGCTAATCGGGCGCACGAATGGACAGCACGCTGTCCCCATGCAACTGACAACCAAACTGGCTGTGTGGCGTTCGGAACTGGTACGGCGCGTTGAGGCCTTGGAACAGGCGGCCAACCGTGGTCTTAACGTTCAGGTCGGCGGCCCGGTGGGTGATCTGCGTGGCTATGAGGACGGGTCAGGAGAACGGGTCAAAGCCGCAATTGCGGCACGGCTCGGGCTTGGTGTTGTCGCGCCCCATTGGCAAAATGCGCGGGACGGTATTGCAGATGTAGTGACTGCTTTGGGTGCCCTGTGCGCCACACTCTGCAAGATCGCCCACAACGTGAATCTGTTGTCGTCATCCGATATTGCCGAAGCTTCGGAGAAGCCCGCAAACGGCAAGGGCGCGTCCTCGTCCATGCACCACAAACGCAATCAGCGCGCCTCTGAGTTCATGGAAGCGGTTTCCCGTCTTGGTCGACAGAAAGCCGAACAGATCGGAGAGTTCACCTTGCATGAACACGAAAGGTCCGGCGGCGCATGGATCGGAGAATGGGTGATCATACCCGAGGTGTTCCTGCTGACCTCCGGAGCCTTGCACTGGGCGCAGATTTTGTTCGAGGGGCTGACCTTTCATCCCCAAAAAATGGCAGAGCGCTGCGATGCTTCCGTGACAGCGGCAGCCAGCTAGGTGTGCTGGTGCAGTGCGTGCCTTTCAAGCAATAAACTGTCGCTATTGACAATCAATATGTGTATGCCTAAATGCTGTCATGGTTGACAACTTAAGGTGACTTGATGCGATCTTTCAAACTCCACTCACTCACGGCTCTTGCCGCTGCTGCCGGGTGCGCAGCCTTCGCCCAAGCAGTTGAAACCGCGCCGCTTTCGGTAACCGTTGACGGGATTCGCAATGGGGATGGCGCGGTGATCGTGGCGGCCTTTGATCAGGCCGCCGCCTTTGAGGCGATGGACGTGAGCAAAGCTGTCGCGCTGGCCCAAATTCCGGCTGCCGGCACGAAGGTTTCGGTCACCTTTCACGACCTGCCCCACGGAACTTATGCCTTTGCCGCCCTGCATGACGAAGATCTGGACGGCGATCTGGGTATGAATGGCGAGGTGCCGACCGAGGGCTATGCCTTTGCCGCTATGGGCCGCCGTGGTCTGCCGTCAAAATTCGAGGACGCGGCTGTCGCCAACGGTGAGACGGCTGGGTCGACGTTGCGGCTGAAATACTGGAACTGAGATGGCTGGGCGTCCTTCAAACCGTGATGAACGCTATGCGCAAGTGATGCAGGCATTGGTTCGATGTGTGGCGCGCTTTGGGTTGGAGGGCGCCTCTCTGACCCAGATTGCGGCCGAGGCCGGGCTGACCCGGCCATTGATCCGGCATCATCTGGGCAACCGGGAAGACATGATCGCGGCGCTGCAGGATCATGTTCTGCACAGCTTTGCCGAACAGACCGAGGCGTTGATCGCCGCCTTGCCCGGGGACGCGCCCGCAGCGGCCTTGGTGGAATATCTGTTTGCAGACACGACCGGGTCGTCACCGGACATGGTGCTGGCCTTCGCGGCGCTGACGGCACGTGCTGCCGAAGACGCGGACCTGCGCACCGCTTGTCGCGAGTCCCTGCTGGGGTTCGAGGCGGCAATCGCCAGAGTTCTGCGTCAAGACAACCCGCAAGCCGACGATCACGCCGTCAATGCCGCGGCCCATGGCATCGTAGCGCTTTATCTGAATGTGGCGTCTCTTGCGCCATTGGATATGCCGCAAGGCTGGACCCAAACCGCGCAAACCATCGCGCATAAGCTGCTGGAAGGATTGGACGGTGGGTCATGACGCAGGCCCGTTCTCTCAACTACTTGACCTTCGCGGCGCTGATGATCGCTACGGCGTTGGGCTATCAGTCGCTCTGGGGGCTTCTGTTCCTCTACTGGACGATCCCGAACTTCCGCTCGGGCCATGCCTTCCTGATTTCCGACGTGACACGCGGCGAGGACCCGATCCTGTTCTGGCTGATCCAGATCGCCTGGATCGTGCTGGGCCTGATGCTTGTCACCCTTGATTTCTTTCCAGTTCCGGCCTGATCCGGCCACCTGAGGAGCACCCAAATGACCCGAATGCTGCATCTGCTGCCTGTCGAGGCCTATACCTCGCAGCAGTGGTTCGATCACGAAATGCGCGACATCTTCTCGAAAACCTGGCGCTATGCGGGTTTTATGGAGGACATCAGCGAACCCGGACAGTTCATCACCGTTCAGGCCGGGTTGAACAACATCTTCATCGTGATGGGCCGCGACCGCCGCCTGCGCGCCTTCCACAACATCTGCCGCCACCGGGGCACGCAGTTGATCCGCGCCGTCGGCAAGACGCAAAAGGCACTGACCTGCCCTTATCACGACTGGACCTATGATCTGGAAGGCAACCTGATCTCGGTGCCCGAAGAGCATGAAGAGTTTGGTCGGATCGACAAATCCTGTCTGGGCCTGAAACCCGCCAAGGTCGACATATGGAAATCGATGATTTTTGTTCACCCTGACCCCGATGCCCCGGCCATCACTGAATGGTTCGGGCCGGTGGAACCGCATATCGGTCCGCATGTTCCCGAAGACCTGATCGAATACGAAGAGCTGAACAACAGCTACGAAATCAAGGCCAACTGGAAGGTGGTGGTCGAGAACTATATCGACGTCTACCACCTGAGCCACCTGCATTCGAACACGCTGCAGATGTATGATCACAAGGCGGCAAAATACCATTGGGAAGGTCCCCACTATGTGTTTTGGGAACCACCAGTGGGCGCATTTCTGAAGGATCAGGAAAGCAAGCTGATTGCGCCACGGGTGATCCCCAAGGATATGAACGGCGCCTGGGTGCCGATGCTGTTCCCCGGCATCGGGCTGGCCGGATCAGAGGACGGCTGGAACATTTTCATCATCGAACCGCTTGGCCCGGAACTGACCCGTGTCAGCAACCGGGGGCGGGTCTCGAACAGGTCCGGCTGGGAGTTTTCCAGGCAATCGATGAAATCCTCGATGTTCTGGACCAAGTTTGGCCTCAGCGGGAAGTACGAAGACCATGACGCGATGAGCAAGGACGACCCGATGGTCGCGGGCGACTTCACCGGCGAGGACGTCTATGCCTGTGAACAACAGCAGAAATCGCTGAAGTCCCCCTATTTCGAAACCGGCCCCGCTGCCGTCGGCGAAAGCCCGGTCATCGACCATCAGAAGGTCGTTCTGAAATGGCTTGGAGACGGGAAATGACTCCGCGCGATTTCCACCCGCTGACCGTTCTGGACACCCGCAACGAAATCGGCGGCATGGCCAAGACGGTCATGTTCGATGTGCCTGACGCGCTGCGCAACACCTTCGCCTGGCGAGCCGGCCAGCATCTGTCGTTCCGATTCTCGGTAAACGGAGAGGAACAGCGCCGCAGCTATTCGATTTCTTCGTCGCCCTTTTCCGGTGATCCGCTGCGGATCACCGTGAAGCGTGTCGGGGGTGGCGTGATCAGCAACCACATCAATGACAATGTGCAAAAAGGTGACGTGATCGACGTGATGCCGCCCTTTGGCGGATTTTGCCTTGATCCCGGCGCAACGGCGCGACGCACGCATTACTTCTTTGGCGCGGGTTCGGGCATCACGCCGCTCTTTGCGATGCTCAGTTCGGTCATGGCGGCAGAGCCCAACTCCTTCGCTCATCTGGCCTATGGCAACACCAATGAAAAATCCATTCTGTTGCAGGATGAGTTGAGCGCCATCCGGGGTATGAACCCCGACCGGTTGACGATCCACCACATCTTTTCCAAACCCGGCTTCTGGTCTTCTGCCGACTACTGGCGCAAGGGCATCATCGACAAACCGGCGATTGAGGCGCTGATCGCCGAAAATCCGCCCTATGCGCAGGACGCGCAATATTACATCTGCGGGCCGGGCGGGATGAACTTGGCGGTGAAGACCGCACTGATCTCGCTCGACGTGCCCGCAACCCGCATCCACATGGAAAGCTACGGCGGCGTGGCAGAGCTTGACTCCAGCGTCGAAGGCATGGCCGCAACGGCAGAGATCACGCTGGGCGGCTCTCAACATTCAATCAATGTGGCCAAGGGGAAAACGGTTCTGGAAGCGGTCAAATCCGCAGGTCTGAAACCCCCTTTTTCCTGCCAGTCCGGGGTTTGCGGTGCCTGTCGCGCCAAATTGACCAAAGGCGAAATCCACATGCGTGCCCGTATGGCGCTGGAGGACGCAGACATTGAGAACGGCGCAATCCTGACCTGCCAGTCACTGCCAATTTCGCGAACCCTGTCGCTCAGCTATGACTGACTGTTTCCAAACAGATGAAGCACTCGAATGGCCGGTGAGAAATAGCGCATTATCGTCCACGAAACCGGAGGGGGTTCCACATTGCGCGCGCTGGCCTTGGAACCAGGTGTTGACCAAGGCAAAACGGCAGATATTTTAGCCAGATGAAAATCGGATCCGGGTTAAAGGCGAAACTGGTGCAACAGGCCCGGACCGAGGGGTTCGTCTCCTGCCGGCTTTGTCGGCCAGGGGATGTGCCCGAAGTGCCGGGGCGTTTGGCGCGGTTTGTCGAGGCCGGGTATCACGGGCAGATGGGCTGGATGGCCGAGCGAACACATTGGCGCGGCGATCCGCAGGCTTTGTGGCCCGAGGCGAAAACCGTGATCATGCTGGCCGAAAGCTATGCCCCGGATCACGATCCGCGCGCCATTCTAAAGCGGCGGGGCAAGGGCGCGATCTCGGTCTATGCGCAGAACAAGGACTACCACGATCTGGTCAAGAAGCGGCTCAAGCGGTTGGCGCGGTGGCTGATTGGCGAGGCAGGAGGCGAGGTAAAGGTGTTTGTCGATACCGCACCAGTGCCCGAGAAGGCATTGGGTCAAGCTGCCGGGCTGGGCTGGCAGGGCAAGCACACAAATCTTGTCAGCCGGGATTGGGGCAACTGGGCCTTCATAGGCTCTGTTTTTACTACGCTTGACCTGCCCACCGATCTGGCCGAACCGGACCGATGCGGGTCCTGCCGCGCCTGTCTGGACGCCTGCCCGACCGACGCGTTTCCCGCGCCCTACCAGTTGGATGCGCGGCGCTGCATTTCTTATCTGACGATCGAGCACAAGGGGCCGGTCGACGCGAGCTTGCGCGGGAAGTTGGGCAACCGGATTTATGGCTGCGACGACTGCCTTGCCGCCTGCCCCTGGAACAAGTTTGCAGTCGCGGCCAGCGATCTGCGCTACGCTGCGCGTAACGATCTGCTGGCCCCCAATCTGGCGGAACTTGCCATGCTGGATGATGCCGGATTTCGCGCAAAATTCTCGGGTTCGCCAATCAAGCGGATCGGGCGCAACCGTTTTGTGCGCAACGTGCTCTATGCCATCGGCAATTCGGATGATGCCGCGTTGAAGCCGGTCGCACAGGCCTTGCTGAATGACCCGGATGAAGCGGTTTCGGACGCGGCGTCCTGGGCTGTCGGACGTTTGCCATAGATGACGCAAACAGGCTGGATGTTTCAGGCCTCGCACTCTACCTCTCGGGTCGCAATATGCAGGAGGCAAGCATGACCCTGGCTTTGGGGGTGGACACGGGTGGCACTTATACCGACGCGGTGCTGGTTCGGGACGAGACCGAGGTGGTGGCAAGCGCCAAGGCGCTGACCACCCGGTCCGATCTGGCCATCGGCGTCGGCGCTGCCGTACGTGCGGTGCTGGACAGTGCGGGTGTGGGCGCGGATCAGATCTCGATGGCGTCTTTGTCGACCACCCTTGCCACCAATGCTCTGGTCGAGGGTCAGGGCGGGCGGGTCGCCCTGATCTATGTCGGGTTCCGCGAAAGCGATCTGGATCGGCATGGCTTGCGTGACGCCCTGAAAGGCGATCCGGCGCTGGTTGTTGCGGGCGGGCACAGCCATGCGGGAAATGAGGCCAAGGAATTCGACAAGGCGGCGCTTCTTGCCTTTTTAGAGACTGAAAGTGGCGTGTCCGGCTATGCGGTCGCGGCGCAGTTCGCCACCCGAAACCCGGCGCATGAGCTGGAGGCGGCACGCATCATTCGCGAATACACCGGCGCGCCGGTGACATGTTCGCACCAGCTATCGGCCAAGCTGAACGGGCCGAAACGGGCGGTGACCGCAGTTTTGAATGCGCGGCTGATCGGCATGATCGACCGGTTGATCGGGCGGGCGCAGGATGTGCTGGGCGAGTTGGGCATCACCGCGCCGATGATGGTGGTGCGCGGCGATGGCGCACTGATGTCGGCTGAACAGGCACGGGCACGGCCGATCGAAACCATTCTCAGCGGGCCAGCAGCCTCGATCGTGGGCGCGCGCTGGCTGACCGGCGCGCAGGATGCGTTGGTTTCGGATATTGGCGGTACGACCACGGATGTGGCCCTGATCCGCGACGGCAAGCCCGCGATTGACCCGGCAGGCGCGCGTGTGGGCGGATTCCGCACCATGGTCGAGGCGGTTGCGATGCGCACATCCGGCTTGGGCGGGGACAGTCAGGTTCACGTTCAGGCCGAAGGGCTGCGCGGGGGCGTGCAGCTCGGTCCGCGCCGGGTGTTGCCGGTTGCGCTCATTGCCCGTGAAGCCCCCGAACTGGTGCATGACAGCCTTGAGGTTCAGCTACGGGCGACCACACCGGGCGAACATGACGCCCGCTTTGTCCGCGCCGTGCCGGGTGTGGATACCGGTGGTCTGGGCGGACGGGAACAGGCTCTGATGGACCGGATCGGTGAGGCGGTGCACCCGATGGCGGCGCTGCTGCGGACGCGGATGGATCATGCGGCGCTTAACAGATTGGTGGATCGCGGAGTGGCACAGGTTGCTGGCGTGACGCCCTCGGATGCCTGCCATCTGCTTGGCACGCTGTCTTCCTGGGACAAAGAAGCGGCGGAAAAGGCGCTGACGCTGTTTGCGCGCAAGCGGGTTGGCTCGGGCAAATGGCTGGCGGAAAGCGCGCACGATCTGGCCCGGATGATCGTCGATCAATTGACCGGGCAGACAGTGGAAACCTTGCTGGAGGCCGCTTTTGCCGAAGAAGAGGCAGAATTTGGCATCCCGGCCAGCGTGTTGGCCCGCCATGCCCTGACCCGCAAAGGGCTGTCGGCGCATCGTGGGTTGCTGGCGCTTGATACCGCGCTGAACGTCGATGTGATCGGGTTGGGTGCCTCGGCCCCGACCTATTATCCGGCAGTCGGCACGCGCCTGCGCTGCCGGATGGTGCTTCCGGAACATGCGGGTGTTGCGAATGCAATCGGCGCGGTGGTGGGTCGCGTCACCTTTCGCCGCAGCGGTGTCGTCACCGCACCGTCAGAGGGCAAATACCGGGTACATCTGGACAGCGGTCCGCGTGACTTTGGCGACCCAGATGCGGCCATGACGATGCTGGAAGACACGCTGCGAGACATTGCCGAGGCTGAAGCGCGCGCGGCGGGTGCCGAGGATATCCGCCTGCTGACCGCGCGAGATATCCGCACCGCCCGCGTCGAAGCGCGCGATGTGTTTGTCGAGGCGACGCTCACGGTCGAGGCCAGCGGACGACCCCGCGTGGCAACGGGCTAAGACAGAGCCTATTCAGCGGCATTCATCCGTTTCGGCAGCACCCAGCCGGGGCGCGGGAAGTGGCAGGTATAGCCGTTGGGAACACGTTCCAGATAGTCCTGATGCTCTGGCTCGGCGTCCCAGAAATCGCCCACCGGCTCCACTTCGGTCACCACCGTACCGGGCCACAGACCCGAGGCGTTCACATCAGCAATGGTGTCGTTCGCGGTCTGACTCTGCGCCTCGTCCACATAATAGATCGCCGAGCGATAGCTGAGGCCCCGATCATTGCCCTGCCGGTTCGCCGTGGTGGGGTCGTGGATCTGAAAGAAGAAGGCCAGCAGATCGCGATAGCTGATCACGGCAGGATCAAAGACAATCTCGATCCCCTCGGCATGGGTACCATGATTGCGATAGGTGGCGTTGGGCACATCCCCGCCGGTGTATCCCACGCGGGTGTTGGACACTCCGGGCAGTTTGCGGATCAGGTCCTGCATTCCCCAGAAACATCCGCCCGCCAGTACGGCGCGTTCGGTCGTCATGCGATATCCTCCACTTGGTCCAGGTAGTCCCCATAGCCCTCTGCCTCCATCTCATCACGATGGATGAAACGCAGCGAGGCCGAGTTGATACAGTAGCGCAGCCCGCCATGTTCGCGCGGTCCGTCCGGAAAGACATGGCCCAGATGGCTGTCGCCATGGGTCGAGCGGACCTCGGTACGGATCATGCCGAGACCGCGGTCTTCGAGTTCCTGTACATGGGCAGGTTCGATGGGTTTGGTGAAACTCGGCCAGCCGCAGCCGGATTCGTATTTATGCGCCGAGGCAAACAGCGGCTCGCCCGACACGATGCAGACATAGATGCCGGGATCTTTGTTGCCCAGATGCTTGCCAGTGCCGGGGCGTTCGGTGCCACTGCGTTGGGTGACGTGGAATTCTTCGGGCGAAAGCGCGGCAATCGCGTCCGGGTCTTTGAAAAATCGGCTCATGGTACCCCCGATGTGGTGTCTGATTTGACTAACAAATGGGGCGCATTTGCGCAAAGCAAAGAGTTGTTTCGTCCCGCTCGCAAGGACGTGTGCTGCACAATCTAGCGCAGCATCGCCGCCAGCGCGTGGTAAGAGGCCTTGGGCGTGCGCGTCAGGGTCTCGAAATCCACATGCACCAGACCGAAACGTTTTTCATATCCCAGTGCCCATTCGTAATTGTCCAGCAGCGACCAGATCATGTAGCCCGCGACCGGAACACCCTCCGCGATGGCGGATCTGACCGCGTCCAGATGGTCGTTCAGATAGTCGATCCGCATCTGATCCGGCACCGCGCCATCCTTGAGGCTGTCGTCATTGGCCATGCCGTTTTCGGTCACGTAGATCGGCAGGTCACCGGTATAGTCGCGCGCCGTGCGCTTGAGGAAGTCAAAGAGGCCCTGCGGATAGATCTCCCACCCCATCTGGGTTTTGGGCAGCGGTCCAGGTGCCTCATGATGATGCGGCCAAGGTCCATCATCGGGTGCGATGAGCTTGCGGGTGTAGTAGTTAATGCCGCACCAGTCGACCGGCGTGCCGATGGTATCGAAATCATCTTGCCAGTTCTTGGGCATATGCGGCCCCAGCCCGGCGAGCACATTCTCGGGGTAGCATTTTTTGAACACGCCACTCAGGAAGAAGCGGTTGTAATAGCCGTCATAGAGATCCGCAGCCTGCCGCGCTTCGGGCGAGCTATCGGCAGGGTCGGCCCATTCCAGATTGAACACCGCGCCCAGGTTGTCCATGCCGAGCGCCCGCATCGCCTGGATGGCGCGCCCATGGGCCAGCATCACATGATGCATCGCGCGGGCAGTGGCGCGGATGTCGCGCAGGCCGGGCGCATGATGACCAAGGAAGTGGCTCAGCCATCCCACGCACCATGGCTCGTTGATCGGCGCGACCGAGTGCACGCGATCGCCGATCCGGCCCATGATGATCTCGGCAAAATCAGCGAACCAGCCAGCGATGTCGCGATTGCGCCAGCCGCCCAGATCAGCCAGCGGTGACGGCAGTTCCCAGTGATAAAGCGTGGCAAGCGGCTTGATCCCGCGCGCCAGCATCGCATCCACCAGCCGGTCATAAAAATCCAGACCCTCCTGGTTCGCCACGCCGCGTCCTTCGGGCAGCACCCGCGCCCAGCTGGTGGAAAACCGATAGGCGTCGAACCCGGCAGCTGCGACCAGATCAAGGTCTTCTTCATAGCGCAGATAGTGCTCGCAGGCGCGCGCGCCGTTTTCCGCGCGCACCACATTGCCGGGTGTGGCGGCGAAACTGTCCCAGTGAGTTCGCCCCGCGCCGCCCAGCGCGTGGCCCTCGATCTGATAGGCCGAAGTGGCCGTCCCAAAGGTAAAGCCGGGCGGAAAATCCTGCCGCGCGTGGCGCATCATCGTCTTGTCTCCGGTGCTGGCCCTGTCGAGCGGCCGACCACCAGCTCGGCCTCGAGCATGTGGTTTCGGTTGGGCGCATCCGGCTGTTCGATCTTTTCAATCAGCATCCGCGACAGGATTTCTCCGGCCTGCTGCACCGAGGACCGCGTGGCGGTGAAGATCGGAACGTCCGAGCCGTTGCGCAGATAAGACAGGTCATCGTCGTGGGTGATGACAGACACATCGCGCGCCAGTGTCAGCCCGGCCTCGTCGATGGCCCGGCGCACGCCGATGGCCGAGATCATCGATGCGGCAAGGATCGCGGTTGGCGGTTCCTCCATCTTCAGCATCGCGCGGGTCTCATGGTGGCCGTAAACCTCGGTCATCTCGGCGCTGCGCATCAAGGTCGGATCAGGCTCTATTCCAGCCGTTTTCAGCGCTTCGACGTAACCTTCCCGGCGGCGATGGGCGAAGTCCATGTCTTCCAACCCGTTGATCAGCGCAATCCGCTTATGCCCCAGATCAATCAGAAATTCCGTCGCCCGCTGGAACGAGCGTTTGTTGTTCACGTCCACCCAGCAATAGTTCTCCTCGATCCCCGACGAGCGGCCATGCACGATAAAGGGCAATCCAATGCGGTTGAGCAGCGGAATGCGGACGTCGTTGACCCGTGGACCCTGCAGGATAACCCCGTCGACCGAGCCCTTCGCCGCCAGAGCATGATAGATCTGTTCCTCATCCCCATCATCGACGCGGGTGAACATCATGTCATAGCCGTATGTGGCATAGGCGCGTGAGGCCCCGGCGACGAAATCACCAAAGACAGGGTTGAGCATTTCGTGCTGGGTCGAGGCCGGGATTACATGGCCGATCACCATCGCGCGCCCGGTAGCCAATCCCTTGGCGCGGCTGTTGGGTCGATAGTTGTGCTCGCGCGCCGCTTCTTCCACACGCCGTCGTGTCGCCTCGCTTACCTCGGGATAGCCGTTCAGTGCGCGGCTAACGGTGGTCTGCGACAGCTGCAGCTTCCTGGCGAGGGTTTTCAGGTTCATGGGGCGTTCAAAGCGCTTTCAATTTTCATGGGTAATTTGTGAAAGGAATAGCGCGTTGCGTCAATCGTTTTTGGGTCATGGGCGGAAGACCACCTAATTTCACTCCTTTTCCTGCGGCTTTCATACTAAGTGTTGACAGAATCTCTTCCGTAACGTCACAAAGGGAAATCCAAAGCGCTTTGGAAAGCGCCTGATTCACGGCACCGCACCCCACGCGGATGAGAGGAGAAACAATGAACAACAGATTGCTCGCGGGCACCGCAGCACTGGCACTGGTCGCTGGCGCGGCGCATGCTCAGGACGCATTCATCCACCCTGTTGGGGAGGGTAACTTCAACTGGGACGGGTATCAGGCCTTTGCCGCCTCGACAGATCTGCCCGGCGAAAAGCTGACAATATTCGGGCCGTGGCTGGCTGGCGAGGGAAAAGCATTTGAGAACCTTGTCGCATATTTCGACGAGGCCACTGGAGCGGACTCCAGTTATGTCGGCTCCGATTCTCTGGAACAACAGATCCTTATTGATGCCGCTGCAGGGTCAGCGCCAAACCTAACTGTTTTCCCCCAGCCGGGGCTTGCGGCAAACATGGCCAAAAACGGATACCTAACGCCACTTCCAACAGGCTCAGACGATTGGATCAAAGAAAATTTTGCCGCCGGTCAATCCTGGGTCGATCTGGGAACATTTGACAATGGTAATGGTGCCAGCGACTTCTATGGCTTCTTCTTCAACGTGAACGTCAAATCACTCGTTTGGTATGTTCCTGAAAATTTCGAGGATTTCGGGTACGAAGTTCCAAATACCATGGAGGAGTTCAGGGCGCTCATGGACCAAATGGTTGCTGATGGCGAGACGCCGCTATGCGTCGGCTTGGCCTCAGGCGGAGCAACTGGCTGGCCTGCGACGGACTGGGTCGAAGATCTGATGCTGCGCACTCAGCCGCCAGAGGTCTATGACGCATGGGTATCCAATGAAATGAAGTTTGACGACCCGCGTGTCGTTGCAGCCATCGAAGAATATGGCAGCTTTGCACGCAACGATGATTATGTCTCGGGAAGTGCGGACGATACCGCCGCGATCGATTTCCGAGACAGCCCCAAAGGTTTGTTCGAAAGCCCCCCAACCTGCATGATGCATCGGCAGGCCTCCTTCATTCCAGCCTATTTCCCTGAAGGCACTGAGTTGGGCGCAGATGCCGATTTCTTTTACTTCCCGGCCTATTCGGAAAAAGATCTAGGGACACCGGTTCTTGGGGCAGGCACGCTGTTCACAATTACGAACCCGAGCCCCGCAGCCGAAGCTTTCGTTGAGTTCCTCAAAACACCATTTGCCCATGAGATCATGATGTCTCAGGACGGTTTTCTTACGCCGCATCTGGGCGCCAATCCCAAAAACTATGCGAATGATACCCAACGAGGACAGGGTGAAATTCTCACCAACGCTACCACCTTTCGTTTCGACGGCTCTGACCTGATGCCAGGTGCCGTTGGCGCTGGGGCGTTCTGGACTGGAATGGTCGACTATTCGTCTGGGGCGAAGGATGCGGCAACTGTTGCCCGAGAAATCCAGTCCTCCTGGGACGCATTGCAATAACCCCCACTCACTCACGAGCAGGGACAATCCGGGTTTCCTCGGGCTGCCCCACCCCTTTCCCCTTCCCGGAGCATGAGAGATGAGCCCAGCGCTGCAGGGTCTTATGACCATCGTGATCGGAGTGGTCGGTTGTGTCGGCTATTTCTACCTCTCCAACCAGTTTCTCGACAAGGTTCTCTACCCCCCGCGCGGTCCCAATGCGGGCCGCAACATCAACCGCGCGAACCTGATCCGGCCCTGGCTGTTTCTGTTTCCCGCGCTTTTGGCGCTGGGGCTTTATCTGGCCTATCCGGTTGTCGAAACCCTGCGCCTTTCGCTGACCGATCGGGTGCCCGGAGGCGGCTATAAATGGGTCGGGCTGCAGAACTACCAGCAGATGATGCAGGAGCCCAAGTTCTGGGAGGCCATGCGCAACAACATGCTGTGGCTGATCGTGGTGCCAGCCATGTCCACCGGTTTTGGCCTGCTGGCCGCGCAGCTGACCGACCGGATCAGATGGGGCAATTTGGCGAAATCGCTGATCTTCATGCCGATGGCGATCTCGTTTGTCGGCGCGGCAGTGATCTGGAAGCTGGTCTATGACACACGCCCCCTCGAACAGGACCAGATCGGCGTGTTGAACGCCATCTACATCGCGTTGGGTGGGGCCGAGCCGCAAACCTGGTTAACCACCCCGTTCTGGAATTCTTTCTTCCTGATGATCGTGCTGATCTGGATTCAGACCGGCTTTGCCATGGTCATCCTGTCCGCCGCTCTGCGCGGCATCCCTGAGGAAACCGTCGAGGCGGCGATTGTCGACGGGGCCAACCCGTTCCAGATCTTCTTCAAGATCAAGGTGCCGCAGATCAAGAACACCATTCTGGTGGTCTGGACCACAATCACTATCACCGTGCTCAAGGTCTTTGACATCGTCTTTGCCATGACCAACGGCCAATGGGAGACGCAGGTTCTCGCCAACTACATGTACGACAAGCTGTTTCGCGCTGATGACTGGGGTATCGGATCGGCCTCGGCCATCGTGATCATGATCCTGGTGATGCCAATCCTGGTCTGGAATGTGCGCAATGCGCGCGCCGAGATGAAATAGGGAGTGCCGAGATGAACAATATCGCTGGCTCAAGATCGGCGCTGGTCTGGATCGTCAATCTCTGCGTGCTGGGCCTTGTCTGCCTCTGGCTGTTTCCGACATTTGGTCTGTTCGTGTCCTCTTTCCGTACCGCGGACCAGATCGCGACAAGCGGCTGGTGGCGGGCGGTGTTTGCTTCGGAACAGAACCTGACTCTGCGCACCGCACCGCCGGAAACTCAGGTTCAGCAAGGCGACATGTACGTGATCGAGGGCAATCTCTTTGGCGAGAACCCCGACGCCGTAATCTCGGTCTGGGGCGTGTCTTCGCGCGATATCGACGCCTATACGCCCGGTGACACCGCCGAGCTGCGCCGTGGAGGAGAGATCACCGTGCAAGCAGATGGCGCCTATCGTCTGGTGAACAGCGAGGCGTTCGAGGGCAAACGCGGCCCGCGCGTCTTTGTCACCGCAACCGCACCGCCTGAACTGACCTTCCAGAACTACAAGAACATCCTGTTCGACCCGGCCAATGTCGACGGGATGGCCAAGGCGTTCTTCAACACGCTGACGGTCACGATCCCGGCCACGATCATTCCCATTCTGGTGGCCGCCTTTGCCGCCTATGCGCTGGCTTGGATGGATTTTCCCGGCCGCGCGCTGCTGATCGCGGCGGTGGTGGGCCTGCTGGTGGTGCCATTGCAACTGGCGTTGATCCCGCTCTTGAAACTGCATCTGAGCATCGGGATCGGCAAAAGCTATCTGGGTATCTGGTTGGCCCATACCGGGTTCGGGCTGCCGCTGGCGATCTACCTTCTCAGGAATTACATGGCCGGTCTGCCACGCGACATCATCGAGAATGCGCGGGTCGATGGCGCCACGGATTTCCAGATCTTCACCAAGATCATCCTGCCGCTCAGCTTCCCGGCGCTGGCCTCATTCGCGATCTTCCAGTTCCTGTGGACCTGGAACGACCTGCTGGTCGCCAAGGTGTTCCTGATCGACGCCTCGGGCCAGACCACGGTGATGACCGCCCAGATTGTCGAGTTGATGGGCACGCGCGGCGGCAATTGGGAAATCCTTGCCACGGCGGCTTTCGTGTCGATTGCCGTGCCGCTGCTGGTCTTCTTCGCAATGCAAAAATATCTGGTCCGCGGATTGCTGGCCGGCTCTGTCAAATAGGGTAAATTCATGAACGCTCAAATGGCTCCACAACCGGGCGCCCCAGTCGAATCCGCCGCAGATTGGTGGCGCGGCGGGGTGATCTATCAAATCTATCCGCGCAGCTTTCAGGACAGCAATGGTGACGGCATCGGGGATCTGGCCGGGATCACACAGCGGCTGGACTACGTGGCCTCGCTGGGCGTCGATGCGATCTGGATTTCGCCTTTCTTCAAATCTCCGATGAAGGATTTCGGCTATGACGTCAGCGATTACCGCGATGTCGATCCGATGTTCGGTACGCTCGCGGATTTCGACGCATTGCTGGCCCGCGCCCATGAACTTGGGCTGAAGGTGATGATTGATCTGGTGCTGTCCCATACCTCGGATCAACACCCCTGGTTTACCGAGAGCCGGGCCTCGCGCGACAACCCGAAATCCGATTGGTATGTCTGGGCAGACCCGAAACCCGACGGCACCCCGCCAAATAACTGGCTGGCGATCTTTGGCGGTTCAGCCTGGCACTGGGACGCGCGGCGGCAGCAATATTACCTGCACAACTTTCTGTCCTCGCAGCCCGACCTCAATTTCCATGATCCCCAGGTTCAGGAGGCGCTGCTGGACGTGGCGCGGTTCTGGCTGGATCGCGGGGTCGACGGATTCCGGCTGGACACGATCAACTTCTATTTCCACGACAAAGAGTTGCGCGACAACCCGCCACTGCCGCAGGAGGCGCGCAATGACTCCATCGCGCCGCAGGTGAACCCCTATAACCATCAGGACCACCTCTATTCCAAAAGCCAACCCGAAAACCTGGCATTTCTGGAACGGCTGCGGGCGCTGACCGACGCCTATGACGCCCGCGCCTGTCTGGGCGAGATCGGCGATGCACAACGCGGGCTTGAGATCATGGGTCAGTACACCGAGGGCGAGGCGCGCATGCATATGTGCTACGCATTCGAGTTTCTCGAAGGTCGCCGCGCCACGGCAGAGCGTATCGTCGAGGTATTCCGGGACCTGGAGGCCGCCGCGCCCGATGGCTGGCCGTGCTGGGCCTTTTCAAACCACGACGTGCAGCGCCATGCCAGCCGCTGGGGGTTAAGCGACGAGGCGCTGCGCTGCTATACCACGCTGATGATGTGCCTGCGCGGCTCGGTCTGCCTGTATCAGGGAGAGGAACTGGGCCTGCCCGAAGCGGATGTCGCTTTCGAGGACTTGCAAGACCCTTACGGCATCGAATTCTGGCCCGAATTCAAGGGCCGCGACGGATGCCGCACGCCGATGGCCTGGCAGACGCAGGCAGAGAACGCCGGTTTCGGCAGCGGAAAAAGCTGGCTTCCGGTCAGCCCGGTTCATGCCGAGGCGGCGGTGGACCGGCAGGAGCAGGACCCCGACGCGATGCTGCATCATTACCGGCAAGCCATCGCGCTGCGCGGCGCTCATACCGCTTTGCAGACCGGTGCGCAAAGCGACCTGCGCACTGATGGCGATGTGCTGAGCTTCACCCGCTCAGACGCAACCGAAACGCTGTTCTGCGCCTTCAACCTTGGTGGCGACGCGGTCGAGGTCACACTGCCCAACGGACTCTGGCAGGAGGAGCGCCTCGGGGCGAAACTAGAAGGACAGCGCGCCGCGCTCGGGGCCTGGGACTATCTGATCGTGAAACAGGTGAGGAACTGACATCATGGCCGATCTGAAACTCACCAATGTCGAAAAGACCTATGCCGAAAACGTCAATGTTCTCAACAATATAAACCTCGACATCACGACCGGCGAACTGATCGTTTTTGTCGGCCCCTCGGGCTGCGGCAAGTCGACCTTGCTGCGGATGATCGCGGGGCTGGAAAAGATCACCGGCGGCGAGCTGACCATTGACGGCGAGATGATGAACGACGTGCCACCGGCGCAGCGTGGAATCGCGATGGTGTTCCAGTCTTACGCGCTCTACCCGCATATGACGGTGCGCGACAACATGGCCTTTGCCCTGAAGATCGCCAAGAAATCGAAGGCCGAGATCGACGCGGCGGTCGATAAAGCGGCCAAAGTCCTTCAGTTAGAGCCGTATCTGGATCGTCTGCCCAAGGCGCTGTCCGGCGGGCAGCGCCAGCGCGTGGCCATTGGCCGGTCGATCGTGCGCGATCCCAAAGTGTACCTCTTCGACGAACCGCTCTCGAATCTCGACGCCGCTTTGCGCGTCGCCACGCGGATCGAGATCGCGCGGCTGAAAGAGGCGATGCCGGATCGCACCATGATCTATGTGACCCATGATCAGGTCGAGGCGATGACGCTGGCCAGCCGCATCGTGGTTTTGGCCAACAAGGGTATCGCTCAGGTCGGAACCCCGCTGGAACTGTATGAGACACCCGAGAACGAGTTTGTCGCTCAGTTCATCGGGTCACCCGCGATGAACCTGCTGCCCGGCAAGATCACCGGCACGGGGGCCCGGACCATTGTGACGCTGGATGGTGGCGGCAGCGCGATCTCGGACATCCGGACCAGCGATGGTGACAGCGGCAAGGCGGTCAATATCGGCGTCCGGCCCGAGGATATGAGGCCGACAGACAGCGAATATCTGTTCAAGGGCAAGGTCGATATCACCGAAGCTCTGGGTGAGGTCACGCTGCTTTATTTTGAGCCCGTCGCCGGGGCCGATCCGGTCATTGCCAAACTGCCGGGCATCCAGCGCGACCTGCGCGGCAGCGATGTCACCCTGACCGCCGATCCGGCCAAGGTGCATCTTTTTCACGAAGGGCAGTCCATGCGCCCCAAAACCTAAGAAAGGGGCGCGGCGATCAGGTGGCGGGTCGGGGTTCGGCCCCCGGTGTGTCAGACGGTTGAACTTCGCCATCCAGAATGGTTGCATCCTCGGGCGCGTCCTCGATCTCATCGGATTTGTCCTCCAGCGCGCCCAGGATCAAGGGCAACATCTGCGCCCCGGTTGCGGTTGCGACCTCTTGTTTTGTCGGCGCGGTCCAGGTCAGCGTATCGAAACTGTGACAATTGCCGCAGGTCGGCGCCCATTCGGGCTGGATGTCGTGGCAATTGTCGCAGACCCATTGCGGCCCGCGTGGCGCGGTGAGCGCCTTTGCCAGCCAGCCCTGAACCACCGCATCCGTTGCGCCCTCGCCCCGTTCGACCGCAGCCATCAAGGTAAAGACGCGCGCATCCGCATCTTTCATTTCAACCAGATCGCCCAGCGCGCGGCGCGCTTCCGGGAAATCTTCGGCCACGATGTTCAGCTCGGCCATGACCAGACGGGTCTCGGCATCGTTGGGATGCAGCCGCGACAGGGCCGAGAACCGGCGGACCCGGTTTGCCGGCGTTTCGTCCGGCACAATTTCGGCAAAGGCGTGGGCCAGATCGGGATGCGGGCGGACCTCCCACGCTTTCTTGAGGATCTTGGTCGCGTTGCGCGGCTTACCCTTGGCGATATGCGCGCGCGCTGCCATGGCGGCAGCGGGCACCAGATCGGGTGACAGGCGATTGGCCTCGATCGCGCGTTCCTGCTGATCGACGGTTCCGTCCTCGTCCAGCAGCTCTTTTGCCTCGGACAGGGCCAGCACGGCATCGCGGCGCTTATAGATATCGCGCGGCAAGGCGCCGGATTTCAACTTGGCGGTCAGGGTCGAGCGGGCGCCCGCCCAGTCCTGCGCCTTGGTCTGAAGCGTCAGCAGCACATCTTGCGTTTCGGTGTGTTTCGGTTTCAGTTCCAGCGCCTTTTCCGCCAGCTTGCGTGCGGTATCATCATCGCCATCGGCCAGCTTCTGTTTCATGATCCCACGCACGCCGACAAAGCGGGTGGCGTCATTGGTCACCAGCTTTTTGTAGGTCTCGGCCGCGCGCTTGGTGTCACCGTTCAACTCGGCCGCCTGCGCCACCAGCAGATTAGTCAATTCAGGCTTTTGCAGCAGCTTTTCGGCCTTGCTGGCCTTTGCCATCGCCACGTTCCCCTCGCCCGAAGCCAGCGCCATCACACTATCGGCCAGCGCCTGATAGCCACGGCGTTCGCGACCCCGGTCGAAATAGCGCGACATCGCGGTTTCATCGCCATTGAGGAATTTCAGCGTCGCGATCAGTAGGCCCAGCAGCTTGAAGGCCAGCCAGACCAGGCAGACCAGTACGATCAGCGCCAGCACTGACTGCAGCGGGCCAAGTGTATATTCCGTGCCGGCGATCGTGACCTGCACGCCGCCCTGTGTATCCATCAGATACCCGGCACCCAGCCCCAGCAGCGCGATAATCGCCACCAGAACGAGAATTTTGAGCAGTGACCAAAGCATGGCGCGTCCTTCAGTTCGAGTTCAGGCTGGTTGCCAGGGCATCAGCGGCGCTGAGCGCCTCCTGACGAGAGGTCGCGCGCGCAATCCATTCGGACAGCGCCGCCTTGGCTGCATCAGGCAGCGCATCCAGATCGGTGAGCGTGGTCGAGACATCGCCCTGCGTCAGCGCCGCCTCGGCCCGGGACAGGACCGCATCGGCGTCCGAGCCTTCGCGCGGCGCGACCGAGCGTGCGCCTGTCTGGCGCTGAATGAAGGCCATCAAACCGGTGCCTTTCTCGGTCTCTCGCGCGTCAGCAAGTGCCACCCGCGCGGCAGGCGCAAAGCTTTCCTGCAAGACGCTTAGTGTTGCAACGCCATCTGTGGCCGATGCCGCCAGCGCGCCGGGGATGCTGACGCCCCCGGATCTGAGCGCATTCAACGTTTTGACATAGGGCGCGCCGCTTTCCAGCTCACCGCGCAACTGCGCGGCGGCGGTGCGGTTGGCAGCGGCCTGCGCATCGGCGCTGGCCTGCTCCTTGAGATCCTGCGCCTGTTTCATCATCGATTCGACCTCGGCGCGCTGGCTTGCCATCGTGTCCTTGAGCTTGGCCAGTTCCGCGTCATAGGCCGCCACCGCCTCTTTCGAAGCCCCTTCGGTGACAGGGCGTTTTTCCAGCTCACTCAGCCGTGTTTCCAGATTCGGCAGGGCTTTCGACAGGTCCTGAATCTGAGTGGTCAGGGTTCCCAGATCGCTTGTCACTGGATCGATCTGCGCTGTCAGCGCATCGATCTTGTCGCTCAGACCGGCAGAATCCGTTCCGCTGACTTTCTGGTCGAGCGCACCCAGCGCGTCGGTCTGCTGTTTCAGCTGCGTTTCAAGCGCGGTCACCTGTGCGGACAGCGCGCTCGTGTCCGAACCCGACCCGAACAGACCGGCCTGCCCCGCGACAAAGCCGATTGCGGCGGCCAGAACCCCGCCAATCAACGCAGGTGCAAATCCACCCGATTTCTTTTCCGGCTGGGCTGCAACGTGCTCCACATAATTCGGGGTGAAACTCATCTCGGCTTCGGCTTCGGCTTCGGCTTCGGCTTCGGCTTCGGCTTCGGCTTCGGCTTCGGCTTCGGCTTCGGCTTCGGCTTCGGCTTCGGCTTCGGCTTCGGCTTCGGCTTCGGCTTCGGCTTCGGAAGTCAGATCATCTGCCGCCTCATCCGCGTCAACAGCCTGATCGGCCTCACCCTCGGGCAACTCTGTAGCATCGGCATTTTCGGCTGCCTCCACCGGGTCAGACTCGGATGAGGTATCCTTGCTGATCTCAGTCTCTTTCTTACCGGCCACCGAGTATTTCCCCCGTGATTCTGAAAATTATTAAACACCAGACCCTTGCAAAGACTAATGCGCGTCCGGGCGGCCCTCAACCCGGTTCGCCCGTTTGAGGGACATTTCGACGCTTTTTCCCATCGCTGCGCTGTTCGGACCCCCGGCAATCGCCATATCCTGAAAGGGCAATGTTTCAAGGGGTTCCGCCACGGCTGGGCTGAGCGCGATCAGCCAAAGGGGCGCACACGGGTTGGCCGTATCGGCAAATTGTCGCGCCGTCCTTGGCGAAAAAAACGGCGCGATCACGGGCTCGGACCCGGCCAGAACCTCGACCGCTGCGTCGTTAAGGGGCCGCAGGGATTGATCGTAAATGGCTTGCTCGCCACACGGGACGCCCGCACGCGACAGTGTTTCGGCAACGTTTCCCCGCGCATGCACGCCCCGCAAGTGCATCAGTGGTCCAATGGGTTTTTCCTTTGTTAGGGTCCCAATCAACTGCTGCGCATTGTCACCTGATTGGGTCGCATGCCAGCCCGCGTTGCGCGCTGCTTCGGTGGTGGCAGGCCCGACGCAATGGCAGGCAAGGTCGCGGCTGCGGATATTTTCTGCTGCGACCGCAACCGCATTGGCCGAGGTGAAAACGAGTGCGCCAACGCCCGCCAGCTCAGGTACGACGTCCAATGGACGGATCTGAATCAGCGGCGAAAAGATAGGCGAGAGTTGGGCTGAAACCGCGACGGGCAACCCGTCGATGAACCGTTCCGCAGCGGCGCGTGGGCGTGTCATCAGCAGATGCATCTTGTCGTGACTTTCCGCCTCGGGATTGTTTGCCGGAACGCGGGATGTTACCCCGCAGCGGATATCCGATGCAATCCCGAGGATGCATGACACCACACCTGACCATATTGGGACTGGAAAGCAGTTGCGACGACACGGCAGCGGCGATCGTATGTCAGGCCGAGGGCCACAGACCCGAGATCCTGTCCTCGATCGTCTATGGCCAGGCCGAATTGCACGCGGATTTCGGCGGTGTCGTGCCCGAGATCGCGGCGCGCGCGCATGCCGAAAAGCTTGATGTCGCGGTTGCCGAGGCGCTGGCAGCGGCACAAATGACGCTTGCGGATCTGGACGCTGTTGCGGTGACCGCCGGGCCGGGGTTGATTGGCGGTGTGCTGTCCGGTGTGATGTGCGCCAAGGGGCTAAGCGCTGCGACCGGGCTGCCGCTGGTCGGCGTGAACCATCTGGCCGGCCACGCGCTGACACCGCGTTTGACCGATGCTGTCGCCTTTCCTTACCTGATGCTGCTCGTCTCGGGCGGGCATTGCCAATATCTGATTGTACGCGGTCCCGAAGAGTTCACCCGTCTGGGCGGCACCATCGACGACGCCCCGGGCGAAGCGTTCGACAAGACAGCGCGCCTGTTGGGGCTGGCTCAGCCCGGCGGCCCGGCGGTGGAGGCAGACGCCAAGACAGGCGATCCCAAACGGTTCCGCTTGCCGCGCCCGCTGCTGGACCGGCCCGATTGCAACCTGTCCTTCTCGGGGTTGAAGACGGCTGTGCTGCGCGCCCGGGATCAGATTGTCGCCGAAAAAGGCGGCCTGACCAGGCAGGACCGCGCCGACCTGTGCGCCGGGTTCCAACAGGCGGTCGCAGATACGCTGACCGAGAAGACCCGCCGTGCAATCAGGCTCTATATCAGGGAAAACCCGGCTGAGCCTGTGGTCGCCGTCGCGGGAGGCGTCGCAGCAAACGGGACGATCCGGGCAGGCTTGCAAGCGCTCTGCCAAGAGGCCGGAGCGCGTTTTCTGGCACCACCTCTCGCGCTATGTACCGACAATGCGGCGATGATCGCCTATGCGGGGATGGAGCGGTTCCGAGCGGGCGCACGCGACGGCATGGACCTTGCCGCGCGGCCCCGCTGGCCGCTGGACAAGACAAGCCCGGCCCTGCTGGGCAGCGGCAAGAAAGGGGCCAAGGCATGAACGTTTCGGTTCTGGGGGCAGGCGCGTTCGGCACCGCCTTGGCAGTGTCCCTTGCGGGGAACGGGCCGGTGACGCTCTGGGCCAGATCGCGCGACCAGGCGGATGCAATGCAACAGGCGCGCGAAAATACCGGACGCTTGCCGGGGGTGTCGCTGCCGGAAGCACTGAAGGTTACCGATGATTTTCAGATGGCGACGCAGAACCGGACGCTGTTGCTGGCGGTACCCATGCAGAAACTGCGGTCCTTTCTCAACGATCATTCTGACGCGCTGCAGGGCCGGGCGTTGGTCGCCTGCTGCAAGGGGATCGAGCTGCAGACCGGTCTGGGACCAATCGCGGTGATGTCTGACGTCTTGCCCGACGCCCGCACCGCGCTGCTGACGGGTCCTAGCTTTGCCGATGACATCGCGCGGGGCCTGCCTACGGCGCTTACTCTGGCCTGCGCCGGGACGGGTTTGGGCGAGTCGCTACAGCACGATCTGACCACCGCCAATCTGCGGCTTTACCGTACGACCGACACCATCGGCGCCGAGCTTGGCGGGGCGCTGAAAAACGTGATGGCCATCGCCTGCGGCACAGTGATGGGCGCAGGTTTGGGCGACAGTGCCCGCGCCGCCCTGATGACGCGCGGCTATGCCGAAATGCAACGTTTTGCGCTGGCCTGCGGGGCGCAGCCGGAAACCCTGGCCGGGCTCAGCGGCTTTGGCGATCTGACTTTGACCTGCACCTCTGACCTGTCGCGGAACTATCGCCTTGGCCTGTCGCTGGGCCGGTCCGAAGCGTTCGACCCGTCGGTCACGGTCGAGGGGGCGGCCACCGCCTATGCCGTTGTGGCGCGGGCCGAGGAGATGGCGATCGACATGCCGATCTCGCGCTGTGTGACCGGATTGCTGGACGGTGCCTTGACCCCGGACGCGGCAATGGCGCAACTTCTGGCACGACCGCTCAAGGAGGAATGACATGCCGATAGCCCTGATCGCACGCGACAAGGATGGCGCCCTGCAAACCCGTCTGGACAACCGCACGGCGCATCTGGCCTATATCGAAGAGACCGGCGTAGTTGCGCAGGCCGGTCCGTTGCTGGATGGCGAGCAGATGATCGGATCGCTGATCATTCTGGATGTGGCGGATATGGCGGCGGCGCAAGAATGGGCCGACAATGACCCCTATGCGAAGGCGGGGCTGTTCCAATCCGTCGAATTGATCGCGTGGAAGAAGGTAGTCGGGTGATGGCATATTGGTTGTTCAAATCCGAACCCTCGACCTGGAGCTGGGATCAGCAGGTCGCGAAGGGCGATGCGGGCGAGGAATGGGACGGCGTGCGCAACTATCAGGCCCGCAATTTCATGCGCGAGATGAAACTGGGCGATCGCGGCTTCTTCTACCACTCGCAAAAGGAAAAATCCGTGGTCGGCATCGTCGAGGTCTGCGCCGAGGCCCACCCCGACAGCACCACCGACGATCCGCGCTGGGAATGCGTGGATATCAAGGCGATCCGGCGCTTCACCGAACCCGTCTCTTTGAACGACATCAAGGCCGAAGAAGCACTGGCTGAGATGGTGCTGGTCAAGAACTCGCGCTTGTCGGTTCAGCCCGTGACCGAAGCGGAATGGCGCAAAATCTGCGCGCTGGGGCAGACAGAACCGGACTGATCGGGCATCCTCTGGGCAGACCTATAGCGGAGAATTCACATATGGAACTGCTTAACATCCTCGTCGCTGCGGTTGCGGCATTTGCGGTCGGGTCGGTCTGGTACATGAAGCTTGCCGAGCCGTGGATGGAAGCCTCGGGCGTGCCGCGCGGGCCGGATGGACAGCCCGAAGGCGGGATGAACCCCAAGATCTTTGCGCTTGGCTTTGTTCTGCAGCTGATCGTTGCCGGCATGATGAGCCATGTGTTCCGCATGAGCGGTATCACCTCACTTGGCGCAGGTCTGGTCAGTGGGATCGGGGTCGGGTTGTTCTTCATTTCGCCCTGGATCGCGCTGAACAACATGTACGCCATGCGACCGTTCAAGCTGACGCTGATCGATGGCGGCTATGCCACGCTTGCCTGCGGTATCATGGGCTTGGTTCTGGCGCTTTTCTGAGGGGTTTGACGGTAAATTGGGGAAGGTCCTGACGATACAGAACCTTCCCCGTCCCCACGTGCTCCCTACTCACCACACGCGAAAAAATTCGAAGGTTTGACCGTCCTGGTCCTTGGCTTGACTATCTGCCAAAACGCCGCTTTTGGCAAACTCAAAGCATTTCAGATTGAGTTAAAATGCGAAACGCCCACCTGTTCCCGATGGGCGCTTTCAGGTCTGCGGCGTCCTTATCCGTAGACCGATTCCTTGCCGAAATGCTTGGTCAGCATGTAGTAAACGACGGCGCGGTATTTGTTGCGTTCGGATTTGCCGTAGATGTCGACAACCGAATTGATGCCATCCATCAACTCGGGCCCGTCGGCAAGACCCAGTTTCTTGATGAGAAAATTCTTCCTGACCGTTTCCAGCTCGCTGTCCTGGCTGGAGGCAACGGTGGCGGCATCGGCGTCATAGATCGCCGGACCGCAGCCGATGGTCACCTTGGTCAACAGATCCATATCGGGGTCGATCCCGCATTTGCTTTTCAGATCATCTGCGTATTGCGCGACCAACTCGTCACGTTTTCCCATTGCAAGTCTCCCTTGGTTTGTGTGTGCGGGCCTGTCACTCCCGCCGCGCAGGCTAGTCAGCCAGCCAAACCGCTCAAAGGGAAAATTCCGCTCGGCTCCCCCTTACAGTGACTGCGCCGCGACCTGTTGTGATTCCGTGGATTTTATTTTACATTTTAGTTAAACAATATTCTGCACAGACTGCGAGGCCAAAAAAGTGACCGCATCTTTTCCCAATGAGACCCCCGCCTATCGCGACGCGCGCAACGCGTTGCTGCTCTCTGAACTGGAGCTGCGCCAGAAGACCGAAGAGGTCGCGGCGCTGCGGCGCGAATTGCCCAAGGGTGGGGCCATCGCCGAGGATTACAGCTTTGCCGCACTGGATGGCACTGCCGCGCCGCTGTCAACGTTGTTCGGCGATCACGACACGCTGGCGATCTATTCGCTGATGTATGGTCCAAACGCTGACGCGCCCTGTCCCGCCTGTTCGTCGCTTCTGGACGGGTTTTGTGGTCATGCCGCGCAACTGGCGCGGCGAATGTCGCTTGTCATCGTCGCGCAGAACACGCCGGAAAAACTGACCGCTTTGTCACAGCATATGGGCTGGCAGGCGTTGCCGATCTACTCGGCTTTGGGAACGACTTATCAGAGCGATTATCTGGCAGAGAGTTCCGAAGGCAATCAAATGCCGATGATGAATGTCTTTTGCCGCGACGGGAACGGCATTCATCATTTCTGGGGGTCCGAGATGCTGTTTGAACCCAGCCCCTGGCATCCACGGCATATGGATACGGTCTGGCCGCTCTGGAATGTTCTGGACATGACACCGCAGGGACGCGGCGATTTCATGCCGTCCTTGCGCTAAAGCGCAATCCGAAAGTTGGCAGCCGGTTTTCAGATAAGATTGCGCGTCAGAACACGTGTCGGGGAAAGAGGCCGGGCAGACGCGCCGCCCGGCCGCTGACCGGATCAATACCGGTAATGTTCAGGCTTGTAGGGACCCTCGGGTTTGACGCCGATATAGGCGGCCTGCTCACTGTCCATCTTGGTCAGCTTGACGCCGATCCGATCCAGATGCAGGCGGGCGACCTTTTCGTCCAGATGCTTGGGCAGGATATAGACCTCGTTGTCGTACTGATCGCCTTTGGTGAACAGCTCGATCTGGGCCAGGACCTGGTTGGTAAAGGACGCCGACATCACAAACGACGGATGGCCGGTGGCGTTGCCAAGGTTCAGCAAGCGGCCCTCCGACAGCAGGATGATGCGGCTGCCCGAAGGCATCTCGATCATGTCCACCTGTTCCTTGATGTTGGTCCATTTGTGGTTCTTCAGGTTCGCCACCTGAATTTCATTGTCGAAATGGCCGATATTGCCGACGATGGCCATGTCCTTCATCGCGCGCATATGCTCGATGCGGATCACGTCCTTGTTGCCGGTGGTGGTGATGAACACATCGGCGCTGGCAACTTCGTCTTCCAGCAGGGTCACTTCGAACCCGTCCATGGCGGCCTGCAGGGCGCAGATCGGGTCCACTTCGGTCACTTTCACACGGGCACCGGCACCGCGCAGCGACGCGGCGGAGCCTTTGCCCACATCGCCGTAACCGCAGACCACGGCAACCTTGCCGGCCATCATCGTGTCGGTGGCGCGGCGGATGCCGTCGACCAGCGATTCCTTGCAGCCGTATTTGTTGTCGAATTTCGACTTGGTGACACTGTCATTCACGTTGATCGCCGGGAAGGGCAGCTGACCCTCCTTGACCAGTTGGTACAGGCGGTTGACGCCGGTGGTGGTTTCCTCGGACACGCCCTGGATCTGGCCACGCATCTTGGTGAACCAGCCCGGCGAGGCCGCCATGCGCTTGGCGATCTGGGCCTTGATGGCCGCTTCCTCTTCCGAACCCGGCACAGGGATGATGTCCTCACCTGCTTCGGCGCGCGCACCCAGCAGGATATAGAGTGTCGCGTCGCCGCCATCATCAAGGATCATGTTGGGGCCGTCTTCGAACAGGAAGGATTTGTCGAGGTAGTCCCAGTGCTCCTCCAGGGTCTGGCCCTTGATGGCGAATACAGGGACACCGGCCGCGGCAATGGCTGCGGCGGCATGGTCCTGGGTCGAGAAGATGTTGCAGGACGCCCAGCGTACATCCGCGCCCAGCGCAACCAGCGTTTCGATCAGAACCGCCGTTTGAATGGTCATGTGCAAAGACCCGACAATCCGAGCGCCTTTCAGCGGCTTGGCCTCGCCATATTCCGCGCGAAGGGACATCAGCCCCGGCATCTCGGTTTCAGCAATATCCAGTTCCTTGCGGCCAAATTCGGCCAGCGAAATGTCTTTGACGACGTAGTCTGTGCTCATCACAATACTCCAGCTCATTTGAAAAAGCCCTCTATCATTCAAACAAGGGCCTCACAACGCGAATCCATATTGCCCGGTGGACTCAATTCTGAGATACCGTCGGCCACGCCAAATCTGACAGTTACTGGATCAGGATTTTCGATGGGATCGAACACACGAACGCCACAAGTGACGGCTTCGCGTCCTGCAAACGCGCGCAGGGCAATCATGTTCTGCTGCGATCAGAACTACCTCGTCTTCGCCGCGCACGCGATTTCGCAGATCGCCGCGCTGCATTCGGACCGAGATTTCGACATCTGCCTGTGCTACGGCGAGCGTCCGGTGACCATCCCTGAAAGCCTTGCGCATCTCGATATCCGGCTCTGCCAGGTACAGACCGGAGATCTGTTTCAGGGCCTGCGGCTGGACGCGGGCAAGTCCCATGACGTTTACTTGCGGCTTGCCCTGCCAGAGGCCTTTGCCGACGAATATGACCGCATCCTGTACCTGGACAGTGACATCTTCGTTCAGGGTGGGGATTTCGGCGCGTTGCTGAAGCTGGATTTCGCGCCCTACCCGATTGCCGCAGTTCGCGACAACATGCAGTGGCGAACACCCAACCGCAGGCCGAGGCAGTTCAAGATTCTCGACCTGCCGACCGCGCGGTATTTCAATGCGGGTGTCATTCTGATGGATGTGGCGCGCTACAATGCACAGGATCTGCTGAATCGCTGCGTCGCCCTGGGCAAGGCCAACGCCGAAATCATGATCCGCCACGACCAGAACCTGTATAATGCAACGCTGCAGGGGGAATGGGCCGAGCTCAATCCGGTCTGGAACTGGCAGTTCACCTGGTCTTCGCGCCTGTTTGCGATGCAGCAGGAACCCAATCTGGTACATTTCATCGGTGGCACAAAACCGTGGAAAGACCCGAAAGGCGAACTCAGCCCGAGATTCGCGAATGCGTTCAGACGGTTTGCCGCGCGCTATTTCCCGGACACCGATATCATCCGATCCGAGGCCGCCACCCTCGCGCCAAACAGCTGGAAAATGCGCAAGATGCTGATCCGGCACCTGGCATCAAGCAAGAAAACCGCGCAGTTCCTTGATCGCTTCCAGGGTGATCTGGACCTGCTGCGATAGGAACTCACACCCGCAGCGCTCAATGCGCAGCACGACCCACAGGATTGGGGCTCCGACCGCTTCGGCCTATGTTTGGGGGAGAGGGGGAGGGGACGCGTTCGCTAAAACTGGCCCCGGGTCAACTTGGCGTACCGTCCGGAACAACAGCTGGGACGGCTTCGAAAAAATCAGTGCCGGCGGCGACAATGCAGGAAATGCCGTTGGCCTGAGTCAGTAGAACGGTGAATGTGCCGGTTTCCGCAGAGGTCCAGATTTCCATCACCGAATGTGAGCCACGTACATTCTGAAGACCGCCGACCTTTAATTGCTCGGCATATTTGTCTTTCAGATTGGCGACAACACTGTCGCGGGCTCCGCAAGAGGCGGCAAAGGCAGGCGGCGCAGTGGCGGCCATACCGAAAGTCAGGGCAACACCCAACAAACGCTTGAACATGGCAAGCTCCTTTCGTTACAGGTTTCTGTCTGAGAGGGCCGCTTAGGGAGGAAAATATGCGTCCCCCTCGATTAATATATCGTGATCCCGTACCCGAATTTCAAACCACGGGCGCTCAATAATTTGTTCGCAATGCGTGATCAGGATAGAGAACATTGTGCGATCGAAATGTGGCAAAAACATGGCGAACATGAAAGGCTGTGGCTGAATGGCAACGCAAACACGGGCATGGCAGCGGATGTTATCGGGGCGGCGACTGGACTTACTGGATCCGACCCCGGTGGATATCGAGATCGAGGATATCGCCCACGGATTGGCCTTTGTGGCCCGCTGGAACGGCCAGACCAAGGGCGATTTCGCCTATTCCGTGGCTGAACATTCTTTGCTGGTTGAGGCGCTTTTTGGCCGGATTTCCCCCAAAGCGCCCGCGAAATGGCACCTTGCCGCCTTGCTGCACGATGCGCCGGAATACGTGATCGGCGACATGATCTCACCGGTGAAATCCGCCGTCGGGCCCGATTACGGTAAGCTCGATGACCGGCTGGCCGCCGCGATCCATATCCGCTTCGGCCTGCCTGCCGCCGTGCCCGCGACCGTGAAACGTCAGATCAAGAAGGCCGACAAGATCAGCGCCTGGATGGAGGCCACTCAGATCGCCGGGTTTTCTGAGGCCGAGGCCACCAAATTCTTCGGTCGCCCGGACAAAGCGGTGATGGAGGGGCTACAGATCACGCTGCGCCCTCCGGTGGAGGTGCGACGCGCCTATACGGACCGGCATTTGGCATTGATAAAAAATATGTGAACCTGCGTCTGGCAAAAAATGTCTATATCGAACCGCTACTCGCCAGATGTTGCGGGCAACGAGTGATACGTCACGTTTGCCAGACCATCAGGTCAACGCCTAACCAAAGACGTAAAAGCACAGTTTGTTGCCATCCAGATCACGCGCGTAACCGCCATAGAATCGGTCGGGAATACGCTGGCCGGGCGCGCCCTCATCGGTTGCGCCAAGGCTGATGGCTTTGTCGTACAACGCCTTGGCCTCGTCCTTGGAGGCAGCCGCAAAGGCAATCATGCCACCATTGCCATTCGAGCACTCCTCGCCATCGTAAGGCTCGCATACAGCCAGCATCGGCGCCGCAGGGTCATTTCCAATAAAGGCTATGCGCCCGGCATCGATGACGACTTTGGCCCCCTTTTCAGCAAACAGGTTGGTGTAGAAATTCTTTGCGCGATCCATGTCCGAAACGCCAACAGTCACATAGCCGATCATTGATCCATCCAGTTGTTGAGAAAGAGGGAGGGTAGTACCCCAACACTCCGGGACAGCGCTGCAAGTATCAAATCACTAAACCGTCAATTGATGCGCACGCCGTTCTTGACTACCGAGGGCTGCGTTTCGCCAATATCCGCTGCAATGTCCTGCGGTGCATGTTCAGACGTCGGGCGGTTTCGCTGACGTTGCGGTCGCACAGCTCATAGACGCGCTGGATATGTTCCCAACGCACCCGATCAGCGCTCATCGGGTTTTCCGGGGGCGGCGGCAGCTCATCGCTGCCTGCCAACAGCGCGTTCATGATGTCGGTGGCGTCTGCGGGTTTCGAGAGGTAGTCCGTCGCGCCGATTTTCACCGCCGCCACGGCGGTTGCGATCGCACCATAACCGGTCAGCACCACCACCCGGCAATCGGGGCGTTTCTCGCGCAGCACCTCGACCACGTCCAGACCGTTGCCATCCTCCAACCGCAGATCGACCACGGCATAGGCGGGCGGGCGGGCGGTGGCGATGGCGCGCCCTGCGGCGACGGAACCGGCGGTCTCAATCTCGAAGCCGCGCTTTTCCATCGCCTTGGCCAGACGTCTCAGAAACGACTCATCATCGTCAACCAGAAGAAGCGATTTGTCTGGCCCGATTTCAAGCTGCGGAGTGTCGACCATATTCGTTCATTCCATTGTTTTTCGGGGGTCTATGTGGCTGCACCGCAGTATTAACGGCCCAACCTGAAAGGTCAAACGTGGTTGCAGATGTCACGCTGCGTCCAGAAAGCAGCCAATCTGGTCGGCCATCTGCTCGGGCTCGATCTCGCGGCGGAAAAACTCCACAAACCCGTGTTCCGGCAGAACCAGATAGGTGAAGGTCGAATGGTCGACCAGATAGAACTCGTCGGATGCGTCCTGCGCCTTGTAATAGGTCTTGTACGCCTTGCTGGCCGCCTTGACCTGTTCGGGCGAGCCGGTCAGTCCGATCAGCCGCTCATGCAGGTTCTCGGCATAATCGCCGACCACCTCGGGGGTGTCGCGCCCCGGGTCGATCGAGATGAAGACGGGCGTCACCATCTGCCCCCGGCTTTCCAGAACATCCACCGCGTCGGCATTGCGCGCCATGTCGAAGGGGCAGACATCCGGGCAGAACGTATAACCGAAATACAGCAGCGTCGGTTCGGTGATCACATCGGTGTCGGTGACGGTTTCACCCTTGGCGTTGACCAGTTCGAACGGGCCGCCGATCGCCCCGGCCCCACCCGCGATCTGACTGGCGCGGCATTGCGCGAACTGGTCATCCGACGACCCGCCTCTCGTCATCAGCCAGGTTACGGCAAGCAACAGCAGCACAAAGACGGCGGCCAGAACGGCATAGAGACGGGGCATGGCGTTGAACCTCGAAGAATGAGATGTTGAACATATTGGCCGTGAGACCTATCAACTTGGTCGGCCTTTGCAACGGGACATAGTTGACCAATGGCAATTTCCAATAGCAGCCTCTGGCGCGGTCAGGAACGCAGCGGCTGGATTCGGCTGCGCACCCTGATCCTGCTGCGCTGGGTCGCGATCGTCGGCCAACTGGGGGCGATCACCGTTGCCCAGCGCGTCTATCACCTGCAGCTTGAGCTGACCTGGTGTTATCTGGCTGTCGGCATTTCGGTGATCGGCAACCTGATCTCGATCTTCATTTTCCCCGAGAACAAGCGCCTGTCCGAGTTCGAGAACTTCCTGATGGTGCTGTTTGATCTGTTGCAGCTGGGCTCGCTTCTGTACCTGACCGGGGGCCTCAACAACCCGTTTGCATTGCTGCTGCTGGGGCCTGTGACGATCTCGGCGAATGTGCTCGGACTGCGCTCGATCCTGATCATCGGGGGAACGGCCATCGTGCTGGTGACGTTGCTGTCCGAGTTCTACCTGCCGCTGCACACCGCAAGCGGTATGATCCTGCAGGACGCCGATATCTTCGTGTTCGGCAACTGGATCGCCATTGTGATCGCGATCGTCTTTCTGGGTCTCTATTCCCACCGAATCAGCACCGAGGCGCAATCCATGTCCCAGGCGCTGTCGGCGACCCATATGGCGCTGGCACGGGAACAGAAACTCACCGATCTGGGGGGCGTCGTCGCCGCCGCCGCGCATGAGCTGGGCACGCCGCTGGCCACTATCAAACTGACCAGCTCCGAGTTGATCGAAGAACTGGATGACCGCCCCGACCTGCGCGAGGATGCCGCCCTGATCCGTGAACAGGCAGACCGGTGCCGCGACATCCTTCGCAATATGGGCCGCGCCGGAAAAGATGATCTGCACCTGCGTCAGGCCCCGCTGTCGACCGTGATCCACGAAGCCGCCGAGCCGCATCTGCATCGCGGCAAAGAAGTGCATTTCAACGAGGGTCCCGGCGATGGTGGCGACATGCAGCAACCCTCGGTCCTGCGCCAGCCCGAGGTGATTCACGGGCTGCGCAACCTGATCCAGAACGGCGTGGATTTCGCTCGCAGCACTGTCTGGATCGAATCCGAATGGACCGAAGACCGGATCGTCATCCGCATCATGGATGACGGGCGCGGTTATCCCCCGCATCTGATCCGTCGGATCGGCGACCCGTTCATGCGGCGGCGCCGGGGTGAGAGCGAACAACTGACAAGGCCGGAATACGAGGGCATGGGGCTGGGACTGTTCATCGCCAAAACACTGCTCGAGCGCAGCGGCGCCTCGCTGTCCTTCGCCAATGGTTGGGACCCGAACCAGACGCTGAGCGCCTCGTCGGAACGGCTGGGCGCCATCGTTCAAGTGGTCTGGCCGCGCAGCAAGATCGACGCGCGCAGCGGTGAAAATCGCGTGCCCATCGGCAGAAACCAGCAGATTCCCATCTAGTTAAGCGGGTATTAACCTCTCTCGATCCAATGTCACGGACAGGGTTACGGCAAGGGGTCGGACATGGCGGCAGGCGACTGGATCACACTGGCAAGCATTTGTGTGCTATCTGCCATACTGGCCGCGCTTTGGATATCCCCAAGGCGGGCTCTGGCAGGTCCGGCCAGACATCTGCTGCGCTTCAACCCGCGCCGCAAGACGGTGTATCTGTTTGATGGCGAAGATCTGATAGGACTTTCCGACAATGGCCCTGACCCCCAGGACTCGGTGGCGGATTGGGATTCGTTGCACGTGCGGCTGTCAGTTGATTTTCCCGACTTTCCCGACAGCCCCGACACGGTCCGCAAACATGGCGAACTCCGGGTGACCCCGATCGACGGCAGCAGCCAGACCGAGGTATTCTGCGAATGGATCGACGGCGTGACGCGCGTGGAACTGCGCGCCGCCCGTCCCGACACAGCCTGCGCGGATGATGAAACCGCGCCGACGCAACGCGCCATGGACAAGGCCCCTTATCCGGTCTGGTATCTTGATGGCTTCAACCGGGTCAAATGGTGCAATACCGCCTATTCGATGCTGGCCCGCAAAGTGCGCGCCGACCGGCCCCGGCTTGAAGAGCCATTCTTTCCGGGCCCCCAGGATCTGGGCGCACTTGGCCGCAAGAAACGGCTGAGCATCGAAACCGAGGATGGCCAGCACAAGCTCTGGTATGATTTCACCGCGTTGAAGCAGCAGGGCGGCTATCTGTGTTACGCCGTAGATGCCCACGCCGTGGTCGAGGCAGAGGTCGCGCGGCGCGATTTCGTGCAAACCCTATCAAAAACCTTCGCGCAGCTGTCCACTGGATTGGCCATTTTCGACCGCAACCAGCAACTGGCATTGTTCAATCCCGCGCTCACCGACCTGACGGCGCTGCCCATCGATTTCCTCAGCGGGCGCCCGAGTATCGCCAGCTTTTTTGACCGGCTGCGCAACAACAACATGATGCCCGAACCCAAGAGCTATAGCAGCTGGCGCCAACAGATTGACGCATTGCTCGAGGCCGCTGCCGACGGGCGGTATCAGGAAACCTGGTCGCTGCCCTCCGGCTCGGTCTATTCGGTCAGCGGGCGGCCACATCCCGATGGCGCGGTGGCCTTCCTGTTCGAAGATATCACCGCCGAGATCACCCTCACCCGCCGCTTTCGCGCCGATATGGAATTGGGCCAAACCATCCTCGATCATCTGGACGAGGCCATCGCGGTCTTCTCCGCCGATGGCGCACTAAGCTATTGCAACCGGGCCTTCCGAACCCTCTGGGAGGTGGACCCGGACGAAAGCTTCGACCAGACCACGGTTCTGGATGCGACCCGGATCTGGCAGGAACGCTGCGCCGCCACGCCGATCTGGGGTGAGATTCGCGATTTTGTTGCCGCGCGCGAGCACCGTGGCGAATGGTGGGCGCAGGTCGAACTTCGCAAGGGGCACAAGCTTGCAGTCACGATCAGCCCCTTGCCGAACATGGCGACGATGGTGAGTTTCGCACATGAAAGCACCCCGGCGAGAACGGAGAACAAGCTGCTCGCCCGGGTCTGAACCGACTTGCAGCCGGATAGCGCCAACGTCATTGTGGCGCCATGAATTCGAGCAGGTCTTCGACACTCCGCAAGCATACGCGGTCACCCGCGGAAACTGCCGCGCTGGCGCAGGCAATTGGCCCGACGCTGGAGCCAGGGGATTGCCTGTTGCTTGTCGGGCCGATCGGCAGCGGCAAGACCCATTTCGCCCGGCATCTGATCCAGAACCTGATGACCGAGATCGAGGATGTGCCCTCGCCCACCTACACGCTTGTCCAAAGCTATGAGACCCGACGGGGCGAGCTGTGGCATGCGGACCTCTACCGTCTGACCGGCACCGGTGAAATCGAAGAGCTGGGGCTGACCGACGCGTTCGAGACCGCGATCTGCCTGATCGAATGGCCTGACCGTCTGGCTGAGCTGACGCCCGAGGCCGCCCTGCACATCACCTTCGACACCGACACTGACCCCGACCAGACCGAGGCTCGCAACCTGAGTTTTGCCTGGACCGACCCGAAATGGCAGACCCGGCTGGACAGTCTGGCATGAGCAATCGTGACACGATGCGCGCCACCTTTCTGCACCAACAGGGCTTGCGGGATGCAGAGGGGACGCCGCTGGCCGGGGATGCCTCGAACCGCCGCTACTTCAGGCTGACCGATCCGGCATCGGGCAACAGGGTGATCCTGATGGACGCGCCGCCGGAGAATGGCGAAGATATCAGACCGTTCAAGACCATCGCGACACATCTGCACCAAGCCGGGCTCAGCGCGCCCGAGATCCACGCCAGCGACCCCGAGGCTGGCTTTCTGCTGCTCGAAGATCTGGGCGACGATCTTTTCGCCCGCCTGATCGCGCATGACGCAAGCCATGAGCCTGAACTTTACCGGGCCGCAGCGGATGTCTTGATCGCGCTGCGCAACGTGCCCGCCCCGCCTGTGGCAAAACCCGACGCCGCCACGCTGGCGGATATGACCGCAATCGCGTTCCAGAAATACGCCGCGCCCCTCACCGGCCACGAACAGATGCCGGACAGCGCAGAGTTCCTGAACCGCATTCGCGACATCCTTGCCCACGCGCTCAACGGTCCCGCCGTTCTGGCGCTGCGTGACTATCACGCGGAAAACCTGATCTGGCTGCCCGACCGCAGCGGCCCCGCCCGTGTCGGTCTGCTGGATTTCCAGGATGCGTTTCTGTGCCATCCCGCCTATGATCTTGTGTCGCTTCTGCAGGATGCGCGGCGTGACGTGTCCGCCGAGACCGAGGCCGACACGATCCGCTATTACATCGCGCGAACCGGCGTCGACGCCAGCGCATTCACCACTGCCTATGCGGTCCTCGGCACCCAGCGCAACCTGCGCATTCTGGGCGTGTTCGGGCGGCTTTGCCGGGACTATGGCAAACCGCATTACGTCGACCTGATCCCGCGGGTCTGGGCCCATCTGATGCGCGACCTTGAACACCCCCAATTGCGACCCGTGGCGGGGCTGCTCCAAAACACCCTGCCTGCCCCCATCCCACAAAACCTGTCGAGGCTCCGGCGCATATGACCAATATCCTGCTATTCGCCGCCGGTTTCGGCACTCGGATGGGTGCCCTGACGCAGGATCGCCCCAAGCCGCTGATCCCGGTCGCGGGCCGAGCGCTGATCGACCATACGCTGGATCTGGCCCGCGCCGTTCAACCCGGCCTGATCGCCGCCAATCTGCACTACAAGGCCGACATGCTGGCCGCGCATCTAAAACCCCAAGGCGTGGCGCTGAACGTCGAGCAGCCCAATATCCTCGAAACCGGGGGTGGCCTGCGCGCGGCCCTGCCCGTGCTGGGGCCTGAGCCGGTGGTCACCATGAATACCGACGCGATCTGGTCCGGTCCCAACCCGGTTGCACAATTGCTCGACGCCTGGGACCCTGACCGGATGGACGCTCTGCTCATGTGTGTGCCTGTCGAACAGGCGCTTGGGCATAGCGGGCAGGGGGATTTCACCCGGGACGAAACCGGGCGCATCACTCGCGGCAGCGGCCTGATCTATGGTGGTGTGCAGATCCTCAAGACCGACCGGCTGGCCGGGATCGACGAACACGCCTTCTCGCTCAACCGGCTCTGGGACCTTATGCTGGCCGATCGCCGCCTCTATGCGCTGCGTTATCCCGGTCGCTGGTGTGACGTGGGCACGCCCGAAGGCATCACCCTGGCCGAAACACTGCTTACCGATGTTTGAAACGCAAGCCCCCCCGCGCGTCTTTGCCGTCCCGCCCGGCGCGGATTTTCCCAGAGCACTGGTCGAGGGCCTGCGCGCGCGGTCCACAGGCCACCCGCCCGAGGCTCTGGCACGCTGCGATCTGGTGGTGAACACCCGGCGCATGGCGCGGCGGGTGCGGGCGCTGTTTGATGCGGGTCCGCCCTGCCTGTTGCCCCGTTTGTCGCTGGTCACCGGATATGCCGATGCGGCCTGCAATCAGCCCCTGCCCCCGGCCCTGCCGACGCTGCGGCGGCGGCTGGAACTGACGCAACTGGTCGGCACATTGTTGGAACGGCAACCCGACCTGGCCCCGCGTGCAGCGCTGTTCGATCTGTCCGACAGCCTGGCCACGCTGCTGGACGAAATGCAGGGCGAAGGCGTGGCGCCCGAGGCAATCCGGTCGCTGGATGTCAGCGATCTCTCGGGACATTGGGCGCGCACGCAGGGCTTTATCGGCATCGCGGAACAGTTCCTGCAAGCCTCGGGCAGTGCGCTGGATCAGCAGGCGCGACAGCGGCAGATGGTCGAGCGCCTGATCACCGAATGGCACAGCGACCCGCCGGGACATCCGGTCCTGCTGGCCGGCTCCACCGGGTCGCGCGGCACGACGATGTTGCTGATGAAGGCGATTGCACAGCTGCCGCAAGGGGCGCTGATCCTGCCGGGTTTCGATTTCGATCAGCCCGACCGTGTCTGGGACAGGCTCGACGATGCGCTATCGGCCGAGGACCACCCGCAATACCGTTTCGCCAAGCTGCTGCGCGAGCTTGGGTTGACCCCGGCGGATGTGCAGCCCTGGACCGGCGAGCCCGCGCCCTGCCCGCCCAGAAACCAGCTGGTGTCCCTGGCCCTGCGCCCTGCCCCGGTCACCGACGCCTGGATGAGCGAAGGTCCGGCGCTGAATGATCTGGCGCATGCGACTGGCGAGCTGACGCTTCTCGAAGCACCCTCGCCCCGGTCCGAGGCGCTTGCCATCGCCCTGCGCCTGCGCGAGGCCGCCGAGACCGGGCAGAAAGCCGCGCTGATCACGCCCGACCGGATGCTGACCCGACAGGTCAGCGCCGCACTGGACCGCTGGAATATCCTGCCCGACGACAGTGCCGGACTGCCCCTGCAACTGTCACCGCCGGGTCGGTTCCTGCGTCATGTGGCGGGCCTGTTCACCAAGCGGCTGGACGGCGAAGCGCTTCTGACGCTGTTGAAACACCCGCTTTGCCACGACGGGGCCGAGCGCGGCGCGCATCTGCTCAACACCCGCGAACTTGAGCTGGACCTGCGGCGCAACGGGCCACCCTTCCCCGAAGGTCCGGGCCTTGCCGGGTTTGCCGAACGCAAAAAGATCTCGGCCGATTGGGTCGGCTGGATTACCCACCATTTCTGCGGCCAGCTTGTTCGGAAACACCTGCCGCTCAGCACCTGGGTGCAGCGCCTGCGCCACCTGGCCGAGGGGATCTCGGCCGGGCACACGGGCGTCGCGGGCGGCCTGTGGGACAAGAACGCCGGCCAGAAGGCGCTGTCGCTGATAGACGAGCTGGAGCGTGAGGCGGCCCATGGCGGCGAACTGTCCGCCCGCGATTTCGCCGACCTGATTGGCGCATTGCTGGCGGGCGAAGAGGTGCGAGACCGCGATGCGCCGAATGAAAACATCATGATCTGGGGCACGCTCGAGGCGCGTGTACAAGGGGCCGACCTGTTGATCCTGGGTGGGCTGAACGATGGCAGCTGGCCCGAGGCACCCAACCCCGATCCCTGGCTGAACCGGCAGATGCGCCATCGGGCGGGGCTTTTGTTGCCGGAACGGCGGATCGGCCTGTCTGCGCATGATTTCCAGCAGGCAATCGCCGCGCCCGAGGTCTGGCTGACCCGTGCGGTCCGCTCGGACGATGCCGAAACCGTGCCCTCGCGCTGGGTGAACCGCCTGACCAACCTGTTGCGGGGGCTACCTGCGCAGGGCGGCGATCAGGCGCTGTCGGAGATGCGCGCGCGCGGCGCGCTCTGGCTAAAACGCGCCGATCTGCTGGAGGCTGCGCCTGCGATCCCACCGGCGCCACGCCCCTCGCCGCGCCCGCCAGTCGCAGCCCGGCCCCGGCAGCTATCGGTCACTGAAATCAAGCACCTGATCCGCGACCCCTACGCGATCTATGCCAAACATGTGCTGCGGCTGCGCCCCCTGGACCCTCTGGTACAGGCACCCGACGCTTTGCTGCGCGGAATCGTCATTCATGAAATCCTCGAAACCTTCATCAAGGACAGCCTGCTCGATGGTGCAATCCTGCATCGCGATGCCTTCCTGAAGCGCGCATTGGCCTTGTTAGAGACACATGTTCCCTGGCCCACCGCGCGTAAGCTTTGGCACGCCCGGCTGGCCCGCATTGCCGACGCCTTCCTCGCAGCAGAGGTTGAACGCCGCAATGACGGCGGTCCGATCGCCTTTGAGGCGCGCATGAAAAAACGCCTCGATCCACTTGATTTCACGCTGGTGGGCCGGGCCGACCGGATCGACCAGAACGGCCGTGGAGCCCTGTGCATCTATGACTACAAGACCGGCTCACCACCCAGCGAGAAACAGCAGGCCCGCTTTGACAAACAGCTTCTGATCGAGGCGGCGCTGGCCGAGGAAGGCGGGTTCGAGAGCATTGATCCGACGCCGGTGGCGCGCGCAGTCTTCATTGGCATGGGTGGCAGCTATTCCGAGATACCCGCCCCGCTGGACAACGAACCGCCCGAACGGGTCTGGGCTGAGTTACGGCAGTTGATTGAGGCGTATTTTCAACCCAATCAGGGATTTACCGCGCGCCGGATGCTGCACCGGGACACTGATCGCGGCGACTACGACCATCTCGCCCGCTTCGGTGAATGGGACCGCACCGCAACCCCCTGCCCCGAGGACCTGACATGAGCGCCCGCAACGATGCGACCGAGCGGCAGGTGCAGGCCGCACGGCCCGATGCCTCGACCTGGCTGGCGGCCAATGCCGGGTCCGGCAAGACGCGGGTACTGACCGACCGGGTCGCGCGATTGCTGCTCAGCGATGTGGAGCCGCAGCACATCCTCTGCCTGACCTATACCAAGGCTGCCGCCAGCGAAATGCAGAACCGGCTGTTCAAGCGGTTGGGCGAATGGGCGATGCTGGACGATGCGGGTCTGATGGCACAGCTGACTGATCTGGGGCTGGACGACACCGTCGATACCACCCGGCTGGCCCATGCCCGCACTCTGTTCGCCCGAGCGATCGAAACGCCCGGCGGGCTGAAGATTCAAACCATCCATTCCTTCTGTTCCGCGCTGCTGCGCCGGTTTCCGCTGGAGGCCGGGGTCAGCCCGCAATTCTCGGAAATGGAGGATCGCGCCGCCGCGTTGCTGCGCGCGGAAATCGTTGAAGATTTCGCCGATGGCGCACAAGCTGCGCTGATCGAAGAGATCGCCCAGTTCGTGACCGACACCGATTTCGATTCTCTGACTCAGGCCATCACGCAGAACCGGATCGGATTTCAGACAACACACGACTGGTCCGCGCTTCTGGACCTATTTGACCTGCCGCAAGGCTTTGACGAACAGGCACTGTCAGCGTCGGTGTTTCTTGGCGGTGAGGCAGAGCTGATCCGCACGATCCGCCCCATCCTGACCGACAGCGGTGGCAACAACGCCAAGGCGGCGGCCAAACTTGCCGCCTTCTCCGAGGCCACGCTGACGCAGTTGCCGGTTCTGGAAAGCGTCTTCCTCACGGGTGCCTCGGCCAAAGAGCCGTTCAGCGCCAAGATCGGCAGCTTTCCCACCAAGGCGGTGCGCGAGGGGCCAATGGCCGCGCTGATGCCGCAGCTTGAGGCGCTGATGCGACGGGTTGAAGAGACGCGCGAACGCCGTCTCGCGCTGACCGCGGCCCGCAAATCGCTGGCGCTGCACCACTTCGCCGCAGCTTTTCTGCCCGAATATGAGCGTCGCAAACAATTGCGCGGCTGGCTGGACTTCGACGACCTGATCTTCAAGGCGCGGCAGTTGCTGAACGACCCTGCCGTCGCCGCCTGGGTGCTCTACCGCCTTGATGGCGGCATCGACCATATACTCGTCGACGAAGCACAGGACACCAGCCCAACCCAATGGGACGTGATCGAGAAACTGGCGCAGGAATTCACCGCCGGAGAGGGCGCCCGCCCGGAGGTGGAGCGCACGATCTTTGTCGTGGGCGACAAGAAACAGTCGATCTATTCCTTCCAGGGTGCCGACCCCGATGCATTTGACAAGATGCAGGCGCAATTCGGGCAGCGCTTGGATGATTCAGGCTCTAAGCTGCACAATCTGACGTTGGAACACTCGTTCCGGTCCTCTCCGGCGATCCTCAGACTGGTCGATCTGGTCTTTGAGAATCAGGGCGAGGCCGGGTTCCGCAAGGACGCGCAACACCGCGCCTTCAAAGGTGATCTACCCGGTCGGGTCGACCTTTGGCCGGTGGTCGAGAAGGTCGAAGAGGACGAGGATCGCGACTGGACCGATCCGGTGGACAGGCCTGGCGCGCGCCATCACACGCTGGTTTTGGCCGACCGGATCGCGGCTGAGATCAAGGCGATGATCGACGGCGACGTGACCATCCCTGAAGATGGCGACAAAGCCGGTACAATCATCCGCCGCAGGGTGCGGCCCGGTGACTTTCTAATCCTCGTGCAGCGCCGTTCGGATCTGTTCGCCGAGATCATCCGTGCCTGCAAAAAGGCCGACCTGCCCATCGCCGGGGCCGACCGGCTGAAAGTGGGTGCCGAGCTTGCCGTCAAGGATCTGGCCGCGCTGCTGAGCTTTCTGGCAACGCCCGAAGACAGCCTGTCGCTGGCCACCGTGCTGCGCTCGCCGCTCTTTGGCTGGAGCGAGCAGCAACTGTTCGATCTGGCGCATCGGCGTGAGGAGATGTTCCTGTGGCAAGCGTTGAGGGGCAGGGGCGAAGCATTTCCCGAAACCCTCGCGATGCTTGGCGATCTGATGTCGCAGACCGATTTCCTGCGCCCTTATGATCTGATCGAGCGCATCCTGACCCGCCATGACGGGCGGCGAAAGTTGCTGGGGCGGTTGGGGGCAGAGGCCGAGGATGGGATCAACGCCCTGCTGTCGCAGGCGCTGGCCTATGAACGCAGCGACGTGCCCAGCCTGACCGGATTTCTGGTCTGGATGCAGACCGACGATCTGGAGATCAAACGCCAGATGAGCGGGGTTGGCGATATGATCCGGGTGATGACGGTGCATGGCGCCAAAGGGTTGGAGGCCCCGATCGTCATCCTGCCAGATACCGGCGCGCGCCGGGCACCCACCGATGCCGAGGTGATGCGGGCAGGGGATACGCCGGTCTGGCGGGTGTCGAAAGATGTCTCACCCGCAGTGATCGCAACCGCACGGGCGGAGGCACGAGAGAAGCAGATGAACGAGCGCCTTCGCCTGCTATATGTGGCTCTAACCCGAGCTGAAAAGTGGTTGATCGTCGCCGCGGCAGGCGATTTGGGCAAGACAGGTGACAGTTGGTACCAGATGGTTGAGGCCGCGATGGGTCCCTCCGGTGCGACCCTGCTGCCAGACGGGCAAACCCGGCGTCTGGAACATGGCGATTGGGACGGGTTGCCGCTGGTCGAGGAAAGCGCAACACCAACACCAACCGCCGATCTGCCCGATCTGTTCCTGCAAAACCCGCCTGAACCTGCACCGCGACCAAAACCGATCAGCCCGTCTGATTTGGGCGGCACAAAGGCGCTGCCGGGGGATCAGGGACAGGACGAAGAAATCGCGAAGCGGCACGGGACAGCGGTGCATCTGCTCCTCGAGCATCTGCCGCGATGTGATTCTGCGGATTGGCCTGCGCGCAGCGAAACCCTGCTGCCCGATCGTGACATGGCAGACCGGGATCTGGCATTGAATGAAGCAAGCGCGGTTCTGCGAAATCCCGCGCTGGCCCATAACTTTGTGCCTGAGACATTGGCCGAGGTCGCCGTGACCGCGCCGATGAACGGCCATCGCATTCACGGCATCATAGACCGTCTGATCGTCACCCCCGATCACGTTCAGGCCATTGATTTCAAATCGAATGCCACGGTTCCGGATACTCCGGAAACCTGCCCCGAAGGCCTGTTGCGCCAGATGGGCGCTTATGTCAGTGCCTTGAAACAGGTCTATCCCGACCGGCGGATCGAGGCGGCGATCCTGTGGACCCGAACCGGTACGCTAATGCCCCTGCCACACGATCTTGTGACGGATGCGCTGTGCCGCACCCAGATATCTTGACGTTGCATAGAAGGCTACATAGGTTCACTGCCCAAGCCCACCCCATTCAGGAGACATCGTAATGTCCACCGTAGCCGTCACCGACGCCACTTTCGACGCAGAGGTCAAGAACTCCGACATTCCCGTCGTTGTGGATTTCTGGGCCGAATGGTGTGGCCCCTGCAAGCAGATCGGCCCCGCTCTGGAAGAGCTGGCCAGCGAGTATCAAGGCAAGATCAAGGTTGCCAAGGTCGATGTCGACAGCAACCCGAACGCCGCCGCCGCCATGGGCGTGCGCGGGATTCCGGCGCTGTTCATCTTCAAGGACGGACAGGTTGTTTCGAACCGCGCGGGCGCGGCCCCCAAAGCGGCGCTGCAAAGCTGGATCGACGACTCGATCTGAACCGACCCAGCCCGGACCGAACAAAGGCGCCCCAACCGGGCGCCTTTTTTGTTGCGCCGGACCCCCGGCTGGGCACACTGCATGGATCGAGGAGGACCATCATGGCGAAAACACGGGTTCTGGTAGAGTTCGGCATGGGCACATCGCTCAGGCGCGCGGATTACACCGAAGCGGCGGCGCGCGCGCTCAGGGATGCGCTGTGGCGCAACTCGGTGAACATGGCCGAGCTTTTTGGGTTTCCCAAGGACGCCATGATCGTCGAGGCCGAGATCGGTGTACAAGAGCCCGAACAGGTCGATGCCGAAGCGCTGAAAGCCGTCTTTCCCTATGGCCAGCCACGGATCACGGTGGTTCAGGGAGGTCTCGACATCGACAAACCAAGCGGCGCGGGCCGCACGGTCATGGCCAACGCCGCCATCTCGGTCTTCTTTGACATGGAATCCACAGGTGAGGAGCCCGCGCAATGAGCATGAAACGCATCATCCTGGAAATGGGTTTTGGCACCAACCTGCATGGCATGGATTATACCAAGGCGGCCCGCCGCGCGGTGCAGGACGCGCTGCATCGCTCTTCGGTTACGGTGATGTCCTCGCTGGGCATGGACCATACCGAGATGGAGGTGCGGGTCACCATTGGGGTGCAAGACCCCGATCAGGTCGATTGTGATCTGGTGGCTGCTGATCTGCCGCGCGGCAAAACACTGTCGGTACGCGCCGTCAAGGGCGGGCTGGATGTGGGTGGGTTGCCATCGGGCGACCGCCATATCGTGGCAACCGCGGCGATCGAGGCGTTTCTGCCCGATCAGCAGGGTGCATTTAGGCTATCCAGCTAAAGAAAAAGCCGCCCGGGGAGAACGGGCGGCTCATCTATCTTGGTGGTTCTGAGATCCGGATCAGATCAGGGCGATTTGCTCGCGGGTCAGACCGATATCATCCAGCTGAGCGTCGCTCAGGGCCGACAGTGCCTTGCGGGTCTGACGGGCTTCGTTCCAGTCCACGACCGAACGAACGGCCGATACGCATGCGTCAATGACGCGGTGGATGGTGATTGCGCCCAGCGGCGCGTGTGCTTGTACAGAGGCATTTGCCATTGCGCTGTTCCTTTGATGTGTGGTGTCCGATCTTGTCGGTATGAGGCTCATCTAGACCCGCCGGGTGAGTCTCATAATTGCTCGTTCGACAGCCCCGAATTGCACGCTGTGCATAACAAATAGGCAACGTCACAACCGGCACCATCAGCCGCGCGGCGACGACGCCCCTTGTGCGCCCTCACGCTGCGATCCATATAGACCACGATCAGATGGAGGCATTCATGGCGGATAACGAGTTTCCCGGTTGGCACGGCACAACGATCATCGGCGTCAAGAAGGACGGCAAGGTCGTGATAGCCGGGGATGGGCAGGTCTCACTTGGCCAGACCGTCATCAAGGGCACCGCGCGCAAGGTGCGCCGCCTCAGCCCCGGCGGGTTTGATGTGGTGGCCGGATTTGCCGGATCGACGGCGGATGCCTTTACCCTGCTGGAGCGGCTCGAGGCCAAGCTGGAGGCAACGCCAGGTCAGCTGGCGCGTGCCAGCGTCGAACTGGCCAAGGACTGGCGCACCGACAAGTATCTGCAAAAGCTCGAGGCGATGCTGATCGTCACCGATGGGTTAGACATGTTCGTGATCACCGGGGCAGGCGACGTGCTGGAACCGGAACATAACGTGGCCGCTATCGGGTCGGGTGGGAACTTTGCCCTGGCTGCGGCGCGTGGGCTGATGGACAGCGACCGCAACGCCGAAGACGTGGCGCGCGCCGCCATGGCCATCGCCGCCGATATCTGCGTCTACACCAATGGCAACCTGACCGTGGAATCAATTGGGGGCTGAGTGTGTGCCCCAGCCCCCCGGGCTCCGTGCGTGAGTGGTGGCGCCCGTGCTTCGACTTCCGGGGGGAAGCGCGAAGACTGACAGGGATATGATGTGGACAGGGCCACGTTTGTAGCCCCGATCACGACGCGCTGATCGGGCGTGTGCTGGAATGTGAGCGGTTATTTCAGAAGTGCCCGCAAATCCTTGCTGCGCCAGCCGCGATAGGTGCCGATCAGGCCAAGGACCGCCGACACAAACACGATGTAGAAGGGCAGCCGGATGTCGACGCTCATCAGCCCGCCGCCGATCAGCGACATGACCCCGCCCGCAAGGCAGAACACCGCCGTCGTTACCCCCATGACCCACCCCTGATCGCCTTCGGCAACACTGGAGGAGAACAGCCCAAGCAAGGTGGGATAGGCAACGCCAAAGAAGAAATAGAACAGGAAGACCGGCACATAGGTGAGCGCTCCGCTGGGGCTGAAGGCGAAGGCCAGCGTGCAGACCATCATCGTGGTCAGGGATACCCGCAGGATCGTGTGTTTGGTAAACCTCTCCTGCGCCGGCTTCACCAGGAAGGTGCTGGAAAAGGCCAGCGCCACACCAATGGTCACCATCAGGATGCTGGCCCCGACCACGCCGTAGCCAAAAGCGCTGGTCTGAAAGTTCTCGGCAAAGACGTAGAAGGTGACGTTGGCGATCATGAAAAACGCGTAGACCGGCAGCAGTTTCAGAACCAGCGGGTGATCCTTCACCGCGATCAGGCTGTCGGTGATATCGGCGGGGCGAAAGACAAAGGGCGCCCGCTCGGTCCGCAGATCCTTGAAGAAGAACAGCACCAGGAAGATCGCGACCAGAACCAGCAGGAAAGCCCCGTAAAAGGGCGTCTTTAACGAGGCCGCCCCAAACAGGGGCAGGTTCGACAGCGCCGCCCCAATCAGCGGCCCGCCGACCAGACCAAAGCTGATGCCGGTGACAATGTAACCCATATTACGGTCGCGGTCGGCGGCATCGGTGCTGCCGTCGATCATCGCCGCCTGCGCGATCGGCTGGTTTCCGGCGGTGAAGCCGGTGATGCTGCGCCCCAGGATCAGCAGCAGCAGACTGTCGAGATAAAGCGACGCGATGGTCAAGGCATACCCTACCAGCGCCCCGCCAAGGCAGATCAGCAACGCGTTCTTGCGCCCGATCGCGTCCGAAACTTTGGACACATAGACGACGCCCAGAAACCAGGCGAGAAAGAAGCATCCGATCACCAGCCCGTAATAGAAATGCCGCCGCCCGGTCGGCGTTGCCTCGGGCAAAAACCCGGCATCGGTCTGCATGATCAGCGAGTTGATGATCGGAAAGACCAGCCCCTGACCAATCAGATCGACAAACACCACAAAGAGCAGGGTGATCTTGGCAATTTTGGTCATGATGGGCCCCGCGCGCTGTGGTCTTTTGCGGCCAGCCTAACAAATGTCTGGAATATTTCCATATTTTCCGGGCTGCACGGGGATCGGCATGTGTCTGAGGGCAGAACCGAAATGCGGCCCCCAGACACAGAGCACGTGAGCGGCGCTCAGTTGATCTTGGCCACGCCCAGCGGCACGCCGGCCACCTCGCACCAGATGTAGACCTCGTCATAGGCCGATACATCCCAGGTCGCGGGCACCGCATATTGTTGCTTGCCCGTCAGGTGCAGCAGGGCACCCAGTTTGGTGTCGGGGTCATAGCTGCCGCCCTTGCCAAAGGCGACGCGGGGGTCAGGGCCGCCATCCAGCGAGAAGTCCTCGCCAAGCTCGACGATGTAGCGGTCCCCGTCCTTGAAGACCCGCACCGATCCCGAGGTCTCGTGGTTGGAGCGGCCCTCGAAACTGCCCTTGGCTCCACCGGCGATGGCCGTGCCCGCAGTGGCAAGCGTCAAAAGCGTGCCGGTGGCGGCAGCGGTGGCGAACAGTGAACGGCGGGTCATCATGATAGGGGGTCCTTCCGGTTGAGACATTGGCAGAATTGCCTTGCCGCAATCTGTGTGCAGGCCACATAAATAAAACCGTCCTTCACAAACCCCTGAAAACGCGTGTTCATTCCGTGTGAACCCGTGAGATTGCCGTGATCTGCTTGCGTTTTCCCGCGCCATGCTTAGGTTCCCCACGAAACAGAGAGACCGAGAGATCATGACCGACCTGACGCCCCGCGAAATCGTATCCGAGCTGGACCGCTTCATCATCGGCCAGCGGGACGCCAAGCGCGCCGTGGCCGTGGCCCTGCGCAACCGCTGGCGGCGCAAGCAGCTGAGCGATGATCTGCGCGATGAAGTCTATCCCAAGAACATCCTGATGATCGGCCCCACCGGCGTCGGCAAGACCGAGATCAGCCGCCGGTTGGCCAAACTGGCCCGCGCGCCCTTCATCAAGGTTGAAGCCACGAAATTCACCGAGGTTGGTTATGTCGGTCGCGATGTCGAACAGATCATCCGCGATCTGGTCGATGCGGCCATCATCCAGACCCGCGACTACATGCGTGAAGATGTCAAACCCCGCGCCCATGCCGCCGCCGAGGAACGCGTGGTCGAGGCCATCGCAGGCTCGGATGCCCGCGAGTCGACGCGCGAGATGTTCCGCAAGAAGCTGAAGTCGGGAGAGCTGGACAATACCGAGATCGAGCTGGAGCTGAGCGACAGCTCCAACCCGATGTCGATGATGGAAATCCCCGGCCAACCCGGCGCCAATATGGGCATGATGAATCTGGGCGATATGTTTGGAAAAGCCTTTGGCGGGCGCACCGTGAAACGCCGGATGACCGTCGCCGACAGCTATGAGATCCTGATCAGCGAAGAGGCCGACAAGCTCTTGGACGACGAGATCGTCAACCGCACCGCATTGGAGGCGGTGGAACAGAACGGTATCGTTTTCCTCGACGAGATCGACAAGGTTTGCGCCCGTACCGAGGCCCGCGGTGGCGATGTCAGCCGCGAAGGCGTTCAACGCGACCTGCTGCCGCTGATCGAGGGCACCACCGTCAGCACCAAACACGGCGCGGTGAAGACCGACCATATCCTGTTCATCGCCTCAGGTGCCTTCCACATCGCCAAACCCTCGGACCTGCTGCCCGAACTGCAGGGCCGCCTGCCGATCCGGGTTGAGCTGCGGGCGCTGACTGAAGAGGATTTCGTACGCATCCTGACCGAGACCGACAACGCGCTGACCCGGCAGTACACTGCGCTGATGGGCACCGAAGAGGTGACGGTCACCTTCACCGATGATGGTATCGCGGCACTGGCAAAAATCGCGGCGGATGTGAACCAGAGCGTCGAGAATATCGGCGCGCGTAGGCTCTATACCGTGATGGAACGGGTGTTCGAAGAGCTGTCTTTCACTGCGCCCGACCGGTCCGGTGACGCGGTCACCGTCGATGCCGGGTTTGTTGAGGCAAATCTGGGCGAATTGACGAAATCAGCCGATGTCAGTCGCTACGTTCTCTAGACCTCGGCACGAAATCCTCTAGCGTGGGGCCGCATTCAAACCGGAGTTTTGATCATGCGGCCCGTATTGTTCGGTCTATTCGCAATTGTCCTTACCGCTTGCGTTGACCGCAGCGTCAATCCGATCGTCCCAGAGGCGCTGGAGGTCGGCGCGCCCTATACGGTCTTTGTCGCCTCAAGCCGCGCCAGGGAACCGGACGGAACGTATGGGTTTCGACGCTCTGACCGGCTGAACCTTCTCGAACTCACCGTTTCGATCCCGCCCGCGCATCAACCCGGCGAGCTGAATTTCTCTTACGCAAACCCCGATCCCGAGCGCCAGTTCGCCCTTGCGGGCCAGCGGGAGTTTGCAAGCCAGCACGATTTCAACGCCCGCGTGGCACAGAAATTGCGCGGCTTTGACCCCAAAAACCGCGAGGTCGTGATTTTTGTCCACGGCTACAACACAACCCAGGTCGAAACCGCCTTTCGCGCCGCGCAAATGGCGCATGATGTGGACATCCCCGGTCAGCTCATGATGTATTCCTGGCCCAGCCGGGGCCGGGCTTATGGGTATGCCTACGACCTCGACAGCATGCTGTTCGCCCGCGACGGGCTGGAGAGCTTTGTCCGGCAGGTCAAGGCTGCGGGGGCGAAACGGGTGGTATTGGTGGCCCATTCCATGGGCTCGGCCCTGACGATGGAGATGCTGCGCCAGGCCGAGCTGAAAAATCCCGGCTGGGCGCGCCGGACCTTTGCAGGCGTGATCCTGATCTCACCGGATCTGGACATCGACCTGTTCCGCGAACAGATGGGCGAGATCACAGACGTGCCGCAACCCTTTGCCATTCTGGTTTCGGAAAAGGACAAGGCGCTGGGGTTTTCCGCCCGGCTGCGCGGCACGGCAGACAGCGAACGGCTGGGCAATATCAGCTCAATCCAGAAAATCGCCGACCTGCCGGTCGAGGTGATCGACACAACCGCATTCAGTGACGACGCGGCATCCTCGCATTTCGTGGCGGCGACCTCGCCCTCGCTTCTGGCGATGTTCAGGGCGGTCCGCCCCCTGCAGCGCGCAATTGAACCCGACCGCCTGGCGGTCGAGGCTCTGTTTCCGGCAAGCGGGCGCACAGGGTCCGGCGCAAGCTCGGTCACGTTGCGCGGACCGCTGTCCGGCGACGAAAGATGAGCGATGGCGGGTTGCGACGCTACCTGATCCGCAATGCCCGCTGGCTGGGCGCGGGCGGGTTGCTGAGCTTTCTCTCCTGTTTCGGACAAACCTTTTTCATTTCGGTTTTTGCCGGAGAGATTCGCGGTGAATTCGGACTCAGCCATGGCGGCTGGGGTGGGATATATTTCATTGCCACCGCTTTGTCGGCCATCGTCATGATCTGGTCTGGTGTCATGACCGACTGGTTTCGGGTCCGCATCCTTGGCCCGGTTGTACTGCTGGGGCTGGCTGTCGCGTGCCTCGGCATGGCTTTGAACAGCTGGGTCGTCCTGCTGCCGGTCGTGGTCTTTGGCCTGCGTCTGTTCGGTCAGGGGATGAGCATGCATATTGCGCTGGTGGCAATGGCGCGCTGGTTTCAGGCGACACGGGGCAGGGCATTGGCGATCGCGACGCTTGGCTTTGCCATCGGCGAGGCGGTGCTGCCCTTTGGTTTCGTCAAGGCAATGACGCGCTTTGACTGGCGTGATCTCTGGATATTCTGTGCGTTTGTCTGTTTGGCGGGAATTCCGATTCTGATGTGGCTGCTCCGCCGTGAGCGTACGCCGCAGACCCTGACCAAGGGCGAATCGAGCACCGGCATGAACAATCATCACTGGACCCGGGGCGAGGCCATCTCGCATACCTTGTTCTGGTTCATCGTACCGTCAATACTTGGCCCGTCCGCCTTCATGACGGCCACCTTCTTTCATCAGGTACATCTGGCCGAGGTCAAAGGGTGGGAGCATCTGACCTTTGTGTCCATGTTCCCTGTCTATACCGGGCTGTCGATCCTGACCGCGATTGCAACCGGTGTGGCGCTGGACAGGTGGGGCACCGCCCGCATGATGCCATTGTTCCAATTGCCCATCGCACTGGCGTTCCTGATATTTGCCTTCGGCACCAGCGTTGTCGGCCTTTTGTTGGCGTTCGTGCTGATGGCGCTGACGGCAGGGGCAAATGCAACCCTGCCAAGTGCGTTCTGGGCCGAGTACTACGGCACCGCCCATATCGGATCAATCAAGGCCCTGGCCACGGCTGTCATGGTGCTGGGCTCGGCCATCGGTCCGGGACTGACCGGGCTGCTGATCGACGCCGGAATCGGAATGGAAACCCAGTTTTTCTGGTTTAGTGCCTATTTCCTGATGGCCTGCCTGCTGGTGTGGGTCGGCATCAGCCGGGCTCAGAGCCCGCCGCGCGAGCGTCGCAGATACACGTAATAGGCCCCGTCACCGCCATGGCTGACATGGGCAGGCGTGACCTGCAGCACCGCCTGCGCCAAAGGCGGCAGTGACAACCATTGCGGCACCTGATTGCGCAGCACACCACGCGGCGTCGGGATCGGACCGGGTTCGTCGCGGTCCTTGCCCTTGCCGGTGATCACCAGAACCAGCCGTTTGCCCGAAATTTGCGCCGACAGGATAAACCGCACCAGCGCCGGATGGGCGGTATCGATCCGCATCCCGTGCAGATCCAGCCGCCCCTCGGGCTTGATGCGGCCGCGCTTCATCTTTGCAAACGCCTTTTGATCCATTTGCAGCGGCAACGCGGAAAGCCGATCCGTCACAGCAGGTTTCAGATGGCTGCGCTGGGGCTTCTGCTTGGCCGATTGACCAATATCAAAAGTTTCGATCCGGGGCAGTGGCGTTTTGGTGGGTTTGGGTTTCGGCAGAACCGCAGGGCGCACCGGGTCTGGTTGCTGCGGATGCAGCCGCTCGGTGCGGTCGACGACCTTTTTCCAAAGGTCGATCTCATCTGGTCGCAGTTTCCGCCGTGTCATCACAGACCATCCGGTGCCAGCGCATAGGCGCGTTGGATCGGCAGCAGGACCACCATCCGCCCCGGATCCCTGAGCCGGCCGGCAGCCCGGCCCGCGGCATCCCCGGTTCCAAAAAAGACATCGGCCCGTTGCGCCCCTTTGATGGCGGATCCGGTATCCTGCGCGATCATCAGGCGGCGGATCGGGTCCTTGCCATCCTTCTCCAGCCAGACCGGTGCGCCCAGCGGCACAAAAGCCGGATCAACGGCAATGCTGCGCAGGGTGGTGACAGACCGGTTCATCGCCCCCAACGGGCCGACGCCCGCAGGCAGGTGTTTGAGTTCGCGGAAGAACACGTAAGATGGGTTGTGAAACAACAGATCAGCGCCCGCCGCCGGGTTGGCCCGAACCCAGCGCTTGATTACCTCGGCGCTGACCTGATGCGCGGCAAACAGGCCCCGACGCACCAACTCACGCCCGACCGAGCGATAGCTGTGCCCGTTGGCCCCGCCATAACCCACCCGGACGGTACCGCCATCCGGCATCCGAATGCGGCCTGACCCCTGAATCTGCAGAAAGAACAGCTCGACCGGGTCATCGACCCAGGCGATCTCCAACCCTCGGCCTTCCATCACGCCGCTGGTCAGAATATCGCGGCGATGCAGCCACTGGCCAGCCTCCCGCGCCTCGGGCGGCATCTTGTAGACGGGGTATTTGTAAGGGCCACCGGGACCGCGCGCGCCGTTCAACTCAGGCTCGAAATACCCGGTGAACAGGGGGTCGGCCCCATCCTCGATCAACACAGGGCGAAAGAACAGCTCGAAAAATGCTCGCGCGCCCGTTGCACCTTGTTCCCGGCCCAACGCACAGAGCGCCCGCCAGTCCGGGTCATCCAGATCGCCACAGGTGTTCAGAAAAACCGAAAGAGCGGCGGAATGGTCATCCGCCGCCCAGCCATCCAGGCTGTCATACTCCAGCACGGTATGCGTGGTCTCTGCCCCTGATGGGGGTCCCGCAACCATCACGACACCTGCCAGAAAAGCCGACCGGAGCGCCGCAATCATGCGTCCGTGGCGACAAGCAGCCAGTTGGGATCATCGGTGCCCATGGAGCGGGCAAAGGTCCAGGTGTCTTTCTGACGTTTGATCGTGTTCGGATTGCCCTCGACGATCTCGCCATCGCTGTTGCGCACGACCGAGGTCAGTTCCCCGACAAAGCGCATGCTGATCTGGGCCAGGTTGGTGTCCTTGTCGAATGTGACATTGGCTACCGAGGTCTCGCGCACACCGACAAATTCGGACTCGATCGTCAGGCCCTGATCCTCGCGGGCCGCGACAACCGACACAAAGGTGTCAAACACCTCTTCGGCAAGGAACGGCTCGATCTCTTTCAGGTTGCCATGTTCGAACCCCATGACGATCATCTCATAGGCGCCGCGTGCGCCCTGCACGAATTCGCCGACCGAGAAGGCCGGTTCGATCCGTTTCATTGCCGCCAGCGCGTCGGCCGCGTCGCTGCCTTCGTCAACATGGTCGGTGATGTCGTGGTCGGGCCCACCCTCGATCACTTCGAAGTCGCGCTTTGACCGGCCGTCCGGTTGCTGCGTGACAGGTGGTTTTTCAAAGCCTTCACGCGTCCCCAATACGCTTCTGAGGCGCAGGATCAGGAAGATGGCAATGCCGGCCAGCACAAGTAACTGGATCAGGGGTGAGTTCATTTTGTCCTCGTCTTAGACCTCAGGCTTTGTAAGCAGAGCCTCTCGTCATTATGTAGGGGCTAGGCGGGGGCAAGTCCACCGCTCAACCCGGCGGAAAGGACCCTGAAAATGTATCTGCTTCTGGCGTTTCTGCTGGTACCGATCATCGAGATTGCGCTGTTCATCCAGGTCGGCGGCCTGATCGGCCTGTGGCCGACGCTCGCCATCGTGGTTGGCACCGCGTTTCTAGGGACCTGGCTGGTGCGGACACAGGGGCGGATGGCGCTTGGCGAATTGCAACGCTCCTTTGCGGAACTGGACGATCCGACCGAGCCGCTGGCGCATGGCGCGATGATCCTTCTGTCGGGCGTGCTGCTGCTGACACCGGGATTTTTCACCGATGCGGTGGGTTTCGCACTGCTGATCCCCGGCGTGCGGGTGGCGGTGTTCCGCTATCTGCAGAAACGCGTGGTGGTCACGCGGTTCCAGATGGGTCCCGGCCCGCAGCACAGGCATGATTTCCGCGATCAGGGCAGGGGCGACGTGATCGACGGCGAGTATGAAGAGGTGCACCGCCCGCGCGATCCCAACGCACCACCTTCAGGCTGGGTCGAAGGGCCCGACCGGCATTGAGGTGACCGGATCAAGCTGCTAAGCATTGGCGGATTTTTCATTCAGGAGTGGTTTCATGGCCGAAGACGACGCTGCAGCAGATCAGGAACAGCAGCAGGCCCCGCAGGTCCAGATGCGCGTGCTGGCGCAATTCATCCGGGACCTGTCCTTTGAGAATGTGATGGCGCAAAAGGGCGCCTCGGGTCAGATTGAACCGGACATCAATGTCCAGGTCAGCGTCGATGCGCGCAGACGTCAGGTCGAGCACCAGTATGATGTGACGCTCAAGCTGAATATCACCAACAAGGCCAAAGGGATGGACGACGTCCTGTTCTTGATGGAACTGGATTATTACGGCATCTTTCATGTCGAGGGCATTCCGCCAGAGCAGTTGCAGCCGTTTCTGCTGATCGAATGCCCGCGGCTTCTGTTCCCTTATGTGCGCCGGATCGTCAGCGACATCACCAGCGATGGCGGCTTCCCGCCGCTGAATCTGGACCAGATCGATTTCGTGCAAATCTATCGCCAGCGCCTGGCGCATGTGCAGGCGCAACAGAAAGATCAAAAGGCCGACGCCTGATCTTGCCTCCCGCGCCTGACCGGATCAGGCGCGGGTCCACAGGGCGTTTTCGCCCAGTTTTTCCACAAACGCCTCGTGTGCCTTGCGTTCCGCGTCGCTGATCCGCGCGGGCAGGGACTCCGCGCGCGGCTGCGCGCGCCAGTTATCCTCGGCGGCTGATCCGCCACGACCCCCGGAACTGGACAGTCCGAAATCGGGCTGCCGCCCCCCGATCAGTTCCAGATAAACCTCGGCCAGAATTTCGGAATCGAGCAAAGCCCCGTGCAGCGTGCGCGCGGTGTTGTCGATATTGAAGCGGCGGCACAGCGCGTCCAGCGTCGCAGGCGAGCCCGGAAACCGCTTGCGTGCGATGGCCAGCGTGTCGATGGCCTGCTCCGACGGGATTTCCGCGACTCCTATCCAGCGCAGTTCAGCGTTGAGGAATTTCATGTCGAAGGCGGCGTTGTGAATCACCAGTTTGTCGTCACCGACAAAATCGCGGAATGCCTGGCCGATCTTGGCAAAAACCGGCTTGTCCTTGAGCAAGACCGCGCCGGGCGCGGGTGTCTGCGGTGGCTCCAGCAGGTCGGGGCCGATCCCATGCACCTCGAACGCCTCCTGCGGCATGGATCGTTCGGGGTTGATATACTGGTGATAGGTGCCGCCCGAGGCGACATGGTTCCAAAGCTCGACCGCCCCGATTTCCACAATCCGGTCGCCGCTTTGCGGATCGAACCCTGTGGTTTCGGTATCGAGTACAATTTCACGCATGTGCCAGCCCTGTCCGTATCTGCCCGACAATATCATGAACCTGCCGTCTGGCATGGTCCAGCGTGTCGGTGATGATCACGTAATCCGAACGGGCGCATTTTTCATCGTTCGGCATCTGTTTCGCCCGGATTTGTTCGAACTGCGCCTCGCTCATGGTGCCGCGGTCCAGAACCCTTTGACGTTGCAGATCGGCAGGGATCGTCACGCAGACCACCGCGTCCATTGCTGCATCACCGCCTGTCTCGAACAAGAGCGGGATGTCAAAAACCAGAATATCAGCCTGCGCCGATTGGCGAAACCGGGAGCGATCCTGGGCCACCAGCGGATGCACGATGGTCTCGATCTGTTTCAGCGCCGCCGAATCATCCGCGATGATCCGTTTCAATGCGGCGCGGTCCACAATGCCATCGACCACCGCATCGGGAAACCGCGCTGCAATTGGCGCAACCGCCGCGCCTTTGTCATAAAGCCGATGGACCGCCGCATCCGCATCCCAGAGCGCGCAGCCTTCTTCGACAAACATCGCCGCCGTGGTGCTTTTGCCCATGCCGATCGAACCGGTCAGCCCCAGGCAGAACCTCATCTGAGCGCCGCCGCCCGCGTCGCCTCGTCCACCACGGGGCGTTGCCCGAACCAGCGTTCGAATCCGGGCACGGCCTGATGCAGCAACATGCCCAGACCATCGACAATGGTGCATCCGGCCTCTTCAGCGGTCTGCAACAGCCGGGTCTTGAGCGGTGTGTAGACCAGATCGGTCACCACGCAATCGGGTGAAAGCCCGTCCAGCGGCACGCGCAGCTCGGGTTGACCCTGCATACCCAGCGAGGTCGTGTTCACCACCAGCCGCGCCTCTTCGACCACATTGCCCGCCTGCACCCAGTCGGCAACCACAACGCGCTGACCGAAATCATCCTTCAGCCGTTCAGCACGAGGACGGGTACGGTTGGTCAGAATGATCTGGGGCACACCGGCTTCGGCCAGCGAGGCGACCACCGCCCGCGCCGCGCCACCCGCGCCAAACACAACCGCCGGGCCTGCGGTCGGATCCCAGTCGGGCGCGCCCTCGCGCAGGTTCGAGATGAACCCATAGCCGTCGGTGTTGTCGGCATGGATCAGCCCGTCAGCGCGAAAAATCAGCGTATTCGCTGCCCCGATCAGTGTCGCCCGGTCGGTGACCTTGTCGGCGATGGACATCACTGCCTCTTTATAGGGGATCGTCACGTTGAGCCCGACAAACCCGGCCTTGGGCAGAGTGCGAATGACGGTTTCGAGATCCTGCGCGGTCACATCAATGGGGATGTAGAACCCCGATATCCCCATCGTGGTCAGCCAGTGACGGTGAATGAACGGAGACTTCGAATGTGCGATCGGGTGCCCGATGACACCGGCCAGTGGTATCCGCATGTCAGTCATTGGTCGATAACCCCCCGCAAAACCAGATAATTGAGCAACTCCAACAAAGGGATACCCAAAACGTTAAAATAGTCGCCGTCAATGGCGCTGAACAGGCGGACACCTTCTTCTTCCAGCTTGTAGCCGCCGACCGCGTGGCGGATGCTGTCCCAGTTCCGCCGAACGTAGCTTTCCAGATAGGTATCGCTGCTGTCCCGCATCCGCAGCCGTACCTGACCCACATGGCGCCAGACCGGCTTTCCCCCTTCATATATCACGGCCGCCGACAATAACATGTGCCGTTTGCCACGCATCCGCTGCAACTGCACCAGCGCCTCTTCGGGCGAGGCGGGTTTCGACAACAGCTGCCCCTCGAAATCCAGCACCTGGTCGCAGCCTAGCACCATTGCCTCTGGCGCACGTTCGCTGATCCGCCGCGCTTTCCATTCGGCCAGCGTATCGGCGATGTCACGAGGCGCGGCGTTTTCGGCCAGCAGCGCAGATTTGATCTGATCCTCGTCCACGCGCGGGACCCGAACGTCGAAGGGAACCGCCGCGTTGCGCAGCAACTGCGACCGGATCTCGGAACCAGACGCAAGCAGGAGTGGGACAGACATGTGGAAAACCCCGTGAGAAACTGTGTGGTTCGGCGTGAACCCTTTGCATGATTTTCCGCAAAAGGCGCAAGAGCGTTGAAACAAGCGATTGCATCCCGAAAACAATCGACACCTATCCCAACGGGACAAGGATAAGTCGCAACCCGTGGTCAAACCCGATCTTCCCAAGTTATGTCGGATTTATCCACATGTCACAAGTCTATTCCATTCCGTAAACAATTGATTATTAATGTTTTAATCTGCTCTCAACAGGTTCGCTCCACCCCCCTCGAAACTTTTCCCTATTGGGGATAAGCAAGGGCAGAACTCGATAATCCACCGAAATCCTTGCCCCAACAAAACCATCATCCTTTTTCTTTTCTTTCTTTTTTATTAGGGAGGGTCCGAGCAAGGCGGGACAACATGACCGATTTTCTTTTCATTCTCTATCCGTGGATCAAGTCGCTGCACATCATGGCCGTGATCTCCTGGATGGCGGGTTTGTTTTATCTGCCCAGACTGTATGTCTATCACGTCGAAAACGCCGGCTCGGTCGAGGGTGCGTCAGCGATCTTCGAGACAATGGAACTGAAGCTGCTGCAGGTGATCATGCGCCCGGCAATGATTGTCAGCTGGGTCTGTGGTCTGATCCTGGTGATGACACCGGGTATCGTCGACTGGGGTTATGTCTGGCCCTGGACCAAGGGCGCTTCGGTGATTGCGATGACATGGTTTCACCATTGGCTGGCGCTCAGACGCAAGGACTTTCTGGCCGGGCGCAACAGTCTGACCGGACGGCAATTTCGCATGATGAACGAGGTTCCGACGATTCTGATGGTGATCATCGTTGTCTCGGTGGTGGTAAAGTTCTGACGGGCATTTGACTCCACCCTCTGCGCCGCCTATGTAAGCCGGGTCTGCCCGTCCGGGTGGAATGTTTTCCAAGTCCATGAATGTCTGTGCCGCCTTTGTCGCGGCCAAGGGTCCTATCACCATGACAACCGAATCCCTCAATCTTGCCGATCTCAAAGCCAAGAGCCCCAAAGACCTACTGGCGATGGCCGAAGAGCTGGAGATCGAAAACGCCTCGACCATGCGCAAGGGCGAGATGATGTTCCAGATCCTGCGCGAACGTGCGGACGAGGGATGGGCCATTGGCGGCGATGGCGTCCTTGAGGTGCTGCAGGACGGTTTCGGCTTTCTACGGTCGCCTGAGGCGAACTACCTGCCGGGTCCGGATGACATCTATGTCTCGCCCGACATGATCCGCCAGTTCAGCCTGCGCACCGGTGATACCATCGAAGGTCAGATCAAGGCCCCGAACGACACCGAACGCTATTTTGCCCTGACCAATGTCACCAAGATCAATTTTGAAGATCCCGAAAAGGCGAAGCACAAGATCGCCTTTGACAACCTGACACCGCTCTATCCCGATGAGCGCCTGAAGATGGAGGTCGAGGACCCCACCATCAAGGACAAATCAGCCCGGGTGATCGATCTGGTCTCGCCGATTGGTAAGGGCCAGCGATCGCTGATCGTGGCACCGCCGCGGACCGGTAAAACAGTGATCCTGCAAAACATCGCCAATTCGATCGAAAAGAACCACCCCGAGTGCTACCTGATCGTCCTGCTGATCGATGAACGCCCCGAAGAGGTCACCGACATGCAGCGTTCGGTCAAGGGCGAGGTCGTGTCCTCGACCTTTGACGAACCGGCAACCCGGCACGTGGCAGTGTCGGAAATGGTGATCGAAAAAGCCAAGCGTTTGGTCGAACACAAACGAGATGTTGTGATTCTTTTGGACTCGATCACAAGACTTGGTAGAGCTTTCAATACCGTGGTGCCTTCCTCGGGAAAGGTCCTGACCGGTGGTGTCGATGCCAACGCGTTGCAGCGTCCCAAGCGGTTCTTCGGCGCGGCGCGGAACATCGAAGAGGGCGGATCGCTGACCATCATCGCCACCGCGCTGATCGATACCGGCAGCCGGATGGATGAGGTGATCTTTGAAGAATTCAAGGGCACCGGTAACTCGGAAATCGTTCTGGATCGCAAGATCGCCGACAAGCGCGTCTTCCCGGCCATCGACATCCTCAAGTCTGGCACAAGGAAAGAGGATCTGTTGGTCGACAAGGGCGATCTGGCCAAGACCTTTGTTCTGCGCCGGATTCTCAACCCGATGGGCACCACCGATGCCATCGAGTTCCTGTTGTCCAAGCTGAAACAGACCAAGACCAATTCCGAATTCTTCGATTCGATGAACACCTGATCCTGTTCGTGACCATCGCGGGGCTATCGGTATGGACACCATCTTTGCGCTGGCCAGCGCGCAAGGCAAAGCTGGCGTTGCTGTAATCCGTCTGTCTGGGCCCTCGGCCCGGATGGTGGCCGAGCAGATGTGTGGCGCAGACTTGCCCGCGCGCGGCATGCGGTTTCATGCGCTAAAGGATCTGTCCGGCGCGTTTCTGGACGACGCGCTTGTTCTGAGTTTCCAGGCCCCCGCCAGTTTCAGCGGCGAAGATGTGGTGGAATTTCAGACCCACGGTAGCCCGGCAACCATCACCGCCCTGCTGCGCTGCCTGTCTGAACATGAGGCGCTGCGGCTGGCGGAACCCGGCGAATTCACGCGCCGCGCGATGGAAAATGGCAAGCTCGATCTGGCTCAGGTCGAAGGGCTGGCGGACCTGATCGACGCAGAAACTGAAGCGCAGCGCAAACAGGCGCAGGCAATTCTGGCGGGCGATCTCGGCAAGCTGGCCGAATCCTGGCGTCGCGATCTGATCCGGGCGGCCTCACTTCTGGAAGCGGTGATTGATTTCGCCGATGAAGAAGTACCCGTCGATGTGACGCCCGAAGTGCGCGCGTTGCTCGGCAAGGTCACTGCAGATCTGGAGCGCGAGGCCGATAGCGTCAAGATCGCTGAACGTATCCGCACCGGTTTTGAGGTCGCAATTGTTGGCCCTCCCAATGTGGGAAAATCAACCTTGCTCAATACTTTGGCCGGGCGTGAGGCGGCGATTACCTCGGAATTTGCGGGGACGACCCGCGACATTATCGAAGTCCGCATGGATCTGTCAGGCTTGCCAGTTACGCTGCTTGATACAGCGGGATTGCGCGACACCGAGGATTACGTCGAAGGCATCGGTATCCAGCGCGCCAAAGACCGGGCAGAAGGCGCGGACCTGCGCGTCTTTCTGAGCGAGACGCCGACCGACCTGCAAATCGCTGCCCAGCAAGATGATATTCATGTGCGCCCCAAAGGAGACTTGCGCGGTGATCGGGTCGGTTCGGTCTCCGGTCTGACCGGGGAGGGGGTCACGCAGCTGGTCGAGCAGGTTTCCGAAAGATTGCTCAACCGCGCGAGCAGTCGCGGCATCGCGACACGCGAACGCCACCGAGTGGCGATGATCACAGCACTGGCCGCGCTGTCGAATGTGTCTTTGATCCTCGACTCCGGCCCGGATCAGTATGATATAGCTGCCGAAGAGCTGCGCACAGCGATCCGTGCGCTCGAGTCGTTGGTGGGTCGTGTGGATGTCGAGAACTTGCTGGACGAGATCTTTGCGAGTTTTTGCGTGGGAAAATAAGGAGTGTTTCACGTGAAACATTCAGAATTTGATGTCGCCGTAATCGGGGCAGGGCATGCAGGCTGCGAAGCGGCCCATGCCGCCGCGCGTCTTGGCGTACGCGTGGCGCTGATCACTCTCAAGCGTACAGATATTGGCGTGATGTCCTGCAATCCGGCAATTGGTGGGTTGGGCAAGGGGCATCTTGTACGCGAGATCGACGCGCTTGATGGGGTCATGGGTCGTGTCGCGGATTATGCCGGCATCCAGTTCCGCCTGCTCAATCGCCGAAAAGGGCCAGCGGTGCAGGGGCCACGCGCCCAGGCAGATCGCGCCCGGTATCGGTCAGGCATGCTTTTCGAAACAGAGAACCAGCAGGGGCTTACGATAGTCGAGGGCGAAGCCGTTGATTTTCTGATGAAAGGGGCAGGGATTGCGGGTGTTCTTCTTGGTGATGGGTCCGAAATTCGCTCGCGCACTGTCATTCTGACCTCAGGCACATTCCTACGTGGAGTTGTCCATATCGGCGATGTCAGCCATCCAGGCGGGCGTATGGGTGATAAACCGTCGGTCAAACTTGCCGAGCGGCTGGACTCGTTCGAACTGCCACTTGGGCGCCTGAAAACCGGAACACCGCCGCGACTTGATGGACGCAGCATCGGCTGGAGCGACCTGCAAATGCAGCCGGGCGATGACGACCCGGTCCTGTTTTCATTCCTTTCAGGGGCCCCGCCGGCGCGGCAGATTTCCTGCGGGATCACCCATACCAATTCGCGAACTCATCAAATTATCGCCGACAATCTGGAACGTTCCGCAATGTATGGTGGCCATATTGATGGGGTGGGTCCCAGGTATTGCCCATCCATCGAGGACAAGATCGTCCGGTTTGCAGAGAAGGGATCGCATCAGATCTTCCTTGAACCGGAGGGCCTCAATGATCACACCATTTATCCCAACGGGATTTCGACGTCACTCCCCCAGGATGTGCAGGAAGATTATGTCCATTCGATCAAGGGACTTGAGAAGGCCGTCATTTTACAGCCCGGTTACGCCATCGAGTATGACTACGTGGACCCACGTTCACTGTCGAGCCGGTTGTCTTTGGACGCGGTGCCGGGTCTTTATCTTGCGGGTCAGATCAACGGCACAACCGGATATGAAGAGGCAGCGGCGCAAGGACTGGTTGCCGGGTTGAACGCGGCGCTTCAGGTCAAGGGTGCGGAACCGCTGCATTTTGGCCGATCAAACAGCTATATCGGTGTGATGATTGATGATTTGACCACGCGAGGCGTCACCGAGCCCTATCGAATGTTCACGTCACGCGCAGAATTCCGGCTGTCACTCCGCGCCGATAACGCCGACCAGCGATTGACGAATATGGGTATGGAAATTGGCTGTGTGGGTGAGCCGCGCCGTATTCGGTTTCTTGAGAAGATGGCGCAAATAGACGAAGCAAAATCGCTTCTCACTAAATGTACATATACGCCCAAGCAACTGCAGGACGCAGGGATATCCGTGAAGCAGGATGGAAACCGCCGGGACGGAATGGCGGTGCTGGCATTTCCAGATGTGGACTTCAAAGACCTTTTGCCCTTGGTAGACGGCTTGACGGCCGTGCAGGAGCCGATACGGCGGCAGGTGGAGTGCGACGCGCTATATGCAAACTATATCGCCAGGCAACAGAAAGACGTTGATGCGTTGAAGCGAGACGAGAACCACCTCATTCCTTTGGGGTTTGTTTTTTCAGATCTGGAAGGGTTATCCAACGAGCTTAAGCAAAAACTCGCCACGGCGCGGCCCGAGAACTTGGCTCAGGCTGCACGGGTCGAAGGGGTGACGCCTGCAGCCCTGGCATTGATCCTGGCGCATCTCCGCCGTTTGGGTCGGGCGCGTAGTGCATGAAGGATGCTGCACGCGCCCTGAGCGGCTTCGATGTTTCACGTGAAACAATCGAACGGCTAACCATTTTCGCGGAACTGGTAAAAAAATGGAACCCGCGGATCAATTTGGTGTCAAGAAACAGCCTTGAAACTCTTTGGGACCGGCATTTCGTGGATTCCCTGCAGGTTCTTCAATGCGCTGATCTTGGCAATCACTGGGTGGATATTGGCAGCGGCGGAGGGTTTCCCGGCTTGGTCACGGCAATTGCTGCAATGGACAACCACGCTGATCACCGCTTTACTTTGATCGAAAGCGATCAGCGGAAATGCGCGTTCTTGCGAACGGTTGTTCGTGAGACCGGATGCAATGTCAAAGTTCTGACCGAACGGATCGAGTCAGTGGATCCGCAGCAGGCAGATATTCTTTCAGCGCGTGCACTAACTGATCTGGACGTTCTTTTTTCTTTTTGCGACAGGCACTTGAAGCCCAATGGTCTGGCCTTGTTCCCGAAGGGCGTCAGTTGGAAAAAAGAAGTGGATAACGCAGCGAAGCAATGGAATTTCACCGCGGATGCGATTACTAGTTTAACCGAACCCAACGCGGTTATACTGAAAATCCGAGGAATTGCGCGTGTCTGATCTGTCCCGCCCTGACGGCCCCCGTATCATCGCGGTTGCAAATCAAAAGGGCGGTGTGGGCAAAACCACGACTGCGATCAACCTGGCGGCGGGCCTGGTCGAGCAGGGTTTGCGCGTTCTGGTGATCGACCTCGATCCGCAGGGCAACGCCTCGACCGGTCTTGGCATCGAGGAACGGTCTGGAACCACCTATGAGCTTTTGATTGATGAGGCGCCGCTGGCCTCGGTTATTCGAAAGACTGACATCGAAGGTCTGTCGATTGTGCCCGCCACGGTCGACCTCAGCTCTGCAGATATCGAGATGATGTCTAATGAAAAGCGTAGTTTTCTGTTGCATGATGCGCTGCGGCAGACAGCGATGGACGCGTTTGGATGGGATTATATCCTGATCGACTGTCCACCTTCGCTGAGCCTGCTGACCGTGAACGCGATGGTCGCGGCGCATTCGGTACTGGTGCCGCTGCAAAGCGAATTCTTCGCGCTGGAAGGTCTGTCGCAGTTGATGCTGACAATCCGAGAAGTCAGACAGACGGCAAATCCAGACCTTCGAATCGAAGGTGTTGTGTTGACCATGTATGACAAACGCAACAACTTGTCTCAGCAGGTCGAACAGGATGCGCGGAACAATTTGGGTGCGCTTGTGTTTGACACCAAGATTCCGCGCAATGTACGACTGAGTGAGGCACCTTCATTCGCGCTGCCGGTGATGAATTACGATACGAATTCGCAAGGTGCGGCGGCGTATCGGGCCCTGGCCGAAGAATTGTTGCGCAAACACAACAAAGTCGCCGCATAACGGCGGGGAGGAATGAGCATGACAACGTCGAAACCACGCGGACTTGGTCGCGGACTTTCTGCGCTGATGGCGGATGTGACGCCTGAGCCGCCAACTGCGGTATCCTCGCCACGCCGGTCGGATATGAATGTCCCGATCGAAAAGCTGCGCGCAAACCCAGACCAGCCTCGGCGCAGCTTTTCGCAGGAAAATCTGGATGAGCTTGCGGCTTCGATCCGGGAAAAGGGAATCCTGCAACCGCTGATCGTGCGCGCGCGGGATGAAGGTTACGAGATCGTTGCAGGTGAACGTCGGTGGCGCGCTGCACAGATGGCGCAGCTGCACGAGGTTCCGGTTCTTGTCCGTGACCTGGACGATACCGAAGTTCTTGAAATCGCGATTATCGAGAATATTCAGCGGGCTGACCTGAACGCGGTGGAAGAGGCGGCGGGCTATCGTCAGTTGATGGACAAATTCGGTCATACCCAGGAAAAACTGGCCGAAGCGCTGGGTAAAAGCCGCAGCCATATCGCGAACTTGCTCAGGCTGCTGTCATTGCCCGCCGATGTTCAGGCCCATGTGATCGACGGCAAGTTGTCGGCGGGTCACGCGCGGGCGTTGATTACGTCGGAAAACCCGTCTGAGCTGGCGAAGCAAGTGGTGCGGGACGGTTTGTCGGTTCGGGCGACCGAAGCGCTGGTCAAGAAGCAGCAACAGGGTGAGGCCGGGGACAAACCGGATCGGCCGCGCCCTTCGGCGCCGACAAAAGATGCGGATACGCGTGCCTTGGAGCGGGACCTGTCGGCGATCCTGGCGATGAAAGTCGCGATCAATCATAAGCCAGGGGCGGAATCAGGGCAGGTTGTTCTGACCTACGAAAACCTCGACCAGTTGGATGATCTTTGCGCCAAGCTCAGCCGCTAGGGCGGCTCCAGATGAAGATCAAAACACAGCTCAGCACCACCGCCTGGATCATCAGGACATAGGTGGGCGCGCCAAAAAAGAGAGACAGCAGGAATACGGCGGCTACCGACAGGGTGGCCGCCTTTTTTGCGCCGGGCCGGATCGCGCCGGAACTGTGCCAATCGTCAATCATCGGGCCAAACAGACGATGACTCAGCAGCCAGTCATGCAGGCGGCTTGAAGATCGGGCAAAGAAAAACGCTGCGAGCAGCAGGAACGGGACGGTTGGTAGCAGCGGCAAGACGACGCCGATGACAGCAAGGCCAACACATATCAGACCCAGTGTTGCCCAGAGATACTGCATCCGGATCAGCCCACCATCAATTCGCGCAGGATGGCGTTCAGGACCGGGCGTCCGGTCGTTGTCGCCCGCAGCATTGCACCGTCCTGTTCCACCATGCCCAGATCTACAAGCTGCGACAGCTTGTGTGAGTTGATCGGGGACCCCGAAAATTTGGTGTATCTTTCGATATCTAGACCTTGAGACAGGCGCATACTCATCATCATGTATTCCTCTGCCTGTTCAGTAGTGGAAAGCGGTGTCCGAAGCGCATCGCCAGAGCCGGAATTCACCGCTTTCACCCATTCGCCCGGCATACGGAAGGTTTCGGTGGCGTATCTCTGACCGTTTATTGTCAGCCGCCCATGGGCGCCGGGGCCGATCCCCAGATAATCACCATAGCGCCAATAGATCTGATTGTGCCGCGATTCCGATCCCGGCCGTGCGTGGTTCGAAACCTCATAGGCGGGCAGGCCGTGGCTCGCGCAGATCTCTTGCGTGGACAGATACATGTCGGCGGCGGTTTCGTCCTCGGGCAGCCCGCGCAACTTGCCACGGGCATACCGATCACCAAAGGCGGTGCCGTCTTCGATCGTGAGTTGATAAAGCGAGAGATGATCCACCGCCATGGACAGTGCTTCGGTCAGTTCGGCGGTCCAATCGGAGAGCGTTTGATCTTGCCGGGCGTAGATCAGGTCAAAGCTGACCCGGTCAAAACAAGATCGCGCGATGTCAAAGGCGGCGCGCGCTTCGGCGACCGAGTGGATACGGCCCAAACGGCGCAGGTCATTGTCGTTAAGCGCTTGAATTCCCATTGAAATACGGTTGACCCCGGCATCGCGATAGCCAGAGAAGCGCCCTGCCTCGACCGAGCCGGGATTGGCCTCGAGCGTGATCTCCAGATCGTTGGAAACAGGCCAGTGTTTGCGCGCGGCCTCAATCACGGCGGCAACGGTTTCGGGCTCCATCAACGACGGCGTGCCGCCACCGAAAAAGATCGTGTTCAGAACCCGCCCCGACAGATCCGGCGCATTGCGGTCCAGCTCGCTCAGGTAGGCCGCGACCCAAATCTTCTGGTCGATTTGCGACGATACATGGCTGTTGAAATCGCAATAGGGGCATTTGGCCTGACAGAACGGCCAATGCACATAGAGGCCAAAGCCACCCTGTTGCCAGTCATCCGTCAAAACAGCCCGCTACGAATTTGGCAACCGCATCGGCGCGGTGGCTGATCTTGTTCTTTTCCCAACGGTCCATTTCCCCGAATGTCTGGTCATAGCCCTGCGGCACAAACATGGGGTCATATCCGAACCCGTCAATACCGCGCAGCGGCCAGACCAGATGGCCGGGGGCGATGCCCTCGAACACTTCGTCGTGACCGTCGGGCCAGGCCAGCACCAGCGTGCAGCGGAATTGGGCATGGCGGGGGTGGGGGGCGTTTTGTGCCTCAAGCTCGGTATGGGCGCGGGTCATCGCCATCATGAAATCGCGGCCCGCGTCGGTTTCTGCCCAATCGGCGGTATAGACACCGGGCGCGCCATTCAGCGCGTCGATGGTGATGCCGGAATCGTCCGAGAGCGCGGGCAGCCCGGTGGCCTGCGCCGCGGCATGGGCCTTGATCCGGGCGTTGCCGACAAAGGTGTCCTCGGTCTCTTCGGGTTCCGGCAGATCCATTTCACCGGCGCCGATGATCGTGACCCCAAAGGGCGAGAGGAGATGTGCCATCTCTTCCAGCTTGCCTTTGTTGTGGGTCGCGACCAGTAGCCGATCGCCGGTGAACTTGCGGGTCATGCGGTGGCTGCCTTTTGCGCGGCGGCCAATTCGCCGACGCCTTTCTCGGCCAGATCCATCAGCTGGTTCATCTGGTCGCGGCTGAAGACCGAGCCTTCGGCGGACATCTGCACCTCGATCAGCTTGCCCGACCCGGTCATGATGAAGTTGCCATCAACGCCTGCTTCGCTGTCTTCGGGGTAATCCAGATCCAGTACCGGTTGGCCCGCATAGATGCCGCAGGACACGGCCGAGACCGGGTCGACCAGAGGGTCCGAGATCACGTCGCCGGTCTTCATCAGCTTGTTGACCGCCAGACGCAGTGCCACCCAGCCACCGGTGATCGAGGCGCAGCGGGTGCCGCCATCGGCCTGGATCACGTCACAATCGACGGTGATCTGGCGTTCGCCCAATGCCACCCGGTCCACCCCGGCGCGCAGGGCGCGACCGATCAGGCGCTGGATTTCCACGGTCCGGCCGCCTTGTTTGCCCGATGCAGCCTCACGCCGCATGCGGGTGTTGGTTGACCGGGGCAGCATGCCGTATTCGGCGGTGACCCAGCCCAGGCCTGACCCTTTGATGAAGGGCGGCACGCGATCCTCTATGGTGGCGGTGCACAGCACATGGGTGTCGCCCATGCGGATCAGGCAAGAGCCTTCGGCATGTTTGGTCACGCCGGTTTCAATTGAAACGGCGCGCATTTCGTCGAGTGTTCGTCCAGAGGGTCGCATGGAAAATCCTTATCCTGTCCGGGTTCGGGATACCGTCCGAGGCACGCGGAACGCAACCCCGATTGACCTTTGCAGTACATGGGTTTTAATGGCCGCCCGACCGAGGATGCGCGTATGAGTGATGCGACGAAACTGCTCGAAGACATGAACGAACGCTCGCGCGAAGTGTTCCGTATGATTGTTGAATCCTATCTCGATAGTGGCGAACCGGTGGGAAGCCGGACCCTGACCCGCACCCTGAACGAAAAGGTCAGCGCTGCAACCGTGCGCAATGTGATGCAGGATCTGGAGTATCTGGGCCTGCTCGACAGCCCCCATGTCAGCGCCGGACGGGTGCCGACGCAGATGGGTCTGCGGATGTTTGTCGATGGTCTGCTTGAGGTTGGTGAGATGGAGGATGCCGACCGGACGCGCATCGATTCCACGTTGGGCAATGAACATTCCGATGTCAGTGGCATGCTCGACCGGATCGGCTCGGCGCTGTCGGGGGTCACGCAGGGGGCCTCGCTGGTGCTGACGCCGAAACATGAGTCCGAGATCCGCCATATCGAGTTTGTCTCGCTGGCCCATGACCGGGCGCTGGTGGTTTTGGTGTTCTCGGACGGGCAGGTGGAAAACCGCCTGTTCACACCGCCGCCGGGCCAGACCCCCAGTTCGATGCGCGAGGCGGCGAATTTTCTGAACACGCTGATCGAGGGGCGCACAATCGGCGCGGTGCGGCGCGATATCCAGACCCAGATTGCCGCGCGTCGCCAGGAGATCGATTCGCTGGCGCGCGAGATGGTGGAAAGCGGATTGGCGGCCTGGGACAGCAAGGATACCGATTCCGCGCGGCTGATCGTGCGGGGTCGGGCGAATCTGTTGGGCGAGGCCGATCAGGCCGAAGAGCTGGAGCGGATCAGAACCCTGTTTGACGACCTTGAGCGCAAGCGTGACATTGCGGATTTTCTGGAACTGACCGAAGAAGGTGAGGGTGTGCGCATTTTTATTGGCTCAGAGAACAAACTTTTCTCACTTTCGGGTTCCTCTCTGGTGGTGTCTCCATATATGAACGCTGATCGAAAGATCATCGGTGCGGTGGGGGTGATTGGCCCGACGCGCCTGAACTACGGACGGATCGTGCCGATTGTGAATTATACGGCACAACTGGTCGGGAAATTGATCTCCGACCGGAGCTAGAGGTGAAAAGATGGCAGAGCCCAAAAACGAAGATTTTCTGGACGATATTGCTGAGGTCGAGGCCGAGGAACTTGCCGAAGAGCTGAGCGAGATCAGCAGCGAAGAGGCCGAGCTGGACGCGCTGCGCGCCGAGCGGGACCAGTACAAGGACCGATTCATGCGTGCGCTGGCCGATGCCGAGAATGCGCGCAAACGCGGCGACAAGGCGCGGCGCGATGCCGAGCAATACGGCGGCTCGAAGCTGGCCCGCGACATGCTGCCGGTCTATGACAACATGAAACGCGCCCTGGAAGCGGCGACCGACGAACAGCGTGAAGTGTCCGCAGCCCTTATCGAAGGGGTCGAACTGACCATGCGGGCGTTGCTGGATGTGTTTTCCAAGCACGGCATCCGGGTCGTCTCGCCCGAGGTGGGCGATCGGTTCGACCCGCAGATGCACGAAGCCATGTTTGAAGCCCCGCTGCCAGGCACCCGCGCAGGCGATATCATTCAGGTGTCGGCCGAAGGGTTCATGCTGCATGACCGCTTGTTGCGCCCGGCACAGGTTGGCGTGTCGTCGATGCCAGCGGGTTGATTGGCTTCAAAGAAGCCAAGCCTCCGGCGGAGGTATTTTTGAACAGAAGAAGGGGCGGTCAGGTTTTGGCCGCCTCTTTTAATTTGTAGATCAGCTCGAGCGCCTCTCGCGGCGAAAGCTCGTCGGGCAGAACGTTGTCGAGCAGGTCGAGCGCAGGTGAGGGCGCAGGTTTTGGCACCGGGGGTGGTGCGGCGGAGAACAGCGGGAGATCGTCGATCAGAGTTTGCTGCTTGCCGCCTTCGCGTTCGGTCTTTTCCAATTGTTCCAGAACCGTGCGGGCGCGCTCGACCACCGACGCGGGCAGACCAGCGAGCTGGGCGACCTGCACACCGTAGGAGCGGTCGGCGGCACCTTTGCGGACCTCGTGCAGAAAGATCACCTCACCTTCCCATTCCTTGACCGAAACGGTGGCGTTTTCGACCCCGGTGAGTTTCCCGGCAAGTGCGGTAAGTTCATGATAATGCGTGGCAAAGAGCGCGCGGCTTTTATTGGCGGCGTGCAGGTGTTCCAGCGTAGCCCAGGCGATGGAGAGCCCGTCATAGGTGGCTGTTCCACGCCCGATCTCATCCAGGATCACCAGCGCGCGGTCATCAGCCTGATTTAGGATCGCGGCGGTTTCGACCATCTCGACCATGAAGGTTGAGCGCCCGCGCGCCAGATCATCCGAGGCACCGACGCGGCTGAATAGCTGGCTGACCAGCCCGATATGGGCGCTGTCGGCAGGTACATAACTGCCCATCTGCGCCAGCAGCGCGATCAGAGCGTTCTGGCGCAGAAAGGTGGATTTGCCCGCCATGTTGGGGCCGGTCAGCAACCAGATCGCGGCGCCGTTCTTGGCGCTCAGGTCGCAATCATTCGCCACAAAGCTCTCGCCGCCCTGTTGACGCAGGGCCTGTTCCACAACCGGGTGGCGGCCGCCGGTGATCTCGAAAGCGCGGCTGGTATCGACACTTGGGCGGCACCAGTTTTCTGCCACGGCCAGATCTGCCAGTGCAGTGGTCAGGTCGATCTCGGCCAGACCGCGCGCGGCCTGGTTGATCTCTGCCGCTTCGTCCATAATTGCAACAGAAAGCCTTTGATAGAGCCGCTTTTCGATCTCCAACGCCAGATTGCCCGCGTTCAGGATGCGGGTTTCGATCTCGCTGAGTTCGACGGTGGTAAAGCGGACCTGATTGGCGGTGGTCTGGCGGTGGATATAGGTTTCGCTGAAGGGCGCGCCCAGCATTTTGTCCGCATGGGTGGCGGTGGTTTCGATGAAATAGCCCAGTACGTTGTTGTGCTTGATCTTCAGCGAGGCGATGCCGGTGTGTTCGGCGTATTTCTTCTGGAACCCGGCGATGACCGAGCGACCTTCGTCGCGCAGGGTGCGGGCCTCGTCCAGTTCCGAGTCGTAGCTTTCGGCGATGAATCCGCCATCGCGGGCCAGCAGCGGGGGTTCGGCCACAAGGGCGGCCTCGAGAAGGCTCAACAGATTATCGAAGCCCGAGAGGGTGCTGGCGGATTGCACCAGCAGGTGGGGCAGCTCCTGAGCCTCGGCGATCTGTGAGATCGCCTCGGCCTGGGTCAGACCGTTGCGGATCGCGGCCAGATCGCGGGGGCCGCCGCGCTCCAGTGCCAGCCGCGACAGGGCGCGATCCAGATCCGGGGTCTTGCGCAACGCTTCGCGCAGGTCAGTGGCGGTCAGTCGATCCTCGGTGGCAAAACTGACCGCATCCAGCCGGTTGCTGATCACATCCAGATCGCGCGACGGGCTGGACAGGCGTTGTTCCAGCAATCGTGCGCCGCCGGGTGTGACGGTGCGGTCCAGCACCGCCAGCAGCGACCCGGCGCGACCACCGGACAGCGCACGCGTCAGTTCCAGATTGCGGCGGGTGGCGGCATCGATCTGCACAACGCGGTCTTCGGCCTCTTTGACGGGCGGTTGCAGCAGCGGCAGTTTGCCCTTTTGGGTGATCTCGAGGTAGTCGATCAGCCCGCCCATGGCCGAAACCTCGGCGCGGGTGAAGGACCCGAACGCGTCTAGCGCGCCCACATTGAACAATGCACACAGGCGCTTTTCCGCGGCCGTACTGTCGAAACTCGCCCGTCCCAACGGCGTGAGAGGTACGCCCATATCAGAGACTATTTCAGCGAATTCGCCCTCGGACCCGTCCGCGACGACCATTTCGGCGGGCGCAAGACGAGCCAGTTCGGGGCCAAGCCGCACCGGCGCCAGCGGCATCACATGAAACGCCCCGGTCGAGATGTCGGCCCAGGCCAGCGCAGCCGCATCGCGCACCACCGCGTAAGCCGCCAGAAAATTGTGCCGCCGCGCTTCCAGCAGCGACTCTTCGGTCAGCGTGCCGGGGGTGACCAGCCGGACAACATCGCGTTTGACCACGGATTTATAGCCGCGTTTCTTGGCCTCGGCGGGGCTTTCCATCTGCTCGCAGACCGCCACGCGGAACCCTTTGCGGATCAACGTCAGCAGATAGCCTTCGGCGGCATGCACCGGCACGCCGCACATGGGGATATCGCGGTCTTCGTGCTTGCCGCGTTTGGTCAGCGCGATATCCAGCGCCTCGGCCGCAGCGACGGCATCGTCAAAGAACATCTCATAGAAATCGCCCATCCGGTAGAACAGCAGCGCGTCCGCATGGGCTGCCTTGATGTCGAGATATTGCGCCATCATGGGCGTGACTGTGGTCAAGCTCTGTTTCTCCCGTGGATGAACCGGCGCGACCTTACAAACCCGATCCATGTGACGAAAGGTGAAAACGCATCGCCGTTGAGGCGGAGGCCATGCTGCGCTATGAGGCGTGAGCCCAGATAGAAAAAAGAAGACCCACATGCCCAAAGCCAAGATCAGCCGCGAAGAAGCGCTTGCCTTTCACATCGAACCCACGCCGGGCAAGTGGGAGGTGCAGGCCACCGTGCCCATGACGACGCAGCGCGATCTGTCACTGGCCTATTCGCCGGGCGTGGCCGTGCCGTGCGAAGAGATCGCAGAAAACCCCGAGACCGCCTATGACTATACCAACAAGGGCAATCTGGTTGCCGTGATCTCGAACGGGACGGCGGTGCTGGGTCTGGGCAATCTGGGCGCGCTTGGCTCGAAGCCGGTGATGGAGGGCAAGTCGGTCCTGTTCAAGCGTTTCGCCGACGTGAATTCTATTGATATTGAGCTGGACACCGAGGACCCGGACGAATTCTGCCGCGCGGTGCGCCTGATGGGGCCGACCTTTGGCGGCATCAACCTCGAGGATATCAAGGCGCCGGAATGTTTCATCATCGAACAGCGCCTGAAGGAAGAGATGAACATCCCGGTCTTCCATGATGATCAGCATGGCACCGCAGTGATCTGCGCGGCAGGTCTGATCAATGCGCTGCATCTGAGCGGGAAAAAGATCGAAGACGTCAAGATCGTGCTGAACGGGGCAGGTGCGGCGGGCATTGCCTGTATCGAACTGCTGAAATCCATGGGTGCACGGCATGAGAACTGCGTGGTCTGCGACACCAAGGGCGTGATCTATCAGGGCCGGACCGAGGGGATGAACCAGTGGAAATCGGCCCATGCGATCCAGACCGACCTGCGCACGCTGGACGAGGCGATGAAGGGCGCGGATGTGTTCCTGGGCGTGTCGGTCAAGGGCGCGCTGACGCAAGAGATGCTGACCGAGATGGCCGAAAACCCGGTGATCTTCGCCATGGCCAACCCCGATCCCGAGATCACGCCCGAGGACGCCCACGAGGTGCGCGCCGATGCCATCGTGGCGACGGGCAGGTCCGATTATCCCAATCAGGTCAACAACGTGCTGGGTTTTCCCTATCTTTTCCGGGGCGCGCTGGACATCCATGCCCGCGCCATCAATGACGAGATGAAAATCGCCTGCGCCAACGCACTGGCGCAGCTTGCGCGCGAGGATGTGCCCGATGAGGTCGCCATGGCCTATGGCAAGAGCCTGTCTTTTGGCCGCGACTATATCATCCCGACGCCGTTTGACCCGCGCCTGATCCACCGCATTCCGCCCGCCGTTGCGCGGGCCGGGATGGATACCGGTGCGGCGCGCCGTCCGATCGTCGATATGGACGCCTATGAGCTGAGCCTGAAATCGCGCATGGACCCGACCGCCAGCATCCTGCGCGGCATGAACGCCCGTGCGCGTGCGGCGCAAAGCCGGATGATCTTTGCCGAGGGCGACGACCCCCGCGTGCTGCGCGCGGCGGTGATGTATCAGCGCTCGGGCTTTGGCAAGGCGCTGGTCGTGGGGCGGCCCGACGAGGTCAAGGAAAAGCTGGATAGCGTCGGCCTCAGCGATGCCACCCGCGAGCTGGAGGTGGTGAACGCCGCCAACACCACGCATCTGGAGTCGTATAAAGAGTTTCTCTACGAGCGCCTGCAGCGCAAGGGGTTCGACGAAAAGGACGTCCACCGTTTGGCTGCGCGCGACCGGCATGTGTTCTCGGCGCTGATGCTGGCGCATGGCCATGGCGATGGTCTGGTCACCGGCGCAACGCGGAAATCGGCCCATGTGCTGGACCGGATAAACCATGTCTTCGACGCCGATGCCCATAGTGGGACCGCCGGAATCACAGCGCTGCTGCACAAGGGTCGGATCGTTCTGATCGGTGATACGCTGGTGCATGAGTGGCCCGAACCCGAGGATCTGGCCGATATCGCCGAGCGAGCGGCGGGTGTTGCACGCCATATCGGACTGGAGCCGCGCGTGGCTTTTGTCAGCTTCTCGACTTTTGGCTATCCGGTGTCGGAACGCGCCGAAAAGATGCATCAGGCCCCCCGTGTGCTGGAGGCACGCGGGGTTGATTTCGAGTTCGAGGGCGAAATGACCGTGGATGTGGCGCTGAACGCGCAGGCGCAGGCGGGCTACCCCTTCCAGCGGCTGACCGGGCCGGCTAATATTCTGATCGTTCCGGCGCGGCACTCGGCCTCGATCTCGGTCAAGCTGATGCAGGAAATGGGTGAGGCCAGCGTGATCGGCCCGATCCTGGCCGGGATCGGCAAACCGATCCAGATTTGTTCCACCGGTTCGACCGCCAATGACATTCTGAACATGGCAGTGCTGGCCTCGAACGATCTGGGATAAGTGCAGGAAATCGAATCCTTTTTTTGGATTCCTCGTTGGATTCCAGAAGTTTATGGGCAAATCTGTTTGCCTATCCACTTTTTTGTGGATAACCTAACGACGAGGGCCGCCCGTGGGCGACCCTCTCAGTTAGACCTACTAACTACTACAGCGGCAAAAGTAGCTGCTGCGGCTTTGGCCAACGGCGGGTGTGCGCGGTAACGCACTCCTGCCTGCCAAAGCGAAAACGATAGTATCTGTGTACGAATACACGCATCGCTTTCTCCTCATACTAGACTATCCAAGTTTGTCTTGGCCCACACTGAAAGCATGATTGCTTTCGAATTCTATGTGGGTGCAGGCACAATTTGTAGAATGCCCAGTAGAGATGCACACAATATCGCGTGCTGCATCATAGAAGATCAATGGAATTTTTAGGTCCTATCCGGACTCTTTCCTCTTGACTGCAATCTTTCTTGTTCACAAATGTTCCGAATCTGATTCCCTGTGTTCAAGACTTCTTAAAAAGCGCCCCTACGCCGAATCCCGGGAGCAGAGACACCTGAAGTTGTTCAAATAATGGTGTTCGACTCGAATTAGCTGCCCGCAAACGGTGCGGCGCTGCCCCAGAGCTGTTTGACTCGCGCGTCCCGGCCACAGGCCTCGCGGTAGAGCTTATAGGCGGTTTTCTGGCGCTTGGGGCCGAACCGCGTGAAGACAAGGCCCTTGCCTTTGTAATAGTCCTGATGCGAGGCATCGGCGGGGTAAAAGGCCCCGGCAGGCAGAACAGGAGTCACGATTTTCTGCCCCAGCGCCGATTGCGCCTCGTTCTTGACCTGCTGGGCGAGCGCCTTTTCCCCTTTATCAGAGACAAAAACAGCCGTGCGATAGCTGTCGCCGCGATCACAGAACTGGCCGCCCGCATCGGTTGGATCAACCGAACGGAAGAACATCCCGATCAGCGTCTCGCGCGAGACCTTGCCGGGGTCAAAGGTGATCTGAACCGCCTCGTAATGCCCGGTGCCGCCATTGGTGACCTGCTTGTAGGTCGGCTTCTTGGTGGAGCCCCCGGCAAAGCCCGAGACCGCCTCGATCACGCCGGGCACCTTCTCGAAATCGGCTTCGACGCACCAGAAACAACCGCCTGCAACCGTCAGCGTTTCTTGCCCGGCGGCAGAGGCGGGAAGGCAGCGCAACACGGCGGCGAAGGTTATCAGGGAAAAGAGCGCAATCGGTTTGATGTGATCGGACAGGGTCATGTTGGGTCTCCTTTGTCGCGATGGTGTGGCGAAGGGCACCCGCAGGCAAGAGGGTGACATGGTTTGTCACATGCAGGTGACCGGAGTTTACCCCTTGGCCCGCGCGCCCCACGGCAGTAGCGTGCGCGCCGGAGGAGATACCATGGCAGACAGGATGAGCAGGCCCGGCAAGGCGTTGATCGGCAGCGAGGCGCAGGCATGAAGATCGCCATGTGGTCCGGGCCGCGCAACCTGTCGACGGCCATGATGTACAGTTTCGGCGCGCGCACCGATTGCGCGGTAATCGACGAGCCGTTTTATGCCGCCTATCTGGCGCGCACCGGCATCGATCACCCGATGCGCGGCGACATACTGGCCGCGCAGGAGCAGGATGCAGCGCAGGTCGCGCAATACCTGTCCGGCCCGAACCCCGGCGCGCGGCCGTTCTGGTACCAGAAACACATGACCCAGCACATGGTCGACGGTATTCCCCGCGACTGGATGCGGGCGGTGCGCAACGTATTCCTGATTCGCCACCCCGCGCGGGTGATTGCCAGCTATGCGGCCAAGCGTGAAAACCCGGTGCTGGATGATATCGGGTTCCGTCAGCAGGTCGAATTGTTCGATGCGGTCAAGGATTGGGGCGGGTCGCCAGTTGTTGTCGACAGCCATGACATCCGCGCCAACCCCGCCGAGGCACTGGAGAAGCTCTGTGATGCGATCGGCGTGCCGTGGTCGCCGCATATGCTGAGCTGGCCCAGAGGAGGCCACAAGGATGACGGTGTCTGGGCGGCGCATTGGTACGGCGCTGTCTGGCAGTCGACAGGATTTGCGGAACCCGAGGGGGAGGTGCCGGAGGTGCCGGAAGACCTTCGGCCTCTGCTGGCGGACTCTATGCCGTATTACGAGCAGATGACAGCCGACCGTATCTGATCACTGCAGGTCGTCGAGCAAGCGCAGGTTGCGCTTGCGCTCTTCGAACCCCGGATGGGTGCTGAGCCAGCCCGAGGCGCCGTCCTGTTCCGGCAGATCGAGACTGTCGAAGAAATCCAGCAACGCGTCCGGGTCATATCCGGCCTGATGCGACAGGGTGGCACCGAACGTGTCGGCCTGCAGTTCATGGGTGCGGGAATAGGACAGTGACAGGATCAGGTTGCCCTGCAGCAACGCATCCTCAAGCATCGGGCCGGTGTCGCCCACCAGCATGCTGATCAGCACATAGCCGCCAACCGAGCGATAGACCTGTTTCAGCCCGTGGTGGCCTGCGACATGGCCCATTTCATGCCCGATCACACCGGCCAGAGCGTCGGCTGAGGCGGTTTCGGCAAGCGTATCGGTGACGATGATGGTACCACCCGGCAGGGCAAAGGCGTTTGGCCCCATTCTGGGCATATGACGGAAGGCAATCCGATAGTCATGGGATTGATCCTGCGGGTCGATCTGCTCCTGCAAGTGGTCAAAGATCTTCAGAATCTCGGCCTGTCGGTCGAGATCAAGCTGGCTCGGTTCGCTCATCACCCGGTCCATGCTGGCCAGCATGCCCTGATCCATCGCGCTGACCACCGGGCCGGGTGTCAGCCAGACGGCCATATGCACCAGCGCGCTCAGCCCGTATTTCCAGACTGCCCAGGCCCCGAGGATGCAGGCCAGAGCCACGGCGATAAGGCGCGGATGAAACTGCTCGAACCCGTGCAGCGATGTGCGGGTGCCCAGCAGATCGTCAACCGTGTCATGCGCATCGGTCAGAAACAGGGTGCCATCGGGCAGGATGATCCGCCGTTCCGCCTGTCCCAGACGCGGTTCGATCTTCACATCCATCAGTCCGGCCTGGGTCATAATTCTTTGCCCCGGATCGATCAGCCAGACCTGATCCTGTCCCACCGCCAGCCGCGCGCGAATTTCGCGTGAGCTGAGCGGCGGATAGGCGCGCCCCTGGATCGAGATACTGCCTTGGCTTGAGCGGATGAAGGGCATCGGCGCGATCTGCTGCGGTTACACCGCGACCTCGATCCCGAACCCTTCGAGATCGCCATAGGCGTCGCCGACAGCATTGCCGCTTGCGGTTTCCTCATCCACGAAGTCATCCAGCGACCCGCCGGGATAGAGCGTGGTATGGTCGGCCAGATAGCGCGCCCGCCGCACATGGGCCCAGGGCATCATCAGACCCAGCGTCAGAACCACCACAAAGAAGTTCGACACCGAAATCCACAGCAGTTTCAGCGGCGATACCGAGGAATGGAACGTGTGACGCTCATCCAGTGTGAGGTTGTTATAGACCGTGTTGCGCACCAGCGCGTGATAGATGATCGCCGCCGGAGCAAATGCCACCAGCACGATCAGATAGAGCAGTCCGATATCGACAAGGGCCGCGGCCTCTTCCGAGCCGGCTTCAAGCGCTTGCAGGGCGCGCGGGATATCCAGGCTGGTGCTGGCGAACGCAAAAAGGATCATCATCGATCCGGCGCCCCAGACAAGCGCGGCCAGCAGCGCCTTGTAGAAGGGACCGATTGCGCTGTCGAAGCTGAACCGCGTGGTGCCCAGACCGTGGCCATTGGCCAGAAAGCGCTGGGTGGCGCGGGTGGCAAAAGGCCATGCGGTGTAAAGCGATAGGGCGGCCAGAAACGGGTAGAGGTAATAGACCTTCACCGCCGACCCAAAGCTGCCGTGAAAGGTGAAGCGGATATTCGACCAGCTCGACATGCGGGCATTGAAACGCAGCGACCGCACCAGAAGATAGGGGATCAGCGCGATCAATCCCAGGACCATCACCAGCACAACGAGGGCGTTCGTGCTGAGCAGCGTATAAACGACAATCCCGGCAATGATGATCAGCCGCCCGATCAGGATCTGAAACCCGTTGGCGTGATAGTCGAAATTGCGCCCGGCCACATAGGTGTTCTGGTGGAAATACTTCTTGGTCCGCACCTTGGCCCAGGCGCTATAGATGCCAAGCGTCAGGATCGACAGCAGCAGGTTGACGATCCAGATACCAAAAAACTCGCGTGCCGATCCGCGAAATTCGAACCCCGCTTTCGAAATATATGAGCTGCTTGCCTGCATGTTCGCCTCTGTGTTCTGCCAGATACCCGTTATGCGGACCGCCGGTTTCACCGTGGGCGGCCCGCAATCGGGGATCGCAGAACAAAGGGGCAAATCTTTGTCAGAGTTGTAGCGCTTCGGGGGTATCTACAACTTTGGCGCGTATTTATTTCAGGCGCTTTTCCCGCGCAGCAAGCAGCTTCAGACGCAGAGCGTTCAATTGGATAAAGCCCGCCGCGTCTTTCTGATCGTAAGCGCCTGCGTCTTCCTCAAACGTCACATGTGCCTCGGAATAAAGCGAGTGATCAGACCAGCGGCCCACGGTCGAGGCGAGGCCCTTGTAAAGCTTCACGCGAACAGTGCCGGTGACATGGTCCTGCGACTTGTCGATGGCGGCCTGCAGCATCTCACGTTCGGGGCTGTACCAGAAACCGTTATAGATCAGCTCGGCATATTGCGGCATCAACTGGTCTTTCAGATGCATCGCGCCGCGATCCATGGTGATCGACTCGATGCCGCGATGGGCCTCCAGCAGGATGGTGCCGCCGGGCGTCTCATAGATACCGCGCGACTTCATACCAACGAAGCGGCCTTCGACCAGATCGAGACGGCCAATGCCGTGCTTGCCGCCATATTCGTTCAGTTTGGTCAGGATGGTGGCGGGGCTCATCGCTTCGCCATTGATGCTGACCGCGTCACCTTTTTCAAAACCGATTTCGATGTATTCCGGCTCGTTCGGCGCGTCTTCGGGGTGAACCGTGCGCTGATAGACATAGTCGGGCGCCATGTCGGCGGGGTCTTCCAGAACCTTGCCCTCGGACGAGGTGTGCAGCAGGTTGGCATCGACCGAAAAGGGTGCCTCGCCGCGTTTGTCCTTGGCAATCGGGATCTGGTTCGCCTCGGCAAATTCCAGCAGCCGGGTGCGGCTGGTCAGGTCCCATTCGCGCCACGGCGCGATCACCTTGATGTCGGGGTTCAGTGCGTAAGCCGCCAGTTCAAACCGCACTTGGTCATTGCCCTTGCCGGTCGCGCCATGGGCGACCGCATCGGCACCGGTGGCTTCGGCAATCTCGACCAGACGTTTCGAGATCAGCGGCCGCGCAATCGAGGTCCCCAGCAGATAGAGGCCTTCGTACTGCGCATTGGCGCGGAACATCGGGAAGACGAAGTCGCGGACGAATTCCTCACGGACATCCTCGATATAGATGTTCTCGGGCTTGATCCCCAGCATCTCGGCTTTCTTGCGGGCGGGGTCCAGTTCCTCGCCCTGGCCCAGATCGGCGGTAAAGGTCACCACCTCGCACCCGTATTCGGTTTGCAGCCATTTCAGGATGATCGAGGTATCAAGACCACCGGAATAGGCCAGAACAACTTTCTTGGGCGCGGACATGGGACTTCCTCTTATTCGAATGACGGATGGCCCCTAGCGGTTTTTTGGCAACAGGGCAAGGAGATCACATTGACCGCGCCTTCAAGCTGCGTTCAAGTGCGCCGGATAATTCGCCAAAAGGTTGAGGAGACGGGTTCAGATGTTGGGTTGGAAGATATTTGTGCATTCCGTGGGAATGGTTCTGCGGAACCTGAAAGAGGCGCTTCAGATTTCCGTGATACCGGGATTTCTTGGATTTGCGGTGATTATCGGTTTGTTCTTTGTGTTTGGTATTCCCTTTGAAAACTTCGATACGGAGACCACAGGGCTGCCAGCTGGTGTGACCGGAGGCGAGATGACTCTGTTCTTCGTGTTCTTTATGGTGACGATTTTTGTCGTCATGTTCTGGATCGTCGTTTCATGGCATAGGTTTGTCCTGCTCGAAGAATACCCGAGCGGTATTATCCCGCCGTTTCGTTTCGACCGTATCCTGGCCTATTTTGGTCGGTATCTGCTGTTGATGCTTCTGGCCCTACTTGCATTCATACCTGCCGGCTTGGTCATGCTGGTTCTGCGCGAAGCTTCCGGTTTGGTCACCGTGGTGGCCGTCGCGGCGTTTCTAGTGCTGGTCGTCTGTTTTATCCGGCTTTCCATCATCTTGCCGGCAGCGGCCATCGGCAAGCCGATAACCTTGTCTCAGGCTTGGGCGGCGACCACCGGTTCGGCGGGCGCAATCATCGTTCTGATAATCGTTTCGGTGTTGTTCCAGATCGCGATACAGTTTGGCGCCGCGCTGCTGGCGATGATCCCGGTGCTTGGCATCATCATTGTGCTCTTTGCCACCATGCTGGTTCTGCCGCTGATCAATGTCAGCATCCTGACCACGATGTACGGGCATTTCGTCGAGAAGCGCGACCTGACCTGAGTACACCCATGTATTCCTTGCCCTTTCGGCGGTGATGCGGCACGACACGGCCATGACTGATTTCATGACCCGTGCCCGTGCCGCCGAACAGGCGATGCGTTCCGTCTTTCCACCGACGCCCTTGCAGCGCAACGCGCATCTGTCCGAGCGCTATGGCGCCGATATCTGGCTCAAGCGCGAAGACCTGAGCCCGGTGCGCTCCTACAAGCTGCGCGGCGCTTTCAACGCGATGCGCAAGCAGCCGGGGCAGGACCTGTTTGTCTGCGCCAGCGCGGGCAATCACGCGCAGGGCGTGGCTTTCATGTGCCGCCATATGGGCGTGCGGGGGGTGATCTTCATGCCGGTTACCACGCCGCAGCAGAAGATACAGAAGACCCGCAAATTCGGCGGCGATCAGATCGAGATCCACCTGACCGGCGATTATTTCGACGACACGCTGGGTGCCGCGCAGGGCTGGTGCGCGCAAAATGGCGGGCATTTCCTGTCGCCTTTCGACGATGAAGACGTGATCGAGGGTCAGGCCTCGCTGGCGGTTGAGATCGAAGAGCAGATGGGCCGCCTGCCGGATCACGTGATCTTGCCAGTGGGCGGCGGCGGCATGTCCTCGGGCGTGTCTACGTGGTTCGGGGACCGAACCCATTGCCTGTTCGTGGAACCTGCGGGCGGTGCCTGCCTGCGCGCGGCGCTCGCAGCGGGGCATCCGGTGACGTTAGGTCATGTGGATAACTTTGTGGATGGCGCAGCGGTGGGCCGGATCGGGGCAAAGACCTTTGACCTGCTGCGGCACACCCATCTATCGGATGTGCTGGTCCTGTCCGAGGACCGGATCTGCGTCACCATGATCGACATGCTGAATGTCGAGGGCATCGTGCTGGAACCCGCCGGCGCAATGGCCATCGACGCGGTCGAAGAGGTACAGAGCTTTGTCCGGGGCCGTAGCGTGGTTTGTGTGACCTCGGGCGGCAATTTCGATTTCGAACGCCTGCCCGAGGTCAAGGAGCGCGCCCAGAGATATTCGGGTGTAAAGAAGTATTTCATCCTGCGCTTGCCGCAAAGACCGGGCGCTTTGAAGGAGTTTTTGGGGATTTTGGGCCCCGAGGACGATATCGCGCGGTTTGAATACCTCAAGAAATCCGCGCGCAATTTCGGGTCGGTCCTGATCGGGATCGAGACCGTCAAGCCGGAGAATTTTGAACGGCTTTTTGCGCATCTGGACGATGCCGGTTTCACCTACACCGATATCACCAGTGACGAAACGCTGGCGCAATTCGTGATCTGATCAGGTCAGATGTGTGCCCGCCTCGGCCTGAAATGCGATCCGCGAGCTTTCGAATTCTGAAATGATTTCACCGATATCCACCGTGTCGGCCTTGCCGTTCGCGGCCTCACGTTCGCCATTCTGGCACAATGTGGAAAAGGTGCTGAACCCAAGGCTGAGCGCACTGCCTTTCAGAAAATGCAGATCACGTTCCAGCGCGTCGCGATCGGGGTTCACCCGCAAACGCGCGATCACCTCGCCGACCTCTTCCAGAAACAGGTCGAACACCTCGTCAAAGTCGTCCTCGCCAACCTCGTCACGCAACTGGATGACGCGGGACCAGTCAATCATCTTTCACCTCTCGGGGTCGTACTACCCTGTGCACAGTTTGACGAAGAGTATGTAAACACAAGGTAAAGATTTCCCCGCAATAAGTGTTTCATAAGATGTTAAGACCATCTGCATAGCGTGGGCTTGGGTCGGTAACGAAATCGTATCCGGGGTTGAACGGTGCTGCAGGTTGGATCGGCAGAAGATAATTCGCAGAAGGTATTGGGCTCGATCCGCCATGTGCTGGTCGTCGATGACAGCCGGCTGCAACGGCGTATCCTGGCCAGCTCCCTGAAGAAATGGGGGTTGGAGGTGATCGAGGCCGACAGTGGCGACGAGGCGCTGCGTATCTGCGCGGAAAACCCGCCCGATCTGGTGCTGAGCGATTGGGTCATGCCGGGTATAAGTGGCCCGGATTTCTGCCGCGCTTTTCGCGATCTTGAGACGGATTGGTATTCCTATTTCATCCTGCTGACCTCGAAGAGCGAAAAGAACGAGGTCGCGCAAGGGCTGGATGCCGGGGCAGATGATTTCCTGATCAAGCCGGTCAGTTCCGATGAGTTGCGCGCGCGCATTTCCGCAGGCGACCGCGTGCTGGGCATGCAGCGCGAATTATCAGAAAAGAACCGCCTGATTGAAAAGGCTTTGGAAGAGCTGAAGCTGGCGCATGACGCCATCGACAAGGATCTGATTCAGGCGCGCAAGATACAGGAATCACTGGTCCCCGAACTCAGCCGCAATTTTGGCGCCTCGCGGGTCAGCCTGCTGCTTGAACCTTGCGGACATATCGGTGGCGATCTGGTCGGAATGTTCTCGCCCGGGCCAGGGCGGCTGGGGTTCTACAGTATCGATGTGTCGGGTCACGGTATCACCTCGGCGATGATGACCGCGCGGCTGGGCAGCTATCTGTCCGGCAGCTATCCGGATCAGAACCTTGCGATGGAGCGTCGGTTTAACAGGTTCTATTCCCTGCGCCAACCCGAAGAGGTTGCGCGCATTCTCAACGCCAGATTGCTGGCCGACCGGGGGGTGGAGGAGTATTTCACCATGGCCTACGGGATTGTCGATCTTGAAAGCGGTGCTTTGCGACTGGTTCAGGCGGGTCATCCACATCCGCTGCTGCTGCGCCGGGATGGGACAACCGAGTTTCTGGGCGAGGGCGGCGTGCCGATCGGTCTGCTGCCGGATGTGCCTTATACGCAGATCGAAACCCGGTTGGAACCTGGTGACCGGGTGCTGATGTATTCCGACGGATTCACCGAATGCCGCACGGAAAATGGTGATATGCTGGATGAAGACGGATTGTTGGACATTGTGCGCGCCTGTGATCCCGATCTGCAGGGGCGGGCGTTTCTGGACGCACTTTACGACAAGCTCAGCCAGCGCATGTCGCCCGAGTTCGGGATGGAGGATGACGTGTCGGCCACGCTGTTCGAATTCAATGGCCTGTGACCGTGATCAAAGCGTGCCCATGAAATAGTGGCGGGCGAAATGCCGATCGCCCGCATTGCCCAGCATCTGCGCTGCCTCATCCGCGCCCAACCAGACTGGCTCGTGAATCGCGTCGGTCGGCGGACCTAAGCGACGAACCGGCCGGGCGCAGTAGATCAGGCAGATCTTCTCGGCCCATAGATCATATTCCGGCATGTAGACGAACCGCCGGAACGCGCCGACGCGACGCGGAGAGGCGATCTGCCAGCCGGTTTCCTCATAAACCTCGCGATGCAGCGCGGGCAGGGGTGATTCGCCCGGATCAATGCCGCCGCCGGGCAATTGCAGGTCCGGGCCGGGTTCGGTCTGGCAGGTCAACAGCAGCGATCCGGACAGCGGCAGCAGGGCATAGACGCCAGCGCGCCGGATATATTTCCGACCCGGTTCCGGGCTTTCACCAAAACGTCTGATCATGTATGCGCCTCTTCCAACTCGGCTTGCCCGCCTTATATGGTCGCGGTATGCCAACCTGTGGCGCGTAAGGAAACCCCATGACACTCGGTACCAAAATCGCGTGGGACGATACGGTCCTGCCATTTCAACTCGATGTTCCGGACATGCGTGGCCGGGTCGCCCGGCTGGACGGCGTCCTTGACGGGATCCTCAGGCAGCATGAATACCCGCCCGTGGTCGAGGCGCTGGTGGCCGAAATGGCGCTGCTTACCGCGCTGATCGGCCAGACTATCAGCCTGCGCTGGAAGCTGTCCCTGCAGGTGCAGTCCAAGGGCCCGGTGCGGATGATCGCAACCGACTATTATGCCCCCGAGCACGAGGGCGATCCCGCTCGCATCCGGGCTTATGCCAGTTTCGACCGCGACCGGCTGAGCGATGGCGCGCCATTCGAGCAGGTGGGCGAGGGGTATTTTGCGATCCTGATCGATCAGGGCAGCGGGACCCAACCCTATCAGGGCATCACGCCGCTGGATGGCGGATCGCTGAGCGCCTGCGCCGAGGCCTATTTCGCGCAGTCCGAGCAATTGCCGACCCGGTTCTCGCTCAGTTTCGGGCGCTCGTCGGAACCCGGTACGCGCGAGCATTGGCGGGCCGGCGGCATCATGCTGCAACACATGCCCAAGGCCTCGCCCTTTGTGGCCAGCGGCGATGGTGAAGGCCAGATACTGACCGCAGACGATCTGGTTGACGGCGAAAGCGGCGAGAATTGGAACCGGGTCAATATCCTGCTCGATACGGTCGAGGATCTGGAACTGATCGGGCCCTCGGTCCCGCCCACCGACCTGCTGGTGCGCCTGTTCCACGAGGAACAACCGAGGGTCTACGATTCGCAATCGGTGCGCTTTGGGTGCTCGTGTTCCGAGGATCGTGTGCGTCAAAGCCTGTCGATCTATTCGGCGCAGGACATTGCCAAGATGACCACCGACGAGGGCGTCGTGACCGCCGATTGCCAGTTCTGCAGCGCGCATTACGTGCTGGACCCCAAAACAGTCGGGTTCGAGGCGGACGCCGATGAAAGTGACTGATCCGGTCGAGGATCTGCACGCGGCTCTGGCCCGCCCGGGGCCAGGGACCAGCGATTTCGACCTCAACCCCGAGGCTGTGTTGCCGGAAGGGCGCAAATTGCGGCCCGCAGGCGTTCTGGTGCCGATCCTGATGCACAAGGATGGGCCAAGGCTGATCCTGACCAAACGGTCTTCGGCCCTGAAACACCATCCGGGCCAGATTGCCTTTCCCGGCGGCAAGCAGGATGAGGGCGACGCAGACGTGACCGCCACAGCTTTGCGCGAGGCCGAAGAAGAGATCGGCCTGCCGCGCGATCTGCCTCGGGTGATCGGCCATTTGCCCTCGCACGAAACGGTGACCGCGTTCGACGTGACCCCGGTTGTCGCACTGCTTGACCATCCGTTCGAGGTGGTGCCCGAACGCAGCGAGGTCGAAGAGGTGTTCACCGTGCCACTGTCTCATGTCACGTCGCCTGCAAATTTCATTGTGGAATCGCGCCGGTGGCGGGGACAGCGCCGCAAATATTTCGTGGTGCCTTTTGGCCCCTATTACATCTGGGGCGCGACGGCGCGTATTTTGCGCGGGCTGGCTGCGCGGATGACACCGTGACGCGGATCAGTGATAACTGGCTGACCCGGCCCGCAACGCAGGCGGTCTGCCGCAGCCTGACGGATGCAGGCGCGCAGGCGCTGTTTGTTGGCGGATGCGTGCGCAACGCGCTGCTGGGCGCGCCAGTCTCGGATATCGACATCTCGACCGACGCGCTGCCGGACCACGTCATGGAGTTGGCGCAGGCAGCCGGTATCAAGGCAGTGCCCACCGGCATCACCCACGGTACGGTGACGCTGGTCAAGGGCGGCATCCCGCATGAGGTCACCACGTTTCGCCGCGACGTTGCCACCGATGGCCGCCGTGCCGTGGTCGCCTTTTCCACCGATCTGGCCGAGGACGCGGCGCGGCGCGATTTCACCATGAACGCGCTTTATGCACGACCGGATGGCACGGTGCTTGACCCGCTGGACGGGATCAAAGACCTGACCGCCCGACGGGTCCGGTTTATTGGTACGGCGCAGGACCGTATCCGCGAGGATTACCTGCGGTCGCTGCGCTATTTCCGGTTTCACGCCTGGTACGGAGATGCCGCGCTGGGCTTTGACCCCGACGCGCTGTCGGCAATCTCCGAAAATCTCAACGGGCTGCAGGGACTATCGCGCGAGCGTGTGGGGGCGGAAATGCTGAAACTGCTCTCTGCCCCGGACCCTGCCCCGTCCATCGCCACCATGCGCTCGATCGGTGTTCTCAATACACTGCTGCCGGGCGCTGATGACCGGGCGCTGGCGCCGCTGGTGCATCTTGAAACCGAGGCGGGCCTTGCCCCCGACCCGCTGCGGCGGCTTGCCGCGCTGGGAGCGGCCGATCTAGCCACCTCGTTGCGCCTGAGCCGGGCGCAGATTGGGACATTGGCCAGCCTGCGCGAGGCCGCGACCGGCACAATGGATGCGGCCGAGCTTGGCTATCGGGCAAAGGCGAAACCGGCAATGGATTCGCTCGCGCTGCGCTGTGCTCTGCTGGAACAACCCTGGGTTCCGGGCTGGAAAGCACTGGTCGAAACCGGGGCCGGTGCGCGGTTTCCGGTGGCCGCGGGCGATCTTATGCCAGATTTTCAGGGACCGGCGCTGGGCGCGAAACTGGCCGAGTTAGAGACGAATTGGATAAGGTCTCAGTTTGATTTGTCGCGCGACGAACTGCTTGGAATGGTGTGATTTTTGCGGCACGAAAATTTTCCGGGTGACAAATCCGGCGGTTTGCGTTTAGCCTGCGCTCAGTCACATGAAGGGAGGGCTGCGAATGTATCACGGGATCTGGTTCCGCTAACGCTGGGATAACCGACCCGTATCGGGTGGTGTCCTGACACCGCCGCTTTCGCACGTCTTTCCATCTGCTCATTCCGGAGCACGTTTCATGTTTCGTTACTTCGAAAATCTCGTCGACCCTTTTGTTGCCTATCCCGAAAAGGACCGGCCACCGCGTAAGCTATTGCCGTTCATGTTGGACTATTCGCAACCGTTCAAGCGGGTGTTTGTCTGGGTCTCGCTGATCTCGATTGTTGTTGCCGCGATTGAGATCGGGTTGATCTACTATATGGGTCGGGTCGTTGATCTGCTGACCGGTGACCCGCAGCAGGTCTGGGCCGCGCATGGCACCGAGCTGATCCTCGTGGCCCTGTTCATCCTGTTCCTGCGGCCGCTGATCCAGTTCGTCGATGTGCTGCTGCTGAACAATGCGATCCTGCCGAACTTCGGCACGCTGATCCGCTGGCGGGCGCATCGCCACGTGTTGCGCCAGTCGGTGGGCTGGTTCGAGAACGATTTTGCCGGTCGCATTGCCAACCGCATCATGCAAACGCCACCTGCTGCCGGTGAGGTGGTGTTTCAGGTCTTTGACGCGATCTCATACTCGCTTGCCTATCTGATCGGTGCCGCGATCCTGCTGATGGCGGCCGAGCCGCGGCTGCTTTTGCCGCTGCTGATCTGGTTTGCGCTTTATGCCTGTCTGGTGCGCTGGACGGTAAAGCGGGTTGGCCCGGCGTCCAAGGCGGCATCGGATGCGCGGTCTGCGGTGACGGGTCGGGTGGTGGACAGCTATACCAACATCCATTCGGTCAAGATGTTCGCGCATCACAACCTGGAGCTCGATTATGCCCGCGAGGCGATCGAGGAAACCCGGCGGACGTTTCAGGTCGAGATGCGGATCTTCACCACGATGGATGTGGTGCTGACGCTGCTGAACGGTCTGCTGATCGTTGGTGTTGTCAGCTGGGCGATCTGGCTTTGGTATCACGGGATGTCTTCGGTCGGCGTCGTCGCTGCTGCCGCCGCGCTGACCCTGCGGCTAAGCGCGATGACCGGCTGGATCATGTGGGCGCTGACCAGTTTCTTCCGCGAGCTTGGCGTCGTGGCCGAAGGGATGGAAACCATCGCACAGCCCATCGATCTGGTGGACACGCCCAAGGCCGAACCGCTGCAGCTAACCAATGGCCGGATCGAGATCTGCGAGCTGTCGCACCATTACGGGCGCGGTGTCGGTGGTCTGGACCGGATCAGCATGGTGATCGAGCCGGGTGAGAAGATCGGCCTGATCGGTCGCTCGGGTGCCGGGAAATCGACGCTGGTCAAGCTGCTGTTGCGGTTCTACGACGCAGAATCCGGCGAGATACAGATCGACGGTCAGTCGATTGCCAATGTCACGCAAGACAGCTTACGGCGCAATATCGGCATGGTTCAGCAGGACAGTTCGCTGCTGCACCGCTCGGTGCGCGACAACATCCTGTATGGCCGTCCGGATGCCAGCGAGGATGAGATGATTACCGCCGCCAAACGGGCCGAGGCGCATGAGTTCATCCTTGATCTGGCCGATCCCGAAGGGCGTCATGGCTATGACGCCAAGGTCGGCGAGCGTGGGGTGAAACTGAGCGGTGGTCAGCGGCAACGGGTGACGCTGGCGCGGGTGATCCTGAAAAACGCGCCGATTCTGTTGTTGGACGAGGCGACCTCTGCGCTAGATTCCGAGGTCGAAGCGGCCATTCAGGATACGCTATACGGCATGATGGAAGGAAAAACCGTGATCGCGATTGCACACAGGCTCAGCACGATTGCCCGGATGGACCGTATCCTGGTCATGGATCAGGGCCATATTGTCGAGCAGGGGCCGCATGCCCAATTGCTGGCGCAGGGCGGGCTTTATGCTCAGTTCTGGGCACGGCAATCGGGCGGATTCATGAACCCGGAGGCCGCTGAATGAGACTGGCGGACCTGATTGATCCGTTTCGCAAGATCGACACGCCCCCGCCTGACCGGCTGGGGGCGTTCATGCGCTGGTGCCTTGCGGGGGCTTGGCCGATGCTGTTTTTGGCCGCCGGGTTCTCGGCTACAGCCGGGATCATGGAGGCTGGCACCGCCTGGATTCTGGGCCGAGTGATTGACACCGCGACATCGGGCGGGCAAGACCTGTTCTTCTCGGCCCGCAATCTCGCCATGATTCTGGGCGCGGTGGCGTTTTTTCTGCTGATCCGCCCGGTCTTCTTTGGCCTCACCGCATTGTCGAACAATTATATCGTCATGCCCAACATCCCGCCGCTGGTTCTGGCGCGGCTGAACCGCTGGACACTGGGCCAATCGGTGACGTTTTTCGACGATGATTTCGCCGGTCGGATCGCGCAGAAGCAGATGCAGACCTCGAACGCCATGTCTTCGGTGGTGTCCGAGACGATCAGCGCGATGGTCTTTGCGTTGGCCTCGCTGGTTGGCACGCTGGCGTTGCTCGGCTCGATCCATCCGCTGGTCTTGCTGCCCTTCATCGGCTGGCTTGGCGTCTATTTCTTTCTGATCCGCTGGTATCTGCCGCGCATTCGCAAACGCTCGGCGGCGCGGGCGGGGGCGCGGGCCATGGTGTCGGGCCAGATCGTCGATGCGATCACCAATATCAAGACGGTCAAACTGTTCGCCCATGCCGATCACGAGGAAGGCGCGGCGCTTGAGGCGCTACACGAGATGCGCGAACGCTCGCTGGAGTTTGGCAAGCTCTCGGCCAGTTTCCGGTTCATCCTGATGTGTCTGGCGGGGATTCTGCCGGTCATGTTGCTGGGGGTGACGCTGCTCTTGTGGCAATCGGGCAGCGCTACAACGGGGGACATCGCCGCCGCCGGAACCATCTCGATCCGGATCGCGCAGATGACCGGCTGGGTCAGTTTCACGCTGATGGGGATGTACGCCAATGTGGGCGAAATCGAGAACGGGATGAAGACGCTGGCCGTCGCCAACCGGATCGAAGATGCGCGCGGGTCCAGGGATCTGCGGGTCACGGCGGGCGAGATCGTGTTTGATGATGTGGGCTTTGCCTATGGGCGCGACATTGGTGGGGTTCAGGGCATCGATCTGACCATCAAACCGGGCGAGAAACTGGGCATTGTCGGTGCCTCAGGAGCCGGGAAATCGACATTGGTTTCGTTGCTATTGCGTCTCTACACAGGTGAAAAAGGCGAAATTCGCATTGATGGGCAGGACATCGCGGGCGCCACACAAGACAGTTTGCGGCGCCAGATCGGCATGGTCACGCAGGAAACCGCGATGTTCAATCGTTCGGCGCGCGACAATATTCTCTATGGCCGACCTGACGCGAGCGAGGCTGAGCTGATCGCCGCCGCCGAAAAGGCCGAGGCGCATGCGTTCATTCTGGGGTTGCAGGACGGGCAGGGGCGGACCGGCTATGAGGCGCATCTGGGCGAGCGGGGCGTGAAGCTGTCCGGCGGGCAGCGCCAGCGGATCGCGCTGGCCCGAGCGATCCTGAAAGACGCGCCGATTCTGGTGCTGGACGAGGCGACATCGGCGCTGGATTCCGAGGTCGAAGCTTCGATCCAGGCGGCGCTCAGCCGGGTGATGCGGGGCAAAACCGTGCTGGCGATCGCGCATCGGCTGTCCACACTCAGTGAAATGGACCGGATCATCGTGATGGATCAGGGGCGGGTTGTCGAAAACGGAACTCATGACAGCCTGCTGGCCAAGGGCGGGCTCTATGCGCAGTTCTGGCATCGGCAGTCGGGCGGGTTCATCCGGACCGAGGCTGCGGAATAAGGGTTCTTTGTCGCCCGCCGCCCCTGTATCAGGCGAGCCATGAGCGAGATTTACCATATCGAAAGGCTGGGCCATCAGGGCGACGGCATAGCCGAAGGGCCGACCTATGCCCCCCGCACCCTGCCCGGTGAACGGGTCAGTGGCGCGCTGGACGGGCGCGTCCTGACCGACATCCGGATCGAAGAGCCATCGGAGGATCGGGTAAAGCCGCCCTGCCGCCATTATCGTGCCTGCGGGGGCTGCCAGTTGCAGCATGCCAGCGATGGGTTTGTTGCGAACTGGAAACAGGAGGTGGTGCGCACGGCCCTTGCCGCGCAGGGTATCGAAACTGATCTGCGTCCGTTGCACACCTCGCCTGCTGCCTCGCGCCGTCGGGCAACGCTGGCGGTGCGGCGGACCAAGAAAGGTGCGCTGGCCGGGTTTCACGGCCGCGCCTCAGGGGTGATCACCGAGATCACCGACTGCCAGTTGCTGGACCCGGCTTTACTGCGTGCGATCCCGGTGGCGGAGGCGCTGGCGCAGCTGGGTGGCAGCCGCAAGGGCGCGCTTGCGGTGACTCTGACCCTGTCCGATGCCGGTCTGGATGTGGCGGTGAAGGGCGGCAAGCCGTTGGACGGGCCGCTGGAACTGGCGCTGGCACAAGCCACCGAACAGCACGGTCTGGCCCGGCTTAGCTGGGAGGATGAGGTGATCGCCATGCGCGACCCGCCCCTCCAGCAGTTTGGAAACATGACTGTCCTGCCGCCGCCCGGTGCTTTCCTGCAGGCTAGCAAAGATGGCGAAATGACACTGTTAGAGGCTGTTTTTGAGGTTGTCGGGGACGCAAAGCGAGTCGTCGATCTGTTTGCCGGATGTGGTACCTTCAGCCTGCCGCTGGCCCGTAAGGCCGAGATTCATGCGGTCGAAGGTGATCGTGAGATGACCCGCGCGCTTGATGCCGGATGGCGCAAGGCAAGCGGGCTCAAGAAACTCACCTCTGAGGCGCGCGACCTGTTCCGCCGTCCCCTGATGCCGGATGAATTGGCCAAGTTCGACGCAGCGGTGCTCGACCCGCCACGTGCCGGGGCCGAGGCGCAGGTGGCAGAGATCGCCGCCGCGCGGGTGCCGGTGCTGGCCTATGTCTCGTGCAACCCGGTCAGTTTTGCGCGCGATGCAAAGACATTGATCGACGCCGGTTACGCCCTGAACTGGGTGCAGGTGGTGGATCAATTCCGCTGGTCGTCCCATGTGGAGCTTGCGGCCTCATTCACAATCAACCATATGGGCGCCAAGTAGGCAGGAGCAGGCGGATATGGGGTTCAGAGAGCGGCTGGGCGCATTTGTGGACCATGCGAGGTTCGGGCAATTCATTACCGGTGTCATCATCGTCAATGCGGTGTTGCTGGGGATGGAAACCTCGCCTGCATTGATGGATCGCTTCGGCCATGCGATCCAGGGTCTCGACCGGCTGTGTCTGGCGATTTTTGTCATCGAAATCACCATGAAACTGATCTCGCGCGGGCATCGGTTCTTTCTGAACGGCTGGAACGTCTTCGACTTCCTCGTGGTGGGAATCGCGCTGGCCCCGGCCACCGAGGGGCTTTCGGTGCTGCGGGCGCTCAGGATTCTGCGGGTGCTGCGGGTGATCTCGGTCGCGCCCAGCCTGCGCCGCGTTGTCGAAGGGTTCATCACCGCCTTGCCCGGCATGGGCAGCGTCTTTGTCCTGATGGCGATCATCTTCTATATCGGCGCGGTCATCTCGACCAAGCTGTTTGGGGGCTCTTTTCCGGATTGGTTCGGCGATCTGGGCCTGTCGGCTTATACGCTCTTTCAGATCATGACGCTGGAAAGCTGGTCGATGGGCATCGTGCGCCCGGTGATGGAGGCCTATCCTTATGCCTGGGTTTTCTTCGTGCCGTTCATCATGGTCACCACCTTTGCGGTTGTGAACCTGCTTGTCGGTTTGATCGTGAACTCGATGCAGGACGCGCATCATGCCGAGGATGAGGTCAAGACAGACGCCTATCGCGACGAGGTTTTGATGCGGCTCGAAGCGATCGAGGCCCGGATTGCCCAGCAGTTTACGACAAAAAAGTGATTTTGCTTTTTAGTAAATTCGTTCTATCCGGGTAAAAAAGAGAAAAACGAGGCAGATGGCAATGGATCGGCGGACATTTTCACTGGGCGCGGTTGCGACGCTGAGCGTTTCGGCCTGCGGCAGCAGTTCGGCACGACGGTTTCGCAGCTATAACGGGCCCAAGGTGACCTCGGTGGTGGTCAACAAGGGCGCGCGGCGCATGTATCTGATGCACAATGAGCAGATACTCAAGGAATACGACATTGATCTGGGCTTTGCCCCGGATGGCGACAAACGGGTCAAGGGCGATGGCAAGACGCCCGAGGGCACCTATTGGATCGACCGGCGCAATCCCAATAGCAGCTATCATCTGTCGCTGGGCATTTCGTACCCCAACTCGCTCGACCGGGCCGAAGCCAAGGCCATGGGCAAGGAGCCGGGTGGCGACATCTTCATTCACGGTGAACCCAACCGGAACCGGCGACAGGCAAGGGACCCGGACTGGACCGCCGGCTGCATTGCGGTAAAAAACGAAGAGATCGAAGAGATCTATGCCATGGTCACGGACTGGACGCCGATCGCGCTGCGCCCC
>NZ_JAMFMB010000079.1 GCF_023502395.1 Ruegeria spongiae | reverse complement strand
AGGGCGGTTATACATGTTGCACAAATCGGTGACTGGGTGCACGTCCCCTTTCCCCGGACGGACTTATCCTACGGCCACAGTCACTGGCACGCCAAGAGCGGTGTAACATTTGAGGATGGCGATGCGGATTTGGATTTCCGCTGCCTGCCTGTCGAAGTCCCGGGCCATGACAGATTGTCCCAACAGTTTCATACAGTGCATCTTTGTCTCGACACGGCTCCGGCGGTGGTATCCGGTCAGTTTTCACCACAGCGCCCGACCCAGTATCCTGATGCATGTACAGCTTCGTTTCGGGCGATCATTGCCCGGCAGGCGCATCCGCAGGATGCTGCCAAGAGGGGGCCTTGATGCCGGTGCTGTCGATGAGACGGTCGAGCGGGCCGTTTCCGCCGCGATATGGAAGACTGGCATTCAAGGTTTTCTGGCGACGGCACAACGTGCTGAAGTCGGGCACAGCCCAATCCAAGCCGGCCAACCCCAACAAGCTTTCCACGACCCCAGTCGTCTGCCGCAGCGGCAGCCCGAACAGCACTTTCAGCGTGAGGCAAGCCTGGATCGCAGCATCGCTGAAGCACCTCTGCCGACCGCACTTTCCGCTCTGCGGCGGCACCCAGATCATCTCCGGATCGAACCAGATCGACAACGATCCTCGCTGTCTCAGTGCGGTGTTATAGGTCGACCAGGTCGTGGTTTTGTATGTTGTTGGGGTCCAACGGCTCATGAACTCCTGTTATCAGGCTGGATTCAAGAGATGAATCCCCTCAGCTGATTTGTCCAACAATGCCGTTTGGGCCCTGAAATGAGTTGACCAAATCTTGCCCAAAACCGGTACCAATTGGTGCTATTCTGTGCTATTTCAAGGGGTTCGCGTGGGTTCGCAAAAAAATCCAAACATTGCAGAATTGGCCTTGTATTTCCGTTGCTTGCACGGATATACCCGTCGGCGGAGACGTGGCCGAGTGGTCGAAGGCGCTCCCCTGCTAAGGGAGTAGGCGGGAAACCGTCTCGAGGGTTCGAATCCCTTCGTCTCCGCCACTACCAAATATTCTGGTGTGTTTTTGTGGTCGAAAAAAATGTCAGCCATTGAAAATATTTGATTCTTTCAAATTCTCACCCT
>NZ_JAMFMB010000078.1 GCF_023502395.1 Ruegeria spongiae | reverse complement strand
CGCAGGCCGTTTTCCATCGCGATCGGCGCGATCAGCTCAACCGAGAACGACACGTTGTCGCCCGGCATCACCATCTCGGTGCCTTCGGCCAGCGTCACGGTGCCGGTCACGTCGGTGGTCCGGAAGTAGAACTGCGGACGGTAGTTCGCGAAGAACGGCGTGTGACGGCCGCCTTCATCCTTGGTCAGGATATAGGCCTCGGCCTCGAACTTGGTGTGCGGCGTCACCGAACCCGGCTTGCACAGAACCTGACCACGCTCAACGCCGTCACGATCCACACCACGCAGCAGCGCGCCGATGTTGTCGCCCGCTTCACCGCGGTCCAGCAGCTTGCGGAACATTTCCACACCGGTACAGGTGGTCTTCTTGGTGTCGCGGATGCCGACGATCTCGATCTCGTCGCCGACATTGATCACGCCACGCTCGACACGGCCGGTCACAACGGTGCCACGACCCGAGATCGAGAACACGTCCTCGACCGGCATCAGGAAGGGCTGGTCCACGGCGCGCTCGGGCGTCGGGATGAACTCGTCCACGGCGGCCATCAGCTTGCGGATCGATTCTTCGCCGATCTCGGGGTTGTTGCCTTCCATCGCGGCCAGAGCCGACCCGGCGATGATCGGAATGTCGTCGCCCGGGTAGTCGTAGCTGGACAGCAGCTCGCGGATTTCCATTTCCACCAGCTCGAGCAGCTCTTCGTCGTCGACCTGGTCGACCTTGTTCATGAAGACAACCATGGTCGGGATGCCAACCTGGCGGCCCAGCAGGATGTGCTCGCGGGTCTGCGGCATCGGGCCGTCAGCAGCGTTCACAACCAGGATCGCGCCGTCCATCTGGGCGGCACCGGTGATCATGTTCTTGACGTAGTCGGCGTGGCCGGGGCAGTCGACATGGGCGTAGTGGCGCGCGTCGGTTTCATATTCGACATGCGCGGTCGAGATGGTGATGCCGCGCGCTTTCTCTTCCGGCGCGCCGTCGATCTGGTCATACGCCTTGAAGTCACCAAAGTACTTGGTGATTGCTGCGGTCAGCGTCGTCTTGCCGTGGTCAACGTGGCCGATCGTGCCGATGTTGACGTGCGGCTTGTTACGCTCAAACTTTTCCTTTGCCATGTCCT
>NZ_JAMFMB010000077.1 GCF_023502395.1 Ruegeria spongiae | reverse complement strand
GGCAAAAAGGATGGTGATTATGCAGCATCACCTTCTTATGTCTACAATTCAGTGAAGAGGGCAAATGACTTCTTTGATAGTAAACTCTGCAACGGTTACCGAGTCCATAAATGGTTGCCTGAAGGGTATCAGAGCGATCCGCAGGGAAGCTTTGCAGATATTATTCTTCATTTTAACACTCCTGTAGAAGAAGTTGATTACGGCGCTTGGGTCAGTGATGTCCAAGATGTTTTCTCAATCGGAAAAGAAAACCCCGCTAAGTCACCGCACTATTCTCCGTTTAAGTACATGACGGGAGATGAGAACCTAAGTTCTCCAATACTATCCGCGAGCCTTGCTGACTGGAAAATATTGCTTTCAGCTAAAGCATCCATGGACGCGGGCATAGATCCCGTGTTGCTTCTCATGCAAACGCAAGAACAGTAGCCTTAAACAACTACTTCAACGGATATATCCCCCCTTTTGTTAACCTATTTGGTTAACTCCCGAGGGGGATTGCTCCGAATGGATATCAAATATTTTGACTGACTATCCTTGAAAATAGGGGGATTTACTATTCTTGGAAAATAGGCGCTGTTTTTAATTCGGATACAGACTTGTTTTATTTCAAAGGACTGCAATATAAGAAAATGAAAGAATAACAAGAATAGTCCGATGGCAGGTATCAATCAAAACAGACAGGGCGGGGGTAATCTATCTGAAAAATCCAGATGGAAGCCAGTCGATGGCAGACCCGCGTACCACGCGAAGACCGTTTACAGTGGTCTAACAATGTCCCTTCAGTCCCCGGCGGAGTGGGTATCTGATGAGATGACAGAGAAGCTCTATCCCGAGTATCCGCTGCCACTCTCATTGGCAGATATGGACCCAGGCAAAACCATGACGTTGGCGGCCGCAAAGATCATGCATTTGGTATTCGCGACTGTATGGCATGCCGGGTCTCAGAGAGTTCTTCTACCCAAAAAGGTGGCTGGTCGGTTCATTGCCAGCAAGGCCTCAGCAATATCCAGCAAAGACGTTAAGGCAGCAGTTCAGAGATTGGCCGGGAAGCAGGTCATCATCTCGGCATGTGGAATACTCGCAGGCAAGAATAAGCCTCGCGAGATTCCATTGTTCTCGTCAGTCCGTGATCACAGCAGGTTCGACTCTGAGTTTATTGTTTCCGATGAGGTCTGGGAGATATTCCAGTC
>NZ_JAMFMB010000076.1 GCF_023502395.1 Ruegeria spongiae | reverse complement strand
CGGGCTGATGAAAGAGCTCAAGATCAAGCTGATGGAGCGGATGCTGGGGGCCGAGTTGACCGCACATCTGGGCTATGAAGAAGGCAACGACGCTCCACCGGGTCAGTCCAACCGACGCAATGGCAGCGGCAGCAAGCGCCTGAAAGGCCAGGACGGCGAGACGTCGATTTCTGTGCCCCGTGATCGGGACGGCAGTTTCGAACCCGAGCTGATCAAGAAAGGCCAGACCCGGATCGACGGCATGGATGACAAGATCATCGGGCTCTACGCTGCGGGTCTGACGGTCCGCGACATTCGCGCCCATCTTGAGGATGTCTACGGCCTGAAAGTCTCGCCCGACCTTATCAGCCGCGTCACCGATGCGGTGCTGGATGAGGTCCGCGAATGGCAGAGCCGGGCGCTGGACCGGACGTATCCCATTGTCATTTTCGACGCCCTTCGGGTTAAGATCCGGGACGCCGACAGTCGCATGGTCAAGAACAAGGCGGTCTACGTGGCTCTGGGCGTCTCACGAGACGGCGTACGCGAGGTTCTGGGCCTCTGGATCGCCGAGAACGAAGAGGCCAAGTTCTGGCTCTCAGTGATGAACGAGTTGAAGAACCGCGGCGTGCAGGACATCCTGATCGCCGTTGTCGATGGGCTCAAGGGCTTTCCTGACGCGATCACGGCCGCCTTCCCGGAGACCACGGTGCAGACCTGCATTGTTCATCTGGTGCGCCATTCCCTGAACTTCTGCGCCTGGAAAGACCGCAAATATGTGGCCGCCGATCTGCGCCGCATTTACAAAGCCGCCACCGCCGATCAAGCCGCCGCCGAACTGGATGCGTTCGAGGAAAAATGGGCCGGGAAATATGCCTCGATTGCCCCGGCATGGCGGCGGGCATGGCAGGAGGTAATTCCGTTCTTCGCCTTCGATCCGGCGATCCGCAAGATCATTTACACAACAAACGCGATTGAGAGCTTGAACAGGGTGATCCGCAAATCCATCAAGACGCGCGGCTCGTTTCCCACCGAGGAAGCCGCGACAAAGCTGATCTACCTGGCAATCCGAAACTTCGAGAAAGGGGGACGAAATGTTCGACAATGGTTTGCCGCACGCAACCAGTTCGCTATCATGTTCGAGGAGCGCTTCAATGCGTGACCGTATCTGAAACCCGCATGGGCCGAGCCAGATACACAGAGTTCATGACACTCCC
>NZ_JAMFMB010000075.1 GCF_023502395.1 Ruegeria spongiae | reverse complement strand
GGTGGTGTTGACAAAAGGGATTCACAGCGCGCCGCAGGCATGATCCACGCTGGTATCTTCTGTGGAGACCAGCTTGGCACGAGATCTGATGACGGACGAGGAATGGGCGTTCTTTGAACACTTCATCCTGGCTATCCGCGCTCCGAACGGGCGCAAACCGACCAACCAACGCCTTGTTCTGGAAGGGTTTTTATGGATCGCCAGAACCGGTTCCCCGTGGCGGGACCTACCTGAGGAGTTCGGCAAATGGTCCAGCGTCTACCACCAGTTCAGGCGCTGGACCCTGGCAGGGCTTTGGGAGGGCATCCTGGATGCCCTGAACCAGAGCGGAGCCGTTCCCGATGCCCTGCAAATGGTTGATAGCACCGTGATCCGCGCCCACCAATGAGCCATGTCGCGCCATTGGTCCTAGCGACTGAGCCTCCCCAACTGAACTGGTCCACCGTTATGCTTAGGAAACGGAGGACCACGAATGGCAAACAAGAGACCGAAGCCCGAAGAGATTGTCTCGAAGTTACGGCAGGTTGAAGTTCTGATGGGGCAAGGCATGTCCCGACTTGATGCGATCAGACAGATCGGCGTTGTTGAACAAACCTATTACCGTTGGCGCAAGAAGTACGGCGGAATGGGCGTAGATCAGTTGAAAGAATTGAAGCGGCTTCAGAATTGTAGCCGGTCAAGCAAACGATCCGGGGGATCGTTTGTCAGGCGGAACAACGAACGATTGCGTCGTGCGGTTTCTGATCTGACGTTGGACAAACTGATCCTGGCGGAAGCCACAAAGGGAAACTACTGAGCCCCGCTCGTCGTCGTGCTTGTATTAATCATGTACGCAACCAGCTGGACGTTTCTGAGAGACGCGCCTGTCGCGTGCTTGGACAACACCGGTCCACGCAACGACGCATCCCAAGTGGCCGCGCGGACGAGGACAGGTTGGTCGCCGACATGATCGAGCTGACCCGTCAATATGGCCGATATGGTTATCGCAGGATCGCTGCGCTGCTGAGAGAGGCTGGATGGTCTGTCAGCGATGGGCGGGTTGAACGGCTCTGGCGGCGAGAGGGGCTGAAAGTGCCAATGAAACAACCAAAGAACGGGAGGTTATGGCTAAATGACGGCTCATGCGTTCGGCTACGGCCAGAGTATCGCAACCATGTTTGGTCGTATGACTTCGTTCATTGTCGAACCGACGAGGGCAAA
>NZ_JAMFMB010000074.1 GCF_023502395.1 Ruegeria spongiae | reverse complement strand
GTTATCATGCCGCGGGCCCGTATGGTGTTCGAAGGTCGGGTCCAGATCAAAGCCGCGTGCTCAATGGCACTCTGTTGCACACTGGTTCTCCCGATCCCGTCTCACGACTGTTGCGCCAAACTGCTCCTTGCCCTCTTCCGCTCCGACGCCCTCGCGACCTACAGCGGGTTTATGCCGCCGCGACCGGAGACTGGTAGACACCGCCGCGAGCCATCAAGGCCCAAACGATGCGTGCCATCTTGTTCGCAAGCGCAACACGCACCAGCATCGGTGGCTTGCGTGTCAGCAGATTGCCCAGCCATGTGCCGGGTTGTGCTTCGCGATGGGTATGGCGTTTGATGATCACGCTGTTGGCGCCAATGATCAGCAGACGGCGAAGCGACCGTTCACCCATCTTTGTAGTTGCCCCCAGTCGCTGTTTGCCACCTGTCGAATGCTGCCGTGGGACCAATCCAAGCCAGGCTGCAAAATCGCGGGCCTTGCGGAACGTCTCGGGTGGCGGCGCAAGCGTCGCTATGGCCGTGGCGATCAGCGGCCCGATGCCCGGCACTGTCATGAGCCGCCGGGCAACATCGTTCTCCCTGGCGCAGCGGGCAATCCTGGCGTCGAGTTCCGCGATCTGCGTTTCGAGTTGAGCCAATGTCCTGATCAAGACCTGCAAAGTGGCTGTCGCCTCGGCAGGTAGACCGCTTTCCGGATCGTCGACGATGGCAATCAGCCTCGATGCATTGGACGCCCCCTGCGGAACCACCTGTCCGAACTCGGCCAGGTGACCGCGCAGGGCATTGATCACCTGGCTGCGCTGACGGATCAAAAGTTCGCGGAGCCGGAACACCATCGCCGCGCCCTGGGTATCTTCGCTCTTCACCCGCACGAAGCGCATCGTCGGGCGCAGCGCGGCCTCGCAAATCGCTTCAGCATCCGCTGCGTCGTTCTTCTGGCGCTTGACGAAGGGCTTCACGTAGGCAGGTGGGATCAGCCGAACCTCATGGCCCCGCTTGCCGATCTCGCGGCCCCAATAATGAGCGCCGCCGCAGGCCTCCATCGCCACGACACAAGTCGGCCGTTGGTCGAAAAACTCCAGAACTCGTCCCCGACGTAGCTTCTTGCGCAAGATCGCTCGACCAGCACTGTCGGCGCCATGCACCTGAAACACATTCTTCGCCAGATCGAGTCCAACCGTGATAATCTCCGACATGACCGTTCTCCTTTGTGGATCATCGCAGACCCACCTTGGCACATTGATGCCGTCGGGGGGCGGTCACATCATCAAAGCC
>NZ_JAMFMB010000073.1 GCF_023502395.1 Ruegeria spongiae | reverse complement strand
CAAGATCCACATCGAAGCAATTGAATTGCTGCTAGCATCCATCACACTAACGATGGGAGAGGATGGCGCTCGGGCTTCATTTCTGTTTGGACCTCCGGGTGCCCGGCATTGGGAAAAGCGAATAGGGATCGAAATCTATTATCACTTCGTCGACCTGAATCTGGCCGCCCTACATGTAAGGAGTGTGGGTCCCAGCTACTTGAAAGCCCTTCCCCTAACTGAAATCTGTTCCAGGCTAGGAAGTTTCATGAGCGAGAATTTTGGCTACATTGGTAACCTCACTTTTGGCTCCAGGGACGAACGACCGCTAAATCTTTGGATTCCAGAAAAAGAGAAATTCGAACTGGCGCGAGCTTTGGCTTCCTGTGCCCTTTTCCAGCCAGCAGAAGAGTTGACCGTATTCCCGCTTATTCCAGTGGTAGTGAACACGAGCTTCAGGACTGATCAGTTTTTCTTCTCTTCGCCCCAAGACGAGAACTCGTTCTTCCTAGACGACGAGCGGCTGAGACAAGAGTTTGAAACCACGAACTTTCCTCCCCAAATCGACTTCAAAGGACGAATTCGCAATCCCAACTCTTGGTTGGGGGTGTACTCGCCAGACTACCGGGCTGCCCTCAAGACACGCTCATCAATTTTGGGAGCGTTGGCTCTAACCGCTTTACCTCACAACCGACACATGTTTTCCGGGCGAGAGGTGTTTGGCGGAAGATGTTCAATTTCTAAGGAAGGCATCACTTGGTCATTTGAAAGAGAACACACACCACCGTGCATGTACGACATCCAAGTCACTGACGTGGATGCAGGTTGGATGACAATTCTTTCTGATAAGTTGCGAACGGCTGACAAGGGGATGACGCGCGAGTTAAAAGCGCTGGAGTACTATTTCCGTGCTTGGCCGCTTTCTCCAGAGGAGCGTTTCCCGGTTCTTTGCATGGCCCTTGATGCGATTTTTGGCGACTCAAACAACGCCACCCAAGCCGTAGTTGATGGAGTAAACGATACTCTCGGCGGTACGGCTTCAGGGAGACAACTGCGGGCAATACTCAGTTTGCGTGGGTCAGTTATTCACGGTGGTGCACCAGATGTATACGATTCGAGCAAGTATCCAAAATACTACAGACAATACGGGTGCGATCCGATCAGAGACTTAGAATTGGTTGTAAGTGCCTGCTTGAAGGAAAGGGTTTTTCAAGGTGAGTTACGGGAACACCCAGATCCTAGTGGTGATGTAGTCGAGAAGGCCAGAGCCGAAGGTCGGCTACCTCGCAAAGTCGAGGCTGTGTCGATCCTGAACCCCAAGGCTTAGTCCTCGCCGGGCTTGAGCCATTTTGCGAATGTCAAAAATGAGAAATACCAGCTCAGATATTGAAATCGTATTAGAGGTCCGGTCTGGGCCGTCCTTGCCATAGCGAGCAGCAGCAATGTGCAGTTCGCACCCGTTCATGCTTCGTGCAGCAATTGTCAAAATGGGCTCAGACAGACAATCGCAGATAGCCTTTCGCTACCCCCGCGCCACCACCAAGGGCGGATCATCGGGAAACGACCGGATATCGAACCACTTGAAGCACGTCCCGTCTGGATTCCGCTTGTCTCCCATCCGAATGAAGCTGCCATTGGCTCCGTGGCGGATCAGTGATGCTCTGAATGCGCGCAGGTCAATCAGCCACCAGTTCTGTAGAGACAGCCCATCAACGCCTGCGTGACCGTAGAACATCCAGTCACCGTATCCGTTCACTATCTTGGATAGCTCTGTTTCTGCGCCAGACGGCACCTGCGCGCGGATGGTAAACTGATTGGGGTAGAGCATCGAATATCCGGGACGGCGGACGCGGGCAGCAATACGCATGTCCTTGGCGTCCAGCATGACCAGATCCGTCGCCTGGAAGTGGTCAAGGGGATCAGGCGCA
>NZ_JAMFMB010000072.1 GCF_023502395.1 Ruegeria spongiae | reverse complement strand
TTGGGCTATTATTACCATCAGGTTAGATGGCAAACGGTTCTGATCCTGATCGCACAAAGCATCGATTGACACGACAGATTCGCGGTTGACCCCGGAACATTGACAGAATCAAGGATCATACAAATAATAGACTGGTAATTTTTGACTTTCAGGCGTTTCTTCAGGAGCTTCCATACGGAACCATATCGATTGCCGCACACACATGACAGAAAACGAGTAAACCCCGCACCCGTGATCTCGGATTGGCTTTTTCGCCAGTATTCTTCTGCTTCGGATTCCAGCGGATGTACTTGTGGCCGATCGCGCGCGTCGCGGAACGTCGGTATAGGTATTCCCACTTCTTAGTCTGGTAAAACAAATTGTGGAATAAATTTAGAGGCCTGTTGTTTTGGGGAAATTCTTATGTGAGAAGGAAAGTGATTAGCTTCTCTATTCTCTCCGGTCTTCCCTGTTGTGCTGTAGTGCATGAAAATCCTGATGGCTCAGTTACCGTTAGAGGGCTGGTGAATATGGAAATTGAGCGTGAAGTTAGTGATGAAGACACATGCCGGTCGCTGGCAATGGGCGTTAACACAATCGGTGCTTCTGTTTTTAGAACACCAGAGGCAACGTCTTTAAATATTGGGTATCAATCGCTGAAGCATGTTCGAATCAGAGACAATTGTATGATTCTAGGTGATCCAATCGAATGAAGGGGAAATATTGTGAAGACCGCTTTGTGTGCTGCTCTTGCCTCACTTTTATTGGTTGCTTGCGGAAGCAGTGAACGCCTCACGCTTACAACTTCAACAGAAATTGCGATTAGCGCCGATCCCGCCATCGGTCAGGTCAATATAGGCTATGATCGAACTGAAATGGTCGTAGCACCAAATAACCCAGATACCGGCGCAGTGCCTTCGGTCGTGGCGAGCCTCAGTACCAACGGCAATCCGTTCGATCCGAAAGTACACCAAGTATTTGCCACTGGCACAGCAGCAGACATTGTGGCCGGTGATAGTGCCACAGCCAAACCTGCCGGGAATCTACCGGCAAAAGACAAACGCACAGTATTGATATTCGGCACATCTACAAATGTCGGCTTGAATGCTTCTGTCGAAGGTCAAGGGTTGCCCAATGTAGTATTCGGCTACAAAAGACGAGAAGCAGCAACTATACCGCTTTCCCCCGATGAAATCGGCGCCGGAACGACATCTTCTGTTCTCGCAGCTGTTTCGGTGGACGGGGATGCGGGCCAAGTCGACGGCACGAGGCTCACGGTGAGCCAATTTATGGCTACTGGCCGTGCAGCAGAATTGTTGGCCGGAAGTGACTGCGTCAAAGAAAATTTTGAGGCGGAAGCTGGCGTGGCGACAGCTGCCCGGTTGCGCTCAAATTCCGTTGGCAATCAGGTTACTGAAAGTGAAATACTAGCTCAACGTGTCGCAGATTGCGTCCGCAACAAACAAACCCAATAATATCTACTAACTGAATACGACAGACTTCCCATTCCTTTAAGGTAGTCGTTTTGGGGCACTTATTGAATTCGAAGGGAGAGTACCAATGCAAAAAGCCATCCTTGCCACAAAACACTCTGTTGACAATGAAAGCAAGCGTAGAGCCCACAGTATCAATGACGCGTTTGCACCGCGGCGAATATCAAATTCAAAAAAGAATAAAATTAGAGAAATTCATGACGTCATTGACTATCTAGATGTCGAAGACATCCATTCGATACCTCCCAGCGGCAGGCAAAACATATTGCAATATTTATGCGCATGACTTCGCTTATTTGTGCGGCACTTATATCCCAAGAGTCTGGTGGGACAAAGATGCATTGCAAGATATATCAAATGGAAAATCCATACGCGAAGAGTATGGAAAAACGGTCAGCGAGCTGAATGCAAATAGCCTGCACGACTGGCTCGAGAATTACGGCTCTGAATTCAACTGGAAAAGAGAAAAACAAATTATGAACTTGCAAGGCCGAGCGGACGACGGTTCTGTCTGTATTATTGTGGCGCGGCGCAAGAACAGAAAACGGTCCGGTCATATCTCCGCGGTTGTTCCCCGGAGCAAAGGCTATACTTCGAAAAAATGGCCGGTTGAAAGTCAAGCCGGAAGCATCAATTACCAGTATCATATCAAACGCAGTGCTTGGTGGGAGAAAGAAAAGTTCGATTCGTTCTCATTTTGGCATCATGAT
>NZ_JAMFMB010000071.1 GCF_023502395.1 Ruegeria spongiae | reverse complement strand
TCCGTTGTTTTTCAAAAGCGGGTGATCTGGTGCTTGATCCGTTTTCAGGGTCGGGATCAACGTCAGTTGCAGCCGTTTTGAATGACCGTGCTTTTATCGGGATCGAATTGGAAGAAGCGCATTGCGATACGGCGCGTAGCCGAGTGACAGGTGCGCAGGCTTACAAGGCGAGACAATCCAACCAAACTCAGGGATTGGCGGCATGAGCAAACATCCCGAACAACTTGGCTTTGACGCGCTGCTGGAAACGGCAGCGCAGGACAACACTGCGCGTGTGTTTGAACAAGAGACGTCGCATTTACCGTCTGATTGGACGGAGGCGATTGCTTTTCATCGTAGACAGATCGAACGCCACAATGATGCGATGCTGGCGAATGACTTTGATGCTGCGATGGCAATCCGAAACGATGCGTATTTGCTGGCAAGGAAGCTGAACGGTGGAGCACCGGGCATTCTTGCCGGTGAAGATGCCCCCGGCTGCGTTCTGGCGCGGAAGGTTGCCGCGAAGGATGGCTACGTGCCTCTGTGGGGGCAAGATGGTGTCTTTGCGGTTCGGGCGGCTGGGATGGCGTTCAACGTCGAAATGAACGGGATGTTTGGGATTGGAGCAACGGCGATGCCCTATCTTGGCTTTTCTGTACGTGCCGTTGATTGCACCAAGCCATTCCTAAGCGAAACGGGCTATCGCAGTTTCTTGGGCGTGTCTGTGGAACCTGTGCTGGACATGACCGTCGCTGGTTTTGTGTGCCGCGTTGTGGAATTGCACGTTGCAAACGAACTCAAAGGCAAGCTCTTGAGCGTTGCAGTGGAATATCGGGAGCAGCGGAGCTAGACGGGGGGGCGCATGGTTGTGGAAAAATTGCGGCGAACCTGTTGGTCCGCCGCAAAAGCCTAGCGGCTTGGTGATCGCGAGGCGATCTCTGCCTCAATGTTATCCATTGAGAGCAAGGCAGAACTTTGCGCCAATGATCCTTGCGGCGCAGTGGCAAAGGCATTGAATGCTTGGCGCAAATGGCCTCGTAACTCTGCCTCGCTGTAAGACGCCGCGTTGAATTGAGAAATGAGTTTCATGTGATCCTCCTATGTCAAGGAGGCCCCGAACCACTCAGGGCCTTTCGGCCCGCACACACATCAAAGGCACTTGATGGTTCGGTAGGACTGTTCTTGTCGTTTGGAGGGGTGAACTCTGTTTTGACTTTGAAATGGTGGCTATGCAGAGATGCTTGGGTTGCCATGAAGGTAACTAATATATGCCCATACTTATTTGAAAAGATAATTTAAATATGCCCACTTTGACATCTAAAGAGCATTGATATATACTCTTATAAAGAATGAAAGAGCAGGTATTAATACCCATGACTAGTGTGAAAGATACAGCGATCAGGCAGTATGCCCGTCAACTTGACGGCGTCGCACAACAACTTGCAGGGCTATCCAAGCCCAAGGATGGTTGGATCGCGACTATGCGCAAGGCGCTGGGCATGTCCGCACCAGAGCTTGCGCGACGCACTGGTGTCACCAAACCTGCGATCTATCAGGCCGAGCGCAAAGAACGCGCAGGTGGGATCAGCCTTCAGCATATGGAAAAACTCGCCGAAGCTATGGGGGGGCGGTTTGTTTATGCAATCGTGCCGGTAGACAGCGTCAAAGATGTGCTGACGTCCCAATCCCGTAATGTGGCTGAGCAAACGGTGAAACGCGCCAGCGCCCATATGGCATTGGAAAAGCAATCACTAACATCCAAGCAGATCGAAGAAGAAATCGAACGGCTTGCCGAAGAGCTTTTGCGTGATCGCCCGAGCGATTTTTGGGAGGCCATGTGATCTTTGAAGAACCAGATGGCGCGACGCCACTTGATCCCGATGAAATCCAAGGTCTGAAATTCGGGCATATTTCAACACGCGGTGAGCTTGATGAGCTAGAACAGGCAAATATCACACAAGGCCTGCAGTGGTTGGGGCGACGGCGCGGCGGTGACATTCTGACTGATGACTTCGTACGTCGTTTGCACAAACGTCTGTTTGGTGAGGTTTGGGATTGGGCCGGTACATACCGTCTTCGAGAAAAGAACATCGGGATAGACCCGTTTCAGATATCGGTGCAGCTTCGCGTGTTGTTGGATGATGCACGGTATTGGGCAGAGAATGACACATACGAACCGTTGGAAGCTGCGGCGCGGTTTCATCACCGGATGGTTCAGATTCACCCGTTCCCGAACGGGAATGGGCGACACGCGCGCATTGCGGCGGACGTGCTTCTCAACGATTACTATGATCATCACCCCATCGAATGGGCCAGCGGGTTTGATCTGCAGGCAGACAGTAAAAGGCGTGTCGAGTACATTGCAGCACTACGTGCCGCTGATGCTGGCGATCACGATCTGCTTCTGATTTTCGTTGGAGCAACGTAATTTGAAAATAGGCTTAGGTACTAGGTCATGTTGACAAATGACGCACCCATAGCCTGATGGATGTGATGTCGATGAGCCTGCTTTCGCTGGTGCCGCGCCTCGTAGTTCAGCGCTTTCAGCGCCATCGCCGCCTTAATCGGGTCCTGCCCGTCGAAGAGCGTGCCATGCATAATTTCGCGCTTGGCACGCGCCGCACGTTCCTGGGTCAGGCCATCATCAAGCGCAATTGTTTGCTGGCCAAGCTTACGGCTGAGGTGTTGGGCGGTTTCCAGATCGGAGATGCCGCCGCCGAGATATACTTCCACATCAGCACTGGCCGAGAGCGTCATTGCGCCCGTCTCGCCCAGATTGCGTTTGATCTGGCCAATGTCCTGATAGACACAGTACGGGCTGAGGCCAAAACCCCGTCCAATGGCGTAAAACTCGGCAATCTCCGGGAAGCGACCAAGCTGGGCGGCTTCATCAATCACCAGATTGATCGTTGGGGCTTGCGGTTTACGCTGTTTGAGCGTGCGCATGGTGGAAAAACATTACCGGATCAAAGCTGCATTCTGCGCAATGAGTTCGGCAGGCATCATCAGAAAAACAAAGACCGCGCGGTTGCTGTCCTCGGTGAGCACATCCAACGTGAAGTCCGCACCCGCATCACTGGTGAAGGCGTTTTGCAGGTTGGTGTCGTTCATG
>NZ_JAMFMB010000070.1 GCF_023502395.1 Ruegeria spongiae | reverse complement strand
AATAATCACATAAATACAACACGTTAACAGCCACCTTCGGGTGGCTCTTCGCGTTGTGCCACCATCGCTGGAAGCACTGTGGAAGCAAACGGAAGCATTTGAATGCGTGGCAGAAACGCAACAAGTGCGGCCGTTGAGCTTTGTCTAGTGTCCGCTTTCAGATCCAGGCATATGAAACGTCGTTTTAGCGGAGGCGCTCGTAGCGAAGAGCTTCCCCAACTGAACTGATCCACCGCCATATTTCACGACAGAATGATGCGTCTAAGCGCGCCCCACGCTCGCTCCAACGTTACTCCTTTTTGCAGAAATACAGAGCGATATAGGGAGGCATGTTGTTGTGCGGGGCGCTTCCCCCAACCGCCGTGGTGCCAACGTTTCGATTGGCCTGACCGCCCTCTCGGAACGATGCGATATGAAATTGATCGTCGTTCGCGACATCTACAGACGATCCATTTAGACTCACGGATTGATCTCCACGTGAGTTTATCCAAACCACTTCATGCCTGTGAGACGGCATCTCATTCAATGTGAGAACGTGAAGCTCTGCGCCACCAGTTTGTCCAACAGGATGCGTCAATAAGCGGCGACCATTTTCGCCTTCGTTTCGATGTTCGCCGGCTCCTACGATTGTCCGCCCTCCCCCATCTTCAAATACCGACCAACCGAGTGGGCAACCTTCGTTGCTATCGAATGCGGCAACCAATCCTCTAGGAAGAGTTACGACGGCGGCGAGATCAGAGGCGCTGGCCTCTGCTATTACTTCAAGCTGGGGCTTCACTAATTCGGCTAGGTCCGCTGTGAGGCGCTCCTTGAGATATTTATCAACGTCATCGCGAGCATCTTTCTTGGCGCTGTTCGCGGCGGCCTCAATTTCAATTTTGGCGTCGGAAGTTGCCGCAATTGCCGCTTTGGAAATCTCCGCTTCTGCATCGCCAACCCGATCGTCGGTGAGTAGGTTCACTTTAGCCACTAACTTTTCGTCAATCCTGTGCTGCAAAATGCTGCTGTCAAGCCTCTCACCCAGGACCCAAATTGCCAACCCAACTCCGGCCGCGAGGCCGATTCCACCGACATAGAAAGCATTTCGGTATAGCCGCTGAACATAGTCTCTGTGCGCTTGAATGTCTTCCGTCAGAATTTCCAGAATTCTCTTTTCTGACGGTTCTTCATTCTCCACCATAGACTTCTCCTGCAATTGTCTTTGCGTATCTTAATATAGGATAGAGGCTTCGCTTTTAACGCAAAACGTAATCAGTTGCACAAACATTTGGGAAGCGGAAACTCTAAGCCCCGTTGGCTATGTGCAGAAGCGGTCGTTTTTTGTATGTGACAGAAAAGTATGAGCTTTGACCCTTGCCTGGCCGCCCTTGAAAACCCGACATTGGTTCAAAGCGCAGCATACGGTAGTATGGGCTGGCAGCGGACATCCGACCGTCTTGGTTAGATAAACGGGGCCAGCCCGGAGCAGACCTTCAAAACAAGACTTTGCAATTCCGGCTTTGCGAACTTTGCTGCCCCTCACCGAACGAACCAAAAAGTTATGTGTTACGATTGCAGAGAGACGAAAGCTGCAAGGAGAAGAAGTCATGGATGGCAAGGTTTGCGTCATCATCGGTTTTGGCCCTGGCTTAGGTGCCGCATATGCTGAGACTTTCAAACAGGCCGGTTACTCTCTCGCACTGCTGAGTCGTTCGGGCGCCACATTCGGTGACGAGAGTTCAACTGATACGTCAGTTCGACCCTACAGATGCGACGCTGGAAACCCGGATAGCTTGAAAAAAGCGCTTTCCGCAGTCCAGAGCGATCTAGGCGAAATTGAGGTCGTTATCTACAATGCAGACCTCGCACAGTTTGGAACGCTTGAAGACGTTTCGGAGCTCCAGTTCGAGCAGAGTTGGCGTGTCGGGGCTCTTGGTCTTTTTACTACCGCAAAGCTTCTAGGGTCTCAGATGGCCGAACGTGGTTCCGGAGTGATCATTGTATCGGGCGCGACCGCGGCGCTTCGTGGGAACGTCTGGACGACGGTTTTTGCGCCTTCAAAGTCTGCCCAACGTACGCTGGCAAATGCACTGGCCAAGCAACTCGGTCCAAGGGGTGTTCATGTGGCTTATCTTGTTATCGATGGTGTGATCGACACCGAGGACACACGGACGAACTTTGCACCAGATGAACCCGACGACTTCTTTATCAAGCCAGAGCGGATTGCGGAGACAGCTCTGATGTTGGCGCGACAAGACAAGTCGGCCTGGACATTCGAACTCGACATTCGCCCCTTCGGAGAAAAGTGGTAGCTCTCTGACAGCACAAAGCTGACGATCACTTGTCCGCAGCGGTGGAAGATCAACGCACCGACGCCAACCGCTGCTTGTTTGGTTGAATGAGCATAGCCCAAGGAAATTGACTGATTGCCAGATGTGACTCTCGAAACTACGGTCTGAGCCACGATGAGACCGGAGATTGGATTGAAGACGTCCAGCATTAAGAAATACTTGAAGCCGAACACAATTGCGCAGCGAAAGAGCACCTTCTCGAACGCGTTCGCGTCAGCTCTTGCACCATATGATGAGTATTCGGAGGCCGCCGTTGAAGAGGCAATTTATGACCTCGGTCAAGATCCAACGGCAGACCTCGTTTGCGTCTATTGTGGGGAAGAGGCCGCAACTTGGGACCATGTGTTCAATAGAGTCCTAAAGGGTGAGTTCTCCGGACACGGACATCGCATTCGAAACCTAGTTCCTTGTTGTAGAACATGCAACGAACGCAAGGGAAAGAAGCATTGGAAGACCTTTCTGGAACTTCTAAATGCACCAGACAAAGATCTGCGAATACGCCAAATTGAACGGTTTCTTTGCGCACACGCGGCTCCTGATGACCACGAAGTCATCAGAAACAAGGCTCCTGAAGAGTTGAACCAGTTCCTAGAGATACGATCCCAAATATTCAGCCTTATGGCGGAAGCAGATCAACTAGCAAAGATAATTCGACAAAAAGCGAAATCATAAACAGCCCAAAACGGACACTTTGGGTCGTTACATGGGGCGGCAAGTAACCTTGGCTGAAATAGAGAACAGTTACATGAGGTGATCAAAACCGACTCTTGCTCTCGTATTACGAAAAACTGCTCAAT
>NZ_JAMFMB010000007.1 GCF_023502395.1 Ruegeria spongiae | reverse complement strand
AAGCTGAAAGAAGACCAAAGCTGGTTCAAGGAAACAGCGCTCGCATACGAGGTTCAGCAAGGAAGACTATTTAATCATATGCGTATGCTATTCGAGGAACATGGTTAAGGAAGACGAAACCCAACCCTATCTATCCCGCAAGCCCACTCGCCTCTCACATATCCTACCCATGTTGCGTTCGAACCAGAACACCCCGCGCGGCCAGCCAGGGCTACGATATTTGAAGTCTTCGCCCAGCCTGGCCGCACTGCGTTTCGATTCTTGGGTAGCGATACTCCACTCGACTGCTCAGCAGGCCATCGTACCATTTCAATGGCACCGCGCCTATGAAACGGTCTTATGTCATGCCAAGAATTTCTTTGTACATCTCCAGCACCGCCTCTTCTTCGGCAATGTCATCCTTGTCGCGCTTGCGCAGAGCAATCACCTTGCGCATCACCTTGGTGTCGTAGCCCCGCGCCTTTGCTTCGGCCATGACCTCTTTCTGCTGCTCGGCGATGTCCTTCTTTTCGGCTTCCAGCCGTTCTAGCCGTTCGACGAACTGGCGCAGTTCGCCTGCGGTTACGCGATAATTGGCTTCGGCCTGGGACTCGTCCATAGTATCTCTCCGTCGGGATGCAATTGAAGTGCGAGGGGCGGGATAGCGCGGCGGCGCTTCTGCCGCAAGCACCCTTTGGTGTCTGCCCGCGCGGTTGCGCCCCATGCCCTGATCCGCTAACTCCTGCCGCCAGAAGCGACACGCACGAGGCAACCATGTTCGATATTATCGTTTGGGCCGGCACGGCCCTTTCGCTGGCCGGGTTGGCTGGCCTCGTCTGGTGCATTCTGCGCGTCCACAAGGCGCGCCGGTCTGGGCTGAGCGACGAAGACTTGCGCGCCGCGGTTCAGGCGGTATTACCCTGGAACCTCGGCGCGCTGTTTCTGTCAGTTTTGGGTCTGATGGCAGTTATCGTCGGCATTTCGCTGGGCTGAACGCCGGACCAGGGCCAATCGGGTCAGACGGGCATATTGTCGAAACGGGCTTCGATCAGTTCATCGCATAAATGCGCATCAAGGCGGCGCAGGCGCTTGGGCACATTTGCTCCTTCTTCGCCAAGCCGACGGATCACCGCATGCAGCGCGGGCTGCAGACGCAGGCGGCCATCAAAGGATTCTCTGGCGATTTTCTTTTCGAGACGTTCCGCTTCCAGTATCAGCTCTTGAGCAGTCATTTTCGGTCCTCCCTGAGATCAACATTCTACCCAGAATTGTAACAACGGGAAGAAAAACCGAAGGCGTTTTGGCCGGAATTTACACAAAACGTCCCGCATAGCCAAAGAAACCGGCAGTTTTTCGCCGTTACGCCCTGGATTCTGGCATCTTTGGTCAGGACGCGCCTTGATTGTGATCAAAAAAGGTGAATCACCTTGTTTACCGACGCTTAAAAAACATAATTCTCAGGCAATTTCGAGCGGGCGCGGCGTGAGGTCACGGTGCTCATCGGCTGGACAGACGGGTCACTGCGGCATAGGAACAGGCCATGGATATTCGACCGATCACACCGCGCTATGCCGTCTCGCCACAGATTTCGGTCGAGGATGTGCCAGCCATCGCCGAGGCGGGCTTTACCCGCGTCATCTGCAACCGCCCCAATGCCGAGGTTCCACCCAGCCATCAGGCCGACGCCATCGCCGAAGCCGTGCGCGCGGCGGGGTTGGAATTCGAGGTTCTGGAACTGACCCATCAGACCATGACACCGGAAAACATCGCGCAACAGATGGCACTGGCCGAGGCCAGCACCGGCCCGGTTCTGGCCTATTGCGCCTCGGGTACGCGTTGTTCTGTGGTCTGGGCATTGGGGCAGTGCACGTCGCGGACGCCGGACGAGATTTTGGCGCAGACCCAAAACGCCGGTTACCAACTTGACGGGTTGCGCCCGACGCTTGAGGCGCTTTGCGAAGCGACCTCCGAAACCAGCTAAACTCTGATTGGTGGCCTTCAGGAGCGGGGCGCGATCCCGTTTCCCGCACTTGACGGCGCTTGGATCATTGGAGCGATTTCGGTGCCCGGATGTGGTTCCTCTTGCATAGTCGGACCGTTGGTGCCGCTTGCGTCTTGCGCTGCTGAGGGTGGTGCAATTGCCGCCGCCGCAGGCACGTTCTGCGCAGGCCCGGACAGATCGTCGAACCCCCCAGCATCATCCGGTTCGGAAGGCAGGTCGGGCGGCGTTTCGTTCAATCGCAATGCGCGCATTCCCCGGCACTGGCCCAGACGCGCCCTCGCCACCGCCCGCCCGTCGATGGTCAGCAGTTCGGCCTCGTCCAACTGGCAGGAGTCCAGCGGCAGCGCGTCTCCGGGTTTCAGCCCGGACAGGGTGGAAAGCGGCACTTGCAACCGGGTTAGCACAACCTGCAATTCGGTCCGCATGAGCCCGAAATTACGCTCCAGCCCGACGGGTTCAGTCGCAACATCTTCCGGCTCGGCAACCTGCTCGGGCGGGCGATCCGGCAATATCACGGTGATCTGCCCCTGGCAGACGCCATGCCCGATATCGACCACCAGATCACAGAGCCGATAGCGCTCCTGCCCCAAGATCAGGATCAGATCCGAGAGTTTCTTCTGCCGGTTTTCGAACCTGTAGCTGCGCATGCACAGCCAATCTTCGGCCTCGCCCAGCAGATCGGCGGCTTCTGTCAGCAGCCGTTCGGCCAGCGGTGCCAGCAGGGCGGCATCGGTGTCGGTGAAGGGCCGGTCATCGGGTGGCTGCGTGCTGACCTCGCCCATGGTCTGATGGCGGATCATCGCGGCGGTTGCGATGCGGTCGACACAAAACGCCGCATTCAACCCACCGGGTTCGCCCAGCACCAGCATCAGGCGCTGATCCTGCAGATGCGCGGACAGCGAGTCGCGTGGAAGACTGTTCTCGGTCGCGCCGATCACCGCCATCGCGGGCCCCGAAACGCCCGCTGACGCCTGCGCCAGCCCCCGGCGCAGCGCGCGCAGCAGCGGACGGGTGGTCTGCACCGCGCTCTGTCCTGCCTGCGCGATCTTGCGCGCCAATACGGTGTCCACATTGCGGGAATCTGAGTTCACGGAATCGTCTGCCTGTCCGACTGTGCCATGACATCGGTTTACGCAAAACGCCTTACCAAACCCTTACGCGGGCCCTATTCGGCGGCCATTTCCTGATTGGTCGCCAGACTGACGCGGAACCCGGCACCACCCTGCCCGGCCAGATAAGTCACGTTGCCGCCCAGCCGCTGCATGATCTCGCGGCAGATCGCCAGACCCAACCCCGCGCCGCCTGCTTTCTCGGAGCTGACACGGGCAAACTTTTCGAACACCATTGATTGCGCCTCTGCCGGGATGCCGCTGCCATTGTCGATGAAATCCACCACCACCTGACCACCCACGTCATGAACCGAGATCGTCAGTATCGGATGGCGCGCATCGCAATATTTCTGCGCATTTGCGATCAGGTTGATAAAGACCTGCCCCAACCGATCCAAATCCGACCGCAACGCGATACGCTCGGTTGATTTCTGGCGTTTCACCAGCAGCTTGCGGGTGGACCCGGCCAGCGCCGAATCGAGCGCCCGATCCAGCACAGCATCCAGCCGCCCGTCGCGCAGGTTCAGGCTGACCTGACCACTTTCCAGCACGCTGAGATCCAGCAGATCGTCGAGAAGCCGCGTCAGACGCAGCGCCTCGTCATGGATGATCGTGGCATAGTGGGTCTTGTCCTCGGGCAGCAGCCCATCGGTATCCCGCAAGATTTCGGAAAAGGCCCGGATCGAGGTCATCGGCGTGCGCAATTCATGGCTGACCTGGCTGAGGAAGGCGTCCTTCTGCAGCGATATCTGGGTCAGCTTCTCGTTGGCTTCCTGCAGCTTGCGCGCGGTACGGCTGAGTTCCGAAGATTTGGCCTCGAGCTGGCTGGAATATTCCATCAACTGCGCCGATTCGTCGGCCACGGCCAGCAGGTCCTGCACGGATACCGACGAGCCGCCAACAATCTGCCCGATCATCGCATGGGCCGCCGCCGCGCCGACCGAGCCGCCAAGTTCACGCTCAAGCCGTTCCAGAAAGGCGGGTGTCGGGTCGGGCAGGACACCGCGCCCGCCCTGCTGCAGGGCCTCGGTGTGAAAGAACTCCTGTGCCTCGCGGGCACCCAGAATACGCTGGGACATGATCATCAGGTCTTCGCTCTGGGCCACCGATCCGGTCCAGCCGCGCGGGCCAGCGGAATGGTCGAAGACATTGACGAATTGCGCCCCTTGCAGCCGCTCCAGCGGGCTGGGAAAACTGAGCAGCGACACGAAACAAAAGGCCACCGTGTTAAGCGACAGCGACCACATCACCGAATGCACGGTCGGGTCCAGGCCGGTGATGCCGAAAAGCGCGTCGGGCCGCAGCCAGTGCCAGCCAAAGAGGCCGTTGGTCATCACGCTCTCGGACAGCAGCCCGCTGCCGATACCGGGCAACAGCAACGTATAGAGCCACAGCAGGAACCCGATGCTGAGGCCCACCAATGCGCCGGTACGCGTCGCGCCGCGCCAGAACAACCCGCCGACCAGCGCCGGCAGGATCTGGGCGATCCCGGCAAAGGCGATCAGACCGATCGAGGCCAGCGCGCCGCCGCCGGTGAACCGAAAATAGAAATACCCCAGCCCCATGATCACCGCGATGGACACCCGGCGCGAGAACAGCACGATGTTACGCACATCTCCCGAGACCGACGCGCCGCCGCCCTGCGAATAGAGCCAGATCGGCATCACGATGTGGTTCGAAACCATGGTCGACAGCGCCATCGCCGCCACGATCACCATCGACGTAGCCGAAGAGAACCCACCCAGAAACGCCAGCATGGCCAGACCGCCCTCGCCCTGCGCCAGCGGAATCGTTAGCACGAACAGGTCGGGGTTCGCGCCCTCGGGCATCAGATCCAGCCCCACCACCGCAATGGGCACCACAAAAAGGCTCATCAGCAGCAGGTAAAGCGGAAAGGCCCAGGCCGCCGTACGCAGGTGCCGTTCATCATCGTTTTCGACCACCATGACCTGAAACATGCGCGGCAGGCAGACAAAGGCCGCCGCCGCCAGGAAGGTGATCGTGGCCCAGCGGCTTTTGTCGATCGTCCATGCGCCGATCTCGGACTGGTCGATGCGCTGCAGCATCGGCTCGATCCCGCCGCCGATGCCCCAAACCACAAAGGCCCCCACCGCCAGCAGCGCGACCAGCTTGACCACCGCCTCGATGGCAATGGCCGTGACAACCCCGTGGTGGCGTTCATTGGCATCCAGATTGCGGGTGCCGAACAGGATCGCAAAGACCGCAAGCCCCGCCGCCACCCAGAACGCGCTCGAGCCTTCGCGATAGAACCCGTCGGGATCGCCTTCGGCAAAGATCGAGAAAGACAAGGTGATCGATTGCAGTTGCAGCGCGATGTAAGGCGTCACCGCGATCACCGCCAAAACCGTGACGCAGATCGCCAGCACGTTGGATTTGCCAAAGCGCGACGAGATCAGGTCGGCGATCGAGGTCACCCGCTGGCTGCGCCCCACCCGCACCAGCTTGCGCAATCCCCACCACCAGCCGATCATCACCAGCGTGGGTCCAAGATAGATGGTCACAAACTCCAGCCCGCTGCGCGCCGCATAGCCAACGGCGCCATAAAACGTCCAGGCGGTGCAGTAGATCGAGAGCGACAGAGTATAGATCAGCGGCGAGCGCAGCCAGCGGATACGCCCGGTCGCCGCCAACCGGTCCGAGGCAAAGGCCACGCCGAACAGGAACACCACATAGCCCAGACACACCAGAATGAGCACGTTCAGGGACGCCATCAGCCGCGCTCCGACCTGCCGGGGTCCGGCCCACTCCATCTGCGCGCGGCCAGACCAAAGAGCCCGCCAACAACAATGAGAAGGACCCAGATGCCGAAGATATAGGTGATCGCCACTGACATCGGCACCGGATCGCCATCGCCCGATCCGTCAGGCCAAAGCAGCGGAACGGCAAAGAGCAGCGCGCCGAAGATTGGCAGCAGGCGCGCGGCATCGCTCAGGCGGCGGCGGCGATAGCTTTGTTTTTCCAGAAACACAGGTGGTGCCTGGACCGGGCCGGTCTCATTCTCCGGCCCGATGCTCATGGGCGGCTGGCCTGCGCGTGAAGATCGCGCACCGCCGTCAGCACCTCGGCGTTGGAAAACGGCTTGGTCATGAAACGACTGACCCCGGCCTTTTCCGCCATGTCCCGGTCGCGGGCCTGCCCGCGCGCGGTCAGCATCAGCACCGGCAGATCCTGCATCCCGTCCAGCGCGCGCAGCTCCTTGAGGATGTCCATGCCGCTCTTGCCCGGCAACATGACATCCAGAATCAGCAGGTCAGGTGCTGCGGCGGTGATGACATCCACCGCGTCAGCCCCATCCGCATGGGTCTGCACCTGCCAGCCTTCGCGGCTGAGCAGGAAGCGGATCGCTTCGGTGATGTTCGGTTCATCTTCAATCAGAAGAACACGTCGGTTCATTCCGGCCCTTCCTCCCCAAAAAAGGCAATCGGGCCTGCGCCCGTCTGGTCTGCGTGGCTCAGATTAGACCCGCTGTCACGGAACTGTCAAAACTCTTCCGACAGGATCGACGGTTCACGCCGGGCCACGCAGGACCGGCGCGGGCAGACCCGGCAAGAACTGCCCACCGGCAAAGCGTCGGTGCGGCCCTGCTCATCACTGGGAACAGGCAGAATCAGCATGATCGAATGATAGACCGGGTCCACGTCGAACCCGGGAACCTCCTGCGGCCAGGCGACGGCGAGGCAATCGAACTCGGCCGCGCTGCGTCCCAGCTGTGACACCCGGCGGCGGATCGGCACCAACGGCCGGTTGAGCGCGGTGAACAGCGGCCAGAGCGGGCAGGATTCCCCGTGGCGTGGCAGCGCAAAGCCCGAGATCGCCTTGCGAAACACGATGCTGCCCGAGGCGTCACATTGCACCAGACCCACCTCATGGGCCAGCGCGCCTTCGGGCAGGGTTGCCAGACGCCGGAACACCGCCGGCAGGTCCACCTCAAAGCGCCGCGCAAGGCCAAGCGGATCAAGGCCCAGCACGTTCAACTCCTTCAGAACGTCAGGCAGCGGCATCGCGCGCACATCGGCGGCGTAAAGCGCCAGAATGCCTGCCCCTACCGCCCGCGCCGCACCGCTTTCCAGCCCCTGAAGCACGTCGGTCGGAACGTCTCCTGTCGTTTCGATTTCGGGGAAGTGATGGCCGCGTGATGCGACAAAGGCCTCGACCTGTTCCAGCGGCATGCCACGCCGGTCGGCGCTGCTGCTGTCGGTCTCGTCGAGATAGCCCACCAGCGCCTTGGAGCTTTCGGCCAGACGTTCGGCATCCTGATTGAGGTTGCGGTGGAACCGGTCGCGCCATTCCGGTTCCAGATCGCCGGGTTCGGCCAGGATCGAGGCGGTCGAGCGGATCGCGGCGGCGGTAGACAGCAACTCGTGCAGCGAGGCCGCCAGGAGCGGATCATGGGTCAACCGGTCAGAAAGGGTCACAACGGTGCGTTCCAGCGTGGTGATCCGCCGGTGCTGGCGTGCGATGATCTCGGCCCAGCCGGGGAAGCGCCCGGCAAATTCATCAACCCGGTCGGTCTCGGCTCTTGCCGGTCCCGCCTCTGCCGCCGCCTCGCCCAGCGCCGCGATGAGCGCCGCCTCGGCCCCTTCGGTCAACATTGATGGTTCGACCTGCAACTCGCTCGCGATATCAACCAGCAGCTTGCCGCCGATTCTGCGCCGGTTATGTTCGATCAGGTTGAGGTATGAGGCGGAAATACCCACTTTGCGGGCAAGGTCGGCCTGCCGGAACCCGCTGATCATCCGTCGTTCTCGGATGCGGCTACCTGTCAGCGTGTCCCGTGCGATGGTTCGATCCCCTGCTTTTCTGCCTCATATCAACGGCATTCTGCGCCGCGACATAAGGAAATTTACAAGATGCCCTGGCATCTGTTGAATAATTTACAGAATAAATATTCATTTCAAAGGGTTTGTTGCGCAATTTTCTTAACGCCTTCCATACTTGCTTTGCACAGATAAGTGCATGCGCCCAGCGGAGGAGGAGCCGCGAAGCGCAAAACGTAATGGGAGGAACGAATGTCCAACAATGATGTCACCCGTCGCAGGGTGCTGAAAACGGGTGCCGTGGCGGGGGCCGGTCTGGCGCTGCCGACAATCTTCACCGCGCAATCCGTGCGCGCTTTCACCAATGAACCCACCGGAAGCTCGGTCAAGCTCGGCTTCAACGTCCCGCAGACCAACGCCTACGCCGATGAGGGCGCAGACGAGTTGCGCGCCTATGAGCTGGCGGTCGAGCACCTCAATGGTGGCGGCGATGGCGGCATGATGAACACTTTCAGCTCCAAGGCGCTGAAGGGGAACGGCATTCTGGGCAAGAAGGTGGAATTTGTTACCGGCGACACCCAGACCAAATCGGACGCGGCACGCGCATCGGCCAAGTCGATGATCGAGAAAGATGGCGCGGTAATGATCACTGGCGGGTCGTCCTCGGGCGTGGCGATCGCGGTTCAGGGTCTCTGTCAGGATGCGGGCGTGATCTTCATGGCCGGTCTCACCCATTCCAACGACACCACCGGCAAGGACAAGAAAGCAAATGGTTTCCGGCATTTCTTCAACACCGAGATGTCCGGTTCGGCGCTGGCACCCATCCTCGAGGCCAACTATGGCAAGGATCGCCGCGCCTACCACCTGACGGCGGATTACACTTGGGGATGGAGCCAGGAGAACTCAATCCGCAACTATACCGAGGCCTTGGGCTGGGAGACCGTGAACGCGGTCAAGACGCCGCTAGCCACCACCGATTTCTCGTCCTACATCGCACCGGTTCTGAACTCGGGCGCGGATGTGCTGGTGCTGAACCACTATGGCGGCAACATGGTGAACTCGCTGACCAACGCCGTACAGTTCGGGTTGCGGGACAAGCAGGTCGAGGGCCGGAACTTCGAGATCATCGTGCCGCTCTACTCGCGTCTGATGGCGCGCGGTGCGGGCGAGAACGTCAAGGGCATCTTTGGCTCGACCAACTGGCATTGGTCGCTGTCGGACGCAGGCTCGCAGGCCTTCGTGAAGTCCTTTGGCGAGAAATATGGCTTCCCGCCCAGCCAGGCCGCCCATACCTGCTATGTGCAGACCTTGCTCTATGCGGATGCGGTGGAACGGGCCGGTACCTTCAACCCATGCGGCGTCGCTGAAGCGCTGGAAGGGTTCGACTTCGACGGGCTGGGCAATGGCCCAACACTGTATCGCGCCGAGGACCACCAGTGCTTCAAGGACGTGCTGGTCGTGAAGGGCAAGGAAAACCCGACCAGCGAGTTCGACCTGCTGGAAATCGTCGAGGTCACCCCGCGCGCGCAGGTGGAATACGCCGTGGATCACCCGGATTTCGCTGGCGGCGATCTGGGTCAGTGCAACCCCGGAGCCTAACCACTCACAAAAACCAGGACCGGTCGCGGGCAATCGCGGCCGGTCATTGAACGAGGACGCCCAGACGGCGTTTCCGGCACATCCAGAGGTGGGGACAGATGGACGCCATTCTGCTGCAAATCCTGAACGGGCTCGACAAGGGCTCGGCTTATGCGCTGATCGCGCTGGGGCTGACGCTGATCTTCGGCACTTTGGGGGTTGTGAATTTCGCCCATGGCGCTCTGTTCATGATCGGAGCCTTCTGCGCGGTGACGCTGCAGCGGGTGCTGAACCTGAGTTTTGTGACGATCGACGAGGCCCAGAAGGATTTCCTGGGCAACCCGCTCAAGGTGAAGACGCCTTATGTCGAGGCCTGGTTCGGCCCCGAGACCGGGGCGGCGATCATCGACTGGGCGGTGCCGCTGGCCATTCTCTTCACCATTCCGCTGATGCTGGCGGTTGGCTATGTGATGGAACGCGGGCTGATCAAGCATTTCTACAAGCGTCCCCATGCCGATCAGATCCTCGTCACCTTTGGCCTCGCCATCGTGCTGCAGGAAGTGGTGAAAGCCTTTTACGGCGCCAACCCGATCCAGACCCCGCCGCCCGATGTGCTGCAGGGCTCGCTGGATCTGGGGGTCATGGTGGGTTTCGACCCCAATGCCATCATCTACCCGATCTGGCGGCTGATATATTTCGCCTTTTCCGTGCTGATCATCGGCGGCGTCTTTGCGTTTCTGCAATTCACCACCTTCGGCATGGTGGTGCGCGCCGGTATGGCGGACCGGGAAACCGTGGGCCTGCTGGGTATCAATATCGACCGGCGTTTCACCATCATGTTCGGCATCGCCGCCGCCGTGGCGGGGCTGGCGGGCGTGATGTACGGGCCGCTCAACCCGCCGAATTACCATATGGGGATGGATTTCCTTGTGCTCAGCTTTGTTGTCGTCGTTGTCGGCGGCATGGGCTCGCTGCCCGGCGCGGTGCTGGCGGGGTTCCTGCTGGGTATCCTCGAAAGCTTCGCCTCGACCACCTGGGCCACCACCACGATCCCGGGCATCAACCAGATCATCATCTATCTGGTTGCGATCATCGTGCTGCTCACCCGCCCGCGCGGGCTGATGGGCCGCAAAGGCGTGATGGAGGATTAAGCCATGCTGGGACTGAACAAGAAAGACACCTCCCTGCTGCTGGTCGTGGCGGCGCTGACGCTGCTCGCGCCCTTCATCCTGAACCCGTTCCCCGAGGGCAGCGCCATGGCGCAGTTCAACGCGGGCTACCCGGACCTGATGCAGCGCTTCGTGATCTTTGGCATCTTTGCCATCGGCTTCAACATCCTTTTCGGCCTCACCGGCTATCTGAGCTTCGGCCACGCCGCCTTTCTGGGGGTCGGATCTTATTCCGCCGTTTGGATTTTCAAGCTGTTCACCTACAACGTCCTCCCCGCCATTGCATTGAGCGTGGTGGTCGCGGGGCTGTTCTCGCTGCTGATCGGCTTTGTCAGCCTGCGCCGCTCGGGCATTTATTTCTCGATCCTGACGCTGGCCTTTGCGCAGATGAGCTTTGCGCTGGCCTATTCGGTGCTGTCGAACCCGCGCTTCAACCTGACCAACGGAGAGACCGGGTTGCAGGTCTATGCCGACGACCCGCAATGGTTCCATCGCGACGGGCTGCCGGACCTGCCGCATCTCTTTGGCCTGTCGATGCGGTCCACCTATCGCTTGGATCTGGGTGCGTGGAGTTTTGATTTCAACGCGGGCTATTACCTGTGCGCTGTGGTGCTGATGGTGGTCTTCTATCTGGCGATCCGCATCTTCCGCTCGCCTTTCGGCATGATGCTGCGGGCGGTGAAATCGAACCAGCAGCGGATGAACTATACCGGACTCAATTCGCGCCCCTACACGCTGGCGGCCTTTGTGATCTCGGGCATGTATGCCGGGCTGGCCGGTGGCTTGATGGCGGCGATGGACCCGCTGGCGGGCGCCGAACGGATGCAGTGGACCGCGTCGGGTGAAGTGGTTCTGATGACCATCCTTGGCGGCACCGGCACCCTGATCGGGCCGGTTCTGGGTGCTGGTTTCATCAAGTATTTCGAGAACATCTTCTCGAAGATCAACGACAATGTGCTGCATGGCTGGTTCGCCTTTCTGCCCGACGGGATGGAGGATTTCGTGGTTGCCATCATCCATCCCTTCATCGGCAAGGGCTGGCACCTGACGCTGGGCCTGCTGTTCATGCTGGTGGTGATCTTCCTGCCCGGTGGGTTGGTCGAGGGCGGTCAGCGCCTGCGGAACTGGGTGCGCGGCAAGCCCAAGACGGAAAACACCAGCGGCAAAACCGAGCCGGCGGAATAAGGGGACGCTAGAATGGGTATTCTCGAGGTCAAAGGCGTCAACAAACGGTTCGGCGGGTTGCAAGCGCTAGGGGATGTGAACCTCAGCGTGCAGGAGAACTCGGTCCATGCCATCATCGGACCAAATGGCGCGGGCAAGTCCACGCTGCTCAACTGTCTTGTGGGCAAGCTGATCCCCGATACGGGCAGCGTCATGTTCGACGGGCAGTCAGTGCTGGGCCGCGCCCCGTTCGAGATCAACCAGATGGGCATCAGCCGGGTGTTTCAGACACCCGAGATATTTGGCGAACTCACGGTGATGGAAAACATGCTGATCCCGATTTTCGCCAAACGCGACGGGGCGTTTCGCATGCATGCCTATGAAAGCGTGCAGAGCGAAAAGCAGGTGGTCGAGGCGGCAGAGGAAATGCTGGAAGAGATGAACATGGCCGACAAACGCGAGATGCATTCCGCCTCGCTGTCGCGGGGCGACAAAAGGCGGCTCGAGATCGGCATGTGCCTCAGCCAGCAGCCGCGTCTTTTGCTGCTGGACGAGCCGACGGCGGGCATGGCGCGGGCCGATACCAACAACACCATCGACCTGCTGAAACAGATCCGCGACGAGCGCGACATCACCATCGCCATCATCGAGCATGACATGCATGTGGTGTTCAGCCTCGCCGACAGGATCACCGTGCTGGCGCAGGGCACCCCCCTGGTCGAGGACAGCCCCGAGAACATTCGCGGCAACCCCAAGGTTCGTGAAGCCTATCTGGGCGAAAGCGCGTAAGGGATACGTCACTCGACCCGAAAAGTGGGAACCGGTTTTCGGACAAGTTGAGTGAGAAAGGAACGAGCGATGAACACCAAACCCGATTTCTCGAAACATGCCAATCAGGCCAGAACCGCCCCCGCCTTTCTGTCGGTCTGGGACATGCATTCCTATTACGGCGAAAGCTATATCGTGCAGGGCATTTCCTTCAACGTGCATGAGGGCGAGATTCTGGCGCTGCTGGGTCGTAACGGTGCGGGCAAGACCTCGACGCTCAGGTCCATTGCACGGTTGGGCGATCCCGAGGTCAGGCATGGCGAAATCTGGCTTGATCACAAACCGCTGCACAAGATGGCCAGTCACGAGGCTGCTGCCTCCGGGCTGGGCCTCGTCCCCGAAGACCGCCGGATCATCCCCGGCCTGACGGTCGAGGAAAACCTGCAACTGGCCCAGATCGCACCGCCGGTCGGCTGGTCGTTAGAGCGGCTTTATGAATTGTTCCCGCGACTGGGAGAGCGCCGCAAACAGGAAGGCGTAACGCTGTCGGGCGGTGAACAGCAGATGCTGGCCATTGCCCGCGCGCTGGCCCGCGACCTCAAGGTCTTGCTGCTGGACGAACCCTATGAGGGGTTGGCCCCGGTGATCGTGGATGAGATCGAAAAGACGCTCATGCATATCAAGGAACAGGGCATGACCACGATCATCGTCGAACAGAACGCGGTGCGAGCGCTGGAACTGGCGGATCGGGCGGTCATTCTGGACACCGGCAGCATCGCCTTTGACGGCACCGCTGCGGAAGTGCTGGAAAGCGAAGAGATGCGCGCAGAGTATCTGGCGATCTGACACAGGCCACGGATTTTTCGGATCACCCGGTTGCCGCGACTTCAAATCCCATCGTAAATGGCCCCATGAAGATCTGCGCTTTGACGATGGTGTATCGCGATTACTGGGCCCTGTCCCAGTGGTACGCGCATTACAGCCGGCATCTGGACCCCGAGAACCTGTTTGTAGTGGCGCATGGGGCCGATCCCAAGATCCACGAGCTTTGCCCCGGCGCCAGCGTCATCACCGTCCCGCGCGACAAGTTCACCTATTTCGATCTGTCGCGGGGCCGCCTGCTGAATGGATTTCAGGTCGGGTTGGACGAAGTCTATGACTGGGTCATCCGCACTGATGTGGACGAATTGATCTGCCTCGATCCGGACCGCTATCAGGGGTTCGCCGATTTCTTCGCCCAAAACCCGGACCGTGCCCAGTTTTCGCTGGGACTCAATCTGGCCGAGCTGCCCGACGACCCCAAATTTATGCCCGGAATGCTGGCGTTGCAGCACCGGCGCCGGGCGCTGTTTTCGACCCATTACAGCAAGGCCTGGGCGGTGCGTGGTCGGATCGGGTTGCGTCGGCACGGAGTCGAGATCCGGCCACGCTTTATCGACGCCTATCCCTTCTCGGTTCCGCGCGGCGCCTATCTGGTGCACCTCAAATTCGCCAACGGGCAGGCGCTGGCCGAGAGTGACACGCACAGGATGCAGGTCGCATCCGAGCTGGGGCGCGGCACGCCCGGTCAGTCCTGGCGTGATCCAGACACCCGCAATCGCCGGTTCCACGACCGTGTCCGCAACCTGCCGGTGACCGACTGGGACGAGGCCGAACCGCAGGCCTTCGCGCAAATCAGCGCCGAACCCGAACGGGAACGCCACACCGGGGTAATCCGGGTGCGCGACGTCGCGCTCAATCTGGCCACTGACCTGCCCGGCTGGTTCAGGTCGGCCTGATCTGCGACCGGGTCATGACCGACCTAGAGCCTCATGCCCTCGCTTTATCGACCTGAATTTCCGCCCTCATCCTGGCTCCGACGCGCATTTCTCTTCAATTCCGCAGCAATACCGGTCACCATGAGACCATGAGCGACCCCGCCTTCGAATATGCCCCCATCGGCCTCGTGGAATTGGAAAACCGCGTGATCCGGCGCTGCAACCTGTATTTCGCCAAGATGTTCGGCGGCGAGGAAGAGGACTATCGCGATATGCCTCTTTTGCATCTCTACCCCAGCCAGGCAGATTTCGAGCGCATCGGCGCGCGCAGCCTGACGGTGATGCGCGAGACCGGCTATTACTCGGACGAACGCATCATGCGCCGCCGCGACGGCGATCTGTTCTGGTGCCGGGCGCGCGGCAAATCGCTGACACCTGATGACCCGTTCCGCCACGGGATCTGGAGTTTCTCGGACATTTCCGAGGATCGCCCGCTGGTTGAACTGACCCCGCGCGAGCGGGATGTGGCCATTCTGTCCTGTCGCGGGCTGTCGGCGAAAGAGGTCGGCGCGGAACTGGGCCTGAGCTATCGCACCATCGAAGCACATCGCGCGCGCCTGCTTGAGAAATTCGGCGCCCGCAAACTGCCCGAACTTGTGGCCAAATTGTCCGGGATGCCGCTGTGATGGCACTTTCCCCTCGCAATACATTGTATCAAGCCCCATCTAGCGCGGGGACAGGGCGCTTTTCATGGCCGACGGCTTGGCCTATAACGCCGCGTAAAGTTGAGGTCCCAAGCACAACAAGGACCAAGGGGAACGTCGAGGACTCGTATGACAGACAACAAACACGAAGCGGACGTGGCATTCATCAAGGCACTGGCCGAGTTGCTGCGCGACAATGACCTGACCGAATTGCAGGTCAAACGCGATTATGGCGACGAGGACAGCCTGAACGTCCGCGTCAGCCGCATGGGTCCGGCCGTGGCCGCTGCGCCTGTCCAGGTTGCCGCCCCTGCGGCCCCCGTTGCGGCCGCCGCAACACCCGAAGCCCCTGCCGCTGCCGAAGACCCCGCCAGCCATCCCGGCGCCGTGACCTCGCCCATGGTGGGCACCGTCTATATGCAGGCCGAGCCCGGCGCTCCGTCGTTTATTACCGTCGGTGCCACTGTCAGTGAAGGCGACACATTGCTGATCGTCGAGGCGATGAAGACCATGAACCAGATCAGCGCGCCCAAGGCCGGAATCGTCAAACGGATTCTGGTCGAGGACGGCGCCGCCGTGGAATTCGGAACCCCTCTGGTCATCATCGAGTAAGGCGGTCCCATGTTCGACAAGATCCTGATTGCCAATCGCGGCGAGATCGCCCTGCGCGTGATCCGCGCGGCCCAAGAGATGGGGATCGGCACGGTTGCCGTGCATTCCACCGCCGACAGTGACGCCATGCATGTGCGCATGGCCGACGAGTCGGTCTGCATCGGCCCCGCACCCAGCCCGCAAAGCTACCTTTCGGTGCCTGCGATTATTTCTGCCTGCGAGATCACCGGCGCGCAGGCGATCCACCCCGGTTATGGGTTTCTGTCTGAAAACGCGGCCTTCGTGCAGATCGTCGAAGATCACGGCATCACCTTCATCGGCCCCACCGCCGAGCATATCCGCGTCATGGGCGACAAGATCACCGCCAAGGACACGATGAAGGATCTGGGCGTGCCCTGCGTCCCCGGTTCCGACGGCGGCGTGCCCGATCTGGAAGCCGCCCAGAGAATCGGCGCCGAAATCGGCTATCCCGTCATCATCAAGGCAACGGCCGGTGGCGGCGGGCGCGGCATGAAAGTTGCGCAGACCGCCGAGGATATGGAAACCGCGTTCCGCACCGCGCGAGCCGAGGGCAAGGCCGCCTTTGGCAATGATGAGGTCTATATCGAGAAATACCTGACCACGCCGCGCCATATCGAAATACAGGTCTTTGGCGATGGCAAGGGCAAGGCGGTGCATTTGGGCGAACGTGACTGCTCGTTGCAGCGTCGCCACCAGAAGGTGTTCGAAGAGGCCCCCGGCCCCTGCATCACCCCCGAAGAACGCGCCAGGATCGGCAAGGTCTGCGCCGACGCGGTGGCCAAGATCAACTATATCGGTGCCGGCACGATCGAGTTCCTCTACGAGAAGGGCGAGTTCTATTTCATCGAGATGAACACCCGCCTGCAGGTGGAACACCCGGTGACCGAAGGCATCTTCGGCGTCGATCTGGTGCGCGAACAGATCCTTGTCGCCGCCGGTGAGCCGATGTCCTTTGGCCAAGACGATCTGCGGATCAACGGCCACGCTATCGAGGTGCGCATCAACGCCGAACGGCTGCCTAATTTCGCCCCCTGCCCCGGCAAGATCACCGCTTTTCACGCGCCCGGGGGCCTGGGAGTGCGGATGGATTCCGCGCTCTATAATGGTTACTCGATCCCCCCCTATTACGACTCGCTGATCGGCAAGCTGATCGTACAAGGCCGCGACCGGCCCGAAGCGCTGGCGCGTCTGCACCGGGCTCTGGGTGAGTTGATCGTTGACGGGGTCGACACCACGGTACCGCTGTTCGACGCGCTGCTGCAGGAACCCGACATCCTTAGCGGTGACTACAACATTCACTGGCTGGAACATTGGCTTGAGACCAATCTGGGCGCGTGACCGGGACACCCGGTCATGACCCTGTCGCCTGAACTGCTGCTGCATGGCTATTCCATCGGGATTTTTCCGATGGCCGAACACAGGGAAGACCCGGAAATTTTCTGGGTCGACCCGAAACTGCGCGGTGTCTTTCCACTGGACGGATTCCACATCTCGCGCTCACTGGCGCGCCGCCTGCGACGACAGGATTACCGCATCACCATCAACCGCGCCTTCGAGGCGGTCGTCGATGGCTGCGCCGACCGAAGCGAGACCTGGATCAATGCCGAACTTCGGTCCCACTACCTGACACTGCATCAGCGCGGCGACGCCCACTCGCTCGAGGTGTGGGACGGGCACCAGCTGATCGGGGGGGTCTATGGCGTGGTTCTGGGGGCGGCGTTTTTTGGGGAAAGCATGTTCTCGCGCCGCCGTGATGCGTCAAAACTCGCGCTGGCCTATCTGACGGATCGCCTGGTGCAGACCGGGTTTCAACTGTTCGACACGCAATTCCTGACCCCGCACCTTGCCTCACTGGGCGCGATCGAGATTCCGCGATCAGATTATCATGCAATGCTGGCAAACGCGGTCACGTCGCAGGCAGAGTTCTGCGTGCCACTCGACCAGTCCCCTCAGGGCGTCATACAGCGGATCACCCAGACGTCGTAACGGGCATGATCCAGCGCGTTCAGCGCCGGTGAACTGGCGATCATCCAGCCATCAAATAGTGCCTCGGACTTGCCGGTTTCCCAGATCGTGAGATAGGCAAATGCATCGCCAGTGGGGTTTTCAACCGGAAACCTGCAATCCCCCAAGGCCACATCAAGACCGAAGAGCTGACCGGTCTCGCCATTGCGGATGTCCACGTCCACGGTCTGACCGTTCACCTTGTCCAGCCCGCGCAGCACCCCGCCGGTGCCCGAGGTCACGGCATCCTGTGCCATCGCGCCCTGCGTCAGCAGACCCAGCGCAAGAGCCGCCGCGCGGATCACCCGCCGCTCCCGTCACCGGCGACGAATTTAACCAGAAGCGAGATCAGGCTGACCGCACCCTGGGTATCTTCGATCTGATCGCCTGCCTCAAAATAGAAGGGCGAGCCGCCCGGCATGATCTCGACGAAATTGCCGCCCAGCAGCCCCTCTGACGAGATCACTGCGGCGCTGTCATCGGGCACCTGGATCTTGTTGGCGACTGTGAACGTGGTGTCAGCCCGATAACTCTCGGGGTTCAGGTCAACGCCGGTCACGGTGCCGATCTTGACACCCGCCAGACGCACATCGGTGCCCACCGTCACGCCCTCCAACGACCTAAAGGACGCGCCAAGCTCATAGCCCGCGCTGGAATTCGACAGGCCCGTGGCCTGGGTGGCATAGACGCCAAATGCGATGGCCGCAGCCAGCACGGCGCCGCCGACCACGATCTCTGTGGTGTTGTGGGTACTCATGAAAAAATCCGCCTATTCGGGGGTCCAGGCCTCGTAATCGCGCCGCTCGACCAGGTCCGTCCGGCGCAGCGAGCCTGCTGGCGCATAGGCCAGCGGCGTGCCGGTCAGGTTCTCCCGATGCGGCTTTTCCCAGGTCTTGTGGTTGAGGGGTTTGTCGGTCGGAGGCTCATCCCAGGTGCGATGAAGCCAGCCATGCCAGTTCGGATCAATCCGGCTGGCCTCGGCCTCGCCGTTGAAGATCACCCAGCGCTGACTGTCATCGGCGTTGTGATAGAACACATTGCCTTCGTCATCCTCGCCCACCCGGATGCCCTTGCGCGACGTATAGATACGGGTGTTCAGGGTCGACCCGTTCCACCAGGTGACCGCGCTCAGCAGAGTGTTCAGGATTCCCATACGTGCCTCCGGCATTGCTGTCTCCGCAGATATGGACCAAAGGCGGACTGAGGTCCAGTGGAACCGGGGTTAAGCGCTTATTGCGGCAGCGCTGCGGTGACCTCGATCTCAATTCGGTCCATTGGTGTGATCAGATTGCATTCGATGACCGTTGCCGCAGGCGGATTGTCACCAAAAGCCTCTACCAGCAGCGGCCAGCAGAGTTCAAATTCCGTCATGTCCGGCAGATAATAATTCACCCGGACCACATCGGCAAAGCTCGCCCCGGCCTCGGCCAGGGCCTCTCTGATTGCGGCCAGGGAGGATTTGCACTGGCCGACAATGTCTTTGGGCACGTCATCGCCCTGGGCGCATGTTCCGGCGACAAAGACAAAGCCGTTTGCCACAACGGCGCGACAGTAGCCGACCTTTTTCTCGAACTCTCCACCCGAATGAATTCGTCTGATCATGTAACGCCTCCAGATAAAAAAACGGCGCGGTCAATGCCGCGCCGTGATTATCATACCGTTTTAGTTCAGCCTGCCGTCGCCGGTTCCTTGTCCGCGTCGGCATAGATCATCAGCGGCTGCGCCTCCGAGGTCACGGCCTCTTCGTTGACCACCACCTTTGTCACATGCTCCATCCCCGGCAGATCGAACATGGTATCGAGCAGAATGTCCTCGAGGATCGAGCGCAACCCGCGCGCACCGGTCTTGCGTTCGATGGCCCGCTTGGCGATCGACTTGAGTGCATCGTCGGTGAAATCCAACTCGGTATCTTCCAGCTCGAACAGGCGCTGATACTGCTTGACCAGCGCGTTCTTGGGTTGGGTCAGGATGGTCACCAGCGCGTCCTGATCCAGATCCTCCAGCGTCGCCAGCACCGGCAGACGCCCGACGAACTCCGGGATCAACCCGAATTTCAGCAGGTCTTCGGGCTCCAGCTCCTGGAAAATCTCGCCCACGCCACGGTCATCATTGTCGCGCACATCGGCACCAAAGCCCATGGCCGAACCTTTGCCGCGCTGAGCGATGATCTTGTCGAGGCCAGCGAACGCCCCGCCGCAGATGAACAGGATGTTGGTGGTGTCCACCTGCAGGAATTCCTGCTGCGGATGTTTGCGCCCGCCCTGAGGCGGCACACTTGCAACGGTGCCTTCCATCAGTTTCAGCAGCGCCTGCTGCACCCCTTCGCCCGAGACATCGCGGGTGATCGAGGGGTTTTCCGACTTGCGGGTGATCTTGTCGACCTCGTCGATATAGACGATGCCGCGCTGTGCGCGCTCGACATTGTACTCGGACGCCTGCAACAGCTTGAGGATGATGTTCTCCACATCCTCGCCCACATAACCGGCCTCGGTCAGGGTGGTGGCGTCGGCCATGGTAAAGGGCACATCCAGAATCCGCGCCAGCGTCTGCGCCAACAGCGTTTTGCCGCAACCGGTGGGGCCGATCAGCAGGATGTTGGACTTGGCCAGTTCGATATCGCCGCCCGCCTTCTGGGCGTGGTTCAATCGTTTATAGTGATTGTGCACCGCAACCGACAGAACCCGCTTGGCGGTGGCCTGACCGATCACATAATCATCAAGCACCCCACAGATGTCTTTCGGTGTCGGCACACCGTCGCTGGATTTCAGGCCGCTGGCCTTGGTTTCCTCGCGGATGATGTCCATGCACAGCTCGACGCACTCATCGCAGATGAACACGGTGGGCCCCGCGATCAGCTTGCGCACTTCGTGCTGGCTCTTGCCGCAGAAGCTGCAATAGAGCGTGTTCTTGCTGTCACCGCCTGAATTCGTCGCCATGCTTTACCTTTCGGGCTCCGTCTTCGCCGCCACTTGTCGCAGCAGCTTAGGCCAGCGCACCGGCCTTCACAATCGCAATTTGCTTCCGCTCACGGCCTTCTCTTGCCGCGCGCAGCCTTACGCCTCGTCGTCGCCAACCTTGGCCCGGCTGTCGACGATTTCATCGATATGACCCCAATCCTTGGCCTCTTCCGGGCTCATGAAATTGTCACGGTCCAGCGCCTTTTCAACCACTTTCTTGGACTGACCGGTGTGCTTGACATAAATCTCGTGCAGCCGGTCCTTCAGCTTCTGGGTTTCGGCCGCATGGATCATGATGTCGCTGGCCTGTCCCTGATACCCGCCCGAGGGCTGGTGCACCATGATCCGGCTGTTGGGCAACGAGAACCGCATCCCCGTTTCACCGCCGACCAGCAGCAGCGATCCCATCGAGGCCGCCTGACCGATCACCAGCGTCGAACATTTCGGCCGGATATACTGCATCGTGTCGTAGATCGAGAGGCCACTGGTCACCACACCACCGGGCGAATTGATGTAGATCGAGATTTCCTTGTTCGGGTTCTCGGCCTCAAGGTGCAGCAGTTGGGCGACCACCAGATGGCTCATCCCGTCATGAATCGGCCCGTTGATGAAAATGATCCGCTCCTTCAACAGGCGCGAAAAGATGTCGTATGCCCGTTCGCCCCGGCTGGTCTGTTCAACGACCATGGGCACAAGGGTATTGGCGTAAGTATCAACGGGATCGAACATGGAAGACCTGCCTGCTCTTGAAGGGTGCGCCGGAACGATACCGGGGCCGGGTTACCCGAGTCTTAGTGTCGGCGCCGGGGGGCTGCAAGGGGTGGCGGCCCGATTGATCGCGCCTTGCCGCCCCTGCCCGGCGATCAACCCGCAGAGTCGGTTTGGAACTGCGCGCCGGATCCCGGATTTATTGGCCATGATGATCGAACCCCGAATGGCAACCTGTGTGGTCTTTGAATGTTGGGGATTCCGCCCGCCGCCGCGCGCCCGTTGAGCGCCTTGCATTGCAAAGACGGAAGCGCTTAAAGATAGGGCAATTGAGCAGAAATGGAGACGATGATGACCCGAGTATTGGTAATTGGGCTGATGACCCTGACCCTGGCCGCCTGCGAAACCGCCAAAGGCGCTGGACGTGATATTGAAAAGGCCGGTGATGCGATCACGAACACCGCAACCGATGTTCAGGAAAACCTCTGACCGGGGCGATCCGATCACAACATATAGCAGGGGCCCTGCCGCAACACCGATACAAAAGGCGATATCACACAAGATATTGTTGATTTTGGCGCACCGAACCGATATCTGACAGGTACAGGTGCATAGACGCGGTACGCATCAACTGACGACGGGGCTTGCTTGGATCACCCAGGCAGGCCCCGTTTCTTGTTTTCGTTGAGGAATTAGAAAAGGCGCCAGGTGCTCAGACGCGGTCCTTGCATGCGCCCTTGCGGACGCCCCTGACGCCTTGCCGATCCATGGCAACCCGAGGGCCGCGTCCGAACCAGTCACGACCGCCCCGAAGAGCCGCCGCTGTCGGACACCGCCCGAAGGCTTCGCCCGACGCACACCGACTGTTTGAAAAGCACGCCCTCCGCCCCAGGTCCTGAGACCCTTCGCGACTGGCGCACTCCCGGTAAGCCGCTGACATATCAGAGTAAAACCGAAGCCCTATTCTGACCCGCCATGACCCCCTGGCCGCTGCGCCCTGCTTCGTTCCCGAAGGTCCGCTGCAGTAAGGAAACTGTTACAAAACCCGCTCGATCGGGCAAGAAAATAGCACTGCAGCATGACATTTAGACGGGGATAACCTGTAGATATCCGCCGGGACAGACATGTGGAAAACTCCAAAAACCGCGCCGCGCAAATCACCTTGCGAGGGGAAAACAAAAAACCGGCACAGGTCGGTGAATTTCGAACGTTTTCTGCACCTGCACAGGCCATTCAAATCCGGTGCGCCCCGACTCAACCGGCTATGCCCCCATTTCCACCCGATTTACAGAACAGAGATTCGCGGCTGCCCATGTTGCACCGGACTGTGCCGGGAGCATTCGGCTGAAAGAAGATGGTGGGGCGGAGCCGATCATAAGCGGAGAACTTGCCGAATATCCGTTCCGATGAATAACGAACCGGGTATCGCGACGCTAACCCCCAAACTCGCTAAAGGTCCGCCTGCCGCCTCCGCCCCTGCCCCGGTTTGAACCGGGACCCCTGGGTGCTGCCTTGGCGAGGGTCCCGCTAAAGATCCGGGAATGACATCCCCGCCAGGGTCTGACGCATCAATTCACCCGTTCAAGAACCGTGCTATATGTGATGCCACTGCGCAGGCTCCGGAAATCGGCATAGATCTTGCCGTCCTCATAGGTCGCGTCGATCAGACCGTTCACTTCGCGATCTTGTCCGGGCAGGCTTTCCACCATTGCGATATTGCCCGAGCTGTCCAGACTGATCGTGCCGGTCATCTGACCTTCGTTCCACTGATCCGAACTGGTGCGGCTCCACTTGCTGGTGCCCCAGAACACGTTGTCCTGCTGCTCCCTGATCTCCATCACCCACTCGGATTCGTTGAACCGCGGCGCACCATCGCTGCGCTCATTGGGCAGGGCCGCAACCGTGTGGCTGCCGCTCCAGGTGCCGCGCAGATCCGGGGTGTCGCTGGCAAAGGCGCTGGTGGCCATTGCGAGCGTTCCGGCAAGGGCTGCCGCACCTATGGCTTTGATCCGTGTCATGGTTTCCTCCTCTTCCTTGGCGTCTGTCAGTATTCAAGGTTGGGAGGGGCGGCGGCGTTTGCAATCTGTGGATGTCGATATGAACGGATCTTAACCCGGCCTTCATGCCGGGCGCGTCACGTCCAGGCCAGCGCCGCGCCCAGCAGAACAAACCCGATCCCCGCCACTTCGCGGGTCGAGAAGCTCTCTCCGAAATAGAGCAGCGAGGCCCCGGCGATCAGGATCACCTCGGCACCCAGAATGGAGACATAGATGAGGCCCAGCCGTTCACTGCGCAGCGCCGTCATTTCCAGCAGCGCGCCCACCATGATCGCCGCGATGATCAGCAGGGCGATGCCCGGACCGGGTGCACTCCACCACAGTTTCATACCGATCATGGCAAGGGCATAGAGACCAGCCGAGCCGAGGGCGATGACAGGGATCATGGACATCTCGGCACCTCGCTGACTGGTTACGTAGGGTCAAGCGTAGCAAAGGGGACGAGGCTTGGCTGTAATGTGGGTCACAACCGCAGATGGGTGGTGCATAGGGGCGCTAACGGCTGTCCAGCAGAACTGAGGGCCGCGCCGACCTTTAGGGGCGGGTGGACCCGGCCCGGTGGTGTCGCCGGGCGGGTGGATTGTCTATCGACTCAAACTACCGCCGAAACCGATCTCGAGTTTGCCATCAAGCCGTTTCCCCGAACCAGAAACCGTCGTCCTCGTCTTTTGACTTCTTTCGGCGACCAGCAACAATCGCATCCCAGATATCAAGGGTTTCTCTAATCATAGTATTGAGATCATCATAAGAAAAAACTGGCTCGCCAGCATGAAACTCAGGGGTGATGCCCACGGCACCCTCTTTATCCTGCCAATAATTTAAGTGCACTAAATCGAAGTCAGAGAACGCAGGATCATAGTCCACTATCATATGGAAGTTCAGTGAGAATACAAAATCCAAACCGCGTCGCGTGAGCGCCCCAGACTTCCTAAAATCTGTAGAAGGGATGCAAGGTCGCCCGTCAACTTCCAAAACCAAAGGATCGGCAGTACGAATATAGGTGTTTTCTGCCACCGCAAACGATTTGTGGTGCTCAATCGCAGCACGGGCGACGGAAGTCTCGCCAAAATCCAGAAGTGCCCGAGCCCTGAGAAGGTTTTGTTCTCTGTCGCGTTGAGCCCTCTTACCACCCTTTGGCAACGTCTGTTCAAACGTAGCTATGATTTCGTCTTTTGACGGTCTCGGATGATCCGGAAACAAAGGATCGGTAACGCCAAGCAACATCGCGATGTTGCGTCGCGTAGGTTCTAAAGAATGTGGCGGAACGAAATCTTGCTTCCGTTCAAGCATACTCCAGCGAGCTTCCACGGGGAGCGTCGCAGAGTTAGCCAGATCCGTAACCGGCAATTGGCGCTTCGACATAGTACCTTACCTCATCTTCTGCCGAAAAGTTATTAGTTTTTCTTGCCTTAGAGTCGTAAGGTACTAGTTTTGTTCTCGTAGCACAAGAGACGATCATTTCGTCGGTAATACGCATTCCAAGCGCGCCACCAGCCTTTGCTTGGGAAACGGTTGACGCCCAAGCGCCGCCTTTCTTGTGTGAAAGCTCCACTAGCTGGAACGCATTCATTTTGGATAGGTCTGCAACGGTAGCCGTTATGATCTGCCTTTGTTGGAAATCGGCAATACCATCCAAATACACCGGCTGTTTTGTAAACGGATCACGACCCTCAGCTTCGTGTTGAATTGGATTACCCCCGAAGCCCTTGAATGCTCGGTAGACGATTGGATGGACCGGTCCATAGTCCCATGCTTCGAAGTGACCCGACATGAGACGTTCTCTTCGTGCCAGCAAATAGTTGCTGTGGCAAAAGAACAGAATCTTCTGCAACTCTAAGTTGGTTGTATCCAAGCCGAGGTGTTTTCGCGTCTTCAAAATGAAGTTGGCGACAACCCTTGGATCATTATTTCGCTCAGCCATCCATCTTCAGTGCGCTAATAAATGCTTCTTGAGGTATATCAACCTTCCCGAACTGGCGCATCTTCTTTTTCCCAGCCTTCTGCTTGTCCAGCAGTTTGCGTTTGCGCGTGGCGTCGCCTCCGTAGCATTTCGCGGTCACGTCCTTGCGAAGCGCCGACAGCGTCTCGCGCGCGATGACCTTGCCGCCGATGGCCGCCTGGATCGGGATCTTGAACATGTGGCGCGGGATCAGGTCCTTGAGCTTTTCGCACATGGCACGGCCCCGCATCTCGGCCCGGTCGCGGTGCACCATCATCGACAGCGCATCCACCGGCTCGTCATTCACCAGGATCGACATCTTGACCAGATTGTCCTCGCGATATCCGGTCATGTGATAGTCAAAGCTGGCATAACCCTTGGTCACCGATTTCAGCCGGTCGTAGAAGTCGAACACCACCTCGTTCAGCGGCAGGTCATAGACCACCATGGCGCGCGTGCCGGCATAGGTCAGGTCTTCCTGGATGCCGCGCCGGTCCTGACACAGTTTCAGCACGTCGCCCAGGTATTCATCCGGCACCAGAATGGTGGCCTTGATGCGCGGCTCTTCCAGATGATCCACCAGCGTCATGTCGGGCATGTCGGCGGGGTTGTGCAACTCGGTCATGGCGCCGTCGCGCATGAAGATGTGATAGACCACCGACGGGGCGGTGGTGATCAGCTCGATATCATATTCGCGCTCGATCCGGTCGCGGATGACCTCAAGATGCAAGAGACCCAGAAAGCCGCAGCGGAAGCCAAAGCCCAGCGCGGCCGAGGTTTCCATTTCAAAGCTGAAGCTGGCGTCGTTGAGTGCCAGCTTGTCGATCGCATCGCGCAGGTCCTCGAATTCCGAGCTGTCGACCGGGAAGAGGCCGCAGAACACCACCGGCTGCGCCGGTTTGAAGCCGTCCAGCGCCACCTCTGTGCCGTTGCGGTCATTGGTGATGGTGTCGCCGACGCGAGTGTCGCGGACCTGTTTGATCGAGGCGGTGAGAAAGCCGATCTCGCCGGGGCCAAGGCTGTCGACCATCTCCATCTCGGGGCGGAAGACGCCGACGCGGTCGACATGGTGCAGGGTGTTGTTGGACATGAACTTGACCCGCATGCCCCTTTTCAGCGTGCCATCCATGATGCGGACCAGAACGATGACGCCGAGATAGGCGTCGTACCACGAATCCACCAGCATCGCCTTGAGCGGCGCGTCCAGATTGCCTTTGGGCGCGGGCAGATGGGTGACGATGGATTCCAGCGTCGCATGGATGCCCTGCCCGGTTTTGGCGCTGACCTGAATGGCATCGGTGGCGTCGATGCCGATCACATCCTCGATCTGTTCGGCGACGCGGTCACAATCGGAGGCGGGCAGGTCGATCTTGTTGAGCACCGGCACGATCTCGTGATCGGCCTCGATGGCCTGGTAGACATTCGCCAGCGTCTGCGCCTCGACCCCCTGGGTGGAGTCGACGACCAGCAGCGACCCCTCGACCGCGCGCATGGACCGCGAGACCTCGTAGGCGAAGTCCACGTGTCCGGGGGTGTCGATCAGGTTCAGCACGTAATGCTCACCATTGTCGGCGGTATAGTCGATGCGGACGGTGTTGGCCTTGATGGTGATGCCACGCTCGCGCTCGATATCCATGCTGTCGAGCAGCTGTTCCTTCATGTCGCGATCCTTGACGGTCCCGGTCTCTTGGATGAGCCGGTCGGCAAGGGTGGATTTGCCATGGTCGATATGCGCGACGATGGAGAAATTGCGGATATGGGCGAGGTCTGTCATGGGTTGGGGATATGGAGGGGAACGCGAGGCTGGTCAAGCGGGATCGGGCCTTGGGAACAAGGGCGCATAAGATGATACGATGAAGATTGCTGATGCGCGCTCGGGCCGCATCAGGGTTTTTCAGGATGGTCTGTGAAACTGCCCTCGGGACGACGCGTTGGAAATCTGGGATCAAGCCGCGTTACACCGATGTGGCCCCCCGCCGGGATAGGCTGCTACTGTTAGCAAGAGCCTGATAGGGACAATTGCAATGACCATCACCCGTACCGTCACCGCAACAGTCACCGGGCGTGTTCAAGGCGTCTGGTTTCGGGGTTGGACCCGGCAGGAAGCGCTGCGGCTGGGGCTGGAGGGGTGGGTCCGCAATGAGGTTGAAGGGTCGGTTATGGCCTGCCTGTCCGGGCCTGCAGAGCGAGTCAGCGAGATGGTGGCACTCTTGCACAAAAGGCCGCCTGCGGCGCGGGTCGATGCGGTAGAGGTTCGAGCTTCATCCGCTCCGACGACACAAGGGTTTGTTGTTTTGCGGTGAACTGCCCGGGTCGTTGCACGTTACAGGGCCGCTTCCTGTCGCCAAGATGACACCCCTGCGGCGACAAGGGCGTTGATCGGCGAATCACTTTGCGACATACTCTTTGTTAATTCGAATGGGGGCAAACTCCGTCGTGAAGTTTGAGGTGCGAGATGAAGAAATTTCTGACAGTCATACTATGTGCGGGCAGTCTGGTCGCGATGGCACCATTGCCTGCGGAAGCCGGGGCGATCAGCAAGGCGTGCCGGGCCTCTGACCGGCCTGCCGCCAATACGCGGTTGTGCAACTGCATCCAGCGGGTGGCGAACCAGTCGCTCAGCGCGTCGGAGCGGCGCAAAGTGGCCAAATGGTTCTCGGACCCGCATGAGGCGCAGGAAATCCGCATGTCGGACCGCAGCAGTGATGAGCGGCTCTGGCGGCGCTACAAGGCCTTTGGCGCGCGAGCGCAGAATTCCTGCCGCTGACCGGGGCTGAGGGTGGACAGGGCGAGGCCTTTTCCCTGATTGCCGATCTGATTTCGCAAAACTTATACACTCGGCGCCCACCCGCCGGATTTTCTTGACGGGTGCGCGCCAAAGGTTAAGAAAACCGGAAACTGTGGGCGAAGAGAACATGCTGACCAAAGGCGTGACATTGCGCGGCCTCGAAGTATTCGAGGCGCTGGCGCGGACCGGATCGGTGGCGCAGGCCGCCGAGGCCACCGGGCTGAGCCAGCCCGCCGTCAGCCAGCAACTGCGCAATCTGGAAACAGCGCTGGGCGTCGATCTGGTGGATCACGGCAAGCGCCCCATGCGGCTGACCCCGGCGGGGCGGTCCTATCTGTCGCGCACCGAGGCAGCGCTGGGTGAGCTGCGGCTGGCGCAGAGCGAATTGACGGTGATGGACCTGAGCCATCTGACCACGCTGTCTATCGGGTTGATCGACGATTTCGACAACGACCTGACCCCACGCCTGGCCACCATGCTGGCCAACAGCCTGACGCAATGCCGGTTCAAGCTGATCACGGCACCCAGCCGCGAGATCAGCGCGGCGATGCGTGCACAGGACCTGCATATCGCGGTGGCCGCCAGCCCCGGCGAGCCGCTTGAGGGTGTCACAGAATACCCGCTGGTCCGCGACCCGTTCATGGTGGTGGCACCCAGGGGCATGATCTCGGACGATATGTCTGTGTTCGACCAGCTGCGTGACCTGCCCTTGCTGCGCTATACTGACGAGCAGCTGATCTGCCATCAGATCGAGGGCTATCTGTCCCGCCAGAACCTGCATTTCGAACATCGTTTCGAGATCGGCTCGCATCTGGCGCTGATGGCCATGGCCGGGCGGCGTCTGGGCTGGGCGGTGACCACGCCGCTGGGCTTCATGCGGGCGGGCCGGTTCCATGATCAGATCGAGGCCTTCCCCCTGCCGGACGCGCCTTTTGCCCGAACCATCTCGCTCTTCGCCGGGGCCGATTGGGCCGATACCGTGCCGCGCGATGTGGCGCAGATGATGCGGCGGCTGGTGCAAAGCCAGATGATCGACCCGGCGGTGGCGCAGATGCCGTGGCTGGGCGATCAATTCAAGGTCATCGCGGGATGAGTGGCAAGGCGCTCTCGGATCTCGCGCGGCGGACGCAGCAGGTCTATGAACGCAATGCCGAAAGGTTTGTGCGCGCGCGCCCCCGGACACTGGAGGAAAGGCCCTGGCTCGACCGGTTCGGCGCGCTGCTGCCCGATCGGGCCGACATCCTGGATCTTGGCTGCGGATCCGGCGAGCCCATCGCGACCTATTTCCTGGGGCTGGGGCACCGTGTCGTCGGGATCGATGCCTCGAATGCCATGATCCGCATCGCCCGGCAACGGCACCCTGAAGGGGACTGGCTGCTAGGTGACATGCGGACGCTGAATCTGGCCGGGCAGTTTGACGGGATCATCGGCTGGAACAGCTTTTTCCACCTGACGCAGGCTGAACAACGGGACGTGCTTCCGCGCCTGGCCCGTCACCTGCGCACAGACGGTGCGCTGTTGCTGACGGTGGGGCCCGAAGCGGGCGAGGTTGCCGGTAAAGTCGGGAATGACCCGGTGTATCACGCAAGCCTGTCGCCACGGGAATATGCCGACATTCTCGCAGAGCAAGGTCTGCAGATCGTGGCCTTCACCCGGCAGGACCCCGAGTGCTATGGAATGACCGTGCTGCTGGCGCAAAAGCGGGGTTGATTATCCCCCTCGCAGGGAGTGTTGCAGACCCCGCGCGCCCCGCTCAATCAGATCAAGCGCCTGATCGAAATCGCGCGTGTAGTAGGGATCGGGTACGTGATCCATACCGGTTTCGGGGGCAAAATCGGTCAGCAAGTGCACCGGCGTCGCGTGTCCCACAGGGCGCTGCGCCTCGATATCGGCCAGGTTGTTTGCATCCATGGCAATGATCAGGTCGAACCGTTTGAAATCCGCGCCCGAGAACTGGCGTCCCCGCAAATCCGACATGTCGATCCCGCGCGCCCTGGCCGCCGCCTGCATCGGCGCATAGGGTGGCTTGCCCACGTGCCAATCCGATGTTCCGGCACTATCGGTATGGGCCTCGGGCATCAACGCTCGAAACACGGCTTCGGCGGCGGGCGAACGGCAGATGTTTCCAAGACAGACAAACAGGATACGATGGGTCATGGGCACGGCTCCTTTGCCGGACAGAAATAGACCAGAAAGACCGACATGGAAAAGATGGTGATCCTCACCGGGGCAGGAATTTCCGCAGAAAGCGGGCTGGGCACGTTTCGCGACGAAGATGGCCTCTGGGCGCGGCACCGGATCGAGGATGTGGCCACACCCGAAGGGTTCGCGCGCAATCCCGAACTCGTACACGCCTTTTACAACGCGCGCCGGGTGCAGGCGGCCACAGCCAGACCAAATGCGGCGCATGAAGCGCTGGCACGGTTGCAACGAGACTGGCCGGGCGACGTGGTGATCGTCACGCAGAACGTGGACAGCCTGCACGAAGCCGCCGGATCCCAGCGCGTGATCCACATGCACGGCACGCTGGCGGGCGCGCTCTGCGCTGAATGCGATCACCGCTGGCAAGCCCAGCCCGAGATGCAAAGCGGACAGCCCTGCCCGGTCTGCCAGGCCACCGCCGGGCGGCCTGATGTGGTCTGGTTCGGCGAGATGCCCTATTTCATGGACGAGATATTCGATCACCTGGAAAGCGCCGATCTCTTTGCCGCAATCGGCACCTCGGGTCAGGTCTATCCGGCGGCAGGCTTCGTTCAGGAAGCCCGCCGCGCCGGTGCCGCAACGGTAGAAATCAACCTCGCCCCCTCGGACGGAGCCTCGGCCTTCGATCAGGTACTGACCGGTCCCGCGACCAGGGCAGTCCCCGCTTGGGTGGACAGGTTACTGACCAAAGGGCGCTGACCGGTCCGGGCAAGGCCCCGGACCGACGTGCGGGCGACGGCCGCAGCGCGGCCCGAGCCCGCGCGTCCCCGGTTCAACCGCCGCTGTGGGTCTGGTGCTTCATGCCGCCATGTTCGGGTTTGCGTTCCAGATCGACAGGGATGTCAACCTGCACCTCTCCCGCCCGCTCGAAAATCAGCGTCACAGGAACCGTATCGCCGTGTTCCATCGGCTGGGTCAGCCCCATGAACATCACGTGATCGCCGCCCCGCTGCAAAGCGTGGCTCTCACCCGCCGGTATCTCAAAGCCCTCTTCCACATGGATCATCTGCATCACGCCATCACCGCTTTCGCGATGGGTGTGCAACTCGGCGCGCGACGAAATGTCAGCGGCAACGCCGATCAAGCGATCATCCTGATCGGTCTCATTCACGATCACCATAAAGGCCGCGCCGGCTTTGGCGCTTTTACCCGACGACCGGGCGTAAGCATCTTCGACGCTGATACCACCCGCGATCGCGGTGCCGGTCATGGCAACAATTGCAGGAACGGACAGGAGCAGAGATTTGAAAGACATGTCGTCTCTCCTTGTTTTGAAATCTGATATCTGAGGATGGGGTGTCAGATCACGGCAGGTGGCGCCCGCGCCAGCGTCGTCCGCATCCGGGATTGCACCTCCAACGCCTTGGAAATACGCAATCGATCAGAGGCGGGGACCGAATCCACACCGGGTGCCATTTCGGTCAACCCAAGCGCTCCAAGCAACGACAGCGCGTGGTCGGGGCAATAATGTGGCGGTCGGGTGGGCTGGCCGTCCTCATCGACATAGACCATGACCGGCCCGGTTCCGGTGCAGATCACCATCTGTCCCACCGAAGCCGAGACCCCTCGCGACATGGCAAGCCCCTGCCCGGTCAGCGCCAGAAGCGCCGAGATCACAAAGGCAAGAGATATGCGCACAGGGTGTCCCATTCGCAGCCCGGTATGAAAGGGCAATCGCGCCCGCGCAAGCCGAATCCCGGCCTTGAAACAATCCGCCGCACTGACCCGCCCCCACTGACTGTCGGGGGGCGGGTCAGCCCCGGGACCGCGTCAGAGGCCGAGGCACCAGCGCATGATCGCCTTTTGCGCGTGCAGCCGGTTTTCGGCCTCGTCAAAGATCACCGAATGCGGGCCATCCATCACCTCGGATGTCGCTTCTTCTTCGCGATGCGCGGGCAGGCAATGCATGAACAGCGCGTCGGGCTTGGCGTGGGACATCAGCTCGGCATTGACCTGATAGGGCCGCAGCATGTTGTGGCGGCGTTCCTTGGCCGATTGCGCATCATGCATCGAGACCCAGGTGTCGGCCACCACCAGATCGGCCCCCTCGACTGCCTTGAACGCATCGCGCTCGGTCACAACTTTCGAGCCCTTCTGGCGGGCGAAGCCAATAAATTCCTCTTCCGGATCAAACTGGGCCGGGCCGGTGAAGGTGAAATCGAAACCGAACTGTCCTGCCGCGTGCAGGAACGAGGCGCAGACATTGTTGCCGTCGCCGGTCCAGACCACCTTTTTGCCCGCGATCGGCCCACGATGTTCCTCGAAGGTCAGAACGTCGGCCATGATCTGGCAGGGATGGGTGCGGTCGGTCAGCCCGTTGATCACCGGCACATCGGCATATTCAGCCATCTCTGTCAGAATGGTTTCATCAAAGGTGCGGATCATGATCATGTCCACATAACGGCTGAGCACGCGGGCAGTGTCGGCGATGGTCTCGCCATGACCCAGTTGCATGTCCTTGCCCGACAGCACCATGGTCTGGCCGCCCATCTGGCGCACGCCGACGTCGAAGGACACGCGCGTGCGGGTCGAGGGCTTTTCGAAGATCAGCGCGACCATCTGGTCCTTGAGCGGCTGGTCTGCATCCAGCGCGGCCTTGGGCTGACCCATGCGGGCCGTTTTCATCGCCCCGGCCTGATCGATCATGGCCCGCAGGGCCGCGGAGTCGGTTTTGTGGATGTCAAGAAAGTGGTTCATTGCGTTTCGCTTTTGGCTGGTGACGGCAGGTGGGGGCCAGCCCCCACACCCCCGAGGTATTTTGGAACAGAAGAAGGGTCAGGCGGATGCGAGGCTGGCTTCGACCTGCAGCGCAGCCTTGTCGAGACGGGTGAGCGCCTCGGCGATGTCGTCCTCGCTCAGGGTCAGCGGTGGCAGCAGCCGGATCACGTTGTCGGCGGCGGGGACAGTGATGACCTGATTGTCATAGCCTGCATTCACCACGTCAATATTGGTCGCCTTGCATTTGATGCCCAGCATCAGGCCGGTGCCGCGGACCTCGTCGAAAACCTCGGGGTGATCGGCGACCAGCCCTTCGAGTTTTTGACGCAGCAGACCCGCCTTGCGGTTCACCTCGGCAAGGAATTCGGGGTCGGCGACATGGTCAATCACCGCGCAACCCACCGCGCAGCCTAGCGGGTTGCCACCATAGGTTGAACCATGGGTGCCTGCGGTCATACCCGATGCCGCCTCTTCCGTGGCCAGCACCGCGCCCAGGGGAAAGCCGCCGCCGATGCCCTTGGCCACCATCATGATGTCCGGGGTGATCCCCGCCCATTCATGGGCAAAGAGCTTGCCGGTCCGACCGACGCCACATTGCACCTCGTCGAGGATCAGCAGCAGGCCGTTTTCGTTACAAATCTGGCGCAGGGCTTTCATCTCGGCATCAGGCACCGGGCGGATGCCGCCTTCGCCCTGAACCGGTTCGATCAAAATCGCGGCGGTTGTGTCGGTGATGGCGTTGGTGACGCCGTCCAGATCTCCGAAACTCAGATGCACGAAACCCGGCAGCAGGGGGCCGAAGCCCCTGGTCATTTTCTCTGACCCCGCCGCCGCGATACCCGCCGAAGAACGGCCGTGGAACGAGCCGTCGAAGGTGATGATCTCGACCTTCTCGGGCTGGCCCTTGTCGTGGAAATGCTTGCGCGCCATCTTGACCGCCAATTCGCAGGCCTCGGTGCCGGAATTGGTGAAAAAGACGGTATCGGCAAAGGTGGCGTCCACCAGTTTGTCGGCCAGGGCCTGTTGCTGCGGGATCTGGTAGAGGTTCGAGACATGCCACAGGTTCTGCGCCTGCCCGGTCAGCGCCATGACCAGCGCCGGATGGGCGTGGCCCAGTGCGTTCACGGCGATCCCCGCCCCCAGATCAAGGAAACGTCGGCCATCCGCTTCGATCAGCCAGGCGCCTTCGCCCTTCACAAACTCAAGCGGAGCACGGTTATAGGTCGGCAGAACGGACGGGATCATCGGATCATCCTTTTCATCTAAGGTAGGCCCAGGCGCGTGAAACACATGAGTGATACACCGGGGCCGGGTTCGTCAACTGATTTGGTGAAAGGGTGCGCCAAACAGGGCGCAGGTTCAAACGGGCCGGATCACGCGGTCAGGCGTCGGCGTCGCTGCAAGCGGATATGGGTGCGTTTGAACATGTCGCGCTGCATAACGAAGCAAAGCGGGTTTGGAAACCCCTTTTGGTCTTTTGCCCCTGAACTGGTGTGCCCCAGATGCGGGGGTATTTTCCGCTTGCGCCGGGCTGCCGCTTGCCGCACGGCTTGCGCATGATCCATGTCCCCCGCCAGAACCCGGCCCTTGCGGCCCTGCTGATCGTCGCCGCTTCGGTCTTTCTGGCGGGCACGACCCTGCTGGCCAAGGCGCTTGGGACGGACGCGCTTGGCCCGGCGCTGCATCCGATGCAGGTCAGCCACGGGCGGTTCCTGTTTGCGTTCCTGCTGGTCGCCAGCGTGGTGCTGACGACGCGGCCCCGCTTGAGCCGGGTGCATTGGCGGCTGCATCTGGGCCGGACCAGCTGTGGCTGGGTTGGCATCACGCTGATCTTTGCAGCTGTGGCCTATATTCCGGTTACCGACGCCACCGCGATCTCGTTCCTCAATCCGGTCTTTGGCATGTTGCTGGCCATTCCGCTGTTGGGCGAGCGGGTCGGACCGGTTCGCTGGCTGGCGGCCTGCATTGCGCTGGTGGGTGCGCTGGTGCTGCTGCGCCCGGCACCGTCCAGTTTTCAGCCCGCCGCATTGCTCGCCCTGGCGGCGGCGGTGGTGATCGGTTTGGAACTGATCTTCATCAAGGCGCTTTCGGGGCGCGAACGGCCCATTCAGGTGTTGCTGGTCAATAACTGCATCGGGCTGACCATTGCCTCGGTCGCGGTGCTGCCGGTCTGGGAGTCCCCAAACAGCGCGCAATGGGCGGCCCTTGCCAGCCTGGGTGGGCTGATGGCCTGCGCGCAGTTCTGCTTTGTGAATGGAATGGCGCGGGCAGATGCGTCTTTCGTGGCACCGTTCAGCTATGCCACGCTGGTTTTTGTCGCCCTGATCGACTTTGCGGTGTTCGGCGTGATCCCCGATGCAGTCAGCCTGACCGGCGCGGCGATCATTGTCGCGGGCGCGCTGCTGCTGGCCCTGCGCGAGGCGCGGCTGGCGCGGGCCTGACCGCCCTCACGCCTTGAGGCGGTATCCGCTGTGCAGCATCCGCCAGACAAGGGTGCAGACCGCCAGTGCCGCCAGCAGACAGATCGCAAGACCCAGCAAAGGAGAGCTGTCAGAGACGCCGATCACGCTGAACCGCACGCCATCAATCAGATAGAAAACCGGATTGATATGGGTGATCACGTTCAGCACCGGAGGCAGAGCCTGGACCGAATAGAAAGTGCCAGACAGAAACGCCAGGGGCGTAACGATGAAATTGGTGATCGCCGCCATCTGGTCGAACTTGGTGGCAAAGATCGCCGCAACCAGCCCCAGCGCGCCCATGAAGACCGAGCCCAGCGCAATGAAAACCAGCGCCAGCAGTGGGTGATGCGGGACCACGCCCAGTACCAGCGCCATGCCGCTTGCGATGGCAAGCGCCACCAGCACACCGCGCGCCATGCCGCCCGCCAGGTAACCCAACAAGGTCTCGGTCGCCGACAGCGGCGGCATCAGCGTATCCACGATATTGCCCTGCACCTTGGAAATCATCACCGAGGATGACGTGTTGGCAAAGGCGTTCTGGATCACCGTCATGGTCAGAATGCCCGGCGCCAGAAAGGTCAGGAACGGCACACCCATCACATCGGGTCGCCCCGGTCCGATGGCGATCGAGAAGATCAGCATGAACAGCCCCGCCGTCACCAGCGGCGCAAGAATGGTCTGCGTCCAGACCGACAGAAAGCGGATCGTCTCGCGCTGTGCCAGCGTATAGAGGCCCAGCCAGTTCACCCGCCCGAAGCGGCGTTCGCCAAGTGCTGAAGGGTCGTGCATGGTCTGGCTCCGAATCTGATGCCGATCTGCCTTGTAACTCAGGCGGCAGTGATTAGAATAGGGCGTCAGGTAATATTTCGAAGGCGGCGCCGTCAGGGGCCGCTTTCCCGCTTTGAAAGGCAAGCCATGTCCTGGACAGACGAGCGTGTGGAACTGCTCAAGAAAATGTGGGGCGAGGGTCAGTCGGCCAGTCAGATCGCCAAGGAACTGGGTGGTGTCACGCGCAATGCCGTGATCGGCAAGGTGCATCGTCTGGGCCTGTCCAACCGCACCGGCGGGGCCGCCCCCGCCAAAGCCGAGCCAAAGGAAAAGCCCGCGCCCAAGGCCGAGGCCAAGCCGAAACCGGCACCCAAGACCGAACCGGCGCGCCCGGCCCCCGAACCTGCCGCCGCCGCCGAGGTCAAACCGCTGCCGCCGCGCAAGCAGATCATTCCGGCCGGCCAGCCGCTGCCGCCGCAACCTTCGGCCAATGAAATCAGCCCCGAGGCGCTGGCCAAGGTCAATGAAGTCGAGAAAAAAGCCAAGAAGATCAGCCTGATGGAACTGACCGAGCGCACCTGCAAATGGCCCGTGGGCGACCCCGCCACCGAGGATTTCTGGTTCTGCGGCCTGCCGGTCCAGCAGGGCAAACCCTATTGCGAGGCGCATGTGGGCGTGGCCTTCCAGCCGATGAGCGCCCGTCGCGACCGCCGCCGCTGAGACGCTACCGCAGAAATACGCCGAACAGCCCGTGCCCGACCCTGCGCGGGCTGTTTGCGTTTCGCGGGACCGTGCCGCGCGTCAGCGAACCCGAGGCTCGCACACCCGCAATTTGGTCTTGAAGATATTGGCCTCGAACGGTTTCAGAACCGGAAAGACCACCGATCCGGCGGTCGCCCTGAGATCGGGAAAAAGCGCATCAAGTTCGCGCAGAGACTGCTCCGGCATGGCGTCGATTGTGCAATCCCCGGGATAGAGCGATTCCGACCAAATCCCTTCGACCTGCACCAATTCATGCTGGTCGAAGAGGATGTGAACATAATCCACTCCGGCCTCAGCAGGGTCATGACTGACCCGCACTCCGTCGACCATTGCCTTGGCGGGGGCAAGCATGACAGGCGCTCCGAAACAGATTTCCAGCTCGGCGGCAGTGACCAACAGGCGGTGCTGCGGCGAGACCTTCAGGTCACGCACCGGGCATCCCGGCCCGAACGCGCCCGCTTTGATTCGCACTGGTCTGAGATGCGGATTGCGCCGCAAATCCGCAGCGGTCAGTCGCCGCCTGCCTACCCAACGAACCTGCTTGGCGGAACCGTCGGCGGTTATGACCGCGTCACCGGGTTTCAGTGTCTCGATCCGGCGCTCCCCCTCCGGGGTCAGAATCAGCGAGCCCGCGACGAAACACACGAAATCCGGCAGCGTATCATATTCGGAGGGCCCCGCCGGATCGATGTTGTTGTTGGTGTTCGCGATCGTCTCGCCAACGTCCACCGAACCTGCGGTCAGGATCATATATTGCGTGCCCTGCCACTGCAGAAGCGTGAAAGTCACCGGATTCCCACCGACATCGCCGCTATAGGTCTCGAAAACCTGGAACGACGTTGTATTCCCGATGAATCCGGGAACGCCGCTTACATCCAATTGCGGGTTGCCATCCGCGTCGGGGTTTTGAAGAAAGTCATCCGTATCGATGATATCGACCTGAAACGCGTTCAGCACCGTGACATTGGTGTTGCTGAGCGGATCACCGTCCAACTCGTATATGGTTAGCTTCTTCATGTCCGCCACCCATTGGAGTGTTGCTGGAAGATAACGTTACCCGGTCTTTATGGCCAAACGGTAAAACCTTCTGACCCCTCCGTGCAGACTACACTCTTATCGCAAACGCACAATCGGGACCTGCCACCAGGTGCAAGCAGTGTTGCCAAACCACAAAAAAGCGCCCGGTCGCGAACCGGGCGCTTGCGAGGTCGCCTGGGAAACGACAAGTCTGCTATTTGACCGGGGCCGCTGACTCGAAGTTTGGAATCGGGTTGGTTGATGCGGTGTCCGCTTCGATGCCGGGCCAGTTGGTTTGTGCCAGGTCGATATTGCCGGGAATGTCCTCTTCCCAGAACATAACAACGTTCGGCGTGATATTCAGAAACAGCTTGTCATCCACGATCCGCCACAGGTTCGGATTGCCCGGCACTTTGCCGCCGCGCGAGACGCCATAGGCGCAATGCCCATCATATTGCGGCGCGTAATAGGCCGGGTTGGCCTGAAACTTGTCGCGATTTTCCAAATTGGCAAAGGCGAAGGTCGCGCCGTTGTATTCGGCGGTGAATTCGGTGCTGCCCTTGACGCCTTCGGGCTGTGCCTCGCCGACATTTCCCTGCGGCAGGGCGCGATAGGCCACGACATCGTAGCCGGATACAGCAAAGCCTGTGTCGTCTATAAATTGCGGTCCGGCAAAGGCGGGAAGGGTCAGAGCGGTGGTGGCGGCGGTCGCAAGAGCAAGGGCAAAACGTTTCATGTGGCGGGTCCTCTGAGGGGCTGTGTCTCGATCAGATGCCGGCACATCACCGGCGTGACACCGACAATAGTACCTTTGCGGCCCCTGCGAAGCCCCGCTCGCGGCGCTGTGACATGGCACGAGAATTCGTGAGCGCCATCCGCCGAAATGTTTCAATATGGCGGGTTATGCGACAGCCGGGGGTTGGACTTTGGCCATCGCGGTATTAGCTGCGGGTCTCGGGCAGGTTATGCCCGGCAAGAAACGGATGACCTGCTGATGACCGATCAATCGACCTATACCCCTCCGAAGACCTGGACCTGGGATGCCGAAAGCGGCGGCCGCTTTGCCAGCATCAACCGGCCCATCGCCGGTGCGACCCATGACAAGGACCTGCCGGTCGGAGATCACCCGATGCAGCTTTATTCGCTGGCGACGCCAAACGGCGTGAAGGTCACGGTCATGCTGGAGGAGTTGCTGGCGCTGGGTCATTCCGGTGCCGAATATAATGCCTGGCTGATCGATATCGGCGAAGGCGACCAGTTCTCCAGCGGCTTTGTCGGGGTCAATCCGAACTCAAAAATTCCCGCCCTTCTGGATCGCTCGGACAAGGACGAACTGCGGGTGTTCGAAAGCGCCTCGATCCTGTTTCACCTGGCCGAGAAGTTCGGAGAATTCCTGCCAAAGGATGGCCCGGCAAGGACCGAGGTGATGAACTGGGTGTTCTGGCAGATGGGCAGCGCGCCGTATCTGGGCGGCGGCTTTGGCCATTTTTATGCCTATGCGCCCGAGAAGTGGGAATACCCGATCAACCGCTTCGCGATGGAGGCCAAGCGTCAGCTCGATGTTTTGGAGCGTGAACTGGCCGACAAGGACTTTATTGCGGGCGATGACTATACCATCGCCGACATGGCGATCTGGCCGTGGTACGGGCAGTTGGTGCTCGGGCGTCTCTATGATGCGGCGGAATTCCTGGATGTGGAAAGCTATGAAAACGTGCTGCGTTGGGCCAGGAAGATCGACGCGCGCCCAGCGGTCAGCCGTGGTCGGATGGTCAACCGGGCCTTTGGCGAGCCGCATAGGCAGTTGCACGAGCGCCATGACGCCAGCGATTTCGAGCATCGCACGCAGGACAAACTGGAACCGGCGGCAGAATAATCTGCCCCCTTGGCGCGGCCCTGACCGGTCGCGCCTGCGGTGAGAGCGTATTTCCTATTTCAACACTGGCGGCTTTTCCGGGTCCATACCCGGCGCTGCGGGAGGTGCCGTCAGCGGTTCTGGCTGCGGCAAATCAAAGCGCAACCCGTGCCGGGCCAGCTTTGCCGCCATGGGATCAGTTGCGGCAAAGAACCCCACATCCATCGACCCGGCTTCGATGCCGGAAAAGGTCAGCGCCTCTGAGACCGCCTTGGCCAGCGCATCGCGCGCGCCGTCATGGGCTTCTACGAACGCCAGAAGGTGACCCCGCCCGCCGCCCTGATAGGTCACACCGACCAGATAGGCTGCCTGAGCCAGGCCTGCGGCAGTGGCCAGCTTGGCGTCAAGCGCCGTCAGCAGGCGATCCGGCAATCCCACAGGCGCGTGCAGTTCGGCGAAATGGTCCTCGACCTGATCGGGCACCTGACCCAATGTGTCCAGCAGCCAGTCCACCGCCTCGGAAGGGATCAACTGGGCCGAGGGGGCCACATCCAGATTGAGTCCAAGCCCGATCCCCTGCCCCGCCAGCATCCCCGCCAGCACCCGGCCCGAAAGCGCGGCATAAGGCGCGGGACGCCCGGCAAAACGGGCCAGCCTTTCTTCTTGGTCGAATACGAGGACGAAGCGGCCGTCTGCCACATCAAACAACTCGGGCGAGACCTCTTCGCCCTGCGCCTCCTGTGTCAGCAGCAGGAACAGCTCGCTATCGGCAAGCCGTTCAAAGAACCTCAGCCGGGCGGCATCGTCTGCGCCGTCCCGCTCCATCGCCGTGTGGGCGGCATCCAGCGCTGTTACGTCAGTCATGTATCACGTCCTGCACACGCTGCCGCAGAACCGGCAGCAGATCGCCCTCGAACCAGGGGTTTTTCCTGAGCCAAGCCGTATTGCGCCAGGACGGGTGGGGCAAGGTGAAAACCGACGGCGCCCGATCGCGCCACGCCGCGACCGTTTCGGTCACACCGGTCCTGACACCCAGATGGTATTTATGCGCATGCCCGCCGACCAGCACGGTGAGCGGCACATCACCCAGTGCGTCCATCACACGATGATGCCAGGTCTCGCCACAGATCGGTGGCGGCGGCAAATCCGCCTTGCGCGCATCATAGCCGGGAAAACAGAACGCCATGGGCACGATGGCGACGCGGTCACGGTCATAGAATTGGACCTCGTCCAACCCCAACCAGTCGCGCAGCCGGTCGCCTGACGGATCGGTGAATGGCCGCCCCGAGGCATGCACCCGCGCACCGGGTGCCTGCCCGGCAATCAGCACCCGCGCGCCGGGACGGAACCAGACTACCGGGCGCGGTTCGTGGGCCGTGTGGGTGGCGGCAAATCGGTCGGCGCAAAGACGGCAGGCCCGTATCTCTGCGCTCAGGTGGGTCGGGTCAGATGTGCTCATGAAATCTTTCAGGTGGGGAAGTCGAAGTGCGGCCTATCATAAAGCCGAATCCACCTCGCTGCTGTTCACATCTGCGACGGCAGACGGTTTCGCGTTGATTATTTGTTTCATATTTCGACATAATGTGGCCCATATCAGCCCATAGGCTGGAACAAACCCGAAAACGGGAGTGCAACAGGGGCCGCAACCGCGTTCCCGGATGAGTGACGCAGGCCGAAGCAGACCACCGATGCTTGAATTTGACACTGTCAGCAAGTCCTTCTGGACGGGATCGCAGCGCAAGGTGATCCTCGACCGGGTGTCGTTCCGGGTCGAGGTCGGCAAATCGCTGGGCGTGCTGGCCCCCAACGGCACCGGAAAGACCACCCTCATCAACATGATCGCCGGGCTGGAAAAGCCCGATGACGGGACGATCCGTCGCGAATGCAACATCTCGTTTCCGCTGGGTTTCATGGGTGGGGTCGTCTCGCGCGTCTCTGCGATGGAGAATTCCCGATATATCGCGCGGCTCTATGGGATGGATCCCGACTATGTCGAGGCGTATTGCCGCTGGCTCTGTGATCTGGGGGAGTATTTCGACCAGCCTCTGGGCACTTATTCGTCGGGAATGCGGGCGCGGTTTTCCTTTGCCCTGATGCTTGCGCTGGACTTCGACATGTATCTGATCGATGAGGGGATGCCCGGCTCCACCGATGTGGAGTTCAACCGCAAAGCCGGTGCCATTCTGGAGGAGCGTTTGCGCACCACCACGATCGTGATCGTCTCGCACAGCCCGTCCGTGCTTGAAAAATTCGCCCGGCAGGCCGCTGTCCTGTTGGATGGCCAACTTTATATGTTCGACACCTTGGAAGAAGCGAAGCAGCTCTATGACTACGAAACCCAAGGCTAGAAAATTCCGCATCCGGCGCACCGCAACCGGCAGCGCAAAGCCCGAGGCACCGGAGGCCGCCGGTGACGATGCTGTTTCGACTCCTCCAGCGCAGGGCGCGGCGCCGGAACAGACCGTGCAGACAGACATCAACGCCATCAAGCGCGAAGGCCTGACCGGACGCCAGTTGCGGATGGCGCGGCGGATGGCGCAGAAACACAATCTGCCCGCAACATCCGACTATGACGCGGTCCGGCTGCTGCGGGAACATGGGGTCGAACCGTTCAAGCGACCAAATATGCTGGAACTTGTGGTGCCGCGCGAAGATGACGTGCCCGGCAAGCCGCCGCACGCAGGCAAGGCCGGCCAGAATGTGCAATTGCCGCAAACCGTAAAGCCCGGTCAGCCAAACCTGCCAGCCCCGGACATGAGCCCGGCCCAGCGCCGGGAAATGGAAATAACCCAGATTCAGCGCGACATCGCCCGCCGACGACGGCGCAAGATGATGATGCTGATGGCGCGGCTGGCATTTTTCGTGCTGCTGCCAACGGCCATCGTGGGTTGGTATTTTTACACCATCGCAACGCCGATGTATTCGACAAAATCGGAGTTTGTGATCCTGCAGGCCGATGGCGGCGGCGGCAGCGTCGGGGGCCTGTTTGCCGGCACCCAGTTTGCGACCGGACAGGATTCGATCTCGGTTCAGTCGTTTCTGGAATCGAAAGAGGCGATGTTGCTTCTGGACCGGGACCGCGGGTTCAAATCGCATTTCTCGCAGCCCTGGGTCGATCCGATCCAGCGCCTCGCGGCGGACGCCACCAACGAAGACGCCTACAAGACCTATACGCGGATCGTCACCATCGGATATGATCCGACCGAAGGCGTGATCCGGATGGAGGTCAGCGCAGCCGACCCCGAAACCGCAACCGAGTTTTCCGAGAGCCTTCTGAGCTATGCCGAAGATCGCGTGAATGACCTGTCGGGGAAAAAACGCGACGATCAGATGCGCGAGGCGCATGAAAGCTTCGAGAGTGCGCAGGATGAGCGGCGCAATGCGCAGGAAGCTCTGGTCGAGCTGCAGATGAAAGGGGCCGTGCTGGACCCGCAGGGCGTGATTGCCGGCTTGCGCGCCCGCATCAATACGGTTGAGCTGGAGTTGCAGGAAAAGGAATTGCAACTGGCCGCCCTGCTGGACAACTCCCGCCCGAACCGCGCCAAGGTGGAAGGCACGCAAGCCGATATCAACCGGTTGCAAACCTTGCTGGACGGGCTGAACGCCGAAATGGTGGACGCCTCGAACGGCGAGAATTCGCTGGCGCAGCTAAGTGTGCGGATACAGATGGCTCAGGCGGATCTGGTTTCGCGCGATTTGATGCTGCAATCAGCCCTGCAACAGATGGAGACGACGCGGATGGAAGCGAACCGGCAGGTGCGTTATCTGACTGTGTCGGTCAATCCGGTGCCCAGTCAGGAACCCAGCTATCCGCGCAAATTCGAAAATACGATTTTGGCATTCCTGGTCTTTGCTGGTATCTACCTGATGATCTCGCTTACCGCGTCGATCCTGAGAGAACAGGTATCTTCATAGACCATGAAACATGTGCAAGTGGCCGATCTGAGCATCGGCAATGACCGCCCGCTGACCATCATTGCGGGTCCCTGCCAACTGGAAAGCGCCGATCACGCGCAGATGATCGCAGGCCGGATGAAGGAAATCTGCGCCGAACATGGCGCTCAGTACGTCTTCAAGGCCAGCTACGACAAGGCCAACCGCACTTCTCTGAGCGGCAAGCGTGGCATGGGAATCGAGACCGGCCTGAGCGTTCTCGCCGATATCCGCAAGACGATGGATGTACCGGTTCTGACCGATGTGCATTCCGAGTCGCAATGCGCGCAAGCCGCCGAAGCGGTCGACATCTTGCAAATCCCGGCATTCCTGTGCCGTCAGACCGACCTGCTGCTGGCCGCCGGCAATTCAGGCGCTGCCGTCAATGTGAAGAAGGGACAGTTTCTGGCACCGTGGGAGATGACAAATATCGTCACCAAGGTCGAGAGCACCGGAAATGAGCGTATCCTGTTGACCGAACGCGGTGCCTCTTTCGGCTACAACACACTTGTGGCCGATATGCGCTCGCTGCCGATCATGGCGCAGACCGGCTATCCGGTGGTGATGGATGCCACCCATGCGGTCGCCCAGCCTGGCGGCAAGGGCGGCTCTTCCGGAGGGCAACGGGAATTCGCGCCGGTCATGGCCCGCGCCGCCGTGGCGATTGGCACTGCTGCCGTCTTCATGGAAACCCATCAGGATCCGGACAACGCGCCCAGCGACGGGCCAAACATGATCTATCTTGATCATATGCCCAAACTCGTCGAGACCCTGATGCAGCTGGACGCATTGGCCAAGGCCAATCCGGTCGAAATCTGAACCGATCAAGAGATAGTGCCATGACCAAACCCTTGCCCGAGGTGTCACCCAACACCTGGAGTTTCCTGCGCGATGCGATGATCAAACCCACCGGGTTTCGCGAATATGACGCGCGCTGGAAATACCCTGATGAGATCAATCTGCCCGGCATGACCGCGCTGGGTCTGGGGCTGGGCACGCAGATGCACAGACGCGGAATCGCACCGGTAATTGCGGTCGGCAATGACTATCGCGACTATTCTCTGGCCATCAAGAACGCGCTGATCCTGGGGCTGATGCAAGCGGGCATTCAGGTCAAGGATATCGGCCCGGCACTGTCTCCGATGGCCTATTTCGCCCAGTTTCACCTGGATGTCCCGGCGGTTGCCATGGTGACGGCCAGCCACAATCCAAACGGCTGGACGGGTGTCAAGATGGGGTTCGAGCGCCCGCTGACCCACGGCCCGGACGAGATGGCCGAGTTGCGCGACATCGTTCTGAATGGCGACGGCGAGGCGCGACCCGGCGGCGGATATGAGTTCGTCGATGGTGTGCGCGAAGCCTATATCGACGATCTGGTCGGCGAATTCCGGATTTCGCGCCCGCTCAAGGTGGTCTGCGCCACCGGCAATGGCACGGCTGCGGCGTTTGCCCCCGAGATATTCGAACGCATGGGGGTCGAGGTTGTGCCCAGCCACAACAAGCTCGATTACACCTTCCCGCATTACAACCCCAACCCCGAGGCCATGGAGATGCTGCATGACATGGCCGATACCGTCCGGGCCAGCGGCGCCGATCTGGCGCTGGGCTTTGATGGCGATGGCGACCGCTGCGGTGTGGTGGATGACGAAGGTGAAGAGATATTTGCCGACAAGGTCGGTGTGATCATGGCCCGCGATCTGGCCAAACTGCATCCCGGCGCCACCTTCGTGGCGGATGTGAAGTCGACCGGGCTTTTTGCGTCGGACCCGGAATTGCAGGCGCTCGGGGTCAAGGCAGATTACTGGAAGACCGGCCACAGCCACATGAAACGCCGGGTCAAGGAAATCGGCGCGCTGGCGGGATTCGAGAAATCGGGGCACTACTTCCTCGCTGAACCGATCGGGAGGGGCTATGACTGCGGCATGCGCGTGGCGGTCGAGATCTGCAAACTGATGGATCGCAATCCCGGCAAATCCATGTCGGACCTGCGCAAGGCGCTGCCCAAGACCTATGCGACCCCGACCATGTCGCCCTATTGCGCGGATACCGAGAAATATGAGGTGCTAAAGCGTCTGGTCAGCAAGCTTGAGGCACGCGCCGCCGAGGGCGGCACCATCGCCGGTCGCAAGATCGCTCAGGTCGTGACCGTCAACGGTGCCCGGGTGATCCTCGACAACGGCGCCTGGGGTCTGGTCCGGGCCAGTTCCAATACGCCCAATCTGGTGGTGGTCTGTGAAAGCCCTGAAAGCGATGCCGAATTGCGGGCGATCTTTTCGGATATTGATGCGGTGATCCGTACCGAACCTCTGGTGGGGGATTACGACCAGACGATCTGAACTTGCGACGGGGCATTGCCCCGCCAGTCTGTGCCGCGCAGATCAATCCCCTCCGAACAGTTTCAGCAGGCCCTTTTTGGCCTCGTCTTCCAGCTTGTTCTTCAGGGCGTCTTCGGCATCTTCAGTGCTTTCGATCGGGGCATCCAGCTCTTCGCTCAGCTTGCCGTGCAGCGCCTTCTTCGCCGTATCTCCGATCTTGTCCAGTTCCGCCTCTGCCGCTGCTTCGATCACCTTTTTCAAGTCGGGCCTGATCGAGGGGTCCGCCCAGGGGCCGACAATCCGGATCGGCACTTCACGCCCCTTGCCCGAATTGGCACGCAGCAGCACGGGCGTGAAGAGATAGTCGATATCGCGCGCGCCGATACCGACGCGCCCTTTGCCATCGGCGCGGTAATTGTCGAGCGTCAAGAGCAGGTCCTGATTGTCAAGATTGCCATTTTCCATGGAGAAACTGGCCGTCAGACTGTTGAACACGGTGGTGCCGCCCGTGCGGGTATGGCCGTCCATCAACCGGTGCAGATCGAAACCCGAGATGACGCCGCGCCCCATGCTTGCGCTGCCGGAGCCCGAAAGCGAATGCATGATCTGGTTTTCCGTCTGTCCGACGCCAAGGAATTTGAGCGTGCCCGAGGCCTGTCCTGAAAATCGGGTGACATCCGCAATTGCGGTCAGTGCCTGACCGAGATCGATATCCTTGGCGCTCAGATTTCCACCAACGGACAGGCCGTTGCGGTTATTGGCTACCAGCCGCCCGCTCAGCAGGCCGGAAAAGACCGAAACCTCTTTCAGTCTGAGCACCGCCCGCGCGCGTTCGATCTTAAGCGTCATCCGGGTCTTGCCCAGATCGAATTCCGGCAATTTGACCGCTTGTGCCGTCAGGTTGATCGTTCCGTCGACAAGCCCAAGCGATGACGCGTCGATCGGAGATGTCGACCATCCGGTCGCCTGATCCGAGCCCGCCGCACCGCCACCGCCCCCACCCGACGACTTTGTTCCTGTCGGAGTCATCTTCGAGAAATCCAACGTCTTTGCCCGCAGGTTTACCTTGACGTTGGGCTTGCCCGCCAGCGTCACATCCGCGCCGCCGTTCAACTGGTTGCCGTCCAGCTTCAGAGCCATCTTGCGCAGGGACAGGCGGCCATCATGGGTATAGGTCACCTTGCCCGTGACCCTGGCGGACCGGCCCAGACCCTGCGGGATATCGACCCCTCTTTGCCCGAACGCCGCAAGCAGGCGTGCGGTGTCGCTGCTGTCCAGCGTCACCTGACCCGCTGCGTCGCCCTCTCGCGAGAACCGGCCATCAAAACCAACCGTTCCAGCGGCGCTGCTTATGTCGAGGGTGACCGGCGAAGCGCGACCGTCATTCAATACCTGCGGGTTTGCCAGTTCAGCCGTGATCGCAAGCGGATCGCCACCCAAGGACAGCTTGGCCTTCAAATCGAGGGGGCCATCGGCCTTTGGCCAGCTTGCCGTCAGGTCCACGCCCGCCTGTTGCAACTCGACCTTGCCGTCGCGGGTATAGATCAGTTGCGCATCTGTCAGGATAAGTTGCTCCAGCGTGAATTCCGTTGCTGTCGCGTCCCCCTCCGTGCTTGATCCGGCAGAGCTCGTCGATGCGTCAGCCGTCGCCACCTGCGGTTTTGACAAATCCCAGTTCGCCTTGTCCCCCTGCACATCCAGCCGCAGGGTCGGGCGATCGGCCAGCAGTTTCTTGATCCGGATTGCCCCGGTGAGCAGATCGGGCGCGGACACCCCGACCGAAAGCCGCTCGGCGCTCAACATGGGGCCAGATTTGGCCCAGGGTGCGTTGGCGACGGTGAATGGCCCGGTCTCCAACCCCAGAACCGGCCAGAACGACACTTTCACCTTGCCGTCGAACGTGACCTCGCGCCCGGTTTCAGCGCGGATCTGATCGGCGGCGATCTGCGCCAGCTTCTCGCCCGGCAGCAGCAGCAAAGTGCCGATGACAAGACCCAGCACCGCAACAATGATAAAAACGATACGAAACAACCAGCGCATGCCCTGCTCCCACCTTTTTGGAAGGGTTTTTTGAATTATGGCAAGCGCCGCCCCGCTGCGCAACGTTTGCACGTGCGCGGTAACGTCTCTATATGCGCGGGCATGAGCACCAATCCACCCGATCTCCGCCCCGACCTCGCCCCCGCAGCCCGGATCGCCGGCGCGCCCCGGACAGGCCAGCCGACCATTGGCATGGTCTCGCTGGGCTGCCCCAAGGCGCTGGTCGACAGCGAGCGCATCCTCACAAGGCTGCGCGCCGAGGGCTATGGCATCTCGCCCGACTATTCCGGGGCCGATGCGGTGATCGTTAACACGTGCGGATTTCTCGACAGCGCAAAGGCGGAATCGCTGGATGCGATCGGCGAGGCGCTGACCGAAAACGGCAAGGTGATCGTGACTGGCTGCCTGGGGGCCGAACCGGACTATATCCGGGACCACCACCCGCGCATTCTGGCCGTGACCGGCCCGCATCAATACGAACAGGTGCTGGACGCAGTGCATGGGGCGGTGCCGCCCGACCCGGACCCGTTCGTCGACCTGCTGCCCGCCTCGGGCGTCAAACTGACACCGCGCCATTACAGCTATCTGAAAATTTCCGAAGGCTGTAATCACAAGTGCCGCTTCTGCATCATTCCCGATATGCGCGGGCGTCTGGCCAGCCGCCCTGCCCACGCGGTGCTGCGCGAGGCCGAAAAACTGGTCGAGAACGGCGTCAAGGAATTGCTGATCATCAGCCAGGACACCTCGGCTTATGGGCTGGATCGCAAATATGACGTGAACCCGTGGAAAGACCGTGAGATACGCAGCCATATCACCGATCTGGCACGCGAACTGAACCAGTTTGATGCCTGGGTGAGGCTGCATTATGTCTACCCCTACCCTTACGTGCGCGACCTGATCCCGCTGATGGCCGAAGGGGGCGGGTTGCTGCCTTATCTCGATATCCCGTTCCAGCACGCCCATCCGGATGTGCTCAAACGCATGGCCCGTCCCGCAGCAGGGGCCAAAACGCTGGACGAGATCGCCGCCTGGCGCGCTATCTGCCCGGAGATTACCCTGCGCTCCACCTTCATCGTGGGTTATCCCGGCGAGACCGAAGCAGAGTTCCAGACCCTGCTGGACTGGATGGATGAGGCGCAGCTGGATCGCGTCGGCTGTTTTCAGTACGAGAATGTGGACGGTGCCCGTTCCAACGACTTGCCCGGTCATGTCGCCCCCGAACTCAAGCAGGAGCGCTGGGACCGGTTCATGGAAAAGGCGCAGGCGATCTCCGAGGCCAAACTGGCCGCCAAGGTCGGCCAGACGCTTGAGGTCATCGTGGATGAGATCGACGCCGAGGCCGCCACCTGCCGCACCAAGGCTGACGCGCCCGAGATCGACGGGAACCTGTTCATCGATGAGGGGTTCGAAGGGTTGAAGCCCGGCGATATCGTCACGGTCGAGGTGGATGAGGCCGGGGAATACGACCTTTGGGGGCGCCTCTCGGCCTAGGGGTGCGGCCCCCTCCGGGGCCGCCTCTTCCTTAGCTTGCGGGCAGGATGACTTTGTCGATCACATGGATGACGCCGTTTTCGGCCTCGATATCCGCTGTGACGACGTTGGCGTCATTGACCATGACACCATTGTCGAGATCGATGGTCACGGTGCCGCCCTGCACCGTAGCAGCGGACATGTCATCGGTCAGATCACCGGACATCACCTTGCCCGGCACCACGTGATAGGTCAGGATCGCGACCAGCTGATCCTTGTTCTCGGGCTTGAGCAGGGTCTCGACGGTGCCCTCGGGCAGCGCGGCAAAGGCCTCGTCCGTGGGAGCAAAGACGGTAAACGGCCCTTCACCCTTGAGAGTGTCGACCAGATCGGCGGCCTGCACGGCGGCAACAAGCGTGGTGAACGAACCGGCCCCGGCAGCGGTGTCGACGATATCCTTGGCGTGGCCCCCGGCGAAACCGGCGGTGGACATCACAAAGGTGGTTGCCGATGCGATAGCGAGTTTGCGGAACATGGTGGGTCCTCCTGTGGTTATGACGCTTCGTGTGCATCACAACCGATACGGGCCCAGCCGCGCTGTGGTTCATTTCCGTGAGCTGGAAAAATCACTTGATCCCTGAGCCGCCCGCGCTAAGCCGCACGGGTTGGTTTCATCCAATCACAAAAGTGTGAATGCCTGCGTACCCAGTCGGCCACCGCAGCACCATGTCAAAGGCTGTGATCGACCACATAGGCGGCCAGTTCGGCGTCGCCATCCGATTTTTCCCACATCAGCACCCTCAGTTCAAAATCCGTGCTGAGCAGACCAAAGTGATGATCTGAATAGACTCGCAGCACCTGCGCGCCCTGATCCGCCAGCGCCGACCGGATGTCGGACGAGAGGTCCGGGTCATCGACGTGGTAAGGCGTCCACGCTGCCATATTGCTCTGAAAGAACGAGACCCGGTCGTCGACACCAACCGTATCCAGAAAGTTCAGAACGTCGGCGGTGGCAACCGGCTGGCCGTCGGCCTGAAGCTGCCTGATCGTCTCTCGGGAAAATCGCTGAAATTCGGATGAAAACGGATCTGCAGCATAAACGGATGCTGCCGCGCCAAGTATCACTGGAATGCTGCTTTTTATTATCAATGAAATCATAACTGCCCCTACAACTCTGCTCTAAGTTGTCATGGGGCAATTTGTTTAAAAAGTCATGAATTCCCAACTTGAGACTTTGAGTTTCTTCGATAAGCGCGCTCTACCATTCCCAGCGGCCCGCGTTATCCTTGGGCCAAGACATCAGCCAACAAGGAGAGCCACATGTCAGACGCGCCTATCGTTGCGCAAAAAGCGCCCTATCCGGTCGAGGTGACAGAGGGGAAAACCTATTTCTGGTGTGCCTGCGGGAAATCGGCAAAACAGCCCTTTTGCGACGGGTCGCATAAGGGCAGCACGATCGCGCCGGTGAAATACACCGCCGAGGCCGACAAGAAGCTGTTCTTTTGCGGCTGCAAGCATTCACATAAGAAGCCTCTTTGCGACGGCAGTCATTCCAAGCTTTGAGCTAGGGTCTGAGACGTTTCAGCAATTCGGTGTTCCGGCAATATCCCGGTGCGTCCCCGGCGCTGTCATTCACAGACAGCCAGGATTCACAATGAACGGGGTTCGAGCAGCCGGCGCAGGCCAGCACAGCGTCGGCGATCTCATCGAATCTGAGGTCCCCACGCAGCGCTGATTCCTCAAGATCGACCCCAACTGCGCGGGCCATCCGGTCCACCAAAGTGGCGTGACGTTTCAGTACTTTCGGGCTTTGCATGATCTTCCCTTCGCGCATTGCTAACCAGGGACAGACTATCGCGGCCCGATTGCGCGAAATATGATTCAGGTCAAATGCCACATTTATCGAGATAGGCGCGCACCGCGTCCTGAACCCGCCGGAACCGATCGCCGCCCAGCTTCTTGCCGCCATACCAGCGGGTGACGATGATCACGTGATCTTGCAGTTCCGCGCGTTCCATCATCCTCAGGATCACCATCGCCGCGCCGCTTTCGCCATCATCAGCCTTGAGCGCCCCGCCGGGCAGGATTGCCGCCCAGGTATTGTGAGTCGCTTTTGCATAGGCGCGGTCGGACTTCAGTTCCGCCAGCACCGCGCCCACCCCGGCCCGGCTGTCGACCGGTGCACCCGATACCGCATATTTCGACCCGCGATCGCTCAGCACCACCCCGAGCCGGGTGAGGTCCGGCACCTCAGAACCCCACCTGCGCGGCGGTTCGGCGCACGATCTCGACCCGTTCGGCATTGGGTGGATGGGTGCCGAGGAAGCGATCCCCGGGGTCCGGCAGACGCGAAAAGAACGCGGCCCCCACGATCGGGTTGTACCCGGCACGGGAGGTGATGATGGTGCCCAACTCATCCGCCTCAAGTTCGAATTCCTTGGAATAGCTGCGGGCGCCCACCACGGCGCCGATTTTCTGCGCATCCTCGACGGCGGCTTCGTTGCCACCGGTAAGTGTGGCCAGTTCGGCAAAGATCGCGGCCCCCGCAGCCGCGTTCTGGGCCTGCCGGTTCAGGTGCCCCTGAATATGATGCGCGGCTTCGTGGCCCATCACAAAGGCCAGTTCATCGGGATTGCGCACGGTTGCGATCATCGAAGCGGTGAAGGTGAGAACCGGGCGGCCATCCTCATCGACGCTCTGAAATGCGTTGACCGGCGCGCGCGGATCGGGATCGACCACGATGCGGAAATCGCAGTTTACATCGCGGGTTCGGCGGCGGCATTCCTCGATCGCGCGAGGGGCGACCGCGCGACTGACCTCGGTAAAGGCGCGCGCGGCCTCCTGCGGCGAATAAACCGGGGCGGACGTCCCTTCCGCCGGGGGTCTATCAGCGGTCTGGGGCGGCAACTCAAGGCAGGCCGTCAGGCTGAGGGCCAGAAATAGCACGAGGCGGCGCATAACAGGGGGGCCTTTCGGTGGTACTGCTCGTGGCGGAACCTAGCCCGTCCTCCTACCGGCTGCCAGCCCCCTGAGAACACGATCTGTTTTGCTTGCAACCCGCCGCGCACGCCGTCACTCTGAGCCCATGTTTACCATTGAGCACGAATTCGACGCCACGGTCATCACCTTGATGGATGAGGGCGAAACGCCGCTGCTGGAGGATGTGACCATCAACTCCTTCGCCGAATGCGTCACGCTGGAGCAGTTGGATCCCCGAACCGACCAGGTCCAGAAGATCACCCTGTCGCCCGAGCAATTGCGCGATCTGGCCGCAGCCCTTGATCTGCCCGAAGGCGTCTATCAGATGCGCGAAGCTCCACGCGGTCAGCCACCATCATAGCGAAAGGTCTTGTCCCGCGCACTCTGGCCGCGGATCAGCGTCAGGTGGCTTGGCGCAACGCCCATGGCCTTGGCCAGCAGTGCGCGTACCGCGTCATTGGCGCGCCCGTCAGCGGGCGGGTCGGTCACCGTCACCCGCACCGCCCCATCCCGGCGTACCAGACTGTTGCGCGCCGCCTTGGGTGTGACGCGCAGATTGATCTCTGCGCCCGGTATCGCCAGACCCCGCAGATCGGCCAGATCTTTGGCTTTGGGTTTTCCCATGACCCGCACTCTCTCGCGGTTAAGAGGGCAGGACCAGCAGATTTTCCCGCAGATGCGGCCATATGGCCCTTGAAACCGGACGCCTCGTAGCCGAGATAGCAGAAACCGATGTAAAAAGAGTTTACATATGCCCCCGAACGATCAGACCGCCCTTGATTTCCTGCAATCCCGCCGCTCGCGCCCGGCCAAAACGCTGATCGCCCCGGCACCCACGCACGCGGCGCTGCTGCCGTTGCTGACCGCCGCCGCGCGCAGCCCCGATCACGGCAAACTGGAGCCGTGGCGTTTCATCGTGCTGGAGCAGGGCGCGATGCCCCGGCTTGCCGCTCTGGCTGAGAGCCGGGGGCGCGCTCTGGGCAAATCGGACGAAGACATCGCCAAAGGCCGCAGCCAGTTCGATCAGGGTATTCTAGCGGTGGCGGTGATCGAGGTGCAGAAACCGTCAGAGAAAATTCCCGCCATCGAACAGAGCTATTCCGCCGGTGCAGTCTGCCTGGCGCTGCTCAACGCGGCGCTGGCCTCGGGCTGGGGAGCCAACTGGCTCAGCGGATGGCCCGCGCATGATCGCAGGTTCTGTGAGGACGGTCTGGGGCTGGCAGAGCACGAGGGCATCGCGGGTTTCATCCATATCGCGACCGAAGGCAGCAAGCCGCCAGAGCGCCCGCGCCCGGATCTGGATGTAATCACCGAATGGATGTCGCAATGATGATCCTGAATGCATTCTTTCTGGCATTGGGTCAGATCGGCGATCCCAGGTTCCGGGGCGTGCTATTGCGCGGGGTCGGCCTGACCATCGCCCTGCTGATCGCTGCCTGTATCGCCGCGATCTGGCTGATCAACTGGCTGTCGGGCAGCGAAATCTCGCTGCCGTTCATTGGTGCCGTTCCCTGGCTGAATGACGTGCTGAATTATTCCGGCATCGTGTTGGTGCTGATCCTTCCGGTGTTCCTTATGGTACCCGTTGCCTCGGCCATCACCTCGCTGTTCCTCGACGAGGTGGCGCAGGCGGTCGAGGACAGGCACTACCCCACCCTGCCCCGGGTGTCCGCCGTTCCTGTCTCGGAGGCGATCCGCGATTCGCTGAGCTTCATGGGCATCCTGATCGTCGCCAACATCCTGGCGCTGATCCTCTACGTCATCTTCACGCCCTTGGCGCCCTTCATATTCTGGGGGCTGAACGGGTTCCTTCTGGGGCGCGAGTATTTCACGCTGGCCGCAATGCGCAGGCTGGGCCGTGAGAAAGCCTATGAACTGCGTGCGCGCCATACCGGTACGATCTGGCTGGCCGGGACGCTGATGGCGATCCCCTTGTCGGTGCCGCTGGTGAATCTGCTGATCCCGGTTCTGGGGGCTGCAACCTTCACCCATATCTATCACGCACTTAACAAAACCCGCTGAGGCGGGTGCAGTCACTGAACCGGCGGCAGGCTTTCGGTCCAGTCGAAATCGCTGACGCTGATGACGCCGGACAGGATGATCGCGGCGATGATCACCCACAGGATCGCGGCCACGGCGGTGGTGATCCAGGCCTTTTTCCTGAGGTGGTGATGTTCCGGCGCACCCGAATGGGTACCCGGAACGATCTCACCCAGATCTCCTTGCGTCTTGATGCGGATCGGCAGCACGACGAGGAAGGTCATGAACCAGATCACCGCATAAAGCACGATGCCGGATGTGATGCCCATGTCGCTGCGTCCTTTCGCGTTGGGTGTGCCCGTGTCAGGCTCAGACCTGTTCCAGTTCCACCAGACAGCCGTTGAAGTCCTTGGGATGCAGGAACAGAACCGGCTTGCCATGAGCACCGATCTTGGGCTCGCCTGAGCCCAGCACCCGCGCGCCGGTCTCTTTCAGGTGGTCGCGCGCGGCAATGATGTCCTCAACCTCATAGCAGACATGGTGGATACCGCCCGCCGGGTTCTTTTCCAGAAACCCGTTGATCGGGCTGTCCTCGCCCATCGGATAGAGCAGTTCAATCTTGGTGTTGGGCAATTCGATGAACACCACCGTGACGCCGTGATCGGGCTCGTCCTGCGGCGCACCGACCTTTGCCCCCAGAGCATTGCGATACTGCTCGGACGCGGCCTCCAGATCCGGAACGGCGATGGCTACATGGTTCAGTCGGCCAATCATGGCGGGTCTCCTCATTGCTCGGTCGGACGGCTTTGATCACGCACCGCGCAAAAGGGCAAGAGCGTCCGGTGCGGCATTAACTCCGCGTTAGCCACCATGACCTAGCGTTGGGCGGGTCTGCTGAGAGGAGTTTTATCATGGACGATTCGGATCCCTTCGCCACCGCCCATGTCACGCCCACCACCGACCGGCCGCTGCTGGGTCTGACCATTCTGGTTGTCGAGGACAGCCGCTATGCCTGCGAGGCGATGCGCCTGCTCTGCCTGCGCAGCGGTGCGCGCATCAGGCGGGCCGACAATCTGAAATCGGCGCGGCGCCATTTGCGGGCCTATCGCCCGTCCTGCCTGATCGTCGATATGGGGCTGCCGGACGGATCGGGGGCCGACCTGATTGCGGAACTGGCGGTGTCGGTGCCGCGCGTGCCGGTGATTCTGGGTATCTCGGGCGATGATCAAGGCGAAGAATTGGCGCTCGCCGCCGGGGCTGACGGGTTTCTTGCCAAGCCGGTGCATTCTCTGGCCGCTTTCCAGAATGCGGTGCTGTCGCGCATGCCGACGGACAGGCACTATCCGCCGCTGGTGTCGATCAGCGACGAAATGGTCGAACCCGACCGCGTCGCCTATCACGATGACATGGCCCATGCCGCGACCGTGATGACCGATGAAGCCGATGACAAGATGCTGGACTATGTGGCGCAGTTCGTGCGGGGCGTGGCCCATAGCGTCAAAGATACCGCGCTGGTCGATGCGGCAGAGCGGCTGGCCCGTTCGCGCGCCCGTGGCGCGCCGGTTACCAGCGACGCAGCGCGGCTGGCCGGGCTGGTTCAACAACGCTTACAGGACAGAAAGGCGATATGAGGCATGATTGAGGTGTTTCTGGCAGCAATGGCAACAATTGCACTGGCACTATACGGGCAAATCCGCATGCGGGCACGCAACATCCGGCGCAATCGCGCCCGCCAACAGGTGGGGCTGACGGCCCCATCCCTGCTGGACCGGGGCTGAACAAACCCCGGCTGAGCGACCGTCGGTGAATGCGTGCCCGAGCGGCTGATCACTCACGCGCGCTTGAGAAACGTTCAAGCTCCGCTCCGTGCAACCTGAAATAGGTCTTCTCTGCCACCCTTTCAGCACCGAGGCGGTCGTAGAACCGGATTGCCTGCGGATTATCGGTTTCCGCGGTCCAGTCAATGCGGCGGCAGCCCAGTTCCACCGCAAGGCGGGCAAGATACCGCATAATCTGCTCGCCCAGCCCCCTGCCACGGGTGCAATCGGCCACGAACAGGTCTTTCATGAAGAAGGTACCATGCTCCGTCACCGATGGTTGCAGCACAGCATAGGTCGCAAACCCGCCGGGCAGCTCGCCAACCCATGCGATCACGGTGGTGCAGCCCGTCGGTCCAAACACGAGCCGCTGCGTGGCTGCGCGGGCTTTGTCTGCGGTATCCGCTTGCCCCGGCCAATAGTAATCATAAAGTTGCCGCACCAAATCGCACAGCACGTCAAAATCATCAGCACTGGCAGGCCGGATCAGAATATCGCCGGTTTGCACTTTTGCAGCCTCTTGCCTGGGCCAGAACTCGCTCAAGGACAAGCGAACCGGCAGCGGGGTGTCAATAGACCTCCCAGTCATCATCATGCGGCACGTCGCCGATCGCGGTCCAAGCCACCCGCAGGCGCGCGACGCGGGTATCGGCCCAGGTCCTGAACACTGCATCGAACCCGTGTTCGGTGACATTTTCGGCTTTCAACTCGGCCCGGATCGCCGAACCGGTATCGAAATCCCAAAGAGACATGCTGAGTTGAACGGCAGGCGCGGTTCGGAACGGCTCGCGAAACTGAACCTTTGCACGGCGCTCACGCGGGCCATTGCCGGTCCACATTTCGCCGCCATTCTCGAAATCCGAGAACAGGCCAAGCTCACCTTGCTCGATCCCCACCGGATGGGTTGAAAAAATCTGCATCACGTCAACTGAATTACTGCGTCCGTTGGACACTAAAGACGGAAATCGTCAATTACATGGAAATAAAAAGGCCGGCCCCGCAAGAGGCCGACCACATTCAGACAATACGCAAAGCCAGCATCACAGGCTCATATGGGTGTCCAAGGCTTCCATATCGGCCAGCAGCTTGGCCGCATCGTCCACGATGGTGTGTTGGCCCTGATCGACAGCGCTTTGATGCGAGGCGCGGGCCTCGGCAATCATGTCGTCCAGATGCGCCCGGGTCACTTCGCCCACCGGGATCGCCTTTTCGGCCAGAACCGACATGGCGTCCGCGTTGATCTGGGCAAACCCGCCAGTCACCAGAAACTCGGCACTGCCATCGGGCCCTTCAGCCTTCAGGATACCGGGTCGCAGCGTGGTGATGGTTGGGGCATGATCGGGCATCGCCGTCATGTCCCCGTCCGCGCCGGGAATCTGGACTGCGCTGACCGGGAACGAAGCAAGGCTCCGTTCCGGGCTGACGAGGTCGAATTGCATGGTGTTTGCCATCAGGTTTTCTCCTTAGGCAGCTTCTGCAGCCATCTTCTCGGCTTTTGCGATCACGTCGTCGATGCCGCCAACCATCAGGAAGGCCGCCTCGGGCAGGTGATCGTATTCACCGGCCACAACCGCCTTGAACGATGCGATGGTCACATCCAGAGGCACCTGTACACCAGGCGAACCGGTGAAGACCTGCGCCACGTCGAATGGCTGCGACATGAAGCGCTCGATCTTACGCGCACGGGTCACGGTCAGCTTGTCCTCTTCGGACAGTTCGTCCATGCCGAGGATCGCGATGATGTCTTGCAGCGACTTGTAGCGCTGAAGGATCTGCTGCACGTCGGTGGCAACCGCATAATGCTCTTCGCCGACAATCGCCGGATCAAGCAGACGCGAGGAGCTGTCGAGCGGGTCAACAGCCGGGTAGATACCCTTTTCCGAGATCGCCCGGTTGAGAACGGTGGTTGCGTCGAGGTGCGCAAACGAAGTGGCCGGCGCGGGGTCGGTCAGGTCGTCCGCTGGCACGTAGATCGCCTGCACCGAGGTGATCGAACCGGCTTTGGTCGAGGTGATGCGTTCCTGCAGTGCGCCCATGTCGGTCGCCAGCGTCGGCTGGTAGCCCACGGCTGACGGAATACGACCCAGCAGAGCCGACACTTCGGAACCCGCCTGCGTGAAGCGGAAGATGTTGTCGACGAAGAACAGAACGTCGGTCCCGGACTGGTCGCGGAACTGCTCGGCAAGTGTCAGACCGGTCAGGGCGACACGCGCACGCGCTCCCGGAGGTTCGTTCATCTGACCATAGACCAGCGCAACCTGCGAATCTTCGAGGTTGTCGGGCTTGATCACGTTGGATTCGATCATTTCCCAGTACAGGTCGTTGCCTTCACGGGTCCGCTCGCCAACACCGGCGAACACCGAGTAACCCGAGTGCACCTTCGCGATGTTGTTGATCAGTTCCATGATCAGAACGGTCTTGCCCACGCCGGCACCGCCGAACAGGCCAATTTTACCACCCTTGGCATAGGGGGCCAGCAGGTCAACAACCTTGATGCCGGTCACCAGAACCTCGCTCTCGGTCGACTGTTCGTCGAAGGCGGGGGCGGGCTGGTGAATGCCGCGGGTTTCGGATGCATTGACCGGGCCCTTTTCGTCGATGGGCTCGCCCACGACGTTCAGGATGCGGCCCAGGGTGGCATTGCCCACCGGTACCGAGATCGGTCCGCCAGAATCAGCTACGGGTGCGCCGCGCACCAAGCCTTCGGTCGCGTCCATTGCGATGGTCCGCACGGTGTTTTCACCAAGGTGCTGGGCAACTTCCAACACCAGGCGCTTGCCGTTGTTTTCGGTTTCCAGCGCGTTCAGAATTTCAGGCAGCTCGCCATCGAACTGCACGTCGACGACGGCCCCGATGATCTGAGTGACTTTGCCTTTTGCATTCGCCATGTTTCGTCTCCGGTTTGTCTCTACAGCGCTTCGGCGCCGGAAATGATTTCAATCAGCTCGTTGGTGATCACGGCCTGACGCGAGCGGTTGAACTGGATGGTCAGCTTGTCGATCATCTCGCCCGCGTTGCGGGTCGCGTTGTCCATCGCACTCATCCGGGCGCCCTGTTCCGAGGCGCCGTTTTCAAGCAGGGCCGAGAAGATCGCGGTGGCGACCCCCTTGGGCAGCAGGTCGGCCAGGATGGCCTCTTCGCTGGGCTCGTAATCATAGAGCGTGCCACTATCGTCGCCCTCCACCTCGTCAAAGGCGGCGGGGATGATCTGCTGTGCGGTCGGGATCTGGGTCACCACGTTCTGGAACTCGGCGAAGAAGATCGTCGCCACGTCAAACTCGCCCGCATCAAAGCGACCCAGAATGTCGCGCGCGATGTCCTGCGCGTTGATGTAGCCCAGACGCTTGACCTCGCTCAGATCCACGTGGCCGACAAAGAACTCGCCAAGATCACGCTTGAGCGCATCGCGGCCCTTCTTGCCGACGGTCAAGACCTTGACCGTCTTGCCCTTGCCGCGCAGCTCTTCGGCCTTCACGCGGGCCAGCTTGGCGATGCTCGAATTGAACCCGCCGCACAGCCCACGCTCGGCGGTCAGAACCACCAGCAGATGCACGTCGTCCTTGCCGGTCCCACGCAGCAGCATGGGGGCGCTGTCGCTGCCACCCACCGAGGCCGCGAGCCCCGCCATCACGGTATTGAACCGCTGGGCGTAAGGGCGCGAGGATTCGGCTGCTTCCTGGGCACGGCGCAGTTTTGCGGCCGCGACCATCTGCATGGCCTTGGTGATCTTGCGGGTCGATTTGACCGACTCGATCCTGTTTTTAAGGTCCTTAAGACTTGGCATTGCCGCCTCTCCTTAAGCGAAGGTTGCGGCGTATTCGTCCAGCGCAGCCTTGATCCTGTCGGACGCATCACCCTTGATCTTGGGATCGTCATTGGTGATCCAGTCAAGCAGATCGGCATGTTTGCCGCGCAGATGCGCCAGCAGACCGGCCTCGTAGCGACCAACATCCTTGACGTCGATCTTGTCGAGGTAGCCGTTGGTGCCCGCGAAGATGACGCAGACAATCTCGGCGTTGGTCAGCGGCGAGTACTGCGGCTGTTTCATCAGCTCGGTCAGGCGCGCACCACGGTTCAGCAGCTGCTGGGTCGCGGCATCAAGGTCGGAGCCGAACTGCGCAAAGGCCGCCATTTCGCGGTACTGAGCAAGTTCCAGTTTCACCGGACCAGCAACCGACTTCATCGAGTTGGTCTGAGCCGAAGAGCCCACACGCGAGACCGACAGACCGGTGTTCACAGCGGGGCGGATGCCCTGGTAGAACAGTTCGGTTTCCAGAAAGATCTGGCCATCGGTGATAGAGATCACGTTGGTTGGAATAAAGGCCGACACGTCGCCGCCCTGAGTCTCGATGACTGGCAAAGCGGTCAGCGAGCCAGCGCCGAAATCTTCGTTCAGCTTCGCCGAACGTTCCAGCAGGCGCGAGTGGAGATAGAAAACGTCGCCAGGATAGGCTTCACGTCCGGGCGGACGACGCAGCAGCAGCGACATCTGACGATAGGACACGGCCTGTTTGGACAGGTCATCATAGATGATCAGCGCGTGGCGGCCATTGTCGCGGAAGAACTCGGCCATCGCGGTTGCGGCATAGGGTGCCAGGAACTGCATCGGCGCCGGGTCGGAGGCGGTTGCGGCCACGACGATCGAGTAGTCGATGGCGCCGGATTCTTCCAGACGCTTCACCAGCTGCGCCACGGTCGAGCGCTTCTGGCCGACGGCCACATAGACGCAGTAGAGCTTCTTGCTCTCGTCGTCGCCTGCGGCTTCGTTCACCGATTTCTGGTTAAGAATGGTGTCCAGCGCCACGGCGGTCTTGCCGGTCTGACGGTCACCAATGATCAGTTCGCGCTGGCCACGGCCAATCGGGATCATCGCGTCAACCGATTTCAGACCGGTCGACATCGGCTCATGCACCGATTTACGCGGGATGATGCCCGGCGCTTTGACGTCCGCAACACCACGCTGGGTGGCGTTGATCGGGCCTTTGCCGTCGATCGGGTTGCCCAGACCGTCCACAACACGGCCCAGCAGTTCGTTGCCGATCGGCACGTCCACGATCGAGTTGGTGCGCTTGACGGTGTCACCTTCCTTGATGTCCCGGTCCGAGCCGAAGATCACGACACCAACGTTGTCGCTTTCCAGGTTCAGCGCCATGCCCATGATGCCGCCCGGAAACTCGACCATTTCACCGGCCTGCACATTGTCGAGGCCATAGACGCGGGCAATCCCGTCACCGACACTCAGCACGCGACCGATCTCGGCCACTTCTGCTTCCTGACCAAAATTCTGGATCTGGTCCTTCAGGATTGCAGAAATCTCTGCAGCTTGGATACCCATCTATCCGACCTCTTTCATTGCATTCTGTAGGGAGTTGAGCTTGGAGCGGATCGAACTGTCGATCATCTTCGAGCCCACTTTGACGACAAGACCGCCGATGAGGCTTTCATCAACGGTCGCATTGATACTCACGGTTTTGCCCACTTGCTCACCGAGCGTTGCGGACAGTTTTTCCATCTGGGCCTTGGTCAGTGCCTTGGCCGACGCCACATCAGCCGTCACTTCGCCCCGCTCGTCTGCCAGCGCCGCGCGCAGGGCTGCAATCAGCTGCGGCACGACAAACAGGCGGCGCTTCTGGGCCATCAGGCTCAGGGCGTTGCCCAACACCGGATCCAGGTTCATTTTTTTGGCAATTGCACCGATGGCCGCTGCCTGATCCGCCCGCGAAATCAGCGGCGAATGGATCAGGTCGCGCAGATCGGCGCTGGCGTCCAGGGCTTCGGCCAAATCGGTGACGCCTGTTTCCAGGCCATCAAGGTTTTTGTTCTCTTTCGCGATCTCGAAGATCGCGGTGGCGTAACGCTCGGCGATGCCGGCGGAAATCGAAGCTGGTTCGGACACGTCCACCCTTCCGCTACTTGGCCCCGAATTCGTGCAAACCAGCCAAACCGGGGGTGTGACAAAACCCCGCCAGGGCGGCAGGGCATCAAAATCAACGCGGATGTAGCAGAGCGTTCACAACCTCGCAATACAGTATAACGGCAGCGCACTTATCCCCAAATTATTTGTTTTCAATGGGTTAGGCGAAAGTGTGACGCTTTGCCCCCACAGTCTGCCTGAAAAATGTTACGAGATTGCAGGTTTTCGCGATTCCTACCGCATGTTTATTCGCCCGGAAGGGCGCAGAATGATACCTGTCGCACCTGTCAGGCGGGCTTGAGCAACCCGTCCAGCGCCTGAATAGGTCGCCTTTGTTCATGCGGAACAACCCGGCCACTGGGCGGCTGTATGCGTTTGCTGGCCTCGACCATGAAAACGCCGCCCGCCATGATCGTCGGCAGCCGGGTTCCGGTCTTTTCGATGAGCGCCCCGGATTTCAGCCAGAACCGCCGGAAGGATGGCGGTTGGTACAGCGCCGAGCAATGCGCGTCGGGCAGAAAATGATGCTCTTTCAACTGCGCTTCCAACTGGCCCAACGTATAGGGCCGCCCGAATCCAAACGGCGTCTTGTCCGACCGCGACCACAGCCCGGCGCGATTTGGCACGATGAACATCGCCTTGCCGCCGGGCCCCAGCACCCGCCAGCATTCATCAAGAACGTTGCTGGGCCGCTCAGAGGTCTCCAGCCCGTGCATCACCACCAGCTTGTCCACATGCCCGGTCTCGATGGGCCATTGCGTCTCTTCCGCAAGAACCGACACATTGGGCATCCCGGCGGGCCAGGGCATGACGCCTTGAGGGCCGGGCATCAGCCCGATCACCCGCCGCGCATCCTTCAGGTAAGGGCGCAACAGCGGCACCGCAAAGCCGAACCCGGCCACCGTCTGACCCTGCGCTTCGGGCCAGAGCGCCAGCAGACGACCGCGAATGGCCGCCTGCGCCGCCCGCCCCAGCGTGCTGCGGTAGTAGAAATTCCTCAGATCCTGGACGTCCAGATGCATTGCAGGCGCTCGCGTGATCGGCTTAGCTGGGCGCAGTCTAGCAATGAAAGGGCAAAAGGCCATGCCTCTCGAGATCGTCACACTCCCCTGCCTCAGCGACAATTATGCCTTTCTGATCCATGCGCCGGGCAGCGGATTGACCGCCCTTGTGGACGCGCCCGAATCCACCGCCATCGAGGCAGAGCTTGACCGGCGCGGCTGGTCGCTGGACCAGATCTGGCTGACCCATCACCATTGGGATCACGTGGATGGGGTCGAAGCGCTCCGGTCGCGGTTCGGTGCCACCGTGGTGGGCGCGGCAGCGGATGCGCATCGCCTGCCGAAGCTGGATCTGGAGGTGCGCGAAGGCACGGTTTTTTCCCTGTCGCGCGAGGATGTGCAGGTTATCGACGTGCCCGGCCACACGGTCGGCCACATTGCGTATTACCTGCCGCAAAGCCATGCGGTGTTCACCGCCGACAGTCTGATGGCACTGGGATGCGGGCGGCTGTTTGAAGGCTCGCCCGAGCAGATGTGGGCCTCGCTGAACAAGCTCGCAGCCCTGCCCGAGGACACCATCGTCTACTCCGGGCATGAATACACCCAGGCCAATGGCCGGTTCGCGGAAACAATCGAGCCGGAAAATGCCGCATTGAAAAAACGCATCGCAGACATATCTGAGACAAGAGCGGCAGGGCGGCCCACGGTTCCGTCGGAATTGGCGCTGGAAAAGGCCACAAATCCCTTTTTGCGGGCCAAGGAACCGGAAATTCAGGCGAATCTGGGCATGACCGGCAAAGCGCCGGTTGATGTGTTCGCCGAAATCCGGGCCCGCAAGGACTGATTCTGACGCATGATTTCCCGGCTTCACCGCATCAGTCACATTAAATGTGAGGATGATTTAGCAAAAAACCCTTGAAGCCGCCGTGTGTTCAACCAAACTCTAATAATATGAGGACATGGTTGGTCTGGGGGGACCAACGCCAAATCCGCCCCCTGCCAACCCCAGTATAGAGGAGCACGCCGGTGCCTTCATTCTCGAGCACACTAGAACAAGCCATTCACGCGGCGCTTGCCGCCGCGAATGAACGGCGTCACGAATTTGCAACGCTCGAGCATCTGCTTCTGGCACTGCTGGACGAACCAGATGCGGTACGGGTCATGAAAGCCTGTAGCGTCGATCTTGACGAATTGCGTGGAACCCTGGTCGAGTTTATCGACGAAGACCTGTCAAACCTGGTCACCGATATCGACGGCTCCGAAGCGGTCCCGACCGCCGCCTTCCAGCGCGTGATCCAGCGCGCCGCAATCCATGTGCAAAGCTCGGGCCGGACCGAAGTGACTGGTGCCAACGTTCTGGTTGCCATCTTTGCCGAACGCGAAAGCAACGCAGCCTATTTCCTGCAGGAACAGGACATGACCCGCTATGATGCGGTGAATTTCATTGCCCATGGCGTGGCCAAGGATCCGGCTTATGGCGAAAACCGCTCGGTTTCCGGCTCGGATGAACCCGAGGAAGAGACCCAGACCACGGCGAGCGAACCGGAACAGAAGGAAAGCGCGCTGTCAAAATATTGCGTCGATCTCAACGCCAAGGCGCGTGATGGCGAGGTTGATCCGCTGATCGGCCGCGATCTAGAGGTGGAACGCTGTATTCAGGTATTGTGCCGCCGCCGCAAGAACAACCCGCTGCTGGTGGGCGACCCCGGCGTCGGCAAGACCGCTATCGCCGAAGGTCTGGCGCGCAAGATCGTCAATGGCAACACGCCCGAGATTCTGTCAGGCACGACGATCTATTCCCTCGACATGGGCGCTTTGCTGGCGGGCACCCGTTATCGCGGCGATTTCGAAGAACGCCTCAAGGCTGTGGTGACAGAGTTGGAAAGCCATCCCGACGCGGTGCTGTTCATCGACGAGATTCACACGGTGATCGGCGCAGGTGCCACCTCGGGCGGCGCGATGGATGCCTCGAACCTGCTGAAACCCGCCCTGCAGGGCGGTAAGCTGCGCACCATGGGCTCAACCACCTACAAAGAATTCCGTCAGCATTTTGAGAAAGACCGTGCACTGTCCCGCCGATTCCAGAAGATCGACGTGAATGAACCCACGGTCGAGGACAGCGTTAAAATCCTGCGCGGGTTGAAACCCTATTTCGAGGAACATCACGACATCAAATACACCGCCGACGCGATCAAGTCTGCGGTCGAGCTGGCGGCACGCTATATCACCGACCGGAAACTGCCTGACAAGGCCATCGACGTGATCGACGAGGCCGGTGCGGCACAGCATCTGGTGGTGGAAAGCAAACGCCGCAAGACCATCGGCGTGAAAGAGATCGAGGCCGTGGTGGCCAAAATCGCCCGCATCCCGCCCAAGAATGTCACCAAGGACGATGCCGAGGTTCTCAAGGACCTCGAAGCCTCGCTCAAGCGGGTGGTGTTCGGGCAAGACAAGGCGATCGACGCGCTGTCCAGTGCCATCAAACTGGCCCGCGCGGGACTGCGTGAGCCGGAAAAACCCATCGGCAACTATCTGTTCGCCGGTCCCACCGGCGTCGGCAAGACCGAAGTGGCCAAACAACTGGCAGATACGCTGGGGGTCGAACTGCTGCGCTTCGACATGTCGGAATACATGGAGAAACATGCGGTCAGCCGCCTGATCGGCGCGCCTCCGGGTTATGTGGGCTTCGATCAGGGCGGCATGCTGACCGATGGCGTCGATCAGCACCCGCATTGCGTGCTGCTGCTGGACGAGATCGAAAAGGCGCATCCGGATGTGTTCAACATCCTGCTGCAGGTGATGGACCATGGCGAGTTGACCGACCACAATGGCCGGACGGTGAATTTCCGCAATGTGGTGCTGATCATGACCTCGAACGCCGGGGCACAGGAACAGGCCAAGGAAGCCATCGGTTTTGGCCGCGACCGCCGCGAGGGCGAGGACACTGCCGCGATCGAGCGGATGTTCGCCCCAGAATTCCGCAACCGCCTGGACGCGGTGATCTCTTTCGCACCGCTGCCGAAAGAGGTCATCTTGCAGGTGGTCGAGAAATTCGTCCTCCAGCTTGAGGCGCAGTTGCTGGATCGCAACGTGACCATCGAACTGACCCGCCCAGCCGCCGAATGGCTGGCCGACAAGGGGTATGACGACAAGATGGGCGCCCGCCCGCTGGGTCGCGTCATTCAGGAACACATCAAAAAGCCGTTGGCCGAAGAGTTGCTGTTCGGCAAGCTCGCCAAAGGCGGTGTGGTGAAGGTCGCGATAAAGAACGGCGAACTGGATCTGCAGATCAACGGCCCGCAACAACCACGCATTCCGGGCGACAAGCCACCGCTGCTGACCGCGGATTGATGCGCGGGCGACTGCTCGCCAGCCTCGTGCTCGCTGCCGGACCGGCGGCGAGCGATCCCGTTCTGAGCCTGCCCATTGACTGCGAACTCGGCGAGACATGCCATATCCAGCAATTTGTGGATCGTGACCCCGGCGCAGGCGCAAGGGATTTCATATGCGGGTCGCTGTCTTACGATGGCCACAAAGGCACAGATTTCGCGCTGCCCACGTTACGCGCCATGCAACAGGGTGTGAATGTACGCGCTGCCGCACCCGGTATCGTGCAGGGCACCCGCAATTCGATGCCCGACCAGCTTTATACCAGCGACACGGCGGCTCAGGTCGATGGGCGCGAATGCGGCAATGGCGTGGTGCTGAAACACCCCGACGGCTGGGAAACCCAATACTGCCATCTGCGTCAGGGTTCGGTCCGCGTCAGTTCCGGCGACATCGTCGATGCCGGAACCGTGCTGGGCCAAGTCGGGCTAAGCGGCAAGACAGAGTTTCCACACCTTCATCTGTCAGTGCGCAAGGGCGGTCAGGTGGTCGATCCCTTTGACACCACCGACCGGGCGCAATGTGGACAAGGAGGCAGCAGCCTCTGGGCCGACATGCCCGACTATGTACCGGGCGCGCTGTTGGATGTGGGCTTTGCCTCGCAGGTTCCCGAATACGACACGATCCTTGCGGGCGACGCCGCGCAGAACGTGCTGTCAGACCAAAGCCCCGGCCTGGTTCTTTATGGCCTCGCCTATGGTGGGCTCAAAGGCGACCTACTGCGGATCGAGATCGCTGGCCCGGACGGGCCTTTTGGCGGCCAGCAGGTCGCATTGGAGCGCAACCGCGCGCGGTTCTTCAGGGCTTACGGCAAACGTTTGACCGCCGATCGCTGGCCGTCCGGCGCCTATACCGGCACGGTGAGCCTGTTGCGCAATGGGCAGGTGATCAGCCAGAAGTCGACAACCGCATTAATCCAGTAACGCTCGCCATTCACTTCTCGGTCAGTTTCAACTCGATCCGCCGGTTCTGCGCGCGGGCTTCGTCGGTATCCGCTGTATTGAGCGGCTGGAACTCACCAAACCCGTTTGCCGCCAGCCGGTTAGGCGCAATGCCCAGCGCGTTTACCATATAACGCACCACCGACAGCGCCCTACCCTGACTGAGTTCCCAGTTATCGGCGAAGCGGCCTGTGCCGCCAAGCGGTGTGTTGTCGGTATGGCCATCGACCCGGATCACCCAGTTGATCTCAGGCGGGATATCGCGCGCGATGCCGCGCAGGATCTCGGCGATCTTGGCGATCTCGAACCGGCCCTCGGGTGACAGTGTCGCCGAGCCGGGCGCAAAGAGCACTTCGGAGGAAAAGACAAAGCGGTCGCCTTCGATCCGCACGCCTTCCTGCTGGCCCAGCACATCGCGCAGACGGCCAAAAAACTCTGACCGGTAGCGTTCCAGATCCTTGGCCTGTGCTTGCAGGTCCTCGGCCTCGGCCTCCAACCGCTTGCGCTCGGCCTCTTCCAGCAGGCGGCGACGCCGTTCTTCGGAGGCGGCACGCGCCAGCGCGGTGTTGAGGTCCTGACCCAGCGACTGCAACTGCACCTGCGCCGCCTCATCGCGCGCCTTGTAATCGTCCAGCAGTGCCTGCAACCCGCCCAACTGGCTGCGCAGCGCCGCGATCTGCTGGTTCAGCAGCGCCGTCTGGCGCTGCGCCTCGGCCGAGACCTCCTGCTCTGCCGTAAGCAAGGCACGGGCCTGCGCCAGTAGCGCGGCGCTTGTATCGGCCTCATCAACCTTGGATTGGGCAGCTTCCAGGTCGCCTTGCAGCGCATTCCTGGCGGCATCCGCCGCCGCCAGCAGCGTCAGGGTCTCTTCGGCCTCCTTGCGCTGCGCCTCAAGCGCCAGCGTCATCGCGGTCAATTCAGTATCGGCGTCGCGCAACCGCGCCCTCAGCGCTTCGGCTGCAGCAGCATCGGCCAGCCGCGCCGCCTCTTCCGCGTCAAGCTGTCCCTGCAACGCCGCGATCTGTTCACTTCTTTCCGCGCTTTCGCTTTGCAGATCGGCCACCAGCGCCTCAAGTGCTTCGCGGCGCGCGGCGGCGAGGCGGGCGGCCTCGGCCTGCGCGTCGACCTCACTGCGCGATTGCGCCAGCGCCAGATTGAGCGCGTCCTGTTCCGAGAGCAACTGCTCCTGCCGGGCAGAAAGATCGTCCACATTGGCCAGTGCCGCGTCGCGATCGGCGATCAGTGCCGCGACCTGTGCCTCGAACGCGGTGATCTGGGTCTGCGCGTCTGACAGCGTGGCGTTCAGCGCGCCCACCCGTTGCCGCAACTGTTCACTTTCCTGTTCTTCCAGCCCCAACGCCTGGGCCAGCGCCGAGACCTCGTTCGACAGCGCGTCCAGCTCGCTTTCCTGTCCCGAGATCGTTTCGCGCAGGACGAACTGCACCACCATGAAGATGGTCAACACAAAGGTCAGCACCATCAGCAGCCCGGTCATCGCGTCAACGAATCCGGGCCAGACCGAGCCCTGAAACCGTTGACCAGTGCGCCGGGACAGGGCCATGGGTCAATCCTCGTCCACGATGGGTGTATCGCCGCGTCGGGTCAGCGCCGTTACGAGCGTGTCGATATCCCGGCGCAACTCGGCCATGCTTTCCTGCCGACCTGCTGAAATCTCTTCGAGGATGCGCAGCATCTGCACGTCGATCGACCGCAGCCGCATCCGGCTTTCTGCATCAATGCCGTCGCTGTGTTCATGGCTGCGCAGCAGGTCCACATGCGCTTCCTGATTGGCGGCGAGCCGCTCCAGCGCACGGGTGACACCGTCCGCATCGGACTGGCGCTGGTTCATCTGGGCAATCGTATCGACCAGATCACCCATCTTGCCTGCAAGCGCTACACGGTCCTGTTCAGAGCTTTCGAACATCACCCGCAGCCCATCCATCTGCTCGGTCATCGCCTCCATCACGCCGTCCATGGCACCAGAATCGGGTCCGCCATCTTCCCCGGAGGAAAACCCGACCCGCGTGATCGTCGACAGCCATTCCTCCAACTCGCGATAGAACCGGTTCTGACCGTGGCTGGCAAAAAGTTCCAGTAAGCCAACGATCAGCGACCCGGCAAGACCGAGCAGCGACGAACCGAAGGCCACGCCCATACCCTGAAGCTGTGTTTCAAGACCGACCATGAGCCGGTTGAACACCGCCAGCCCCTCTTCGCCTTCCTGCGGATTGAGGCTGCGGATGGTGTCGACAATGGCGGGAACCGTGGTGGCCAGGCCAAAGAATGTGCCCAACAATCCCAGGTAAATCAGCACATTGGTGATATATCGGGTGATCTCGCGTTCTTCTTCGATGCGTTCGGCCACCGAATCGAGGATCGAGCGTGTCGAGGTGGAACTGATCTGCATCCGTGCACTGCGCGCGCTGAGCAGCGTGGCCAAAGGTGCCAGAAGCTGCGGCGCGGGGATGCCCTCGCGTTCGAACCCGCCGACGAAGCCGTCGATCCAGCGCACCGATCCGATCAGTTGGAAGACCTGCCAGAAACAGGCCAGAACGCCGATGACAAAGACCAGCAGGATAAAGCCGTTCAGGTAGGGGTTCGCCTGAAACACCGAGGCGACGCGCGGCAGCGCCACAAAAACACCGAACCCCGACAGGCCAATTACGACCAGCATCATGATGATCTGCCGGAAGGGGCGCGAGAATTGCGGTCTCGCCTCGAAACGTGCCTGCGCCATGCGCGTGTCCTGATTTTCTGCTCTGGCTTGAACCTACCGAAAAGCCACCCGCAAGGCCAAGGCTTTATGCGGTCAGCGCGCGCACCCTATTGGTCAGCCAGTCCAGATCAGGATCGCTCAACCCGATCTCGGCCAGATGTTGCGCTGTATTGTAGAGATAGTCGGTATTTGGCCCGCGCCCGCCCACCGCGCGGGCGATGATATGGGCCTGATCCTCCAGCGCGAGGCCACCGCAATATTGCACGTGGTCTGGGTCGATCACATATGTGACGGCGGTGACCTGCTCGCCGCTTACCAATTCCAGCTCCAACATCCGTTCCAGATACGCCGACGAGATCAATTCGCGCTCGCGCAGCTCGGCCAGCGTCTGGTCTTCGTGCCCCGCCTGCACCAACAGGGCAAGGCCGCGACAATGGGCTCCGGCAACCTCGTCCAGCGCCAGAACCAGCCCCGGCTTTTCTTCGGTCCCCCGGTGGTGGATGGAACTCATGCAGAAGGACCGCGCATAGCCATGCAGCGTCGCGACCTCGCTCCGGCCCACCGGAAAGCCCGGATTCCACAACAGCGAGCCATAGCCGAATACCCACATCGTCATCGCACTGGTCCTTGCCTGTTTCGCCCTATAAATACCAAATCAAAGCCGGGAAAAAGGGGCCAATCGCGCATGCGCCGTTTGCTGAAACTCGCCATTGTGGTGATCGTGCTGTGGTCCGGCTACTGGTTTGCCGCCGCCTACGGGCTGCGCAGCAGCATTGCGGCGTGGTTTGCCGCGCAAGAGACACGTGGCTGGCAGGCCGATTACGCCGCGATCTCGACCGCAGGATATCCGTTGCGTCACAGGACCACGCTGACCAGCCCGGCCTTGGCTGACCCACGCAGCGGGACCGCCTGGCAGGCCGACATGATCGCGCTGGACAGCCCGGCGATCTGGCCCGGACGGCAGACCTTGCGCTTTGCCGACACGCCGCAGCGCCTGTCCTATTTCGACCAGACCGCCATGGTGACAGCGCAGGACATGACCGCCGACCTGCATCTGCATCCCGGTGTCCGGCTCGAATTGCGGCGCATGGCGCTGACCTCGGGTGCCTGGAGCATCGACACCGCAGACGGCACGGTTCTTGGGGCCGACACGCTGTCCCTTGCCATGGCGCAGGAAGGGCAGCCTGAAAGTTATACGTTCGGGATCACCGCCGAGGGGTTTTCCCCCGGCAACACGCTGCGACGCTTGCTGCACTCGGACAGCACCCTGCCCCGCAGCTTCGAGGCGCTGGAGCTTGATATGACGGTCCGCTTTGACAAGCCCTGGGACCGCAGCGCACTTGAGGAGCGCCGCCCGCAACCTCAGATGGTCGATCTGCGCCTGACCGAGATGCGTTGGGGCGAATTGCGGCTTTTTGCGACCGGAGAGCTGGATGTCGACCCGCAGGGCATTCCGACCGGAGAGATCGCGCTCAAGGCGGAAAACTGGCAGGAAATGCTGGCCATGGCGCAGGCGGCGGGTGCGATACCCGAACAGGCTGTCGGCCCGACAAGCCGCGTTCTGGGTATGCTGGCGGGGCTTGGCGGCAATCGCAATTCGCTGGATGTACAGTTGAATTTCCGCGACGGGTTCGTCGCCCTCGGACCGATCCCGCTGGGACCGGCACCCCGGCTGATCCTGCGCTGAAGACGCTCTTATCCGGTCACACGCTGTCGGGCTTGATTGCAATCTGGCTGACATAGGACATGAAGCCAAAGAACCTGTCGGCCTCAACCCGCCGCCGTGCCTCATGCTTCAGCGCCTCGGCCGTTTCCGGGAACAGGAGGCCGGTTTCCACCATCCGATCCGCGCCCCTGCTGATCACGGTCATGAAATAGGTGGCCTCACCTTCAGCGACATAGCCGTGCCCTTGCCGCGGCCCGAGCGCAAACCCCGTACCCGTCAGGATCTCGGTGATCTGGCGCATGATCCACAGGTTCGTCACGTTCTGGTTGATCATGAAGCGGATGATCTGATCCAGCGGATCATAATCCGCAATCTGCGCGGTGGCGGTATCGTAATCCCCGTCACAGATCACCAGCTTTCCGCCGGGCTTCAGAACCCGAAACGCCTCGGCAACAACCTCTTGCGGCTCGGGAACATGGCAGAGCAGCGTATGCATCAGGACAAGATCAACCGAGGCATCGGGCAACTCGGTCCGCTTGGCGTCCCCTGTTTCAAAGCGCAATCGGTGATCATCGGCAAAATGCGCCTGCGCCCGCGCGACCATGACCGGCGACGGCTCGATACCAAGCGCCCGCGCGGCCCCGGCCAGGGTAACCAGATCGCGGGTCACATGACCGGTTCCTGATCCGAACTCGACAGCGAAGGCATCTGCGGGCAGGGAAAGCCCGCTCATATAGGCTTGTCGGATCGCGATCTGGGCCGGTTCCAGACAGCGCGCCTCCATCGCGTCTGCGATCAGGGCCTGAGTGCTCTGGTTCTGTGCGGCAAGGTTTGAATAAGGGTCTGACATATCCCGCTGTCCGATTGTTCGCTCGCGAAGTGTAGCAAATATCGCGCGCGTCTACAGAATAACCCACACGTGAGAAGGCGGGGTCAGACATCCAATCACGTAAAATGCGCACGCTTGTGCGCTGGATTGGCTACAGAATTCAAACAACTGAACATGCCGGATGCGTGCGCGTTGACTTAAGACGCAGCTCAAATACTCCTTTTCTCAATAACAACAAAATACGCGACGGGGGATCCGACGGATATGAATACAGCCTACACACCCAGGTTTCTCGCCTGGTTAATAATCACGTTTTTCTTGGTTTTTCGCTCAGCATCAGCCGCAGAATGGGTCGTTGGCTTTGGCGCCGACGATCTGTTCGACAGCGACGGTGATCCGGCTGTCGCGGGATTGGTCGAAGTTCACACAAATCCGTTTTTGGACAGACCAAGATTCAATCTAACAGGTATGGCGACATTATTGGTGGATAGTGAGCGAGATGTGTTTGCCGGGGTCGGCGTGCATTCCGTGTGGAGCTTTCCAAACAGCCGCTTCTTTCTCGAGGGAAGTTTTGCAGCAGGAGGCTTCAATCAGGGCGGCGATTCACCGCCACGCAAGGAAACCGATTCCTTCCTTTACCGCACCTCAATAGGCTTCGGCAGGCATCTGAGCGAGATCAGCAGGCTGTCGCTGACGCTGGACCACCTCTTCAATAACGACTTCAAGAATTACGAACCCGGCAGCGAGTCGATCTTGCTGCGCTATTCCAGAGGATTCTGAAACAGGAAATGAAAAAAGGCCGCGCAACCCGCGCGGCCTTTCGAAATTCCTCGGATCTGGCGAAGATCAGTTCTTCGCGTAGAATTCCACAACCAGGTTCGGCTCCATCATCACCGGATAAGGCACATCGCCCAGGCCGGGTGCGCGCACGAAGGTGGCGGTCATTTTCGAGTGATCAACGTCGATGTAATCGGGCACGTCACGCTCGGCCAGACCAGCGGCTTCCAACACGATGGCCAGTTGCTTGGACTTGTCGCGCACTTCGATGACGTCGCCTTCCTTGACCCGGTAGGACGGGATGTTGACGCGCTGGCCGTTCACCTTGACGTGGCCGTGGTTCACGAACTGGCGGGCAGCAAAGACGGTCGGCACGAACTTGGCGCGGTAGACGACGGCGTCCAGACGACGCTCCAGCAGACCGATCAGGTTTTCACCGGTATCGCCAGTCACACGCACGGCATCGGCATAGATGCGGCGGAACTGCTTTTCGGTCAGGTCGCCATAGTAGCCCTTGAGCTTCTGCTTGGCGCGCAGCTGGATACCGAAATCGCTCAGCTTGCCCTTGCGGCGCTGACCGTGCTGGCCGGGGCCGTACTCGCGGCGGTTGACGGGGGATTTGGGGCGGCCCCAAATGTTTTCGCCCATGCGGCGGTCGATTTTGTGCTTGGCAGACGTGCGTTTGGTCACGGCTGATCTCCTTCTTTGGGTCGAGGTCCGGATGGACCACTATGAAGGGCGTTGTCCTCTTGGGTCTGACCCCATGACAGGCATCCCCTTGCGGGGGCCACCAACACCAATGAAGCCGCGCTTATAGAGATGCCATGGGGCGAGTCAACCGTGTTTTTTGCACCAGTCGGCGCGCGGCGGGTCAGAGCAGCAGCCCGGTCGGGCCGCTCATGTCCAGCCCCGGGAACACCGTGCGTTCCAGCGTGGTTCGGTCCAGCCCCGCCACACCCTGCAACACGCCCGCAACATAAGCCCTGAGATCGGCGGTGGGCATCAGATCGCGCCGGTCCAGCAACGCGCTTTCCTGCAGACCCAGCCAATCGCCCAGCACCTGACCACCGCGCACCGCGCCACCGGCAAAAAGCAGCGCGCCGCCGGTGCCGTGATCGGTGCCGCCAGTGCCGTTCTGGCGCACGGTGCGGCCGAACTCGGTCATGGCCAGCACAACGGTCTTGCCCCAGACCGGCGCGCCCAGCTCGCGCTTGAGCGTCAGGATGGTCTGCGACAGCCGCTTCAGCGCCCGGGTCAGCCCTTTGGTCTGCGCCCGGTGGGTATCCCAACCGTTAAGCGAAAAGCCGACGACCCGCGCTTCGCCGCGCAGTTGTTCGGCGGCATAGCTGGCGATGTTCACATGTTCTGGCGGGCGGCGCTTGCCTTTGGTGGGATCATCCATGCCGGCCCCGCCCTCCTGCCCGTCCCCCATCAGCGCCATGGCCTGCGCATACGCCCCATGGAACAACGGGTCTTCGGCCATCATCTGTTCGGCAAGCAGGGCGGCCTGCGGGCTGAGGGACAAGGCGGTATCGGGGTACCAGTCGGTCACCGAGGTCTCACCTGCCAACAGCTTCATCTCGCCATGACCCAGCGCGAAACCGGTGCGCGCCGACGCTCCGGGCACCTGTCCCAAGGCCCGGTTCAGCCAACCGCCCGCCACATCGCCCAGCCCCATGCTGCCCGCTTCCAGCAGGTCCTGACCGTCAAAATGGCTGCGCTTGTCGCGATAGGGCGTCGCAACCGCCTGCACCGCGCCCAACTCGCCTGCCCGCCAGAGCGGCAGCAGCGGTTGCAGCCCCGGATGCAGTGCATAGAATCCGTCCAGGTCGATCACAGTATCTTCCCGCCGCAACAGCCCCGTCCGCGCCTTGGCATAATCGGGATCGCCAAGGGGGCGCACCACGTCCAGCGCGTCCATGCCGCCGCGCAGGATGATCACCACCAGCCTTGTATCCCAGGGGGCGGCGGCGAAGCTGACGCGGGTCAGCAGAGGGCTGGCCGCAGCCGAGCAGCCAACAAGAGCCGATCGGGTCAGAAAGCCACGCCGTGTCAGATCAGGTGTCATCGCATGCCCTCTCCTATCGCCTCTGAAACGTTGGCGATGCCAGTATCAGGCCGACCCCTTCGGCCCGTGTTTCCGCAGCCTGCGCCGCAAACCGGACCGATGCGGGCGCATATGAGCCCAGCGCATCCCACTGGAACCGCCTCGGGTCGGGCAGGTCGCCAACCAGTTGCCGGGGCCGTGTCATAGCCCATGAGATCCGGCTCGCCAGCCCCTGCGGCGTGACCCAGGCGGCATCCTCTTCGGGCCAGCCATCCGGCCCGTCAGGTTCCATCCAGCGCTGTCCCATCCCGGTCAGCGGCCGCCCTATCCGGCGGCGCAACCGGCCGGGGCGGTCCAAATCCAGCATTTTGGGGCGCAAATGCAGTGCCCGACAGGCCGAGGCCACGAAATCGGCGGGGGGCTTCACATTCATCAGCGCGGGCTGCCAGGCCGCCGGGTGTTCCAGCAACGCGCCATAAACCGTCAGCAGATGGCCGTCGCTTTCACGATAGCGCCGCGCCACATGCGCGACCAGATCGGGGTCGGGCCGGTCCGAAACAAAATGCACCACCAGCTTGCGGGCAATATGGCGGGCGGTATCGGGATGAACCGACAGATCGCGCAGGAACTCCAGCACCGGAGACAGCGACGCCTGCGCACCGCCATAGACCTGACCCAGAACCGTCTCGCCCCCGGGTTGGGCAAAGTCGGCCCGGTAGCGGAACCCACCCGCCCAGTCAAAGCTCAACCCGGCGAACAGCTCGGCCAGGGCGCGGATATCATCCTGTGTATAGGCGCCATCGACGCCCATGGTGTGCAATTCCAGCACCTCACGCGCGAGGTTCTCATTCAGACCCCGGCCCGGCCTTTTCCTGGCAATCGGGCTATCGGGGCCAACTGAATAGGCCTGATCGAGATATTGCAGCATCAGCGGATGGGTAGTGACGGAAATCAGCAAATCCGAGAAATACCCGGTCATGTTCGGGCGGATCGCCTGTTCCACATATGGCAGGCCGGAAAACCTGATCGCACCGTTCTTGCCACGCGCGGTGAAATGATCGGCCCAGAAAAACGCCAGCCGTTCGTGCAAGCCGGTGCGGGTATCGGTCCAGCGCATCAGCGTATGGGCAAACCAGACCGAGGCGTCGCGCCGGGCCTGATTGCGCGTCGCGTCAATCCGGTCGCGCAGCGTGCCTTTCGCCTCGCGCCCATTGGCCTTGCGATGCGCCTTCCAGAGCGCGGCAAGGTCGATCATCCGATCCTGGAACCGGTCAAACGGTTCGATAGGATAGGTCCGGGCCATCTCATCCGGCCCGGTTAGCCCGGCCAGCAGGTCGCTGACCGACCGCGGCGGAGGCACAATCGGAGACAACCCGCAACCAAACCGGATTGCTGCCAGTTCCGGGGAATATCGCATCCCTGCTCTCCTCAGATCACGGTGGGCCCAAGATCTAACATAAGGGTCCGGACCACCGAAATCACGCTCTCGAGAACATTAAACGCAGACCGGCGCGGTTTCCGTCGCGCGCCGGCAGAAGTTTGCGAACAGGCCGTGGTTATTCCTGCGGGATCACGCGCAGGCCCAGTTCCATCAATTGGTCGCTGGTGGGTTCGGAGGGGGCCGACATCATCAGATCCTCGGCGCGCTGGTTCATCGGGAACATGATGACCTCGCGGATGTTGGCCGTATCGGCTAACAGCATCACGATCCGGTCGATGCCCGCCGCGCAGCCACCATGGGGCGGTGCGCCGTACTGGAAGGCGTTGACCATGCCGCCAAAGCGTTTTTCGACCTCGTCCTTGCCGTAGCCGGCGATCTCAAAGGCCTTGAACATGATCTCGGGCTTGTGGTTCCGGATCGCGCCGGAAACCAGCTCATAACCATTGCAGGACAGGTCATACTGGTAGCCCAGCACCTTGAGCGGGTCTCCCTCCAGCGCCGCCATCCCGCCTTGGGGCATCGAGAACGGGTTGTGTTCAAAGTCGATCTTGCCGCTCTCTTCGTCCTGTTCGTAGATCGGGAAATCGACGATCCAGGCGAAGGCGAAACGATCTGTGTCGGTGAGGTTCAATTCGGCGCCAATCACATCGCGCGCCTTGCCCGCGACCTTTTCAAAGGCTTTCGGCTTGCCGCCCAGGAAGAAGGCCGCATCGCCCACGCCCAGACCCAGCTGCTGGCGGATCGCTTCGGTGCGTTCGGGGCCGATGTTCTTGGCCAGCGGCCCTGCGGCCTCCATCCCTTCGCCCTGATCGCGCCAGAAGATATAGCCCATGCCCGGAAGGCCCTCGGCTTGCGCGAATTTGTTCATCCGGTCGCAGAACTTGCGGCTGCCACCGGTGGGTGCAGGTATGGCGCGAATCTCGGTGCCGTCCTGTTCCAGCAGCTTGGCGAAGATGGCAAAGCCCGAGCCGCGGAAATGGTCGGAACAATCCTGCATCTTGATCGGGTTGCGCAGGTCGGGCTTGTCGGTGCCATACCAGAGCGCGGCGTCCCGATAGGAAATCTGCGGCCAGTCCTGATCGACCTTTTTGCCTTCGCCGAACTCTTCGAACACGCCCTGCAGCACCGGCTGGATGGTGTCGAACACGTCCTGCTGTTCGACAAAGGACATCTCAAGATCAAGCTGGTAGAAGTCAGTCGGCGAGCGGTCGGCGCGCGGGTCTTCGTCGCGGAAACACGGCGCGATCTGGAAATATTTGTCAAAGCCCGAGACCATGATCAGCTGCTTGAACTGCTGCGGGGCCTGCGGCAGCGCATAGAACTTGCCCGGATGCAGGCGTGAGGGCACCAGAAAGTCGCGCGCGCCTTCGGGGCTGGAGGCGGTGATGATCGGCGTCTGATATTCGCGGAACCCCTTGTCCCACATGCGGCGGCGCATCGAGGCCACCACATCCGAGCGCAGGGTCATGTTGGCCTGCATCGCCTCGCGGCGCAGGTCAAGGTAGCGATAGCGCAGGCGGGTTTCTTCGGGGTATTCCTGATCTCCGAACACCATCAGCGGGAGCTCAGCCGCATCCCCCAGCACTTCGATGTCGCGGATGAAGACCTCGATCTCGCCGGTTGCGATCTTGGGGTTGATCAGGCTCTCGTCGCGCGCTTTCACGTTGCCGTCGATGCGGATACACCATTCCGAGCGGACCTTTTCGATCTCGGCAAACACCGGACTGTCGGGGTCGGCCATCACCTGCGTCACGCCGTAATGGTCGCGCAGGTCGATGAACAGCAGCCCGCCGTGATCTCGCACCCGATGCACCCAGCCGGACAGGCGAACGGTATCGCCCACATTGGCGGCGGTCAGCTCGTTGCAGGTGTGGCTGCGATAGACATGCATCGGTGAAATCCCTTCGGGCGCTTAAACGGTCGCGCCGATACACCCCGGCTTGCGCGGGAAGTCAAGGGAGCACGGGGCGGAACAGGCTCAAAACGGGCGCACCACGTTTCCGGAATAGAAATAGACCCCCATCCCCACCGCAAACAGAATGTTCCCGGCAACCGCATGCAGCAGCATCGCATAGACAAACGAACCGCGCCGTCGGTAGGCCCAGGAGAACAAAAGCCCGCCCGCGAAGGTCATCAGGGCGACCACCCAGCTCCAATACATCAGATGCGCGAAAGAGAAGATCGCGGCATTCAGCAGGTCGGCACGCGGACCCTCGGGCAGGATCGCGGCGTAGCGGCGAAAGAACAGCGGCCGGAACAGCAGTTCCTGCGGCAGGGCCGAGACCAGCGGGTAGGCAAGCCAGATCACCGCCAGCAATTCCGGCCGCTGGCGCAGCAGGAAAAACGCCGCCTCGGGGCGCAGGACGTAGATCAGCCCGGTACACAGCGCCAGCATCAGCACCGCAAACAGCGCCAACTCGCGCCAGGTCCAGTTGCGCCAGCCATGCCACAACTCGGCCCATTGGAAGCCCGGTGTGAAATGCAACAGGCCAAGGCCCAACCCGGTGAAGGCAAAAAGCGCCTGGAACATCATGGTTGGCGGCAGCAGCACCGCGATGACGATCGGCGCAGCCAGAAAGAAGAGGCCAAACTCGGCCTTCAGACGTCGGTTGGTCGGCGTGTTGTAGAGGGACAGATCTTCAAACACTCTCAACCAGCTCCACCTGGATCAGCCCCCGCAGGGAATTGCCTATCATTATGCGCTTTGCCGAGGCTAACCCGTCAAGCTTCACAATCTGTTCCCGCGCTTCGCCCTTTGTGAGCATCTCCTGCCGCAGGATGCCGGGTAGCAGACCGCTGGACAACGGCGGCGTGATGACCTCGCCTGTTTGCAGCGTCACGAAGAGATTGGTGATGGTGCCCTCGCAAAGCTCGCCGTTTGTATTCAGGAACAGCCACTCGTCCACCCCGTCGGGCAGCGCTGCACGGGCTTGGTCGTACAGCGCGCGCCGCGTGGTCTTGTGCCGAAGCCAGGGGTCCTTTGGGTCAAGACGCTCGGGTGCGAGGGCGACCCGCCAAAGATCGGGCGAAGGCGTCAACACAGCGGTGGTCAGTTCGAACCGACCCTGCGCATCCAGCGTCAAACGGCAGCGCAACGGCACCGCCCCGCCCGCGCCTTTCAGGCAGGCAATCGCAGCCTCCCGGTCAAAACCCACGCCGAGCGCTTGCGCCGAACCCGCCACGCGGTCCAGATGCAACTCCAGCCGGTTGAAACCGTGCTCGGGGTGATAGCCCAGCGTTTCGATCAAGCGGAAATCAGGCTCAGCTGGGTGGCGAAGCGGGCTTTCCATAGCGCCTCCTCATATTCCGAGGCGCTGGTGCTGTCCCAGACCACACCGCCGCCCACATTCAGGGTCACAGCGCCATCTTCGACCATCGGCGTGCGGATCGCCACGTTGAATTCCGAGCGCCCGTCCGGCGCGGCCCAGCCAATGGTGCCGCAATAGATGTCGCGCGGCCAAGGTTCCAGATCGCGCAGGATCTCCATCGCCTTGATCTTGGGCGCCCCGGTGATCGAGCCACAGGGAAACAGCGCCCGCAGGATGTCGGACAATTGCACATCGGGTTGCAGCTGCGCCCGCACCAGCGAGGTCATCTGATGCACCGTGGCGTAGCTCTCTACATGGAACAGTTCCGGCACCTTCACCGTACCCGGCACAGAAACCCGGCTGATGTCGTTGCGCAAGAGGTCCACGATCATCAGGTTCTCGGCGCGGTTCTTGGCGTCCCCGGCCAGAAAAACGCGGCTACGTTCATCCTCTTCCGGATCAACGCTGCGCGGCTGGGTGCCCTTCATCGGGCGGGTCTCGATCACGCCCGCTTCATCGGTGCGAAAGAACAGCTCGGGCGAACGGCTGAGCAGATCAGGCAGCCCGTCCTGCGTGACCAAAGCACCGTGCAAAACCGGCTGAACGCCGCACAACGCCGAATAGAGCGCAGCGGTTTCTCCGTCGATCTCCAGATCGATCGGAAAGGTCAGATTGGCCTGATAGATGTCGCCCGCACCGATTGCTGCGTGTACGCGGTCAAAGGCGTGCAGATAGCGGGCCTCGTCCCAGCGCGGGTTCGGCTGCGAGAGCGACGCGCCGGGCATCTGCGCATCCTGCACTTCGGGCGCGTCATAGACACCAAAGCACAAAAGCGGCAACCGCCGTCCCTCGGGCAGCAGCGGCGCAAGACAGGGTTCCAGCACATAGCCAAGCTCATAACTGGCATAACCCGCCAGCCATCCACCCGATGCGCGCGCGGCATCTATGCGTGCCAACGCCGCGGGGACATCCGCCGCCGCATCCGCGCGGATCACCTCACTGGCGGAGGTAAACGCCGTGCCCGGACCAGCCGGACCCTGATCAAAGCGTATGTCCACATCCAGCCCCGTGTCAGAGAGGTTCGGATATAGCGCAACGACAGAAAACTAGAAGGGGGAAAGCGGCAGGTTGTCACCAGTTTCCGATACCCCTTGCACCTTTTCGCGCGCTCCCTATAACGCAGGACAATTTGGGCGCAGGCGTGTGCCCGTTGAACAGCGACATCACAGGGGTTTGGGCCATGCCGAAGAGAACCGACATCCAGTCGATCATGATCATCGGGGCGGGCCCCATTGTCATCGGCCAGGCCTGCGAGTTCGACTATTCCGGCGCTCAGGCCTGCAAAGCCTTGCGCGAGGAAGGCTACCGGGTTGTTCTGGTGAACTCGAACCCCGCCACGATCATGACCGACCCCGGTCTGGCCGACGCCACCTATATCGAGCCGATCACGCCCGAAGTGGTCGCCAAGATCATCGAGAAAGAACGCCCCGACGCGCTGCTGCCCACCATGGGCGGGCAGACCGGGCTCAACACCTCGCTGGCGCTGGAAGAGATGGGCGTGCTGGAAAAATTCGGTGTCGAGATGATCGGCGCGACCCGCGACGCCATCGAAATGGCCGAGGATCGCAAACTGTTCCGCGAAGCGATGGACCGGCTGGGCATCGAAAACCCCAAGGCCACCATCGTCACCGCCCCCAAGAAAGAAGACGGCAGCACCGATCTGGATGCGGGCGTGCAGATCGCCCTTGGCGAATTGGAGGGCATCGGCCTGCCCGCCATCATCCGCCCCGCTTTCACCATGGGCGGCACCGGCGGTGGCGTGGCTTATAACCGCGAGGATTTTATCCATTTCTGCCGCACCGGCATGGATGCCTCGCCGGTGAACCAGATTCTGGTCGATGAAAGCCTGCTGGGCTGGAAAGAATTCGAGATGGAGGTGGTCCGCGACAAGGCCGACAATGCCATCATCGTCTGCTCCATCGAGAACATCGACCCGATGGGCGTGCATACCGGCGATTCGATCACCGTGGCCCCTGCCCTGACGCTGACCGACAAGGAATACCAGATCATGCGCAACGGCTCGATCGCCGTCCTGCGCGAGATCGGCGTCGAGACCGGCGGATCGAACGTGCAATGGGCGATCAACCCAGATGATGGCCGGATGGTCGTGATCGAGATGAACCCGCGTGTGTCGCGCTCTTCGGCGCTGGCCTCCAAGGCGACCGGCTTCCCGATTGCCAAGATCGCCGCCAAGCTGGCGGTGGGCTATACGCTGGATGAGCTGGACAATGACATCACCAAGGTCACGCCCGCCTCGTTCGAGCCGACCATCGACTATGTGGTCACCAAGATCCCGAAATTCGCGTTTGAGAAATTCCCCGGCGCCGAGCCTTACCTGACCACTGCGATGAAATCGGTGGGCGAGGCGATGTCCATTGGCCGCACCATCCACGAATCATTGCAAAAAGCGCTGGCCTCGATGGAATCGGGCCTGACCGGCTTTGATGAGGTGGAAATCCCCGGCCTGACTGTAGGCGTTTGGGAGGAAGCCTCGGACAGCCCCGATTCCAAGGCGGCCGTCATCAAGGCGATCAGCCAGCAGACACCCGACCGGCTGCGCACCATTGCTCAAGCCATGCGCCACGGGCTGAGCGATGACGAAATCTTTGGCGTCACCAAGTTTGACCCCTGGTTCCTGGCCCGCATCCGCGAGATCATCGAGGCCGAGGCGCAGATCAGGCGCAACGGCCTGCCGGCGACCGAAGAGGGCCTGCGCGCGCTCAAGATGCTGGGCTTTACCGATGCGCGTCTGGGCGCGCTCTCGGGGCGGGACGAAAACAACGTGCGCCGCGCCCGGCACAATCTGGGCGTTTCGGCTGTGTTCAAACGCATCGACACCTGCGCCGCCGAATTCGAGGCACAGACGCCATACATGTATTCCACCTATGAAGCGCCCATGATGGGCGAGGTGGAATGCGAAGCGCGGCCCAGCGATCGCAAGAAGGTGGTCATTCTGGGCGGCGGCCCGAACCGGATCGGTCAGGGAATCGAGTTCGACTATTGCTGCTGTCATGCCTGTTTCGCGCTGACCGATGCGGGTTATGAGACCATCATGGTCAACTGCAACCCCGAGACCGTGTCGACCGATTATGACACTTCGGACCGCCTGTATTTCGAACCGCTGACATTTGAGCACGTCATGGAAATCCTGACCAAGGAACAGGAAAACGGCACTCTGCACGGCGTGATCGTTCAGTTCGGCGGCCAGACCCCGCTGAAACTGGCCAATGCGCTGGAGGCCGAAGGCATCCCGATCCTGGGCACCACCCCGGACGCCATCGACCTGGCCGAAGACCGCGAACGCTTTCAGGCGCTGGTCAATGATCTGGAGCTGAAGCAGCCCAGAAACGGTATCGCATCGACCGACGAACAAGCGCTTGCGATTGCCGAAGAAATCGGCTTCCCGCTGGTGATCCGCCCGTCCTATGTGCTGGGTGGCCGGGCGATGGAAATCGTGCGCGACATGGCGCAGCTGGAGCGTTACATCAGCGAGGCCGTGGTGGTCTCGGGCGACAGTCCGGTGCTGCTTGACAGCTATCTGGCGGGTGCAGTTGAGCTGGACGTGGATGCGATCTGCGATGGCACCGATGTGCATGTCGCGGGCATCATGCAGCATATCGAAGAGGCAGGCGTGCACTCGGGCGATTCGGCCTGTTCCCTGCCACCTTATTCCCTGTCGAAAGAGATCATCGAGCGGGTCAAGGAACAGGCCTTCAAACTGGCCAAGGCGCTGAATGTCGTGGGTCTGATGAATGTTCAGTTTGCCATCAAGGACGATGAGATCTACCTGATCGAGGTCAACCCCCGCGCCTCGCGCACCGTGCCGTTTGTGGCCAAGGCCACCGACAGCGCCATTGCATCCATCGCCGCGCGGGTGATGGCGGGCGAGCCGCTCAGCACCTTCCCGATGCGCCCGCCCTACAAGGCGGTGGACGACACCAAAATTGCCGATCAGATGACGCTGGCCGATCCCAACATGCCGTGGTTCTCGGTGAAAGAGGCGGTGCTGCCTTTTGCCCGCTTCCCCGGCGTCGATACCATCCTCGGCCCCGAGATGCGCTCGACCGGCGAGGTCATGGGCTGGGACCGCGACTTCCCCCGCGCCTTCCTCAAGGCGCAGATGGGGGCGGGCATGGTGCTGCCGTCCTCGGGCTGTGCCTTTATCTCGATCAAGGATGCCGACAAGGGCCCGGACATGCTGGACGCCACTAAAGTGCTTGTGGAACAGGGCTTTACGCTGGTTGCAACCCGCGGGACGCAAAGCTGGCTGGATGGTCACGGCGTGCCCTGCGATGTGGTCAACAAGGTCTATGAAGGCCGCCCCGATGTCACCGACATGATGAAGAACGGTGGTGTGCAACTGGTGATGAATTCGACCGAGGGCACACAGGCAGTCGAGGATTCCAAGTCGATCCGATCCATCGCGCTTTATGACAAGATCCCTTATTTCACCACTGCCGCAGCGTCCCACGCCGCCGCACTGGCGATCCGCGCGCAGGCGGAGGGGGATGTCGAGGTGAAATCGCTGCAGATGTGATCGCGCCTAGACGGTATCCCGGCGCGGCAGCCCGGCCTGCGCCGGAGGTCGCTCGCGGATGAACATCACCATCGCCGCAAGTCCGATCATCGCAAAGGGGACGCAGGCGAGAAAGACCCAGTTGGAGACGGCGGCAGCGGTGCCCTCGCGCTGCAATTCCAGAAACCCGCTGGCATTCGCCACCATGCCGATGCAAACCGCGCCCAGCGCGTAGCCCGTGCGTTGCACCGTCGGGATCGCGCCCGAAACGCGCTGTACCTCGCCGGGTGGTGCCAGCGCCGTGCAGCGGCGCAGGATGAAGGTCCAGGCCATCCCGAACCCGCCCCCTTCCAACGCGGCTATCATCGCGATCAACCAGAGCGGGCCGCGCGGCACCGCATAAAGGAAGCCGGGGATGCTCAGGCAGACAAGGATCACCCCCAGAGTAATAAAGAGCCGGTCATAGCGTTCGGGCGAGCCGCTGACCAGAATCGCTGCCAGCGTCCAGCCAACCGAAGAACAGACGATGATATAGCCCACCGCAAGCGGCGCGGCATCGTGGATCGCGGTGATCAGCAACGGACCAAAGGCGGTGATCGCGATCGTGGCCATCGACAGGCACAGGATCATCAAGAGCGCCGCTCCGGTCGGGTGGCGCGGGTCGATCGGAGCCAGCGGCAGCAACCGGGTCTCGGCGGCGCGCCCGTCCAGCCACAGAAACGCGGCCAGGCAGCTCAGCCCCGCGACCATCAGCGCAGGCGTGCGCAGGGCACCGATCTCGACCCCCGCCGAAGCAACCAGGACGACGCCCGCCGACAACAGCGCCAGACGTTTGAGAGGGAACCGCCCCGGCGCATCCGCACCGCGCGCGGCTTCCGGTTCCGGCCGCAGCGTGATCCAGAGCGCCAATGCGACGGCCTGCAGACCAAAAAACGCAAACCCCCAGCGCCAGCTGGCATATTCCACAAAGATCGCCGCGATCAGCGGCCCGATGAAGGCCGACACCCCCCAGAGCGTGGAAATGGCCGCCATGACCCGCGCCACATGGCTGCGCGGAAAGATCACGCCCGCCGCGACAAAACCCAGCGCCACCAGCCCGCCGCCGCCCAGCCCCTGCAACAGACGGCCTGTCAGCAGCAACGGCATGGTCGGGCTGAGCGCGCTGACAAGACAGCCCGCAGCAAAAAGCGACGCGGCGCAGATCATCGGCCTGCGCAGCCCGTGGCGCATGGCCAGCAGGGCGCTTGCACTGCCTGCGATGATCGACCCGATTTCATATAGCGACACCGACCAGCCCACCAGCGCGGCACCGCCGACCTCAGCCACGATGGCGGGCAGCATGGTCGCGACCATCAGGCTGTCAGCGGCATGCAACCAGACCGACAGGCAGATCAACGCCAGCGCGGCGGTATAAGGCCCGGTCAACAGCGCGCGCCAGGTCACACCGCCCGAAGCGGGAGAATCAGGGGGTTCGGACAGGTCGGTCATGGTCTTCTCCGCGTGACTATGACCTTGCTACGACCTCAAGTCTGGTTGAGGTCAAGCCTTTCCTGCCCCCAACCCGCTAGTCCTCGGCTATCGGCTTGGCCAGCGTCCCCGGCACTGCGCCGTGGCGGTTGCGCACGTAAAGCTGGGCCAGCGCCGCCGACATCACCCGCGCGATGACGCCATCGGCCCGGCTGGTCAGCATGATCGGCACCCGCGCGCCCAACACCAGACCGGCACAGCCCGCGCCTGCCAGATAGGTCAACTGCTTGGCGATCATATTGCCCGCCTCCAAATCGGGAGCGACAAGAATATCCGCCTGCCCCGCCACCGACGAAACAATCCCTTTGGCTTCGGCCGCCTCGGGCGAGATCGCATTGTCAAAGGCCAGCGGCCCGTCCAGCGCGCCGCCTTTGATCTGGCCACGATCCGCCATCTTGCACAGCGCCGCCGCCTCGACCGTCGAGGGGATTTTCTCGGTCACCGTTTCCACCGCCGACAGAATCGCGACCTTGGGCACGTCAATGCCCAACGACTGCGCCAGCGAGACCGCGTTGCGGATGATATCCGCCTTGGTTTCAAGATCGGGAAAGATATTGATCGCCGCATCGGTCACCAGCAGCGGCCTTGGATAGCGCGAGACATCCAGCACGAAGACATGGCTCATCCGTCGTTCGGTGCGCAGCCCGGTTTTCGAATGAACGACCGCGCCCATGATCTCGTCGGTGTGCAGCGCGCCCTTCATCAATGCCTCGACCTTGCCTTCGCGCACCAGTTCAACCGACCGTTCGGCGGCGGCATGGCTGTGGGGCACATCCTCGATTTCGATCCCGGTCAGATCAATGCCCGCCTCAGTTGCCGCCGCCTCGATCCGGGCGCGCGGGCCAACCAGTACCGGCTCGATCAGCGTTTCCGCGCGCGATTGCATCGCGCCTTCAAGCGAATGTTCGTCACAGGGATGCACGATTGCGGTGCGGATCGGGTCATGTGGCCGCGAGCGTTGCAGAAGCGCCTCAAAACAGGGCATGTTCTGCCCGCTCAACAGCTTGCTTGGCGCGTGTGTGGTGTTGGGGGTAGCTGTCATTGTCATCGCATTCTCTCTGCGCTGATGGGGTGAATCGTCGCCAGCCTAGGCCCGTTTGGCGCATGTGTGCAGAGCCAAATGACCCAATCGGTCAAGATGACGCGGCGCAACGCCTCTTGAACCTTGCTGCCGCTCGCAGCATCTTAAGCGAATCGTCATTTCGCAGGAGCAAGCCATGTACACGCCCGCCATCACAGGCACCGGTGTTTTCACGCCTACCGATGTGGTCACCAATGCCGAACTGGTTGCGGCGTTCAACGCTTATGCGGACAAGTGGAATACCACACATGCCGATGAGATCGCCGCAGGCTCCGCAGAGCCGATGCAGCACTCGTCGGAAGAGTTCATTCTCAAGGCGAGCGGGATCGAGAATCGCTATGTGATGGACAAGACCGGCATCCTGGACCCCGACGTGATGCACCCGCTGCTGCGCCAGCGCGATGATGCCGAACCCAGTGTCATGACCGAAATGGCAGTGGATGCGGCTGAAAAGGCGCTGGCACAGGCCGGTCGCGAAGCGGGTGACATCGACGCGGTGATCTGTGCCGCCTCAAACCACGAACGCGCCTATCCGGCGGTGGCAATCGAGGTTCAGAACGCACTTGGCATCGACGGGTTCGGGTTTGACATGAATGTCGCCTGTTCCTCGGCCACCTTCGGATTACAGGCCGCCGCCGACATGATCCGTTCGGGCAGCATCCGTTCGGCGCTGGTGGTCAACCCAGAAATCTGCACCGCGCATCTTGAGTGGCGCGACCGTGACTGCCACTTCATCTTTGGTGACGTGGCCACTGCCGTGGTGCTGGAGCGCGCCGAGGATGCCAAGGGCCCCCATTTCGAGGTGCTCTCGACCCGCTGCGCCACCAAATTCTCGAATAACATCCGCAACAATAACGGCTTTCTGCGCCGCTCGCGCCCCGATGGGCTGCAAGACCGGCGCGACATGCAATTCATGCAGAACGGTCGCAAGGTGTTCAAGGAAGTGCTGCCCATGGTCAGCCAGCACATCGCCGATCACATGGCTGACGAAGGCGTCGCCAGCGCCGATCTGAAACGGCTGTGGCTGCATCAGGCCAACAAGACGATGAACGATTTCATCGGCAAGAAAGTTCTGGGCCGCGACCCCGAGGCGGGCGAGCAGCCCAACATCCTGCAGGATTACGCCAACACCTCGTCGGCGGGATCGATCATCGCCTTTTCCAAATACTCCGACGATCTGGCCGAAGGCGACCTTGGCCTGATCTGTTCCTTCGGCGCGGGCTATTCCGTGGGCTCGGTGATCGTCCGGCGGCAGAGCTGATTGCATGACGCAATTCAGCGCCCGACGTTGTCCGGGTCACGATATCGAACCCATACCATAAGATCACTCACTGCGTGATCATTCATCGTCAGGCTGAAGGGGACGGAGCGCCTTTCGCAGAACGCCTGCGTTCTTGTCAGCTGTGAGCTTATTCATGTGGGCGTGTATCTGCGGTCCGTAGATGTGCCACATGCGCAGGCGCAATTCTGCGCCCTTGCCCGTTACCCGCAGGATCTTTGCCCGCTTGTCAGCGTCACAGACCGTTTCATGCACCAGGCCGCGTTCGATCAGGTTGCGCAACACCCGCGACAGATTGGATTGCTCAAACAATAGCCAGTCCCGCAGATTGCTGGCCCGCACGCCATCCGAACCGGCCATCTCTATCCCCCAAAGCACATCATACCATTTCAGGGGCGGCAGCCCGCCAGCGGCAAGCGCGCGCTCCATCTCGCGGTGAATACGTCTATGCGCCCGGTTGAGGGCGATCCAGAGACGTGTTTCTTCTTCCGTAGGCAACATACCGCAGATTTCCGTTCGTTATTCAGGGCGATAGCTTCTGCCATGGATTACAAAAATTAGATGCACTATCATCTATTTTGAAACCAGATTCCATACGCCCCGTCGGGTGTCTGAACTGTTTCATCGCAATTCAAAACCTGAAAGAGGTGCCCAATGACACATTTCCAGATGATATTCTCGGTTGCAGCACTTGCAACGGCCTGTCTGGTCGGGGCTGCTGATGCCAAAACCTACAAAACCGACCAGGGACATACCGAAGTGCGGTTCAGCTGGAGCCATGCAGGTGTTTCCGTTCAGGCGGCAGAGTTCACGGTGGCTGACGGCACGCTGGACCTCGACCCCGAGATGCCCGAGGCCGCGTCGCTAAATGTCACTATCGCAGCCAACAGTTTGGCGAGCGGCTTCGGCCCGTTGGACGACCATCTGAAAAGCGCTGATTTCCTCGAGGTGGAAACCTTTCCCGAGATCACATTTGTCAGCACAAGCGTTGAAAAGACGGGGGAAAACACCGCCAACGTGACCGGCGACCTGACGATTCACGGCACCACGCAATCCGTAACGCTGGAAACGACGCTCACCCATATCGGTGAACACCCACTGGGTGGTGCCATCGACTATTACAAGGGTGACTGGGCCGCCTTCACGGCAACCACCGTACTGGAGGATCATATGGCGTTCGGGGTCGGCGGCTTCTCGACCGGCCCGATCACCATCAATATCGTGACGGAGTTGAAAGCAACCGACTAGGATCAGGTTCGCCTGTTCAGGTGCTTTCTTCCTGCAGGTGCAGTTTCATGTCGATCAGCACCTGCTGCAGCGCCACGGTTTCCCGGAGCAGGCGCTTGGCCTCGTTCACGGTGATGATACCATCCTCGATTGCTTCCTGGTATTCCGTCATCAGCATCGCAAAGCGCTGGCTCAGCGCGATGACATCGGCATTGACGCCGCCCTGTCGCTCGCTATTGGCCTTGGGGCTGCCGTGGGACAGTGTGATGTTCTTCAACTCGGCCAGCGCCGAGGTCACATGCGGGTAACTTGACGCCTGCTCCAGCCGGGCCACCGCATCGACGGGCATGAACCGGTCGAGATGCTCGGAATTGTCGGAATAATACCGCCCCAGCGTTGCCTTGGATTTCCCCGTCAACTCGCAGGCTGCCTCGATGCCCACATCCTTGACCAGCGCCTCGGTGTGCTTTTTCAGATAAGACCCGATCTCGGCCATTTTTATCCTCTCTCAACTGTCGCCCCCTCCAACAGTCACCATGAGGGGAAAGGCCCGGGATATTTCCCATTCCTGACTCTTAAAACAAATGTAACAAATTGGCTATCCCTCAGGTTTTCCGAGGGTTTTTAAGAGAGTGGGGGCGTCGGACGGCGTCGTGTAACTAGTGGGCTCTGGCGGGCAATTCTTATGCCCTCCAGACCCGTTGCTGTGATTTAGAGAGTGAGCTGGGGTACCTGTCTCCGCCATCCAACGCGGCCTGCTGCGGATTCCGCAGCGCAAGAGTTGCGAGGATGTGCGGAGACGATGGCTTTCACCTCAAACCCGCTGCTTGCCCCGGTCCGCGTCCCGATCTAGACCGGGGACATGGCCAAGCTCTATTTCAACTATTCGACGATGAATGCCGGCAAATCGACTGTTTTGCTGCAGGCATCCCACAATTACCGCGAACGCGGCATGCAGACCTATCTGATGACCGCCGCAATCGACGGGCGCGCCGGCAGGGGCCGGATCGCCTCGCGAATCGGCATCAGCGCCGATGCCGATACTTTTCTCACCAGCGACGACGTGTATGCGATGATCGCCCGGCAACTGGACCAGACGCCGCTGGCCTGCGTTTTTGTGGACGAGGCCCAGTTCCTGACCCCCGATCAGGTCTGGCAATTGGCGCGGGCGGTCGACGATCTGGGGGTGCCCGTTCTGGCCTATGGGCTGCGCGTCGATTTTCAGGGCAAGCTGTTTCCCGGGTCCGCCACCCTGCTGGCGCTCGCCGATGAAATGCGCGAGGTGCGCACAATCTGCAAGTGCGGCAGCAAGGCCACGATGGTGATCCGCCAGGACGCGCAAGGGCAGGCAATCACCGAAGGTGCGCAGGTTCAGATCGGCGGCAACGAGACCTATGTCTCGCTCTGCCGCAGACACTGGCGCGAGATGATGGGCGACCACATGGCCGAGACCCCCTGAGCGCAGTCTCAGACGCGGTTGGGCAGATCCTGCCCCGAGAGGAAGGCCGCCACGTTGTCCAGTGCCATCTGGCCCATGGCGGTGCGGACCTCTTCGGTTGCGGTGCCCAGATGCGGCAGCAACGTCACGTTGTCCATCCCGATAACCGCTTTCGGAACCTTTGGCTCGAATTCATAGACGTCAAGCCCCGCGCCCGCGATCTGACCCGCCTGCAAAGCGGCGATCAGCGCCGCCTCGTCCACCACCTCGCCCCGGGCAATGTTGACCAGCAGTGCCGAGGGCTTCATCGCTGCCAGCACATCCGCGTTGATCAGATGGATGGTCTCTGCCCCGCCGGGTACCGCAACAACCAGAAAATCAACCGAGGCCGCAAGGCTGCGCAGATCATCCGCCTGCGTGGCTGGAAAACTCAGGCTTTTGGGGCTGCGGGCCAGATACGACACCGCCATGCCAAAGCCGAAATGGCAGCGCTGCGCGATCGCCTGCCCGATCCGCCCCATGCCGACGATGCCCAGGTGCTTGCCGGTGACGTGATGACCCAACATTTGCGTCGGGTGCCAGCCATGCCAGGCGCCTGCGCGCACCAGCCGCTCGCCCTCGCCCGCGCGGCGCGCGGTCATCAGCAGCAGCGTCAGCGCGATATCGGCGGTGGCATCGGTGACCGCGCCGGGCGTGTTGGTCACGGCGATCCCGGCCGAGGCCGCTGCCGCGACGTCGATATGATTGTAGCCGACCCCGAAATTGGCCAGCAGGCGGCAGCGCGGCTGCGCCACCGCGCCAAACACCTCGGCGCTGAACCGGTCGCCCAATGTCGGCACAACGATATCGAATTCGGCCAAGGCCCGGTGCAGTTCGTCGGGGTCGAGCGGTGTGGTGTCCGACCGGATTTCCACATCGAAAGCATCCCGCGCCCGCGCTTCGACTGCGGCGGTCATGGGCCTTGTGACCCAGACCCGCATCAGTGCACCCTCCCGCCCTTGGGCACCTCGCCGTCGGGGCCGATCAGAACGATCTCTTTGTCTTCGTCGGGCAGGCCCAGCACCAGAACCTCGGACATGAACCGACCGATCTGGCGCGGCGGAAAGTTGACCACCGCCATCACCTGTTTGCCGATCAGCGCCTCGGGCGTGTAGTGCGCGGTGATCTGGGCAGAGCTCTTGCGCACGCCGAGTTCACCCCCAAAATCAATCCACAGCTTGATCGCCGGTTTGCGGGCCTCGGGGTAGGGTTCTGCACGGATCACCTCGCCGACGCGAATATCGACCTTCTGGAAGTCATCAAACGAGATCTCAGCCACGGGACAGTTCCTTTGAGCGTTCGGTTGCGGCGGTGACCGCGCGGTGCAGCAGATTTGGAAAACCTTCATCCTCATGCATGAGAACCTCAAGCGCGGCCTGTGTGGTGCCATTGGGGCTGGTCACATTGACGCGCAGTTGTGCCGGGCTTTCCTCGGCGCTTTCGGCCAGCGCCCCGGCGCCTGCCACGGTGGCGCGCGCCAGTTGCAGCGCCAGGTCTGCGGGCAGACCCTGCGCCTCGCCCGCCGCCGCAAGCGTTTCGATCAGGTGAAAGACATAGGCCGGGCCAGAGCCGCTGACGCCGGTGACCGCATCCATCTGGCCTTCGTGATCCAGCCGGACGGTCTGGCCGACGGCGGCCAGCAACGTTTCTGCGAGGGACAGGTGATCTTCGGCGGCATGGGTATTGCCGATCAGCGCGGTGATGCCACGCCCGATGGCGGCGGGGGTGTTGGGCATGGCGCGGATGATCGGGGTGCTCTCGCCCAGAACCTCTTCATAGGTGGCAATCGCCGTTCCTGCGGCCACTGACACAAACAGTGTTTCGCCGTTCCCCAGTGCCTGCAACACCGGCAGCGCATCGCCCATCATCTGCGGTTTGACCGCAACCAGCACGATGGCTGGAGCATCGGGCAGCGGTTGGTTCAGATGCACGCCAGTGCCGCGCAGCCAGTCCGAGGGATGGGGTTCGATCACCCAAACAGACGAAGCGGGCAACCCTTCCGAGAGCCAGCCCGCCAGCATTGCCGATCCCATCTTGCCGCAGCCCAGCAGAACAAGCCCCTGTGCCGCGATTTGTGATAGTGCCATGATACCCCTCCCGTCGGTGCGTTCGGGGTCAAGGTTTATGCGCGGCCGTAGGCCTCTGCAATGGCGACCTGCATCGCATCCGCAGGTGTGCGATCACCATAGACCATCAACTGGATCGCCGGGTAGTAGCGCTCGGCGCTCAGCACGGCGGCGTTGATCATCGTGTCGATCTGCTCGGGGCTGGCAACCTGGCCACCGGCCAGAACCAGACCATAGCGGTAAACCATCAATTTCTGACCGCCCCAATAGGTGAAGGCCCCCGCCCAGCACTGATCGTTCATCGCGTTGATCAGTTCATAAAGCTTCGGGATTTTGTCCTCGGGCGGTTCCATTTCGAAGGTGCAGACCATCCGCAACGTCTCGTCATAGCCCGACCACGCGAGCGTGATGGAATAGGTACGCCACTGTCCCTCAACCGCCATGGCAATCTGATCGTCCCCGATACGATCAAAATCCCAGTCATGGTGCTCGGCGATATGTTCGACGATGTCGATGGGGTGAATGTCTTCTTCCAGATACTGCTCGGAAAGGGCCATGATGCCACCTCACTGATCTCTAGCGGATTGGGGCTGGCAGCGCCCCAGCGCTAGTTGCCTGCTCTACAAACCGGGGCGTTTCCCGCAGCTTGTACCAGATATGGTGCTGCCTGGCAGCCCATGTGGCAACCCCTAATTTTGGGGATAACAGCAATAAGTTGTGGAGCGTTTGTCACTTCGCCCGAAATATTGTGGTATTAACTCTGATTTTCTTGCAAAAACGGCGCGGCGGTGCATGATACACCGCGCGCCCTGACGTGTAATACTTGTAATGTATCGTTAGCCGCCCTGCTTCTCTTCCAATGCGGCGATCCGCGCGGCCAGCGCTTCATTCTCTTCGCGGGCCTTTTGCGCCATGGCGCGCACGGCGTCGAATTCTTCGCGGGTGACGAAGTCGCGATCCGCCAGCCAGCGGTCAATCATCGACTTCATGGCGGTTTCGGCCTCGTTCCTGGCCCCCTGCGCCACGCCCATCGCGTTGGTCATCAGTTGCGAGATATCGTCGAGTACTTTGTTGCGGCTTTGCATGTCATGTCTCCGGTTTCGCGGTTGACCTCTATATGGGCAAGATTGCCGCGCGTCTCAAGGTTGACTTGCATTGCTTCGCATGAACATTGAGGCCCCATGCAGGCTGTTCTTACCTTCCCGGATCTTTCGCCCGAGATTTTCACCATCTCGCTGCTTGGTTTCGATTTTCCGCTGCGCTGGTATGCGCTGGCGTATATCGTCGGTATCCTGATCGCCTGGCAACTGGCTCGGATGGCAATCGCGCGCCCGGCTCTCTGGCCTGGTGACAACGCACCGCTTGATCGCACCCAACTGGACGACCTGATCACCTGGATCATCCTGGGTGTGATCCTGGGCGGGCGGCTGGGCTTTGTCCTGTTCTATGAACCCGCCTACTATCTGACCCATCCGCAAGAGATCCTGATGGTCTGGCAGGGTGGCATGTCCTTCCATGGTGGGATGCTTGGCGTGGTGATGGCCGCCTGGATCTATGCACTGCGACAGCGGATTCCCGTGCTCACGCTGGGCGATCTGGTGGCTCATACGGTGCCGCCGGGGCTGTTTCTGGGCCGATTGGCGAATTTCAACAATGCCGAGCTCTGGGGCCGCTCATCCGATCTGCCCTGGGCGGTGATCTTTCCCGGCGGTGCGGCGCAGAGCTGCCCGGGTGTCGAAGGCCTCTGTGCCCGCCACCCGTCGCAGCTTTATGAGGCGCTGCTGGAGGGGCTGGTTCTGGGCGCGCTGCTGCTTTGGCTGGCCTATCGGCGCGGGGCGTTCAAACGGCCCGGCCAGATCATGGGAACGTTTTTTGCAGGCTACGGCCTCGCGCGGTTTGCGGTTGAGCTTTTGCGCCAGCCCGATGCGCAGTTCATCTCGCCCGGCAATCCGCTGGGGCTGGCCTGGCATATGGGGGGTTATGGGCTGACGATGGGACAACTCTTGTCGCTGCCGATGATCGCGCTGGGGCTGTGGTTCATCCTGCGGGCCCGCCGCGCGGCAACCGCCGCACCGGCATGAGCCTGCACGCTCTGCTGCTGGAACGGATCAGCCAGAGCGGCCCGCTGACCGTTGCCGAATATATGTCCGACTGCCTGCTGCATCCGGACTTCGGCTATTACGCCACGCGCGACCCGTTCGGAATCAAGGGCGATTTCACCACTGCGCCTGAGATCAGCCAGATGTTCGGCGAATTGCTGGGCCTGTCGCTGGCACAGGCCTGGATGGATCAGGGCTGCCCCACCCCGTTCACGCTGGCCGAGCTTGGCCCCGGGCGCGGCACGCTGATGGCCGACCTGCTGCGCGCGACCGCCGGGGTCCCGGGGTTCCACACCGCCGCACAGATCATGCTGGTCGAGGCCTCGCCCACCATGCGCCGGATGCAGAACGAAAGACTGGCCTCAGCCGATCCACACTGGACCGACGACATTGACGCCCTACCGCAAGCGCCGCTCTTTCTGATTGCAAATGAGTTCTTTGACGCGCTGCCGATCCGGCAATTCATCCGCGAGGCATCCGGATGGCGCGAACGCCTGATCGGCGCGCCGGACGGGGTGCTGGCCTTTGGCTTGGGCGCCGACGTCCCGCAACCGGGTCTGGCGGACCGCATGGAGGACACCACACCCGGCGATCTGGTCGAGATTTGCGATGCCGCGCGCCCGGTCATGGCGGGGATCGCGGAACGAATCGCCGCGCATGGCGGCGCAGCCTTGCTGGTTGATTACGGCGACTGGCGCTCGCTTGGCGATACGCTGCAGGCGGTGCGACATCATCTGAAAGCCGATCCACTGGCAGAGCCCGGACAGGCCGATCTGACCGCGCATGTGGATTTCGAGGCCCTTGCGCAGGTGGCCACCCAAGCGGGTTGCGCCCATAGCCGCCTGACCCCGCAAGGCATGTTTCTGGAACGGCTGGGCATCACTGCACGGGCGCAGGCCCTTGCAAGGACTCTGGGCGGATCAGAGCTGCAATCGCTGATTTCGGCGCATCGCCGGTTGACGCATCCCGAGGAAATGGGAAACCTGTTCAAGGTGCTGGGATTCTACCCGGCTGCCGCGAACCCTCCGCCCGGGCTGGAAGCATGACACTGGAAATACTGACCTCTGACGGCCTTTCCCCGATTCGCCACGGGTTCTTTACCCGTCGCGGCGGGGCTTCGTCCGGTGTGTTTGCCGGGTTGAACTGCGGCACCGGCTCGTCCGATCAGCGCGGGGCAGTAGCGATCAACCGCCAGCGGGTAGCGCAGGCGCTGGATGTGGAGGACACGCATCTGGTGAGCGTGCACCAGATACATTCGCCGGATGTAATGACCGTCGACGCGCCGCTGACCGACAAGCCCAGGGCTGATGCGGTGGTGACGGCGACGCCGGGTCTGGCCCTGTCGATCCTGACCGCCGATTGCCAGCCGGTGCTCTTCGCCGATGCCGAGGCGGGCGTCGTCGGTGCGGCCCATGCCGGATGGCGCGGGGCGCTTGCCGGCGTGCTGGAGGCAACGCTGGACGCCATGGAAAACCTTGGCGCGCAGCGGTCCCGCACGGCTGCCGTGATCGGCCCCTCGATCTCGCAGCGCGCCTATGAGGTCGGACCGGAGTTGTTCGACGAGTTCCTGTCAGACGATCCGGACAATGCCCGGTTCTTTGCCAATGGTCAGGGCGACCGGATGCAATTCGATCTGCCCTCGTTTGGCCTGCACCGCTTGCGCCGCGCGGGGGTGGGTCATGCGGAATGGACCCGGCACTGCACCTATTCGGATGCCGAGCGATTCTATTCCTTTCGCCGCAGCACCCATGCCAAAGAGGCCGATTACGGCCGGCTGATCTCGGCCATCCGCCTCTGACATCCCCCACCAGCGGTCCCTGAAGTGTCACAATTGTGGCCGAAGCTGGACCTTGCGCCGGTGCCGGTCAGGACCCTCGGGGCTTTTTTGTGCGAAAAATCAAGGCTGAACGGCGCGGTACGGTCTCTTAACATTGGTCCCGAGGGCAAGTTGATCGGTCCCGTATTTTCCCCGGATCAGCCCAATCGCCGCCCCAAAGAACTGCCAGATTGAACCTGTCGAACACGCGGCGCCAAACCGGTACCGCACGCAAGATCAGGAGTTACACGGATGAAATCCAAAGGACGTTATATCGCTTTGACGGTCTCCGCCGTGTCTGCTGGGAAGTTTCAGTTGCCCTGGGCCCGCGGCGCACGCCGCGCCCGGATGATCGCACGCCGTGCCGAACGCGGCTCTGAGGTGTGCGAACCGGCGCTGAACTGAACGGACAATGGATGGGCTGACCGGCCCATCCAACGAACCCGGTGCCGGACGCTGCCCCTGACCGGCCGGGGACAAGAGCCCGCCTCGCCCAATGGCGAGGCGGGTTTGGGCAGCAAAGACGACCGGGAGGAGGACATCCTCTCGTTACGAACGGTGCCATTGGGGGGTCAATGGAATCGTGAGCTGGATGGGCGCAGGCTGGGGAACGCGGCGTGGAAACCGCGCGGCCGGATGGCTTTTTTGGGGCAAAAACAATTTGAACCGAGTCACTCTGACCTTGTCGTTCGGGGCCGACACAGAGCTGACATGTATGAAGAGGGTTGAATAGGTATGACTATCCCCCACTCGCTAGCACGAGCGGCGCGGAATGCTGTGGAAACCGGCAAACTGCTAGAGGATCCGGCCAAGCTGCAAAGCCGGTCCAAACCACAATTGAGGCGCTATGAGGTGAGCGCCCTGATCGGTAAGAACAACATTGCCCAGACGCGTCATATCGCACCGGCGCTGCCGCTGTTCGAAGACGCATTCTGCGCCTTTTCCCGCGGCTCGCTGGTGGAAACCGACATGGGGCCGCTGGCCATCGAGGATCTGCTCCCTGGCGATCGCCTGATCGTGCAGGACGGCTCGGCGCAGGAGGTGCTCTGGAAAGGATCAACCACGTTGATACCGGGCCGTCCCGACCTGAAAGGCCGGGTGCAGAGCCTGACCCGGATCATGGCCGACAGCTTTGGCATGCAACGCCCGATGTCGGGGGTGATCGTAGGGCCATCGGCGCGGCTGCTGGCCACGCCCGGACATCTGCAAAGCCTGTGCGCCGGAGATCAGATCCTGACGCCGATCAAGGAATTCGTGGATGGCAACAACGTGGTCGAAACCTCTCCGCCAACCCCGGTCGAAGTGTTTCACCTGTGCCTGAGGCGTCATTCGGTGATCAAGGTGGACGGGCTGCAATTCGAAACCTACCACCCCGGCATCCATGCGGTTCGGGTGATGAGCCAGACGATGCGGTCGCTGTACTTGAACCTATTCGCGCATGTCGAAAAACTGACCGACTTCGGGCCGCAGATACTTCCGCGCGCCGGAGATGGTCAGTACGACGCGATAAGCGCCTGAGGTTGTCATGAAATTGATGATCTGGTGGGTGATCAGCATGGTCGCGAGCGCCTTCTTGCCCGCGACCGTAACCGAGGATGAACAGATCGCGCTCAGGCGGTCCGGTTCAGGCGATCCTCGAGCACGTCGAAAGGCACGCCGGGCTCGTCTTTTGCGCCGCGAATAACCAGCGAGGTCTTGACGCTGGCCACGTTCGGCGTGGACAGCAATTCGCCGGTCAGAAAGCTCTGAAAACTGCTCAGGTCGGGCGCCACGCATTTTAGCATGAAATCGACCTCGCCGTTGAGCATGTGGCATTCGCGGACCAGCGGCCAGTTGCGGCAAGTCTCTTCAAAGGCCGAAAGCTCGACCTCGGCCTGGCTTTCCAGCCCGACCATGGCAAAGACCTGCACCTCGAACCCCAGTTCGCGGGCATTCACGTCGGCGTGGTAGCCGTGGATATAGCCCGCCTCCTCCAGCGAGCGCACCCGCCGCAGGCAAGGCGGCGCCGAGATACCGACCCGCTTGGCCAACTCCACGTTGGTCATCCGGCCATCCGCCTGCAATTCAGCCAGTATTTTTCTGTCGATCGGATCGAGTCGGGTCGCGACCATGAAATTCTCCGCCCATTTTTGCGGTTGTTATATCAGCCGCGCAGGGATGAGCAATAATATTTCGCTACAGCGCAATTTTGTTAATCACAATGACCCGCAGGGCCTGCGACACGGAGAGACCGCAAGCCTGATGCCGTGTCAGAAAAGGGGTTTAAGCCGTGACACCGCGTCGCTATATCCATCCCCCGAAGATGGCACTCCCGCCATCCGTCAGAACGGGGTTCCCATGGCCGAGACACGTCACACCAAGGTTCTTATCATCGGGTCCGGCCCGGCGGGTTATACCGCCGCCGTCTATGCCAGCCGCGCCATGCTGGAGCCGATCCTGGTGCAGGGCATCGAGCCGGGCGGGCAGTTGACCACCACCACAGAGGTCGAGAACTGGCCGGGTGATACCGAGGTGCAGGGTCCCGACCTGATGGTCCGGATGGAGGCGCATGCCAAGGCGATGGGTTGCGAGGTGATCGGCGACATCATCAACGACCTCGACCTGTCGAAACGCCCCTTCACCGCCAAGGGCGACAGCGGCACGGTCTATACTGCGGACGCGGCCATTCTGGCCACCGGCGCGCGGGCGAAATGGCTGGGCATGCCCTCGGAAGAGAAATTCAAGGGCTTTGGCGTTTCGGCCTGTGCGACCTGCGACGGGTTCTTTTATCGCGGTCAGGAGATCGTGGTGATCGGCGGCGGCAACACCGCCGTGGAAGAGGCGCTGTTCCTGACCAATTTCGCCTCCAAGGTCACTCTGATCCACCGCCGCGATGAACTGCGCGCCGAAAAGATCCTGCAGGATCGCTTGTTCAAGAACGAAAAGATTGAACCGCTCTGGTTTCACCAGTTGGAAGAGGTCACCGGCACCGACGCGCCGCTGGGCGTCGAGGGCGTGAAGGTCAGGAACGTCAAGACCGATGAGATTACCGAGATCCCCTGCAAGGGTGTCTTTGTCGCCATCGGCCACGCACCGGCCAACGAGTTGGTGAAGGACCAGCTTGAAAGCCATATGGGCGGCTATGTTGTGACCAAGCCGGGCACCACCGAAACCTCGATCCCCGGTGTGTTCGCGGCGGGCGATCTGACCGACCATGTCTACCGACAGGCGGTGACCAGCGCCGGTATGGGCTGCATGGCCGCATTGGACGCCGAGCGGTTCCTGGCCGAGCAGGAATGATCCCCTTCACCGGGACTGTCTGGCGCATGACCTTTCAGGGTCAGGATGCGCGGGTCCCGGTCAGCTCGCCCGAGGGGCGGTTTCATCATTCCGGCCAATGGGCTATCTACACGTCGCTCACTCCTGAAGGCACAGCCGTGGCGCTCCGGCGGTACATCTCGCCCGGAGACGCCGCTCGTCTCATCCAGCCTCTGGAAATCAACGCGGCGCAGGTGGCGGATCTGCGCGGCGACCGCGCGGCCACGGTGATCTGGCAGGACGCCCGCGCCACCGGGGCCCCCGCACCCACCTGGGCCTTTTCGGATACGGCGCGCGCAGAGGGCGCGCAGGCGATGCTTTATTCCTCGCGCTCTCGCCCCGAGTTGAGCCATCTGGTGATCTTCGATCCGCGCATCCTGCATCTGCACCAGGACGCCAAACCGCAAATCTGGAACCCAGAGCCCGACGACAGCACGCGGCTGTGACTTGACCCCACTGCCATAGCCCCCCACTCTGGGCCTTCGAAACCGAAAGGAACGCGCGTGGCCAACGTGTTGTGGCAAGGAGGCTGGCTGGTCCGGGCGCGGATCGTCTCGGGCCTGATCCTGTTCACCTATGCCCTGTTCCATTTCCTCAATATCGGCGTGGGGCTTGTCTCGGTCGAGGCAATGGATGCGTTCCAGACCGGACGGAAGCTCATCACCCGCAACCCGATCGGCTCAACCCTGCTCTATGGGGCATTTCTGATCCATATCGGCATCGCGCTTTATGATCTTGCGACGCGGCGGACCCTGCGCATGAGATGGTCACAGGCGTTGCAGGTCATTCTGGGCCTGCTGATCCCGCTGCAATTGCTGTCGCATCTGACCTTCACGCGCTTTGCGCAAGAGGTCTTCGACGTCAATGACAAGATGAGCTACCTGATCGTTCTGATGTGGAACACCCCCTCGGTCTGGTACCAGTCGCTGCTTCTGTTGCTGGTCTGGGTGCATGGCTGCATGGGGCTGCATTTCTGGCTGCGGCTGACGCGTTGGTGGCACCGAATGCTGCCGGTTCTGATCGGGATCGCCGTATTGATCCCCGCCTTCGCCTTTGCCGGGTTGTTGACCGAGGGACGCAACATGTGGGCGGCCTTTGGCGACCCGGAACTGCGCGACATGGCAATCGAGTATTTCAACTGGCCGAACGAGGTGGCGTTCCAGCAGTTATTCGGGGTCAAGACCTTTGCCCAGAACATCTTCTGGGCGCTGCTTGCGCTGACGGCAGCAGTGTATCTTTTCCGCAAGCTGCTGCGCAGGCGGCGCTCAGTCCGGGTCCGCTATGTCGACGGCCCGCAGATCACCTCCGAACGCGGCATGACCCTGTTGGAGATGTCCAAGGCCAACAATATCCCCCATACCGCGCTTTGCGGCGGCAAGGGCCGCTGCACCACCTGTCGCGTGGTGATCGAGGATGGTGCCGATTTGCTGCACCCTCCCAGCGAGGCCGAAGAGCGCAGCCTGCGCGCCGTCGGAGCCACGCCCAATACCCGTCTGGCCTGCCAGATCCGGCCGATCACACCGCTGACCGTTTATCGCGTCTTCCGGCCCCAGGGCGGGCGCAGCCGCGCCCATGCCAGTCAGGGGCAGGAAAGACAGCTGGCCATCCTGTTTCTGGACATGCGCGGCTTTACCGCCCGCACCGCCGGGCAATTGCCCTATGACGTGGTGTTCTTTCTCAACCGGTTCTTCGACGCAATCGTGCCCGCCATCACCGGCGCCGGAGGCACGGTTGACAAGTATCTGGGGGACGGGTTGCTGGCGGTCTTCGACGCGCTTTCGGCAACCGATTCCGCCCGCGCCGGGTTGCTGGCCGCCGAAGGCGTCGGCGCGGCGCTCGAGGCGTTCAACAAGACGCTGACCGAACACCACGACCGCCCGGTCCAAATCGGCATGGCGCTGCATCTGGGCAACGTGGTTCTGGGTGAGATCGGCGCCGCCGAAAACGCACCGCGCACGATCATCGGAGACGCAGTGAATGTCGCCAGCCGATTGGAACGGGAGACCAAGGAGTTGGCGGTCGAACTGATCGTGTCCGAGCCTGTCCTGAATGCCGCTGGCCTGTCCAGCGCAGGTGCCGGGCTGCGCCCTTTTGCCCTGCGGGGCGTGTCGGACCCGCTTGCCGGGCTTCCGGTCAGACAGGCATCGAAGCTTTCTGATCGCATGCGACCAGCGAATGCTCCGGCGCGATCACGCTGAGTCGCGTGGCCACAATCCGGAACAGCCGTCCGTATCGTTCGCGAAACGACAAAAATCCGTTCCGAAAAGCGACAATTCTGCACACCTTCTCCTTGATTTGTTCTCAATCTCTGGACTTCCGGAACAAGACCGGGCAAGTGCGCGGCAGTATCCATCAAACCCGAATTTACGGATTGCTCAGAGAGTATTCGAATGACCATGCTTGCCAATTTGGCTCCGATTCCGGAGCTCTATGTTTCCTACGACTCCGCTCAAAAACTCAAGGTCGAGGCCGCTGACCTGACCAGCCATGACCTGACCCCGCGTCAGATCTGCGATCTGGAGCTCTTGATGAATGGCGGGTTCAACCCGCTCAAAGGATTTCTGAGCGAGGCCGATTATGACGGCGTGGTTGAGAACATGCGCCTGGCCGACGGGACGCTCTGGCCGATGCCGATCACGCTGGACGTGTCCGAGACCTTTGCCGAGAGCATCGAACTGGGTCAGGATATCGCCCTGCGCGATCAGGAAGGCGTGATTCTGGCGACCATGACCGTGACCGACCGCTGGACGCCGGACAAATCGAACGAGGCCGAAAAGGTCTTTGGCGCCGACGATCAGGCGCACCCGGCGGTGAACTATCTGCACAATGTGGCCGGCAAGGTCTATCTGGGTGGTCCGATCACCGGCATCCAGCAGCCCGTGCATTATGATTTCCGCGCCCGCCGCGACACACCGAACGAACTGCGCGCCTATTTCCGCAAGGTGGGCTGGCGCCGCATCGTTGCCTTCCAGACCCGCAACCCGCTGCACCGCGCGCATCAGGAACTGACCTTCCGCGCCGCCAAAGAGGCGCAGGCCAACCTACTGATACACCCGGTCGTCGGCATGACCAAACCCGGTGATGTCGATCACTTCACCCGCGTGCGCTGCTACGAGGCGGTGCTGGACAAATACCCGGCCGCCACCACCTCGATGTCGCTGCTCAACCTGGCCATGCGCATGGCTGGCCCGCGCGAGGCGGTCTGGCACGGGCTGATCCGCGCCAACCACGGCTGCACCCATTTCATTGTTGGTCGCGACCATGCCGGCCCGGGCAAGAACTCTGCCGGTGAGGATTTCTATGGCCCCTACGATGCGCAGGACCTGTTCCGTCAGCATCAGGACGAAATCGGCCTCGAAATGGTTGATTTCAAACATATGGTCTATGTGCAGGAACGCGCGCAATACGAACCCAATGATGAGATTGCCGACAAGGACAACGTCACGATCCTGAACATCAGCGGAACCGAATTGCGCCGCCGACTGCGCGAAGGGCTGGAGATCCCGGAATGGTTCTCTTTCCCCGAGGTGGTGGACCAGCTGCGCGGGCGTTATCCGCCACGCTCGCAACAGGGCTTCACCGTATTTTTCACCGGCTTCTCGGGCTCGGGTAAATCCACCATCGCCAACGCACTGATGGTCAAACTGATGGAGATGGGTGACCGTCCTGTCACGCTGCTGGACGGTGATATCGTGCGGAAAAACCTCAGCTCGGAGCTAGGCTTCTCGAAAGAACACCGCGACCTGAACATCCGCCGGATCGGCTATGTCGCCTCAGAGATCACCAAGAATGGCGGTATCGCCATCTGCGCACCGATCGCGCCTTACGCCACGACCCGCCGGGCTGTGCGTGAGGATGTCGAAGCATTCGGCGCCTTTGTCGAGGTGCATGTCTCCACCTCGATCGAGGAATGCGAACGCCGCGACCGCAAGGGGCTCTACAAGCTGGCGCGCGAGGGAAAGATCAAGGAATTCACTGGCATCTCGGATCCCTATGACGTGCCCGAAAATCCTGAATTGAGCGTCGAGACAGAGAATGTCGATGTCGACAATTGCGCCCATCAGGTGCTGCTGAAACTGGAAAGCATGGGCCTGATCGCAGGCTGACCCGTGCACGTGCAAATCTCTTAGGCCCGCTCCATGGCGGGCCTTCGTTCAGATTGGCTAGCGGGATATGGGGGCGCTGCCCCCGCCGCGCCTACCGCGCGACTCCCCCGAGGTATTTTTCAACAGAAGAATACGATTTCTTCACCTTCTTGCAGAAGGATGATGTTGCGGTACAGGCGGAGGCGCCGATGGCCGTAACAGGAGAAGGCCCCCTGCCCCATAAACGCAGGGGGCTACCCCAACGGCATTCCGCTTTTCTTCTGTTCAAAAATACCTCCGCCGGAGGCATCGCGCGCAGCGCGATTTCGAACCCCTACGCCTTAAACTCCTTCAGGAGCAACTGGGCGGCCCGCAGGTCGATATCCGCATAGGGCTCAAGTTGGTCCTTTAGCGCTCGGATCGCGGGCACTCGGCGCTGATAATCTTCGACCGACATGTTCTGCACCGCCGCGCGCACGTCATCGCCTGTTTCGCAGATGATCATCCCCTCGGGATCGATGAAGTCGCCGATATTCGGGCAACCCCAATAGATCGGAACGGTCTCGCAGAACACCGCGTCGAGCAGCTTTTCCGAGAAGTAATCCTTTTCGCGCACATTCTCGATCACGATGGAATAGCGGTAGGGCGCCAGCCCATCGGATTTCTTGTCAAAGGCTGTATAGCCACGGCCCAGAACCTCCACATCCTGACCGGATTCACGCACCCAATCGACCGTCTCGTGGCGTAGCTGATGCCCGGCCGTGTCGCGTTTGGCCGAGGCGATCAGAGAGCAGCTCTTGGTCTTTTCAATCTCCAGATCGCGCCATTCAGGCACCCAAGTGGTGCCATAGGGAAAGAACACGCAGTTGGGGATGGAACCAACCAGCGCCTCATGAAAACTCAGCACCCGGAAGAACCGCCGCCAGGTCCATTTCAGCAGCCTGATATGTTTGGCATGGATTACCGATGGTTCGCCCATCATCAGCGAAATCCGCGCCTTGGTGCCCCGGCGCAGAACGAAATGATGCGAGGTCTTGGGGTACATGATCAAATGATCGGTGCGTTCCAGATCGCCCACATGTTTGCCCAGCAGTCGATCCGGACAGCCCAGCGGCCAGGTCAGATCCGACAACGGCATCTGCGCCAAATTCGGCCCCAGCGAGGTGCCATAGGGCAGGATTGCGATACCGGGCGCGGCGCTCATGCCGCACCCTCTGGCAGATCGACCTGCCCCTGCATCAACACAAAACTTTGGCCCGAGACGCGGATGCCCGTCATCGCGTCAGGCGGCCCGACCCGTGTAACGCGCGCCTGTCCGGGGCGACCCATGCCGTGACCCTGCTCGGCGATGAAGCTGTCCTTGTCCATCAGACCGTTATGCCACAGATAAGCCGCCATTGCGCCGGTGGCTGACCCGGTGAACGGGTCTTCCGGCGAGCTGGGCGGGGCCAGCAGCAGCCGGGAATAGGTGTCGCCCTCATCGGTCGCGCCGCTCAGTGTGACCATGAACGGTTCCATCATGTCGATGCCGTCATATCCCAGATGTGCCGTCATGGTGCGAAACGCCTCGACATTCAGCGCCGCCCGATCCAGCGCCGCGCGATCCCGCAACAGCGTGACGCAGAACGGCAATCCGGTCGAGACCATCTGTGGCTGGCCGATAATGTCACCGACGTTCAGGCCAAGTGCGTTTGCAACGATGTCTGCAGGAACCTCGGCCCCGAACTCAGGCGCAACCTGCGTCATCTCGATCTGGTCACCGTCGACACGGACCGACACGATCCCTGCTCCGGTCTCGAGGGTCAGCTCATCCTTTGACACCAGCCCGCGCGCGCGCAGCGCCGCGACAGTCGCGATGGTGGGATGGCCGGCGAAAGGAATCTCGCGACTGGCCAGAAAATAGCGGACTCGGATATCAGCGGAGTCAGAGGGACCGGTGAAGGTGCACTCTATCAGGGATGTTTCACGCACGAAGCCCATGCAGGTCTCATCCGATAGCCCCGCGCCCTGATGCACCACGGCGCAGCCATTGCCGCCAAAGGCACGGTTGGTGAACGCATCCACCCAATCGAAATCGAACCTGCTCATCTCATGTCCCCTGACTTTGGCGGGCCGTCAGGGTGACATCTATCTCCGCTTCTGCCCGGCTTGTCACGCGGGAAGTTGCCGGGCCCGCGTGGCAAAAGCGTCAGTGAACGGTCACTGGCATATAGTCGTTTTCGCGCGCCAGAACGAAGGCCAGCTTGCGGTCAGCCACCAGCGCCAATTGCTGGCCCGAGGCGTCGTGAACCGCATAAAGCTGCTCAAGATCACCGGCTTGCGAGCGCACCTGATCCGGTAGATCGGCCACGTCGACCGCTTTGACATAAACGATCCGGTCCGCGTCGCTCTTTATTTCAAACGGTGTATTCATCGCTTACCCTTTCCTTATGTTGATCCTCTGCACCACGGTATCGGGGATCGCGCGGGTCAGATCGACATGCAGCAACCCGTTTTCCATGATGGCCTCTCCGACCTCGACGCCGTCGGCCAGCACAAACATGCGCTGGAACTGACGCGCTGCGATGCCGCGATGCAGAAACACGCGCCCCTCGCTGTCGTCGCGCTGACGACCGCGGATCACCAGCTGGCGGTCCTCGACGGTGATCGCCAGATCTTCTTCCGCAAACCCGGCCACGGCCAGGGTGATGCGATAGGAATGATCCGAGGTTTGTTCAATGTTATAGGGCGGATAGCCTTCATTGCCCGATTTCGCCGAGCGTTCCAGAAGGCGTTCCAATTGCTCGAACCCAAGCAGATGCGGGTAAGACGCAAGCGTTGTTTTTGACACGTCCAATCGTCCTTATCTGTCAAAGCGACGGTTTGCGTGGTCCCGTTCCGGCAACCGCGCATAGATGAATATGGGGAGAAACCATGCCCACCACAAGGTCTAGGCGAAATCATCGTGAACGCGTATTCTAGGGATCAGGCAAGATCCAACAGAGACCCGAGTCGCTCATGAACGCTCCTACCGACCTTTCGATGAAGACCGATGACGTGCTGCGCGTCGAGCTGGAGGTGTTCCGCCGCCAGCACCGCGATCTGGACGAGGCGATCCATGCGCTCGTGGACAAAGGCACCGCCGATCAGCTGACGATCAAGCGACTGAAAAAGCAGAAACTGCGCCTCAAGGACATGATCGCCCTGATCGAGGACCGCCTGACGCCCGATATCATCGCGTGAATTATGAAGGCTTAGGCTTGCAGCTTTCTGACAAGTCAAAATCAATGCTCTTTAGAGTGTATCTAACTGTCACAGGTCTCGTTTTTGCGACCTCAATTGCACTCCACTTCTGGATCGGTGACGTAGTGGTAGGGCATAAGATCGAAGCGGGTCAGAACCATGTCCTCCTGCGCGGCTCTCCTCAGTATGTCGTGCGACCGGATTCGTCCGAACTCTGGGTGCCGATCAGTGCAGTAACGTACTTTCTGCACCAAACCCTGCGATGGGTAATGTTCGTCATGTGTTCTGCTGCTGCTTTGGGCTTGCTTTTGTGGTGGCTTATCACGCCCTCCCCATCCGATCGATCCTGAGACCCGCATGCCCTTGCAACCGCATTGCCAGCCGTAGCGATTTGGCTATAGTGCGCGCTCTTTCACGGGTCGAGGGAACAGGCATGGGCGACATCAAAGTGGGGATCATCATGGGCAGCCAGTCGGACTGGCCCACGATGAAAGAGGCGGCCGATGTTCTGGACGAGCTGGGTATCGCCCATGAAGCGCGCATCGTCTCGGCTCACCGCACGCCGGACCGGTTGTGGGACTATGGCAAGACCGCCGCGGATCGCGGATTGCATGTGATCATCGCGGGCGCTGGCGGTGCGGCGCATCTGCCGGGCATGATGGCGTCGAAAACCCGCGTGCCGGTGATCGGCGTGCCGGTGCAGACCCGCGCGCTGTCGGGCGTCGATTCGCTTTATTCCATCGTACAGATGCCCAAGGGCTTTCCGGTCGCCACCATGGCAATCGGGTCGGCGGGGGCGGCCAATGCCGGGCTGATGGCCGCAGGCATCCTCGCGCTGCAGGATGACGCGCTGGCGCAACGGCTCGACGCCTGGCGCGGCGCCCTCTCCGCATCGATCCCCGAGGAGCCCAGCAATGACTGACCCCCTGCCCCAGGGCGCAACCATCGGCATTCTGGGCGGCGGTCAACTGGGCCGCATGCTCTCTGTCGCGGCGGCCCGACTTGGATTTCGCACTCATATCTTCGAGCCCGGCGCCAACCCGCCCGCAGGCGATGTGGCCCATGCCGTCACCACTGCACGCTATGAAGACGAAACCGCCCTGCAGGCCTTTGCCGCCTCGGTCGACGTGATCACCTACGAGTTCGAGAACATCCCCACTCAGGCGCTCGACCTGCTTGAGGCGCACCGCCCGATCCGCCCCGGACGCGAGGCGCTGCGGATCAGCCAGGACCGGCTGACCGAAAAGACCTTTCTGCGCGACCTCGGCCTGCAAACCGCACCTTTTGCCGACATCACCGATCTGGCCAGTCTCGAGGCAGCGATCGCCGAGATCGGCACCCCGGCGATCCTGAAGACCCGCCGCTTCGGCTATGACGGCAAAGGGCAGGCCCGCCTGCAAGCGCCCGCCGACGCCGAGATGGCTCTGGCGGATATGGCCGGTGCACCCGCCATTCTGGAAGGGTTCGTGGACTTCTCCCACGAGGTTTCGATCATCGCCGCGCGCGGGCTGGACGGTCAGGTCGCCTGTTTCGATCCGGGCGAAAACGTGCATGAGTCAGGCATCCTGCGCACCACCACCGTCCCCGCGCAGCTGACCTCTGCGCAAAAGACCGATGCGGTGCTGCTGGCCGCCAACATCCTGAACCGGCTGGATTATGTCGGTGTTATGGGGGTTGAGCTGTTTGTGACACCGCAAGGGCTGATCGTGAACGAGATCGCCCCTCGGGTGCATAATTCCGGCCACTGGACGCAGAATGGCTGCACCGTCGATCAGTTCGAACAGCATATCCGCGCGGTGGCGGGCTGGCCGCTGGGCGATGGGCAGCGATACGCGGATGTGGTGATGGAGAACCTGATCGGCGACGACATGGACCGCGTCCCCGATTTGGCCCGCGAGCGCGATGTAGCGCTGCATCTCTATGGCAAGTCCGAGGTCAAACAGGGCCGCAAGATGGGCCATGTCAATCGCATCACCCGGGCAACCTAGCACCCGAAAATCGCAGATTTTCGACGCGTCGGCGACGGCCCGCCGGGCCCGAGCCGGCGCGTCCCCGCTACCTTAGCACCCGCGCGGCGATGTCCCCGTTCAGGTAACTGATCCGCCCGCCTGCCATGGTCAGCGCAACGCGCTTGCTGTCAGCCTCCAGCACCACCAGATCGGCGCGTTTGCCAGGGCTGAGATCACCGCGATCCGTCAGCCCCAGAACCCGCGCCGGGCCGGATGACACCAGCGCCCAGGCCGCAGCCAAATCCAGCACGCCGCTGCCCGCCAGCATCAGCGCTGCGCGGCGCGGGCTGGGATAGTGATAATCCGAGGCAATGGCATCGCACAGCCCCATCGCGATCAGGTCCAGCGCGCTGGCATTGCCCTTGTGCGACCCGCCCCGCACCACGTTCGGCGCGCCCAGAATGACCGGATCGCCCACCTCTTTCGCGGCTTCAGCAGCCTCGACGGTCTCAGGAAACTCGGAGATCCGCACGCCGCGCGCGCGCCAGTCCGCGCGATCTTGCGCGCTCCGGTCGTCATGACTGCCCAGCGCCACGCCCTGCGCGCGCAGCGTATCACAGAGGCCGTCCAGCGCAGCCGGCACTTCGGGGCCGTTCTCATGCAGTTGCTGCAACAGCGCCAGATGTGCCTCGGGGCTGCGCCGCGCCTTCAGCGCCTGCCCCGTCAGGCGCGGCGGCACACGCCCCGCCGCCAGCCGGTCATGCGGCAGATGGTCGTTGAATACCAGATAGGACACACCCCAATCCGCCATCCGTGCTGGCAAGGCCGCGTAATCCTCAAGCATATGTGTCTCAAACCGCAATTGCGGCACCAGATCGGTGACCACCCGGTCGCGCATATTCGCGATGGCGGCAAAGACCTGCGCGGCATAGTCCGGGCCGCGCACGCCGCCCTCCCAGCTCCAGAACTGTGCCATGACAGCGGTGGTGATGCCATTGGCGGCCAGTTCCGCCTCGGTGGCGATTACCCCCTCGTCCATCTGTTTCATCGCGCCGCGACGGGGTGCCAGATGCCGCTCGAACCCGTCGCCATGCAGGTCAACGATGCCGGGCAGCACGATATAGCCGTCGAGCGCCACCGCGCGCGCCGCACCCTCCGTGATCACCTCATCGGCAATCGAGATCTCCTCACGGACCAGCCCCTGCCCCGGCAGCAGCACCTCGGCCCCGGCAAATGTCAGGCTCAGGCTCATTCGCGCGGCTCCTGCTCGGAGGTGTCGCAACCCTGCCCTTCCTCGCAGCCCTCTTCGATCGGCCCGATCAGCGAATCGATCCAGGTCAGTTCGGCGTCGAAATGACCGTATTTCAGGAAATGCTCGGTCTGCCCGATCACCAGCGGGTTGTTCATCATGAAGGTGTGGGTCACCGGCAACACGATATGATCGCGCATCCCCGCCACCGCTGTTGACTGGACCGACACCTTGCCGTCATCCGCCCCCTCGATCATCGCCGAAAACACCGGGTTCAGAGAGTTCCGGCCCGCGATCACCCCAAGCTCGAAATTCACCGGCGGCAGGCTCAGCGGCACAGAGTCCGGCCCGGTACCCAGCGACAGGCCCGCAGGACCGTGCAACAGGCCGAACACTTCCAGATCACCCAGTTCATCAACCAGTTGGCTGCCCTGGTTGGGCGTCCCCAGCATCACCACGCGGCCCATATTGGCGGGCTTGTGATCCTGCATCCAAGAGCGGATCAGAATGCCGCCCATGCTGTGGGCCACGAAATTCACCGTCTGATCACCACAGGCCTCGATCGCGGAGGGCAGTGTTCCGGCGGCCAGTTCGTCAATCGGCAGATCGGTCGAGGGATAGCCCGGCGCAAACGTGTCATAGCCTTCCGATTCGAGCACTTGTTGCATCACGGTCAGCGACACTTCGGTGCGCGCCAGCCCGTGCAACAGGATGACACATTCGGCAAAAGCCGGAGCGGGCAGACACAGGAACAGGGCAATCAGGTAACGCATGGCTGCGGGATAACGCCATTTCGCACCGGGATAAACCCTCAGCGCCGCGCGCCGGGCAGTACCGCAAGGGCAATGCCGCCCAGCACCAGCATGGTGCCCAGCACCAGCGAAAGGCTGCCCACTTCGCCCAGCAGCAGCACGCCCGCCACCAGCGCGATCACCGGCACGCTCAACTGCACCGTTGCCGCCACCGCCGGGCTGAGTTGCGGCACCAGCCGGTACCAGAGCGCATAGCCCAGCCCCGAGGTCACCGCGCCCGAAAGGCAGGCCAGTGCCAGCCCGGCAGGCGTCATCTCCAGCGCCGGGCCAATCATCCAGATCGCCGCAGCGGTCAGCGGCAGGGCCGTCACAAAATTGGCCGCCGTCGCCGCCAGCGCATCGGGCGCAGATCGGCCCGCAAGCGTATAGGCTGCCCAGCCGAGCCCGGCCAAGGCCATCAGCGCCGCACCGCCTGCATCCACACGCATGCCACCAGACGGCCAGAGTACATAGGCCAGCCCGGCAAAGGCGATCACAGCGCCCATTATCTGCGACGGTGAAGGTCGGGCGCCGCGCAACGTGCCATAAGTAAACATCGCGATCTGCACCACGCCGAACAGGATCAGCGCGCCCAGCCCCGCATCCAGCGTCAGATAGGCCATCGAGAACCCGACCATATAAAGCGACAGCGACAGCGCGCCCACCACACGGCCCCGTGCGGTCAGCGGCACCCGGCCGCCACGCGCCCACACAAGCAGACACAGGACAAGGGCTCCGGCCAGGACACGGACCACCGCGAAAGTGCCGGGATCAGCCGCACCGCTGCCCACCGCCAGCCGGTTCAGGATCGAATTCGCGGCAAAGGCCACCATGGTGAGAGAGATGAGAAGAACCAGGCGCATGGTCTGCCCTTATCCTGCAGGGCGCGCCTTGAACACTCAATTCCGCGTTTTCGCACGGCCCGTTCCGGTCACTGCTCGGTGCAGCCGGGCCGGGATACGCCCATCAATGAACAGCAAACCAAAGCCGATAACACCCGCCCCGAGCAGATCGCGCGGCGTCACCGCCTCGTGCAGAATCGCCCAGCCCAGCAGGATCGCGGTCACCGGGATCAGCAGCGTGACCAGCATCACATTGCTTGGCCCGGCCCGCGTGAGGATGCGAAAGAACACCAGATAAGCCAGTGCGGTGCCCAGCAGGGCCAGCGCCACCAATGCCCAGAGAACCCCGTCGGAGGGCACTGTCAGGCTCCACGGCCGGTCGACCAGCGCCACCACAGGCAACAGGATCGCGGTCGAGCAGATCAACTGACAGGTGGCGGATTTGAGCGGCGGCACGCCCGCCAGTTTGCGGCGCGCCCAGAGCGCGGCAAAGCCGTAGCTAGACGCACCCGCCATACACAGCGCGACACCCAGAAGCTGCCCACCCTGCAGCGCCGCGCCGCCGCCGTTCAGAACCACCACCCCGGCCACGCCCAGCAGCACACCGATCAGGCGGAACCGGGTCAGCCGTTCTTCTGAGAAACCGGCCATCACCAGCACGGTGAAAAGCGGTGTCATCGAATTGATGATCGCCGACAGGCCGACACCGATCTGCGTCTGTCCGGCAAAGATGAACCCAAACGGCAGCACGTTGTTGAACAGACCCATGCCCAGAAACGGCACCCAGCCCGCAAATCCCCGTGGCAGGCTGTGCCCGGCCCAGAACAGGAGCGGCAACAGGACTATCGCGGCGCCGCCCACCCGGATCAGCACCACACTCAGCGGCGGCAATTCCTGCACCGCGACCCCGGCCCAGAAGAACGTGGCGCCCCACAGGATCGACAGAAAAACAAGCAGTCCCCAGTCCTGCGCGTCCATTGGTTTGACGTCTGTTCCCATCGCCCGGCTCCTTGATCGTAGTCACCAAGCGATGGCAGGGCCGGGAGCAGGTGACGATCCGTTTCCTGCGCATTGCGCCGCTTCAGCGCATCAAAGCCCTCGGGGCCGATATCAGAACCGCTCTGCCGCCCCCTCCAGCAATCCGGTCTGGCGGGCTGTTTCCTGCAACCGGCATTTCGTCCAGGCCATTGCCTGCGTATTGGACGGCGTCAACCCGGCCCGGTCCAGCCCACAAAGCCCGTCACGATAGGCGATCCATGCGCGCTGCATCTCGCGCAAAGCGTCCGCCGCGTTCCTTGCCCCTGCCGGAAGGTCCTCGCGGGCGTCATTGGCCTGAGCGCCCTGCATCGCAGCCCCGTAGGCGGTGTTGAGCCGCGCGTCCCACTCTTCAAGCTCCGTCTCGTAACATTGAATGGCCGCCACCTCGTCGGCAGCGCGCGTCTCGCACTGGCGGGCGGCAGCCCCCGGCGTCCCGTCTTCGGCGAAGGCCTGCACAGCGACAAGCCCCAGAAGCGCTGCGAAAAGAAAGGATTTCATGTTCGCTCCGTCGCTCGGGTCTGTCGGGGCAGCGGCGGCGGCCCCCTGACAGACTTTCGGCATGGTTGATGTTTCAGTGTCCGGTCAGAACCAGCGTATTCACAGGCATCAGGATCAGCCTGAGCCGCAGTCCCGCCGCGTGCACCACCCCGATCGTGTCCACTACATGCAGGAACGCCTTGTTCCAGAAGCCCAAGGTCTCATCCTCCAGCTTGTGGTGATTGTCGGTATAGACATTGGCCAGACAGGTGCTGCCCGGCGGAATGTGATCGGCCACGCCATCATAGAGCGGCTCCAGATAGACCGTGAGCGTTCCGGGCACCTTGTTGTGCTGCAGATCCCGCAGCTCGTCGCTGGGGCGAATCTGGCCCGAGGGGATGACATCCTGCACGTTGACCACCACAACCGGGATGACCTTGAACGGACGCGTCATGCAGCCGATCTCGCCGATCATGCCGGGCTTGATGACCTGTGCGGCCATCTGGTTGAACCCCGCCGTGAACCGGTCACGACCGGAAAAGGAAGGGACCAGAATGCCGGCGGGCCGCAAGAGCGGGCTGACATAATCGCCGACCTGCAGGCCGAACTGTTCGATCGTGCCGGTGACACCCGCCACGATCAGCGTCTTCTCAAGCTCTGTATGGGCCGCGTCAAGCTGCGCGATCGCGCTGGCCATCTGTGCCGGAATCAATTCCTGGATCTGCTGTTCCACAGCGGCCTTCTGCGCCTGTGACGCGACCACCTGCGCCTCGCGCTCGGCCACGAGGTTTTCCAGCCGCTCGACCTCGGCCAGCCGCACCGCGCTGGAGCCTTCGTCGCGCAGTGTCTCGTTGCGCTCGAGATCCTCCCTCGCCTGAGCCAACGAGGCACGCGCGCCTGCGATGCCCGCATCGGCCTCGGCCAGATCGGTTTCGGCAACTTTCAGCGAGGCCTGAACCTCGGCGATCTTGGCGTTTGCGGCTTGCACCTGTGCCTGCTGGCTGGAATCCTCAAGCCGGAAGATCGGCTGCCCGGCGGTCACAAGCTCATTGTTGCTGACAAAGACCTCTGACACACGCCCGCCCACCTGCGGCAGAATGGTCACCGTTCTGAAAAACGAGGCCACGTTGGTACTGGCGGGGTGAAAGTAGAACAGGGTGGTGATCACGGTCAGGGCAAGGATCGCACAGGCGGTCAGGCCCCAGCGCAACTCGTACCACATGGTGAACAGCGTGATCTCATGGCCGATCCGCTTGCCCTGAAAGTAGCGGCGGAACAGGTAATCGGGCAGCACCGTGATCAGGGCGCACATCATCGTTTCCAGCATTGATCAGCGCTCCTCGACCAGGGTTTCGGGGTCGCTGGGCGGCTCTGGCACGGGCGGAGGGCTGACCTGTCGCGCCGGGGCCAGAGAGCGGATCGCCTCGGCAATCGATCGCAATGGCGCGGCCAGATCGGGGATCTGGAAGCCTGCGACAAGGATCGCGGCGATCCAGAATATCCCATTGTGGGTAAACAGCGCCAGCAGGGCCAGAATGCCCACAAGCTGAAACTGCGGATGGTTGGATTCATGCGCCATCTTTTCGGGGATGGAATGCAGGGTGAAATAGGCCACCCCGATCAGCAGGATCACACCTACGGTGAACACCAGCATGAAATTGAACAGATAATCGCTGCCGTCTGCGGCCACCACATATTTTGGGATATGTTCGGCTGCCAAGGGGTGTATGTCTGGGGTTGCCACGTGAATCTCCGAAAATCTATGCGCCCAATGAATAAACCAAAAACTCGGTGAAACAAGCTGGCATGGCATTTACTCTGGATGTCTGGGATTGCGGCAAAAAAAGGGGCCGCCCGAAGGCAGCCCCGATCTTTGACCAGAAGGTCCGGATGGCTTACATCATGCCGCCCATGCCGCCCATGTCGGGCATGCCGCCGCCTGCAGCAGGCGCGCCGTCTTTGGCGGGTTTGTCGGCAACCATGGCTTCGGTGGTGATCAGCAGACCTGCAACCGACGCCGCATCTTCCAGAGCGGTACGGACAACTTTGGCCGGGTCGATCACACCAAAAGCAAACATGTCGCCATATTCTTCGGTCTGTGCGTTGAAGCCAAAGGCCGCATCCGAAGATTCGCGCACTTTGCCCGCAACCACGGCGCCGTCGACGCCCGCGTTCTCGGCGATCTGGCGCAGCGGCGCTTCGATGGCCTTGCGCACGATGGTGATGCCCGCGTCCTGATCGGCGTTTGCGCCTTTCAGGTCTTCCAGCGCCTTGCCGGCCTGAACCAGAGACACGCCGCCACCGACGACAACGCCTTCCTGAACGGCCGCGCGGGTCGCGTTCAGCGCATCGTCTACACGGTCCTTGCGCTCTTTCACTTCCACTTCGGTCATGCCACCAACGCGGATCACGGCAACACCGCCTGCCAGTTTGGCAACGCGTTCCTGCAGCTTTTCACGGTCGTAGTCGCTGGTGGTCTCTTCGATCTGGGTGCGGATCTGAGCGACGCGCGCTTCGATTTCTGCCTTCTCGCCCGAGCCGTCAACCACGGTGGTCTCATCCTTGGTGATCGACACCTTCTTGGCCGAACCCAGCATGTCCATGGTGACGTTTTCCAGCTTCATGCCCAGGTCTTCGCTGATGACCTGACCACCGGTCAGGATCGCGATGTCCTGCAGCATGGCCTTGCGGCGATCGCCGAAGCCCGGTGCCTTGACGGCTGCGATTTTCAGACCGCCGCGCAGTTTGTTGACCACGAGGGTCGCCAGCGCTTCGCCTTCGACATCCTCGGCAATGATCAGCAGGGGCTTCTGCGACTGGATTACCGATTCCAGCAGCGGAACCATCGGCTGCAGCGAGGACAGTTTCTTTTCGTGCAGCAGGATCATGCAGTCTTCGAGATCTGCGATCATCTTGTCGGCATTGGTGACGAAGTAAGGCGACAGGTAGCCACGGTCGAACTGCATGCCCTCGACAACATCGGTCTGGGTTTCCAGGCCTTTGTTTTCCTCGACGGTGATGACACCCTCGTTGCCGACCTTCTGCATCGCATCCGCGATCTGCTGACCGATCTGGGTTTCGCCGTTGGACGAGATGGTGCCAACCTGAGCGACTTCGGCCGAGTCTTTCACTTCGCGCGAAGCGGCCTTGATGCCTTCGACAACCTTGGTGGTCGCCAGGTCGATGCCACGCTTCAGGTCCATCGGGTTCAGACCGGCGGCAACCTGCTTGAGGCCTTCCTTGACGATGGATTGGGCCAGAACGGTTGCGGTGGTGGTGCCGTCACCGGCTTCGTCATTGGTCCGGGAAGCAACTTCCTTGACCATCTGCGCGCCCATGTTCTCGAACTTGTCTTCCAGTTCGATTTCCTTGGCGACCGATACACCGTCCTTGGTGATGCGCGGCGCGCCAAAGGATTTGTCCAGGACCACGTTGCGGCCTTTGGGGCCCAGGGTCACTTTTACGGCGTCGGCCAGAATGTTGACACCGCGCAGCATACGATTGCGGGCATCGGTGTCGAACTTGACGTCTTTTGCAGCCATGTTCTATCTCCTTGAGAATTCTTGTCAGCGTTCAGCGAGTTGAGGTCGGCAAAGCCCGTGGGCTCAGGCCATGATCCCCATGATGTCGCTTTCCTTCATCATCAGCAGCTCTTCGCCGTCGATGTTCACTTCGGTGCCGGACCATTTGCCGAACAGGATGCGGTCGCCTGCTGTGACCGACATCGCGATCAGTTCGCCGCTGTCCTTGCGCGCGCCTTCGCCGGTTGCGACGACTTCGCCTTCGCTGGGCTTTTCTTTTGCGCTGTCGGGAATGATCAGGCCGCCTGCGGTTTTTTCTTCGCTCTCAACGCGACGAACCAACACACGGTCATGAAGCGGTTTCAATGCCATCTTTGCAGCTCCTTGGGCTCAAAGTACGTTTCCTTTATCGCCCTCACGCCTCCCGCGGAGGGCCGTTAGCACTCAACCACGTCGAGTGATAACGGCGCATAGCTAGGCACATCGCCGGGCCGAGTCAACGTCTGGTAGGGGAAAAATTTCGATCACTCATGATCCCAGCTATAGGCCCAGTGCCGCAGACCCTTGGCGCCCGCCTCGGTCAGGGCGTAAAACCCCGCGGAGGCCCGCGCGAACCAGCCGTAGTGATTGTCCCGCATCAGCCGCGTGGCCTGCGCCACGCCGGTAGCCTTTGCCACCACAGCGCCCTTGGTCACCCCATGCTCGGCCAGATAGGCCGCACAGCGCAGCGCATCCTGTCGGTAAGCGGTAACGATCCCGTGCCGGGTCGCCCCGCCCGCATTCGGATCGCCCTGCAGCCGGTCGAACTCGCGCAGCAGACGTTCGGTGTGCTTGCGGGATTTGCGTGGCGCGTAAGGCCCCGGATCGCATTGCACCTCGGCGCGCCCATCGCCGCGCACCGTGATCAGCCCCAGGCTCAACCTGCGGCACATGGCGGTATTGTCCCGCAACAGCCGCCGCTGGCTGCGGCCGGTGGGTTTGGGAACTGCGATATAGACCTGATCGGTCAGATTGAACCGCGCGATTGCCTGATGGTAGAGCGCCAGCGAGAACCGCAGCTTCAGTTCCACGATGACCGGCGGCTCCTCACCGCGCCTTGCCACCACATCGGCGGCGCCGACCTCGCCCTTGACGACATATCCCTGTCGTTCCAACAACGCCTTGACCGGCGCATATAGATCCTGCTCGCGCTCCATTGTCTTCCGTTCTATGACACTGGTGGCCCGGCGTCCATTTGCCGCCAACAGTCCGGGTGACAAGGCGTGCCACCCCCCCTATAAGGCGCGCAAATTCGTGACGATAGGACAGTGACATGACCACCCAAGTTTTCGGACATAAATCCCCCGATACCGATTCCACCGGATCGCCCATCCTCTGGGCCTGGTACCTGAACGAGATCAAGGGCGAGACTGCCAAGCCGGTGCTGCTGGGCGAGCCCAACACCGAGGCCGCCTTCATGCTGGAACGCTGGGGCCTGGACAAGCCCGAGATCATCAGCGACGTGGCCGAGGACGCAGCCGTCGTCATCGTCGACACCAACAACCCCGCTGAACTGCCCGCCAGCATCAACAGCGCCGACATCCGAGCCATCATCGACCACCACAAACTGGTCGGCGGGCTGGAAACCAAGGGCCCCATCGACATCACCGTGCGCCCGCTGGCCTGCACCGCGACCATCATGATGGACCTGATCGGTGACGATGCCGCGACGATGCCCGAGGCGGTCAAGGGAGCGGCACTGACCTGCATCCTCAGCGACACGCTGGAATTCCGCTCGCCCACAACCACCGATCACGACCGCGCCGTGGCCGAGGCGCTGGCCGCTGAGCTGGGTCTCGATATCCCCGCCTATGCCGCCGAGATGTTCGCCGCGAAATCGGACGTCTCCAGCTTCTCGGATGCCGAGCTGCTGCGCATGGACAGCAAGGAATACGCGGTCGAGGGCACCAAGTTCCGGGTCTCGGTTCTGGAAACCACCGCGCCGGGCGTGGTGCTGGACCGCAAAGCCTCGCTGATGGACAGCATGACCACTGTGGCCGCTGAAGACGGCGTCGATCAGGTGCTGCTCTTTGTGGTGGACATCCTGAACGAGGAAGCCACCCTGCTGGTCCCGAACGATCTGGTGAAAACCGTGGCCGCGAAATCCTTCGATGCCGCGCCGACAGGCGACACGGTGGTCCTGCCCGGTGTGATGAGCCGCAAGAAGCAGATCATTCCGAACCTGAAGGTCTGATCGACCGACCAAAAAACATGAAAGTGGCGCGCCGCCCCAGACGCGCCCACCGGGCCGACGGAAACGCGGCCCGTTCTGTTTATGACGCGCGCATGCCGCTTATGATCCGGCTCATATATTCCATGAAATGCGCTTGCTCTGAAGCATCAAGAACACTTAGCGCCTCTGCGTTCACACGCTGAGCAGAGGCATAGGCGTATTCCCGCAACGCGGTAGCCTTGTTGGTCAGCCAGATCTGCTGAGCGCGGGCGTCCGTGGGATTTCTTGTTCGTCTTATCAGCCCGTCACGCTCCATCCGGTTGAGCGTATTGGCCAAGGTTGCCTGCTCGACATCGATCTTGTCCAGCAGCGATTTTTGCGAAACGCCGTCCTTCTGCCAAAGCTCCAGTAATATCGGAAATTGTCCGACGACGATGCCGTGGGGCGCAATGCGCTGCTGCAGCTCTTTGGCGAACAGCCGCGCCATATGATTGACCAGATATCCGGCCGAGTTCTCTTTTTCGAATTCCATGCGTGAATTTACCACTTGCATAGCATGCTGTGCAATATTAAATAGCATGCTATGTTAATTCTTGCAGAAAGGAAAACCGATGGCCCCGCGTTTCGAGGAATTGGATGCGATCACAACTTTGGCCGATCAGATTCAGGCCGAAGAAGGACCGATCGTGTTGATCAACTTGTTCACCGTAGATGCAAAGGACGAAGAGGCCCTGCTGACGGCCTGGGCGCATGACGCTGACTTCATGAAAACCCGGCCGGGCTACATTTCGACCCAGTTGCACAAAGGGATCGCGGGCAGTTCGAGCTTTGTGAATTACGCCATCTGGCAGGACGTTCAGAGCTTTCGCGCGGCCTTCAACGATCCCGAGTTCCAGAGCCGTCTGGCCGACTACCCCGCCGGCGCCGTGGCCCGGCCACATCTCTTCCGAAAACTCGCCATCGCAAACCACTGCGTCGCATAATCCCGGATCGGAGCCATCCCATGTTGAAAGCAATCCACCCCATCGCCGGAGTCATTGGGTTTCTGACGATCCTCCTCTTCTGGACCTCGACGATCTACAGCGAAGTGTTCGGGACTTATGAAACGGTCGCCATGGTCAAATCCCTGATCGTGAAAGGCCTTTTGGTCCTTGTGCCGGCAATGGCGATTGTTGGCGCCACCGGCATGTCAATCGGAGGACGACGCAAGGATGCGCCAGCCATCGCCAAGAAAAAACGCATGCCGATCATTGCTGCGAACGGTCTGCTCATTCTGGTGCCTGCAGCAATTTATCTAAACAACAAGGCAGGTGCGGGGTCTTTCGACACAGGATTTTACCTCGTGCAAATCATCGAGCTTTGCGCGGGGGCAACCAACCTCACCTTGATGGGGCTGAGCATCCGGGACGGGCGCGCGATGACTGCACGTCGCAGAAAAACCGCTCGGAAATGAGCGTTTATTTGCATACGCAAAGCATCAACAAGCGGACAAGTCGCGCGCCTTCAAACCGAAACGCGCGCACTCTTACCCCGGATCCATATTGTAGATCAGCCGCTCGTCGCAGGGGGCGATGCGCAGGATGTTGGTGCTGCCGGGCACGTTGAAGGGCACGCCCGCAGTGACCACGATCTGGTCGGTTTCAGCGGCGAAACCGCCCGAGCGCGCAGCACGCGCGGCGGCGACGACGGCGCCCTTGAAACGCTCCAATTCCGGCGTAATGACACAGTTGCAGCCCCAGGACAGGCAGAGCCGCCGCGCTGTGTCCAGCACCGACGTCATGGCGATGATCGGAATGCCGGGGCGTTCGCGGGCCGTCAGCAGACCCGTGGTGCCGCTTTGAGTGAAACAGCAGATCGCCTTGATCTCGGTCTTTTCCGCGATCTCGCGGGCGGCAGCGACGATACCGTCGGCCACGGTGGTCCCGGCGGCAGATCGGGATGCCGCGATGATCAGCGTATAGGTCGGGTCGGCCTCGACCTCGATGGCCACCTTGTTCATGGTGCTGACCGATTCCACCGGATAAGATCCAGCGGCGGATTCCGCGCTCAGCATAATGGCGTCGGTGCCCTCATAAATCGCGGTGGCCACGTCCGAAACCTCGGCGCGGGTCGGCATCGGACTTTCGATCATGCTTTCCAGCATCTGGGTCGCCACGATTACCGGCTTGGCCGCCGCCCGGCATTTGCGCACCAGCCGCTTCTGGATCGGCGGCACCGCCGAGACCGGCAGTTCCACCCCCAGATCGCCCCGCGCCACCATGATCCCGTCCGAAGCATCAAGAATGTCATCAAACGCCTCGATCGCCGCAGGTTTCTCGATCTTGCTGAGGATTGCGGCGCGGCCATCGGCCAGCGCGCGCGCCTCGAACACATCCTTGGCGCGCTGCACGAAGCTGAGCGCCAGCCAGTCCACGCCCAGATCGCAGACAAATTCCAGATCCCTGCGGTCCTTTTCCGACAGTGCTGCCAGCGGCAGCACCACATCGGGCACGTTCACGCCCTTGCGGTTGGAAATGGTGCCCCCAGTCTCGACGGTGGTATTGGCGAAATCGGGGCCGCAATCCTGCACGGTCAGGCGAATCTTGCCGTCATTGACCAACAGCCGCGAACCGGGTTCCAGCGCCTGAAAGATCTCGGGATGCGGCAGGCAGACCCGTCCGGCATCCCCCGGCGTCTCGTCCAGGTCGAGCCGGAACGCCGCGCCTTCGACCAGTTCTTCGGCCTCGTTGGCAAAGACACCGACGCGCAGCTTGGGGCCCTGCAGATCGGCCAGAATGGCGATCGGGCTGTCCAGATCCTGTTCGATCTTTCGTATGATGCTGTGTTTCTCGCGAATCTCCTCGTGAGAGCCGTGGCTCATGTTCAGCCGGAACACATCCGCCCCCGCCTCGTGCAGAGCACGGATTGTCTCATAGGTGTCCGACGCCGGTCCCAGCGTCGCTACGATTTTTACATTTCTCAGACGCCGCACTGCTTTGCCCTCCTGCCGATCCTGATGTTACCGCAAACATCACTTGCGCCGCTTATGACCCAATTCCCTTTTGCAGGCAACTGTCCTAGAGGTGCGCCAAACAAGATGACAGGCTGATGACATATTCCCCCTTTTTCATTCATGGCGAGGATCGCCCCGGGCGCTGGCTGATCACCTGCGATCACGCCACCAACATGGTGCCGCCCGCGATCAATGATGGGGATCTGGGTCTGCCGCGCGAGGATATGGAACGCCACATCGCCTATGATGTCGGCGCCTATGAGGTCTCCAAACATCTGGGCGAACTGTTGAACGCCCCGGTGATCGGGGCCAATTTTTCGCGCCTCGCCATCGACCCGAACCGGGGTGAAGACGACCCTACCCTGTTGATGAAGCTCTATGACGGGTCCATCATCCCCGCCAACCGCCACGCCGACGCAGAAGAACGCGAGCGACGGCTGAACCTGTGCTACCGGCCCTACCACCGGGCCTATGAGCAACTGGCCGCGCTGCCGCATATGGTGGTGATCGCGATGCATTCGTTCACGCGGCAATTGCGCGGGCGGGCGCCGCGGCCCTGGCATGTCGGTGTGCTGCATACCCCCGATGAGCGGTTCTCGCGCCCTCTGATCGACCGATTAAAGGCGGAACCCGATCTGTGCACCGGCGTGAACGAGCCCTACACCGGCGTGCTGCCGGGGGATTCCATCGACCAGCATTGCACCGGGCACCATCGCCCCAACGCCCTGATCGAGTTGCGCAATGACCTGATCGCTGACCATGCCGGGCAGCGTGTCTGGGCGGAACGGCTGGCCGTGATCCTGCAGGACGCGCTGGCGCAAAGCAGCCTGTGACATAGTGTCTGAAAGGTGCGCAATCAGCGCGCCCTTTCTTGTGAGCACCCAGTCCGATCCCCATTTCCAGGACAATGGAGGTGCCTATGACACAAGATATACTCACCACTGTTTTTGGGTGGATAACACTCCTCAACTTCGCAATTCTCGGTTTCAGCACGATCATGATCGTCGTCTTGAAAGACCGGGTTGCTGATATTCACGGCAGATTGTTCGACATGAGCCCCGCCGAAGTGCGAAAGGCTTATTTCACCTATCTGGCAAATTACAAAATTCTGACGCTGATCTTCTGCCTGACACCCTGGCTGGCCTTGAAACTGGTCTGAACGGTCGGTGCGGCGCAACTGCCATCAAGCGTTTGTTTTCCCGGCCAAGCTGTGGTGTTACTGCTAGACAGCCCCTCTCAACCCCGGAGCCCGAAAATGGACCCTCAAACCGAAATCGAGCTTCAGGCCGCCGCCTTTCGCCGCCTGCAGCAGCACCTGATGCAAGACCGCACCGACGTCCAGAACATCGACATGATGAACCTCGCCGGATTCTGCCGAAACTGCCTGAGCCGCTGGTATCAGGAAGCGGCGAATGAAAAAGGCATCGAAATGGATAAGAACGAGGCGCGCGAAATCTTCTACGGCATGAGTATGGACGAATGGAAATCCACCTTCCAGACCGAGGCCAGCCCGGAAAAACAGGCCACATTCGAAACCGCATTCAAGGAAAACGTGTTGGACAAGAAATAGCATCTGACCCGGATGCGGGAGCGCTCTCTTAGACGTGCCCCCTAGCCTGTCTCAATGGTCGCGGTTGACCGATCACAAAAATCCGCGCCGTAGAGGCCAAAGGGTAGAGTGCGGGCCAAACGGACATCCATTCCTTGCCCATGAATGTCTGCTATGAGTTGTAATCAAACCAGAAATGGGTGGTCGAACGGCATGGAAATAGCAAGAGTTCGCAGCAGTGCACGTGGGCGCAGCGATGTGGTCGCTTACGGCGGCATGGCATTCATCGTCGCCTATGATCCCGACGCAGCAGATGGGATCGAGGCTCAAACGCGTAACTGTCTTAGGTTTCTCGATGCTAAGTTGGCCGAGGTTGGAAGCGGAAAAAACGCGCTGCTTCAGGTAACGATATTCCTAAGCGATATGTCGATGAAAAGTGACATGGACGACGTCTGGTGCAACTGGATCGGGCCGGAAGAAAACTGGCCACAACGAGCATGTGTTGGCGCTGATTTAGGCGATGACATTACACTAATTGAGATCACTGCAATCGCCGCTCAGATTGCATAGCCGACATTTGTGCAATGCGCAGCATCCGTGACTCTGGGCTCAGACCTGCCATCCGCTTCGCCTCGCCCGAATGGCGATTTTGGGCGCTCAATAACTTATCCGACCCAAAAGTTTGCCCATCTGACGATCAGGCTCCAGTTATTGACCCGGTCGCACCCCGCCGCCGATTCCGACCCAGCAGGTGTTTTTCTTTCCAACTGCCGGTTTTTTGTGCACAAATGGAAAGTCCAGGGGACAGCAATGCCAGACGCGCAAATTACAAGACCGCAAGGCCGCACCCGGTCCGACGCAGGCGATCGTAGCCACCGCCTCCGATGACGCTCCGCCGCGCGGGACAGATTGCCCGCGCCCATCGCACAGACCATCCCTCGCGCCGCGGAGAGCATAGATTTGGAACCACTTGCATTCACGTTTGAGATGGGCGTCGTTGCGGCGATGCTTGCATTCACGGTCTTTCTGTTTGTCTCTGAGATCATCCGCATCGACCTCGCCGCGATCCTTGTGCTGGTGCTGCTGGGCATCTTCAGCTACCTGCCCGGGCTCGACAATCTGGCCGACCCGGCGCATCTGTTCGATGGCTTTGCCTCGAACGCGGTGATCTCGATCATCGCGGTGATGATCGTGGGTGCCGGGCTGGATCGGACCGGGATCATGAACAAGGTGGCCGCCAAGATCCTCAAACTCGGCGGCACGACAGAGGCGCGCATCCTGCCCATCGTTTCCGGCACCGTCGGGTTCATTTCCAGCTTTCTGCAGAATGTGGGGGCGGCTGCGCTGTTCCTGCCGGTGGTCAGCCGGATCTCGGTCCGCTCGGGCATCCCGCTTAGCCGGTTGCTGATGCCGATGGGCTTCTGCGCCATTCTGGGCGGCACCATGACGATGGTGGGGTCTTCGCCGCTGATCCTGCTGAACGACCTGATCCAGAGCGCCAATGCCAGCCTGCCCGAAGGCCAGAAGATGGAACCTTTTGGCCTGTTCTCGGTCACCCCGATCGGGGCGGTGCTGATCCTGACCGGCATCCTCTATTTCCTGCTGCTGGGCCGCTGGGTCCTGCCCGGCGGGGCCGAAGACAGCGACGTGGCCTCGGCACAGGGCACCTCGGAATATCTGCAGCGGGTCTATGGGTTGGATGCCAGCGTGTTCGAGGTCGAAGTGCCCGAAGACAGCCCGCTGGTTGGCCAGATTCTTGCCGATATCAACAATGAGAACAGCATCTACATCATCTCGACCTTCTATCGCGGGAAATCCTCGATGGTGCAGATTCTCACCGCCGAGATCGCCGCCCCCTGTCGTCTGGCAGTGATCGGCCAGGGTGGGGATGTGCGGCGTTTCGCCGAGCGTTTCGGCCTGACTGTCCGGCCCGAACTGGATATCTTTTCCGAGGAGTTTGCCTCGACCAATGCGGGCGTTGCCGAACTGGTCATCCCGCCCGATTCCAAGCTGATCGGCAAAAGCCCCCGCGACCTGTTGCTGCGCAAGACCTATGGGCTGAGCCTGCTGGCAATCCATCGTGGCGAAGACACGTTGAGCCACGTCAAGACCGAAGATCACACCCCGACGCAAATCGGTCTAGTGCCGTTTCAGGCCGGCGACATGCTGGTCGGCCATACCCGCTGGGATAACCTGATGCGGCTTAAACGCGATCCTGATTTCGTCGTGGTGACCGCCGATTTCCCGCAGGACGAGCTGCGCCCCCACAAGGTCGGCTGGGCGCTGTTTTTCTTCGCGATTTCACTTTCGCTGATCCTGTTCACCGATGTGCGCCTGTCGCTCTGCCTGCTGGTAGGCGCGGTGGGCATGATGCTGAGCCGGGTGCTGAGCATCGACGAGGCCTATCGCGCTGTGGGCTGGAACACGGTCTTTCTGCTGGCCAGCCTGATCCCGCTGGGCCATGCGGTGCAGAACACCGGCACCGCCGCCTGGATCGCGCAGCAAATTCTGCTGGTGCTGGATGGATGGCCAATCTGGGCGCTGCAGGCGGGTGTCGCGCTGCTGGCGACGGTGTTCTCGCTGGTGATGTCGAATGTCGGCGCAACAGTCCTGCTGGTGCCGCTGGCGGTCTCTATCGCTGTGGCGGCAGGGGCGAACCCGGCGGTGTTTGCCCTGACCGTGGCGATTTCGACCTCGAACTCTTTCATCATCCCGACACATCAGGTCAACGCGCTGATCATGGGACCGGCTGGCTACAAGGTGATGGATTTCGTCAAGAGCGGCGGCATCATGACCGTCCTGTTCTGGATCGTGTCGCTGCTGATGTTGAATCTGGTCTTCTGAGGATGTGGCCGGGGAGGCCCCCGGCCAGCCAGTCAAACAGCCGTCTTGCGACTTTCGTCCAGATAGATCTCGCGCAGGCGCTTGGCGATCGGGCCGGGCGTACCGTCGCCAAGCTGCACACCGTCGATCTCGACCACCGGCATCACAAAGGCACTGGCCGAAGTGGTAAAAGCCTCGTCCGCCTCTTTCGCTTCGTCCACGGTGAACAGCCGTTCCTCGATCTTCATCTGCGCCTCTTCCGCAAGCCGCAGCACCGCCTTGCGGGTGATGCCGTGCAGGATGTCCGTGCTCAGCGGGCGGGTCACGATGGTGCCGTTCTTGATGAAATAGGCATTGTTGCTGGTGCCCTCGGTCACATAGCCATCCTCGACCATCCAGGCATCGTCGCATCCGGCCTTCTTGGCCATCATCTTGCCCATCGACGGGTAAAGCAACTGCGTGGTCTTGATGTCGCGGCGGCCCCAGCGGATATCCTCGATCGAAATGATCTTGGCACCTTTCTTGGACGCGGGGCTGTCGGCGAGGTTCGGTTTGTTCTGGGTGAACAGCACGATACCCGGCTTGGTCTCCGGGGCCGGGAACAGGAAATCCCGGTCGCCATCCGAGCCGCGCGTGACCTGCAGATAGACCAACCCTTCGACGATCCCGTTTTCCGCAACCAGCTTGCGGTGGATTTCAAGCAGCTCATCCTTTGAACACGGCGCGGCCATGTCCAGCTCGCGCAGCGAGCGTTCCAGCCGTACCGCATGGCCGTCGAAATCAATAAGCTTGCCGTCCAACACGCTGGTCACTTCATAAACCGCGTCGGCCATCAGGAAACCGCGATCAAAGACCGATATCTTGGCCTCATCCTCGGGCAGGTAGTCGCCATTTACGTATACGGTTCGGGTCATCGTCACTCTCCTCAGCCCCAGAGCGCCGCTTTGGGCGGGTGTACTCCGGCATCGTCAAAAATCAGCGGTGTCTCGCGGTCTTCGGACAGAAGCAGCGGCCCGTCAAGGTCCGTTACCAGCGCACCTTGCGCCAACAGGATCGCGGGTGCCATGGCCAGCGACGAGCCGACCATGCAGCCAACCATCACGTCATAGCCCCCCGCCAGCGCGGCGGCGCGCAGTTTCAGCGCCTCGGTCAGCCCCCCGGTCTTGTCGAGCTTGATGTTGGCGACGTCATATTTGCCTTTCAGCTTGGGCAGGCTGGTGCGATCATGGCAGCTTTCATCGGCGCAGACCGGCACCGGGCGCTCCATACCCAGCAGCGCGTCATCCTCACCGGCGGGCAAGGGTTGTTCCACCAGCGCCACGCCAAGGCGGACCAGATGCGGGGCCAGATCGGCATAAACCTCGGCCGACCAGCCCTCATTGGCGTCGATGATGATCTTGGCCCGCGGGGCACCTGCGCGCACCGCCTCAAGGCGTGGCATGTCATCGGCTGTGCCAAGCTTGATTTTGAGCAAAGGCCGATGGGCGTTCTTGGCAGCCTGTTCGCGCATCATCTCGGGCGTGTCCAGCGACAGGGTATAGGCGGTGATCTCGGGGCCCGGTGCGGGCAGACCGGCCAGTTCCCACACCCGCTTGCCCGCGCGTTTGGCCTCCAGATCCCACAGCGCGCAATCCACCGCGTTGCGGGCGGCACCGGCGGGCAGCAAATCCATCAGGCTGTGGCGGGTGAATGTCTCGGGCAGACCGGCAATCTCGGCCTCGACCGAGTCCAGCGTCTCGTCATAGCGCGCATAGGGCACGCATTCGCCCCAGCCCTGCTGCGCCCCGTCGCTGATCCGCACCGTCAGCACCTTCGCCTCGGTCCGGGACCCGCGCGAGATCGTGAAAGCCTGCGCCAGCCGGAACACATCGCGAGAGACCTCTATCTGCACGCGCCCACCCTTTCTTGGTCAATCAGAATAACGCCGGGAGAGAGCCCCTCCCCCGACAGAGAGCTTAAATCACAGCTCGGCCAGCGCATCCACCAGCTTGCCCGCCCCAAAGCGGTAGGGATCGGTGGCGGGGATGCCCATCTCTGTTTCCACCTCAGCGATATAGGCGCGGGCCTCATCCTCGCCCATATGCTGGGTGTTGATCGAGACACCCGCCACCTGACAGGCCGGGTTGGCCACCCGCGCCAGCGGCAGCGCCGTGTCGCGTAGCTGCGCGAGGCTTGGCAGGGAATACTCGGGCAACCCGCGCATATGGGTGCGGGTGGGTTCATGGCACAGGATCAGCGCATCGGGCTGACCGCCATGCACCAGCGCCATGGTCACGCCGGAGTAAGAGACGTGGAACAGCGAGCCCTGCCCCTCGATATGATCCCAGTGATCTGCGTCATTCTCGGGGGTCAGATACTCGACGGCACCAGCCATGAAATCCGCGATCACCGCGTCCAGAGGCACACCCTGCCCGGTGATCAGAATGCCGGTCTGGCCGGTGGCACGGAAGGTGGATTTCTGACCACGCTTGCGCATCTCGGCATCCATCGACATGGCCGTATACATCTTGCCCGCCGAACAATCGGTACCCACGGCCAGACAGCGCTTGCCGGACCGCTTCCTGCCATTGGCGATGGGATAGCCAACCGTCGGCACGCGCACGTCATGCAGCGTTCCGCCATGGGTCTGCGCGGCGGCAACCAGATCGCCCTCATCCCGCAGCAGGTTGTGCAGGCCAGAGGCCAGATCATAACCCATTTCAAGCGCCGCGATCAGAACCTCTTTCCAGGCGTCGCTGATGAAGCCGCCGCGATTGGCGACGCCAATGACCAGCGTCTTGGCCCCCGCCTCTTTGGCCTCGGCCAGCGTCAGGTCGGTCAGCCCCAGATCGGCGCCGCAACCGGGCAGGCGGATCTGGCCAACGGCGTTCTCGGGCCGCCAGTCACGGATGCCGATGGCCACCTTCGCGGCCAGCTGGTCGGGCGCATCCCCGAGGAACAAAAGATACGGCGTCTCGATCATTGCGGTTCACTCCTCTGATTCTGGCGCAGAGTACGGGCACGGGGCCGCAAGCGTTTCGTTTTTGCGCCTGAATTCCCACTGATTGACGCAAGATAATTCTGCAAACACATAAAACTGTCGGAGATTTTCCCAAGGACTTCCCCCGCTTCGGTCATCTCTGCGGCTATCACGGCCATTCACCAAAGATGCTGCACCGCCAATGCTGCGCTCGCACAATAGCGCTTGCAGGCATCCTCGCAATTTAATATCCCCCAAGCTGAGAAAATCGCAATTTCCTTACTATACGAGGCGATCCATGAGCTTTCGCATTCAACCCGCCGCCCCGGCACGCCCCAACCGCTGCCAGTTATTCGGCCCCGGCTCGAACACCAAACTGTTCCCCAAGATGGCCGCGTCGGCCGCAGACGTCATCAACCTCGACCTTGAGGATTCGGTGGCGCCCAGCGACAAGGACACCGCCCGCGCCAATGTGATCGAGGCGCTGAATACCGTGGACTGGGGCAACAAATACATGTCCGTCCGCATCAACGGGCTCGACACGCCTTACTGGTACCGCGACGTGGTCGACCTGCTGGAACAGGCGGGCGACCGGCTCGACCAGATCATGATCCCCAAAGTGGGCTGCGCCGAGGATGTCTATGCGGTGGATGCCCTCGTGACCGCCATCGAACGCGCCAAGGGCCGCAGCAAGCCGGTCAGCTTCGAGGTGATCATCGAATCCTCGGCCGGGATCGCCCATGTCGAGGCCATCGCCGCCTCGTCCCCGCGCCTTCAGGCGATGAGCCTCGGGGCTGCCGATTTTGCCGCCTCGATGGGGATGCAGACCACCGGCATCGGCGGCACCCAGGAAAACTACTACATGCTGCGCGAGGGCGAAAAGCACTGGTCCGACCCCTGGCACTGGGCGCAGGCCGCCATCGTCGCCGCATGCCGCACCCATGGCGTGCTGCCGGTCGATGGCCCGTTTGGTGACTTCTCGGATGATGAGGGCTATATCGCGCAGGCGAAACGTTCCGCCACCTTGGGCATGGTCGGCAAATGGGCGATCCACCCCAAGCAGATCGCGCTGGCCAATCAGGTCTTCACCCCCTCGGACGAGGCCGTGACCGAAGCGCGCGAGATTCTGGCCGCAATGGAACAGGCCAAGGCCAATGGCGAAGGCGCCACCGTCTACAAAGGCCGTTTGGTCGATATCGCCTCGATCAAACAGGCCGAGGTGATCGTGGCCCAATCCGAGTTGATTGCGGCAAACGGTTGATCAAACAAGAAGGGGCACCCGCACGGTGCCCCTTTGAACGTCCGGCCCTGCAGGCCGCTACTTGTACCCAAACACATCATTGGGAACCCATTTCAGATCTTCGTCGCCTTCCTTGCCCCATTTCATCATCAGGCAGGAGGTCGCCCATTTCTGAAAATAGACCATGTTCAGATCATACCAGCCCGCCTGCGGCACTTCGACGGTGGTGCGCTGGTTCGGCGAGCAGGTCTGACGGCCGGTGACGATCCCCACTTTCTGGCCACCGACAAACGCCTCGAGCCCGTCATTGGACCAGGTCTCGACCTCGTAGGTTCCGGGTTCGTCAAAGCGGATATAGCCCCGGATGGCAGCGGCCACGTTGTAGGTCTGGTCGAAGGTCAGCACCGGATCGCCTTCATCGGTATCACGATAATCCAGCCCGCGCAGAGGTTTACCGGATTTGGTACCCTCTTTCAGCAGGTCCTTGGCTTGCGCCAGAAAGTCGATCTTGGCGGGCAGATCCCCAGCCCAGGCATAGGCCACCGTCAGGCCGGATTTAAGCCCCGACGGCTGCGGGTTTGCGGGTTGCAGTTTCTTGGGTGCGGCCCCTGCGGCAGAGGCCACAAGAACGCATGCCAAAGCGGCGCTCGCCCGTGTTAAGAACGTCATATCTTTCTCCCTGCTGGACAATGCCGCCCGGTCTGCGCCGGCTTCACGACAGAATTGCGGCGAGCCTAGGCAGGAAGATCGGCCCCGGCAAGTCTCGGCTGGTCAACTTTTCCCCTTACGCCCGTTCATCCTTGGGCGAGCCCATCACCACATACGAGGTGATCGCGGTCACATGCGGCAGGGTGCCCAGCACATCGGTATGAAAGCTCTTGTAGCTGGGCAGATCGGCGCATTCGACACGCAGCAGGTATTCGATGGTCCCGGTGATGTTGTGGCATTCCACCACCTCCGGCGCGCTGGCGATGGCGCGTTCGAATCCTTCCTGCGCCGCCTTGGTGTGCTCTCCCAGACCGACACCGATATAGGCGACGAATCCATGGCCCAGCGCCACCGGGTCCAGCACCGCGCGATATCCCTTGATGATCCCGCGCCGTTCCAGATCCTGCACCCGACGCAGACAAGCCGAGGGGCTGAGACCGGCGCGATCGGCCAGTTCCAGGTTCGAGATTCGTCCATCCCGCTGCAATTCCCGTAATATCGTGCGGTTTGTGTGATCCAGTTTCGTCATAAGTTGCAAATATAGGGCATCAAACCAAATTTTCGCAATTTCAATTCGGGCAAATGGCGCGATGCTTGCTGGCATGAATTATGACCTGTTGCTCGCCTTTGTCGGATTTGCCTTCGTCTCGTCGATAACGCCGGGGCCCAACAACCTGATGCTGATGGCGTCCGGGGCCAATTTCGGCTTTCGCCGCACCATTCCGCATATGCTGGGGGTGGGTATCGGATTTGCGCTGATGATCGCGCTGGTCGGTGCCGGGCTGCTGGGCCTGTTCGACATGTTTCCGCTCAGCTACGCGATCCTCAAGACCTGCTCGGTAGTCTATCTGCTTTATCTCGCGTGGAAGATCGCCACCGCGGCACCCGTTGACCGCCAGACCGAGGCAGGCACCCCCATGCGCTTTCTGCAGGCCGTCGCGTTTCAGTGGGTCAACCCCAAGGCCTGGGCGATGGCGCTGACCGCGATCAGCATCTACGCGCCGGACCGTTCGATCCCCGCGATCCTGCTGGTCGCCGCGATCTTTGGGGCAATCAACCTGCCCTGCATCAGTTCCTGGACCGTACTTGGTCAGCAACTGGCGCGAATCCTGAGATACCCGCGCCAGCTGCGCATATTCAACGGGGTGATGGCGGCACTGCTGGTCGCCTCGCTCTACCCGGTGCTCTGGCCCGGCTGAGCTATTTCAGCGGCAGGCAGATTTCGGTCAGCAACGCTTCGGGCGCGGTGTCGCGCGGGTTGTTGAGATAAATCTCGTAACAGGGCCGGTCCGCGGGTTCCTCGCCCGAGGACGGCAGCCAGTTCCCGAACAGCGAGTGATAGGCCGCATGGATGCCGGAATATGGCCCCTTATAGGTCAGAACGGCGGTCTTGCCGCCGGGGATATGCCGCTCCTCCATGCCATCGGGCACGTCCGGGCCCCGGTATTCGGCCCCGGCAAAGCTGCGCAAATCCGCCTCGGGCACAGCGTCGGGATTGTCCAGGTAGATGGCCAGCCCGGCACCGACATTCGGCCAAAGCTGGCGCGCCTCACACATCGCGGCGAAGCTTTCAAAGCTCTTGCCGATCTCCATATAGGCGCCCTTATGGGCAAGGCCGATCATCCGGCGGGCGGGTTCGGTACGGGTGGTCACGGGATGCATGGGATACTCTCCGGTTCTGAACTGTGGATGGGCGGGCGTCGGGTGGCCGGTCCTGCGATAGGCTGCGGGACTGACGCCATAGGCCTCGGAAAAGGCCCGCGCGAAGGATCTGGGATTGGGATATCCGACATCCGCTGCAATCTGCTCGGGCGATCTGTCGCTCTGCAACAGCCATCCTGCCGCGCGGTGCAAGCGTATGCGCCGCACCGCCTGGGCGCAGGTCTCGCCGGTCATGGCCCGGAACACCCGGTGCCAGTGAAACCGCGACATCGCCGCGACATCGGCCAGCGCGTCCAGCGACAGGTCCCCGGCGGGGTTGTCATGGATATGGTCCAGAACGCGCAGAACCCGGTCCTCGTAGCTGTTGGTCATGTCGCGTATCGCTCCCTTGTCCTTGCCCCTTCCACATGCCACGACGACATGTCACAAATCTTGCTGAGTTGCATCCCGTCCGCCCTCGGGCCATATATCGGCAAACACCGCGCAAAAGAGGCGTCATGACCCAGTATCTGGATTTCGAAAAACCGCTGGCCGAAATCGAAGGCAAGGCAGAAGAACTGCGCGCGCTGGCCCGTGCCAACGAAGAGATGGATATCGCCGACGAGGCAGCGGCGCTGGACGCCAAGGCGGCAGTGATGCTGAGTGATCTCTACAAGGACCTGACGCCCTGGCGGAAATGCCAGGTGGCGCGCCACCCCGACCGGCCCCACTGCAAGGATTATATCCAGACACTGTTCAGCGAATACACCCCGCTGGCGGGCGACCGGAACTTTGCCGATGACCATTCGGTCATGGGCGGGCTGGCGCGGTTCAACGACCAGCCGGTGATGGTGATCGGCCATGAAAAAGGCAGCGACACCAAATCCCGGATCGAGCGCAATTTCGGCATGGCGCGCCCCGAAGGCTATCGCAAGGCGATCCGCCTGATGGACATGGCGGGCCGCTTTGGCCTGCCGGTGATCACGCTGGTCGACACGCCCGGCGCCTATCCCGGCAAAGGCGCCGAGGAACGCGGCCAGTCCGAGGCGATCGCGCGATCGACCGAGATGTGCCTGCGCATCGGCGTACCGCTGGTCTCGGTCATTATTGGCGAGGGTGGATCGGGCGGGGCCGTGGCCTTTGCCACCGCCAACCGCGTGGCAATGCTGGAACATTCCGTCTATTCGGTGATCTCACCCGAGGGCTGCGCCTCGATCCTCTGGAAGGATGCCGAAAAGATGCGCGAGGCGGCCGAGGCGCTGCGCCTGACCGCGCAGGACCTGCACAAGCTGGGCGTGGCAGACCGGATCATATCCGAACCTCATGGTGGTGCCCATCGCGACAGGACGGCCACAATCGAAGGCGTTGGCCGCGCCATCGGTGACATGCTGAAGGATTTGACCGGCAAGGACCGTGACGCGCTGATCAAGGACCGCCGCCAGAAATTCCTCGACCTCGGGAACAAGGGGCTGGCGGCCTGAGCCTGCCCCCCGCTCAGAGCAGACCCAACGCGCGCAGGTCCGCCTGCAACGTGGCGGCATCCGTGAACAGATGTGCCCGGATGCCCATCGCCTCGGCGCCCCGGCAATTCCCGGCGCTGTCATCGACAAAGAGTGCATCAGAGGCCTGAATCCCGTTCCGGCTCAGGCACATCTCGAATATCTCTGGGCTCGGCTTGATCAGCCCCTCGCGCGACGACACCACGACATCGCGCATATACCCGATTTCCGGCGCGGTCCTTTTCACCGCCTGGAACGAGGCCTCGGCCGCATTGGTCAGCCCGAACAGACCCACGCCGCGCCGATGCAGGGCTTCGACGAGGTCCGACATCCCCGGCACCCGTTCACCATGAGCGGCGTCCAACCCGTTGGAATAGGCGTGGAAGATATGGGCATGTTCGGGATAATCGCGCGCGGCAATGGCCAACCCGTCCTCCCAACTGCGGCCGCGATCCTGTTCGGCATTCCAGCCAAAAAAATCGATCTGCTCGAAACAGGTCAGCATCTCGGCTTCGGTGGAAAAATACCCGTTCAGCGCGGCATAGGGACGCCACCGGATGAGCACATTGCCGAAATCGAAAATGACGTTCTTCATGAATTGATCCTGCTCGAAGAAACCGTGCTGCGCCCGTTCTGCCCTATCCGCGCCGAAGCCGTTGCAACAATTGCTGCGTCGGCTGCCCGGTCACCGGCAGCCCTTTGGCGCGCTGATAGGCGGAGATGGCAGAGGTGGTGTTCGACCCGATCACCCCATCGGCGCCCTGCGTGTCGAACCCGGCGGCGGTCAGGCGGGTCTGCAGCTCTTTGCGGTCCTTCAGCGTCATGCCCTGCGCGTCAGGCGGGAAACTGCCCCGGATCGGCGGCCCGCCCTTGATCCGGTCGGCCAGATGGCCGATCCCGATCACATAGCTGGTGGAGTTGTTGTAGCGGGTGATCACCGTGAAGTTGTTGAAAATCATGAAAGCCGGGCCGCTCGCCCCCGCCGGCAGGATCACCGAGGCAGCGCCGTAATCCGGCACCGCGCGCCCGGTCACGTCGCGCACGCCCAGCGCCGCCCAGTCGCCGGGGCGGCGTTTGCTGCCGCGCCCGGTCAGCCCGGTATTGAACCCCGGCGGCAATTGCACCTCGACACCCCAGGGCTGGCCCGGGGTCCAGCCCGAGCGCCGCAGATAAGCCGCCGCCGAGGCCAGCGCATCGGTGGGGTCGTCATCCCATATGTCACGCCGCCCGTCGCCAGTGAAATCCACCGCATAGGCCAGATAAGAGGTCGGGATAAACTGCGTATGCCCCATCGCCCCGGCCCAGCTGCCGGTCATCTTGTCGGGCGTGGTGTCGCCGTTCTGCAGAATCTTGAGCGCGGCCACCAGCTGGCTTTCAAAGAATTGCCCGCGCCGCCCGTCATAGGCCAGCGTTGACAGCGCCGAGACCACCGGAACATCGCCACGGCGCGCGCCATAGCGGCTTTCCAGCCCCCAGATCGCGGTGACATATTCCGGCTCGACGCCATATTGCTGCTGGATACGGGTCAGCACCGCCTGATGGCTGCGCAGTTTCTGCTTGCCGGTGCTCACCCGCTCATCCGAGGCGGCGATTGCCAGATAATCCTCGAGCGAGCGCTTGAATTCTGTCTGGTTGCGGTCGCGTTCGATCACGCCGGGCAGATAGCCAGCGCCCTGAAAGGCGCGCTCCAGCGTTGGTTGAGAGATGCCACGGGCAGGCGCGCGCGCCCGGAAATTCGCCACCCAGGCGTCATAGCCCGCATTGGGCACCGCCCGCATCCGCTGTGGCCGGGTGGGGCTGGCCGCCGGAGTGTCGCACCCGGCCAGCGCCAGGGCGCCCAGCCCGGACAAAAAGAAACGCCTGTCAATCATACCGCTCTCGCCTGCTCTGGTGTTTTTCACACGATAGCGGCTTCGCAACAGGCAAACCAGCGGCACATGTGCGCCCCGGCGATGAAACGCCGGAAAATGGCGCTATCCGGCCACCACATCATGGACCTGCACGCCCAGCCCGCCGATACCCAGTTCCACCCGGTCACCGGGCGTGTGATAGACTGGCGGTTTCAGACCCATACCAACGCCCGGCGGGGTGCCGGTGGCGATCACGTCGCCGGGATGCAGGCTCATGAAATGCGACAGGTAGGACACCACCTTGCGCACGCCGAAATGCATGGTCCGGGTCGAGCCGTCCTGATAGCGGGTGCCGTTCACCTCCAGATACATCGGCAGGTCCTGCGGGTCGGGCACCTGATCGCGGGTGACCAGCCAGGGGCCGATCGGGCCGAAAGTGTCGGCGGATTTGCCTTTGACCCACTGCCCGGCACGCTCGATCTGGAATTCCCGTTCGCTGACGTCATTGATGGTGCAATAGCCCGCCACATGATCCAGCGCCTCGTCCTCGCTGATATATTTGGCGTGTTTGCCGATCACCACGCCCAGTTCGACCTCCCAATCGGTCTTGACCGACCCGCGCGGGATTTCGATCGGATCATTGGGGCCGCAGATCGACGAGGTCGCCTTGAAGAAAACGATCGGCTCGGGTGGCAGTTCCATCCCCGCCTCGGCGGCGTGATCGGCATAGTTGAGGCCGATGGCAATGAACTTGCCCACCTGCCCGACGCAGGCACCGAAGCGCGGATTACCCTCAACCAGCGGCAGTGAGGCCGGGTCCAGCGCCCGGATCCGCTCGAGCGCCGCATCGCCCAGCGCATCCCCGCTCACATCCGCAATCTGCCCCGAGAGGTCGCGGATATTGCCATCGCCGTCCAGAAGACCGGGCCGTTCCGACCCGACCGGGCCATAGCGCAGTAGTTTCATCGGTGATCCCTTCTCAAAATGTCAGATGCTCCAGCCGCCATCGATGGCGAAAGCCTGTCCGGTGGTATAGGCGCTGTCGTCGCTCGCCAGATAAAGCGCGAGCTTGGCGATTTCTTCGGCGGTGCCCAGCCGTCCCATCGGCTGACGGGCCACAAACGCGTCCATCGCCTTGTCGTAGTCGCCAGTGGCGCGCAGCCGGTCATGCAGGCTGGGCGTATCGACCGTGCCCGGGCAGATCGCATTGCAACGAATGCCCTGTGTCACGAAATCGGCAGCGATTGACTTGGTCAGCCCGATTACGGCCGCCTTGGTCGTGCCATAGGCAAACCGGTTGGGCGCCGACGTGATCGAGGACAGGACCGAGGACATGTTGACGATCGACCCGGCCCCGCGCTCCAGCATCCCCGGCAGCACCAGCCGGCACAGCCGGTACATGGCGGTGACGTTCAGGTCATTGCTGAACGCCCAGTCATCCTCGTCGCAGTCAAGGATCGTCCCCGCCGCCACAAATCCCGCGCAGTTGAACAGGATATCAACCGGCCCGATCCGCGCCACCGCATCGCGCACCGCGTCCGCGTCGGTCACATCGAGCCGGAACGGGGTGATCCCGTCGAGGGGTTCCAACTCTGCCAGCGTTGCCTCGTTGATGTCGCAGGCCAGCACTTCGCCCCCTTCGGCGGCGAATATTTCGGCCGATACTCGGCCAATGCCCTGCCCCGCTGCCGTCACCAGCGCCCGTTTTCCTGAAAGTCGTCCCATCACATCACCGCTCCGATTTGCCAGGGCACAAATTCGACGCCCCCGAACCCCAATTCTTCGCTCTTTGTATGCTCACTCGACGCCACCCGGATCAGCAACTCGAAAAGCGCCCTGCCCTTGTCTTCGATGCTGACCCCGTCGCTGACGATATCGCCGCAATTGAGGTCCATATCCTCGGCCATCCTTGCATACATCTCGGAATTGGTCGCCAGCTTGATGCAAGGCGTCGGCTGGTAGCCCGAGACCGAGCCGCGCCCGGTGGTGAACACGATCAGGTTGGACCCCGAGGCGATCTGCCCGGTCACCGAACAGGGATCAAAGCCGGGGCTGTCCATGAAGACGAACCCCTTGCGATCCACGATCTCGCCGAATTTGTAGACCCCGCGCAGCGGCGCGGTGCCACCCTTGGCCACGGCGCCCAGCGATTTTTCCAGAATGGTGGTCAGCCCGCCGCGCTTGTTGCCGGGGCTGGGATTGTTGTCCATCTCGCCGCCATTGCGTTCGGTATAGTCCTCCCACCAGCGGATGCGGTCGATCAGCGCTTCGCCGATGGCTCTGGATTCGGCGCGCCGGGTCAGCAGGTGTTCGGCACCGTAAATCTCCGAGGTTTCCGACAGGATCGTCGTGCCGCCATGGCGCACCAGCAGGTCCGAGGCATGACCCAGCGCCGGGTTCGCGGTGATCCCGGAATAGCCGTCCGATCCACCGCATTGCAGGCCGACCGTCAGTTCTGACACCGGCGCGGGGGCACGCATGGCCTGATTGGCTTGGGCGGCGATACCGCGCAGTTCCTCCAGCCCGCGCGTGATGGTCTTGCGCGTTCCGCCCTCGGACTGGATCGTCATGTAGCGCAGCGCGCCATCGGCCCGGATCGGGCGACCGCCCACCAGATCAGAGAGTTGCATCACTTCGCAACCCAGCCCGATCAGCAGGATTCCCGCGAAATTGGGGTGCTGCGCATAACCCGACAACGTGCGGAAAAGCGATGCGTACCCCTCGTTGCGCATCGACATGCCACAGCCGGTACCATGCACGATGGGCACGATCCCATCCACATTGGGAAAGGCATCCAGCAGGCCGGATTTCTCGGCCGCCTCGGCAATGAAGCGCGCCACCGAACCCGAACAATTCACCGTGGTCAGGATGCCGATATAGTTGCGCGTGCCGACCTTGCCATCGGCGCGGTGATAGCCCTGAAAGACCCGCGCCCCGTCGATCGCCGGCAGCGGATCGTTCTGGCTGGCAAAGGCATAGTCCTGCTGATGCGTACCCATGCCAAGATTGTGCACATGCACGTGGTCGCCGGGTGCGATATCGAGTTTCGCCGCTCCGATGATCTGCCCGTAACGCCGCACCACCTGCCCTGCCCGGATCGCGGCCACCGCGATCTTGTGCCCGCGACTCACCGGCGCGGGCAGTACCGCGCCCTCAACCCCTGTTCCATCAGGCAGATCACGCAGGGCGATCACCACATTGTCCTTCGGATGCAGCCGAATCGTATCACGGGCCGGGCCGCTCATGGCGGGTCCTTTCATTGCGGGTGGTGGGAGTTTGCTAGCTTGACGGGCAAAAACTGTCAACTAACATGTTAGCTAACACATGAGGCCCCATGACCCTGACCCCAGACATCGACATGACCCGACTCAGCCCCGTCGGCGCGCAGGATGGGCCGCTGTCTCAACAGGTGTACCGGGCGCTGAAGCAGGCGATCCTGACGCTTGAGTTTCCGCCCGGCGCAGTGCTGCGCAAGCCAGCAATCTGCGCGCGCCTGGGTGTGTCGCGCGCACCGGTCTCTGACGCCATCGCGCGGTTGTCAGAGGACGGGTTGGTCGAGGTGATCCCGCAATCGGCCACGCGCGTGGCTTATTTCTCGATGCCGGAAATTCGCGAAGGCGCGTTCTTGCGCGAAGCGCTGGAACTGGCGGCAGTGGGCAATGTGGCGCGGGACCGTACCGAAGAGCAGTTGCAACAGCTCAACCGGACCCTGCGCCTGCAGGCGCTGCTGGCCGAGGATGGCGATTTCCGGGGCTTCTACGAGACGGATGAAACGTTTCACGCCCTGCTCATGACCTTCACCGGCTTTGCCCGACTGACGGATGTGGCGCAAAAAGTCTCGCTGCAGGTGACCCGCGCGCGGATATTGCTGCTGCCCTCACCGGGCCGGATGGCCGAGACACTGAACGAACACCGCGCCATCTTCGAGGCGATCCGTGACCGCGATCCGCACACCGCGCAGGACCGGATGCGCCACCACCTGGGCCAGCTCATGCCCCGGATCGCGCAACTGGCCGAGGACCGACCCGAACTCTTCTCACCGCAGGCCTGAAAGGGGCGATGATCTGCGGCGAGGCTGTTCGTCCGCCCGCAGAATCGCCCTTGCCCGCCGCTGGCTTGGCCAGGGCGGTGGAACCCGTCAGGGCATCATGTTTGGGATATGATCGGTGGCGCCACCGGGTGCGGAGATCGGAAACGGGGCGTCACCCCCGCTCGGCCAACCGGTCGGTCGAGACCCCTGCCACAGGGTCCGGTTCCACGTCTGTTACGACACGCAGGCCCCAAGGAGCGCAGGTGAAGGATCGATCGCCGCCACCCTGCACCAGTCACGGTTTGCATGACGTTAGCCGGGCGCGCGTTGCGCCGCCAAACCACGCTTGAACCGGCCCCGCTCTGCTTGTACGGATGCGGGTTATGCAGATCATTCGGGATCATCAGTTCGTCACCCCAGAAGATCGCGGCGCGAGCGTTGCGATCGGCAATTTCGACGGCGTGCATCTGGGCCATCAGGCGGTCATCGCCCAGACCCGCGCCGCAGCCCCCGATGCGCCGCTGGGCGTGCTGACCTTCGAGCCGCATCCACGCGAGTATTTTGCCCCCTCCGCCCCGCCCTTTCGCCTGATGCGCCCCAATTCGCGCGCGCACCGGCTGGAGAAGCTGGGCGTCGAGCGGCTGTATGAGCTGAACTTCAACGCAGGCCTCGCAGGGCTGTCGCCCGAAGAGTTCGCGCGCAACGTGCTGGCCGACGGTCTGGGCCTGCGCCACGTGGTCGTCGGGTCTGATTTCTGTTTTGGCAAGGGGCGCAGCGGCGATGCCGGCGACCTTGAGCGTTTTGGAGCCGAAATGGGCTTTGGCGTCACCATCGCCCGGCTGATGGAACATTCCGACCGAATCGTGTCCTCGACCGCGATCCGCGAGGCGCTGAGCCTTGGCCAGCCTCGCGACGCCGCCGCCATGCTGGGCCACTGGCACCGGATCGAGGGCGAGGTGATCGGTGGCGAGCAGCGCGGGCGCGAGCTGGGTTATCCCACCGCCAACATGTCGATGGACGGGCTGCATCTGCCGAAATTCGGCGTCTATGCGGTGCTGGTCGATGTGCTGGATGGCCCCCATGCGGGCAGCTATCACGGCGCGGCCTCGGTCGGGGTGCGGCCCATGTTCGACGGCGAACAACCCAATATCGAGACCTTCCTGTTTGACTTCTCGGGTGATCTTTATGGCGCGACGCTCTCGGTCGGGCTGGTCGCCTATCTGCGCCCCGAACTAAAGTTCGACGGGCTCGACGCCCTGATCGCGCAGATGGACGGCGATTGCGCGCAGGCGCGCGGCATCCTTGCGGCGCTATGAGCGATCCGATTGACCGAAAGGGGCTGACCCCCCGGTTCTGGGAGCGTAAGCCGCTCGCCAAACTGTCCCAGAAGGAATGGGAGGCGCTGTGTGATGGCTGCGGCAAATGCTGCCTCAACAAGCTGGAAGATGAGGACAGCGGCGAGGTCGCCCTGACCCGCGTTGCCTGCCGCCTGCTGGATGACGAGAGCTGCCGCTGCGCGCAATATGACATCCGCCATCAGTTCGTGCCGGAATGCATCGTGCTGCGGCCCGACAATCTGGACAGCCACGCCTATTGGATGCCGCAGACCTGCGCCTATCGCCTGCTCTGGGAGGGCAAGCCGCTTTACGACTGGCACCCGCTGATCTCGGGCACGGCTGAAAGCGTGCACAAGGCGGGCGTCTCGGTGCGCGGCTGGACGGTCTCGGAATTCGAGACCCCCGAAGACGAATGGGAAGACCATATTATCGAGGAGCCGACCTGATGTTCTTTGCCTCTGACAATTCCGGCCCGGTCCATGCGGAAGTCCTGCAGGCGCTGGCCGAGGCCAACCAGGGTTACCAGATGGGCTATGGTGCCGATGAGATGATGGATGAGGTCCGCGACCGAATCCGCTCCCTGTTCGAAGCGCCCGACGCGGCGGTCTATCTGGTGATCAACGGCACCTCGGCCAACGCGCTGGCGCTGGCCACGCTGGCCGATCCCTGGGACACCGTGTTCTGCACCCCTGTCTCACACATCCACCGCGACGAATGCAACGCGCCCGAATTCTACAGCGGGGCCAAGCTGACGCTGGTTGCAGGCGACGACAAGATGAGCCCTGAGGCGCTGCGAACCGCCATTGAGGGCGAAGGAAATCGCGGCGTGCACGGGCCACAGCGAGGCCCGGTCTCGATCACCCAGGTGAGCGAATGCGGCACGCTATATACGCTGGACGAGATCCGTGCATTGGGCGTGGTGGCGCATGGTTATGACCTGCCTTTGCATCTGGACGGTGCGCGCTTTGCCAATGCGCTGGTGGCACTTGGCTGCACGCCTGCCGAGATGACCTGGAAAGCGGGCGTGGACGTGGTCAGCTTTGGCGGCACCAAGAACGGGCTGATGGGGGTCGAGGCGGTGATCCTGTTCGATCCGACCAAGGCGCAGGAATTTGAGTTGCGCCGCAAGCGCGGCGGCCACCTGTTGTCGAAACACCGCTACCTGTCGGCCCAGATGGCGGCCTATCTGCGCGACGATCTCTGGCTGCGCTCAGCGCGCATGGCCAATGACAATTGCGCCCATCTGGCCGAAGGGCTGCGCACGGAGGGTGCGGTGTTCCTGTATGAGCCGCAGGCCAACATGATCTTCGCCCGCTTGCCCCGCCACCTGCACCGCCGCCTGATTGACGCCGGGGCGGTCTATCACATGGAAGGCGAAGAGCTGGACGGCCCGGACGAGAACGCCCTGCTAAGCTGCCGCCTGGTCTGCGACTGGTCGATGCAGGAGGCCGAGATCACCCGGTTCCTGGCGCTGATCTCGAACACGGCCCCTGCCGGAGCCTGACGCCGACGCTCAGAACCGATCAACCGAGGCGCGGTCCCAATCGGCGGCAAATTCCGGCGGGATTTTCTTGCCCAGCAGCGCACCCTCTTTCAGATGGGTGAAAAGCTCGGCATAGCTTTCTTCGCATTCATTGGCATTGCGGCGGCGGATGTCTGAGGGGCTGAGATCTGCAACCGTCTCGCGCCCCATCGCGCCTAGCAACTCGCGAAAGCTTTCCAGCGTGGCGTCGTGAAACCGATGCACACGGACCCGTTTCTGCGTCACGTTGACGGCACGGGCGCGCACCGGGTCCTGGGTGGCGATCCCGCTGGGGCAGCGGTTGGTGTTGCAATGCAGCGCCTGAATGCAGCCCACCGCAAACATCATGGCCCGCGCGCAATTGCACATATCAGCCCCCAGCGCGAATTTCTCGATCAGATCATACCCCGTCGCCACCTTGCCCGAGGCGATCACCCGGATCTTGTCGCGCACCCCGATACCGCGCAGGCAGTTGTTGACGAAGATCAGCGCCTCGTTCAGCGGAACTCCCAGCCGGTTGGTGTATTCCACGGGGGCCGCACCGGTGCCGCCCTCGGCCCCGTCCACGGTGATGAAATCGGGCAGGATACCGGTGTCAAGCATCGCCTTGCAAATGCTCATGAACTCCGACCGGTTGCCAATGCACAGCTTGAACCCCACCGGCTTGCCGCCCGACATCTCGCGCAGGTGCTGGACGAAATTCATCAAGCCGGTCGGTCCGTCAAAGGCGGAATGGGCCGGGGGTGAGATCACGTCCTTATGCGGCTCCACCCCGCGGATCTTGGCAATCTCTTCATCGACCTTGGCGGCTGGCAAGACGCCACCATGCGAGGGTTTGGCGCCTTGGCTCAGCTTGATCTCGATGGCCTTGACCACATCCTTCTTTGCTTTTTCGGCAAACAGGTCCTTGTCGAACCCGCCCTCTTTGGTGCGACAGCCGAAATAGCCAGTGCCGATCTGCCAGATGATGTCGCCGCCCTCGGCCAGATGATACGGACTGAGCCCGCCCTCGCCGGTGTTATGGGCAAAACCACCATCCCTGGCACCGCCATTCAGCGCCCGGATCGCATTGGAGCTGAGCGCGCCAAAGCTCATCGCTGAAACGTTGAGCCGTGAGGCCAGATAGGGCTTGTCGCATTGCGGCCCACCCAGCATCACCCGCTCCTCCGAGGCGTCAACCTCCTTGGGCGCAAGCGAGTGGTTGGTGCTGTGATAGCCCACTTTCTGCAGATCGAACTGCGTGCCGAAGGGCAGCGTATCGGCCTGCCCCTTGGCCCGCGAATAGACCAGCGCGCGGGTGATCCGGTTGAAGGGCCGCCCGCTTTCGTTGGTTTCCACAAAATATTGCCGGATCTCGGGGCTGACAAATTCCATCGCATAGCGGAAATGGCCCAGAACCGGGTAATTGTTCAACACGTTGTGCCGGGTGGTCGTCAGATCGTAGAAACCCACGATGATATAAGGGATCACGAGGATCAGAAGCCAATAGGCCGGCGACCAGAGCCACCCCAGCAGCAGCACAAGCGGCAAACCCAATAGCGCCACCGCATAGTATATCTTGCGTACCATTCATCCGTCCCTTGTTACGTGGCCAAGCCCAGAGGGCCGCTGCGCATCCGGCGCTTCAGGGGCATGGTTGCGCGTAAGTGCCGGGTTGGCAACAGTTTCCTCCGCAAGGTGCTACGCGGGTCACCCGCGTGGCGACGCGATCAGGTCCGGCGCAGCCATCCAAGGCCCAGACAGGTCACCGCCCCAAACAGCAACGCCGCCATCGCATACCAGGTCAGCGCGTAAGACAGGTGAGTGTTGCGAAACCCAAGCTGGGTCAGACCTCCGCGCGGCCATGCCGACGCCCCGCCCGAGGGGTCGGCATCAATGAAAAACGGCGCGGTCACGCTCAATCCAACCGTCTGCGACAGCGCCTGAACATCGCGCGAGACCCAGCGCCCGTCCACTGCGTCGTTGCGCTCCAGCAGCGTGCCCTCGGGTTCGGTCGGGCGCAGCAGGCCGGTCACCGGTATGGCGGGCGCGACCCAGCCGTCCGAGTCCCGTTCATCCGCCGGAACGAAACCCCGGTTGATCCAGATCGCCTCCCGTCCGGTCAGGAGCGGGACCATTACCCAATATCCCGGCCCCAATCCGGTGACAGCCTTGACCAGAACCTGCTTTTCCATGTCGAACCGGCCCGTGACCGTAACCCGCAGATAGCTATGCGCATCCGGGTCAAACTCTGCCGGAACAGGCACCGGGTCGCCATAGGCGCGGCTCTCGACCTGCTCGATCAGGTCCGTTTTCCAGGCCAGCCTGCGTATCTGCCAGTTGCCCAGCAGAATGAAGATGAGGATCAGAACCGCGCAGAGACCAAGCAGCAGAACCGTCAGCCAGACCGGCCTGCCCGTCTGCGTCATTGCAGCGCGCGCGCGCGCTCGATCCGGTCATGGGCGGGCATCATGTTTTCGTCCAGGTTGAACATCACCCAGATCGACCCGGCCAATACGATCACCAGCAACAGGATGGTCAGCACCATCGACATCACCTGCCAGCCCTCGTCCACCTTCAACGAGACATGCAGGAAGTAGTGGATATGGACCAGCATCTGCGCGCCACCGAGGGTGAAGATGAACACCACGGCCCAGACCTTGTTGTCGATCACATCGCCCAGTACCAGCCAGAACGGGATCAGCGTCAGGATCACCGACAGGGCAAAACCGACAAGATAGGAATGCAACGAGCCGTGACCCGCGTCTTTGACGTGATTGCTCATAACAGCACCCCGGTGAGATAGACGAGCGAATAGACCCCGATCCAGATCAGGTCGAGAAAGTGCCAAAACAGGCTCAGACACATCACCCGGCGGGTGTTGGCCGGGGTCAGACCGTGCTGGGACAGTTGGATCAGCAACACGACCAGCCAGATCGATCCGGCGGTCACATGCAGCCCGTGGGTGCCCACGAGGAAGAAAAACGAGGACAGGAAGGCGCTGGCCATCGGCGTGGCGCCCAGATGCCAGAGATGGCTGAACTCCTGATATTCCAGATAGAGGAACGCCGCGCCGAACAGGCCGGTGACCACCAGCCAAAAGAGCGTACCGCGCTGGTCTCCGTGATCCATCCGCAGCACCGCAAAACCGAAAGTCACCGACGAGAACAGCAGCGCGAAGGTCGCTACCAGGATCATCTCGATATCGAACAGATCGGCGGGCGACGGCCCGGCGGCATAGTTCTGCCCCAGCACCGCATAGGTCGCAAAGAGTATGCCGAAGATCAGGCAATCGCTCATCAGATAGACCCAGAACCCCAGCATCGTCGGGGGTTCATGGGCGTGATCCGCGTCGTGGTGCGGCTCGTCGAGGACGTAGAATTTCGACGCGTCGTTCACAGGGCTATCCGTCATCATTCCGCCGCCTGTGCCAGTTGCGCGCTGCGCTGATCCTCGATGCTGCGCACCTCGTCGGCCGGGATATTGTAGTCACGGTTGTAGTTGAAGGTGTGGCCGATGCCGTAAAGCAGCGCCGCGGCAAAGCTGGCAGCGGCCAGCCAGAACACATGCCAGATCAGCGCAAAGCCCATCACCGTCAGGATCGCCGCCAGCACCACGCCGGTTGCCGTGGAATGTGGCATGTGGATCGGCACAAACCCATCGGTGGGTCGCGTAAACCCCTCGCGCTTCATCTGGGCGAAGGCGTCGATCTCATGCACACGGGGCGAGAAGGCGAAGTTGTAATAGGGCGGCGGGGATGATGTCGACCATTCCAGCGTGCGGCCATTCCACGGATCGCCGGTCACATCGCGCAATTCCTCGCGCTTGCGGATCGACTGGACGATCTGCACCAGAAACGCCCCGATACCGGCGGCCACAAACAGCGCGCCGATCAGGGCAACGATGAAATAGACCGAATAGAACGTATCCTCGAACTGGCTGAGACGGCGGGTGACGCCCATCAGCCCCAGCACGTAAAGCGGCATGAAGGCCAGGTAGAAGCCGATCAGCCAGCACCAGAAACTGACCTTGCCCCAGAACGGTTCAAGCTTGAAGCCAAACGCCTTGGGCCACCAGTAGACGATTCCGGCAAAGATGCCGAAAACCACGCCGCCAATGATCACATTGTGAAAGTGCGCGATCAGGAACAGCGAATTGTGCAGCACATAATCCGCCGGTGGCACCGCCAGCAGCACTCCGGTCATGCCACCAATCACAAAGGTGATCATGAAACCCATGACCCACAGCATGGGCACCTCGAACCGGATGCGGCCCTTGTACATGGTGAACAGCCAGTTGAAGATCTTGGCCCCGGTCGGGATCGAGATGATCATCGTGGTGATCCCGAAGAACGAGTTCACATTGGCCCCCGCCCCCATGGTGAAGAAATGGTGCAGCCAGACGATATAGCTGAGGATCATGATCACGCAGGTCGCGTAGACCATCGAGGTATATCCAAACAGCCGCTTGCCGGTGAAGGTCGGAACAACCTCGGAAAAGATGCCAAAGATCGGCAGGATCAGGATATAGACCTCGGGGTGGCCCCAGATCCAGATGAGGTTCACATACATCATCGGATTGCCGCCCAGCTCATTGGTAAAGAAATGGGTGCCCAGATAGCGGTCGGCGGTCAACAGCGCCAGCGTGGCAGCCAGTACCGGAAATGTCGCGACGATCAGGATGTTGGTGCAAAGCGCGGTCCAGGTGAAAATGGGCATCCGCATAAAGGTCATGCCCGGCGCACGCATCTTGACGATGGTCACCACCAGGTTGATGCCCGACAGCGTGGTGCCGACTCCGGCAATATTGAGCGCCCAGAGGTAATAATCCATGCCCACGCTGGGGCTGTATTCCAGCCCCGAATAAGGCGCATAGGCGAGCCAGCCCGCGGTTGAGAATTCCCCCACAAAAAGTGAGATCATGATAAGGATCGCACCGGAAACCGTCAGCCAGAAGCTCAGATTGTTGAGAAATGGAAAGGCCACATCGCGCGCGCCGATCTGCAGCGGCATCACGTAATTCATGAATCCGGTCACAAACGGCATCGCCACGAAGAAGATCATGATCACACCATGGGCGGTGAAAATCTGGTCATAGTGATGAGCGTTCAGATAGCCCTCGGAGCCGCTGGCGGCCATCGCCTGATGGCCCCGCATCAGCAGCGCGTCGGCAAATCCGCGCAGCAGCATGATCAGACCCAGCACCATGTACATGATGCCGATCTTCTTGTGGTCGATGGAGGTAAACCACTCTTTCCACAAATAGCCCCAGAGGCGGAAATAGGTGATCGTGCCCAGCACGGCGAGGCCCAAGGTCACCACACCAATGAAGGTGACCAGCAAGATGGGTTCGTAGAACGGGAAGATATCCCAGGACAGCTTGCCCCAGAACGGATGGATATCCACGCTGCCGGAGGCCAGACCATGGGGATCGGAGGATGTCGCCATCTGAGGTCTCTCTTCCTGCTAGTGTCGTGTGTCGGGGGTGATGCCGGGCAGCAGCGACATGGCGGTCACGATCTCATCGCCGCGCAGACGCATCTCGGGCCGCAGCATGGCGATGAACGCGCCGGGGTCCTCGGCCGAGCAGATGCCGCGGAACATCTCACGGTTCCACAGCCCCTCCAACCCGCCGCCGCCCAGTGCATCGACCATCATCATGTCGTTCCGGCAGAGGCTGTCGGCATCGATGCAGGTATTGACCAGACGGTCCCAGACCGTGTCCGAGATCGCGCCGTAATAGCTGACCGGGTCCGCGATGCTGGGCTGGTTCAGCTTTGCCAGCATATCGGCATCAAGCACCTGCGCGCTGGTGCCGACCTTGGCAACCCAATCGTCGAACCCGGCGGGATCCATCCCGTGGAACTTGAACCGCATCTGCGAGAATCCCGCGCCGCTGTAATTGGCCGAGAACCCGTCATAGACGCCCGGCTTGTTGATCACCGCGTTCATCTCGGTCTGCATCCCCGCCATGGCATAGATCTGCCCCGCCAGCGCCGGGATGTAGAACGAGTTCATCACCGTGGCCGAGGTGATCTGGAACTCGATCGGGCGGTCCACGATGGCGGCCACCTCGTTGACGGTGGCGATACCCTGTTCGGGGTAGATGAACAGCCATTTCCAATCCATCGAGGCCACCTGAATGACCAGCGGCATCACCTCAGGGTTCACTGGCTGATCCGGCGAAATCCGGGTCAGCGGCTGGTAAGGATCAAGTCGGTGGGTTGCCACCCAGGTCAGACCCGCAAGGCAGATGATGATCGCCAGCGGCACCGACCAGATCACGATCTCGAGGCTGAAGGAGTGATGCCACTCGGGCTCGTAACTCGCCTTCTTGTTGGATTCGCGATACTTGATCGCGAAGAACACGGTCAGTGCCATGACCGGCAGGATCACGATCAGCATCAGGACGGTGGCATAGATGATCAGGTCGCTTTGCTGCTGCGCCACATCGCCCGAAGGCGACAGCACAACCAGATCACACCCCGCCAGAAAGAGGCAGGAAAACAGGGCCACGATATGAACTGCGCGTTTCATAATGATTCCATACCATATGCGTAACGAGTCGTTGGCAAAGGGAAAATTGCCCCATAGCGTGTATTGTAATGTTGTGATCCGACAGGGCCGGTGTCGCAATGCGACAAAAGGTGACTCATCTGGTCACTTTTTGCCAGCGCGCCCTTCGGTGTAGAACACCATGAGGACGAGACGTTGAGGAGGGCCCAATGAGCGCCGCCAGTCAGAGCCATACCGAACGCGCCACCATCGACGAGGTGGTGATCACTGTCATCATGGCCCGCGTCACCGATTTCTTCGGGTTCTTCGTCTATGCCATCGCCTCGGCGCTGGTGTTTCCGCGGGTGTTCTTTCCCACCCATGACCCGGTGACAGGAACGTTGATATCCTTTGCCATCTTCTCGCTCGCCTTCCTTGCGCGACCGGTGGCAAGCCTGACCGGGCGCTGGGTACAGGCCAAGATCGGGCGCGCCGCCAAGGTCACGCTGGCGCTGATGATCCTGGGCTGCGCCACCGTCGCCATCGGATTGCTGCCGGGCTACGAGAAAATCGGCTGGCTGGCACCGGTGCTGCTGGCGGTGCTGCGAATCCTGCAGGGACTCGGGCTGGGCGGCGCCTGGGACGGGCTGACATTGCAGCTGCAACATGTCGCCCCCAAGCACCGCAAGGGACTTTACGCCATGGTGCCGCAATTGGGCGGACCCATCGGGTTCTTCGTGGCGGCCTCACTGTTTTTTGTGCTGACCGATTTCCTGACCGATGAAGAATTCATCCAATGGGGCTGGCGGTTTGCCTTCTTCGCGGTGATGGCGGTGAATGTGGTCTCGCTGTTTGCGCGGCTGCGGCTGCTCAATGCCGATCTGGGCGTTGACCCCAAGGTGACCACCTCGGCCCCGCTGGGCGCGCTGCTGCACAGCCAATGGCGCCAGGTTCTGCTGTCGACCATGGTGCCGCTGGCAAGCTATGCGCTGTTCCACATGGTGACGGTGTTCCCGCTGGCCTATGAGTTGCTCTATGGCGAACAGGACATCTCGCGCATTCTGGTGATCCAGTTGATCGGCTGCGCGCTGGCGATCATTGCGGTCATGGCGTCGGGCAAGCTGGCCGACATGACGAACAAGCGTGTGGTGCTGGTGATCAGCACCGGCCTGATCGTTGTGCTGAGCTTTCTGATCGACACGCTGAACAACGAACCCGCGATCTTCATTGTCTTCGGTTTCGTGGTGCTGGGGCTGGCCTATGGGCAGGCCAGCGCCATTGTCGGCAACCGGTTTGCCCCCGAATACCGCTATTCCGGCACCGCGATGGCCACCAACCTGTCCTGGATCACCGGCGCTGCCTTTGCACCGCTGATCGGGCTGGGCCTGACCGTGGCATTCGGCCTCTGGGCGTCGGCGCTGTATCTGATTTCGGGCGTGGTCGTGACCTTTTTTGCGCTCTACCAGCTGAACCGCCTCAAGGCCGCGCAAGCGGGCTGTGGCGGCGGCTCTGGTTTCGTTC
>NZ_JAMFMB010000069.1 GCF_023502395.1 Ruegeria spongiae | reverse complement strand
CCGTCGACGACAATCGCGACACCCATGTTGCGCTGTTGCAGGGTACGATGGTGGCGGTTGCGGCTTAGGCCGTCAGGCCTTCTGGTTCTGGCAGGTCGTTGGCGCGGGCTGCGGCTGTGAGGGTGTTGGCCAGCAGGCAGGCGATGGTCATGGGGCCGACGCCTCCGGGGACAGGGGTGATGGCGCCGGCAACCGCGGCGGCGCTTTCGTAATGTACGTCGCCGACGAGGCGGGTTTTGACGCTGCCATCCTCATTGGTCCCTTTTTCCGGCGCGTCGATGCGGTTGATGCCGACGTCGATCACCGTGGCGCCGGGCTTGATCCAGTCACCGGGCACCATTTCCGGACGGCCGACGGCGGCCACGACGATATCGGCGCGGCGCACCACGTCGGCCAGGTTTTTGGTGCGGGAATGCGCGATGGTCACGGTGCAGCTGTCACCCAGCAGCAGTTGCGCCATCGGCTTGCCGACGATGTTGGAGCGGCCCACAACCACCGCGTCCAGGCCCGAGAGCGAGCCGTGATGGTCGCGCAGCATCATCAGGCAGCCCAGCGGCGTGCAGGGCACCATCGATTTCTGGCCGGTCCCCAACAGGCCCACATTCGAGATATGGAACCCGTCCACATCCTTGGCCGGGTCGATCGAATTGATCACCAGATCCTCGTTCAGATGGCCGGGCAGCGGCAGCTGCACCAGGATGCCATGCACCGCCGGGTCCCTGTTGAGCTGGTCGATCAGCGCCAGCAGCACGTCTTCGGGTGTGTCCGCATCCAGCTTGTGTTCGTAAGAGTTCATGCCGACCTCGACGGTCATCTTGCCCTTGGAGCGGACATAGACCTGGCTGGCCGGGTCCTCGCCCACCAGCACCACCGCCAGTCCCGGGGTGATCCCGTGACTTTCCTTCAGCTTCGCCACATGCTCGGCCACCTGCCCGCGTACCTTGGCGGCAAAGGCCTTTCCGTCGATGATCTGCGCACCCATTTCCTCAGTTCCTTCCTAGATATCGGTCCGGGCATGGCTGTCCCGGCAGTGGTCCATCTGCAGTCGCGTCGCACGGACGGCGTTCAGCCCCTGTTGGAGGCCGGTCCGCTGCGCCAGCGCGGTCTCTTGCGGACAGGTGCGGGGCGCGATCCGGGCACCGGCGCGGTCGGCGCTGCGCCCCCGGTTGCGCTCGGAACGTGCCGCCTCCGGGTGCCAATGGCCTTCGTCGATCAATGCTGCCCGCATCGGTGCTCCGCTGTCTGTCGCGCGTCGGTCGCGTTTCAATCGGGGCCGAGCACCTGCTCTTCGCGGGTGATCGACCAGTCAATCAGGATGCGCCAGAGCCGTTCGGCCAGGTCGGGGTCCAGCCCCGCCCCATCTGCCCTGGCGCGAACCTTGGCCACCACCTCTTCGACGCGCGCGGGGATGCGGGCGGGCAGACCTTCGCCGGGTTTCAGCTGCGACGCGCGGTCGATATAGGTCGCGCGTGTCCGCAGCAATTCCACCAGATGCTGGTCAAGCCGGTCGATCTGGACCCGCAGATCCTGCATCGTCTCGCAGTCCTGCGGCGCTTTCAGAGGGGGCATCGAAATCTCCTGCGGCCCGGAACACTCTCCGGGCCACGGGATGTCTTATTTGGCGGCTTAGAACAAGCCCTCGATCTGTCCTGCGTCGTTAAGTCTGATGCTTTCGGCCGCCGGTTTGCGCGGCAGGCCCGGCATGGTCATGATCTCGCCGCAGACCACCACGATAAAGCCCGCACCGGCGCTGAGCCGCACCTCGCGCACCGGAACCGAATGGCCGGTGGGCGCCCCGCGCAAGGACGGATCGGTCGAGAAGGAATACTGCGTCTTGGCCATGCAGACCGGCAGAGTGCCATAGCCCGCCTCTTCCCACTCGCGCAGCTGGTTGCGGATCTTGTTGTCGGCCAGCACCTCATCGGCGCGATAGATGCGCTTGGCGATGGTTTCGATCTTCTCGAACAGCGGCATCTCGTCGGGATAGATCGGCGCGAAGTTGGCGGAGCCGCCCTCGACGATTTCCACCACCTTCTCGGCCAGCGGCGCCGAGCCTTCCGAGCCCAGCTCCCAATGGCGCGACAGCACCGCCTCGACGCCATGCTCGGCGCAATAATCCTGCACCGCCTGCACCTCACCCTCGGTGTCGGTGACGAAGTGGTTGATGGCGACAACCACCGGCACCCCGAAGGATTTCACGTTCTCGATATGGCGGCCGAGGTTGGCACAGCCCGATTTGACCGCATCGGTGTTTTCCGCGCCCAGATCCGCCTTGGCGACACCGCCATTCATCTTCATCGCCCGCACCGTGGCAACCAGCACCACCGCCGAGGGCGCAATGCCGGCCTTGCGGCACTTGATGTTCATGAATTTCTCGGCCCCCAGATCGGCGCCAAAGCCGGCCTCGGTCACCACATAGTCGCAGACCTTGAGCGCGGTCTTGGTGGCAATCACCGAGTTGCAGCCATGGGCGATATTGGCGAACGGGCCGCCATGCACGAAGGCGGGGTTGTTTTCCAGCGTCTGCACCAGGTTGGGCTGCATCGCGTCCTTCAGCAGCACGGTCATCGCGCCTTCGGCCTTGATGTCGCGGCAGTACACCGCTGTCTTGTCGCGGCGATAGGCCACGATGATGTCGCCCAGACGCTTTTCCAGATCCTTCAGATCGGTGGCCAGGCACAGGATCGCCATCACTTCCGAGGCAACGGTGATGTCAAACCCGGTCTCGCGCGGGAAGCCGTTGCTGACCCCACCAAGCGAGGCCGTGATCTGGCGCAGGGCGCGGTCATTCATGTCGACCACCCGGCGCCAGGCGACGCGGCGGATGTCGATCTCGGCCTCGTTGCCCCAGTAGATATGGTTGTCGATCATCGCGCTGAGCAGGCTGTGGGCGCTGGTGATGGCGTGAAAATCGCCGGTGAAATGCAGGTTCATCTCCTCCATCGGAACCACCTGCGCGTAACCACCGCCCGCAGCGCCGCCCTTCATGCCGAAGTTCGGACCCAGCGAGGCTTCGCGGATGCAGATCATCGCATTCTTGCCGATCCGGTTCAGACCGTCGCCCAGACCCACGGTGGTGGTGGTCTTGCCCTCGCCCGCGGGCGTCGGGTTGATCGCGGTGACCAGGATCAGCTTGCCATCCTCGCGGCCCTGGACCGAGTTGATGAAGTCCTGGCTCACCTTCGCCTTGTCATG
>NZ_JAMFMB010000068.1 GCF_023502395.1 Ruegeria spongiae | reverse complement strand
AACATGACCTAGGCCAAAGCTGGATTGCAACGTGAATTGAGTCGGCCAATGCGCGTTGAGGACCGTTTGTATCGCTCCCTTAGATTTGCTTGAAGTGCTACCAACCCAAAATGGGACGATAAACAAAGTGGACTGTCAGAGTGCACAGGGCAATACCGCACAAATTGAGCCAAAGCCCTGCCCGCACCATATCGGTGATTTTGAGATCAGGGTTCGAAAACACGATTGCATTTGGAGCTGTAGCGACTGGCATCATGAATGACATGTTTGCAGCAAGCGCAGCTGGCATCGCTAACAAATGCGGGCTCCAACCGAAGCCGACAGCAACGGCGGAAACCACCGGAAGTATCGTTGCGGCCGAGGCTGGGTTCGACATGATCTCGGTCAGAAAGACCATCATTGCAACGACCCGGAACACCATGGCCAGAACCGTGATGTCAATTCCTGACACCTTGTCTCCGATCCACTCCGCCAGCCCGGTAATCTGAAATGCCAATGCCACGGCTAGCCCGCCTCCGATCAGGATCAATACGTTCCAGGGCAATTTCACGGCGGTTTCCCAATCCAGCGCGAATTTCGTCATATCCGCATTCACCGGAGTCGCGAAAAGCAGCAAAGCTACGATCAAGGCTACGCCGGTATCCGTGATCGGTAATCCGGTGAAATGCGTAATCTGGTCTCCGAAAATCCAACCGGTTGCGGCCAGAACAAAGACCGCTGCAACGGTCTTTTCCGCGCGGCCCATCGCCGGAAGCCGCGCCCGTTCAATGTGAACCGCATCGGCAAGGTCGTTATCCGCCATGCCCTCGCATCGAAACAAGGCAAAGCTCAGCAAGACCCAGGCAATGAGCAACATTACAATCGTCACCGGAAGGCCGATCATCAGCCAATCAACGAACTCGACCGTTATGCCGTATTCGCCAGACATGATCGTCGCCAGTAACGCATTGACGGGCGAACCGATTAACGTGGCCATGCCCCCAATCTACGCGCTGTAGGCCACCGCAAGCATAAGGCCGACAGAAAACCGGCGCAGTTCGTTCGACGTCGCAACTTTGCTTTTCATGAAGTCGATGACGGACAGTGCAACGGCGAACATCATGATCGTCGCGGCTGTATTCGTGATCCACATCGAAAGGAATGCGGTTGCAATCATGAAGCCCAAGGTCAGATTGCGCGACCCTGTACCGACCCTTGAAACGATTGCCAGCGCGATGCGCCGATGAAGGCCGACAGCTTCAATCGCCATAGCCAGCATGAACCCACCCAGAAATAAGAATATGAGGGGATGGCCATAGGCCTGCGTGACCGTACCGATCTCGGCAACTCCGGCGAGAGGCATGACGACAACCGGCAGTAATGCAGTGGCAGCCAGTGGAATTGCCTCACTGAGCCACCATGCAACCATCCACGCCAGCAAAGCCAACAACGTCCAGCCCGCCTCGGACATTCCGGGCGGTGGATCAAGCGAATGAACAAGGAAAAACAGGGTCGGACCCGAAAATAGCGAGAGGCATACACGCCAACGAGAACGGGCTGACTGGACTTGAGATTCCTGCATCATACCAACCTTCGGCGTAACATTTCCCGACGATTTTTCTGCGCAGCACTCAAGGCCGCGCCCTGTATCAGACTAGGGCAAATGTCTTACTTATGTCATCTGCAGGTTCCTTGTTCGGGTGTTGCCAGCCATACACCAAACGATTTGAGTGGCTTAAACTTCCGCGTTTTCCAGACCGGTTATGCTGGTCTCAAGCAGTGTCATCAGCTTTGGGCGCCACATTTCAGTCAGAGCGTCTTCGCGTGTCACCAGCGAGATATTGCGAAACAACGGCTGCGGCTCACAGGGCAGGACAAGAACCTGATCAGCCCCATACCGCAATACATCTGTTTTTGGTAAGAGCGCGTATCCGATCCCGTTTTTTACGCAATTTACGATGGCTTCGATACTGTCCAGGATAATCACTTCCTTGAACTTCAATTGCATCTGATCGCGGTATTGGGCGATCAGTTTTCCGATGCCCGACGATGGGATGAAGTGCAGAAAGGGATGTGTCGCAGAAAGTTCGGCTAGTCCTTTCGCCTTGATGTCCGACGGTGCCGCGACCACCATTTCTTCGCGGATCAATGTCTCGCAGCAAAGATCAAAAGTTGCGTCCGCGATTTCAGTTACAATTGCCGCATCCAGTTGACCGTTTCGGACCTGTTCGCACAAACTCTCCGACAATCCGGTGCTCGTGTTCAACATTGCTTTTGGAGCCAGTTGCGCTGCGGTTCCGAGAAACAGGGGCAGGATGCGGGCAGCAGCAGAGGGGACAAACCCGATACGGTAAGTCCCGGTCAGTTGATCGGTGGGCACACATCTTGATTTCAGAACCGAGTAGGCATCGACTATTGTCTTGGCGTCCTGAGCAACCCGTATTCCCAGTGGCGTCAGTTTGGGCGGCCGGTACCGACGATCGAACAACGTTGCGCCAAGCTCTACTTCCAGCGATTTCATCTGCATGCTGACCGCAGACAGGGTCATGTTGCGGATTTCTGCGGTTCGGGAAAATGAGCTGTGCTGCGCAATCGCAACCAGTGTTTCAAAAGTTGAAATCTGCATAAATTCAATAAAACTTAATTTAAGCACAAAGTAAATTCGATTGAAAACAATATGCGGACCCTCACATAATTGTGAGCAGAGAGGATGACCCAATGCTCGATCAGGGAACAAAGACGTATCAGGAAATTGCCCGTGAATTGGCACCCGGATTTGCGGAACGCGCCGGTCACTGGGACGAAACCCGCACCTATTGCTGGAAAAACGTGCGTGAACTGACCGACGCTGGACTTATGGGCATGACGATCCCGCCCAGGTTCGGAGGGCCCGGAGCTTCATACCTTGATGTGGTTTTGGCTGTCGAAGAAATCGCGAAAGCCTGCGCGCTGAGCGCCCGGATCGTCGTCGAGGCCAATATGGGCGGCATCAGCGCGATCATGGCCTATGGCACGGAAGAGCAACGTGACTTTGTGGCCCCGCTTGTCCTGTCAGGGGACAAGCCCGCAATCTGCATAACAGAGCCCAACGCCGGCAGTGCCGCAACCGAGATCCAGACAACGGCTCGACGCATTGGCGGGAAATATCTGATCAACGGCACAAAACACTGGATCACCGGTGGCGGTGTTTCGAAGCTCTACCTGATTTTTGCGCGTGTTCTGGATGAAGATGGAGCCGATCTGGGGATCACCGGTTTTCTGGTTCACTACGATCCCGAAAACGGCATCGCCCCCAAAGGGTTCGATGTGGTTGGCCGCGAACGGACCATGGGGCTGTGCGGAATGCCCGAAGTTGAACTTCGATTTGCCGATCTGGAAGTTGACGCGCGTTTCGCTCTGATAACCCCTTCGGGGATCAAGCACGGCTTCGCAGACCTGATGACTGCCTATAACAGTCAGCGCGTCGGGGCCGGAACAGTTGCCATGGGAATTGCAGCGGGTGCGCTGCAGCATGCAAAAAGATACCTGAGCAAGCGTTATCAGTTCGGCCGCCCGTTGCAAGAGTTTCAGGGTCTTCAATGGATGTTTGCGGACATGGACACGGCGGTCCATGCGTCACGTCTGATGCTGCACGAAGCCGCCGGAACCCTTGGGTCGGCTGGGTTTCCCGACATGATGATGGCAGCCCGTGCAAAGGCCTTTGCGTCTGAACAGGCGATCAAGGTCGTCAATGATGCCTTGCAGATTTTTGGCGCGCGCGGATACGGCGCGCAGGAGCCGATCGAGCGCATGTATCGCGACGTCCGCATGTTCACCATTGGCGGTGGAACCGCGCAGGTTCTGAAAACACAGGTCGCGGGTACTTTGTTGGGCATTAAAACGCCGCAAACCAGAGATGGGTACGCGAAGCTGGCCGCGAGTTGATAGCTTGCGAC
>NZ_JAMFMB010000067.1 GCF_023502395.1 Ruegeria spongiae | reverse complement strand
AGCACATTTTTCAATAACAGATATTCTGTTGCGACGCAGCGTTTCATGACGCCAATCGATCATTTGCTTGTCCGGATTCGGTAATGTGGGGAGAGCATGGAATAACCGGAACAGACTTCGAAATTGCTGGCGTTAGGCATTCCTTTTGGGACAATGGCAGTTTCGCTCCGAAGCCTGATCAGCCCCACTTGAGTGGACCTTGTTGCGCCTGTTCAAAAAAACATTTGAGAGAAACTCCATCGGCATATTTTCGTGGTCTGCGCCTCTCGCAGGCGAAGATCCTCGTTCAGAAATCCGGCTACCGGATGGGCGAAATAGCGAGCCTCTGCGGATTTGATACCACCGAGAATTTCTCGCGAGCGTTCAAAAAGCAGCTCGGCCTCACAGCAACGCAGGTACAGACAGATTTCGCCTTTGCGAGGGCTGCGCCTGATGCGAACTGACACCGCACTACGTCGCGCATGCATCTTGCTCAGCCCCCATCCGCTCCTCGTTTGACGATCCCGGTTGCAGCGAAAGGGCGATTTGATTTTCACACCTCAGCCTGGCTTTCAATGACCGATCTGGCGAAATCTACTGCAATGCAGCAAAGAACGTGCGGCACCTGCAATAGGATGTTGCGTCAGCAAAGCGGAAAATCCAACGGCGGCAGAGTCCGCAATCTGTGAGTTTGACAAGCCTTCTATCTCGCCGCTGCAGCGAATGGCGGCAAAGAGGGCTGCGACCGCAGCAATTTGGTTGACTGCTGGATGTCGGCTGTGGGCCGCCAGTTAGCTCCCGGTGTATATGCTACAGGCAGAAGCCATGCACCATGAAAACCAGAGTAAATGCGTCTATTAGTCGAGATTTTGTGCCGCCTGAGAGGGCAACTCCGCATAGGACGCGTCATAGAAATAGGTCAGCCATATTGACGATCCATCGAAGAGAATATCGGAAATCCCGCGCGAATGAGACCCGGCGTCCAGTGGAAGAATGGTTCCATTAGTTTCAACGCGCATAAGCTTTGCAATCGGGTGCTCCTTGTGACCCCGATAACCTCCGACGACAACTATGTCGTTGATTAATTCAACGGATTCCAAGTTGCCGAAGCCGTCTGAAAGTGTTGCAGCGGTATGCCCGTCGTCCGAATGCGGCACCCAATACAAGGCGCTGTCCCATGCGTCGTCGCTGCCCCAAGAGACGGCGTAAATTCCAGTCTCTGCAACTGCAAAGCGGGCGAGCCCACTGATACGCAAATCGCCGAGGTAAGGTTGAATTTGCCCGGTTTGGGTTGCAACCGATAGGAATCTGCCGCGCCCAAAATCACTCACGAGAATGGTGTTCTCGTCGAGAACTTCAATGTCGTAAAGAAAAACACCATCTTCATCGAGAGCTTGCCGCCAGTTTACTGTGCCATCCGAAGCGGTAGAGATGACCTCATTGCCATCCACAATGACAATCTGGTTGCCAGAACGCACCATTCCTGTCGGGTTGCGCAGGCCTTGCCCATCCGAGAGTTTGATTTCTTCCGACGCACCGTCGGAAGCAACCTTATAAAGCCCGCCATTCGTTGCGTCTGAGCCGAACTCTTCATCTGGCCCACCTGGTCCAATCGATACGGCATAGATATCGTTCCCGATTGGCAAAACGGCTTCGGTAAAAGGCGGCAGCTTGTGTTCCGCGACAGCAGGGCAAGCCACGGTGCAAGCAACCAGTAGCGAAAGAACTTTCATCGCAAATTTTTCTCCTGTGTAACTGCGTTTCGATGTCGCCGCCCGTTTTTCCGGCAATGATTGCTCTGGGGCGGCCGCAATGAACCAAGCAGTCTGCATCAGATGCTTCGGTCGAATGTCAAAAAGTGCGGGGCCAGGGCGTTGACGGCGGCGTCAATGATCAGCGGGTCTTCGTAAAACTGAAGCTGGTTGGCGCCGTCGATCCAATGCAGCGTCTTCTGCTCTGACGCGATTTCTTCAAAAATACGGCGGGGAATGTCCTGACCGCTTGCAGCTCTGTCGCCATGGATCATCAGTACAGGCATGCTCAGTTGAGCGGCTGTTTCGTCGATCCGCCAGCCCCAAATGCCGGCTTCGCTCATCGCGGTGATGCGGTTTTCCCACCCACCTTTGAAAGTCAGCCAGGGGGCTCTGTTGTCCCAGGGCAGGTACCAGTCCGCAATGGCTGTTGCGGTCAGAAGGGCATCCTCAGCGCCGACGATCGGAATGTAGCTTGCTTTCCCCGTTTTTTCGAAATCGGCGGCTGCTTTGGTCGCGCGCTCCATACGCGCTTCAACTGCGGCATCACTGCCAAGGTACATTCTGGCGGTTTCCGCGGTTAGATAATGACCCGCGACAACCCCGAGAGACGCCACGCGATCGTCTGTCACCGCTGTTTCAATCGCCCAGTTGACGCCCTGGCAAATCCCGAGAAGATGAAGCCGGTTTGGGTCGATTCCATCCTGAGCGGCGAGAAATCCGAGGACCGCTTGGCAATCTTCAACCTTGGCTTCGCCAGACTCGTAGCGTCGGGGTGTGCCTGTGCTTTCCCCGTGATAGCGCGGGTCGAATATCAGAGCAGCCAGCCCGCGTGATGCCAGGCGGGTTGCATATTGAACGGGCGACTGTTCCTTTACGAACGCGACAGGCCCGATGATCACAACTGCCGGATGGGGTCCTTCCGAAGCGGGTGTCAACAACTTCCCGACAATGGTTTCCCCAGAGCTTTCGAAAGACACCGTCTGAACATCGTAGGAGCCAAGTGCCGATTGATCTACGTCACCGGACGACGCCGCGGCACTTGATAGGGCCGCGAATGCTCCGGTCAGGGGTGTTGCAATGGCAATTGAGTTGAACACACGTCGTGTAATCACTGTCGCTGTCCTTTCGCATTCAGTTTGATGGCCCGCGCACCCAATAGATCATGGGCAGAAGGTCTGTTCGGGGGTGCCCGGCTGGGCTTCACTTGTCAGTTAGCCCGCGATCGGCATAATTTGGATGACGCAAATGGCATGTTGGGCATGCAGGCAATGAATGATGGTCTAACTTCTCTGGATATGCGGACCCTGCGGTTCCTGCAGCTCCTGCTTCGCACAAGCAGCGTGACACGCACGGCAATGCACTTGGGGATCAGCCAGCCAGCCGCCAGTCGAATCCTCGCCCGTGTAAGGGATCTGATAGGAGATCCGGTGCTGATCCGAACGCAGTCCGGATACCAGTTAACAGATCATGCTCTAAGCCTGAATGAACCGGTCGATGTTGCACTGTCGGCGATAGCTGACGTCTTCAGACCATCCACCTTTGATCCGGCGCAGTCCAGCCATTGCTATCGCATCGCCTCGACGGATTACGGCGTGGCGGCTGTCCTGGGACCCATGATAGAGGTCTTTGCCGTGACCGCACCAGCGCTTAGGTTCGATGTCTCGCCACTGGTGCCACAGAGCTTTAGCGACCTGGAAAAGGGAGCTATTGATCTGCTGCTATACGCGGATTTGGACGCCAGGGACGATTTGCTCATTCAGAAACTATTTGATGAGACCTACGAAGTCCTTTTCCGACAAGGTCATCCGCTTGAGGAACACGCAGTATCAAAACAGGCCCTTACTCCGCAGGACGTGTCGCCTTACCGGTTAGTCGAGTTCAGTTTTCCGGGCACCACGGGTTTGAAACCGGATACGATCATGCGGGAAGACGGAGACGGTTCGCATGCCGTATTCCAACAGCCCTACTTCACCACGCTACCTTTCCTGGTAAGAGAGACCGATGCGGTTGCAGCTGTCCCCAAGCGTCTGGCCGAGCAAGTCCGCAAATTGACCCCACTTTGTTCAGCGCCGTTTCAACCGGGTTGCGGTTTCCCATATCATCTGGTCCGTCACGAGCGCAGCCGCCACAACCCGGCGGTCAATTGGCTGAAGGAACGAGCATTGAAGATCACCAAGTTTGACTGATCAGATGTTCGAGCCGTGATGCTGGTTTGAACGCGAGACTTTCGAAGTACAAAGAGGCCATCCCAATCACCAGTTGCTCCTGGGTCATGACGAAACCACAATCCATAAACAGCTGGTTTGTTGGGCGGAACTGCAACATCGTCCGTTAACGTT
>NZ_JAMFMB010000066.1 GCF_023502395.1 Ruegeria spongiae | reverse complement strand
GACATGACCTAGGTAGGCCTGTAAACGGTCCAATAGGTAGCCAAGGCCCGACTGATGCGTTGTGATCATATAATGTTCATGCCCCGTCCTCATTCCATTCTTTTTTTTGAGCGACATTAATGCTAGGATAATATTATTGTTTGGTTTTTTGTTCTAAGGTTTGGGTATTGATGTCGTTGCTTCTCCGCGGTGTCGCGTTGGCCCCCTTTGTTTTTCTGTTTGGTTGGACACAGCCAATAATGGCGCAGGGCTCGGGTGGCGAGGTCGCGCCGTTGGATAGTGCAGACAGAACTGATCCGCTTTCGCACGAAGTGGCGTCGTTTCAAAACATCATTGCAGGGCTCGAAGACGACGCCAGAATGGCGGAGAACATGCTGGAAGCAACCCGCTCGCAACTCAAGACGGCACTGGCAGAAGTCGGCAGGCTTTACGAAAATATTGATGATCTTCGAAATACCGAGGCAGAATTCCATGACCGCATAGACGCAGCCTTTGCAGAGCTTCAAAGTCTGCGCTCCGAGAAGCTGGCGCTGCGGCAGGATCTGATGGGATCACAGGACGCCATCAAGCCGGAGCGTTCGGAAATGCCCTCGGGCGATGAAGCTCTTTCTGAAGGGGTGGAATCGGCAATGGTGGAACTGACCTCGCTGAGCGCTGAGATTGAGCGCTTGCACCAGACCCGAAGTGAGTTGGAAGCGCAGGTCGCCAAGGCCGAAGAGGCACGAGTCGCGGCGGAACAGCAGGCGGCAGTGGCGGACGAAACAGTTGCCACGCAGCAGGCGGCGGCAGAGGCCGACATTCAATCTGTGCTGACCGAGAAAGACACGGCCCTGGCGCAGGCCGAAACGGCCAAGGCCGAACTGGCCTCGCTAAGTGCAGAGGTTGACCGCCTGCGCCAGACCCGAAGCGATCTGGAAGCGCAGGTCGCAAAGATCGAGGAGGCGCGGGCGGCTGCAGAACAGCAGATGAAAGAGGCGGTGGTGGCGACCGAAACGGTTGCCGCGCAGCAGGTGGCGGCAGAAGCCGACATTCAAACCGCGCTGACCGAGAAAGACACGGCCCTGGCGCAGGCCGAAACAGCCAAGGCCGAACTGGCCGCGCTAAGCGCTGAGGTTGACAGCCTGCGCCAGATCCAAAGCGATCTGGAGACTCAGGTCGCAAAGGCCGAAGAGGCACATGAGGCGGCGGAACAGCAGGCGCAGGAGGCGGCGGTGGCGCAGGCTGACATTCAATCTGTGCTGACCGAGAAAGACACGGCTCTGGCGCAGGCCGAAACGGCCAAGGCCGAACTGGCCTCGCTAAGCGCCGAGGTTGACCGCCTGCACCAGACCCGAAGCGATCTGGAAGCGCAGGTCGCAAAGATCGAGGAGGCGCGGGCGGCTGCAGAACAGCAGATGAAAGAGGCGGCGGTGGCGACCGAAACGGTTGCCGCGCAGCAGGTGGCGGCAGAAGCCGACGTTCAATCGGCGCTGACCGAAAAGGACAAGCTGGTGGCGCAGGCCGAAACAGCCAAGACCGAACTGGCCGCGCTGAGCGCTGAGGTTGACCGCCTGCGCCAAACCCGAAGCGATCTGGACGCACAGGTCGCAAAAGCCGAAGAGGTGCGCGTCGCGGCGGAACGGCAGGCACAAGAGGCGGCGGTGGTGCAGGCTGACATTCAATCTGCGCTGACCGAGAAAGATACGGTCGTGGCGCAGACCGAAACGGCCAAGACCGAACTGGCTTCATTGAGCGCCGAGGTTGACCGCCTGCGCCAGACCCAAAGCGATCTGGAAGCGCAGGTCGCTCAGGCCGAGGAGACACGTGCGGCGGCGGAACAGCAGGCGCAGGTTGCAGCAGCGAACCGCGATGCGATCGCGGCGCAGCGGGAGGCCAAGAAAGCTGAAATCCAGACCACCCTTGCCGAACTCGCCGCGTTGGAGACAAACACGGCAGATCTCAGGTCTCAACTCAGTTCTCTGCGGGCTGAACGGCAAAAGACACAAGCCGCTGTCGACGCGTTGAAGGCGGGATCGCAGCCCGCTCAAGCACCGATCCAGGCGGAACCGGCCCAAACCGCAACCAGACCGACGCAGCGCCGGGCAGCCCCGTTGCCGTCGGCGCAGGTCAGGCGCGCGATTGCGACAGCGCCGGGGTTGAGCGGGGTTTCCGTGGAACGACGTGCTGAATTGCAGGAGCTTTTGACGGAAGGTGTCTGCACACATGACGCGTTGAATGCCGTTTTCAACACGATCAACCGCCAGACCCTCGCCTCATTGGTCCGCGATCTGGGCCGTTGCTGAGAAATCCGAAATCAGGGGACAGGAAGAAAAATGAAGAACTTTGCAAAACGATCGCTGCAGCTTTTGGGGGCTGTTCTGGTCATGTGCTTCGGTCCCAACAGTATCGAAGCGCAGGAATTCGAGAAAAACATTCTGACCGGTGGCCCGACCGGCACTTATATTCAGATCGGTCGTGACATCTCGAATCTGATGGCCGGTTGCGGGCAGACATTGATCGTCAATGAAAGCGCCGGTTCTCTGGAGAACTTTCTGGGCGTGCGCAGGCGCCGGGCAACGCAGTTCGGGATCGTGCAAAGCGACGTTCTTGAATATCTCAAGACTTATTCCGCCAACGACCCCGACATTGCCCGGGCGATTGCCGGTGTCAGGATCGCCTTCCCGCTCTATAACGAAGAGGTCCATATTCTGGCCTCCAAAGACCTTGGTTCGGTTGCAGACCTGAACGGCAAGCGCGTTGCCGTGGGTGTTGCCGATAGCGGCACGTTCCTGACCGCATCGCTGCTGCTGGATCTGGTCGGTGTCGAAGCCGGAGAGACTCTGACGATCGGACCGGATGAATCGATGGCGCGCCTGAAAAACGGCGAGATCGATGCATTCTTCTACGTTGCCGGAGCGCCAGCCAGTTTGTTTGCAGATTCGGGCCTGGATGCATCGAAATTCCATCTGCTGCCGATTGTCGATCCGGTACTGCAGGCGGTCTACACGCCGGTGCAGATACCCGCAGGCACGTATGATTTCATATCCGATCCGCTTGATACCGTCGCCGTGAAGGCGGTGTTGATGACATATGAGTACGAAAGGCGCCGAAACAATTATCACCGGCTCAGCTGCGATGCGGTTGCGGATGTGTCGAACCTGATCCTGAACCAGTTTTCGGCGCTGCAGCAGATCGGACACCCCAAATGGGGGCAGGTTGACCTGAACGACCTGCCGCCCGGATGGGATATCGGGTCATGTGTCAACCGGGGACTTGACGTGAACTATGTGCCCAATTGCCGTCAGGAGCCTGCGGCATCCCTTCCCGACAGCCCTGCAAACGCAGCCTATCGTGAACGTATCTGCGCGGCGATTGGCTGCTGACATCCTTGCAGGCGTCCCGCCAGTAACTCGGCAAACCGGTTGCCGGCGGGATCGGGCGTTGCTCGGTGGGGGCTGCTGATCGAATAAAACGATGGCGTGGCAAAAACGGGGACATTAGGGCTTTTCAAACCCGTTTCGCATCGCTAGGTAGGCGCACGGTCCGGGGCGTGGCGCAGTCTGGTAGCGCACCTGTTTTGGGTACAGGGGGTCGTGAGTTCGAATCTCGCCGCCCCGACCACTTGAAATCTCAGGATTTCCGATAGTTCTGTGTGACTACAAACGCTTGGGAAAGATTCATAGTGGACTGAATAGATCGGTTCGCATTCGAGGGCGAACGCGGGGAACCGCGGGAACAGCTCAAAAAAGTGAAACGAAAGTGAGGTCGTTTGCGGGAAATCAGATGATTCTGAGTCACCTCTTTCTTCGCTAATTTCTTCAGTGCATTCGTCATCGCGATGCGTTGCCCAAAAAACGGTGTTTGTTCCAATGGTTCGATAACCAAGGATAGGCAGGGTGTTGGCCAGTCAATTCGAGTAGTAACTCCGACCAGTCAATCGTGATGTATTTATTGATTGCGCAAGTAAGGGTACAGAGTTGTCCAAAGCAGGTCTCAATCGATGGCAGGCTCGGGCGGGTGGTTTAGATTTGCATTAATGCTTCAAGCCCAGGCCACATTGGGCCCGCCGCTGGCGAAGCAAGTACCCAAATTCGA
>NZ_JAMFMB010000065.1 GCF_023502395.1 Ruegeria spongiae | reverse complement strand
CACCCGCTGATGTCTACTTCGGACGCGGGCAGACCATCCTGCAACAACGAGAAAGGATCAAACGAAAGACCATCAAAACGCGACGCTTGCTTCACCGAAAATCCGCCGCATAATCAGACAAACCAGATGAGTCAGACCCTCTCTTAGCTCAGGCTGCCATCTGTCCCAAAACCCCTGACGACGGACATTCAACTACAATGATGTTGTCTGGAAGCGGTACAGCGGCAAGGCGGCCGGAGTTCCTTTGGTTGGTGACGATGAAGCATTCCTCTGTCCGATTGCCGACGGGATGTACCAGACCCGTTTCGCGCCCGGCGATTTCACTGAATCAGCGAATACGATGGGACTCCCGCTATACTCGAAGGCGCGAGAATTGGACTATGGTCGTGGGGTCGGCGTCCTCACTGAGAGTAACCCCATCAGCTGGGTTGCGCGTCCTGACGCCATCATTCGAATCAAGAAAACTGACGCCACTGTCTAATCAGTGACCACAAGGAAGGGCTTTCGGCCCTTCCATCCTCCCCTTTTCTGAATTTTGGATTTTTTTCGACAATGGCAATTAAGGCTCTAAGAAACGTCGCCAAAGCGGTCAACCGTATCTTCGGTGAGCCTGCCATTCGCGTGCGCTTCGACACCGATACAGAGGAGCCGGTCAGCGTCATTTTTCAAGAATCTTACGCCGACTTTGATATTGACGGCGTTCAGGTTTCCAACCGCCAGCCAACGGCTTGGATTCATGACACTGTCAACATCGATAGTCGCGACCTGCTTCGCTATGGCGGTGTCGACTACAGGATCAGCTATTTGGAGCCAGACGGTTACGGACTCGTTCGGCTTTATCTGGAGCTCGACTGATGCACGTAACACACAAAGCCCTCGACAAGATCAAAACCCGCCTGGAAACGACTCTGCCTGATTTTGAAAACAGGATCTGGCGCAATCGACGGTACCAACTGCATGATCGGGAGCTGCCTGCAATTGTCATTCAGTACGACGGAGAGCGTGTTTCTGAAGCACAGGCAACGAGAACCTCCCGGCCAATCCAGCGCCGCGACGTCAATTTTAGCGTCGTCGTGGTCGACAAGATTTTCGAGAAAACTGATCGCGGAGACGAGGGAGAGTTTCTTGAAGACTACCTATTTGAGCATGCGGCTGCGGTCGAAACGACGATGCTTGAACACCAGAATCTGGAAGGGCGGGATATCCACTCGTTGACGCTAAATGGCGTCGATATGTCCGAAGCAAAGCACGGTGAACGTCCGCTTAGCTTTGCCCGACTTGAATTCACAATGTCTCTGCGCACCCGCGCTGGGCAACCCGAAAGTTTTATTTAACAGCCTTCATTTTAAGGAGATTTCTTAATGGCTACAGAACTCAGGCCGATTCCAAACGACAAACTAGAAGTTGGCCGCGCCAACGTCATGATGGCCGCCGTCGGCGGAACTGCATTTGATGACTTTGGTGACTGCGAGAGCTTCACGATGTCGATCAACGTCGAGGAAATCCAGCGATACGGGAAAAACAGTGGTGTCAAACGGCTGCGGCGCTCTGATGTGATCCAGGTCGACGCTGAGATTACAATCGAAGCACTCGACATGACACCTGCCCTGCGCGCTCTGAGCGTCGGCGCCGAGCTGTCGACAATGTATGTCCAGACTGCTGAGACGACAGCTAAGCATGACATTTCTGGCGTCCAGGCTGGCAAAATCTTTGAGCTTCCCAAACGCAAGCTGTCGAAAGTTACCGTCACCGATGGCGCAGGTGGCGTAACATATGCTTCTGGTGTCGACTATGTTCTCCTAGAGGAGTCGGGATATCTACAGATTATTCAGATCCCTTCCGGCGCAGATGCGGATATTGAAGTGACCTATGATGCCGCCGAGATCGTGGTGTCGGAGGGTAAGTTCAAGGCTGGGATCGGCTCAAACATGAATGTCCGGAGAACCATTCATGTCATCAGTATCAATACATCTGGACCTCGCGACCAACTGGTGCTGCACGATGTTCAGGTAAGGCCTTCGGGTGAAAAAGCTATGATTGGCGGTGATGAATTCGGTTCGATCTCGTTGATCGGCAAGGTCTTCGTGGATCCCAGCCAGCCCCCTGAGTTTGGTCTTGGATACCTGACGGAGATTGCGCCGGCAGGGGTCTGATGATAGGCATCAAAGCGCTCTTTAACCGGTCACAATGTGGCCGGTTTTTTTTTGACATTGATACCAGTCATCAGGAACTTCAGAACCCAATGATACACTTTGAATTGCCAAGCGCGATCCGTGAATTGGTCGAAGCCCGCGACAACGTGCGTGACTACTATTGTCAGCGGATGAAGGAGTTTGGCAGTGATGTCGCTCTGAGTTTTACGCTGGATGGCAATCTTGTCGGCGATATTGGGGAAGCGATCTCTGTTGAGCTGTTTGGTATCCGTCTGGATGATACGCGGGCCACGGAAGGCATTGATGGGGTTGCTCCTGACGGCCGTACAGTTCAGGTCAAGGCAACAGGTACAGGGAGAGGCCCAGTATTCAGGCCCACGGCTATCCGGGCAGAGCATCTTTTATTTTTCGAGCTAGACTTTAAGAAATTCCGTGGCTCGGTGGTTTTTAACGGGCCGGAACACACGGCCCTGAAGTATATGCCGCCAAAATTCTATGAGAAGAATGAGCAGCGACCGATGACACCCAAACAAATCCGCCGGGCGGATGAAGATGTTAAGGAACACGAACGCCTCCCGATGGTGGGAGGCGTCTAAGTTAGAATTTTGGGTGAGCTATCAGTTTGCCTTAAAAACTGCATATGGATTGATCGAGCTCACCTTGTACAGGTGGTTTTCACCTTCACTGACGACGTTCATGTATTCGTTCGCCCGGATCTTCCGATGCTCAGCAAAGATGTCCGCTTTTTCGAACCGATCATCATCATTTTCATGGGGATCTTCGGAGTCATCGCCGTAGTCCATGGTACCGTCTTTGTACAAGATAAACGGTTGTAAATCCGGCTGACCCGCACTCGGTTTGCCCGTGTAACCTGACAATGGCAGCTTGAAGATTGGCTTGTCTTCGGCGTCGAGGCACAGGTCCATTGTTAGGTTCAGATCGCCTGTTTTCTCTTCGTCGACTGGGGTAAATACAACTCTGCAAATTTTCATCGTTTTAGTTCTCTTCCACTTTGATCTAGTTCCAGGTTTCTACAAATGAGCGTTTCCAAACGGCCACCGCTCACCCATTCTTCTTTGCTGTCAAAGACACTGTCTTCACCCTTTCTGTCCTGAGCGATCATCGAAGGCAGCGAATTGTAGGATTGACTGAGCAATGCGCGGGGTCGAATTCTCTCGAACATCCAGCGAATGTCATCTGAGCTCTCCTCAAACCGGCACTTCAGAAGAAAACGATCTTCGCACATCAGCAGGTTGCGGCGCAGATGCGGAATGTCATCCTCACGGTAGTGTATGCCGGATGTCACCGCTGCCACTGCGTGCCTCTTCACTGCTGACAATGACCAGAAGGCGGCAGCCCAGTCGCCTGGAAACAGCTCGTCAAGATGTCCTGCAAGCACATCGTCCTTGGCAAACGAGCCAGCTTCAATTTCGCGAACAAGATGCTTGTCGAGCAGTTTTGTCAGCATCACTCGGCCTCGCCGGCACTTCTGGCGACGGGCGATGTTGCTTCCGATGTCAGAAGTACGTTTCCGGTACCTTCCATCTCAAGCATGTAGAGATCTTCGCGTTCTCCGTCAATTTCCTCCCATGCGTCCAAGAGTGCGCGCCAGGTGCCGGCAGCCCGGTTTCCTTTACCAAGAAGCCTGTACAGGCGTTCCAGCGCGACAACGACATATCCTTTGTCATCAATTTCATAGAGCAGGCTTTCAAGTTCGTAAGCCGCCATCTGCTGGTAAATGCGTGACATGATTCCTCCGACGTTCACTTATGGAGGAAAGTTGCGCAACTTTTCAATAGTTGTCAAACTTTTTCTACTTATTTCGCTATTTTTACAAAAAGATATCAACCTTATGTGGGGCGAAAGCTCTAAGCAGAGGACTCTTGCCTCTTTTCTAACGGTCTTCTGCACACTATATGCTGATATCGTTAGCAAAACCTTCCGGTCGGGAGCGTTGCTTGATTTCGCGAAATCGCTTGCGACTCGGATCCTGAATAGCTATATTCGTCTCAGCAGCAGACAGCGAGGCTTCCGCAAGGACGCTGTTGCATGTGCGCCTCTTAGGGGGCCGGAACACCACGGTAAGGCACACTCGCATGACTACATGAGGCTCCTTCGGGAGCCTCTTAAGTTTTCAGGGTAGTCGTTTTTTCTGGTAAAAACAGGTCTTTACCATCTGAAT
>NZ_JAMFMB010000064.1 GCF_023502395.1 Ruegeria spongiae | reverse complement strand
TTGTGGCCCCAGTCGTCAGGATCATCGGAGTTTCCCGGCGACAGGCCCAGATCATCGCCCTTGGTCGAACAACCCAGCCCCAGCACCGTCCGGTTGGCATAGGCGAAATAGGCGGTGACCTGATTGACCTCCAGTATCTGACCATCATCGAACCCTGCCTGCTTCAGGGCCACCACATCGGCCTCGACCATATCCGCCGGGCTGAGCGTCAGTTTCCGCGCATAGTGCATCGCTGCGATCTGCGCCGGCTCCAGCGGGGCCTGTTCTGGCGCGCGCGCTTCAATGGCGGCGCGGATCGCATCGCCACGGGCCGTGTCACCCAGCAGGCGCTGCAAACCCTTGAAGTGATGCTCGACACAATAGCCGCAGCCATTGAGCGAGCTGACCCAGACCCCCAGAACCTCAAGAAACCACTTCGGCAGGCTGTTGCCCGTATGGTGCAGCACATTCTTGTAAAGGGCCATATGCCCCTCCATCGAATGCGGGCGCAGGGAATGAGCCATCATGATATTGTCGACATTGTTGCCCGGCCCGGTCACCCGCTCATAGAGCCGCCTGAGTTTGCCGGTGGCCTCGTCAAAAGGGATGGTTCTGATCCAGCTCATGATATTGCCTCTACTGCCCATTGATTGAACGCCGAGACATACCTGCGATCCATGTCCCGATCGAGTCCTTACCAGGCAAATGATGGTTGATAATTCACGCTTATGCCCGACGAGAGACGACCGCGTCCAATTTCCCATGCTATGCATCAAGCAAGGCTAGTGTAGAACACGATATCCACTCCTAAGTTCAATCAGACACCAACGGGGCGAAACATGGATATAGATGGAAAAACCGCAATTGTGACGGGCGCGGGAAGCGGCATCGGCCGAGGGCTTGCAATTTCGCTGGCCAAGTCGGGTATGAACGTTGTTCTCGTCGGTCATCATCAACCGCCGCTTGATGACACTGCCGCCGCCATTTTGGCAATGGGTGGCAAGAGCGTAACCGTAACAGCGGATGTCTCGAAACTTGATGACGTGCAGCGTGTGGCGAACGAGGCAATCCGCGCTTTTGGCGCGGTTCATCTGCTCTGCAACAATGCCGGCATTGGACCTTTCGCATCGACGGCAGAAACGACGATCGCAGAATGGGAGTGGGTGCTGTCCGTCAATCTTTGGGGTGTCATCCATGGCATTCATGTTTTCCTGCCAATTTTCGAAGCACAGGGAGAAGGCCACATCAATGCCACCGCCTCGGAGTCCGGCCTGTACGGGACACCCTATCTCGCGGCTTACAATACCTCGAAATTTGCGGTGATTGGATTGATGCAGTCTCTTGCGCGCGATTTGCGCGCAACCCAGTCTGATGTAACGGCTTCTGTGCTGTGCCCCGGTGCGGTAAAGACGCATATCCTCGATAGCGCGCGAGAACGCCCCGACACAGCGCAAAGACCTGTAGAAGTTTCAGCAGAAACACACGCCTTTCGCGACCTGGTGAACGATGCTGTTGCCAACGGTATGCCCCCTGAAGACGTCGCGGCATGTGTGGTTGACGGGATTCGCAAAGGCCAGTTTTGGATATTCTCCCACGACCACGTTCCTGAAACAGCCTTCAAACAGTCCGAAGCAATGCTATACGAGCGCAGGTTAATCGATTTGTAGATCGTGAGGCGAGCGACCGCTTTGCCCGCTTGCGGGGAATACGTGTCCTGCGCTGGAACGCCGCAAAAACGCAGGGCGGCTCTCGGCCTTTGTCCACAACACCTCGCGTCCCCCTTCCCCCGAACCACATCACCTGCCATAATATGAAAAACTCAAGAACAAGAGCAGCCGACATGCCCGACGATCTATTGACGCCCGATGCGACCGCAACCTATGACGCCTCCTCTATCGAGGTGCTTGAGGGGCTGGAACCCGTGCGCAAGCGGCCCGGCATGTATATCGGCGGCACCGATGAGCGGGCGCTGCACCACATGGTGGCCGAAATCCTCGACAACTCGATGGATGAGGCCGTGGCAGGCCATGCCAACCGGATCGAGGTGGAACTGCACGCCGACTACGCCCTGACCGTGCGCGACAACGGGCGCGGCATCCCGATCGACCCGCATCCGAAATTCCCCGACAAATCGGCGCTTGAGGTGATCCTGTGCACCCTGCACGCAGGTGGCAAATTCTCGGGCAAGGCCTATCAGACCTCGGGCGGCCTGCATGGGGTGGGTGCTTCGGTGGTCAATGCGCTGAGCGATTCCATGGTCGTTCAGGTGGCCCGCGACAAGCAGCTCTTTGAACAACGCTTCTCGCGCGGCACCCCGCAGGGGCCGGTGGAAAAGGTCGGCGCCGCCCCCAACCGGCGCGGCACCACCGTAACCTTCCACGCCGACCCCGAGATATTCGGCCATCACAAATTCAAACCGGCCCGCCTGTTCAAATCCATCCGCTCCAAGGCCTATCTGTTCTCGGGCGTCGAGATTCGCTGGAAAACCGCCATCGACGACGGCGAGACCCCGACCGAGGCCAGCTTCCACTTCCCCGGCGGCCTGTCCGACTATCTCAAGGAATCGATGAACGGCTCCTCCACCTATGCCGAACAGCCTTTCGCGGGCACCGTGGACTTTCAGGAAAAGTTCAACACACCCGGCAAGGTCGAATGGGCGATCAACTGGACGCCCTCGCGCGATGGCTTCATCCAGTCCTATTGTAACACCGTCCCCACCCCCGAGGGCGGCACCCATGTGGCAGGTTTCTGGGCCGCGATTCTCAAGGGCATCAAGGCCTATGGCGAGCTGACCAACAACAAGAAGGCCGCCCAGATCACCCGCGATGACCTGATCACGGGCGGCTGCGCGCTGGTGTCCTGCTTCATCCGCGAGCCGGAGTTTGTCGGCCAGACCAAGGACCGTCTGGCCACGGTCGAGGCGCAGCGGCTGGTGGAAAACGCCGTGCGCGACCATTTCGACAACTGGCTCGCCGCTGATACCAAGTCCGCAGGCGCGATCCTCGATTTCCTCGTGCTGCGCTCCGAGGAACGCCTGCGCCGCCGTCAGGAAAAGGAAACCGCGCGAAAAACGGCGACCAAGAAACTGCGCCTGCCCGGCAAGCTGGTCGATTGTTCCTCCAACACCCGCGACGGCACCGAATTGTTCATTGTCGAGGGCGACTCGGCGGGCGGCTCCGCCAAAATGGCGCGCAATCGCAAGAATCAGGCGCTGCTGCCCCTGCGTGGCAAGATTCTGAACGTGCTGGGCGCGGCCAGCTCGAAACTGGGCTCGAACGCTGAAATCAGCGACCTGACGCAGGCGCTGGGTGTGGGTCTGGGCACCAAGTTCAACATCGACGATCTGCGCTATGACAAGATCATCATCATGACCGACGCGGACGTGGACGGCGCGCATATCGCCGCGCTCCTGATGACCTTCTTCTTCACCCAGATGCGCCCGATGATCGACGCAGGCCACTTGTATCTGGCCTGCCCGCCTTTGTATCGCCTGACCCAAGGTGCCAAACGGGTCTATTGTCTGGACGAGTCCGAGCGGGACGTGTGGATGGAGAAAGGCCTTGGCGGCAAAGGCAAGATCGACGTTTCCCGCTTCAAGGGTCTGGGTGAGATGGACGCCAAGGACCTCAAGGAAACCACCATGGACCCGGACAGCCGCAAACTGATCCGCGTCACCATAGACGAGGACGAACCCGGCGAGACCGGAGACCTCGTCGAACGCCTGATGGGCAAGAAACCCGAACTGCGGTTCCAATACATTCAGGAGAACGCGCGGTTTGTAGAAGAGCTAGATGTTTAGCGCATCGAACACCAACAACTGACCTACAGAAGTACAGCCCAACCAAATGATTCACCTACTTTCGAAAGAGCTGGTTTCCGAAAGAAATCGGCAAGCTACTCTATTACCGGAATTTGTCAGACAGAATGGAAAAACTTACGGCTTGAGCTACGAGGACGTTTTGGATGTACATTTCTCCATTGTCGACTTTTTCAGGAGACAAGGATACGGGTTAGGTGGAATAGGGATAAAGGATCTGAACACATTTATTTCTACCGTCGAACGACAGTTCGCAGGGTTCGGGGGCCATGATTTGTACGGAACTGATTATGAAAAAATTGCCACCTTGGTATTTGGCATCATAAAAAACCACCCGTTCTACGACGGCAATAAACGCAGTGCTTTTTTATGCGCATTACTTCAGCTTCACAAAATGGGGAAGGTAATAACTGTAAGCGAAAAGGAATTCGAAGATCTGATGGTTGAGATCGCAAACGACTCAATATCACGAAAGTCCGCTCTGCAGAAAATTCTAAAGAAAGGAGAAACACACCCTGAGATAAGGTATTTGGGAAGGTATTTAGAGAAAAATTCTCGAAAAGTAGCGCGACTAAATAAGACCATCAAATTTAGGCAGTTAAAAAACATAGTGGAATCCAATGGATTTCAGTTCAAGAATTGCCACAAAGGGACAATCGACTTAGTTCAGATCGAAACCAGGACAATTCACAGATTTTGGTTCTCTGACAAAGTGGAGCGCAAGGAAACCGTCCTTGCCACAATAGCTTACCATGGTGATGGCGTGGATGTTCCGGACAACACATTGAAACTAGTCAGACAAAAATGTGGGTTGTCAGATCAAGATGGTTTTGATGGCGAAGTATTGCTACGAGATGCTCAGCCAACATTCCAGCTAATCAATAGCTATCGTACAGCCCTCCAAAATTTGGCCTATAGATAATCTGCAAATGGCGGAAAACTTGGGATAAGAGC
>NZ_JAMFMB010000063.1 GCF_023502395.1 Ruegeria spongiae | reverse complement strand
CCGGCGCGTAAAAGCCATCGCCATGGTCTCAATCGCTGCCCGTTTCCACGTGCCAATCTGAGTCGGATGGACACCATATTTCTTGGATAATTCCGCCAGCGTCATCTCTTCGCGGATTGCCTCAAGCGCAACCTTCGCTTTGAATTCAGGAGAATGGGTTTTTCGTTTCTTCATTCTGGATCGTCACGTTCTTCATGCAATCCACCTTAACCACTGGTCCGAATTTCCGCGACAACCTCTGTCCTCTTGTGTGTGCCGGTGCTTTGGTAGCGCCGCTCAGATCAGAACGATTGCAAAAAAGTTGCAAGCCGGACGATAGGCCGTCTGCTCTGGGGTTCTTTTGAATACACGGCCACGTAGTCAAAACTCATTTCGAGCACCGGTCCTGTCGGACAGACTAGGTGACCCGCATTTATCGTCTCCCTAACAAGTTTTTCGGAAACCAGGGCGATCCCTGCACCAGCTTCCGCAGCCATTATTGCGTCAGACGTGCGATTGAAGATCAATCCGGAATGGAGGAACTCAGGTTTCGCAATTCCGGCTCGCGCGAACCACGCCTGCCAAGAGGCTTCGGTTGCCAGCATTGTACCCCAATCGCTGTGAATAAACGCGCTTTGAGGGACATTGTGCAGTGTCCCCTCCGCATCCCCCCAAGTCTCCCAAAATTCGGGACTGCATACCACGATAGATTGGTCGGCGTACAAGGTGACTTTCTCCATACTCCTGTAGAGTGAGGAATCGTAAGTCACGCGCATGTCGATGTGATTTTCCTGAAAATCAACAGGGTCTTCTTCGGCTCTTAGTTCTATCGAATAGTCCGTCTCGGCTTTGAAACGAACAAGCCTATTCAGCAACCATCTGTCGCATATCGAAGGTAGCGCGCTAACTGTGAGAGTCGGTGCGACCGGACCGGACATGACTTGCTGGGTCGTTCGGAATATCCTGTTGAATGCTTCACTTGAGGAAGAATAGATCACGCGCCCCACCTCGGTCAGGCGCAATTTGTTGCCATGCCGATGAAAAAGGGTTTTCCCAAGATGGTCTTCGAGACGCTTGACCTGAATGCTGACGGCGGCTGAACTGACGCCCAACTCTTTAGCGGCGCGTACAAAGCTACCGGTTCGGGCGGCTGTCTCGAACGTACGCAAGCCATTCAAGGACGGGGGGTTTTTCATGGTCACTATAATTTATGTTGTCTTACCTTACAATTAATATTGTTGACGTCAACGGGTCTCGAAGGCCGAATTTGTCCACCGAATTCACATCTGATTGCGGCGGTGTAGATCGGCGCGAATGTGTCGGCCCTGGTTCAGTGGCGCTTACCGGGGCGGCGAAGTTACAAAAGATGAGGGAGAATGACATGACCACGAAACGACAATTGATAGGCGTGGCAGCCGCGCTCGCGGCGGCTGCGGCCCTGCCCAAACAGGCCCGTGCCCAGGGGACTGGTGATGTGCAGCAGGAGCTTAGCAGCGAGAGTGTCATCGAAGGGATCAAGCGCCGTGGTGTCATCCGTATCGGGCTTGGAATGTTTGTCCCCTGGTCAATGCGCGATACCAACGGCGATCTCATCGGGTTCGAACTGGATGTCGGCCGCAAGTTGGCAAACGAGATGGGGGTAGAGGTCGAGTTTGTCCCAACTGCATGGGATGGCATCATACCGGCGCTTATAGCGGGCAGTTTCGATGTCATAATATCGGGCATGACCATCACTGCACAGCGCAACCTGACAATCAATTTTTCAGACCCTTATGCATGGTCAGGGGCAACCATTTTGGCCAACCGGGCGATGACAGAAGGATTTACGATAGAGAGCTACAATCAGCCCGATGTCACCTTCTCGGCGCGCCGAGGTTCCAACACGGCAACCTACATAACGCAGCTTTTCCCTGATGCCCGGCTGTTGCAATTTGACGAAGATGGCGCTTCCACCCAGGAGGTTCTAAATGGCAATGCTCATGCGACGCTGGCCAGCGAGCCGACCCCTTCGCGTGAAGCAAGAAACTATCCCGATACACTGCACGTTCCCTTCAATGAGACCTTTAACGCGGTCGGTGACTCTTTCGGCTACAGAAAAGGTGATCCGGACGCCGCGAACTTCTTCAACAATTGGATCAGGTCACAATGGCGGCTCGGCTGGTTGAAGGAGCGCAACGATTACTGGTTCCGTGGCACGGACTGGGAAGATCAGGTTGATCTTTGATTTTCTCTCCCCTTCGCGAGATACATGCTGGCTGGTAGCCGACTTCAAACGATTGACGGACCATTCACTTTCTAAGGGTGAATATCCGGCAACCTGCCAATATGTTTCGCTGGGCGCTTGTATATGTGCACCGTCACTTTAAGAAATTTCCAAAGGTTAACTACAACGAAATGACACAAATTTCATTACCTATCAAAGAATTGGAAGAGCTGTGTATGGACGCGCTGCAATTGCAAGGTGTCATGGAATCCGACGCGCGCGAGATTCTGGATGTGCTGATGTATGCAGAATTGCGCGGAAACAACCAAGGCTTGGTGAAGATCCCGCTTGGTGGCGTTCTGCCGCGGCCCGACGCGGCCCCGATAGAGATGCACGACGTCGCCACGTCGGTCGTACATATCAATGCCAACGGGTCGGCAGGTATCGTGACGACGCTACAAGCCACAGCGGAGGCCGCACGCCGTGCGCAGGCACACGGGATTGCGCTTGTCGGCACACGCAACCTGTCCAGTTCAACAGGTGCGATTGGGTTTTACGCCGAGCGGCTCGCCAAACAGGGTCTGGTCGGCATTATCATGTCGGGATCCCCGAAGGCGGTTGCCCCCGCCGGTGGGACAAAGCCAATCTTTGGAACCAACCCCATTGCGATCTCGGTGCCATCGGCCGAGGCCCCGATAACCTTCGACATGTCAACAGCATCTATCGCTTGGTATGGCGTCATCCAGGCCATGCAGCGCGGCGAACAACTGCCTGAGGGGCTTGCATTCGATGCAGACGGAAATCCGACCACAGATCCATCCGAAACTCTGCGCGGCGCGATCAAGGCCTTTGCAGCTCACAAGGGATCCGGGCTTGCGCTAATGATTGAGATGCTAACTGGTCCCCTTCTCGGAAACGCGCTTGCGGGGGACGAAGATGTTACCACCAATTGGGGAAATCTGGTTATCGCGATTGACCCCGAAAAGTTTGGGGACCCCGACACTTTTGTCAGCAACGTTTCCAAGCTTGTCGGTTTGGTGCGTGGTTCAGCCCCTCAATCATCCAGTGCAGAAGTTCTCTTGCCCGGCGAACGCGGAAATCGGGAATCTGCAAGCAACCGTTCCAGCGGCACCATTTCGGTAGACAAATCACTCATTGAGAAGCTGCGATCCGTAACAAGCGCACAAAATGGCTAAGCAAGACCGTGTTCTGGTTATTGGTGCTGGTGTTGTCGGCCTGACATCCGCTTATTACCTCAACAGAGCGGGCTACAAAGTTACTGTGCTTGAGCGTGCTGACAGTGTCGCAACAGAAGGTAGCCACGCGAATGCGGGCACCTTATCCAGCTTTCGCGCGCAAAGCTGGGCGAGCCCGGCCTCATTGTTGAAATTTCTTGGTGGATTTCGAAGAAAGGACAGCGTCTTCAGGATGCGCCTGACCAGAGACAAGGGTTTTTTGATTTGGTGTGTGATCTTCCTCAGGCATTGTCTTCCCGGAGCGACCACCGGGATCAATGCAGAACTCAAGGCGCTTGTCATTGAAACCCAAGAGATGCTGAAAGAGCTGATGGGCGAACTCGGTGGTGATTTTTCTCTGACGCAGGGCGGATTATACTTGGTCCGCTCACAAGACAAGATCCGAAAGCTTCAGGCGCAAAACGGCTTAAGCGACAGCCCCGGCTACGCAAGGCTCCTGTCAGCCGAGGGCTTGTTGTCGCTCGAACCAGCACTTGAACAGTCTCAGATAGAATTTTCCGGAGGTGTTTATGTTGAGCAAGATTACTCAGCCGACTGCCAAGCATTTTCTTCTGCTTTGGGCGATTATCTCAGGACCAAAATGGGCGTAAAGCTATTGTTCGCCAGAACGGTCGAAGAAATCAGGCAGACAAGACAGGAAGTCATTGTCTCAACGCGGGACGAAGATTTTCGCACCGATAAGGCTATCATCTGTGCGGGTGCAGCGACTTCACTTTTGTCACGGAATTTTGGATTTGACCCGAAGATTTACCCAATCAAAGGATACAGCGTTACGATACCGATCCTCAAGCGTTCGCGCGTTCCCTCATTATTCGCGGTCGATGAAGCTGCATTTGTTGCCTATTCCACGCAGGGAGGAAGCTTTCGTTTGGCATCCTTCGTAGAAAATGCGGGTTTCGACCGTTCATTGGACGACGCAGCAGTCGAGCACCTTTGCAACTATGCAAGTCAGGTTGCCCCAGGGGCATTTGATTTGGGAGCAGCGGAGGCACATGCCTGCTTGCGGCCAATGACACCCGGTGGAAGCCCTGTGATCTGCAAACCTAGGCCTGATTGCAATATCTGGATCAACTCCGGACATGGGCACAAAGGGTGGGGGATTTGTTGTGCTACCGCCAAGCGGCTGACCGCATTGGTTGAACAAATCTAACGGTGTTGTCACATTAACTTCCGGGCCGCCGGTGAATGCTGATGCTCGGAATTCAAGCGGCTCGAGTGGTGGCATTCCAGGCGTCAAATGCCTCGAGGCGGTGATATCGGGTTGTTAATGCGGAGCGGCGGCGAGCGGGGACACAGAAGCAATTTCGAGTGGCTGAGTGGGTCGCCACGAACCGCTGTAGCCCTCCTGGAGACCTGTGGTCTTGCATTGTCCGTTCACGCTTTCGGAAAGGGAGGTGGCTGTTCTCGGTTCGATTGTTCAAGCCCTTGTGCGACCAATGATCCAGCCCTGACGCGACCTCACGCTTGGCGGCACCATACGAGCGCAGTTTGTCCGTAATGATCCGCTTTTGAATGAACCCAAGACGCTTCATCAAGCGGCGCAACAGCCGTTTAGCAGCCCGTTTGTCGCGCTGCGGTTGGACTATTTCGTCCAGCACGACACCGTGCGGATCGACCGCGCGCCAAAGCCAATACTTGCGACCTGAGATTCTCACGGCGCCTTCATCCAGATGCCAGACATCACCTGGACGGTTCTGTCTCTGCAGCAGCATTTCTTCTACTTCCCGCAGACTTAGATTGAAGCGAAAGTACAGCCACACCGCGTGCGCGATGATCTGAGGAGGAAACCGATGACGCTTGTAGCAGATTGATGATGCCTTCATCGCTGCCACCTACGCTCGATTCCAGACGCAAGCAACCGATCGACGATAAACGTGACAACGGCTTTTCGCTTCCCACTTAGCTTGCGTATGGTCGAAGTCCTGTTGGCAGAATGCGGTATCATCGTGTCACACCAAACGATCCGCATGTGGGCGGAGAAATTCGGGCGTCAGTTTGCCGGAACAATCAGGCGCCGCTCAGCTGGGCAGTTTGATGGTAAATGGCACGCCGACGAGGTCGTTATCGTGATCCAGGGTAAGAAACACTGGCTTTGGCGGGCGGTTGACCAAGACGGATTTGTCCTTGATGTGCTTGTGCAGAGTCGACGCAACACCAAAGCAGCCTGGCGGTTGATGCGAAAGCTGCTCAAGCGGCAGGGAATTATCCCGCGCGTCATGATCACTGATAAACTGCGCTCGTACCGGG
>NZ_JAMFMB010000062.1 GCF_023502395.1 Ruegeria spongiae | reverse complement strand
GACTGATCTATTGGGGTGAGCACTTACTGATTGTTCAAAGAAAACCCAGCCCGAGGGAAACTTTGATTGCAGTGACTATGTCATGTCCCCTGCCGCATCCGTCAACGTGGCCAGCGTGGAAACAAGTCGCGGCAGATCGCAGCGGGAATGCAGGATATCAACAATGATCACCGCGTCCGGCTGATCCAGGTAAACTAGGAAGTGCTCTCCCGCCCGTACATATCTGAGATCAGCTGCCTCCTCTACCAATATAGTACAGCTGCGGCTGGCCGCCCTGCCCTCCGTGATGGCCAGACAGCGCGCTATCAGTTCTTGTTCATAAAGATCGGCTTGATGCCGTCCAAACTTGTCGATGGTCCATCGGGCAATTTCCACCAGGCTGGCTTCAGCACGGCGTGTCAGTCGAAAGGGTTTGGTCACGCTTTGGTTCGTGCCCTTACAAAGGCACGACGGATCGCATCCGTACCGCCGCCTTCTGCCAGATCTCCTGCCTGAGCCTGGGCTACGCCGTCCTGCAGGCCTTGCCTGAGAGACACCAGTCCCGCCTCTTCCCGCTCCAGAAGACGAAGACCAGCGCGCAACGCTTCACTGGCGTTCTGATAGCGACCGGACGCAACCAGGTCCTGCACCAGTTGATCCTGCGTTTCTGTAAGTACGACATTGCGGGTTACCATGGCTTAAGCCTCCTGATTGGCAATATATGCCAACGAAGGTACTTGTTCAACAATTGAAGTTTCCACACCCGGTAGTTTAATCAAGCCGTTCTTATTGCCGGCCTGACAGAGCAAATAAGTGCTCACCGCCGTGGCAGGGTTAACCATCGCCCCTACGCTTTCGCAAATTCCAAACACAAGGCCGACCTCCTTGCCCCGAATACCGCCCATCCGATTACCGGTGATATTCTCGAACAGCAGATGGTCACCATTCAAGGTTCGTGCCGGGACAGCCGTGACCAGATCATCCTGTTACTGGGCTGACCTCGGGTAGATGGCAGCGTTCGGTGATCGGCGGGATCTTTTTGGGGGATGTGTCGCTGAAGGAATTCAACGAGAATTACATGATTTAATTGTCGCTGCTGGTAGTTGAGACCACCCAAAAAGACAAGACTCCACGGTTGGTGCGCAAGGGCCGCGCAGCGAAGCCGTTGGTGCATTGGAGCAAAGTGGGTCAGATCGAGGACAACCCCCTGTTTCACTCGGTCTCGAAATCTGGCTGGATGCGGAAACGCCCCCTTAACCTGGACGCCATCGCCCAGATCGTCAAACACCGACTGAAGGTGACAGGACTACGAAGGATTATGCCTCATCGCATTGGCTGCGCTCGGGCTTCCTGACCCAAGCCGCGCAGGACGGCGCACCGCTCAAGACCGGTTTGCACCTATCGCACTGGCTCAGAAATGCTATGACGGCGTCGATATCGCCCAGAACCCGGCTGCGGATTTGTTGGGGTGTGATTCAACCAATCAGCTCAACTAACCCCCTAACCTTCCCTGATACCCTTCTTACAACGCACCTCGCTCATTCATGACACAGCCTTCGGCAGGACATGCTCCACTCAAAGCGGAGCATTTAGAGAAGTTTCACGCGCATGCCTGCTTGATCTGCGGAAGATCCACCTCTGATTTGAGAGCCCACAATTCTCTTCTACCGGGTTTACAACTGTAAACCACCCTGCTCTGATACAAAGCGCATGTAGTCTGCCGGTCAGCGCAGCCCACAATATAGGCGAAAATTCTTGACTTAGGGCAGTGAATCACGGCTGTTTGTCTCAAGTGGCGCGAAAATGACCACATTCTTTAATTTGAGGCAACTACATGATTCCCGTGACACCACTTACGGCAGATCGACCATCGGCACTCGCCACGGAAATTTCCGAGAGATTGAACTCGGCTATCCGAGAGCATCTTCTTGCTGCCTTTGCACCTGACAACACAAAATCACTACGCACATTCGCAGCACCAGAAGCGGCCGAACTTTTGGGCGTCTCGGGTCAATTCATGCGCAAGGTCCACTCAGAAGGTACAATTCCTGAACCAAAAGACGTGCGAAGCGGTCGACGCTACTATACTGCGCAAGAGCTTTGGGAAGCACGTGAAACGCTTGAGAAGACCTCGCGCAAACAAGGACGCTACATCCCTCGCCGGACGGAAGAAGAGAAACTTCAAGTCTGGCAGTTGATGAACTTCAAAGGCGGTAGCAGCAAAAGCACTACAACAATTCATCTGGCTCATTTTTTCGCGCTTCGCGGATACCGTGTGCTGGCCGTTGACCTAGACCCCCAAGGCTCGCTTACATCCATGTGCGGCATCAGCCCTGAAATCGAGTTCGATGGGCTAACGATATACGATGCCATTCGCTATGAAGACCCGGTTAATATGGCAGATGTCGTGCTTCCGACATATTTCCCCGGATTGTCTGTGGCACCGTCACGGCTTGTTCTTTCTGAATTTGAGACGGAATCCGCCGTCCACTCTAACCCTGACCATCCGTTTTTTACGAGAATACGGAATGCTCTGGCCCAAGTGGAAGACGATTTCGACCTTGTTCTTATTGATAGTCCACCACAACTCGGGTTCCTAACCATCGCGGGGATGGCTGCCGCCAGTTCTTTGCTCGTGCCCTTAACACCTTCTATGTTGGACGTGTCTTCGACAGCTCAATTTCTCGAACTTGCTGGTGCTTATATGGCTGTCATTGAAGACGCCGGCGCCACTCTCGAATACGACAGCTTCAAGTTCCTTATAACACGTGACGAGCCAACAGACGTTCCATCTCAACAGCTGGCTTCGTTCATGCGAGCACTGTTTCAGGACCGCGTCATGTCAGCAACGGCTCTGAAGAGCACTGCGATCAGTGACGCAACAATGCTCAAGCAGTCGATCTACGAGGTTGTGCGTTCGGAAATGACACGCGCAACCTATGACCGGGCAAAGAACTCAATGGATGCGATCGGCTCTGAGGTAGAGCAAATGATCCACCAAGCATGGGGACGTAGCTAATGGCTAGAAAATCTCTTCAAGAAATGTCGGGTATAGCGAGCACGATTGCACGTTCCGGATCTAAGACCGCAGACAGACCGGTAAGAGCCAACGCCCCTGCTCTCGGTGCGCTTCAAGGATCCCTTGCCGCAATTAGGGAAATTGACCCATCTCTCATAGACGATTGGGGGCCGATTGATCGGCTTGGTGAGTTTACAGCTGTAAACCCTGATGAAGATGACGATAGCTTTGAGAGTTTGAAATCGAGCATCCAAGACGGCGGTCAACAAGTGCCCATCCTCGTTCGGAAGTCGAAAACCGAAGGTCGTTACGAGGCGATTTATGGGAGGAGAAGGCTCAAAGCATGTCGTGAGCTCAAAATCAAAGTTCGCGCCAATGTTCAAGATATCGACGATGTGTCGGCGCTCCTTGCCAAAGGCCTTGAAAACGCAGCGAGGCGCAACCTGTCCTTCTACGAAAAAGCTCGCTTTGCGGAAGCAATTCAGACCGCTGGGCATGATACAGCCACGGTGAAACGAGTTCTGAACCTGTCAGCATCAGGATTGTCCCACCTTACTAAGGTCACGCAAAACGTTCCTTTTGAGGTCGGAGAAATGATCGGCGCAGCTCCAAAGTCAGGCCGCCCGAAGTGGACTGCACTTGCTGAGCACTTCTTGGCAGGCAAGCTGACAATTGAAGACGCAACGGACTTGCTTCAAGCCGTCGAGCCATCGGTTTCCTCAGATGATCGGCTGGAAACCCTACTTAAAGCGGCCGCAAAACGTGGTGCCCGACAAAAGGACGGCGTTGGTGAAACCAGCCCCATTGATGGCGTGACTATCAAGTCCGGCAGCGGGTCTCTTACATTGTCAGTTAGAAAGACAGGTTCGAACGCGGATTTTGCTGAGTGGTTGGACAAAAATCTGACGAAAATCATCAAGAGATCACACGCCGAGTTTACAGCTGTAAACAACAAGCAAAATAACTGAGGACGAGCAGAAAGGAGGAAGGCAAGCAAAGAAAAACCCCCGAAACCGGAGCTTCGAGGGCTGCTGCGCTAAGCGCAATTCTTAGATTAGACACCTAGAATCTAGCAGTCCCCGAATCGCCATACAAGAAAAAACGCTCCTGAGCGAACGGGTATTTTTTGTCTGCTGACATAAACTCATGAAAACAGTGACAGCAATGGCTCCGTCAGGAGCAACCTTGTCGAGCACGACAGGGCAGGGGACTTATACACCCAAGAAATGGATTCTTCTTCGAGCCGTTGAAGAGGCGAGAGAGCCGCTTGGGCTGAAGTCCACTTCTCTCAACGTCCTAAGAGCAATGATTTCCTTTTTGCAAGGAGATCAGATTTCAGTCGATCAGGATGATGAGCATATCTGCTTCGCATCCAACGCCGCGATTGCCAAACGAGCCCATGTCAGCGTTCCAACTGTTGAACGTCATATCTCGACTCTGGCCAAGCTTGGGATTGTCCGACGCGTAATGAGCTCAAATGGTAAACGTTGGGCACGCCGAGACCGACAGGGCAGGGTGGTCACAGCGACCGGTCTTTCCCTGATACCATTGTCTGAAAGGCATGCTGAGTTCCTCCAGGAAGCCCAGAAGCATGCTGACCGCGTTCTCGAATTCACGGTACTCCGCGACAAGGTATCGGCCGCTCTGGCTCGTCTGAAAGAGCTTGTAGCAGACGATGGCTCTATCACAGATTTGATGACCTCCGTGCGCAATGCGCTGCGCCGCAAGCCGGATGCGCGTGTCCTCCGGAAACTTCTGGCTGAAATCTCTGTGGAAATCTCAGAGATAACACCGGCTCATACCGAAAAAATGAGGGCCTATGACCATGAAAATGAGGGGCACAAAGAGGACTCTTTGAATCCGATAGTTAAGAAAGAAAAACATTCTCAGGTTCAAGTTTCTCCAGATCAAATGGAGCGCAACTTTCCACGTTTGTGCTCGGAACTTCGCTTTGCCCGCGATCAGTCGCATTGTGACCGGCTTATGGACGATATCGCCGAGTACTTACGATTTGGTCAGACCTGGTATGCTATGAAATCGACATATGGCCCAGCTCTCCGTTTCATGGTGCTCGGATATATTTTTCAACGAGCTGAGAATATAAAATCTCACCAAGCTTATTTGATCTCACTGATCTCGAAAATCGATCGGGGAGATATGCAACCAACCGCATTGTTGGCGCATAGTTCAAAAGTCCGCGGAAGTGCAGGCCATACCCATGATATCTCCTCACGCTCATGAGTTCAGAACAATAGGTACAGTACATGCCATCGGTCTATTGTGAATTGAATGCCAATGTATTACATTGTACTACAGTACGGAAACAGGTGATTGCGATGAGTACCAGCCCATATTCAATCCGTCTCGATGAAGACCTGAGAAAGACCCTGGAACGGGAAGCTGCAATCGAAGATCGACCGCCTGCACAACTCGCCGTACGGGCAATTAGAATGATGTTAGAATCCAAAGCCGCTAAACGTGCAGCTATTGATGCTGCTGTTGAAAAAGCAGACCAAGGCAAGTTCATCACGGCAGACGAAATGAATGCCTGGATAGACAGCTGGGATACCGAGAATGAGCTCTCGGCTCCCGTAGCAAGCGGGCAATCCAATAGCCAATGAGGATTGTATTTCTCGAAGATACGGCCCGGGACATTCAGTGGTTCCGTTACTACTACACGTCAGTTTTTCCTGAAGGCAGCGAAAAGGCACGAGCTCAGCTCAAAGCCATTCAGCTTACTCTTGCAGCCAACCCTTATGCAGGTCACCCGAGTGACACACGCCGAGACATACGGGAACTTTCAGTGCTGCGAACTCCATTCACACTGATCTATCGTGTAATGCCCACCCAGATAGAAATTCTGCGTCTATGGGATACCCGGCAGGGCGCGGGTTACTGAAACCAGGAGTTTGAAATTGGCGGCATCAAGCGGGCAGGGTAGGGGCGGGCAAGCAACCGAACCTACTCTGCTGTTCGATCGCTAGAATCCGAACAGAGGGGGCGGAAACCGGACCTTCGCAGCGTGTGCAACTTCAGCCAGCAGACTTGTTCTACTCAAGTTTTGAACAGAAACTTCGCATACATCCGAGTATGTGGATTTCATGCGTAGCATCCAGCTACCCGATCGGAGTGTACTCTAAGCCTAAAGCGTTTCGGTTTGAACTTGAATCGCGAGTGGTTCCCTTGAGGTTTCAGATGTGATTCATCTTCTTTGGGAGGATGGATTAT
>NZ_JAMFMB010000061.1 GCF_023502395.1 Ruegeria spongiae | reverse complement strand
GGCATCGGACGACTTTGATGGAGTGGGTACCCCCGCTCTACGACATCGCAATGTGCCAGAATGGTGATGTATCACCAAGCAACGAGGAGGGTATCCACTCCATCAAAGTCCTAATTAAAATCGTGGAGCAAGATCTCTGGTTCACTAAAAGACAAACACGCCCGATGCTTGGCTTCAAGTCCTTTGAATCTGCATCTGCAACTCTTTCAGGTATAGAAGTCGCGCACATAATCCACAAAGGTCAATTCACGCCCGGACTCTGTCAATTTGTGCAAATTGCAGAACTGGCTGCTTAATCCATCGGCAAAAAGGCAGGATTTCGAACAATTGCTAACTTTGCAACGGAACCCCACGATGCCGTGGGGCTTTGGTTTTAGGATCAGATGCGTCGATCTCTATTGTGGTGTCAGTTTGTCAAGCGCCAGACCGTCGGCCCATGTACCGTGCAGTTCGCCATCGCTCATCAACACATACATGACCGGAGAGTCGGAGCCCCAGTCGACGGTTACAACCCTGCCATCGACGGACCCGGCGCCGTTAATAACCTGGGTGCCGATCCTCCATTCGAAATTCACGAATGATCCCTCCTGCGCGATGTTCGCAACACCTTGATATATCTGGCCTTCGACATTTCGCCCCTGAATCGAATAGGTACCGGATATCGACCTTTCGGCAGCTATGGGTTGTGGCACCATCAACGCGGCTCCGGCAATTACAAACGCCGACATTAAACCTCTTCTCATCATAACTTTTCTCCTGTTTCTGAATTAGATTCTGGATTGGTGGCCAGGGGGTCAAGCCGCGCATCAATTGACGGTTTAGTATCCACGCACTGGAGGAAACCCTCCGACTTCCAGTCGGATCGGCTTCAGCGCGAAGAATCGTTTTATTGTCTTACCCTCTGGAAAATGAGCCGCAGCCGGGTCGAAGGCTCATTTTCCAGAGGGTAAGACAATGCAATATGACACTGGCAAGCATTGCGTTTTCTATCATCGCTACCACATCGTCTAGTCGACCAAGTATCGTTACAAGGTTCTGACCGGCGCGGTGCGCCTGCGGGTGCGCAACATCCTCCGTCAGGTCTGCCGCGAGAACGAGGTCGACATCTTGCGCGGGGTGCTCTCGAGCGACCATGTCCACATGTTCGTTTCGGTGCCTCCGAAGATCGCCATTTCCGATCTGGTGCGCAAGATGAAGGGCCGTTCGTCTCACAAAGTGCAGCGGGAGTTTCCCGCGCTGCGCAGGCGCTACTGGGGCCGCCGGTTTTGGGGGCGAGGGTACTTCTCAACGACCAACGGCGCCATTACTGAAGACATCGTTCTGCAATGCCTCGAAAACCACATCGCTGATCCTATCGGCATCAGCCGGTAGTGGTTCAGTGTTACGGAATGGTCCCGAGCCGGGATCTTTCCGTTAGATCACGTTGGCCTTGGTTCATACCGGATTATGGCATCGGAAATACGTGATCTAACCCTGCACCGGTATCCCGGTGCAGGGGGCAACCTACGCGACGACCGCTAGTTTGACCTGCTTCACAAGCTCCTTATCGAGTGCGGCTTTTTGCTTCAGCCGGATCAGGCGACCCTTCTCCAAGGCCTCTAACAATTGCTCGGTGCGCTTGATCTTATCCATCGCGCGGCTCAGTTCGCTTGCAGGCTGGCTCCTGATTGCTTTGTTGTACTTGATCTCGAGCACTTCCAGCGCCACCAGATTGCGCATGATTTGGGGGACCGAGGAGTTACCGGGTATATTGGCTTCTTTTTCCATTTCCAGATACTTGTCCCGTATCGCGTCCACTCCGGATCCCGGGAATCGGCGGCAGACCTCAAGGCTCTTTTCCATGCTTTTCTGGTCCGCCTTGCCCAATGATTTGTATCGGGTGATCCGTTTTCTCGTCTTTTCAACCGGGCGCAGCATCGGCGCGCCCGAAGCTGCCTGCTTGATCTCGGCGGCAAGTGTCTCAACCGTTTCCCCCGCAGTGATCCAGGCTTTGACTGCCTCGGCCGAGGTGTCCGCAAGTTTTTTCGCCTTTTTCACGATACCGGCACAGGCCGAAGGATTGTCGCGTTTGACCTTCTGGAACGAACGCTCCAAGACTACGACAGCCCGGGCGGGCTTGTCCTGCGCTAGAAAGGTGCGGTTGAGCTCCTTCAGGGCTGCATCCATCTTCTTTTGCAGCGCAGTCATTTCTGCGGTTTTCACCTTGCCTGCAACTTTCAGCGACGCGGTGACTAACCTGCGTTGTTTGGCATAGACCTTGTAATTGCCCCCGATGGATTGATCCATCGCTGGCCAGGGCCAGTCGATATCCTGACTTTTCTGCTTGCCAAGTCCCAACGCGCCAAGCGTTTTCTCACCAGCGATTCCGTCCTGTTTAAGTCGTTTCGCCTTTTGAAAAGCCTTGACCGCGGCTTCGGTTTTGACACCGAAAATACTGTCGGTCTTCAGTTTCGCCTTTGGCGGTGTCTTGTTCAGCGCGGTCTGCAACGCTTTGACGTCGCTGCCTCGGGAGCCATTCTTAAGTTTTTTCACAACTACTCTCCAATAAATTCAATTTGTTACGTTCAGATATAGTCAGATTGATCCGGGCCAGACTTGCTTTGAACCTGCCCTCGATAGGAACTTTTCGTCGCACAGGCATTTTTTGCTTTTAGACCCATCAGATCCTTGGTGGGGTGGCGAACTCGCAGCGCGCGGTGTCACCCGGACCCGTGTGTTTCAGGCCATGGCTACGATCTCGTCATGCGCGGCCCTGCAAACATGATCGACATGGCGATGGTCGGTGCCGCAGCAGCCGCCGATGACGGACAGGTTCGGAAGCAACTGGGCAAGTTGTTGGTGCAGTTCCCCGAATTCCTGCGGGTTGCCATCGTCCAGATCTTCGGCCTCGTCCAACTCGGCATGCGACAACCGCGAGGCATTGGCGCGCAACCCGCGAATGCGCAGGGTCCAGTCTCCACCAGGTTCCAATACATGTCGGAAATGGTCGGGATGCGCACAGTTGATCATGAAATAGGCTGCCGCCTCTCCCGTCGCCGCGTCCACCTGTTCGATGGCCGATTGCAGGCTTTGTCCCGAAGGCAACCGACCGTCTGTTTCGACCGTGAACGAGATCACGACAGGAATCTCGGCTTCGATTGCGGCTTGTACGATGCCGATGGCCTCATCCGCGTAAGTCATCGTAATGGCCGAAACCATGTCGGCGCCAAATTCTGCAAACCAGTTAACCTGGGTCTGGTGATACGCTTCCGCCTCGGGGGCAGTCAGAATGTCGGTGGGCGAATAGCCGTCGCATTGCGGCCCGATCACCCCGTTGAGGACAAAGGGCGAGGTCGGGGTTTCATGTCTCTCACGCATCCCAGCCAATGTCGCGACGACCTCGCGGTGGATTGCTTTGAGTTGTTCCCTGTCGACACCCAGTTCCGCAGCCCACCGTGGGCTGGCCCGCCAAGTGGGTGTATCCATTACGAATCCACGATGATGGCGCACCGCCAGATCGGCAAATCCGCGCATATAGCGGTCGATGGCTTCAACACCTTGTTCGTTTTCCAGCGCCTTGAAGGCGGCAAACAGCGGCAGATCGATACCATCGTGGAAGACCAGCGTTGTTTCCAATCCGCCGTCGGCCAGCATTTGCTGCCCGTTCAATTGCGGAAGCGCGTTTCGATAATTCATTCCTGTCTCCTGTGTCAGCGCCCGGCTGGCGGGCGTCATTCGGTGCCATTGGGATAGATGCGGAACCAGCCGCAGACTCGCGCGAGTTCTGAGCTTTTCCTGAGAAAGTATGAGCGCTACTCTTGACCGCAGGCGCGGCAACACCGGGTCAGCGATAGGATCAAGGCATGATATTCGCGTTCAACGATTGCGAGATCGACACCGAGCTATTTCAGATTTCGCGGGGCGGGACCCGCTCCGGTCTGACGCCGCAGACCGCGCAGCTACTTGAGTATCTGATCCGAAACCGGGATCGCGTTGTCCTCAAGGACGATCTGGTCGAACAGGTCTGGGAAGGGCGCGCGATTACCGATGCCACGCTGTCGACGGCGATCAAGGAAGTCCGGCAAGCCATTGGCGATAGCGGTCGTGATCAGCATACGATCCGGACAGTCCATGGCAAAGGGTTCCGGTTTGTCGCGGATATCAGCGCCCGGAACACGGCCAAATCCCATGGTCTGCAACCTAACCGGACTGTTCTGGCCGTTTTGCCTTTTCGCAGCCTAGGTCGTGGCACAGAAGAATCCGACATCGCGGATGGCCTGACCGAGGACACCATCACCAACCTGTCCCGTTTTCGGGAATTCGTCCTGTTGTCACATCGAACCACAGCGCAAATCGCAACCGACAATATGTCGATCACCGAGATGAGCCGGTCTTTCGGCGTCTCTCACGTAATCGAAGGCAGCATTCGCAGATCACCGCAAAAGATGCGCGTGACGGTTCAGGTGACCGAGGCCGTCAGCGGCCATCTGGTGGCTACCGAACAGTTCGATCGTGGCGGCGAGACCGAAGACCTGTTCGATATTCAGGAAGAGATCGCAGACCTGATCGCTGGGCGGCTTGGCAGCCGTCATGGCGTCATGGCCAGCCGGCTTGCCCAGACAGAGCCTATCCAGCGAACCAAGACCTGGGAAACCTACCGTCTGGTTGCCCGTTTCTACGAGTATTATCGCTCCTACGACCCGGTTATCCATGCCGCGACCCGCGATCAATTGAGCGATGCGTTGACCCAGGACAGGCACTCCGCCGATGGCTGGGCAGCCTATGCAATGTTGCTTCTGGAAGAGTACCGGTACCACATCAACCAGCGCCCGAACGTTGACGCGTTGGCGCTGGCCTCAGACGCTGCGCGGAACGCTGTTGCATGCGATGGCTTACACGCTTTTGCCCAGATGACGTTGGCGCTGACAATCTTTTATCAAAAAGACATCCCGGGGTTTCAGGCCGCGGCTGCACGGGCGCTAGAGCTGAACTCTGGCCATTGCGATGTGCTTGCCGAAATCGGCTCGTGCCATCTGTTCTTGGGGGAATACAAACTCGCAACCGAGCTGCTTGACCGTGCGATTGAGCTAAGCCCAGTTCACCCCGGCTGGTACCACTATGCGCGATGCTGGCTCTATGCCGATCAGGGCTTCTTTGAGGCCGCACTTCTTGAAATTGAAAAAGTGCCCATGCCGGATTTCTTCTGGTATCACGCCCATTTGGCGTGGCTGCACGCAGAATTGGGCAACATGCACAAGGCAGAGCAAGCGGTCACCATCATGCGGGCTATGTTCCCCGAATTCGAAGAACATGCTTTGTCCGAGCTGGATTTGACCAACATCAACCCCGAGCGCGGCGCAATGGCCATCCGAGGTTGGACCAAGGCCGGTCTTAGGATCAATTTGACCGAAGCTTAGGGTCATTCCGCAAGAGTGCTGGCGTTGCGATCAGCCCGGAAAAAACGATAGCTCCCGCAAGCGCCGCGTAGCCGCCCAGAATTATGATGACGCTGCCGACACCGCCTCCAAGCGAAAAACCCAACAAATATCGCACCATGCCCAATACCGGCGTGTCTGTGCCGTTCAGATACAAAGGAAGAACAAAAACAGCCCAAATGCATTGAACAATATCATTAGGCCCAGCGTCACTTCGGAAAACGCCAGATAGGTCAGTCCTCCAGATACTGCCGCCAGACCCAGCCCTATCAGCCGCACTCTGTGCCTGTTGTGATCCTGAACCACACTGGCAATAAAGGACCCCAGCGCCGAAACGACCAGACTGGCGGCCAGCCAGCCACTGACCGTATCGACCCCGCGCTCCAGCGCAAAAAGTTCGAGAAACGCCCAATAAGATCCCATCAGAACAAAAAAACGGAAACAGGCGTAAATCGCGCGCCCATGTTACCAGCGAATTGGCTTGCGGCACGCGCGCGTAAACGGGCTGCAGGAGCAACACAAACTGGACCCCAGCCAACACTGCAAGCATCGGCAGCAGCGAAATACCGGTTGCCGCGGTGGCTGACAGAACCACAACAGACGCGATACATCCAATGCTCATTCCGTGCCCAAACCTACCAGGCGAATCCATGCTGCCGATCCCGTGCGACAGTGGGATAGACAGAACAACACCAGAAGCGGTGCCAGTCAAAATCGCCCCGGCAATCAGAACAGCCAGGCCAAATGTGGCGGCAAGCGATGAGCCCAGCAAACCCAGAAAACAAGCCCACCACCAAGCAAAGCCGCCCTGGGATTCTGAAATCGCGGCCCAAGCCAGCATC
>NZ_JAMFMB010000060.1:0-2500 GCF_023502395.1 Ruegeria spongiae | reverse complement strand
AGGTAGAGCGTCATCCGAATACCCCGGGGGGTAGAGCACTGGATGGGTAATGGGGCCCCACAGGCTTACTGATCCTAACCAAACTCCGAATACCCGGGAGTACTAGATGGCAGACACACTGCGGATGCTAACGTCCGTAGTGGAGAGGGAAACAACCCTGACCTACGACTAAGGCCCCCAATTCATGGCTAAGTGGGAAAGCAGGTGGGACGACCAAAACAACCAGGAGGTTGGCTTAGAAGCAGCCATCCTTTAAAGATAGCGTAACAGCTCACTGGTCTAAACAAGTTGTCCTGCGGCGAAGATGTAACGGGGCTCAAGCCATGAGCCGAAGTCTAGGATGCCGTAAGGCATGGTAGCAGAGCGTAGTGTGACATAAGATTCATCCTCTTTAGTGTCCTTCGGGGCACCTTGGAGGATTTAATCTTTTCGATGAAGCCGGGGCGTGAGCCATCCGGTGGAGAGATCACTAGTGAGAATGATGACATGAGTAGCGACAAAGAGTGTGAGAGACACTCTCGCCGAAAGTCCAAGGGTTCCTGCTTAAAGCTAATCTGAGCAGGGTAAGCCGGCCCCTAAGCCGAGGCCGAAAGGCGTAGGCGATGGGAACTAGGTTAATATTCCTAGGCCGTGGAGTGGTGACGGATCTCGGAGGTAGTTCATCCTTATCGGATTGAATGGGCTGCTGAGAGGTTCCTGGAAATAGCCCTCCTATCAGACCGTACCCTAAACCGACACAGGTGGACTGGTAGAGAATACCAAGGCGCTTGAGAGAACGATGTTGAAGGAACTCGGCAAAATACCTCCGTAAGTTCGCGAGAAGGAGGCCCGGTTCCTAGGCAACTAGGGGCTGGGGGCACAAACCAGGGGGTGGCGACTGTTTATTAAAAACACAGGGCTCTGCGAAGTCGCAAGACGACGTATAGGGTCTGACGCCTGCCCGGTGCCTGAAGGTTAAAAGGAGGGGTGAGAGCTCTGAATTGAAGCCCAGGTAAACGGCGGCCGTAACTATAACGGTCCTAAGGTAGCGAAATTCCTTGTCGGGTAAGTTCCGACCTGCACGAATGGCGTAACGACTTCCCCGCTGTCTCCAACATCGACTCAGCGAAATTGAATTGCCTGTCAAGATGCAGGCTTCCCGCGGTTAGACGGAAAGACCCCGTGCACCTTTACTACAGCTTCGCACTGGCATCAGGATTGTGATGTGCAGGATAGGTGGTGGGCTTTGAAACCGTGACGCCAGTCGCGGTGGAGCCTCCCTTGAGATACCACCCTTCGCACTCTTGATGTCTAACCGCGGTCCGTTATCCGGATCCGGGACCCTGCGTGGCGGGTAGTTTGACTGGGGCGGTCGCCTCCTAAAGCGTAACGGAGGCGCGCGAAGGTTGGCTCAGAGCGGTCGGAAATCGCTCGTTGAGTGCAATGGCAGAAGCCAGCCTGACTGCGAGACTGACAAGTCGAGCAGAGTCGAAAGACGGCCATAGTGATCCGGTGGTCCCGAGTGGAAGGGCCATCGCTCAACGGATAAAAGGTACGCCGGGGATAACAGGCTGATACTGCCCAAGAGTCCATATCGACGGCAGTGTTTGGCACCTCGATGTCGGCTCATCTCATCCTGGGGCTGGAGCAGGTCCCAAGGGTACGGCTGTTCGCCGTTTAAAGAGGTACGTGAGCTGGGTTTAGAACGTCGTGAGACAGTTCGGTCCCTATCTGCCGTGGGTGTAGGAGACTTGAGAGGAGTTGCCCCTAGTACGAGAGGACCGGGGTGAACGATCCACTGGTGGACCTGTTGTTGCGCCAGCAGCAGTGCAGGGTAGCTATGATCGGACAGGATAACCGCTGAAGGCATCTAAGCGGGAAGCCCCCCTCAAAACAAGGTCTCCCTGAGGGCCGTGGTAGACCACCACGTCAATAGGCCGGAGATGTAAGCGCAGCAATGCGTTCAGTTGACCGGTACTAATCGCCCGATAGGCTTGATTTGATCCAGTAATGGAAAGACAAATCAAAAACATACACTCCTTAGACCTGGACAACTCAGATGCGGGAACGCGCATTCGAAAACGAATACGCTGCCTCCCGCGCGTGACACTCCGCAAAAGCGGAGTGCACGGTGTTGATTGATTATACAAACGTGCAGGAACGCGCATTCGCAAGCGTATACGCTGCTTCCTGCGCGTCGCCTTTTTGGACAGCAAAAAGAGCGACGAGTTTTTTCCCGGTTTGGTGATCATAGCACGCGTGAAACACCCGGTCCCTTCCCGAACCCGGAAGTTAAGCACCGAAGCGCCAATGGTACTGCGTCTCAAGACGTGGGAGAGTAGGTCATCGCCAAACCTGGTAAAAACTCAAAACACTCTCAAAAACGATCAAACTCTATTCGACCCAGGCCTCAAGTAGCGTAAGCGATAGGCCAAAAAACTGTCGCGGGATGGAGCAGCCCGGTAGCTCGTCAGGCTCATAACCTGAAGGTCGTAGGTTCAAATCCTACTCCCGCAACCAA
>NZ_JAMFMB010000006.1 GCF_023502395.1 Ruegeria spongiae | reverse complement strand
GACCCTTTCTCGCTTTTGCTGGATGATCCGCCGCGACCCCGCAGCCGAACGCGCGGGTATCACACGATAATATTGGAGTTGCCTGTGGAAGAACTACTCACTCAGACGGAATTTGTCTGGCCAATGATACTCAACGCGGCCAAGGCGCTTGCCGTTCTCATTGTCGGATGGATCGTGGCCGGAACCATCGGCGGTATGGTGCGCCGCAAGGTGAATTCAACGCCCCATATCGACCCCACGCTGGGGAACTTCCTGGCGAGCATGGTGAAATGGGCGATCCTGGCGATGGTGATCGTTGCCGTGCTTGGCATCTTCGGGATCGAGGCCACCAGCGTCGTCGCGGTTCTTGGTGCCGCGTCGCTGGCGATCGGTCTGGCGCTGCAGGGCACGCTCAGTGACCTTGCGGCGGGTGTGATGATCGTGATCTTCCGGCCCTACAAGCTGGGCCAATATGTCGATATCGGCGGCACAGCCGGCACCGTGCAAGAGGTCAACCTGTTCACCACCGAACTGGTGACGCCGGACAATGTGCAGATCATCGTGCCCAACGGTCAGGCCTGGGGGTCGATCATCATCAATTATTCGGCCCATGACACCCGCCGCGTCGATCTGGTCTTCGGTATCGATTACGGCGACAACGCCGATGCGGCGATGAAGATCATTCTGGACACCGCGCAGGCCGATGGTCGGGTTCTGTCCGATCCCGAGCCTTGGGTGCGGGTTACCAATCTGGGCGACAGCTCGGTCGATCTGACGGCGCGGCTCTGGTGCAATGCCGCCGATTACTGGGACCTGAAATTCATGCTGACCCAGAAGGTGAAAGAGGCATTTGACGCGCAGGGCATTTCGATCCCCTATCCGCATGCCGTCGAGATCCAGAAGGCCGGATAAGCGAAAGGCGCAAAGCGGAAATTCAATACCCACCACTCACTTTGGAGAACGCCGCGCATCGCGCGGCGTTTTCTTGTTTCCGAGGCGTCAGGATTTGACTGCGACCGAGGGTGAGACCACGTCGATCCCCAGCGCTTTGCCAACCGCGTAGTAGGTCAGTTGCCCGGCATGCACGTTCAGCCCGTTCAGCAGGTGCGGGTCGTCCTGACAGGCCTGTTTCCAACCCTTGTCCGCCAGCGCCAGCAGGAACGGCATGGTGGCGTTGCCCAAAGCAATGGTCGAGGTCCGCGCCACCGCGCCGGGCATATTGGCCACGCAGTAATGCATGATCCCGTCCACATTATAGATCGGGTCGGCGTGGGTTGTGGCCTTGGAGGTCTCGAAACAGCCGCCCTGGTCGATCGCCACATCCACGATGGCCGCGCCCGGCTTCATCTCGGACAGTTGCGCCTTGGTGATCAGCTTGGGTGCTGCGGCACCGGGGATCAGAACCGCGCCGATCACCATATCCGCCTGCCGCACCAGTTCGATGGTCGATCCGGCGGTCGAATACTGGTTCTTGAAGGTGCCGCCAAAGACGTCGTCGAGGTATTTCAACCGGTTCAGAGAGCGATCCAGTACGGTCACATCCGCGCCCATTCCGGCGGCAATACGCGCCGCATGGGTGCCGACAACGCCGCCGCCAATCACCACGACCCGCGCCGGGCCAACTCCGGGCACGCCACCCATCAGCACGCCGCGCCCGCCATTGGCCTTTTGCAGGGTCCAGGCACCGACCTGCGGCGCCAGCCGCCCGGCGACCTCGGACATCGGCGACAGCAGCGGCAGGCCACCGGCAGTGTCGGTCACAGTTTCATACGCGATGGCGGTGCAACCCGAGGCCAGCAGGTCATGGGTCTGATCCGGGTCAGGCGCCAGATGCAGATAGGTGAACAAGAGCTGGCCTTCGCGCAGCATCTTGCGTTCGACCGCCTGTGGTTCCTTGACCTTGACGATCATGTCGGCGGTGGCGAACACCTCTTCTGCCGTGTCCACGATCCGCGCGCCAGCGGCGACATAATCGGCATCCTCAAAGCCCGATCCGGCCCCGGCATTGGTTTCGATAATCACCTCATGACCATGCTGCACCGCTTCATGGGCGGCATTGGGTGTCATGCCGACGCGGAACTCCTGCGGCTTGATCTCTTTCGGGCACCCGATTTTCATTGTCTCACTCCCATTCTCAAACTGCCTAAATTATGGGCATGAATCCAAGGGGATTTCTGTGAAACCTTCCTCGCATTCCGCTGTAATTGGTGTATATTCTTCGAAAACTTGGATATTTCATGCAAAAGGCTTGCGCGTTTGGCCCTGGATGCAACAGATCGACGGATTCTCATTGAGCTGCAGAAAAAGGGCCGCATGTCGAATGCCGACCTGTCCGAGAAGGTGAACCTGTCGCCGTCGGCCTGTCACCGGCGCGTGCAGCGGCTGGAGGCCGAAGGCTATATCCGCGACTACGTGGCACTGCTGGATGCCCGCAAACTGGGTGTGCCGACCACGGTGTTTGTCGAGATCACGCTGCAGGGGCAGGCGGACGAAGTGCTGGACGCGTTCGAGAAGGGTGTGTCGCGGATACCGGATGTGCTTGAGTGCCATCTGATGGCAGGTACGGCGGATTACATCCTCAAGGTCGTTGCCGAAAACACCGAGGATTTCGCGCGCATTCACCGGCAATATCTGGCGCGGCTGCCGGGGGTTGCGCAGATGCAGTCCTCGTTTGCGCTGCGCACCGTGTTCAAGACCACCGCGCTTCCGGTCTGAGCCGTTTGCCCGGTGCTCGGGGCTTGCCTCGCCCCGCGAGGCGGGCGAGTATGTTTTGTTCGGAACCGGGTGCTGACCCAGATTTGACCGACATCAGAGATTTACATGCGCCGGATATGGCATACATCCGATTGTGAACCGAAAAGAAGGAGCTGACCTTGACCGACGATTCCGAAGACCTGGGCATGAAATGGCTTGAGGCCGAGTTGGAGGATACGCTGGACGAGGATTTCGAGATCGAATTCAGCGAGCCGATGCTGTCGATGGAGATCCGCAAGCTCTACAAATCGCAGAATCCCGGAATGCTCGATCGCAGGGTCTATTTCCGCAACTTGCTGCGGCTGCAGGCGGAATTGATCAAACTGCAGGACTGGGTGCAGCATACCGGTGCCAGAGTGCTGATCCTGATGGAGGGGCGGGATTCGGCCGGCAAGGGCGGCGTGATCAAACGCATCACCCAACGCCTGAACCCGCGCGTCGCGCGTGTGGTCGCGTTGCCCGCGCCCTCGCGCCGGGAACAGAGCCAGTGGTATTTCCAGCGCTACGTGCCGCATCTGCCCTCAGGGGGCGAGATCGTGTTGTTCGATCGCTCCTGGTACAATCGTGCAGGGGTCGAGCGGGTGATGGGCTTTGCCACCGAAGATCAGGTTGAACAGTTCTTTCAGGACGTTCCCGAATTCGAGCGGATGCTGAAACGGTCGGGGATCATCTTGCTGAAATACTGGTTCTCGATCACCGATGAAGAACAGCAACTGCGCTTCCTCATGCGCATCCACGACCCGATGAAACAGTGGAAACTGAGCCCGATGGATCTGGAAAGCCGCATCCGCTGGGAAGATTACACCAAGGCCAAGGAAGAGATGTTCGCCCGCACCAACATCCCCGAAGCGCCCTGGTATATCGTCGAGGGCAACGACAAGAAACGCGAGCGGCTGAACTGCATCGAACATCTGCTATCGCAGATACCTTACGAAGACGTGCCCAGCGAAAAGGTCACGCTGCCGGACCGCAAATATAATCCGGAGTACGAACGCCAGGTTCTTCCCGATGAACTTTATGTGCCAAAGGTTTACTGACCGCCTGTGCTGGCCCGACGCGATGCCGGGCCAGCCTGTGTGTCAGCGGGTCAGACGAAGTCGAACATGCAGCCATTCATGTCGGGTGTCATCATCATATCGTCATCCTCGGCCCCGCCAGTGTTCATGACGATCTCGGTTTGCCCGGGATCCTCGGGGGTGTCGAAGAGGGTGTCAAAGACCTCGGTGACAAGCCAGAGGCCAACCAGCCCGGTTGCAATATCCGCAACATCGGCATCATTCGCCCCGGGCGCGCACCAGTCGAACTGATCGACGAAATCCTGCACCTCTTCGAGGAAGTCTGTGACCTGCGCACGGATGACATCCTCGCAGCCGCCCGGATCGCCGTTGTCGGTGACATCGGTGCCCGGTTCCTCGGCTTCAGGATCCTCGGTTTCGGTAACGTCGGTGTCTGGTCCCTCGGTGTCCGGGGCCTCGGTATCAGTGACATCGGTGTCCGGCTCTTCGGTCTCCGGTTCAACCGGATCACTGTCATCGGGCATCGGGGTTTCGGGGTCTTCGGCATCTGTGACGTCGACATCTGGGTCTTCACCATCTGTCTCTTCATCCTCGGGCGAGGGCGTCTCGGCGACCGGGGTTTCCGGATCAACCGGTGGCGTATCCTCAGCCGGAATATCGAGCAGCACCGACGCATCGGTGGTCGCGAAGTTCTGCGTCACCATCACCGCATCCCAGCCATTGAGGTCGCCGTCCTCGACCCCGATTCCGATATATTTGTAATCGGGGTTCAGGATATTGGCCCGGTGCCCGGGGCTGTTCATCAGCCCGGCATGCAGATCGGCCACGTCATCGCTGTTACCGGGCGCACCGCGTTCCGATTGCCAGGCGATGTTCTCGCCTGACCGCCAATTGCCGGAAAACTCAAAGCCCGCGTCTTCCATACGCTCTTGCGCACTCGATCCGGCCGAACCGGTATGCGAGAAATTGTCGCTGTCCAGCATCCATGTGCTGTGATCTTCCGCCGATGTGTTCAACCGGGTTTCCAGTTGCAGCGGCTCGATCCCGCGTGAGGTGCGTTCCTGGTTTATCAACGCCAGCATCTCGCGTTCGACCGTGTTTGCATTCGACATTTCAGCCTCCTTTTTCTGCCTGTGTCCGAAAGGACAGCGACGAGATAGAAGGAGCCGGAGACAGTCTGAAAGAGGCGCGCCATCAAAGGTTGCATCTAAGCGGCGGGGCGCTGCCAGCGCGGGATTCGCACGGCTGCAAAATGCCGGGCAAAAGACCGCTTAGGGGTGAAAAGGCGAAATGCTGCGCCAATTGTGTGTGGCGCCAGCGGATTACCCCGGTCCTGAAACGACAAACCCCCGGGCAATGCCGCGGGGGTCGTCAAATAGTGTCATCCAAAGCTGGACGAGCGAGGTCTTAGAGCAAACCTTCGCGCTGTGCTTTCTTACGCGCCAGTTTACGGGCACGGCGGATCGCTTCAGCTTTCTCGCGCGCTTTTTTCTCGGACGGCTTCTCGAAATGTTGCTTGAGCTTCATTTCGCGGAAAACGCCTTCGCGCTGCAGCTTTTTCTTCAGGGCACGGAGCGCCTGATCGACATTGTTGTCGCGAACACTAACCTGCATGTGGTTGTCACCACCTTTCTAGATATGAGTTGCAAGGAAATTTGCAGGAAGTGGCCGTATAGCAAAGCGCCCTGAACTTGTCTAGTAGTGGGGCAGACAAAGGAGTTACGCCATGACAACACCTTATGAGACCGTGCGCGACCAGCTTCTGGATGCCGCGCTTGATCATGTGCCGTTTGACGGGTGGTGCGCCGCCTGTTTCGAGGCGGCCATCGCGGATACCGGTCTGGACCGGACCGTGGCTCAGGCGGCTTGCCCGCGCGGGGCGGTCGATCTGGCGCTGGCTTTTCACAAGCGCGGCGATGACATCATGCTCAAACGCCTTGAGGAAACCGATCTGAGCGCGCTCAAGATACGCGAACGGGTCACATTGGCCGTGCGCAGCCGGATCGAAGCGGCCAGCGCCCCCAATGAAAAAGAGGCGGTGCGCCGGGGTGTCGTTCTGTTCGCCCTGCCGCATCTGGCGGCCGAGGGTACCGGCGCGATCTGGAATACCTGCGATCTGATCTGGGCGGCGCTGGGCGATTCGTCGGACGATTTGAACTGGTACACCAAACGCGGGCTGCTCTCAGGCGTTTATTCCTCGACGCTGCTGTTCTGGATGGGCGACGAGTCCGAGGGCAATGCCGCGACATGGACCTTTCTCGACCGGCGCATCGAAGACGTCATGACGATCGAAAAGGTCAAGGCCCGGGTGAACGCCAACCCGCTGCTGAAACCCTTCATGGCCGGGCCGATGTGGCTGTCCAGACAGATCCGCGCGCCCACACGCGCGCCGCGCGTCGATCTTCCGGGCCTTCTGCGCCCGCGCCGATAGTCCCGACCCTGCTGCAAACCCGAGCCACAAGGACCAGATGGAATGACCCAGATGATGCGTGCCGTCGAAATTTCACAACCCGGCGGCCCCGAGGTTCTGAAACCCGTGCAGCGCCCGGTGCCCGAACCGGGCCACGGCCAGGTGGTGCTCAGGGTTGCTTATGCCGGGGTGAACCGGCCGGACGCGCTGCAACGGGCAGGGGCCTATGACCCACCGCCCGGCGCCAGCGATCTGCCGGGGCTGGAAGCGTCGGGCGAGGTTGTGGCGCTGGGCGATGGCGTCACATCGCTTGATATCGGCGATCAGGTCTGTGCGCTGCTGCCGGGCGGTGGGTATGCCGAATATGTCGCGACCCCTGCGGCCCATTGCCTGCCGGTGCCCAAGGGCATGGGACTGAAAGAGGCAGCCTGCCTGCCCGAGACCTTCTTTACCGTCTGGTCCAATGTCTTTTCCCGTGGCGGGTTGAAGGCGGGCGAGCGGTTTCTGGTTCATGGCGGGTCCAGCGGGATCGGCACGACCGCCATCCAGCTTGCCAATGCGTTTGGTGCGCGCGTGTTCGCGACCGCGGGCTCCGAGGCGAAGTGCACGGCCTGCACCGATCTTGGTGCCGAGCGCGCGATCAACTACCGCGACGAGGATTTCGTCAAGGTGATGAAGGCCGAGGGCGGCGCCGATCTGATCCTCGACATGGTGGGCGGTGATTACATTCCCCGCAACGTCAAGGCGTTGGCCAATGATGGCAGGCTGGTACAGATCGCGTTCCTGCAAGGCCCGGTGGTCGAGCTGAACTTTGCGATGATGATGGTCAAGCGGCTGACGCTGACCGGCAGTACCCTGCGTCCGCAAAGCGATCTGGCCAAGGCGCAGATCGCCCAGACCCTGCGCGAGGCGGTCTGGCCACTGATTGAGGCCGGGCGCGTCGGCCCGGTCATGGACAGCAGTTTTGATCTGGCTGACGCGGCGCAGGCCCATGCGCGGATGGAGGCCTCGGACCATATCGGCAAGATCGTTCTGAACGTTGCGGGCTAGGCCACCGCACGCCGGTAGAGATGCCAGGTGGCGTGGCCCAGCACAGGCAACACGACGATCAGCCCCAGCATGAAGGGGATCGAGCCCAGTACCAGCAGCGCCGCAACCATCGCGCCCCAGCTCAGTATGACAACCGGGTTTTGGCGCAGCACGCGGACCGAGGTAACCACAGCGACGGGCACGCCGACCTTGCGTTCCAGCAGCAGCGGGAAGCTGACCACGCTGATGGCCAGTGCGACGACCGCAAACAGAAGCCCCACCGCGTTGCCCGCAACAATCAGCGCCCAGCCCTGAGACGTGCCAAAGAGGTCGCCCACGAATCCCATGATTGAGGCCGGCGGCTCGGGCCCCAGCGTGGCGGCATAGATGCTCTGTGCGGCCATCATCCAGACCAGAAACAGCATGGTCAGATATAGCGCCAGCACAAAGATCGACCCGAAAGAGGGCGCGCGAAAGACACCAAAGGCGTGCCGCCAATGCGCGTCCTGTCCGGCCTCGCGCCTGCGGCTGATTTCGTAAAGCCCGACCGCCGCAGCCGGACCCACCAGCGCGAATCCCAGCACCAGGGGTGCAAGCAGCGGCACAAGGTCCATCTGCATGCCCATCCCGAACAGGATCAGACCGGCGATCGGATAGATCGCGATCGCAAAGATCGCATCGGCGCGGGTGGCGATGAAATCGTCATACCCGGCCCGCAGGCAGGCCGGGATGTCACGCATTGTCAGCACCTGGACCATCGGCATCTCGGCCTTGGCGTCGCCGCCCAGCCCCGAGATCGCCTCGCCCATGTGATCGCTGGTACTGCCCAGGTTGCGGGCGGCCCAACTGATTGGATTTCCGATAGTTTTCGCCATGGCTTACCCTTCCTTGGCGTTGTGATGCGCCTTGGTCCTGGGTCCCGGCGTCGCCTCAGACCCGACCGGTCGGCGACAGATGGGACAAGTATAACATGATTCCCCGCACGGTTCGGTCACGCCTTGGCGAGCAGGGCGCTTGCCCTTTGCCTGACGCCTGTTAGCTTCAGCCGTGTCAGGCAGAGGGAGGCGCAGATGCCACAGACAGCCCGCACGATCGTGATCCATGAAACCGGTGGCCCCGAGGTGCTGCGCATCGAGGATCGGCGCATTGGCGATCCCGGGCCCGGCGAGATCCGCATCCGCCACCATGCCTGCGGGCTGAATTTCATCGATGTCTATCAGCGCATGGGGCTCTATCCGCTGGAGCTGCCGCAGGCGCTGGGCATGGAGGGTGCCGGTATCATCGAGGCCGTGGGACCGGGCGTCCCGCATCTCAAACCCGGCGACCGCGCCGCTTATGCAGCGGCCCCTCCGGGTGCCTATGCCGAAGCGCGGGTGATGCCCGCCGCGCAGGTCTGCCCGCTGCCCAAATCCATCGGCTTCGATCAGGGTGCGGCAATGATGCTCAAGGGGATGACGGTGGAATACCTGTTTCACCGCACCACCCCTCTCAAGCGGGGCGATACGGTTCTGTTTCATGCCGCAGCGGGCGGCGTCGGGCTGATCGCCTGCCAATGGGCGCGGTCCGAGGGCCTCCGGCTGATCGGCACGGCGGGCTCGGACGAGAAATGCGAGCTGGCGCTGCATCACGGCGCCAGCGCGTGCATCAACTACCGCAGCGAGGATTTCGCGCAACGTGTGCGCGACCTGACCGATGGGGCCGGGGTCGATGTGGTGATGGATTCGATCGGTGCCGATACGTTTGTCGGTTCGCTCGACTCGCTGAAGCCGCTGGGCATGATGATTTCCTTCGGGAATGCCTCGGGGCCGGTGCCGCCCTTTGATCTGGCGATGCTGGCGCAGCGCGGCTCGCTCAGGATCACCCGGCCGACCCTGTTCACCCACATTGCCGATGCCGCCATCTGTCAGGACATGGCGCAGCACCTGTTCAGCAAGGTGACGAAGGGCGACATCCAGATTCGCATCGACCAGCGCTTTGCACTGGATCAAGTGGCTGACGCCCATCGCGCGCTTGAGGCGCGGCAGACGACGGGCAGCACGATACTGGAGGTGTGACCCGATCGGATCAGCCGCGCGGCTGATCCAGCTTCCAGCGCAGGTTCGACCGGACCGCAGGCCATTCCGCTGCCGTGATCGAATAGACCGCCGTATCGCGCAGGCTGCCATCGGCCATGATCATGTGCGACCGCAAAATCCCGTCCAGCTTGGCACCCAGCCGTTCGATGGCGCGGCGGCTTTGCTGGTTCATGAAATGGGTGCGGAACTCGACCGCGATGGCGTTGAGCGTCTCAAAGGCATGGGTCAGCAGCAGCAGTTTGCATTCGGTGTTGAGCGGCCCGCGCTGCACCGCTTTGCGATACCAGGTCGAGCCGATCTCCAACCGCCGGTTGGCGTGGTCGATATTCATATAGGTGGTCATGCCCACCGCCTTACCGCTGCGATCCAGGATTGCGAAGGGCACCATGCTGCCCGCCTCCAGCAGCGACAGGCGGCGGTTGATCTCGTCCGGCACTGCTGCGGGGGGTGGAACCGAGGTGTACCAGAGCCGATGCAATGCCCCATCCGCCGCTGCCTGCGCCAGATCGACGGCATGATTCTGCGACAGGGGGGCGACGGCGACATGAGAACCGGTCAGAGAAACGGGAGAAGCCCACATGGTGAAAATCCTCAGAGTAGGTGGCAGGCGTTTCGATTGACGCGGGTGCCAGACTTATTTGTCGCCGTCTTTTTTCACCAGTTGCGCCGCGAATGAGACACCGGTGCCCGGTCCGGCATAGGTGACCAGCAGCACATCATCCAGATAGACCCCGTTGAAAATCCCCGATGACACATCGTCGCCCGAGATACCGGCCTCGGCCAGAACGAAGCGGGTCGGATCATCAAGGCTGAAGGTGCCCATCGCCTCTTCGACAATCCACTCACTGTCCCCGATCCGGCGCCAGCGGTTGGTCGCGGTGATGAGATTGCCGTCGAGCTTGGTGATCTCAAGCTCCATCTCGGTCCGCAAAAGCCCCTTTTCGTGATTCGGGTTCGATTTGGCAAAGGCCACCAGATATGTGCCGGTCCAGGTGCCGACGATCTGAGGGAAACCTTCCCCTTCATCCGCGTTGGCCGGGGCGGTGAGGGCAAGCATAAGAACGGCGGCAAGGCTGCGGGCGAATTTCAATAACATGGGTCGGTCTCCTGCATCGGGGTGGCGTCAGGCTATCCGAGTTCAGGCATTTGGCAATCTGTTGCGCAAACAAAAAAACCGGCGCGGGATGCGCCGGTTTCCAGGGTCTGCAAATGGCTGATCAGCCAAAGACACGCCCCAGCGCGCCATCGACCGCATCGGTGATCTGGTCGATATCGTCTGCTGTCGCGATCAGCGCGGGTGAGAAGCACAACGTGTTGTTGCGCCCCGGGACCGAGCGGTTGGTGGCGCCGATGATCACACCCTGCGCCATGCAGTCGGCCACAACCGCCTGCGTCAGTTTTTCCGGTGCTGGCTCTTTGGTGGCGCGATCCGCCACCAGTTCGGCGCCCAGGAACAACCCCTTGCCGCGCACATCGCCGATGACTTTGTGCTTCTCCATCAGCGCCCGCAGGTTGCCGGTCATGCGGTCGCCCATGGCGGCGCAATTGCCCAGCAGGTTCTCATCCTCGATGATCCGCATATTCTCGATCGCCGCCGCCGGACCAGCAGTGCAGCCACCAAAGGTCGAGATGTCGCGGAAATAGTTCAGCGGATCGTCGGCATCATCCTTGAACATGTTGAACACTTCTTCGGTGGTCACCATGCAGGCGATGGCCGCATAGCCCGAGGCAACGCCCTTGGCCATGGTCACGAAATCGGGCTTCACGCCATATTGCTGATAGCCGAACCAGGTGCCGGTCCGGCCCACGCCGCAGACGACCTCGTCGATATGCAGCAGCACGTCGTATTTCTTGCAGATCTCCTGCACGCGCTGCCAGTAGCCCTCGGGAGCCTCGATCACACCGCCACCAGCGGTCACCGGTTCCAGGCAGAGCGCGCCGACCGTGTCGGGACCTTCGCGCAGGATGACCTCTTCGATCTGATCCGCGGCCCATTCGCCAAAGTTTTCTTCCGGCGCGCCGTCGAGTTCATGCTTGCGGTATTCCATGCAATGGGGCACCCGCACGAAATCCGGGGCGAAGGGGCCGTATTGCACGGTGCGCTCGTCCTGACCGCCCGCCGACATGGTGGCCAGCGTCGAGCCGTGATAGTCGCGATCACGATACAGGATCTTGGTCTTCTTGCCGCCATAGCGTTTATGCGCGATCTGGCGGACCAGCTTGAAGGCTTTCTCATTCGCCTCGGAGCCAGAGTTGGTGTAGTAGACCCGGCTCATGCCCGGCATCTTCTCGATCAGTTTCTCGGCAAAGATCGAACCGGGGATCGAACCTGCGGAATTGGCGAAATAGCACAGCTTCATCAACTGGTCATAGACCGCCTTGGCGATGGATTCGCGGCCATAGCCCACGTTCACCGTCCAGACCCCGCCGGAGACCGCATCCAGATGTTCCTTGCCCTTCTGGTCCCAGACGCGCATGCCCTTGCCTTCGACAATGATGCGGGGATCATTGGTCTCAAAGGGTTTGTGCTGGATCAGGTGGTGCCAGATATGGGCGCGGTCGGCCTCGACCACACGGCTCAGGTCGTTCTCGTTGAACGTGCCGTCCATGACATGTCCTTTCTGCTATGTCTGCGCGCGCCGGAAGGGTCAGAGAATCCTTGCGGCGATCGGATGTCCTACTCACCCAGAAACGCCAAAACGGGGTTGACCGTTAGGGCCAGAACCGGGGGCGGTTTATAGCCAAATGGGCCTGCGCGACCCGCAAGTCGGTAGGATGGTTGGGGATTTCCATCGCGACCCAATCCCGGCATTATCCACGGGCGTAGGGGAGGGACGGCGCATGTCGCAGACGAACATCTATGAAAGCCAACTGGACAAGTGCGGGGCGAATTTCACGCCCCTGTCGCCGCTCAGCTATCTGGAGCGCAGCGCTTCCGTCTACCCGGACTACCTATCGGTCATCTACGGCGGTCGGCGCTATTGTTGGGCCGAGACCTATGCAAGGTGTCGCAGGCTGGCCAGCGCGCTTGCGCGACGCGGGATCGGCAAGGGCGATACGGTGTCGATCATCGCGGCGAACATCCCCGAGATGTACGAGTCGCATTTCGGCGTGCCGATGGCGGGCGCGGTGCTCAACACGATCAACACGCGGCTCGATGCGGGGGTCATCGCCTTCATTCTCGGACATGCCGAGGCAAGGGTTCTGCTCGTTGATCCCGAGTTTTCGGGCGTGGTCGCAGAGGCGCTGAAACAGGTCGATCTGCCGGACCTGCTGGTGGTGGACATTGCCGATCCCAGTTTCGAGGGCGGTCAGCTCGTTGGCTCGTTAACCTATGACGCGCTGCTGGCCGAAGGCGATCCCGAGTTTGACTGGTCGCTGCCGGATGACGAATGGGACGCGATCTCGCTCAACTATACCTCCGGAACGACCGGCAACCCCAAGGGTGTGGTCTATCACCATCGCGGCGCGGCGCTGAACGCGACCTCGAACATCCTGACCTGGGGGATGCCGCAGCATCCGGTCTATCTGTGGACCCTGCCGATGTTCCATTGCAATGGCTGGTGCTTCCCCTGGACGATGGCGGCAAATGCGGGCATCTCTGTGTGCCTGCGCGCGGTGCGGGACGAGGCGGTGTTTCAGGCATTCCGCGACCATCAGGTCACCCATTTCTGCGGTGCGCCCATCGTGCTGAACATGCTGGCCAACGCGCCGGACGCGTTGAAACAGTTCGATCATGCGATCAGGGTCATGACCGCTGGTGCGCCGCCCCCTGCCGCTGTGATCGAGAAGATGGAGGTGATGGGGATCGAGGTGACCCATGTTTATGGCCTGACCGAGACCTATGGCCCCTCGGTCGTCTGCGCTTGGAAAGACGAATGGAATACACGATCCGGTGAAGAACGTGCCGCGCTGAAAGTCCGGCAGGGCGTTAAATATGTGGCCCTGTCCGGCCTGATGGTGGCCGACCCCGACACAATGGAGCCGGTGCCAGCGGATGGCGAGACGATGGGCGAGATCTTCATGCAGGGCAATATCGTGATGAAGGGGTATCTCAAGAACCCGGACGCCACGGACAAGGCGTTTCGCGGCGGCTGGTTTGCGTCGGGTGATCTGGGGGTGATGCATCCGGACGGGTACATCGCGCTCAAGGACCGATCCAAGGACATCATCATCTCGGGCGGCGAGAATATCTCGTCCGTCGAGGTCGAGGATGTGCTGTATAAACACCCTGCGGTGCTTGAGGCTGCGGTGGTGGCGAAGCCGGATGACAAATGGGGCGAAACACCCTGCGCCTTTGTCGAACTCAAGCCGGGGGCGGGCGCGGATGCGGCGGGTCTGATCGCCCATTGCCGGGACAACATGGCCCATTTCAAATCCCCCAAGACCGTGGTGTTTGGCGTTCTGCCCAAGACATCCACCGGCAAGATCCAGAAATTCCTGCTGCGAGAGCGCGCGCGCGCGCTTTAACGCGCGCCGTCAGGGCTTGGCAGAGGCTTTTGCAGGCGGTTTCGAAACCGCCTGATTGCTCAGAGCTTGTCGAAGATGGACAGGTTCAGGTCCAGCATGTCCCCCATCCAGATCGCACGGTCGCGATGATCTGCCAGATGGTCTCCGGTTTCGGGATGGATGAACACTGTCAGCCCGCGACGGTTCAGCATCAGCCAGGGGATCACCTGATCGAACGCCTCGGGTGCAAAGGCCAATTGGCAACTCCATCGTGGATGCGGGCCGACGGCTTTGGCGTGCATCCGACCCATTTCGACCGGAAAGAGCTTTGCGGCCTCTTCACAGACCTGTTGCGCCGCGTCCTGCGTTGCGGCGTCGAAATAGACATGGGCGTGGTAGCCGGTGATTTCGGGCATTCTGGGTCCTCTGCTCTGGGCCTGATCAGGCTAATTGTTCCGTTCCGGCGGCGCGAACACTTTCGGAGATCACCTGCAACTGACCCGCGATCGGGCTGGTCTTGCGCCAGATCATACCGATTGTGCGCGAGGGGCGGGGGGTGTCGAACCGGGCGACTGATACTGCAGCCGAACGGGTTTCCACCGGGACAGCCATATCCGGTATCAAGGTGACGCCGATGCCTGCGCCGACCATCTGAACCAGCGTCGACAGCGAACTGCCGTCCAACCCCTCGCGCGGCAGGGTCGACTGGATGTTGCAAAACGACAGGGCCTGATCGCGAAAACAATGCCCCTCTTCCAGCAGGAGCAGGCGCATCTTGCGCAAGGACTCACCGTTGGGCGTTGGCTTGCCCGCATCCGCCTCGGGCCGGATCAGGACGAAATCCTCGGCGAACAGCTCCACCTCGGTGAAGGCTGGTTCCGACACCGGAAGAGCCACGATGGCGGTGTCGAGGCGGCCTTCGGAGACCTCTTCCATAAGTTTCGAGGTCTGCGTCTCGCGGATATGCAGGTCCAGCCCCGGATGGGACCGCGACAGCGCGCCCACCAGCGATGGCAGAAGATAGGGGGCAACGGTGGGGATGACTCCGATGCGCAAGCGGCCCGCCAGTTCTGCCTGAGAGGCGCGCGCCATGTCCGCAAGCTCGTCCACCGAGCGCAGGATGTCGCGGACGCGCAGGGCAAATTCCTCACCGAACCCGGTCAGCCGTACATGTCGCGCGCTACGTTCAAACAGTTGAACACCAAGGTTTTCCTCCAACTCCTTGATCTGCACCGACAGGGCGGGCTGCGAGATTGCGCAGGCATCAGCGGCCCGTCCGAAATGGGCGTGGCGCGACAGCGCCTGAAAATACCGAAGCTGGCGGAGGGTGAGATTGTTCATAACCTGAAATTATCGCAACAATCGGAAAATGCAACTTTTGGCAATGCTCACCTTTTGCTACGCTCCTCCTGTCAGCTACGGGGAGGAGGGCGCGACACCGGTGATGCCGCCCGCATAGGGGCGTGCCGGAGGTGCCCAGTTCTTTTGGCGATATACAGATCCAACGCAGCCAATCTCGGAGATTTCAGATGGACGGCAACGACATCGACAACACCGGCAAATGCCCGGTGATGCATGCACACACGACCTTTGCCAGCAGATCAAACGCGGACTGGTGGCCCAACCAGCTTAACCTGCGCATCCTGCATCAGCATTCGAATCTCTCCGACCCGATGGGTGAGGGGTTCGATTATGCCGAAGAGTTCAAGAAACTGGACCTCAAGGCGCTCAAACGGGATCTCTATGACCTGATGACCGACAGTCAGGACTGGTGGCCCGCCGATTACGGCCATTACGGTGGCCTGTTCATCCGGATGGCCTGGCACAGCGCAGGCACCTACCGGACAGCGGACGGGCGCGGTGGCGGTTCGACCGGCACGCAGCGTTTTGCGCCGCTCAATAGCTGGCCAGACAACGGCAACCTGGACAAGGCACGCCGTCTGCTTTGGCCGATCAAACAGAAATACGGCAACAAGATTTCCTGGGCCGATCTGATTATTCTGGCGGGCAATTGCGCCATCGAATCCATGGGCGGCAAGACGTTTGGGTTCGCCGGTGGCCGCGCCGACATCTGGGAGCCGGAGGAAGACATCTATTGGGGCGCGGAAAAGGAATGGCTGGCCACCAGTGACAAGGACAACAGCCGCTATTCCGGCGAGCGCGATCTGGAAAACCCGCTGGCGGCAGTGCAGATGGGCCTGATCTATGTGAACCCCGAAGGCCCCGACGGCAATCCCGACCCGGTCGCCTCGGGCCGTGACGTGCGCGACACCTTTGGGCGCATGGCGATGAACGACGAGGAAACCGTGGCGCTGGTTGCCGGAGGTCACACCTTTGGCAAGGCGCACGGCGCGGGCAATCCCGATCTGGTTGGCGCAGAACCCGAAGGCGCGGCGATCGAACATATGGGGCTGGGCTGGATCAATGCGTACGGTTCCGGCAAGGCGGGCGACACCACCACCAGCGGCATCGAGGGCGCGTGGAAGCCGAACCCGACAACCTGGGACAATGGCTATTTCGACGTGCTTTTTGGCTATGAGTGGGCGCTGGTCAAAAGCCCGGCAGGCGCCAACCAGTGGCAGGCACAGGACGTGGCCGAGGAACATATGGTCGTCGATGCATTCGATCCGTCGAAGAAACACGCGCCGATGATGACCACGGCGGATATGTCGCTGCGGATGGACCCGATCTATGAGCCGATCTCGCGCCGGTTCCATGAAAACCCCGAAGAGTTCGCCGATGCGTTTGCCCGCGCCTGGTTCAAGCTGACCCACCGCGATATGGGGCCGCGCGCGCTCTATCTTGGGGACGAGGTGCCGACAGAGGAATTGCTCTGGCAGGACAACGTTCCGGCGGTGGATCATGCGTTGATCGATACGGCGGATGTGGCTGATCTGAAGGCGAAAATCCTTGCTTCAGGTTTGTCGATTTCAGAGTTGGTCTCGACCGCATGGGCCTCGGCCTCGACCTTCCGCGGGTCGGACAAGCGGGGCGGTGCCAATGGTGCGCGCCTCCGTCTGGCCCCGCAAAAGGACTGGGAGGTCAACCAGCCCGCACAACTGGCTCGCGTGCTGGGTGTGCTCGAAGGGATCCAGTCGGATTTCAACGCAGGCGGCAAGACAGTCTCACTGGCTGATCTGATCGTTCTGGCCGGTGGCGCTGCGGTCGAACAGGCTGCCAGTGTGGGCGGTCACGAAGTCGAGGTGCCGTTCTCACCCGGCCGTACCGATGCCTCGCAGGAGCAGACCGATGTGGACTCCTTCGCGGTGATGGAGCCGGCGGCCGACGGCTTCCGGAACTATCAGAAGGCTGAATACGCGGTTTCGTCTGAAGAACTGCTGGTCGACCGCGCGCAACTGTTGACTCTGACCGCGCCCGAGATGACGGCGCTGGTGGGTGGTCTGCGTGTGTTGGGTGCCAATGCCGATGGGGCACAGCATGGTGTTCTCACCGATCAGCCGGGCAAACTGACGAATGATTTCTTCGTCAATCTGGTCGACATGGGTACCGAGTGGAAACCGGCAGGGGACGGCCTCTATGAAGGTCGCGACCGGGCAAGCGGTGCGGTCAAATGGACCGGCACGCGGGTTGATCTGGTCTTTGGGTCCAACTCGCAACTGCGGGCTCTGGTCGAGGTCTATGCGCAGGATGATGGCGGCGCGCGGTTCGTCGGTGATTTCGTCGCGGCCTGGTCCAAGGTGATGAATGCGGATCGTTTTGACCTGAACTAAAGATGCGCCACTCACTCGCATCGGGCGCGCCGGAAACGGCGCGCCCATTTGCGTGGTGCTCATGAGAGCCACAATTGCTGTCCAATGGACCCGTTGAAACCGCCCCGCAAAGCGGGCACCCTGTTCGTTCGGATGATGATCTTGAACAGGGCTCTTAGGTGCCGAACTTGCGCGCTTGAAAATTCAGGTTTTAGAGGGGCCGAAAGAAAGGGCCAGCGATTGCCAGCCCTTTGCGATGAGTGAATGGTTCGGATCAATCGCCGTCGGCGACCCCTTCGGCCCGGGCACGGGCGCGGCGGGCGCGATAGCTGGGCAGCACCACAAGGATCACCGCAAAGATCAACAGCCCCAGCGTCATCGGACGCGACCAGATGAACCCCATCCCGTCATAAAGCTGCATCGCGCGCGAGAAGTTGTTTTCCAGCAGCGGCCCGAGGATGAACCCGATCAAGAGCGGGGCCAGTGGGTAGTCGGCAAAGCGCAGGATCGTGGCGCAGATGCCGAAACCCACCAGAAGCAGCAACTCGGTCGCGTTGTTCTGGCCGATATAGGCCCCCATCAGGGTAAAGAACAAAATGAACGGGATCAGGAAGTTGCGCGGCACCGCCAGCACTTTGGCGATATAGGGAATCAGCGGCAGGTTCAGGATCAGCAGAACCAGATTGCCCAGGTACATCGAGATGATCACCGCCCAGAAGATCTGCGGCTCATCCACCATCAGGCGTGGACCCGGCGAGACATTCAGCGCAATCAACGCGCCGAGCAGGATCGCGGTGGTGCCCGACCCGGGAATGCCCAGCGTCAGAAGTGGTACGAAAGACCCGGTACAGGCGGCGTTGTTGGCGCTTTCCGGCGCCGCGATGCCCTTGATGGCACCTTTGCCGAACTGCTCCTGCTCTTCCTTGGGCGCAATGTTGCGTTCCACCGCATAGCCAAGGAAAGAGGCGATGGTTGCGCCAGCCCCGGGCAGAACCCCGATGAAGAAGCCCTGCAATGACTGCCGCCCGATCACCGGTGCGATGCTTTTTGCCTCTTGCCGGGTGATCCGCAGATTGGTGATTTTGCCGCCATCCTCGCCATCGCCGGTTTTCGAGCGGCCCGGATCCAGCACCAGATAGATCGCCTCGGGCAGGGCAAACATCGCCATGGCCAGCGTGATGAAGCCAAAACCCGATTGCAGGTCCATGATCCCCATGGTGAAGCGCGGCATGTTGAACAAAACGCCTTCGCCCACAGTCGCCATGATCAGGCCGAGGAAGGTCATCAGCAGCGCCTTGGCCACCTGACCGGTTCCGGCAAAGGCGGCAATGGCCGAAAGGCCAACTACCATCAGGGCGAAGTACTCTGACGAATGAAACAACAACGCCACCGAGGCCAGCATGGGGGCAAAGATCATCAGCAGGATTGCCCCGATGGATCCCCCCGCAAAGGATGAGATCGCCGCCACGGTCAGCGCCTTGCCCGCCTGCCCGGATCGGGCCAGCGGATAGCCGTCGAAACTGGTCGCAACGGTCGACGCGACCCCCGGCGCGTTGATCAGGATCGAGGAGGTCGAGCCGCCAAAGACCGCGCCGTAATAAACGCCTGCAAGCAGGATCAGCGCGGTTGACGGATCGCCGATGGTGATGGCCACAGGGATCATGATTGCGATGATCGACATCGGGCCAAGGCCCGGCAACATGCCGATGAACGTCCCGATCAGGCAGCCACCGATGACCATCATGATATTGGTGAATGTAAAGGCCGTCGCGAGGCCTGTCATAATGCCTTCGAACATGTCAGCCCCCGCTTGCTAGTGAATTTATGAAGCCGGGCAGGGGGCTCAGGAATATCCCCAGCACTGCGTCGACCAGATACCAGACGCACCCCGCAGCGATGGCGGCGATCACCGCCATCAGAACAAAGCGCCGCTCGCCCAGAATGAACGCGCCAAGGAACAGGAACAGGAAGGTCGCGGCCAGAAAGCCCAGCGGGCGCAACAGCAGCGCATAGGCCACCATCAGACCCAGCAGCAGCAGCGCCTGACCGACATTGTAGTCGCCCAGACGCGACAGGTTGATATCGGCGGCGTCCTCTTTCTGGGGCGCTTTTTCAAGGCCCAGCACAATGGCCAGCGAGAACAGGATCGCGCCGACGGCCAGAACCTTGGGAAAGCTCGACGGCCAGATCGGGCTGCGTTGCATGATCGGTGGCAGAACCCCGTCCATGGTGAAATAGGCGGCGTAGCCATAGGCCACGCAGACCAGCAGAATGACAAAGGCGATCCAGCGATCCAGCGCCATCTCGGTGTCCCTCTCTTTGCTTGTGAAAACGCCCGGGGATTTTGGTGCCCCGGGCGCTGTTGAGTGAGTGGCCTACGCCCGGATCAGAGGAAGCCCAGCTTCTTCATCAGATCGCCAATGGTCTGTTCCTGGCCTTCGAGGAAGACGCGGAAATCATCGCCATTGTTGTGGATGTCGACCCAGCCGTTGCGGTCGCGGACTTCGGACCATTCCGGCGTGGCGTACATCGCTTCCAGCGCGGCCTGATAGGCGGCCAGCTTGTCTTCGGGCAGGCCGGGGGCGGCAAAGAAACCACGCCAGTTCACGAAGGAGGTGTCATTGCCCTGTTCCTTCATGGTCGGCGCATCCGGATAGGCATCGACCCGCTCGTCCGCAGTCACGCCAATGATGCGCACCTCACCGGCCTTGGCCAGTTCCACCGCCTCGGAGAAGCCGGTCGAAACCGCCTGCACCTCGCCCGAGAGCAGACCGGCCATGGTGGCGCCACCGCCATCATAGGGCACGTATTTCATTGCGATCGGATCGGCGCCTGCGGCTTCCATCACCATGGCGGCGACCAGATGGTCCATGCCGCCGGGGACCGAGCCTCCGCCCACGGCCACGCCGTTGGGGTCTGCCTTGAACGCCTCGATCAGCCCGCTCAGGTCCTGAATGTCACTATCTGCCGGTACAACCAGTGCCGCATAATCCCCGATGGTCCCTGCCACCAGCGTCAGGTCACGGAAGTTTTGCGGGAAAACACCCGTCAGCGAGCGGATCACGATGGGGGTGGAATTCACCATCATTGTGCCATGCTGGCTGTCGGCGTTCTCGATCAGGTAACCGATCGCCTTGCCGCCGCCACCGCCGGACATGTTCTCATAAGACGCGCTGCCCACCAGCCCCGCCTTGGTCAGTGCCTCGCCGGTGCCGCGCGCGGTGCCGTCCCAGCCGCCGCCCGCACCGCCGGGAATGAGGAAGTGGATGCTGTCGACAACCTGATCGGCTGCCAGTGCGGCCTGGCCCCCAAAGCTCAGCGCGGCCGCGGTTGCGGCCATCATGACCCGGCGGGTCACGTTCATTCTTGTCATGGTGTCCTCCCGTTTGACAAAAGGCGGCTGGGCCGCCCATCACTAGAAGACAAACACGCAAAGCTGACACAAACCTGTCGCGGCGGATCAAAGCAAAGGCCCAATCATGCGGTTCCTGCTGGTGGAAGATTCTATGACGCTCGCTTCGGCGGTGCTGGACCGGCTGCGGCTGGACGGTCATGTGGTTGATCACGCACCCGATGTCGAGCAGGCCCGCGCCTATGCCTCAGCTGCTGATTACGACTTGATTTTGCTGGATATTATGTTGCCCGATGGCGACGGGCGCGACTTCCTGAAATCGCACCGTCTGGCCCGGAACGAGACGCCTGTGATCGTGCTGACCGCACGTTCGGCAGTGTCGGACCGGGTCAGCGTTCTGGACCTTGGCGCGGATGATTACATCACCAAACCCTTCGACTTTTCCGAGCTTGAGGCCCGCTGCCGCGCGGTTCTGAGGCGGCGTGGCGGGGGCGCTTCCACCGTGCAGCGATTCGGCGATATCACCTTCGACCCGTTGGCCGGGACGCTTTGTGTGGATGATCGCCGCGTCAGCCTGCGCAACAAGGAGTTGCGGTTGCTGGAGATTTTCCTGAGCGCCCCGGACCGTATCTTTTCCAAGCCCAAGCTGGTGGACCGCCTGTTCAGCTATGACGAGGATGTCTCGGACAACGCGATCGAGGTCTATGTCGGCCGGTTGCGCAAGCATCTGGCCGGATCGGATGTGGAAATCGTCACCGTGCGCGGCATGGGCTACAGGATATCGCGCGCATGAGCCGTGCCGCACAGGTCAGCGGCTCGATCCGTCGCCGCCTGATCGGGCAGCTTGTGCTTGGCTCGGCGGTACTGGCTGCGGTGCTGGTTCTGCTGGTGATCAACCTGGCCCGTAACGTGGCGCAGGACACGCAGGACAGTATCCTGATGGCCAGCGTCACCTCGATCCTCGACACGATGACCGTGCGCGACGGTGAGATTTCCGTCGACCTGCCCTATGCGGCGCTGTCGATGCTGGGCAATGTCAGCGAGGATCGGGTGTTCTACCGCATCCTTGCCGATGGCCAGTTGCTGACCGGGTATGACGATCTGCCCGATCCCGGCGCTCCGGGCCGCGAAGGTGGGTATGTCACCGCACCTTATGCGGAAACCGAAATTCGCATGGCCACCGCCGAACGTCGCCTGTCGGTGGGGGGGACCCCGATCATGGTCACCGTCTCGGTCGCGCAGACCCGGCAGGGGCTGATGCAGACTCTGGCGCAGGTCTCGCGTGTCGGCGGTGCTGTGGGGGTCGGGTTCTTTGTGCTGGCCGCGCTGCTGGCGGTTTTGACCACGCAATCCGGTCTGCGCCCATTGCGCGATCTGGCGGGTGCCGTGTCGCGGCGCGGCCCCAAGGATCTGCGCCCTGTGAAAGGCCCGGTGCCGCAGGAAATGGCGCCACTGGTGACCTCGCTCAACTCGTTCATCGACCGTTTGCGCTATTCGCTGTCCCGATCCGAGGATTTCATCGCCGAGGCCGCGCATCGCGTCCGCACGCCGCTATTCACAGTGCGCACCCAGGCCGAGATCGCGCTCAGGCGGGTCGAGCGCCCCGAGAACCGCGCCGCGATAAAGGAGATGATCCGCGCCCTTGACGAAAGCTCGCGCGCGGCTGGTCAGTTGCTCGACCATGCGATGGTCACCTTCCGCACCGATCATCTTGAGAAAGAGAAGGTCCGCCTTGATGAACTGGCCGAGGAACTTGTCGACCGTCTGCGCCCAGTCGCCGATCTGCGCGATATCGGGCTGTCGACGCAAAGCGCGGGAAACCCGGTGGTTCAGGGCGATGCCGTGCTGATCGAAAACGCGCTGCGCAACGTGCTGGACAATGCCATCAAATACTCTGCCACCGACAGCGATGTCGCGATGCGCATCGGTCAGCAGGGCGGGCAGAGTTTCATCGAAGTCCGTGATCATGCCGGAGGCTTCCCCGAAGGCGCGCTGCATCGCATGACCGAGCGGTTCGCGCGCGGCGACAATGCCGGTGGCACCGTCGGGTCCGGCCTTGGCCTGACCATTGCGCGCGAGGTGCTCGAGGCCCATGGCGGCAGGCTAACCCTTGAAAACAAAGGAGATGGCGCATGCGTCACGCTGTGGTTCCCGGCCTCGTGATCGCGTTCTGGACGCTGTTTGCCAGCGCGCTGCACGCCTATGAGATCGAAGGCGAGTTGCGCGTCGGTGACGCAGCAGCCGACACGCATTTGCGCATCATCTCGACCACCGATATCGACCTGTTCGAGCCGCTTCTGGCCGCATTTGTTGCTGCAAACCCCGAGATCGCCATCGATTATGTGGTCGCCAGCAGCGCTGAGGTCATGAAAGCGGTGCAAAGCGGCGACCGTTTCGATCTGGCATTGTCATCGGCAATGGATCTGCAGACCAAACTGTCCAATGACGGCTATACGCAGCCCTACAGCTCGGCGGCGACCGATCTTGTGCCCGACTGGGGCAACTGGCGCGATCACCTCTTTGCCTTTTCGCAGGAGACCGTGACGCTGGTGATTTCACCCGCCGCCTTCGAGGGGCTGGAGATTCCACAGACACGGCAGGACCTGATCCGCCTGCTGCGCGATCACGAAGACCGGTTCCGGGGCAGGATCGGCACCTATGACATTTCGCAAAGCGGCGCGGGGTATCTCTTTGCCACGCAGGACGCGCGCGCCTCGGAAAGCTATTGGCGGCTGTCCGAGGTGATGGGAAATCTGGGCACGCGGTTCTTCTGCTGCACCAGCGAAATGATCGAGAAGGTGGCCACCGGTGAGATCGCCATGGCATATAACGTGCTGGGCAGCTACGCGGCTGCCCGAACGGACCTGGCCTACGGTATCCGCATCGTCGAATTGCAGGATTACACGATCATGATGCTGCGCACCGCCGCGATTCTGCGCGACGCGCCCAACCCGGAGGCCGCCGGTCTGTTCATCGACCATCTGATCCGCGCGGCCTGGGGGGCTGGCGAACGCGACTATTACCCGTTCCCCCGCTTTCCGGCGCCGGAAGGCGCCGTCAGCGCCACCCGCCGACCGATCCGGCTGGGGCCGGGGCTGCTGGTTTATCTTGACGGGTTGAAGCGCCGGGCATTCCTGTCGGAATGGCGCGATGCGATGCGCTGGTGACGGGGCGGTCTGCTACTCCTGAAACGCGGCGGCCAATGGCGCAGGCAGATCAAACTCCGTCAAAACCCGCACGCGGGCCTCGGCTGACATCTTGCGCGCGGTTTTTTGCACGATGCGTTCGATCTTCTCGGGGGTATGTTTCTCGGCGAAAGGCGCGAAATACCATTTCAGGAACACGAAACAGATCACATCCTCCAGCGCCTGCACTTCGGCATCGCGCTTGATGCCCTGTTTGCGCAGCATCCGGCCCGTGGCGTCGACATCCTCGGCACCATAGCCTTCGGTCTCCATCAGGGCGCAGACCAGGTCGGCGTGATGCTCGGCCTGCGCGCGCCGCCAGGCCAGATACCCGGCCCGGCCTTCGGGATATGCGCTGCGTGCCAGTTTCCAGCGTTCCACATGCTGCCCGCGCGCGGCGATCTGCAGCGGTTCTGAGGCGTCGGGGACAAGACGCGCCAGTTCCTCGCTCATGCGTTGACCATAGAGTAACGCTTCGGGTTGGCCCTCGTCCTGGCGCGGGTCCTGGGCGTTGGTGGCATCAATGGCGTCGATCACACGGGTGAGTGCGGCTGTCATGGCGGGCTCCGGCTGTGGCTGTCGTAATGGCGGCCCCATAGGCGCAGCGTTTCCCAAGCTTGTCCAGATACGCTAGAGTGCCATTGCATCGATGGGAATGATCGCGCCACGATGCGCGATCACCCGTGCCGCCAGGTTGTGGCCACGGCGCATGGCCTCGTGATCAGAGCACCCGCTGGCAATGGCCGCCAGATAACCGGCGTTGAAACTGTCACCGGCGGCCGTGCTGTCGATCACGCGCGCGACCCGCGCCAGCCCGTCCGGAACCGTCCTGTCGGCCAGAGATAACGGCCCCTCGGCCCCGCGTTTGAGTGCGCCGCGCGTCACACCCGCCGCGGCAAGCCGGGCCAGAACCGCATCCTCGCTGCTCTCACCGAACAGCGCCATCTCGTCATCGACCGAAGGCAGCGCCAGATCGGCCAGCGACCAATATCGCATGGTCCAGTCCCGCGCCGTATCGCAGTCCTCCCAGAGGGTCGGGCGATAATTGCTGTCGAAGGCAAACCATCCGCCCGCCGCCCGGAACCTGTCGATCCGTTCGGCCAGCAGGACGCGGACAGAGACGGGAAGGACCGCCAGCGTGATGGCCGAAAGATAGACCAGATCGAACTGATCCAGCACATCCGGCGTCACCTTGCAGGGCGCCGAGAACAACGTGCGCGCCGCCGAATCCGAGCGCCAGTAGGTAAAGCTGCGCTCGCCGGCCTCATCGGTGTCGATCGCATAGAGGCCGGGGGACTTGTCCGCCCGCTGCTCGATATGCGTGGCGTCGATCCCGTGCGCGGCCATGTCGGCCAGAATGCGCGCGGAAAACCGGTCGGCTCCCAGCGCGGTCAGGTATGATACCGGGGTGTCCGCATTGGGCAGCAGCCGCTTGAGATACACGGCGGTGTTATAGGTATCCCCGGCGATGCCCAACCGGATCTGGCCCTGCGGGTCAGAGGCCAGCTCGATCATCACCTCACCGATGCAGGCCTGCCTGCGGATGGAACGCTTGGACGTCATGGTCGGGGTCTCTTTCTGAGGGTCAGATCTCGCCGAATGTGGCCCGCACCTGAGCCCAGGCTTGTGCAAGGTGGGCGCGCAGGGCGTCTTCGGCAGCGTCGGGATCGCGCATCAGGATGGCTTCGAAGATGGCCTTGTGGGCCTCGTAATTACGCCGGTTCCGGTCCGGCAGTCGGGGCATCCGCATCCAATGCGGCGCCAGCCAGGTGGTATAGGCGCGCTGAACCGCAGGCAGGACGGGATTGCGTGAAATGTTAAAGAAAACGGCATGAAACTGCGTGTCGGTCAGATAAAATAGTTCGGAATCGTTGATCGCCATCCGGTTCTCGTCCAGCGCGTATTTGAGGGCCGAGATGTCGTCCCGCGTCGCCTCCTTGGCCGCCTGACGCACCAGCGCCGCTTCGACCATGATGCGTGTTTCGAACAGATTGCGCACGCCGCCTGGCTGGTCCAGCAGATGCCCGACCACGCCACTGATGGTTTCGATTGCGGTATCGACTCCGGGTTTGCGCACCACCGGGCGGAACCTTGGGCGGGTTTCGACCAATCCTTTGCCAGACAGCATCTGAACGGCCTCGCGGACAACGGTGCGCGAGATGCTGAATTCTTCCATCAATTCGCGTTCCGAGGGCAGCGGGTTGCCGTCCACCAACTGGCCGGTCCGGATCTTGCCCTCGAGGGCCCGAACGATCTGGTCAGCGGCTCGGCCCGCGCTTGTGCCTGTCTTTACCACTGCGGCTCCTGTTTCGCGTGATCATTTGGCAGCGACGCAAGGATCGCCCCTTTTTGTCATACAAAATAGACGGGCCAATTGCAATCAATGGCCGGTTTTTGCGGTCTTTCTCAAGAAGGGGTGATATTTGGTTGTACCAAATAGATACTGGCTGGGTATTTGGCCTGCTAAAGTAGTGGGCTGCATTCCGGCACCGGGGTTTTGACCTGCCCGCAGCGCTTGTGCAGCATCAGGTTCTCGACCGCCAGTTGACCCATCGCTGCGCGGGTTTCAAGGGTGGCGCTGCCGATATGCGGCGTCAGGATGGTGCGCGGATGAGTGCGCAGAGCCCTGGGGATGCGCGGTTCGTCCTCGAATACATCCAGCCCCGCCCAGCCCAGGCGATCCTCTTGCAGGGCCGCCGCCAGCGCGGTCTCGTCCACGACCGAACCGCGTCCGACATTGATCAGCACGCCTTCGGGCCCGAGGGCCGCGATCACCTCGGCATTCACCATGTGCCGGGTTGCCGTGCCTCCGGGTACTACGCAGATCAGCGCATCCACGGATTTTGCCAGGTCGACAAGATCGACGTGGAACGCGTAACTGGCATCTTTGCGCGACCTGGCGGTATAGCGGATGGTACAACCGAAGGCTTCGAGCTTGCGGGCGATTGCCATGCCGATCCTGCCCAACCCCAGAATGCCGACCGTTCGCCCATCCGCGCTGCGGGCCAGGGGCAGCCCTCCGTCTGTTTCCCAACGGCCGGTCCGCGCCTGCGCCATCTGTGCCTCCCAGTTGCGGTAGCAGGACAGGTAGAGCAGAACCGCTGTACTGGCGACCTCTTCGTTCAGGACATGAGGTGTATGGGTCACCATAACGCCGCGCCGCACGGCGGCATCGGTGTCGATCGCGTCATAGCCGACCCCGTTGCAAGAGATCAGTTCCAGAACCGGCAGCGCCGCAAGATATGTGTTGGGCAGTCCCAGATGCCCGTCGGTCAGCACATAGCGGATTCGATCACCATTCCTTTGCAGCCAGCGCAGCGGATCAGCCATGTCGCAGGACTGGTGCAAGGTGAATTCAGTTCCCAGCGTCGTGCTCATGTCCTCCGTCACCGGGGCGACAACAAAAACGTCGCTCATCAGACACTCAATGGTTGTCGCGGGGCAGCGATTTACGTGAGATGTCGCGGTAGTCCGGGGCATCCCGCAGCACCATGCCCTTGTCGAAAGGCTGCACCAATTCGCGGAAATATTGTTGCCAGGGCGACTGGCTTTCGGGCACCGGATAGCCACCCCGCGCCTGCAGATCGGTCCTGCGCGCCGCCAGTTCGGCCTCATCGACCAGCATATCCGCCGTGCCCCTGGTCAGGTCGAACCTGACCCGGTCCCCCGTCCGCAACAATGCCAGCCCGCCGCCATCCGCTGCCTCGGGCGAAGCGTTCAGAATGGAGGGCGACCCGGAAGTCCCCGATTGCCGCCCGTCACCGACGCAGGGCAGTGCGTCAATCCCGCGTTTCAGCAAATAGGCAGGCGGGCGCATGTTGACCACTTCGGCCCCGCCGGGATAGCCCTTGGGGCCAGCACCGCGCATGAACAGGACGCAGTTTTCGTCGATCTCCTCTGCCGGGTCGTCGATCCGGTGGTGAAAGTCTTCGGGCCCGTCGAACACCACGGCGCGCCCTTCAAAGGCGTTCACGTCGTCGGGATTTGACAGGTAGCGGGCGCGGAATTCCGGGCTGATCACGCTGGTTTTCAGGATCGCGCTGTCGAACAGGTTGCCTTTGAGGTTGATGAACCCCGCCTCGGGCTTCAAGGCCTGCGCCAGTGGGCGAATGACATCTGCATTGCCCGAACGCACGGCTCGGCAATTGTCATCCATGCTCTGCCCGTTCGCGGTGATCGCATCCGGATGGGGCAGCAGCCCGGCCGCAAGCAGTTCGCCTATCACTGCCGGGACTCCACCGGCACGGTGGTAGTCCTCGCCGAGATATTCTCCGGCGGGTTGCAGGTTGACCAGCAGCGGCACCTGATGGCCCACCGCCTGCCAGTCGTCATTATCCAGCGGCACGCCCAGATGCCGCGCAATGCCGTTCAGGTGGATCGGTGCATTGGTCGACCCGCCGATGGCCGAGTTGATGACGATGGCATTTTCGAAAGCAGCACGGGTCATGATGTCGCTGGGTCGCAGATCTTCCCAGACCATGTCGACGATCCGTCTGCCGGTCTCATAGCTGATCTGCCCGCGCTCGCGATAGGGCGCCGGGATCGCCGCCGCGCCGGGCAGCTGCATACCCAGCGCCTCGGCCAGCGAGTTCATCGTCGTCGCGGTGCCCATGGTGTTGCAATATCCCACCGAAGGGGCCGAGGCGGCGGCAATCTCCATGAATTCGGTGTCGTCGATCTCACCCGCGGCCAGCTTCTCGCGTGCTTTCCAGATCACCGTGCCGGAGCCTGCGCGCTCGCCCTGATACCAGCCGTTCAGCATCGGCCCGACGCTAAGCGCGATGGCGGGTACATTGACCGTTGCCGCCGCCATCAGCAGCGCGGGTGTGGTCTTGTCGCAACCGATATTCAGCACCACCCCGTCGATCGGGTAGCCGAACAGCGTCTCGACCAGCGACAGATAGGCGAGGTTGCGGTCCAGCATCGCCGTGGGCCGTTTGCCGGTTTCCTGGATGGGATGCACCGGCACTTCCAGCGGCGTGCCACCCGCCGCGATGATCCCGTCGCGCACCCGCTTGGTCAGTTCCAGATGGTGCCGGTTGCACGGGCTCAGATCGCTGCCGGTCTGGGCGATGGCGATCACCGGCTTGCCCGATTGCAACTCTTCCCGCGTAAGCCCGTAATTCAGGTATCGCTCCAGATACAGCGCTGTCATTTCGGGGTTTTCGGGGTTCATGAACCATTGCCGCGACCTCAGGTCTTCGGGCTTTACTTTCGGCATGGTTTCCTCTCCCATGAGTTTTGTCGGACCAAATAAGACGTTAGCGCAATCAGACAGGATGTGGCGGCGGGCTGCAAGGGCGAACTTGGTCATGCGCGGGTGTGGGTCGATGCTGGCACGGTCTGGAAAAGGGGACGGGACATGCAATCAAAGATCAGGACCGCCTTGCTTGGGACCGGGTTGATGGGGTTTCCGATGGCGCGGAACCTGCTTGCCGCCGGGTTCGACACCGCCGTCTGGAACCGCAGCGCGGACAAGGCGGCCCCGCTGGCAGAGTTCGGCGCGCGGGTCGCGGCCTCTGCTGCCGAGGCGGTGGCGGATGCGGATGTGGTGATCAGCATGCTGTCCGATGGCCGCGCGGTTCTGGACCTTGCCGGGCAGGGGGGGCTGCGCGCCGCGCTGAAACAGGGCGCGATCTGGGTCGACATGTCCAGCACCAAACCGGACGAGGCGCGCGCGCTGGCCGATGGCCTGCAGCAGATCGGTGTCGAGGTACTGGATGCGCCGGTCTCGGGCGGAACTCGCGGGGCCGAGCAGGCAAGCCTTGCGATCATGGTTGGCGGTGCCCCTCAGATATTGGACCGTGCGCGCGCCGTGTTGCAGGCGTTGGGCCGGCCCGTGCATGTGGGGCCGACCGGCGCGGGACAATTGGCGAAGCTGGCCAATCAGACCATCGTTGCCATCACCATCGGCGCGGTGGCCGAGGCGACATTGCTGCTTGAGGCGGGTGGTGCGGATGCAACGGCGGTGCGCGACGCGCTGAAGGGTGGCTTTGCCGACAGCGCCATCCTGCAACAGCATGGCGCAAGGATGAGCGCGCGCGATTTCACCCCCGGCGGGCCATCGCGCCTGCAAGTCAAAGACCTGGACAACGCGCTGGCCGAGGCCGAGGGGCTGAACCTTGTCCTGCCGAGTGCGCGCGCGATCCGTGACAGGTTTCAGCGCTATGTGGCGGAACTGGACGGTGCGGACCGTGACCATTCGGGCCTGTTCGAAGAACTGCTGGACCTGAACGGGCGCGTGGCAACCGACACGCCCTGACAGCCCTCGCACCTAGGCCTCTGCGGTGCCGGGATTCTTCGGAAGCAGATTGCGCGACAGGTGGTCGTGGATGCGCTGCCGGAGAAGCGCCTCGTCATGAGCGAGCGCCGCTTCGAGAATGCTGCGATGTTCTTCGACATTTTCAGCGATATAGGCGAACTCGCGGTCGCTGCTGATCATTTGCTGGCGAAATTGCTGATAGATGCGGGCATGGGTCTGTTTGAGGATGTCCGACCCGCAGGCTTCGATCAGGGTCTGGTGGAACTCCAGCTCTGCCTCGGTCCAGAGCGTCAGCAGCATTGATGTCTCCCGATCATCGCCGATCCGGCTTTCGATATGGGACAGTTTGTGATGGGCCGCCGCCAGCCTGGCCTCCCAGGCGACGCCGCCATTGCGGACCGATCGGCACGCGCCTTCGGATTCCAGAAGGATTCGGAATTGGGTCAGATCATGCTGGAGGGTGGGTGACCGCTGCGGGATACGAAAACCGCGCTGCTCCTGGAAATCGACAAGGCCCACGGTGGACAGGCGGAACAGGGATTCGCGGACCGCGCTGGCGGAGCAGTCATAATCCTTGCGCAGCGCTTCCGGCCTAAGCCGTTGGCCCGGCGCGAATTCTCCGTTTACCACGCGGTCGCGCAGAGTGTCATGAAGCGAGGGGGATGTGGTCATGAGTTTGTTCCAATTGTCGGATCAAAATACCCCAAAAATTTCGCCAAACAATAAGAATTACGAAATTTTAGAAAAATGCACAATTTTCTTGTCAGAAAAAGGGGGGCTGACTAGTTTAGTCATACCAAATGCGGCACAGGGAAGAGGAGACCTCAGCCGCATCTGCAAAAACCAGGGAGGACATAATGAAATTACTCAGGATATTTTCGGTTGCGGTGTCGGCTGCGGCCTTGTCGGTCGGGGCGGCGCTTTCGGCCTCGGCAGAGACCACCACGCTACGCATCCAGACCCATTTCTCGCCCGAGACGCTGTCTGGCCAATTGGCCAAGAAATTCGTTGATGACGTGACTGCCATGTCCAATGGCGAGATCGAGATCGAGATGTTTTATTCCTCTGCCGTCGTGAAATCGGCCGAGACATTTGACGCGGCCGCAACCGGTATTCTGGATTGCGACATGACCGGTGGCGCCTATCAGACCGGCAAGAACCCGGCGTTCCAGTTCGCGGGCGACCTGATGGGCGGCTATGCCAACCCCTATCAGCAGATGGCCTGGCTGCTGCATGGCGATGGCCGTGCGAAGATCAACGAGCTTTATAACGGCCACAACATGCAGTTCATCGGCTGGTGGATTCCGGGGCCTGAATCGCTGTCCTCGACCAAGCCCATCAGCGGTGTGGAAGACTTCAAGGACTGGAAGTTCCGTTCGCCCCCGGGCATGGCGACGCTGGTGTTCAAGAACCTCGGCGCCTCGCCCATCGTGATGGATTTCAACGAGATCTTCACCGCGCTGGAAACAGGCATCATCGATGGCGCGGATGCCGCCAACCTGACCAACAATATTGGTCTTGGCCTCTATGACATTGCCAAGCACACCAACTATCCGGGTTTCCACTCGATGCCTGCCGACCATCTGGCCTGCCGCATGGACGTATGGGAGGCGATGCCGGATCACCACAAGGCCATCATGACCGTCGCCATGGACGCGCTGGCGCTGCACAACGCCACGCTGAACGAGGTCAAGAACGCCCAGAACGCCAAGCTGCTGCGGGACCAGGGCGTGAACCTCTATGAATGGTCGCCCGAAGAGCTTGCCAAGTTCCGTCAGGCGGTGAAGGCCGGGTGGACCGAGTTTGCCACCACACCGGAATCCAAGGAACTGCTGAACAGCCATATCGAGTTCCTGACCGGTATGGGTGCGATGTAACCCAACCCCCGTGCTTTGCACGGTAAGCGACTGGCGGCAGGGCGCAGGTGTCCTGCCGGACCAATCCTAATCTGACAGACTGGCGCAGGATGAAGATCACCGGGATCACCAGCCATGTGCTGCAGTATGACCTGCCGGAACCGCTGGGCTATTCGCAGCAATATTACAGCACGCGCAGCGCGCATCTGGTCAGGGTTGACACCGATGCCGGGCTGACCGGCTGGGGCGAGTGTTTTGGTCCCGGAACCGTGGCTCTGGCCAACAAGACCATTGTCGAGCGGGTGATCCGGCCAATGGTGCTGGGCATGCAGGCGCTGGACCGCGACGTGATCTGGCACAAGGTCTACAATCTTCTGCGCGATCACGGCCAGAAAGGCATGCCGATGCAGGCGCTCTCGGGGGTGGATATCGCGCTCTGGGATATTGCGGGCAAGGCGGCGGGCCTGCCGGTGCATAAGTTGATCGGTGGCGCGCATCGCAGCGATGTGCCGGTCTATGGCTATGGCATGATGCTGCGGGACGAACCCGTCGGTGATCTGGCCCGCCGCTTCGAGGATGAGGCCGCCGCGATCCGCGAAATGGGTTTTGCCGCCACCAAGATGAAGGTTGGGTTTGGCCCGAAACCGGATGTCGAACTGGCGTGTGCCGTGCGTCGCGGTGTCGGCGACGATTTTCCGTTCATGGTCGATGCCAACCACTGCTACACGACCAGTGATGCCTTCTATGTCGGGCGGGCGCTGGAGGAACTGGATGCCTATTGGTTCGAAGAGCCCGTGGCACCCGCGGATCATGACGGCTATCGCGAATTGCGCGCCGGGCTGAGCATCAATATATCAGGTGGCGAGGCTGAATTCGGGCGCTGGGGCTGGCGCCGCATTCTGGAAAACCGGGGGCTGGACATTGCCCAGCCCGAGGTCTGCGCGCTGGGCGGGATCACCGAATATCTGCGGGTTCTGGCACTGTGCCACGCGCATTTCACACCGGTGGCCAATCATGTCTGGGGCTCGGCCATCGCGGTGGCCGCCAACCTGCAATTGCTGGCCGCGATGCCGCCCCTGCCGGGTGGCTTGCACCCGTGGGAGCCGATGCTGGAGTTCGACACAACCGATAACAGGTTCCGCGACGACCTGCTGCTGCAGCCGTTGGATATTCAGGGCCAGGTCAGGGCGCGCGCAGGCCGCGTCGCGATCCCGGGTGGTCCGGGTCTGGGCATCGAACCAGACCCGGATTTCATCCGGCATTATGAAATCACATGAGCAAGGGAGGGGGCGTCTTGGAAGAGGAAACCGGTGGATTTTGGGAATGGGTGATCCCCCTTGCCTTTCTGATCTGCACGGGCTGGGCGATCTGGCACACGCCCGCCTATCTTCTGGATTTCATTCCGCCAGACAATCCCAGCCTGTTCGACCAGATGAGCGAGCTGCATCTGCGCAAGGATGTCACCCCCGGCCTGCCGGGCCTGTTCGGCGGGATCGCCGATGCGCTGGACTGGGCCGCGCTGATCCTGATCCCGATCGTCTTCGTGATCGGCTGCCTCACCGTGAAGGTTGCGCCGATGGAATATCCGCATTGGCGGTCGATCGACCGGATCGCGCTGTTCATCGGTCGGGTCACGATGATGATGATCATCTCGATGACCGGCGTGATGCTGTATGAGGTCTTCCTGCGCTACGTGATCGAGGCCCCGACGCTCTGGGCGAACGAACTGACGCTGTGGATTGCGGGGTTCGTGTTCATGGCCTCGGGCATCTATGCGATGCAGCAGCGCAGCCATATCCGCATTTTCATCCTGTATGACCTTGCGCCGCGCTGGATGCAGAAATTGTTCGACACGATCTCGGTCGTGCTGCTGGCGATCTTTGCGTTCTTTCTGGTCTTCGGCAGCTACCACCAGGTTTTTGTCACAAAATTCTACAAATGGGAGATGTTCGGCACCGCCTTCGACCCGCCGATACCCGCCACCATGCAGCCGATGGTGCTGATCACCGTGGTGCTGATCGCGCTTCAGGCGATCGTCAACCTGATCGCCGACTGGAACCTTGAGCCGACCGTGCACACAGCGGCGGACGATATCGACGAAGAAGAACTTGAAGCAATCAAACGCAGCGTGGGGTCTGACTGATGGATGTAGGAACGATCTCGCTTGTTCTGGTCTTTGGCCTGATCATCCTGCTGGCGATCGGGATGCCGCTGGGTTTTGCCTCAGCGGTGCTGGCGCTGGCGGTGATGATCATGAAGTTCGAGCCCGAGCTGATCTTCAACCCGCTCAGCTTTGGCGAAGGCATGCTGACAGGGCGGCCCGGCACCGGCGCGCTATACATTCTAACCCAGAAGATATTCGACCTGTTAACGGAATATGTGCTCATATCCGTGCCCCTGTTCATCTTCATGGCGGCGTTGCTGGAACGATCCGGCATCGCGAAAGAGATGTACAACGCGCTGGATTTCTGGCTCAGCCGGGTGCGCGGCGGGATTGCCATCGTGACCTCGCTGATGGCGGTGATCATGGCGGCCATGTCGGGGATCATTGGCGGAGAGGTTGTGCTGCTGGGCCTGATCGCGCTGCCGCAGATGCTGCGGCTGGGTTACAACCAGAACCTCGCGATTGGCACGATCTGCGCGTCAGGCTCGCTGGGCACGATGATCCCGCCCTCGATTGTGCTGATCATCTATGGTCTGATCACCGAAACCTCGATCAAGGCGCTGTTCACCGGGGCGTTTGTGCCGGGCTTCATGCTGGCCAGTTTCATCATCCTTTACATTGTGATCCGCACCCAGCTCAGGCCCGAGGACGCGCCGCTGCCCACACCGCAGCCTGGCGATCCGACCGGGGTGCAGAAACTGGGCATGTTCGCCGCCTTTCTGTCGATTCTGCTGGCGGGTGTATCCGCCCTGTTGCTGGTGCGGGTCGGGTTCCTGACCCTGACCGGGCAGAACGCGGCGCTGGGCGAAAACGTGGATCCCATCGCACTGGGCATGCCCCATCACATTCCGTGGCTGGTGATCAGCTTTGTGCTTGGGCTGGCGCTGATCTTTGTGGTCTTCGGGCGCGAGCGGTCAAAGCTCGGCTGGGCGCATGGTAAGGGCCTGGTGCCGCCGTTTACGGTGATCGGCGTCGTGCTTGGCTCGATCTATGGCGGCATCACCGGCATCACCGAAGCCGCCGGCATGGGGGCGATGGCCGTGTTCATCATCGCTCTGTTCCGGGGTGAGGCCTCGGTCGCGCTGGTCTGGGACAGCCTGATGCGCACGCTGCGCTCGACCGGCACCATCATCTGGGTCACCGTGGGCGCGGCGGCACTGTCGGGGGCCTATACGCTTGCAGGCGGGCCACGCTATATCGCGGATCTGATCGTGGGGGCCGACATGCCCACGATGCTGGTGCTGCTGACCATGATGCTGATCCTGCTTTTCATGGGGGCGTTCATGGACTGGGTCGGGATCGTGCTGCTGATCATCCCGGTCTTTCTGCCCATCGTGCAACGCCTGCCGATCGAAGAGATCGGCTTTGTCGGCCAGCTCAGCCCGCAGCATGTGTCGATCTGGTTCGGGGTGCTGTTCTGTATGAACATGCAGGTCAGTTTCCTGTCTCCGCCCTTTGGACCGGCGGCGTTCTACCTCAAATCCGTGGCCCCGCCGCATATCTCGCTGACCGACATCTTCCGCGGGTTCCTGCCCTTTATCGGTGTGCAGATCCTGGCGCTGGCGGTGCTGCTGATCTGGCCGTCCATCGTCACCGTTCTGCTTTAGGGGAGGAGCAATGACGCAGCCAAAGCGCATCCTCGTCATTGGCGCCGGGCTGATCGGCAGTCGCCATGTGGCCGCGGTGCACTGCCATCCGGGTTGCGTTTTGGCCGGGGTGGTGGATGCCGATCCTGCGCGGGCGGATGAAACGGCCCCGTTTTTTCGAGACCTCTTCGACGTGGATGTCCCGGTGGATGGTGCGATCATCGCCACACCCACCGGGCTGCATCACCCGCAAGGCGTCCATTGCGCGGCGCGGTGCTGGCACATGCTGATCGAAAAGCCGGTCGCGACCACCGTGGAGCAGGCTCATGATCTGGCCCAGATCGCCGCGCGCGCCGGGGTGCGCTGCCTGGTCGGTCACCATCGCCGCTATCACCCGGCAGTGGATGTGCTGCGCGAAGTTGTGGGCTCGGGGGCGATAGGTGATCCGATCAGCTCGACCCTGATCTGGTCGGTGCGCAAGCCCGAGGATTATTTCTCGGCCCTTTGGCGCCAGTCCGAAGGCAGCCCGGTGATGATCAACCTGGTCCATGACATCGATCTGCTGCGCTTCGTGCTGGGCGAGATCACCGACATCTGCGGCTTTGGTGCCCAACCCCAGCGCGCGGCAGGCCGGGTCGAAAGCGGTGCCGTTGCGCTGCGCTTTGCCTCGGGGGCCTGTGGCACGATCAGCTTTGCCGACACCGCGCCCAGCCCCTGGGGGTTTGAGGCGGCGACCGGCGAGAACCCCAATATCGCCACAACCGGACAGGATATGTGGTGGATCACCGGCACATCCGGCGCGGTCTCCTTCCCGTCGCTGACGCTCTGGACCGGTGCGCGAGACTGGTCGCAAGCACCAAGCCCCGCGCGACTGGAGGCGCAAAGGGCTGTGCCGCTCGACGCGCAATTGGGGCATTTCCTCGAAGTGATCGACGGGACGGCAGCGCCCATCATCAGTCTCGATGATGCGGCGCGAAGCCTGCAAGCCACCTGCCGGATCGAGGCGCTTCTGGCGGCAGATATCAAGACCGGAGATATGGCCCATGTGGTCTGAGCAGCAAAGAGAGGGCAAGGGATGAGCAAACCGGAAATCGGATTTATTGGCCTGGGATTGATGGGATCGGCCATGGTTCATCGGTTGCAGGATCGCGGCTATGGCGTGACGGTCATGGCCAACCGGTCGCGTGCCAATGTGGAGGCCGCCGTGGCGCGTGGTGCGACCGAGGTCGCCTCGGCCCGCGCGGTGGCCGAGGCCAGCGATGTGGTGATGCTCTGCATGGATACCTCGGCCAGCGTCGAGGCGCGGATGCGCGGGCCCGAGGGCGTGATCGCCGGGCTCCGGCCCGGCGCGGTTGTGGTGGATTTCGGCACCTCGCTGCCCGCCAGCACCCGCATGCTGGGGGCAGAGGTGGCAGAGGCAGGGGGTGCCTATCTGGACGCGCCGCTGGGCCGTACCCCGGCCCATGCGCTGCAGGGACAGCTCAACATCATGACGGCTGGGGACAACGAGGCCTATGACCGGGTCAAGCCGGTGCTTGATGATCTGGGCGAGAACGTCTTTCACCTGGGTGCGCTGGGCGCGGGCCATACGGTCAAGCTGATCAACAACTTCTTTGGCATGACTGTCGCCAACGCCATGGCCGAGGCTTTTGCTATGGCTGATGTTGCGGGCGTCCCCCGACAAAGCGTCTATGACGTGATGGCCGCCGGGCCGCTGCATTCGGGGATGATGGATTTCGTCAAGGCGTATGGTGTTGATGGCGACCCGTCGATGCTGGCCTTTGCCATCAAGAACGCCGCCAAGGATGTGGGCTATTACGACCAAATGGCGCGGGACGCAGGCGTGTCCTCGCAAATGGCCCCGGCGGCGCTGGGCGCGCTGCGCGCGGCGGTGGACGAGGGACGTGGCGAGGAGATGGTCAGCCAGATGATCGACCATTTCGTGGCGCGTTTCGCGGCCAAACCGGGCTGAGGTGGTGACGGCCCCGGTGCTCTCTGATCGCCCGACGCTGGGCATCGTGATGATGCTGACGGCTTACCTGCTGTTCTCGGTCGTGGATACTTCGGTCAAATGGATGCTGGCGCTGGGCTTGCCGGCGTTGCAGCTGGCCTTTCTGCGTTATGCCGGGCATTTTGTGGTCTCACTGGGCGAGGCGGGCTTGCGCGGGCTTGGACCCATGGAACCGATCCGCCGCCATTTCGGCCTGCTGACTCTGAGGGCGGCGTCGCTGGCGCTGGCGACGGTCGGCAATTTCTTCGTGCTGACCTATCTGTCGCTGACGCTGGTCTCCGCGATCATGTTCTCGGCCCCGATCATCGTCTGCCTGCTATCCGTCCCGCTGCTGGGCGAGCATGTCGGTCCCTGGCGCTGGGGCGCGATCCTGCTGGGGTTTGTGGGCGTGCTGGTGGCCATCAACCCGTTTGGTGCGGATTTCCACTGGGCGGCACCGCTTGCGATCCTGAATGCGACCGGCCTTGCGATCTATGCCCTCCTGACCCGGCATCTGGCGGGTGAGGTCAGCAGCCGCACCATGCAATTCTTTACCGGCGCGGTGGGAACCATCCTGCTCGCGCCGTTTGCCTTTGCGATCTGGCAGCCCTCAAGTGATCCTGTGATCCTGACGCTTTGGGCGGCGCTGGGGGCCTGTGGCTGGGCCGGGCACGAGCTTCTGACCCGCGCGCATCGTTTTGCCACCGCAAGCGTGCTGATGCCGTTTTCCTACAGTTTTCTGATCTATCTGACCATCGCCAGCTACATCGTGTTCGATCAATTGTCGGATGCTGCGACCCTGCTGGGGGCGGCGCTGATCGTGCTCTCGGGCGTGATCATCTGGCAGCGCGAGCGGATGCGGGGGCGTGCGGCCATAACGTGATCCAAATAGGGCAGGGGTGTCTTCCGGACCGCCCGGCGCTTTGCAATGCGCCTGAAACCCCGGCTTGAACCGGCGCTGAGGCGCCAGACGCAACACCGGTGACACCGGAAGAAACTGGGAAGTTGATATGAGGGTTGGCGTAATCGGACTGGGTGACATGGGCAGCGGGCTGGCCAGGAACCTGATGGCGAACGGATTTCAGACCTGCGGTCTGGACCTGGATGACGCGCGGATGCGGGCTTTTGCCGAGATGGGGGGCGAACCTGTCACCAGTGCGGCACAGGTCGGGGCAAACGCGGATGCGGTCTATGTCATGGTGATGAACGGCGATCAGGCGAAATCGGTCATTCTGGGCGCGGACGGGTTGATCAGCCATATGGCACAAGGTGGCGCGGTGATCCTGACCGCCACGATCAAACCCGCCGAGGCCCGCGAGATCGGCGCGGCGATGGACGGCTCGGGCATTCACCTGATCGACAGCCCGGTCTCGGGCGGGTTTCCCGGCGCGCAGGGCGGGACACTGACCATGATGGCAGCGGGCGCGGCTGCGGTGCTGGACCGTTTTGCGCCGGTGATGGAGGCGGTCTCGGGCACCATCCACCGTGTGGGCACCCGGCCCGGCGAGGGGCAGGTGGTCAAGGCCTGCCTGCAATCGCTGATCGGCGCGATGTTCGGCGCAACCTTCGAGGCCGCTGCATTGGCGGCCAAGGCGGGGGTGAGCGGTGAGGTGCTCTATAACGTGTTCTCCACCTCCAGCGCGGGCTGCGGCATCACCAACACCGCGCTCGGCAATATCATCGACCGCAAATTCGAGGGCACCGGCTCGGGGATCGGGACCATGCACAAGGACCTGACCATCTCGCTCAGCATGGCTGAAGAGCTTGGTGTGCCGCTGTTCATGGCCGCGAGCGCGATGCAGATCTTCCATCAGGGCAAGACGAAATACCCCCATGGCGACAACTGGATCTGTACCCGCGTGATGGAAGAGATCGTCGGTGCGGAACTGCACCGCTAAGGAGGGCAGGACATGAAACTTGGCGTAATCTGCGACGGCATCAGCCGCGATCTGGTCCATGCGGTGGATGTGATGGACGAATTTGACCTGACCTATGCCGAACTGCAATTCGTGGGCGATACCGAGGTGGGCAACCATTCGCCCGATGAGATCCGCGAGATCGACGCCCTGCTGCGCGCGCGGGGCAAACCGGTCAGCTGCCTCAGCCGTCATGTCTTTGCCGGTATGACCGCAGCCAACAGGCCGGGCGATGAATTGCACAGCCGGCATATGGACGCGCTCATGCGGGTGATCGACATGGCCCATGTGGTGGGATCACCGCTGGTTCGGATCATGACGCCGAAGAAGGAGCAGATCCTCTGGGGGTATAACGGGGCCGAAAAGTGGAATGTGGCCCATGGCGCGTGGGACGCGATGTTGCCGCTGATTGCCCCCGCTGTCGATGTGGCCCGAGACGCGGGTGTGACACTGGTGGTCGAGACCGGCAACGGCACGATGGTAAATTCCAACTATACCGCCCGCAGGCTGATCGACGATCTGGATGCCAAGGATGCGCTGAAGGTGCTGTGGGACCCGGCCAATAACTGCTGGTGCCATGAACGCGCCTTTCCAGAAGGTTATAGCGAGGTCAGGAACGGTTATCTGGGTCATATCCATATCAAGGATGTGCAGGTCGATACGCCGCGCGCGACATTGCATGTGCGTGAGATGGGGCAAGGGCAGTTGGCGGATCAGTTCCAGCCCATGGGCGATGCGCTGCGCGCAGATGGCTATGGCGGCGTGATCAGTTTCGAATCCGTCTACCACCCCGGCAATGGCGATTTCGAGACCGGGTTCCGTCAGTGCATCGCGCAGTTCAAGGCGCATTTCGGGTAGCGGTCGACAGATCCTCAGGACGGGCAATGAAATTCCAGACAAGGATGCAGGATCATGAGCGATCAAACCATTACAGCCGCCTATTATCGCGGCGAGTAAAGCTTCTCGGTCGAGCAGATCAAGCCCCCCGACCCCGGCACGGATGAGGTCACGCTGCGCGTTGCCTATTGCGGTATTTGTGGCACCGACCTGCATGTCCATCACGGAAATATGGACGCACGCGTTGGGTTCGATCGCGTGATCGGCCATGAGATGTCCGGTGTGGTCGCGGCGGTTGGCGCGGGCGTTGCGGATGTCAGGCCGGGGCAGAAAGTTGTGGTGCGCCCGCTGGACCCGTGCGGTGCCTGTCCCGCCTGTAATGCCGGGCATGCACATATCTGTCACAAGCTGAAATTCCTTGGCCTCGATACCGATGGCGCGATGCAGGAACTGTGGACGGTGCCCGCCCATACGCTGCATGTGCTGCCCGACGATCTGCGCATGGATCATGCCGCTCTGATCGAACCGGTGGCGGTGGCCTGCCACGACGTGCGCCTGTCCGGGTTGCAGCCCGGCGAGGATGTGGTGGTGATCGGCGGCGGGCCGATTGGGGTGCTGGTGGCGATGGTTGCCCGCGATGCGGGAGGCAATGTGCTGAAGTCCGAGGTCAACCCGAACCGTCTGGCCATTGCCGAGACGCTGGGCTTCGACACCGTCAACCCTGTCGAGGCCGATCTGCAGGGTGCTGTCGAGGCGCGCACCGGCGGCAAGGGCGCGGATGTGGTGTTCGAAGTGTCCGGAACCCAGCCCGGCGTCGATGCGATGACCGCAGTGGCGGCGACGCGGGCGCGGATCGTGATGGTCGCCATTCACGCGCAGAAACCAAGCATTGACCTGTTCCAGTTCTTCTGGCGCGAGCTGAAGTTGATCGGTGCAAGGGTCTATGAACCCGAAGACTACGAGACGGCCATCGCGCTCATTGCCGAAGGCGGCATCGACGCCGACACGATGATCACCGATATCAGCCCGCTCTCGGACATACAGTCTGCGTTTCAGGCGCTGGACCGCAGCCCGACCGCGATGAAAAGCCTGATCAAGGTCGAAGGGGATCTATGAGCGTCCTGGCAAGCTTTGACCTGACCGGCAAGACGGCGCTGGTCACCAGGTGCAAACGCGGCATCGGGCGCGGCATGACCGAGGCGCTGGCAGAAGCCGGGGCGGATATCGTCGGGGTTTCGGCCACGTTGGAACCCTCGGGCAGCGAGGTGGAACAGGCCGTCGCCGCCATGGGGCGCGGCTTCCGGGGATATCAATGCGATTTCTCGGATCGGGGCGCGGTGCTGGGATTTGCCGGGCAACTGGCTGCGGACGGGGTCGCGCCGGACATTCTGGTCAACAATGCCGGCACGATCCGGCGCAAACCCGCAACCGAACATCCCGACGACTGGTGGGATGAGGTGATTGAGGTGAATCTCTCGGCCCAGTTCATCCTATCGCGCGAAATCGGGCGGGGGATGGTCGAACGGGGGCATGGCAAGATCATCTTCACTGCGTCACTGCTGACGTTTCAGGGCGGGATTACGGTGCCGGGCTATTCCGCCTCGAAGGGCGGGATCGGGCAGTTGACCAAGGCTTTGGCCAATGAATGGGCGCCGCATGGGCTGAACGTCAACGCCATTGCGCCGGGCTATCTCGCCACCGATAACACCCAGGCGCTGCAGGACGATCCGGACCGGCCCAGGGCGATCCTCGACCGCATTCCGCAGAAGCGCTGGGGCAGGTCGCAGGATTTGCCGGGCCGGTGACGGGGCTGCGGCCCCGGCGCCGAAGGTGGGGCTATTTGGTGTCCCGAATGACGAAATGTTTGGTGGTGGTCTCGATCACCTCCCAGAAGCCGACAAACCCGTCGGGAATGAAAAACGACGCGCCCTCGCGGAATTCGCGACGGGTGCCGTCCTGATGGATCAGGGCGCAATGGCCCGAGACGATGTAGCAGTATTCATCCTTATCGGTGAAGGCGTGCCACTTGCCCGGCGTCGAGGTCCAGGTGCCTGCGGTCAACTTGCCGTCGGGGCTGGTGAACTGGATTTCCGTGTCGTGATGCGGATCGCCCGAGACGACGCGGTCGGGCAGGTCGGCCAAACGCCGCTGGCCGGTGGATTGCGGCGCGTCATTGGCAATGTCGATGACATGGGTTTGCATGGCTTGAGTTCCTTCTGTTATCTGGCGGCTTTGTCGGTCCGAGTGTGATCCTGGGGCCTTCAGTGGCCGATCAGCACCACGCCCGCGAGGACAAGAATCGCGATGAAGATGGTTTCGGCGACAATCAGCACGATCGCCTGACCGCCCACGTCAAGAATGCGCTTGAGCGAGGTTTTCATGCCGACCGCGGCAATCGAGATCAGCAGGGCCCAGCGGCTGAGGCTGCTCATAAGGTCAACAACCGCCGCCGGGATCAGCCCGAGGGAGTTCATCGTTGCAAAGATCAGGAACCCGACCACAAAGAAGGGCAGGATCGGCGGGCGTTTGCCGTCGGCCTCGCCATCCTCGGCATAGCGGCGCACCAGGATCGAGATCACCAGGACCACCGGGGCCAGCATCGCGACGCGGATCAGTTTGACCAGGGTTGCGACTTCGCCGGTCTGATCGGAAACCGAGAACCCCGCGCCAACGACCTGGGCCACGTCGTGGATAGTGCCGCCCAGGAAAACCCCGGAATATTCGTGGTTGAATGCGAAAGTCTGGGTCAGGATCGGGTAAACGATCATGGCGACGGTCGACAGCACGGTCACCGACAGGACGGTGAAGATCAGGTTGCGCTCGGAATGCTCGTTCTTGGGCAGCACCGCCGAGATCGCCATCGCCGCCGACGCGCCGCAGATCGCAACCGACCCGCCAGTCAGCAGCCCGAAGCGCCAGCCGCGCCCCAAAAGCCGTGCGCCAAGCAGACCAAAAAGGATGGTGGCAATGACGCCCGCCACTACCACGGTGATCAGGCCTGCCCCAAGCCCAACCATCAGCTCGACGCTGATCCGGGCGCCCAGCAACGCGACACCAAAGCGCAAAACGGTGCGCGAGGTGAACTCGATCCCCGGTTTGCAGGGGCCGTCCTCGGCCAGAAAGTGAAAGGCAATGCCCAGCAACAATGCCATCAGCATGGCCGGGGCGCCATAATGTTCGGACAGAAACTGTGCCGCGGCCGCAACAACGGCGGACACAAGAAACCCTTGTCCGTTCAACCGTAAAAAACCAGAAAGGCCCTGTACTTTGGTACGGGCGAAATCTGCAGTCTGCATCTTGCCAATCCTGAAAGACGGCACCCTCGACTGCCCGGAGGGAACAGGAGGGTGCCCAGAGACCGGACACAGGGCCCGGCGGGGAGTTTCGTTATCTTCGTTCAGCCCCCGCCGCAGCCGGTTGGCCGCGACGGGGTGTGGTCTCAGGCCACGCGCTTGGAGCGCATGTCGCTCGGGTCGATCCCGGCAACGGCGACAGGTTTTTTCATCGCATCGCGGCGGAACGGCTCGCCCAGTTCCTGGTTCAGCAGCACTTCGATGAAGGTGGTCTTGTTGTCCTTCATCTGGCGCGTGATGGCCTTGTTCAGCTCATCGGTCAGCTGTTCCATGCTGGTCACCTGAACGCCTTCGACACCGCAGGCGCGGGCGATACCGGCATAGCTGACATTCAGGTCCAACTCGGTGCCGACGAAATTGTCCTCGAACCACAGGGTCGTGTTGCGCTTTTCCGCACCCCACTGGTAGTTGCGGAAGATCACCTGAGTGATCGCAGGCCAGTCGTCGCGACCGCAGGCGGTCATCTCGTTCATCGAGATACCGAATGCGCCATCCCCGGCAAAGCCCACAACGGGCACATCCGGTTGACCGATCTTGGCGCCCAGAATGGACGGGAAGGCATAACCGCAGGGGCCGAACAGGCCCGGTGCCAGGTATTTGCGGCCCTCCTCGAAAGACGGATAGGCGTTGCCGATGGCGCAGTTGTTGCCGATATCCGAGCTGATGATCGCGTTCTTGGGCAGCGCGGCATCGATGGCGCGCCACATCTGCCGGGGGCTCATGTGATCGGGCTGCCGGTTGCGGGCACGCTCGTTCCAGGTGGTGCCGGGATCATCATCCTCGTGATCCATGCTGGACAGCTGCTGCGCCCAGGTGGATTTGGCGGTGGCGATGGCGGCCTTGCGGGCTTCGCGGCCTGCGTCACCGGCGCTATCGCCCAGACGGTCCAGAATGCCCTCGGCCACTTTCCTGGCGTCCCCGATGATGCCGACCGAGACCTTCTTGGTCAGGCCGATACGGGCCGGGTTGATGTCGACCTGAATGATCTTGGCATTGGAGGGCCAATAGTCGATCCCGTAACCCGGCAGTGTGCTGAACGGGTTCAGACGGGTACCCAGGCACAGGACCACATCGGCCTTGCTGATCAGTTCCATCCCCGCTTTCGAGCCGTTATAGCCCAGCGGCCCGGCATGCAGCGGATGATTGCCGGGGAAGGCGTCATTGTGCTGATAGCCACAGCAGACCGGGGCGGTCAGACGTTCGGCAAGCGCTGCCGAGGCCGGGATCGCGTCGGCCAGAACCACGCCGGCACCGTTCAGAATGACCGGAAACTCGGCATTGCTGAGCAGCTCGGCGGCCTCAGAAATGGCGGCGTCACCACCCGAGGGGCGCTCGAATTCAAGAATGGTCGGCATCTCGATATCGACAACCTGGGTCCAGAAATCGCGCGGGATGTTGATCTGGGCCGGGGCAGAGGCACGGTGGGCCTCCATGATCACGCGGTTCAGGGTTTCGGCGATGCGCGAGGGGTCGCGGACCTCTTCCTGATAGGCGACGCAATCGGCGAACATGCGCATCTGCTCCATCTCCTGGAAGCCGCCTTGACCGATGGTCTTGTTGGCCGCTTGCGGCGTGACCAGCAGAACCGGTGTGTGGTTCCAGTAGGCGGTTTTGACGGCGGTCACGAAGTTGGTGATGCCGGGGCCGTTCTGGGCGATCATCATCGACATTTCTCCGGTGGCGCGGGTAAAGCCGTCGGCCATCATGCCGCCGGTGCATTCATGCGCACAATCCCAGAAGGTGATCCCGGCTTGCGGGAACAGGTCCGAGATCGGCATCATTGCCGAGCCGATGATACCAAACGCATGTTCGATTCCGTGCATCTGCAGGGTTTTGACGAAGGCTTCTTCGGTTGTCATTTTCATGGTGTGAATCCTTGTGAGTGGAGCGTTAGCTCACTGAGAGTGTTAGATAATTTCGTCTTTCAGGTAGTACCAGACATATGCAAATCTCTGGCCTGCGCGGCGGAAGGGGGTCAGCAGACCATGGCTGGGCAGCGCCGAGGTGAAGATCGGCAGCGAGAACGCCTTGTCCGATTTGTCGCCCGCCACCAGCTGGGCCAGGCGGCGGCCAGCTTGTGCGGAATACATCACGCCATTGCCGCCATAGCCCATGGCGTAAAAAATCTGCTCGTCCGGGTTGGGCTGAAAGATCCGGGGCATCATGTCGTGGCTGACATCGACCCACCCCCACCAGGAATAATCCAGGTTGATATCCTCCAGCGCCGGGAATTTGCGGGCCAGACCCTTTTTCAGCATCGCTAGGTGCTTGTCGTTTTCCGCATCGCGCCCGGTCAGGGCACTACGGCTGCCGATCTGCATCCGGTTGTCGGGCAACAGCCGGTAATAGTGGCGCAAAGTACGCGTATCGGTCAGCGGTGACTTGGTCTGGATGCCGCATTCAGCCAGTTCGGCCTCGGTCAGCGGCCGCGTGACCAGCGAGTTCGACAGGATCGGCATCAGCCGGTGCCTGGTCTTTTCGTTCAGGCCCGGCGGCGTGTACCCCGCCGTGGCCAGCGCCACTTTCTTGGCCCGCACGGTACCACCCGGTGTGCGTAGGTGATGCACGCCGTTCTTGGTGGTCCAGCCTGTCACCGGGCTGGCGGTGTGAATCCTGGCCCCCAGACGGCGTGCCATGTTGACATAGCCAAAGGCCAGCTTGCCCGCATGGATGCAGGTGCCGTCCGGTTCCCACATGGCCCCGGCGGCCTCTTGGTCGCGGACATGGCTTTCATGCAGTTCCTCCCGCGACATGATGCGCGAGCCGTACCCGAAGGTCTCGTTCAGCAGTGCGCTTTCCTTCTCCAGCCCCGCCATCACCTTGTCCCGGTGGGCAATATAGTAATGCCCTCCGGGTTGCGGATCGCAGTCGATATCGTCTTGCGCGATCAGGTCGTTGAACAGCTCGAAGGCTTCGGTGACCTCGGCATGCATCCCCTTGGCCACATCCACGCCCCAGCGCTGAATCCACTGCGAGCGTTTCAACCGTCCGGATGAAATCTGGGCTTGCCCGCCATTGCGGGTGGAACAGCCCCAGGCGACGGTATTGGCCTCAAGCACAACGGCCTGAATGCCATGTTCCTTGGCCAGATGGATGGCGGTGGACAAGCCGGTATAGCCCGAGCCGATGACGACCACATCGGCGTCGAAATCGCCGGACACGGGGCCGTCATCCTGAGGCGGGGTGCCTGCAGTGCCGATCCAGTAGGTCGGTGCATGGTCGCGGTTGTGGCCCGGACCGGCATCGACAATAGGATCGTATTTGGGGTCATAGCTGGCTTTGGGCCAGTGGCGGGGGATCGCATTATCAACCATGACGAATTCTCGCGGGAAAGGAGGGGTGAGACTCAGGCCTTGAACATCGGCCGGGACTTGCGCAGCGCCTGTTTGACGACGATCTTGCCGTCGCGCAGCGTGAACAGATCGGCGCCTTCGGCCTCAATGCGCATGCCATTGGCGTCAGTGCCCGAGAATATCCATTCGGAAACGGCGCGGTCGCCATGAACGAAATGGCTGTGGTGATCCCAATGGGCGTCCTTCATGCCAGCCCAGACACCAGAGAATGCGGCGGCGATGGCAGCGGCGCCTTCGACCTTGTTGCCATATTTCTCGTCACCGCCGACGGTGTAGAACACGCAGTCATCGGCAAAATGGGTCATCACGCCGTCAATATCGTGACGATTGAACGCATCAAAGGTATCCGCCAAATCCTTGGCGGTGAGGGTATCGGTCATTTTTTGTACTTTCGTAGAGGGTTAGGTAGTAGGTCAGTCGTCCCTATAGGGGACGACCAATGTCGGGATATCGGCGCGGCGCAGGACGCGCTTGGCGACGGTGCCCAGGAAGGTTTGCGAGAACCCGTGTTCATGGGCTCCCAGCACGATCAGGTCACATTTCAACTCGCGGGCGCGGCGCAGGATCACCTCGGCGGGATGCCCGTCGATGATCTCGATCGATTCGATCTGGTCCTGAATGCCCCGGTCTTCTTCGGGTAGAGTCGCCCAGAACTCCTTTTGCCGTTCGGTCAGGACAGCCTTCATGTGGTCATGCCGGGCCTTCAGCGCCTCAGCGCGCGAGCCCGCATCCTGCATGAACATCCGCATCGTGATCAGCGCATCGTCGCTGAGCGGTTCGGCAACATGCAGAACATGCAGCTTGGCCCCGGTTGCCTCGGCCAGACTGGCCGCGTGCGTCAACGCATAGCTTGAGTGGCGCGTCAGAGCGGTCGCGAAGAGGATCTGCGTTATCTTTTGTTTCATGATGTCAGTTCCTTTTTCCGTTTGATCGCGCCTAGTAGCCGAACACGCGCGGCAGCCAGAGCGAGATATCGGGGAAGAAAGCGATGATGAAGATCGCGACGGTATTGATGAAGGCAAAGGGCAGGGCACGCAGCGATATCTCTTCGATCGAGATCTTCGATATGCCCGACGCGATGAACAGGTTTTCACCCAGCGGCGGTGTCTGGAAGCCAATGCCCAGGGTGCAGACCATCACCACGCCGAAGTGGATCGGGTCGATACCGACGCTATATGCCACCGGCAGCATCACCGGGACCAGGATCAGGATCGTTGCCAGGGTCTCCATGAACATGCCGACAAACAGCAGGAACAGGATGACCAGCGTCCAGATCACATAGATGTTGTCGGTAAAGGACAGCATACCCTGCGCGATCACGGCCGGTACCTGGTTTTCGACCAGCAGCCGCCCGAACACCGTTGCGGTGAACATGATCAGCAGCACCCGGCCGGTCAGCCATGTGGTGGTTTCCAGCGCGCCGAACAGGCTTTTCCAGGACAGTTCACGATAGATGAACGCACCCACGATCAGCGTATAGAAGATCGCAACGATGGCCGCTTCGGTCGGGGTGAAATAACCCGAGTAGATGCCGCCAAGGATCACCACCGGGGCCATCAGCGCCCAAAAGCCGCGATATAACTCGCACCACATCTGGCGTGCGGACCAGCCTTCGCTGCTGCCCGTGTAGTTGTTCTTTTTCGCCAGCACATAGTTCATCAGCAGCAGGCTGCCTGCGATCAGGAAGGCGGGCATGAAACCAGCGATGAAGAGTTTCGGGATCGAAACGGTCTGGAACTGGCCGAACTCCTCCACCGCTTCGGGTGGGGGCGGCATGCCAAGCGCGGCGATGCCGAAGATGATCAGCGGGATCGAGGGCGGGATCACGATGCCAAGGCCCCCTGACGAGGCGGTAATGGCCGACGCGAAGCCTTTGGAATAGCCGCGGTCGATCATGGCCGGGATCATCAACATGCCGACGGCGGCGGTGGTCGCCGGGCCAGAGCCCGAGATCGCGCCAAAGAACAGGCACGCCATGACGGTTGCAGCCGACATGCCGCCGGTGAACGGACCGGCGAAACTTTCGGCGACATTGATAAGCCGTCGCGACAGCCCTGATGCCTCCATCAGCGCACCGGCCAGAATGAAGGCGGGCAGCGCCATCAGCGGGAAGGACCCGACCGAGGTAAAGGCGATCTGGACGAATTTGATGGGGTTTTCCCCAAGATACAGGAAGGTGATCAGGGTCGAGACGCCAAGCGCCACGGTGATCGGAGCACCGATGAACAGCAGAAAAAGAAATCCGCCAAACAGCAGTGGGATAATTTCGGCGCCCATTACTTGTCTCCCTCAGAGCTGGAAGTGTCATGGCTTTCGATTTCAGCTTTGACAGCGTCGAGATCGATCGAATCCGGGTCGACCATCTCTTCGTCCAATATCAATTTGCGGTAGTTCACCTGGATCACCCGGATGGTCATCAGCGTGAAGGCGATGGGCAGGACGATATAGACCCAGCTCAGGTGGAACCCGAGGGTCTGCGACGACTGGAACTTGTTCATCTTGTTGAAGATGAAGTCGATCGCCAGATAGACGAATACGACGTTGAAGAAGATCCAGAAGAGGTCCGCGAAGGCCTCGATATACTTGATCGCGCGGGCCGACAGGAACTTGAACTGAAACGTGACCCGGTTGTGGGCGCCCATCTTGGCGGCGTAGCTGGCGCCAAAGAAGACGAACCAGACGAACATGTAGATCGACAGTTCCTCGACCCACGAAAACGAGAATGCAAACAGCGTCCTCACGATGACTTGCAGCATCAGCAGGCAAACGAACATCGCCAGCAATGTGCGGCAGATATAGCTTTCGATGTTGTCTACAAATCCCCAAAATTTCGACATCTGACCCTCCCTTTATGTAGGGGGCACCATCAGGCGCCCCCATTTTTGTTGACCGTTTGGTCTTTGATTATTGCGAAACCGGATCGCGGCCAATTTCGGCCAGCACAGCGTTGAGCTTTTCAACACCGCCGATGCTTTCGTAGAACTTCGGCCACACAGCGGTGGTTGCCAGTTCGATGAATTCAGCTTCGCCATTCTCGGGGTCGACGATTTCCATGCCTTTTTCGATCAGGATCTCTTTGATCTCGGCTTCCTTTTCACGCAGGAAGTCGGCAGAGGCCTGCGTTGCGGCTTTGCCGGCCGTAAGGATGATTTCCTGATCCTCGGCGGACAGTTCTTGGAACACCTGCTCGGAAATGATGAGCGGCTCGATCGAGAAGATGTAACGAATGTTGGTCACATATTTCTGAACTTCATAGAACTTCATCGCGTTGATGGTGGTGTAGGGGTTGTCCTGTCCATCCACAACTTTGGTCTGCAGACCGGCAAAGGTTTCCGACCACGCCATCGGCGTCGGGCTGATACCCCAGGACTTGTAGGTGTCGATCATGATCTCGTTCTTGGGAACGCGGATCACGAGGCCTTCCAGATCGGCCACCGATTTTACCGGCTTTTTCGAGTTGGTGAGAACGCGGAACCCTGTGTAAGTCCAGGCGATGATGCGCACACCGGCATCGTTGATCGTGTTCTCGGTCAGTTCCTGACCGATTGGGCCTTGGGTCAGTTTTTCGGCATCTTCAAGGCTGAGGATCACGTAAGGCAGGGTGAACACGCCGACGGTCGGCGAGAACGGGGTGATATTGTTGATCGCCAGCAGCGACATATCGAGCGTGCCGATGGCCGCGTCGTTGACGGTATCCTGTTCGGAGCCGAGCTGGCCATTGAGGAACAACGTCGCGGTATGCTTGCCACCGGACAGCTCTTCGAGCGCGGATTTGAAACCCAGCCCGGTTGCCTCCTGACTGGAACCGCCGCTGTCGCCCACTGCGATCTTGAAGTTTTTGGCCTGTGCTGCCCCCGCGACCAGCATGGCTGTAATGGAAATGGCCGCAGTTGTGGTGCAGACCCGCTTTAGAAATGACATGAATGTCCTCCGGCATGTTTGTCCTGATAAACGGGGTGCGCGCCGGAATGCGCTCCTCTGCACATGTTCCAGTCCGAATCTGCCCCGGTGCAGACTCGTGTAGCTTGCGATTCGCGTTTCCAAAATGGTAACTATTGAGCGTAAAGTTTCATAAATGGCGAACATAACATGGCGCGGCAGTCACTTGTTACCAAGGTCGGCGAGGCCGACATCAATTTATTGAGGATTTTCAGGTCGGTAGTCGAAAGCGGTGGCCTGTCCGCCGCCGAGACCGAGCTGAACATCGGAAGATCCACGATTTCCAAGTACTTATCCAATCTCGAAATTCGGTTGGGGCTAAAGCTGTGCAACCGGGGGCCGGGTGGTTTTTCGCTGACGGAAGATGGGTCAAAAGTACTTGCAGCGGCGGACCGGCTGCTGCTGTCGGTGTCCGATTTCCAGGCCGAAGTGAATGAAATAAAACAGGATCTGGTTGGCAGAATTCATGTCGCCCTGTTCGATCAATGCGCGTCGAACCCCGATTCCCATCTTGCCCGGTCGATCCGCACCTTCAACCTGCTGGCGCCGGATGTGCAGATCGAACTGTCGCTCGAACCGCCCAATGTCATCGAAGCCAGGTTGATCAGCGGCGATGTCGATGTCGGAATCCTTGCCGAGCACCGGGTGTCGAAAAGTCTGAACTATGTCCCGATCTACACCGAAAACATGTACCTGTTCTGCGGTCAGGGGCATCCGTTCTTTGATCGCGACCAAGCCAGCCTGACGCTCGATGATATCCGCGCAACGCGCTACGCGGGCATCAGCGTCAACTCTCCGAACCTGCATGTCGGCCAGACGCTCAAACTGCGCCGCGCGGCGAAAGTCCAGAGTGAACATGCGCTGTCGATCCTGATCCTGTCAGGCCGCTATCTTGGGTTCCTGCCCGATCATCTGACAAAGAGCTTTGTGGAACAGGGGCAGATGAAGATGCTCCTTCCGGAGCAGTTGAACTATCGCGCAACGTTTTCCGCCGTCAACCGGCGCAGCCCCGAGCCGAACCGGATCACACATGCGTTCTTGCAAACGCTGGTGAACGAACATTCCAGATAGGCAGGCCCGCTCCGGCACGGCACCCGCGCCCGGTGGCGCTTGCCTGCTGGCGGGGTTCGCCACTAGAGTTGCACGGATCATCGACAGGAAAGTCCGGCGCAATCCGTTCAAAGCCCGACATATCACAAGAGACCATTGCCAAATGGCAGCGGATCGTTGACCTGATCGCACATGTTGCCGACGTGCCTGCCAGCCTCGTGATGCGCACGCAGGAGCCGCACCATTCGGTCTTTGTCACCAGCCGGACCGAGGGCAACCCCTATGCCACTGGCTGCCGCTTCACGCTCAATGAAAAGCTCTATTGCTACGGCGTTCTGCAGCGCGGCGGCGAATTGACGGTCGAGGATGCGACCTGCGATCCGGACTGGGTCGACAATGACGATATGGAACATGGCATGCGGTTCTATATCGGCTACCCGCTGAAATGGCCCGACGGGACGGTCTTTGGGACGATCTGCGTCCTCGACACCCGCCGCAACCGGCGGGCATTGCTTTTCCGCGAGGGGCTGCAGGAGTTCGCCCGCGTGATCGAGGCCGATCTCGAACTGCTGATCGAGATTGACCGGCGCATCACGCTTGAGTCGGAACTGCAGGCAACGCTGGATCAATTGGAACATCGCGTCGCCAGCCGCACCGCGGATTTGGAGGAGGCCAATGCCGCCCTGCGCGTTCTGCTCAGCAGCGTGGAAACCTCGCGCGAAGAATATGACGCCAAGATATTGCGCCAGATCAAGGGGTTGGTCATTCCACATCTGTCGAAGCTGCACGGCCGGCTCACCCGGGATCCCGCTGGCCGTGCCTATCTGGAACTGGCTGAGGATAACCTGAAGTCGATCACCTCTGATATGAGTGGGCAATTGACCACCGTGTTCGAGGCCCTGACCCCAACCGAGCAGGAGATCGCGCAGCTTATCATGCGCGGTCAGACCACCAAGGACATTGCCCGCACGCTGTCGCGCGAGCCCAGCACGATCGAATTTCACCGCAACAACATCCGCGCAAAACTTGGCTTGAAACGCAGTGGTCAGAACCTGCGCAGCCTGCTGTTGTCCATTCAGTGAACCATGGGGTTTTGCCCCATGTTTCCCCCATGGTTTTTCGATACCTCTGCTAGAGGCTCCGGTTGCTACCCTGACATTATCCGAGGACATCCCCGGATCGCGAGACAACAGGGAAACCAAAAATGGAAAAAGACGACCTGAACCTGAAACCGACGCTGCTGCGCGGGGGCAGGGACGATATGGCACCGGGCCTGTCGCGCCGGTCCTTCTTCATGGCCGCCGGGGCCGCTGGCGTGGGCGGGGCTGCGAACCTGCTGAGCAGCACCTCCGCTCAGGCGCAATCCACCGACTGGACACAGCCGGGCAACAACAATGGCGTGATCGAATTGCAGAAGACCACCGGCAATACGGTCGAAGGCGCAGTTGCCATCGACTATTTCGGCCATTGCGCGATCAAGATCACGTCACCGGGCGGGGCCACAATTCTGTTCGATCCCTGGCGGGACGATCCCTCGGGCGCGTGGGGGCTTTGGTTCAAGAATGAATTTCCAGAGACCCCGGTGGATATCTGCATGTCCACGCATACCCATTTCGACCACGATGCGATTCACCGCCCTGTCTCGACCATGGTGCTGGACCGGATGGTTGGAAACTTCGAATTTGCCGACATCAGGATCACCGGCTTTGCCGATAAACATGTCTGCCGCGCGCCGGGTTGGTATGACTGGACCAACGCGCTGGGCGAATTCGGCGTTCAGGCCTGCCCGCCGGACAATGTCAGCCACATGGATATGGTGGTGTATCTGGTGGAAACCGGCGGTATCCGCACGCTGATCTGGGGCGACAACCGGCATGACCCGCCGCAGGAGTTCTGGGACGCCATCGGTCAGGTCGACGTGCTGACCCTGCCGGTGGACGGCTCGCAGCACATTCTGGATTATGATCAGGGCAACGCCATCGTGGAAAAGCTCAAGCCCAAAATCGTGATCCCCACGCATTATCTGAACGAGACCACAAGCTATACGCTGACCACGCTTCAGAATGCCGATGAATGGGTCAAATCCCAGCAGAGCTACAAGATGCTGGACAGCGCCAGCCTGTCGCTGGAAGCGGGGGACATTGCAGGCCGCGACCGCGAGTTCCTGTATTTCGGGCATAATGCCCTCACAAGCTGACCCCCGCTGCCACTCACGGGTGAACCGGCACGCGAATTTGCGGGCCGGTTTGCTTTTGGGGGAGGCCACGGCGTAAAACAGCAGATCAGCCGCATTCGAAAAACGGCAGCTATTGACCTTGTTCGGTGCGTGTTCTAGGACGCACGGGTTCTTGGCGGGTATGGTGAAATGGTATCATAAGAGCCTTCCAAGCTTAAGGTGCGGGTTCGATTCCCGCTACCCGCTCCAAGAATCCCCTCCCGGTAAGCTTTTCGCGAAAGACTGCGCGAAATTGCCGGGTATTCCCCTGAAAAGATGTGATTTTCTGTGGGCGCGCCCTGAAGCCACTCCGGGCAGGATCGCGGGGTTTGGACCCGTGCCCGCCCTCGTAAATGCGAAATCGCGCTGCATTTGTGCAGTTTGGCCGCAGCCCAGCGGATGCGCATTTGCTTGACCTGCGCGGGGCGCGGGGTCATGAAGCGTGGCCAAAGGGGCGCAGCCCCCCGAAAAGACCTGAATGCGAGACCACATAATGGCCAGATCGAAACCCGCTCAGCCCGCACCAAATGCCAGCGAAGAGCGCGCCACCTCACGCAAGCTGGGGGTTCTGGGGGCGCTCTGGCCGTTCATGCTGCCCTATAAGGGGCTGATGGCGGGCGCCGTCGCGGCGCTGGTGCTGACAGCGAGTATGTCGCTGACGCTGCCTCTGGCGGTGCGCCGCGTGGTCGATCATTTCCGCATCGAGGATGGCGACCTGCTGGACCGCTACTTTCTTGCCGCGCTGGGCATTGCCGCGGTTCTGGCTGTGGGCACCGGCATCCGCTACGCGCTGGTGACCCGTCTGGGCGAGCGGGTGGTGGCCGACATCCGCATGGCGGTGTTCGACCGGGTGATCGGCATGAGTCCCGAGTTCTTTGAACGCGTCATGACCGGCGAAGTGCTCAGCCGGATCACCACCGACACAACGCTGATCCAGTCTGTCCTCGGCTCCTCCGTGTCGATCGCGCTACGCAACATGTTGCTGTTTGTCGGCGGTCTGATCCTGATGCTGCTGACCTCGGCCAAACTGACCGGTATGGTCCTGCTGCTGATCCCCATCGTGATCGTGCCCATTCTGGTGCTGGGGCGCCGTTTGCGCCGGATCAGCCGCGAGAACCAGGATTGGATCGCCGCCTCCTCGGGCAGCGCAGGCGAGGCACTGAGCGCGGTGCAGACGGTGCAAGCCTATACCGGCGAGGGTGCCAGCCGCGCGCAATTCGCCGAAATGACCGAGACCTCCTACGAGGTCTCGCGCGAGCGCATCCGCACCCGCGCCATTCTGACCGTCATTGTGATCTTTCTGGTCTTCAGCGGCGTGGTCGGCGTGCTGTGGATGGGCGCGAATGCAGTCCGCTCGGGTACAATGACCGAAGGGACGCTGATCCAGTTCGTGATCTATTCGGTGATCATGGCAGGCTCGGTTGCGGCACTGTCAGAGATCTGGAGCGAATTGCAGCGCGCGGCCGGGGCCACCGAGCGGCTGGTGGAGCTTTTGCACGCAAAGGATACCGTGCTGGACCCTGATACACCGGCGCAACTGCCCGAACCGGTGAAGGGTGAGATAGCGCTCAAGGCAGTGAGTTTCCGCTATCCGTCGCGCCCCGAACATCTGGCGCTGGACGACCTGTCGCTGACAGTTGCGCCGGGGGAAACCGTGGCTCTGGTCGGGCCCTCGGGCGCGGGCAAGACCACCGTGATCCAGATGATGCAGCGGTTCTATGACCCCGACCAGGGGCGGGTGACGCTGGACGGGGCCGACCTGCACAGCCTGTCGCGTCACGATTTCCGCCGCCATATCGCGCTGGTGCCGCAGGACCCGGTGATTTTTGCCAGCTCGGTACGCGACAATATCCGCTTCGGTCGCCCCGCCGCCAGCGACGGCGAGGTCGAACAGGCCGCGCGCGCCGCCGCCGCGCATGACTTCATCGCCGCCCTGCCGGAAGGCTATGACAGCTATGTCGGCGAGCGCGGCGTGATGCTGTCGGGTGGCCAGAAACAGCGCATCGCCATCGCCCGCGCGATCTTGCGCGACGCGCCGGTCTTGCTGTTGGACGAGGCCACCTCGGCACTGGATGCCGAAAGCGAACGGGCGGTACAGCAGGCGGTGGATGTGCTCTGTGCCGGACGCACCACCGTGATCGTCGCGCACCGGCTGGCAACGGTGAAAAAGGCCGACCGGATCGTGGTGCTTGAGAACGGGCGAATCATTGCCCAGGGCAAGCACGATGAATTGGTCGCGCAAGGGGGCCTCTATGCACGGCTTGCAAGGCTGCAATTCACCGAAGGTATGGCTGCCGAGTAACCTTCGGCCCCAAAAACCTCGAATGACGTGGCGGCAAGTGGCGTAGAGTGACAAACTTGACGTTAGGGTGATTCTTGCGCTGAACGGCGGTTCTATGCAGGTTTCGCCGGAAAATCGGCGGCTTTGGATCGCCGTGCGCCAAAAATCGAGGGAGAACTGCCAATGGCCTTTGCCGGTATCAAAGACTGCGCTGCAATCGAAAATGAAATGCCCTGGGCGGACCGGGACATACCTGTCACGCTCTATCAGTTGCTGTCGGAAACCGCGGCCAAACACCCCAACAACAACGCCATCAGCTTTCAGCTGCTGTCCGGGCCGACCGACAAGGCCGAAACGCTGACCTGGTCGGGGCTCAAGGACAAGGTGACCCAGGCGGCGAACCTGTTCCGCTCGCTGGGTGTGGGTGAGAAAGACGTGGTGGCCTATGTGCTGCCCAACAGCAACGAGACCGCCATTGCCCTGATGGGCGCTGCGGTCGCCGGTATCGCCAACCCGATCAACCCGCTGCTGGAGCCCGAGCAGATCGCCTCGATCCTGCGCGAAACCAACGCCAAGGTTGTGGTGACGCTGAAACCCTTCCCCAAGACCGATGTCGCAAGCAAGGTGGCCGAGGCCGTCCGCCATGCGCCCAACGTGAACGCGGTGCTTGAAGTTGATCTGAACCGCTATCTGACGCCGCCGAAATCCTGGATCGTCCCGCTGGTGCGCCCCAAGCTGGAAGGCAAGGAGCATCTGGCCCATGCCGACTACAAGAACTTCAACAAGGAAATGTCAAAGCAGCCGACGACGCTGAGTTTCGCGGATTCCACCGAAGATCGCGTTGCCTGCTATTTCCACACCGGCGGCACCACCGGGATGCCCAAGGTGGCGCAGCACAAATATTCCGGCATGATCTATAACGGCTGGCTGGGCAAAGAGTTGCTGATGGGCGTCGGTGACAACATCATTTGCCCGCTGCCGATGTTCCATGTGCTGGCGTGTCAGGCGATCCTGACTTCGGCAGTCGCCGGGGGCGCGCATGTGGTGTTCCCGACCCCGCAGGGCTATCGCGGCGATGGTGTCTTCGACAATTTCTGGAAACTCGTCGAGCGGTGGAAGATCACCTTCATCATCACCGTGCCGACCGCGATCTCTGCCACGATGCAGCGTCCGGTGGATGCTGATATCTCCAGCATCAAATTGGCCTTCTCGGGTTCAGCCCCGCTGCCGATGGAACTGTTCCGCCGCTTCGAAGAGACCACTGGCGTCGAGATCGTCGAAGGCTACGGCCTTACCGAGGCGACCTGTCTGGTGTCCTTCAACCCCACCGACGGGGAAAAGAAGATCGGTTCGATCGGGGTGCCGCTGCCCTATACGGATGTGAAGATCTACAACGACACCGCTGATGGTCCTGTTGAAGCTGCGGTGGACGAGATCGGCGAGATCTGTGTCTCGAACCCGGGCGTTGTGGCGGGCCATACCTACACCGAAGAGGCCAAGAACCGCGATCTCTACCACAATGAAAAATACCTGCGCACCGGCGATCTGGGCCGTTTCGACGCGGATGGCTATCTGTGGATCACCGGCCGCGCCAAGGATCTGATCATTCGCGGCGGTCACAATATCGACCCCGCCGAGATCGAAGAGGCGCTGCTGGGTCACGAGGCGGTCGCCTTTGCCGGTGCCATCGGCCAGCCCGACGAATATGCGGGTGAAGTGCCTTGCGTCTATGTGGAACTGATGGATGGCGCTTCGGTGACCACCGAAGAACTGATGAAATATTGCGACGTTCATATCCACGAACGCGCGGCGCAACCCAAGCATCTGACCATCCTGCCCGAACTGCCGAAAACGGCGGTGGGCAAGGTGTTCAAACCCGACCTGCGCAAGGACGCGATCACGCGAGTCTACAACATCGCGCTGGAAAAGGGCGAGGTCGCGGCACGGGTGGTCTCGGTTGTCGACGACAAGAAACGTGGCCTTGTCGCACAGCTTGACGCCAACGGTACCTCGGACGAGGATGTGTCCAAGATTCTGGGCGATTACACGCGCCCATGGGAATGGGCCGCCTGATCCGGGAGAGTGAATGGACTACGACGCGCTGCTAGATGCTGAGACACAGGAGTTCATCCGCAGAACTGCGGAATATTACCCCGACGATGCGGTAAGCCTGTCAATCGAAGAGCAGCGGCAGGTCTATGACCGGATGTGCCACGCCTTTCGGCAAAGCGAAACCGAGGGAATCCCCTCTGAGGACCTGGATGCAAATGGCGTCCGGGTCCGCGTCTATTCAGCGGGTCAGCCGACCCGCACGGTGATCTATATCCATGGCGGCGGCTTTGTGCTGGGGGGCCTCGACAGCCACGACGACGTCTGTTCCGAAATCTGTGCCCAGACCGGCTATCGGGTGGTGTCCATCGACTATCGGCTCTGCCCCGAGCATCGGCACCCGGCCCAGTTCGAGGATTGCTGGGCCGCGAGTGAATGGGCGGCGGACACCTATGGCGACCCGATTGTGCTGGCCGGTGACAGTGCAGGCGCGACACTGGCCGCCTGTGTCGCGCATCATGCGCGCGGGCGTCTGCAAAATGTGCTGGGGCAGGTTCTGATCTATCCCGGCTTCGGTGGTGACCGCGACCAGGGGTCTTATCTGGAGCATGCCCACGCCCCGATGCTCAGCCGTGCCGACGTGAAGTTCTATGCCAGCATCCGCAGCCTTGGCGAGGAGCCAACCGACGATCCCACCTATGAACCCCTGCAGGACAGCGATTTTTCCGGGTTGCCCCCGACGGTGATCATCACCGCCGATTGCGATCCGCTGCGTGATGACGGCCGCGATTATCGCGACCGGTTGCTGGAAGCGGGCGGCAAGGTGTGCTGGATCAACGAAGAGGGGCTGGTGCATGGCTATCTGCGCGCCCGCCACTCCGTACCCCGCGCGCGCGCCAGTTTTGAGCGGATTTCCCTCGCGATCGAGGCGTTGGGGCAGGGGCTCTGGCCTTACGACTGACGGGGGTGGGGATCAAGGCGCTGCTGGCGCCTTGTCGCCGCTCTCAGCGCAGGAAAGGCTCGGCCCGCATCGTTTCGGCCAACGGAGCGCCCAGCCGTGACAGAATCGTCGGGGCCAATTGCACCTGCTCGATTACCGCATCGCTCTCTGGCCCGTCGGCGTCTCCGAAATAATACAGCGCGGTTTCCTGTTGCAGTGGGTCGCGCCCACCATGATGGCCGCGCGCGTCCTGACCGTGATCCGCGGTCACGATCACCTCATAGCCCATCTGACGCCAGCGCGGGATGAAGGGGGCCAGCATCTCGTCCATCACGAAACAGGCATGGTCCATCTCGGGGCAGTCGTGAAAGAACCGGTGCCCCATACTGTCCAGCGTGCAGGTGTGCAGCAGGCCGTAATCGAGGTCGAACCGCTGGCACAGATTGGTCAGCGAGGCAAACAGGTCGACATCGCATGGCGTCATCTGGTTGGCGTGGCCATAGCCTGTCATGCTGTGGAACCGGCCATGGTTGATCGTGGCGCTCTCGGGCTCGTCATATTCCACGTCACGGACATGGTCGAACGGGTGGCGGTTGAAGAACTCGGACCAATAGCTATGCGCAACCGCCCCGGTCACCCCGCCCGCCGCGCGGGTCTGCGAGAACACGTCCTTGTGGCCCAGCCGGAACACGTTGCCATTGCCGGTGCAGCCATGTTCCGCCGGCACCACCCCGGTATGGATCGAGGCATAACAGCTTGCCGAGGTCGAGGGCAGCACTGCACGGTGCTTCCAGACCCGCGCCTCGCCGGATACCACCCAGCCTTCGAGATTGCCGAACAACCTGCGGAAATTGCGCCAGGGCACCCCATCGAGAATGATCAGCAGCAGTTTACGGTCCATGGCACTCTCCCTTGCCTTTGGTGTTTTGTGGCGAGCAAATCTCGGTCAGGCAATGGGGTATCGTCGCGCGTGTAGGACGTTGCGCTGGTCCCGATCAGACCAGCCCATACATCCGCGCAAAAGGATCGTTGGTCTTGTCCTCTTGCCAGGTGTATTCGCACCATCTGGCAACATCTCTCGCGGTGTCCTGCCCATGCATCAGGGCGATGGCCCCAAGCGCCATATCCATCCCCGCCGTGACCCCGGATGAGGTGATGAAGGGACCGTCCTCGACCCAGCGCGCCTGCCGCTGCCACTTCACCTTCGGCCCCTGTTCCTCGACCCAGGAAAATGCGGATTTGTTGGTCGCGGCTTTGCGCCCATCCAAAAGACCTGCCCGCGCAAGCAGGGCGCTGCCGGTACAGACGCTCAGCGTGTATTCGGCCTGCGCCGACACCTCTGCGATCCAGCGCAGAAGGGGGCGGTTGCCGATTTCCTTGCGCGTCCCCGCACCGCCGGGAACAAAAAGGATGTCATAGGTGTCGTCATCGTGGAGTCCGTGTTCGGCATAAGCGGACAGGCGCTGGTTGCTGGCGACGGGTCCCGGCGTCTCAGCGACCATGCACAATTCGTACTTGTCGGGAAGCAATCCGAACATTTCCATCGGCCCAAAGACATCGAGCAGCTCGAAGCCTGGAAAAATCAACACGCCAATTCTGTGCATGGCATACTCCTCCGCCAACTTTCTGAACTGATGACAGGCGCGTCCATAACGGCCCGAATCTAAAAACGGCGGGTCAGACCCGCCGTTTTGAGGGTTGAATACGGACTCAGTTCCCGGCGCTTTCCATCTTGCGATGGGCGACCACCTCTTCCAGCCAGCCCAGCTTCATCTCGGGCACCGAACTGAGCAACAGGTCGGTATAGTCGTCAAAGGGCGGGCTGAGTACCTCGGATTTCGAGCCATAGCGCTGCACCTTGCCCTGATACATCACCGCGATTGAATCGCTGATGGCGCGCACCGTTGCAAGATCGTGGGTGATGAACAGATAGGCCACATCCTCGATCTTCTGCAGGTCCAGCAGCAGCTTGAGAATGCCATCCGCCACCAGCGGATCGAGCGCCGAGGTCACCTCGTCACAGATGATCATCTTGGGCTTTGCCGCCAGCGACCGCGCGATGCAGACGCGCTGTTTCTGACCGCCCGACAGTTCCGCCGGGTAGCGGTCCATGAACTTCTCGCCCAGTTCGATCTCGTCCAGCAGATCGATGATCCGCTTGCGCTTTTCGCTGCCACGAATGTTGAAGTAGAACTCCAGCGGGCGGCCGATGATGGTGCCGACGGTCTGGCGCGGGTTCATCGCCACATCCGCCATCTGGTAGATCATCTGCAACTCGCGCAGGTCCTCGCGGGTGCGGCCTGCCAGATCGCGTGACAGGGTGCGCCCGGCAAAGTCGATCTGCCCGTCACTGGGCGGCAGCAATCCGGTGATAACCCGCGCAAGCGTCGATTTGCCCGACCCGGATTCGCCAACAACGGCCAGCGTCTGGCCGGGATGAAGATCGACCGTCACATTCTTGAGCACGTCGAAATTCAGACCCTTGTAGCGCGCCGTGATGTTCTTGACGCTCAGCACCGGTTCCGGCGTGGGATTCTTTTCCTCATGCTCGATCGACCGGACCGAGACCAGCGCCTGCGTGTACTCTTCCTTGGGACTGTTGATGATCTGATCGGTATGGGCATATTCGACCATATCCCCCATCCGCAGCACCATGATGTCGTCGCTGACCTGCGCCACAACCGCAAGGTCATGGGTGATGTAGAGCGCGGCAACACCGGTGTCGCGAATGGCTTCCTTGATCGCCATCAACACGTCGATCTGTGTGGTCACGTCAAGCGCTGTGGTGGGCTCGTCAAAGACCACCAGATCAGGTTCGGGACATAGCGCAAGCGCCGTCATGCAGCGCTGCAGCTGACCGCCCGAGACCTGATGCGGAAACCGCTTACCGATATTGTCCGGATCGGGCAGGCCCAATTTGGCAAACAGCGTGCGAGCGCGTTCCTCGGCCTCTTTGCGGCTGAACTTCTTCTGTTCCACCGCAGCCTCGACCACCTGATCCATGATCTTCTTGGCCGGGTTGAACGAGGCCGCCGCCGATTGCGACACATAGGTGACCTCGGCCCCGCGCAGGTTGCGGATGTCGCGGACCGATGACTTGAGGATGTCACGGCCATTGACCCAGACCTCGCCGCCGGTGATTTTCACACCACCCCGGCCATAGGCCATCGAAGCAAGGCCAATGGTCGACTTCCCGGCCCCGGATTCACCGATCAGCCCCAGCACCTTTCCCGGCGCGAGGTCAAAGCTGACCCCGTGCACGATTTCGATGTCATGGGGCTTTTCGCCCGGCGGGTAGACAGTTGCGCCAATCTTCAGGTCGCGGACCTTGAGAAGCGGATCGCTCATCCTCGGCCTCCTTTCAGCGATGTGGTGCGGTTGAGTACCCAGTCGGCCACCAGGTTCACCGAGATCGCCAGCGTGGCGATGGCGACAGCCGGCAGCAGGGCGGCGGGAATGCCGTAGACGATGCCCTCCTTGTTCTCTTTCACGATGCCGCCCCAGTCCGCCTCGGGCGGTTGCACGCCAAGGCCAAGGAACGACAGGGTGGACACAAAGAGCACCGCGAAGATGAAGCGCAGCCCCATCTCGGCGATCAGCGGGCTGAGCGCGTTTGGCAGGATTTCCCGGAAGATGATCCAGCCGATTTTCTCACCGCGCAGGCGCGCGGCCTCGACATAATCCATGACCGAGATATCCACCGCCACGGCACGGGCCAGACGATAGACACGGGTGGAGTCGAGCAGACCCATCACCAGGATCAGGATCGGAATGGTCACCGGCATCACCGACAGCACCACCAGCGCAAAGATCAGCGTCGGGATCGACATGATCAGATCGACGAAGCGCGACAGAACCTGATCGACCCAACCGCCCATCACAGCGGCGAAGAAGGCCAGAACCGACCCGGTCACGAAGCTGATGATCGTCGCGGCGGTGGCGATGAAGATCGTTGTACGCCCGCCATAGATCATCCGGCTGAGCAGATCGCGCCCGATATTGTCGGTGCCCAGCCAATATTTGGATGAGGCAGGCTCCCACACGTCGCCCACCACCTCGGCCATGCCGTAAGGGGCGATGATCGGCGCGAGCAATGCCATGAGAAAATAGACGGCCGTGAGGAACAGCCCGATCAGTGCAGAGATTGGGATATTCTTCATTTCGGATGCCTCAGTCTCGGGTTCGCCAGGATCGAGACGATGTCAGCGATCATGTTGAGCAAGATGTAGACCGCCGCAAAGATCAGGCCGCAGGCCTGCACCACGGGCACGTCACGTTTCGACACGTGATCGACCAGATACTGTCCCATGCCGGGATAGACAAAGACCACCTCGATCACCACAACGCCGACGACCAGATAGGCCAGATTGATCATGACCACGTTCACGATCGGCGCGATGGCGTTGGGAAAGGCGTGACGGTAGATGACCTGAAATCCGCTCAGACCTTTCAGTTCGGCGGTTTCGACATAGGCTGACTGCATCACGTTCAGGATCGCGGCGCGGGTCATGCGCATCATATGCGCCAGAACCACAAGCGTCAGAACGATGACCGGCAGGGCGATGGATTGCAGTTTCTGACCCAGGCTCATGCCGTCATTGATCATCGCGACCGACGGGAACCAGCCCAGTTGCACGGCCAGATAATACATCAGCAGGTAACCGATCAGAAATTCCGGGATCGAGATCGAGGCCAGCGTCACCCCCGAGATCAGCTTGTCGGGCCAGCGGTCCTTGTAGCGCACCGCGATCAGGCCCAGCAGGATGGCCAGCGGCACCGAGATGATGGCGGCCCAGAACGCAAGGAAAAGAGTGTTCGACAGGCGTTGCCCGATGCTCTCGGCAATGTCGCGCCCGTTGGTCAGCGCGGTGCCCAGATCGCCTTGCATTGCACCAAAGAGCCAATCGAAATAGCGCGTGACGGGTGGGTCGTTCAGCCCCAGTTCTTCACGCAGGTTTGCCAGTGATTCAGGGGTGGCTGACTGGCCCAGAATGGATTGTGCCACATCGCCCGGCAGGATCATCGTGCCCGCGAAGATCAGGATCGAAGCGGCGAGGAGGAGGAGGAGGCTCAGCGCGAGGCGCTGAGCAACCAGTTTCACTACGGGATGCATACTCTGGGCCCTTAGGCTTTCCAGGTCTTTTTAGGAGCATACCAGTTCATCATTGCGCCATTCGGATCACTTTCCCAACCCTGCACATTGTTCGACACGGCGTCGATGAAGTCGTTGAACATCGGGCAGATCAGACCGCCTTGCTCGTTCACCATCCGACCCATCTTGGAGTAGATCTCCTTGCGCTTGGCCGGGTCCAGTTCGGCCTTTGCCGACAGCAGCATCTCGTCGAATTCGGTGCGTTTCCAGCGTGTGTCGTTCCAGTCTGCGGTCGACAGATAGGCCGTGGTGTACATCTGGTCCTGCACCGGGCGGCCCGACCAGTAAGAGGCGCAGAACGGCTGAACGTTCCAGACTTCCGACCAGTAGCCGTCATTGGGTTCGCGCTTGATCTCCAGCGGAATACCGGCGGCCTGCGCCGATTGCTGGAACAGGGCTGCCGCGTCCACCGCGCCGGGGAAGGCGCCATCGGCGGTGCGCAGGATGATGGGCGAGCCGTCATGGCCGGACTTGGCGTAATGCTCCTTGGCCTTTTCCAGATCAAAGGCGCGCTGCGGGATCGTGTCATCGAACAGCGGATAGGCTGCGTTGATGGGCATATCGTTGCCGATGCCACCGTAACCACGCAGGATCTTGTCGACCAGTTCCTCGCGATTGATCGCGTATTTCAGCGCCAGCCGCAGTTCATTCTCGTCGAACGGGGCGGTGTCCACATGCATGATGAACACATAGTGACCACGGCCCGACACGCTTTTGACGGACAGGTTCGGTGCGCGATCAAGCAGCTGTGCGATCTTCGGTTCCACCCGGATGATCGCGTCAACCTGGCCGGACTGCAACGCCGCGGTGCGTGCGGTTGCGTCGTTGAGGGTCAGAATCTCCGTGCTTTCGTAATGCCCCATCGAATCGTCCCAATAATTGGGGTTCTTGACGAAGCTCATGCGCACGCCCGGCTCGTCCGATTCAAGCACATAGGGACCGGTGCCGATTGCGGCGTTCGGGTTGTCAAAGCCACCATCGGGCTGGATCACCAGGTGATAGTCGCTGATCAGATAGGGCATGTCCGCATTGGCCGAGCCCAACGTCAGTTCGAACGTGTCGCCATCGGTGCGCATCGACTCGATGTCCTGCACGATGCCAAGCGCACCCGATTTGGAATCCTCGTTGGTGTGACGCTCGATCGTGCGCTTCACATCCTCGGCGGTCACGGGCTGGCCGTTCGAAAACTCGATGCCCTGGCGGATCTTGAAGCGCCAGGTCTTGGCATCTGCCGAGCCTTCCCAGCTTTCGGCGACCAGGCCTTCCAACTCGCCATTGGCGTCCACTTCGACCAGGGTTTCACCCCAGTGACGGCCACCACCGATCGGCACGTCGGATGCATAAAGCGCCGGGTCCTGGGTGTTGGTGCTTTCACCGCCCTGGATGCCCATTTTGAAGGTGCCGCCCTTGACCGGGCCGGCTGCCTTGACCGCGCTGGCAAACATGGTGCTGGCAACAGCGGTGGACACACCCAAGGCTGCGGCTTTGCCCATGAACTCACGGCGGTTCATTTTTCCAGCCGTCACGCGGCCGGACATATAGTCAAGTTGGTCGTTCATCGAGATCTCCCGGTTGAGAAGCTGCGCGCTTGGCGCGCGGTTTTTGTTGATTGGCGAGTCAAGGTTTGCGTATTTCGCACCGCCCGGCAAGGCTTAATGTCCGGTATGCCCTCCATGGGACACTCTTGCGCTTTGCTCTGGTCCTAATGCGGTGTCGCATTGCGTGGTGATAGTGTCGCTTCCCCGCTTGAATCAATGGTGCGCTTGGCACCGGACCGGGGGTCGACCCGGTTTGCCTTTTTCATGTTTCAAAGGGAATTGTGCCAGGCGCAAGTGCCCTGATGACCTCATTTCGAGGCTGGGTGCAGGCGCTGCGGGGCAAGTTGATTCCTCCTTCTTCGGGTCGTTCGGGCCGCATTCAGTGCCTGTCTGCAGTGTCCAACCAGATCGTTACCGGGCCGCTATTGGTAAGCTCAACCGCCATATCCGCGCCGAACACCCCCCGTTCGACCGGGATGCCGTGGCTGTGCAGTTGTTCGCCAAAGACCTGATACAGGCGCTTGCCCTCATCGGATGCCGCCGCCTCTGAAAATCCGGGTCTGTTGCCGCGTCTGGTGTCGGCGGCCAGGGTGAACTGGCTGACAACCAGCGCCGCGCCACCGGTGTCTTTCACCGAAAGGTTCATCTTGCCCGCCGTATCGCGAAAGATCCGCAGTTTGGCGATTCTGGCGGCAAGCTGTACCGCTTCTGCGTCGTTATCGCCCCGCATGGCGCACATCAGGATCAGCAGGCCTGCGCCGATCTGACCGACCGTTTCGCCTTCGACCGTGACACGGGCCTGTGTCACTCTCTGGATCAATGCGCGCATCTCGCCAACGCTCCCTTGTTCAACCGTCGTGCCACTGCGTGAACGCATCCAGTTCAGCCCGATCGGTGCGAAACCCGTTGGCTGGATGCGCGGTGTCGGAATAACCGAACGAGATCGCACACAGCACCAGAAAATCCTGCGGAATGTCAAAATACCGGTGCAGGAACGGGCCATGGCTGGCCACCGCGGCTTGCGGGATCGTCGCGATGCCAAGCGCCTGAGCGGCCAGGCAAAAGGCGGTGACGAAGCCACCGCAATCCATCGCCCCATAGGCGCCCAGTTCCGCCGGGCTTGAGATGACCGCGCAATGCGGCGCGTCGAACAGCGCAAAGTTCCGCATCATCTCACGCGCCGATCCCGCCCGGTCGCCCTTGGTGACCCCCACCGCCTCATAGAGCGCCCAGCCACAGGCGCGCCGCCGGTCCTGAAAGACGCCGCTATAAGAGCCGGGAAAGGGCAGATCGGGTTTCGGTGCGGTGCTTTGCGCCTGTTCGATCAGCGCCGCGCGAAACCGGTCGGTCGCGGCACCACGGGTCACATCGACCCGCCAGGGCTGGGCATTGCACCAGCTTGGCGCCCGGCGGGCGGTGGCAAGGACCTGCGCGATCGTGGCTTTCGGTATCTCGGTGGGCGCGAAGGCGCGGCAGGAGTGCCGCTCTGCCATCAATGCGTCCAATGCCTGCAGGTCCATCCGCTGCCCCTTCATGCCTTATTGATTGGTCGCGACCACATATCCGACGCCCGCCGCTACCAGCAGCCCGAGGGTGACCGCGATGGTGATCTTGATCACCGACCAGGGGCGTTCGCCCTGCACCCGGCCGGTCCGGCCATTCACCACAAAGCGGTACGTCTCGCCGCGGAACTTGTAGGCCGCCAGCCAGACCGGCAGCAGGATATGCTTGAAGGTCACATCCGAGACGGCGGTTTCGATCCCGTGGACGCGCTGCCGGTCGCCGCCGATGTCAAAGCGTACATCGCGGTCGATCACCCGGTCCATATGCGCGCGCGCCTCGCCATAGCCCTCTTTCAGCTCGACCGTATAGGCCTCGGCCCGGAACCCGGCCAGATATTCCGGCTGATACGGCTCCAGCGCGGGCAGGTCCCAGGGTTCCAGCGCGTCGGTGTATTTCTTGGGCAGCGAACGTGAGGCCAGCACCAGCACATCGTCAAAGAACCGCGCCACGCGGCCCGATTTCGGTGACCAGCGTATTTTCGGAACCTGCTGTTGTACCTTCTTGCCATCGCGCATGACCGTGCGGGTCACGTAATAGACCACGCCACGTTCGCCCCGGTAGCGCGATTTGGTATCCGCGTCGAAGGTCCAATAGGGCACATAGATGCCCTGCATCTTGCGCCCCTTGCGGGCGTAGTCCTGCAACCCATTTGGTGCAAACCAAAGCGCGCCCAGCCAATCCGACATGGCCTTTTGTGCGGTGCGCTCGTCCAGTGCGAAAGGCAGCACGCCGCGCGGCTTGATGTGGCGGTTGATACCGGTGCCGGTCACCACAGGGGTGGCGCAGAACGGGCATTCGGCGGCATGGCTGTCGGGGTCAAACTCGACCTGCGCCGCGCAATTGGGGCATGACAGCACGCGGGTTTCTTCGATCTCGGCCTCGGGCAGGGCCTGCGCCATGGCGGTGTCGAAATCCAACTCGCGCAGGGCGCCGCCCTTCCACGGCCCGGCGCTGATCTGCTCGGAATGGCCACAATGGCCACAGACCAGCCCGCCGCTTTGCGGATCAAACCGGTAATCGGCCCCGCATTGGTCGCAGGGAAACCGATGCTCAAGCTCCGCCACGGGTCAGATGCCCGGAGGCGGCGGTGGCAGAATGGTAAACAGCTGCGCCAGTTCCTGCACGTCCTCGGCGCGTTTCCAGCCGTCCTGACCAGCGGTCCAGACATAGGTCTCGCGGGTGATCTCTCCGGCTGTGGCCATCCGCCCCAGCTTGGCCTTGGAAAACGGCCCCGAGGTCTGGCCCTCCACCGCGATATGCCACACATGCTCAACGGGGGGCGGGGGTGGCGGTGCCACGGATGCTGCCGGTTGCGTGGCAGCGGGGGCGGGCGCGCCCCAGGGACCGCTGGGTTGCCCCGCTGCCATGTTCCCCATTTGCTGCGCCATCGCCATGCCCATTCCCATGCCAAGGCCCGCGCCCATACCGCCACCCCCGCTCGGGTTGGTGGCAGCAGCGGTCATCGCTTCGGCGGCGGAATATTGCGTGAACTTGCCCAGATCACCGGCCAGCCCCATGGATGTCCGCTTGTCCAAGGCTGCCTCGACTGCAGGCGGTAGCGAGATGTTCTCGATGTAGAACTCCGGCATCTCCAGCCCGTAGCTGTCCAGCACCGGCGAGACCTCTGCCGCGATCAGCTTGCCCAGATCGGCGGTGTTGGCGGCCATGTCCAGCACCGGAATGCCCGAGCCTGCGATGACACGGGAAAACTCCTGCACGATGATGTTGCGGATCTGATAGCTGATCTCGTCCATGGTGAACTCGCCGTCGGTGCCGACGATCTCGATCAGGAACTTGGCCGGGTCCTTCACCCGCACCGTATAGGTGCCAAAGGCGCGGATGCGGGTGGGGCCAAATTCCGGGTCCCGCAGCATGATCGGGTTCTTGGTGCCCCATTTGAGGTTGTTGAACCGGGTCGTGTTGACGAAATAGATCTCGGATTTGAACGGGCTCTTGAAGCCGTGATCCCAATGCTGCAGCGTCGTCATGATCGGCATGTTGTTGGTCTCGAGCATATAAAGCCCCGGCGTGAACACATCCGCCAATTGCCCTTCATGCACAAACACTGCCGACTGCCCTTCGCGCACGGTCAGCTTGGCGCCGTATTTGATCTCATGGCCTTCGCGCTGGAACCGCCAGACCATGGTGTCGCGGGTGTCATCGACCCAATGGATGACATCGATGAATTCACCGGAAAGAAAGTCGAAAATACCCATGGTCAATCGTTCTCCTGTCTTTGGGCCTATGAAGACGGGCCCGTAAGTTCCAACGCAATTTGCTGGGTTATCGGGCGGGCCTCGTCGGCGGTCATGCCCTGCCGCAGGCGCGGATCATAGAGCATTTTCAGCAGTTTCTCGTCATGGCTGGTCAGCAGCGCAAACTCGTCATCGTCATTGAAGATCGAGGGCCGCGCGGCGGGGCTGTCATTGGGCAGTCCCAGCCCTTGCGAAATCTCTTCGTGGATGCAGCTGAGCCGCACCAGATCGGGGTGTTCGGCCCGCACAAGCGCCACCGCGCGGGTATAGTTCTGCGGCGCGCCATTGCCGGATACAGCAACGACAAGGCAATAGAACGAGCGCGGGAGATCGTCGAACAGCACCAGTTCATTTGCGCTGATCGAGGGGATAATCTGTTTCAATCGCGCCTGGACAAATGCGGTATCGTCCTCGCCCGCCACAAAAACGTGAAAATTCGGGTTTCGGCTGCCGGCGCTGATCGGATGCCCGGTCAGCCGCGCAAGGCGGTCCGCGAAATTGGCGACATTCTTGCGGTCCTGTTCGCGCCGTTCCAGCGGGACCGAGGCACCGAACTCGGTCCTGATCCGCACCGGGCCGGACCAGCGGCTCAGCCGTCCGCTGGCGCGGCGGCTGGACAGCGGCGTTGCGGTCTGGGCGTATTCGTCGAAAAAAGCGATCACTTCGAAATTGCGCACCAGATCTTCGGAATCATAGGGCGTGTCGGGGCCGCCGCCATCCACGCGCAGCAGCCCGCGGGTCAGCAGATCGTTCTGCACCTTTTCGTAGTAGCGCGCCAGATCCTGGCTTTTGGCCGAGGGCGCGACCACGACCGGCTTTGCCGGGACCAGCCCTTCAGGGCGGAGGGGCGGCGTCAGCGAGGTTTGAAGGCCCTGCTCACAGGCGGCAAGCAGCACCAGGGCAAGGGCCGTGGCCCCGATCCGGGTCGCACGGACCCGAGAATGTGCCCCAGCGCGCCGCACCGAAGGTCAGCCGGGAACCGCTGTGGATGCGGTGTCGCCCAGACCGTCCTTGCGCGCCTTGGCCGAAGCCAGCGTATCGCGCAGTTCGGTCTCCATCTTTTGCAGTTCCTCTTCGGCGGCGGCGCGTTTGGCCTTGCCCTCGTCTGCGATCTGCAGGCTTTCGTTGATGGTGCCGATCAGGTCGGCATTGGCCTGTTTGACCGCTTCGATGTCGAAGACGCCGCGTTCCATTTCCTGCCGGATCATCTTGTTGCTTTCACGCAGATTGGCGGCATTGGCGGTCAGCAACTCGTTGGTCAGGTCATTGGCGTCGCGCACGGCGGCGGCGGCTTCGGCGCTGCGCTGGATGGTGACGGCCTGCGCCAGCTGGGTCTCCCAGAGCGGTACGGTATTGACCAGCGTCGAGTTGATCTTGGTCACCAGCGACTTGTCGTTCTCCTGCACCAGTCGGATCGAGGGCAGCGACTGCATCGTCACCTGCCGCGTCAGTTTCAGGTCATGGACCCGGCGTTCCAGATCGTCGCGGGCGGCACGCAGGTCGCGCAGCTCCTGCGCCTTCATCACTTGGTCTTCCTCGGGCGCAGCCGCGACTGCGGCTTCTTTTTCGGGGATGTCGGTGCTGTCCAACTCGGTCAGCTTTTCCTCGCCCGCCGCGATATACAGCGCCAGCTCGTCATAAAATCCCAGCGTCTTGTCATAGAGCAGGTCGAGCGATTTGATGTCTTTCAGCAGCGTATGTTCGTGGCCCAGCAGGTCATCGGTGACTTTATCGATCTGGCCCTGCACCTCTTCGAAGCGGGCGGTGAATTTGGCAAAAGGCGCGGCCCGGCCCATCAGCCGTTCCCACCAGCTTGCCTTGCGCCGCACATCCAGCTCGCTGACCGAAAAGCCGCGAATGGTGGTCACGATGTTGCGCAGACTGTCACCGGCAGGACCCACATCCTTGTTGCGCACATCGGCCAGCATGGCCTGACTGATTTCCTGCAACTCAGCCTGCGCGCCGGACCCGAAGGACACGATCGAGTTGGTGTCGTCCATACTGATCTCGTTCATACGGCTTCGGATTTCGGCCTTGACCGGTTCGTCGGCCTCTTCCAGCGGAACGATGGCGTTTTGCGGTTCCGGCAAGGTGATCGCGGTCACCTCATCGACGATTGCGGTCGCCTCGGCGGCCTTTTTGCGGACGGTATCGGACATGAATCTCTCCCCTAATTACTCAGACGTGCCGGTCAGTCCAGCTGCACGCCTTCGCGCTGCAACCGTTCCCGCAGCACGTCGATTTCAACAGTCAGGTCGCTGCGGTCATCCAGCAGCATCTTGCGGGTGCGCGCGGCGAAGTTCTGCTCAAGATCGTCCAGCAGCGCAGTGTAATCGGCCAGCGCCTGCGGATCGCTGGTGCGGGCATGGATGTCGGCAAACTTGATCGAGGCATCACGGGCCCCGCGCAGATAGACGGTCAGATATTTGCGCGCGGCGGTCAGGTCGCGCGGGTCTTCCTCGACCGTGCGGAACAGCTCGCGCGCGGTGGTCTGGAACCGTTCGACCCGCGCCTCGACCTTGCGATCACCGGCGCGTTTGATGGCATCGCTCATGTCGGCCAGCAGCGTTTCGGCTTCATCGACGGCGCGGGCGACGCGATCCTGCTGGAAGGTGTCGATGCCTTCCATGCCCTTGTCCTGCATCGGGTCGAGGCCAAACGCCGTCCCATGCAGCACTGCCGTGGCAATACCATAGAGAGCCGGAGCCAGCAGGCTGGCGGACCCGGCATCGAGCATATCATTCTTGTAGGCGGCCAGACCGATGCCCAGCCCGGTCAGGGCCGAGGCGAAGATCTTGCGCGGAAAGGCCGGGCGGCGGGCCACCTTGCGGGCGTGATAGGCGCTTTCGGCGCGCAACCCCTCGCGCAGCACCCAGGCCGCCAGCACCAGCAGGGCGGCGGCAACCAGCCCCAGAGTCAGGCCAACCGCCCCGTCATTGAGCGAAAAGAACGCAATCAGCAGCGGTGGCAGGAACAGGATATTTGTGCGGAATCCCGCCGGATCGACCCGCGCTCCGTCGAACTGGCCGCGCTGGTTGGGGATCTGTGTGGTGTCATCGGTCGATTGCGGGCTGTATTTCCCGCCAAATTTCTGTGCCATGACGTCAGAGCCCGCCGATCCAGCCGGTGGCGACACCCAGCATCAGGATCAAAAGCCCTATAAAGGCGGCCTTCTGGATGCCAGATTGAGACATGACTCCCCCGATTGCGGCTACGTTGACGCGAATCTAGGCGATGCAGGCGCGCCTTGCTAGGGGGAAGGTTGCGCTAAAGTACTCATGAGCGTGGGTTTTTGGGCGCGCTCGTGCGGTGACGTTGCGGCCTGACGGGGCGTTTGCCGGTGGGTTTGCCCGTTGGCTTGTCGGCAGGCTTGACTTCAACGTCCAACCCAAGCTGGTCGCGCAGCACCCGACGGCGCACCTCTTCGACCTCGCCCGACTTGAGATTTCCCAGCTGGAACGGGCCATAAGACACCCGGATCAGCCGGTTCACGGCAAAGCCGATATCCTCCATCGCACGGCGGATTTCGCGGTTTTTGCCTTCGCGCAACCCGATGGTGATCCAGGCATTTGCGCCCTGTTGGCGGTCCAGGGTCACGATCATTTTCTGGAACCGCTCTCCGTCGATCACCAGACCCTGGCGCAGCGGTGCGAAATCCTCGTCTTTGGGGCGGCCATTGATCCGGACCCGGTATTTGCGCAGCCACCCGGTCGAGGGCAGTTCCAGCTTGCGCTTGACGCCGCCATCATTGGTCAGCAGCAACAACCCTTCGGAATTGAGGTCGAGCCGACCGACGGTCATCACCCGCGGCAGTTCTTCGGGCAGCCCGTCATAGATGGTGGCGCGGCCTTTCTCGTCGCTGGTCGTGGTCACCAGCCCGGTGGGCTTGTTGTAAAGCCAGAGCCGCGCGGGTTCGGGTTCAGCAACGGGTTTGCCATCGACGGTGATCTTGTCACTGGCAGTGACGTTCAGCGCCGGGCTGTCGATCTTATTGCCGTTTACGGTGACGCGACCGGCCTCGATCATGCGTTCGGCTTCGCGGCGCGAGGCGATCCCGGCGCGGGCCAGAACCTTGGCGATCCGGTCGCCGGGAGGGGGTGTGGTGCTCATGGCCGGGCTTTAGACCATTTGCCCGGCTTGCGAAACCCGAAGATGTGCGGCAGTCAGGGGCATGGTGTTCCGATCCCACATGGCGCAGGCCCTGGACGAAGCGCGCGCGGCTGCCAAGCGCGGCGAAGTGCCGGTGGGTGCCGTGATCGTCGCGCCGGACGGGACCGTGGCCGCCGCCGCCGGGAACCGGACCCGCGAACTGAACGACCCCACCGCGCATGCCGAAATCCTTGCCCTGCGCTCCGCCTGCGCCTCTGCCGGGTCCGAGCGGCTGACCGGGCATGACCTTTTTGTCACGCTGGAGCCTTGTGCGATGTGTGCCGCCGCACTGGCCGCTGCCCGGATCGGGCGCATCTACTACGGTGCCGCCGATCCGAAATCGGGCGGCGTCGCCCATGGCGCGCGCGTGTTCAGCCACCCTCAGGCGCATCATGCGCCACTTGTCTACGATGGGATCGGCGCAGAGGAGTCCGAGCGTCTGCTCAAGGCGTTCTTTGCAGCGCGGCGTTAGGTCTGCGACCACTTCAATGCGAAGGTCGTGTGTTCACCGGGCAAGCCCTTCAGCAAGACCGACCGGGAGGCCCCGAAACTCAGATCGCCCTCGCTGCCGGCCAGCAGTCGCGTCGCATCGGACACACAAATCTCACCCGGCTCGGCAGAGGCGGCAACCCGTGCCGCCTTGTTCACGACCGTTCCGAAAAAATCGTCATCGGTCTGGATCACGTCGCCTGAATGAATTCCGATGCGAATCCGAAGCTGTGGGTCCTCTTGCTGTGTCCGGTTGCGCCGCTGCAACTCGGTGGCTGCCAGCAACGCGGCCCGCGCAGAAGAGAAGCTGGACATCGTTCCGTCGCCCAGCGATTTTACCAGTTGACCACCTTGACCCTCGATCGCATCACGGGTCAGGTCGAGGTGTTTTCGAACCGCTTCGGTCCAGACCCGATCCCCCAGCGTTTCTGCGATGGCAGAGGAATTGACGATATCCGTGAACATCACCGATGCCATGCCCTCGCGCTGGCCCTGACGGAACCCGTCCCGCGCCGCGTCGATCAGCGCCTCTAGCGCTTTGTGTTCGATGCCGATCTTTTCCATATTCGGTATCGGGTTGGACACGTGGAACTGGATCATCTTCCACAGCCCGTCTTCCAGATGCAGGACAAAGGTGAACCGGTGCAGCATCGCCTTTTGGTTGCTGGCAAAGCGCAGCGTTGCGATGCAATGCGCCCAGCCGACCGCGCCGCATTCGAAGGCCTCGAGGCTGTGTTCGTCCCAGTCAAAATCCGGGATTTCGGCCACATGATCGGGAAACCCCTTGCGAAACAGCGCGCCGGACCAGCTTTCCCCTTCGGCCGTGCCCTGATACCGCAGGTGATCGGAGCCCGACAGCATGTTGGACAGCACGGCCCTGTCCTTGGTTCGAACCGCATGATTCCAGCGCTGTACGACAGCGATCAGTTCCGGCGAGGGGCGAACAGGCCGGGTCATGGACTTGCCCGCGTCATACGGGTTTCACGACAAGCTCGCGCGGGATATCGGCAAGCGGGCGGCCCCCCTGGGGTGTCACCACAAAGCTCTCGGTGATCGCCAGGCCCCAATCCGGTGTCCAGAGGCCGGGCATCAGGTGAAAGGTCATGTTTTCTTCGAGCGGGGTTGTGTCGCCGGGGCGCAGGCTCATCGTGCGTTCGCCCCAGTCGGGCGGGTAGCTGAGCCCGATGGGATAGCCGGTGCGATTGGCCTTGATATAGCCTGCGCGCTCGAAGCTTGCGTAGACACAGGCGGCGACCTCTTCACAGGTCACACCGGGGCGGGCGGCGGCGAGCGTGTCGTCGATGGCTCTCAGGACTGCGGCCTCGGCGTGGCGGATGTCGTCCGGCGGCTCACCCAGAAACAACGAGCGGCTGGCCGGGCAATGATAGCGGTGAAAGCACCCTGAAATCTCAAGATAGGTCGCCTCACCACGGGTGAGCGGGCGATCGTTCCATGTAATGTGAGAGGCCGAAGCCTCTTTGCCTGACGGCGCGATGGGCACGATGGCCGGGTAGTCGCCGGGTAGGTCCGGTAACCCCGAAACGCCCGCCGCCTGCACCTGAGCCACCAGTTCGTGCTTGGGAGCGCCTTCGCGAAATCCCGCGCGCAGCACCTCGTGCATATGCGCCGTAAGCTGCCCGGCCTTGCGCATCATCTCAAGCTCTGCCGGGCTTTTGACGGCGCGTTGCCAGTTCACCAGTCCGGTCGCGTCCGTGAGCGCCGCGTCGCCAAAGGCCTGCTGCAACACATGATGGCTGGCGGCGGAATAGTAGTAATTGTCCATCTCGACGCCCAGATTGCGCGTCCAGCCGCGATCGCACAGCAGCGTCACAAGCGCTGCGACCGGGTGGTGATCGGGGTGCTGGACATGCTCTTCCGGCCAGTCGTGCAGGTCTGACGGCGCCAGCCACGTCGTCTGTGCCGCGCCGGGCTTGTCCTGCGTCCGCCCCCACCAGAGCGGCGCGCCGGTTGTCGGCAGGATCACCATCTGCGGGACATAAAAGCTCCACCCGTCATAGCCGGTCAGCCAGGCCATGTTCGAGGGATCGGTGATCAGCAGCGTGTCGATGCCCTGCGCGGACATGGCCGCGCGGGTTCTTTCTATCCGGTGGTCATACTCGGCCTGCGAGAAATCCGAGGCGGGCATCAGAGTGGGATTTTCTGCATGACAACCGGCTCAATCACATCAACACCGGGCAGCCCGTCGATCAGGTCCTGCGCCGATTGTTCGAGGATCGGGAAGGTCTTGTAGTGGCAGGGGATCACAGTCCGGAAATTAAAATACCTCTTGGCAGCATAGGCCGTGCCCTTCATGTCCATGGTGAAGTGCCCGCCCGCGCTGAGCACGCCGATATCGGGTTGGTAATAGTCGCCCATCCACTCCATATCGGCCATGATGTCGGTATCGCCCGAGAAGTAGACGGTCTTGCCTTCGGCCCGCAGCATGAAGCCCACCTCGCTGCCGCCTGTGCGCAGCCCCTCGGGGGTGGAAAAGGTCGAGCTGTGCGAGGCAGGCACCATGCTCAGGCTGACACCGCCCAGATCGACCGTGCCGCCTTTGTTGAAACCTACCGTTTCGATGCCTTCAGCCTCGCTCCAATAGCCCATCAGGTCGTATTGGCCCACGACAGGTACACCCAGCTTCTTGGCCAGAGGCAGCACATCGATCACATGGTCGAAATGGGTGTGGGTCAGCAGGATATGGCTGGCCCCGGCGATGGCGGCATCATGCTTGTCCTCGGGCAGGACCGGGTTGCCGGTCAGCCACGGATCGAGCAGCAGAACCTTGTCGCCGGTCTCGATCCGAAAGCTGCCATGTCCAAGCCAGATGATGTTCATGCGATCACTCCTCTTTTCCCTGTTGGCGCCAGCCTAGCATCGGCTAAGTAAAAAGCCATGGAGTGGGTGCGCGAAATCGATGGCTATTGCGAACGGCTGGGGCCGCAATATTGGGCCGAGCCGGTCAACGCGGTGACCAATGCCGCGTTTCTGATCGCCGCCTTCATCATGTGGCGGCGGGTGCGCGGGCAAGGCCTGGTGCTGGCGCATGTTCTGGCGGGGGTCCTGGCGATGATCGGGGTAGGGAGCTATCTGTTTCACACCTATGCGCAGGTCTGGGCGGCGATGGCGGATGTGATCCCTATTTTGCTGTTCATTCTGGTCTATTTCTACGCGGTCAATCGCGATTTTCTGAGGCTGAGCCGCTGGCCCGCTTTGGCCCTGACGGCGATGTTCGTGCCCTATGCGGTGGGCACCGCACCGCTCTTTGGACTGGTGCCGGGACTAGGCGGGTCGTCTATCTATGCACCGGTGCCGTTGTTAATCTTGATCTTTGCGGCTGGTCTAAGGTCGCGCGCGCCAGAAACGGCAAGAGGCATGGCAATTGGCGCGGCGATCCTGATCGCGTCGATCACCTTCCGGTCGCTGGATGACCCAATCTGTTCGGTCCTGCCGATGGGGACGCATTTCCTGTGGCATATCCTCAACGCGATCATGCTGGGCTGGATGATCGAGGTCTATCGGCGCCACATGATCAGAAGGCGAGGGTGAGATGGCAGAACTGACGGCGGATGTGCTGGTGATCGGCGGCGGCACCGCCGGGTTTGGTGCGGCGGTGGCGGCGGGGCGGCAGGGGCTCGACGTGATCCTGCTCGAGGCCGGGCCGAAGCTGGGCGGTGTCATGGCCTTTTGCCCGGGCATGCCCTGGGGCGCGGCGTATCCGCAGGATGTCAGCATTGGCGGGCTGATGGAGGAGTTGGAGCAACGCCTCGCCACGATGGACCCGCCCATGGCCGAAAAACGCACCTGTACGCTCGCGAATTTCGGCCCCGAGATCCAGTATGACCATGACATGGCAACGCTCACCATGTTCGACATGCTCGAAGAGGCGGGCGTGCGGGTGCATGTGAACAGCACGGCGGTTGCGCCGCGCATGCAGGGCGACCGGATCGCGGCAGTTGATTTCTACGACCGCCATGGCCCCCAGCGCATCCGTGCCGGGATCGTGATTGATTGCTCGGGCGATGGCGATATCTCGGCCAAAGCCGGTGTGCCCTATACGCTGGGCGACGGGCAGGGGAACATGATGGGCGTGACGCTGTCCTTCCTGATGGTGAATGCCGACTGGGACCGGGTCTTTGCCGAGGACGACCCGTATTTCCGGCACCACGCCGCGCGGGGTATTGCCGAGGGGCGGCTGCATGAACATCTGGCACAGCTCTACCTGATGAAGGGCTTTCACCGCGATACGGTGTTCTGCAACTCGGTGGTGATCCGGGGCGTGGACGGCACCGATCCGCAAGCCATGGCGCGGGCCACCCAGGAGGGCCGCCGCCGTTGCCGCCAACTGGCCGATTTCCTGCGCAGCGATGTTCCCGGCTTCGAAGAGGCGCGCCTGACCTATCTGAGTCCCACGGTGGGTGTGCGTGAGACCCGCAAGCTGGAGGGGATGGTGCAGGTCGCGGGCGCAGATCTGGCGCGCGGACGCAAGTTCGAGGACGGGATCGTGGCCTGCGACAACCCGATCGACGATGTGATGCGCGCCTCTGACGAGATGACCCATGACGCCATGGTCGAACGGGGCGGCTATTACACCATCCCGTTCCGTGCGCTGGTGCCCAGGCGGATCGAGAACCTGATGTTTTCGGGCCGGATTCTCAGCGCCGATCCAACCGCCTTCGCCTCGGTCCGGGGCATGCCGCAATGCATGGCGATGGGGCAGGCGACCGGGGTTGCGGCGGGAATGGCACTGGGGCAAGGGATCGCGGTGCAGAAGATCGACACCGATGCGCTGGTTGCCACCTTGCAGGGGCAGGGGCTGCGGGGACTTGGTGGCAGGCCTCTGAAGGCGTGACTGAGCGCGTGAATCCCGCGCACCAGCCCTTGCGACCCGGCGCGCGCGGCGGTAAATGCCCCCTGACGCATATGAGGGAAGCCGATGTCGATTGACCAAAGCACCGCCGCCAAGGTGGCCAAGCTGGCCCGGATCAAGGTCGAAGAGGACGCGCTGCCGGCGCTGGCCTCGGAATTCAACACGATCCTCGGGTTCATCGAACAGCTCAACGAGGTCGATGTGGACGGGGTCGAGCCGATGGTTTCGGTCACGCCGATGCGGCTGAAGCGGCGCGAGGATGTGGTGACCGACGGCAACCAGCAGGACAAGGTTCTGGCCAATGCCCCCGACGCGCGCGAGGGCTTCTTTGCGGTTCCGAAGGTGGTGGAATAATGAGCGAACTGAACACATTGGGCCTGGGCGAGGCCCGCGACCTGCTCCGCAAGGGCGAGGCCACTTCGGTCGAGCTGACCGAGGCCTGTCTGAAGGCCATCGAAGACGCCGGTGCCCTGAACGCCTTTGTTCACAAGACGCCTGAACTGGCGATGGAACGTGCGGCGGCGGCTGACACCCGCCTCAAGGCGGGTGATGCGCCTGCCATGTGTGGTCTGCCGGTGGGGATCAAGGATCTCTTCTGCACCAAGGGTGTGGAAAGTCAGGCCGCCAGCGCCATTCTCGACGGGTTCAAGCCGGAATATGAATCCACCGTCAGTCAGCAACTGGCCGATGCCGGTGCCGTCATGCTGGGCAAGCTGAACATGGACGAATTTGCCATGGGGAGCAGCAACGAGACCTCGACCTATGGCAATGTGGTCAACCCGTGGCGGCGCGGCAATGATGATGCACCGCTGACGCCGGGTGGCTCCTCGGGCGGCTCGGCCAGTGCTGTGGCTGCTGACCTGTGTCTGGCCGCGACCGGCACGGATACCGGCGGCTCGATCCGCCAGCCCGCTGCTTTCACCGGCATCACCGGTATCAAGCCCACCTATGGCCGCTGCTCGCGCTGGGGCATCATCGCCTTTGCCTCCTCGCTAGATCAGGCCGGGCCGATGACCAAATCGGTGCGCGACGCCGCCATCATGCTGGAAGCGATGTGCGGGCACGACCCCAAGGATTCCACCTCTGCCGATCTGGCTGTACCGAATTTCGAGGCGATGCTGACCGGCGACATCAAGGGCAAGAAGATCGGTATTCCGAAAGAATACCGGATGGAGGGCATGCCCGGCGAGATCGAACAGCTTTGGGCCGACGGCGCCGCGATGCTGAAAGACGCGGGCGCCGAGATCGTCGATATCTCGCTGCCACACACCAAATACGCGCTGCCCGCCTATTACGTGATCGCGCCTGCCGAGGCCTCGTCGAACCTGGCGCGCTATGACGGGGTGCGCTATGGCCAGCGGGCGTCGCTGGCGCAGGGCGACGGCATCACCGAGATGTACGAGAAAACCCGCGCTGAAGGCTTCGGCCCTGAGGTGCAGCGCCGGGTGATGATCGGCACCTATGTGCTGTCGGCGGGCTTCTACGATGCCTATTACAACCGCGCGCGCCGGGTCCGCACCCTGATCAAGAAGGATTTCGAGGATGTGTTCGCCCAAGGCGTCGATGCGATCCTGACCCCGGCCACCCCTTCGGCGGCCTTTGGTCTGGGCGAGATGACCGATGCCGATCCGGTGCAGATGTATCTCAATGACGTGTTCACCGTGACCGTCAACCTGGCCGGTCTGCCGGGTATCTCGGTGCCTGCGGGGGTCGACAAGCAAGGGCTTCCGCTGGGTCTGCAACTGATCGGTCGGCCCTGGGAAGAGGGCGATCTGCTGAATACGGCCTATGCGCTGGAGTCTGCGGCGGGCTTTGTGGCCAAAGCCGGGAAATGGTGGTAGACACCCGCCGAAACAAAATCAGCAGGACGATGGTCATGCGTGTACACTACCTGGTTCCCGTTTTTGGGATTTTGGCGGCCTGTCAGACGACCGTCCCGGATTCCGGGGCGGGGTTCAACACAGCCAGCTATCAGGCTCAGCGCGAGGCCGAACTGGCCGGGCAGAGCGTGACAGGTGATCCACTGGCACCCCCCTCTGCGATCTCTTCCGAGACGCTGGTTGGCTATGATTCTACCGGCGCACCGATCACGGCAGCCAACCCGACGCCCGGCGTGTCCGGCACCGGCACCTCTGTGCCCGCCACTGGCAGCGCCGAGGACATCGCCCGCGAAACTGCCTATGCCCTGCAGCAATCGCAAGGCAATTCCGGTGTTGCGCCCGTGCAAGCCAACCCCTCGAACCCGGCACCGCAAATGATCGACAATGCGGGCATTTCGGACGAGAACGACTTCAACGCCGTCTCCAGCCGCCAGAGCATCGAAAGCGACGCCCAGCGGATCGCGCAGAATCGCGCCAACTACCAGCAGGTCGCGCCCACAGCCGTGCCGGAACGCAGTGGATCGGCGCAGCCCAATATCGTGCAATACGCGCTGAGCACGTCGCACCCCAAAGGCACCAAGGTCCATTCACGGGCGGGCTTCAACCTGCAGGCCAAGGCGCAGCGCAACTGCGCGGGTTTCGCCTCGCCCGATCTGGCGCAGATCGCGTTCCTCGAAGGGGGCGGGCCGCAGCGTGACCGCAAAGGGCTGGACCCCGACGGCGATGGCTATGCCTGCAGCTGGGACCCGTCCCCGTATCGCAGCGCCGTCAATAACTGAGGCGTGCAGCCGCTCTGGCACCCGTCCCCCAATTTCGGCCCGCGCCGGGACGGGCTGACGCCCCGTTTCGTGGTGATCCACTACACCGCCATGACCAGCGCCGAGGCGGCGCTGAAACGGCTTTGCCTGCCCGAGGCCGAAGTCTCGGCGCATTACCTGATCGGGGCGGATGGCAAGGTCTGGCAAATGGTGCGTGAAGAGGACCGCGCTTGGCATGCCGGTGCCGGAGAGTGGCGGGGCCTGAGCGACTTGAACTCCCGCTCGGTCGGGATCGAGCTGGACAATACCGGCGCCACGCCTTTCGCCCAGCCCCAGATGGTGGCGCTTGAGGTGCTCTTGCGCACCATCCTGGCTCGCTGGGAGATCCCGCCCGAAAACGTGATCGGTCACTCCGACATGGCGCCGGGCCGCAAGATCGACCCCGGCCCGCGTTTCGACTGGAAACGGTTGGAGCGGCAGGGTCTGGCAGCCACTTGCGCGCTTGATGTAGACCATTCAGCCACCACCGCCGAGCACTTCAGCATTCTGGCACGCTCCGCTGGCTACACGGCGGATATTGATGACGACACACTGCTGGCTGCCGTTCGGCTTCGCCACCGGCCCTATGCAAACGGCCCGCTTGAACAAGAAGATGTCTCGGCGTTGATTGACTCCGTGCGAATAGCCTAGCGCGCGTCTCGGCGACCCAGCACCGCGATCCATTCTTCATCGGGCCAAAAATTTCCCGGGATGCATTGGTCGCAGGCCAAGAAGGGGGTGCCCCTAATCCTACCGCAAGGCTTGACGCGCCCGTAGCCACAGCCTAGGTGCCGCAGTTGCGCGGAGGGCCGGATGGCCGCGTGGGGTGCGCCTCACGAGGAAAGTCCGGACTCCCTGAAGCAACGGTGCCGGGTAACGCCCGGGCGGGGCAACCCGACGGAAAGCGCCACAGAAATGAAACCGCCTTGGGGATGTCAGAGGTTCACCTCCGGCCAAACCAGGGTAAGGATGAAACGGTGGGGTAAGAGCCCACCGCGCCGCTGGCAACAGCGGTGGCACGGCAAGCCCCACCGGGAGCAATGCCAAATAGGACCCCCGCGCGGGCAGGTCGGCGTCAGCCGAAACCGCCGCTAGGCTCGCTTCAGCCGAGAGGGGTCGGGTTGGCAGCTGGAGGCACTCGGCAACGGGTGCCCTAGATGAATGGTCATCGAAGGGGGCAACCCCGGAACAGGATCCGGCTTACAGGCCCTCCGCGCATATTCTTCGAATCCATTTGGTTTCAAAGCAGATTCACCATTACACTGGTGGTCTTCAAGGAGGATTTGCGATGAGTTTCATGAAAGCACTGGCGTCTGTCGCCGTCGGCTTTGCCGCCGCCAAAGGTGTCGAGAAGTACCAGCAGATGGGCGGTATGGCCGGGTTGCAGAACATGTTTTCCGGCGGGCCGGGGCAGATGGGAGTCGACCAGATCGGCGCGATGGCGGAAAAATTCGGCCTCGGCGGCGCGACTGAGCAAATCCAGAATATGCTGGGCCAGTTTGCGGGCGCGGGCAATCAGGGCGCCGCGATGGCGGGTCTGGGCGGGCTGATGTCCTCAATGCAGGGGGCGGCCCTGTCCAGCGGCAAGCAATCCGCCGACATGATGAGCGCGATGTTTCGCGGCACGCCCGCGGAAACCGCGATGGAGGAGCAGGCAAAGCTCATGCTGCGGGCGATGATCCAGGCGGCCAAGGCCGATGGTGAGATCGACGATTCCGAGCGGCAGATCATCCTGAACGCACTTGGGGACGATATCAGCCCCGAAGAGCGCGCCTTTGTCGAAGAGCAACTGGCCGCGCCGATGGATATCGCGGCCCTCGCGCAAGCCGCGCAGGGTGCTGCTGCCGCGCAGGTCTATGCCACCTCTGTTGCCGTGCTGCGCATCGACAGCACCTCCGAGGCCCGCTATCTGGATATGCTCGCGCAAGCTCTCGGAATCAGTGAGGCGACTCGTAGCCAGATCCATGCCCAGATGGGCGTTCCGCTGCGCGGCTAGCTCGCAAAACCACCCCGTTCTCAGGAACGGAACATCAAAGAACCGGGCTGCGCAGCCTGATGAAGGGGTGCCAGCGGGGTGTTTCCGAAACGGAAAACGGGCTTGCAGGCCCTGCCAGCGCAGGGCCGCGTTCTCAGTTTCCGGGCGGAGTGTAGGCGCCGGTCAACGTACCTGCCTTTTCTGCGATACCGGCAAAGTCAGCAGCGGACCAGGCCCGGACCGTTTCAATGTCCGAAAGCGAGCCGCTTGCAGAGACGGCCATGCCAACGGCCACCGCATCCGCGCCATCATCGGCTTCGGTCACCAGCACGATGTCGTTGCGTCCTGTCGTCATGTAGAGCGCGACGAGGCGGGCACCGACCTTCGACAGAAGGTTTTGGATGACGGCGGTTCTGTCTTCCGGTTTTTCCAGAAGGCCTTTGATACCGGACTGGGAATATGAAGCATAGGTAATGAATAGTGCCATGTTTTTTTCCCGCGACGCTTAAGCGCCATTGGATTTCAAAAAACGCGGGGCAACCCGCCGTGAATATCTGCTGATTTCGATCTGATCGGTTCAAAAACCCACCAATGCGCAATGCGGCCACGCCGTGCCAAATTCTTGCGCCCCACACCCGTATCTCTGCCCTCGGCCGATGTGTCCCGGTCCCTGCGTTGCAGACAGTATCACATTCCCGTGATCGCACCAATGGTTGCTCGCTTGACGCGAGTGTCAGGGCATGCACTTGCCCTGAGCGGAAATCTGTCCATGGCTCCGTCGATTCCGGTTGACTTGGGCCGCACTCTGGGTAAAAGCGCACGCTCATAGGAATTCAACCGGAAGCGCTTGCGCGTCTTTCGGGCGCAGGAGTAGAAACCATGGCGAAACCGACGACTATCAAGATCCGTCTGAACTCGACCGCAGGTACGGGCCACTTCTACGTGACCAAGAAAAACGCACGCACCATGACCGAAAAGATGGTCGTGCGCAAATATGATCCGGTGGTCCGCAAGCATGTCGAGTACAAGGAAGGCAAGATCAAGTAAGCCTTTCCTTCACTGGAAAAAGACACGGCAAAGGGTCACGTTGTTACGTGGCCCTTTTTCGTTTCGGAGTGTTGAGATGCAGCGGGTGATGATCATCGGGCAGCCGGGTTCCGGCAAAAGCACATTGGCGCGGCTTCTTGGCCGGGCAACGGGGTTGCCGGTCTATCATATGGATCACCTGCACTGGCTGTCCGGCTGGCAGCCGCGCCCGCGCGCCGAAAAGATCGCCATGGCACATCAGATCGAGGCCCGCGCGCACTGGATTTTCGAGGGTGGGCTATCGGCGACTTTTGACAACAGGCTGAGCCGAGCGGATACGGTGATCTGGCTGGATCTGCCGGTGGGGCTGCGTCTGTGGCGGGTGACCAAACGGATGATCCGGAACCGTGGCCAGAACCGCCCCGACATGGCCGAGGGCTGCATTGAGGGTTGGCACAGCGAAACGCCGGAATTCTACCGCTTTATCTGGCGGACCCGGCGGTCCAGCCGGGCGCGGCTGCGGCAGCTATACGACCAGGCGCGCCCGGATCAGCACCGGTTCTATCTGCGCAATCCCACGCAGGTTCGGGACTATCTGAGGTCGCAGGAGGGCAAGCGATGATCCGGGTCCGGGCGGCCGAACGGGCTGATATGGCCGCTGTCGATGCGCTTCTGGCGCGCAGCTATCCCCGCCTGCTCAAGCCCGATTATCCGCCCTCGGTCCTGGTGACCGCGCTACCGCTCATCAGCAAGGCGCAGCCCGCGCTTTTTGGCTGCGGCACCTATTTTGTGGCCGAGGAGGGTGGCGCGATACTGGGCGCCGGTGGCTGGACCCGCGACCGAAGGCGCCGGGGCCTTGGCCATATCCGGCATGTGGTCACCGATCACAGGGCGCTGCGTCGCGGGGTGGCGCGGGCAATCCTCGACCATGCGCTGGCTCAGGCGCGCGCAGCAGATATCATCGAGATGGAGTGCTGGTCGACCCGTACCGCGGTGCCATTTTATGCCGCGATGGGGTTTCAGATCGAGGGGCCGATGCAGGTGCCGTTGCAGGCTGGCATCAGCTTCCCGGCCATTCGCATGCGGCAACGCTTGTCATGACGGGGGTGGTGCCGTTACCCTGACGGGCACCTGCCACAAAAAACTGAGCGTCATGAAACACTTTCTGCTGTCCGCCTTCGCTGCCCTGACTCTTGCCGGTTGTGCCTTTGGGCCAAGCAAAGGTGTCGGCTTCACCGGTATCGACGGCGAGCCACGCACGCTTTCAACCCGCGACACCGATGCCTATTTCGGGCGCATCCTGTCTGTGCCGGTTGCGTTTGCGGAACTGCCCGCGCGGCAAGTGATCAGCGATGCGCCGGATCAGGGTGCGCAGGCGCTAGTTGCGATCGACAATGGCGGGCGAGTGGTTGGCAACGCGGTTGAGGTGGGCGGTGCTGACCGGGTGCTGATGCTCAGTTCGGTTGCGGTGAACGGATCGCTGTTTGCCGTATTGCGCGCGCCTCAGAATTCTGTGTTCGAGATCACGCCGGTCACCACAGCCAATTTCGGGGCGGCGGTGCCGCGCCTGACCGGTTGCCTGCCGGCGGGTTCGGTCTATCAGAAAGGCAAGTCCTCCAGACGGACCGAAGGCCTGGCGGTGCCGCTCAACTGTCGCTGAGCCTGGCCTGCCGCGCCCTGTTTCAGGGCCGATACTCCGTATAGATCAACGTCGGGTGGAACCCCAGAGATGCCATCAGCGCGGCGGAGGCCGTGTTGAAGCTGGCATAGGTGGTGCCGTATGCCTTGATCCCCAACGGGGCCAGATGCGCCTGTGCCGCCCCGAACAATGCCTTTGCCACCCCGCGCCTGCGATGGCCGGCATCGACGCAGACATGCTGCAGCATCGCCCGGCTGCGCGCGTGTTTCAGAACCGTTGCGGGTGTGTGCTCGATCTCAAGGATTGCATAGCCGACCAAGTCACCTTTCAGCTCAGCGCCAAAAGCGTGGACTTCGTCCTGTGAAAGCCAGTCTGCCAGCCAGTCCACCGCGTCCTGATCCTTGGTGATCGGGCGGTATCGGGCAGGCATGTGCGTAACGTGCAGGTCATGGACCTGATGCAGCAGCGGCAGCAGGCGGTGCGCGTCGGCGCTGTTTAATGCGACGATGTCCATCGGTGGCATCTTTCAGGCAAAAGAAAAGGGCGGGTCCGTCACGGCCCGCCCTCGAAGGTCTTGGTTTGTAGCAGAAGCGTTATTCGCGGTTGCCAAGCAGTTGCAGCAGGAACATGAACATGTTGATGAAGTCCAGATAGAGGCTCAGCGCACCCATGATGGCGGCTTTGCCCAGCCATTCCTGATCGCCCGCATGGGCCATCTGCAGGTAGGTGTTCTTGATGTTCTGAGTGTCATAGGCGGTAAGGCCGGCAAAGATCAGAACGCCCAGGATCGAGATCGCAAAGGCCATGCCCGGCATCGGCCAGAACATGTTGACAATCGACGCCACGATCAGGCCGATCACGCCCATGATCAGGAAGCTGCCCCAGCCCGAGATGTCCTTCTTGGTGGTGTAACCCCACAGCGACAGGCCCGCGAAGGCGATCGCCGTGATCAGGAAGACCTGGATAATCGACTGGCCGGTGAAGACCAGGAAGATCGAGCTGATCGACAGGCCCATGACGGCGGCAAACAGATAGAACACCGTCTGCGCGGTTGCTGCCGACATCCGGTTGATCGCCGCGCTGAAGCCGAACACAAAGGCCAGTGGCGCGAACATGACCACATATTTCAGGGCCGAGCCGTAGATCGCATAGCCGAACGAGGTCAGGTACAGCCCCTCGCGTAGTTGCGCCGAAGCCGCCGACGGGTCAGTTGTGACCGCCAGTCCCGAGATGGCCCAGGCCGCCGCAAAGGTGATCAGCATGCCCACGGACATTGTGCCGTAGACCTTGTTCATATGGGCGCGCAGTCCCGCGTCAATCTGGGCAACGCGCGCGCCAGTCGCCGTTGTCCGGATCGTGTCGAATTCAGCCATCAAAGCTCTCCATCAGCAAAAACTCTCTCCCCGCCGGTGAGTGACCGGCAGCTTTCCTTGCAAATATCGGCAAGCTGGCGGGGTAATTCAAGCTTTTACGACGGAAATGTCGTGAGTTTTAGCTAATAGTTTGGACGATCCGCCTTCTGTGGCCCGCCCGGCAGGGTCGGATCAGGTGCGCCAGGTCTCTGGCGCGTCCCAGAACGGGCGGCGCGCCTCGGCCCTGGCCTCGCTGCGATTGATGCCGATATCCTTGAGCGCGGCATCGTCAAGCTGCTGCAGCCGGCGGCGCTGGCGCCAGACGGCCCAGGCATTGAACAGGGCCGTCCGAAGCGATTTGCGCGTGCTGCGGCGGATATGGCTTTCGGTTGTCAATGTCATCTGATTGCCCTTTCTTTGGTGATGCTTTTGGGGTCTTTCATCAATTTCCTTGAACAATATGGGGCAATGTGTTTCATTATGAAAACGAATGTTTTTGATGATAGCCATCAAGGAACGTGAACATGAGAAATCTCGATATCACCACGCTGCGCTCTTTCGTGGCCGTGGCAGACAATGGCGGCGTGACCCGCGCCGCAGGGTTTTTGAACCTGACGCAATCGGCGGTTTCGATGCAGCTCAAGCGGTTGGAAGAGCTTTTGGGGCTGGACCTGCTGGACCGGTCGGGCCGGGGCATCGCGCTGACCGCGTCGGGAGAACAGTTGCTGAGCTATGCGCGCCGGATGGTGGCCTTGAATGACGAGGTGATCGGCCGGCTGACCGATCAGGCGTTTGAGGGCGAGGTGATGCTGGGCGTGCCCCATGACGTGGTGCATCCCTTCGTGCCGCGCGTGCTGCAGCGGTTCAATGCCAGCTTTCCCCGCGTGAACGTCAATCTTGTGACCTCGAACACCCGCGAGTTGAAGGCCGCTTTTGCCAAAGGCACCTATGACCTGATCCTGACCACCGAAGGTCCTGCGGGTGAGGGGGCGGAGACCTTGCAGGAGACGCCGCTGCGCTGGGTCGGGGCGCTGAATGGCTCGGTCTGGCGGAAAAAGCCTTTGCGCATCGGGTTCTGCCGGAACTGCATCTTCCGCACTGCGGCGACCGCGGCGCTGGATGATGCCGGGATCAAATGGGAGATGGGCGTCGACAGCGATTCGGATCGCACCGTCGAGGCGACCGTCAGCGCCGATCTGGCGGTTGGCGTGTTGCTGGAAGGGACACAACCGGCCCATCAGGAGGTGATTGATCACGGCGGCGCGCTGCCGGACCTGCCGGGGCAACACATCAACCTCTATGGCGCCGACAGGGTGCGCGAGGGTTATGTCGGGGAATTGGCCAACATGATCCGCCAGGTCTTTCGCAACCCGGCCTCGCATCCGCTCAAGGCGGTTGGCTGAAACGGCATAGCGGCTGCTACGTCATTGAGATCACGACCTTGCCGGTGGATTTGCGTTCTTTCAGCAGGCGCAGCCCCTCGGTCGCATCCGCCAGCGGCAATACATGCGAGATATGGGGTTGCAGGTTTCCGGCCTCGCACCAGCGCAGCACCTGCATAAAGCTCTCGCGCAGCGCGTTTGGGTTGACGTTCAGATAGGCCCCGATATTGACGCCGATCACTGTCAGGTTCTTAACCAGAAGGTGATTGGCCGGGATCTGTGGCACCTCGCCACCGGCAAAGCCGATGGGCAGGATGCGGCCTTCGGGCCGGGTGGCGCGGAAGGCGGCGCGGAACACGTCACCGCCGATCGTCTCATAGACGACATCCGCACCGCCCAGCTGCAGCACCCGTTCGCGCAGGTCTTCGGAGGCGTCGATCAGATGTTCGGCCCCGGCCTTGCGCGCAATCTCCAGCTTTTCGGCCCCGCGCGCCTGCGCGATCACCCGTGCGCCCATCTTTGCGCCAATTTCGACGGCGGTCAGGCCCACGCCACCGGCTGCCCCGGTCACCAGCAGCGTCTCGCCCGGTTGCAGGCGTGCGCGGCGCACAAGCGACAGATGACCCGTTCCATAGGCAACCAGCACGGAAGCCGCGGCCTCGAAACCCATCGCATCAGGCATCCTGACGGCGCGGGCGGCGTTAAACACCCCGTGATCGGCCAAACCGCCCTGGCCGGAATAGACCGCGACCCGGTCGCCGCGTTCGAAGCCCTCGACCGCATCGCCGGTCCCGGTCACCACCCCCGCCAGTTCCATGCCGAGCGTAAAGGGCGGCTCGGGGGTTTCCTGGTAGGTTCCCCTGATCATCAACAGATCGGCAAAGTTCAGCGCGCAGGCGCGAATATCGACAGCGATCTGCCCGGGGCCGGGTGCGGGAAGCGCAACATCGCAGAACTGTGGAGGTGTGTCGAAACGGGTGACTTGATAGGCGCGCATGAGGACTCCGTTTGTTCTGAAGTGCATAAACCGCCACCTGCGCGCCGTGTCAAACGCGGCGTTGCGGCAATGCAGCAGCGAAGATCGCGCGAAGTTGATCCTACGGCACCTTCCCGAAACCAAAAAAAATTCACGTTTCAACCCTGAACGTGTGTATAGTCAGGGAGAATCAACCGGGCTGTGTACAACCTAGATGCTGGTTTCATCAGTGTTGAGGTGCGGTTTTTGGGGCGCATGACGGACGTTTAGACGTTTTTAAATGGCGCCGGCTAACAGTTAGATAGTGTCGAGGCGCCATAAGCAGAGTCCGGGTGGTCGTCGAAGGAGATTAAAGGAGATACCTATGACCCATCCCGTTGATGTCCATGTGGGCAAGCGCGTCAGACATCGCCGCTGGCTGATCGGAATGACCCAGCAGCAGCTTGCCGAGCAGGTCGGGATCAAGTTTCAGCAGATCCAGAAATACGAAACCGGCGCCAACCGGATCAGCGCCTCGCGCCTGTGGGACATCGCCGAATCGCTGGACGTGCCAGTCAGCTTTTTCTTTGAGGGGTTGGACGAGGCGCATAAGACAACGCCGGAACGTCCGAACGTCCCTGCCGATCTGATGGGCGACAAGGAAGCACTGGATCTGGTGCGGTCTTATTATGCGATCCCGGAAAACCAGCGCCGCAGGCTGTTCGACTTGGCCCGTGTGCTGAGCGACGTCGCATAATCAATCGTTCAAGATTGTTGATATTTAGGACAGCGGGTGGCACTCCACTCATATGACACCTGCTGACCAAACCGATCTCGAAGTTGCGAACCTCGCGGCCGACGCCGCGCGGGCAGCAATCCTGCCTCATTTCCGCAGCGCCGATCTGGATGCCGACAACAAGCTTGATGCCGGGTTTGATCCGGTGACGGTTGCTGATCGCGCCGCCGAACAGGCGATGCGCGCGGTCTTGGCACAACATCGGCCAAATGACGGCATCCTTGGCGAGGAATTCGGCGAAACGCCGGGCTCCAGTGGGCGGATATGGGTGCTCGATCCGATTGACGGGACGCGCGGCTTTATCAGCGGGACACCAACCTGGGGCGTGCTGGTCGCACTGTCGGATGCGGATGGCCCGTTTCTGGGCATCGTCGACCAACCCTATATCGGCGAACGGTTTTCAGGTGATCGGGATCATGCACAGCTTGTCGGTCCGCATGGCACGCGCAGGCTGCGCACAAGATCGACGGCGGACCTGTCCGACGCGGTCCTTTTCACCACCTTTCCCGAGGTCGGCACGCCGGAGGAAGGCCGCGCCTTTCACTCTGTGTCCGCGCAGGTCAAGCTGACCCGTTACGGGATGGATTGTTATGCCTATGCGCTGCTGGCGGCGGGGCAGATTGATCTGGTGATCGAAGCCAGTCTGAACCCTTATGACATTCAGGCCCCCATCGCCGTCATCCAGGCGGCGGGCGGCGTGGTCACCGACTGGCAGGGTGACCCGGCCCATAATGGCGGGCGGGTGCTGGCGGCGGCCAATGTGCAGATCCACGCCAAGGCGCTGGAAATCCTGCGCCGCACTTGACCCGCGCAACCGGCTCTCGCTAGGCTGGGATCAGGTCGGTTCTTGACCCGTTTTCCGCCGGCTCCTCACACTCTGATGAAGCGGGCGCAAACGGAGTGTGGATATGAGCGAATTCCTGATACGCGGGGCTGAGACCCTTTTGACCATGGACGATGCCCGGCGCGCGCTGAACGGCGCGGATTTGCGGGTCCGGGATGGTGTCATTGCCGAGATTGGCGAAGGCCTTCACAGCGAGGGCGAAATCATCGAGGCGGCGGGCTGTGTCGTCACACCCGGCCTGATCAACACACATCACCACCTCTACCAGACATTGACCCGCGCGGTCCCGGGCGCGGAAAACGCGCTGCTATTCGGGTGGTTGCGCAGGCTTTATCCGATCTGGGCGGCGTTTGGCCCGGAAGAGGTTCATGTCTCGGCCCAGGTCGGCTTGGCGGAACTGGCGCTGTCCGGCTGCACGCTCAGTTCCGACCATCTCTACCTTTATCCCAACGGCGCGCGGTTGGAGGACACGATCGCCGCCGCCGCCGAAATCGGCCTGCGATTCCATCCGACGCGCGGGGCAATGAGCATCGGTGAAAGCGACGGCGGTCTGCCGCCCGACAGTCTGGTCGAACGGGAGGCGCGCATCCTTGAGGATTCGATCCGCGTGATCGACGCGTTCCACGATCCTGCCGAGGGGTCGATGTGCCGGGTCGGGCTGGCCCCCTGTTCGCCTTTCTCGGTCAGCCGCGATCTGATGCGCGAGGCGGCGTTGCTGGCGCGCGACAAGGGGGTGATGCTGCACACTCATCTGGCTGAAAATGATGAGGATATCGCGTATTCACTGGAGAATTTCGGTTGCCGCCCGGGCCAATATGCCGAGGATCTGGGGTGGACCGGCGATGATGTCTGGCACGCCCATTGCGTCAAGCTGGACGGCGCCGAGATCGCGCTGTTTGCCGGATCGCGAACCGGCGTGGCCCATTGCCCTTGTTCCAATTGCCGTCTGGGCAGCGGCATCGCACCGGTGCGCGCCATGCGGGACGCGGGCGTGCCGGTGGGGCTGGGCGTTGACGGCTCGGCCAGCAACGATGCGGGCAATCTGGTGGCAGAAGCACGACAGGCGATGCTGCTGCAACGGGTCAGCAATGGGGCGGATGCGATGTCACCCTATGAAGCGCTGGAGATCGCCACACGCGGCGGGGCCGAGGTGCTGAACCGGCCCGATTGCGGGCAGTTGGCCATCGGCAAGCGCGCCGATATCGCGATCTGGGATGTGTCCGGCGTGGAAAGCGCCGGCAGTTGGGACAAGGCGGCGCTGTTGTTGGCGGGCCCCACGCGGGTCAAACACCTGTTTGTCGAAGGGCGACAGATCGTGCGCGACGGCCATGTGGTCACGCTCGATCTGCCCCGTGTGATTGAGCGGCAGAACCAGTTGGCGCAGAATCTACGGGAGCGCCTGCCGGGGTGAGCACACCGCTCAGCCCATCTGATGCGTCACCTTGCGGCCGCAGATCCAGACCTCGGTAATCGCGCGATCATCGCCCATCATGATGGTGGGGAACACCGCCTCCCACAGGTGGTCGGCCTCGACATGGCGCTGGGCGATGGCAGGGGTCGAGGCGAGGTCGAGCACGACCACATCCGCCTCCATCCCCGGTGCGATATTGCCGATGCAATCGTCCATCCGCAGGCTGCGCGCCGATCCGACGGTGGCCAGCCACAGCAGTTGTGCCGGGTGCAGGGCAGTGCCACGCAGTTGCGCGACCTCATAGGCCGCCGCCATTGTGCGCAGCATCGAAAAACTGGACCCGCCGCCGGTATCGGTGGCCAGCCCGATGCGCTGACCCTCATCCATCAGCCCGGCCATGTCGAACAGACCTGACCCGATGAAGGTGTTCGAGGTCGGACAATGGATCAGCGCCGCGCCATGTTCGCGCAGCCGGTCCCGCTCGCGTGGTTCCAGATGGATCGCGTGGCCATAAAGCCCGTTCGCGCCCAGCAGCCCATGCGCCTCGTAGGTGTCGAGATAATCGCGCGCATCCGGGAACAGCGACCGCACCCAGTCGATCTCGTCGGTCTGTTCGCTCAGATGGGTCTGCATCAGGCAGTCGGCGTGCTCGGCCCAGAGCGCGCCCATTGCCTCAAGCTGTTCGGGCGTTGAGGTGGGCGAGAACCGCGGCGTGATCGCGTAAGATATCCGGTCGACCCCGTGCCATTTCTCCAGCAGCGCCTTGGACTGGTCATAGGCGGCGCGGGCGGTGTCGCGCAGCCCGTCGGGCGCGTTGCGATCCATGCAGGTCTTGCCCGCCACCACCCGCTGGCCACGCGCCTTGGCGGCCAGAAAGAAGGCATCGACGCTTTCGGGGTGGATGGTGCAGAAGCTGCACATGGTGGTGGTGCCCTGGGCGGCGGTGATATCGAGATAGCGCGTCGCGATCTCCATCGCGTAGTCGGGTGATCCGAACCTCATTTCTTCGGGGAAGGTATAGAGGTTCAGCCAGTCGATCAGCCGCTTGCCCCAACTGGCGATCATCGCGGTCTGCGGATAATGCACATGGGCGTCGACAAACCCCGCCAGTATCAGCTTTTCGCCATGATCGGTGACGCTTGCCTGCGGATGGGAGGAGGTCAGCGCCTCCGCCGTACCAAGCGCGGCGATCTTGCCATCGCGCAGGACCACTGCCTCATGCAGATCAACTGCGTCTTCGGGGGCCCCGTCGAACGGAGACCCGTTGAAGGACAGAACAAGCCCCTTCAGGATCGTTTCCTGCGTCATTTTCTTCCTCACTTCGCGCCATCTGTGCCGTATCAGAGAATAGGTGCATGTGAATTTTCGGTAAATCGCGCCATTCTCATTGTTTTCCCATAGATGCTTCTTCTATTTTGCCCCCAATCAAAAGAGGGCAGCGCATGACCACGGACGACATCTCAACCGATTCCGACTGGCAGCGCGATGACGATTCCTATGAGCTTGATCGCAAGCTCGTCTCGGCCATCCTTTATGCCGTCGATGTGCAGGACCGTGACAAGCTTATCGCGTTGATGGAGCCGTTGCACCCTGCCGACATCGCCGACCTTCTGGAACAGATCAATGCCCATGACCGGGCGCGCCTGATCCGGCTCTATGACAAGGAATTCGACGGCGACATCCTGTCGGAACTCGACGAATCGGTGCGCGAAGAGGTCATCAGCGTCCTGCATCCGCATGTTCTGGCCGAAGCGGTGCGCGAGCTGGAAAGCGACGATGTGGTCGATCTGGTCGAGGATCTTGAGGAACCGCAGCAGGAGCAGATCCTCGACGCGCTGGAGGATGCCGACCGGGTCGCGGTCGAACAGGCGCTCAGCTATCCCGAGAATTCCGCCGGACGCCTGATGCAGCGCGAGGTGGTCATGGCGCCCGAACATTGGGAAGTCGGCCATGCGATAGACTTCATGCGCAGCAGCGAGGACCTGCCGGAACAGTTCTACCACGTGGTTCTTGTCGATCCGCGCATGCATCCCGTGGGCAATGTGGCGCTGGGCAAGCTGATGGGCGCGAAGCGCGAGGTGCCGCTTACGCAGATCGCCGAAGAAGAGTTTCAGGTCATCCCCGTCGATCAGGACGAAGAGGATGTGGCCTATGCGTTCAACCAGTACCACCTGATTTCGGCTCCGGTGGTGGATGCCGATGGCCGACTGGTGGGGGTCATCACCATCGACGACGCCATGATCGTGCTGGACGAGGAACACGAGGAAGACATCCTGCGTCTCGCCGGGGTCAGCGACGAAAGCTCGCTGTCCGACAGTGTCGCCGCGACCAGCCGCCGCCGTCTGCCCTGGCTGGCGGTCAACATGTGCGCGGCAATCTGCGCCTCGCTGGTGATTTCCCAGTTCGAGGAAACCATTGCCGAACTGGTGGCGCTGGCGATCCTGATGCCGATCGTGGCCTCGATGGGGGGCAATGCCGGGACCCAGTCGCTGACCGTTGCGGTGCGCGCGCTGGCCACAAAGGACCTGACCGGATCAAACGTGTGGCGGGTGATCCGGCGCGAGGTGACGGTGGGGATGCTGAACGGGCTGTGCTTTGCCATCGTGTTGGGCCTGGTGGGTATGCTGTGGTTCGCCTCGCCCATGCTGGGCGTGGTGATTGGCACAGCGCTGATCATCAACATGGTGGTGGCCGGGCTTGCGGGCACCGCAGCGCCGGTGCTGCTGGACCGGATGGGGGTCGATCCGGCCCTGGCCTCGGGGACTTTTGTGACGACAACCACCGATGTGATGGGATTCTTTACCTTCCTCGGGCTGGCCTCAGTGGTGCTGCTATGAGTGATTTGAACGAGGTTAAAGCCGCCGCGCGCAAAGCCGGTTTCGCCCGCCGCAAACTGGCGTTCGAGGCTCGCCCGCCGGGCGCGGCGGGGCGGCTGTCCGAGGTGCTGGCGGGCTATCGCGGCGTGCCGCTCTCGGGCTACATGCCGATCCGGACCGAGATCGACCCGCTGCCCGCCATGGCCGAGGCCACCGCACACGGGCCGGTCGGCGTTCCGGTCATTCAGGGCGCGGGGCAGGCATTGCGTTTTTCGCGCTGGGTGCCTGAGGGCCCGCTGCGAGACGGGCCGTTCGGGGCGAAGGTGCCGCTCGAGGATGATTATTTTGACCCCGAGATCCTGATCGTGCCATTGGTCGCTTTCGACGCGAAAGGCGGTCGGCTGGGCTATGGCGGCGGGTTCTATGACCGCACGCTGGAAGGCCTGCGCGCCAAACGCGCCACGCTGGCTATCGGCTTTGCCTTTGACGCGCAGGAGGCTGACGGTCTGCCGCTTGAATCCACAGATCAGCCGCTGGACATGCTGGTCACCGAAAGCCGGGTGCTGAGCTTTCGCTGACGGTCTCAGGCCGGATTGTTCTCGCGGAAATAGTCCCAGGCGTCCACCTCGGTGCCATCGGGCAGGGTGCAGATGCCGGTCTGACCGTCATTGCTGTCGCGGATCTCGTATTTTGCGCCGGTCTCGATGCAATAGGTGGCCGCCGGGTTGGCCAGTTGCGGCTTGGTCTGTGGGGCCGGGTCGCAGGCGGCGAGCGTGGTCAGGCCAAGAGGGATCAGCAGGAAACGGGACATGCGGGAACTCCGGTGAATCGCAGGGGGTCGCATCACCTTAAGCGCTTGCGCTCGGGATGCGCCACACTTAGGACCAAAATCATGAAGATACTTTTCCTTGGTGACGTGATGGGCCGCGCGGGCCGGGCAGCGGTGCAGACGCATCTGCCGCGTCTGCGCGAAGACTGGAAGCTGGATTTCGTCGTGGTCAATGGCGAGAATGCCTCGAACGGCATGGGGCTGACCGGCGATCATGCCAAGCTGCTGCTTGAGGCGGGCGCCGATTGCGTGACGCTGGGCGATCACGCCTTCGACCAGCGCGACATGTTGCAATTCATTGAACGCGAGCCACGGGTGATCCGGCCTCTGAACTTTGCCAAGGGCGCACCGGGGCGGGGTTATCGCCTGTTCGATGCGCGGGGCGGGCGCAAGGTGCTGGTGACGCAGGTGCTGGGGCAGGTGTTCATGAAACGCCCCTTTGACGATCCGTTTTCGGCGATTGAACCAGTGCTCAAATCGCATCCGCGCGGTGGGCTGGCGCAGGCGGTGATCGTGGATATGCATTGCGAGGCGACCTCGGAAAAGATGGCGATGGGGCATTTCTGCGACGGGCGCGCAAGCCTGGTCGTGGGCACCCATACCCATATCCCCACCGCCGACGCGCAGGTGCTGCCCGGCGGCACCGGGTACCTCAGCGATGCGGGCATGTGCGGCGATTATGATTCCGTGATCGGCATGGAAAAAACCGAGCCGATGCGCCGCTTTCTCACCGGCATGCCCAAGGCGCGCTTTACCCCCGCGACCGGAGAGGCGACGCTGTCCGGCGTCTATCTGGAGACCGACGACCGCAGCGGCGTGGCGCAGAAGGTCCGCATGATCCGGATCGGGGGTCGTCTGGAACAGGCCGAACCCTGAGACCGTGATCACCAGGCGATCACCTGCCGGATATGCGCCACCGCACGCGTAAGCCTGTGTTCCTTGCCGGGCAGCCGTGACCGCGCCGCATGGTGCAGCGCAATCGCCACCGAAAACGCCGCCGCCAGGTCGGGTTGGCACTGTGTGAGACGGGCGCTGCCCTGATACGCCTCGAAAACCTGCCGGAAATTCCGATCCCCGTGAAAATACAGCACAGACCCCAGATCCCAATGCGGGTCCAGAAGCGTGGCGTCACCGAAGTCGAGCAAGCCGACAAGCCTGTCACCGTCGCAGATCAATTGTCGCTCATGCAGGTCGGTATGGCACAGGACCGGTGGCTGCTCTGCCATCTGCCGGGTAACCTCGTGCAGCAGCGCCCGCGTGCCAGCTTCGAGTTCCGGCGCTGCGGCAAAGGCGGGGTGCAGGAGACCCTGCGCCCAATGCGCCGACAGCGGGTGTTCAAAGCGCTGCAAGACACCCACAACAGGATCGGAGGTTGCACCGTGGATGCACTCCCCCTCGATACGCGCAGGACGCCCGAAGCCGTGCACTGGCACCTGATGCAACGCGGCCAATGTCTGCCCCAGCGCCCGGCTGACCTGAGCGGGCAGCGCCCCGCGCGCAGGGTGGCTGCCAACCAGCAGCGGCTCCAGCACCCAAGGGTTGCCCTGCCAGAGCGTGCCGGTCTGGTCTGAGGACAGCACCGGGCAGGCCACCCGCCCGCCACGGTCGCTGAGCGACTTGCGCAGGAAACGGTCGACGGGGGCACTCAGGGCGCGGTCGGGGGCCTCGATGACCCGCAGCACATAGGCGCGCCGGTCAGACCAGATTTCCCAGACCCGGCTGGTCGAACCTTGTGCCAGAAACCCGGCATGCCGCGGCGTTTCGCCAAGCTGGGCCAGTATTTCCGCCGCAAAACTCTCGAACCTGTCGCGCTGCATGCCCCCTCCGCACCGGATCTGTGGGTCATGATCGTTGGGGCTGGTTGCGATGGCAAGCCGCCGCCGGGGGTCATACTGGCCGGATACCGGAATATTCTGACCGAATCCGCCGGTGCGGAGGCACATGGGAATCCCATATCACTAACAAGACCGGGAATGGTGAGCTTGTTGAAGGGGTCAGGCTCGCCGGGCCGGACAGATATAAGGAAGCCCCTCTGTCCGGCCCACGGTCGACCATCACTCACGGCGGAATGTGCAGGTCGGGCTTGCCCCGGCCTGCACAATGCGGGAAACTGCGACCCGGCACATCCTCGGGCCGGGTTACGGACAACGATCTGACTCCATGCAATTTCTCCAGCTTTCCGACACCGCCAGCGCGATCCTGGCGCTTTTGATCGTCGCGGGGATGTTCGTGATGTTCCTGCGCGAGACCTTCCCGACCGAGGTGGTTGCGATCAGCGGTGTCGCGCTGATGCTGGTGACCGGTATCCTGCCCTATCAGGCCGCGCTGCCGGTTCTGGCGAACCCCGCGCCCTGGACCATCGCGGCCATGTTCATCATCATGGGAGCGCTGGTGCGCACCGGGGCGCTGGATGCGTTCACCTCGACAGCGCAGCGCCAGGCCAAGGTGAACCCGCGTTTTGCCATCGGGTTGCTGATGGGGTTTGTCGTCATCGCCTCGGCTTTTGTGTCGAACACGCCGGTGGTGGTGGTGATGATCCCGGTCTTTGTGCAGATCGCCCGCACGCTGGGCGTTGCCGCCTCGAAACTGCTGATTCCGCTGAGCTATGCCGCCATCTTGGGCGGTACCCTGACCCTGATCGGCACTTCGACAAACCTGCTGGTCGACGGGGTGGCCCGCGCGCAGGGGCAGGCCCCGTTCACCATATTCGAGGTCACGCCGCTGGGCATCATCCTGGTCATCTATGGCATGATCTATCTGCGCTTCATCGCGCCCAGGCTGCTGCCCGACCGTGACAGCATGGCGACGCTGCTGAGCGACAAGTCGAAGATGAAATTCTTCACCGAGGCGGTGATCCCCCCCGACAGCAACCTGATTGGCCGCGAAGTCACAGGTGTGCAGCTTTTCAAGCGCCCCGGCGTGCGGCTGATCGACGTGATCCGGGGCGATGCCTCGCTCAGGCGCAATCTGAAGGGGATCGAATTGCGGGTCGGCGACCGCGTGGTTCTGCGCACCCAGATGACCGAATTGCTGAGCCTGCAGAGCAACAAGGAACTGAAGCGGGTCGACCAGGTGTCGGCGGTCGAGACCTCGACGGTCGAGGTGCTGATCACACCGGGATGCCGCATGGTCGGGCGCTCGCTGGGTATGCTGCGGCTGCGGCGGCGCTTTGGCGTTTACGTTCTGGCGGTGCATCGCCGGAACCAGAATATCGGTCGGCAACTGGACGAACTGGTGGTGCGGGTGGGCGATACGCTGCTGCTTGAGGGCGCGCCCGAAGATATCCAGCGGCTGGCCTCGGATATGGACATGGTCGATGTCTCGCACCCCTCGGCGCGGGCCTACAGGCGGGGGCACGCGCCTGTCGCCGTGGCCACGCTGATGGGGCTGGTGGTGCTGGCGGCGCTTGGGCTGGCGCCGATCCTGCCCTTGTCGATCATGGCGGTGGCGGTGGTGCTGGTGACGCGCTGCATTGACGCGGATGAGGCGTTCTCTTTTGTCGACGGACGCCTGCTGGCGCTGATCTTTGCCATGCTTGCCATCGGCGCGGCGCTGGAAAGTTCGGGCGCGGTGGAGCTGATCGTCGAAGCGAGTGCGCCTTTCCTGGGCATGATGCCACCCTTCCTGGTGGTCTGGGCGGTCTATCTGCTGACCTCGGTCCTGACCGAGCTTGTGTCGAACAACGCGGTGGCGGTGGTGGTCACGCCGATCGCCATCGGTCTGGCCAGTGCGATGGGCATCGATCCGCGGCCGCTGATCGTGGCGGTCATGGTGGCGGCCTCGGCCTCTTTCGCGACACCGATCGGGTATCAGACCAACATGATGGTCTATGGCCCCGGCGGCTATCGTTTCACCGACTTCATGCGCGTCGGCATTCCGCTGAACCTGAGTGTCGGGCTGCTGGCCTCGCTGGTGATCCCGTTTATCTGGCCCTTCTGACCCGCCAAAGTTGAGCGCTATTCGGCCAGTCTCGTCATTCGTCGCTTGAAATCACGCATGCCGCGCCGATCTTGAAGGCGCGTCGCATCGGGAAAGGATGAGCAAGATGTTGTTTCGGGGTCTGATGGCCGCGCTGCTGGCCAGCGCAACACTTGGAACTGCCGCGATGGCGGGCACCATCGAGGGGACGGCCACCTACAGAGAACGGATCGCCGTGCCGCCGGGGGCGGTGTTGCAGGTCAAGCTGGTCGATATCTCGCGCGCCGATACGGCGGCGGTCGAACTGTCGGCGATGCGCTATGCGCTGGCGGGCGTGCCTGCGGATTTCACGCTGAGCTATGACGAGGCCCTGATCAAAGACAGCCACAGCTACGCGGTCGAGGCGTCGATCCTGCTGGAGGAGCAGCTGCTGTTCACCAGCGATACCGTACATCCGGTGCTGACGCGGGGCGGCACCAACACGGTGGACATGGTGCTGGTCAAGACCTCGCGCCCTGAACAGGCGCAGGCGCTGGACAACAGCAAATGGCAGGTCAGTGAGATGGCAGGCGCCCTGGTGACGGCCGAGAAAAAGCCCGAGATCGCGTTTGCCGAGGACGGGCAATTTGGTGCCACGGGCGGGTGCAACCGCTTTGTCGGTGCCGCAGAGATCGGCGCGCGTTCGATTGATTTCCCTGACAATATGGCCGGTACGCTGATGGCTTGCCCGCCGGAACAGGACGCGGTGGAACAGCAGTTCCTCAACGGGCTGACCCGCACCACCGGTTATGTGGTCAATGGCGATCTGCTGGCGCTGACCGGCGCGTCCGGCGACACGGTGATGCGGCTGACCCGCATCCCATAATGCGTCTGCCGAGCCGTGTTGCGGAACAGATCGCGCACCGCCAGCGACCCGGGTCGCTGGCGGTGATCCGGCTGTAGCTCAGCGGCTGCGATACCACAGAATGACCGGGATCGAGACCACATACATGGTGATGCCATACACAGCGGATGGCAGCGCCAGCGCACTGAACCCGGTCGTGGTGCCGGTGATCAGCGCCGCCAGCGTGATGCCGAGCGTCGAATTCTGGATGCCGGTTTCGATCGAGATGGTCTTGGTCTCTTGCCAGGTCAGCCCGGCAAGGCTGCCAAGTGCCAGACCCAGAACCAGCAGCACAACATTGAGCGAGACCAGGCCAATGCCCATGGTTCCCAGATTGTCGACCAGCATCCGCCAGTTTCCGGCCACCGCCGCAAGAACGATCAGGACGAAGAGGGCGGTGGCAAGAAACGAAAGCGCCTTATCGATTCGAAACGCAAAACCCGGCGCCGCCGCCCGGATCGCAACCCCGATCACAACCGGCAGGGTGGTGATCAGGAACATCGCGATTGCCAGCCCGGTGATCGACACCTCGGGGGCCTGCTCGCCCAGGAAATAACCCACCGACCAGGCGGCCAGAACCGGGATGGTCAGCATCGAGAGCAGGCTGATGATCGCCGTCAGCGATACTGACAGTGCCACATCGCCCTTGGCCAGTTTCGACAGGATGTTGGTGGTCACGCCACCGGGGCAGAACGACAGCAGCATGAAGCCCGCCGCGATCTGCGGCGGCAGGCCAAACAGATGCGCGATGGCGAAAGCGGTGAGCGGCAGCAGGATCACCTGGCTGACGGCCCCTATGGCAAAGGCGTATTTCCGCGTCAGCACGCGGCGAAAATCCGCAATCTCAAGGCCGATGCCCAGTGACAGCATGATGATGGCCAGTGACAGTGGCAGGCCCACATTGATCAGAAAATCCAAACTGCTCCTCCCTTTGGGTTCTGGCGAAGCTAGAGGAGGGTGGGGCGGTCAGGCAACGGGGTGTGCCGTAAGGTTATTCATATCTTTTGGCGAAACGGCGCAGGATTTCTCCGGGTTCGGTCACTTGGGCCGCCTTGCATTCCCCGATCAGCCGTTCGGCGTCGGAGGGCGGGAAATAGCCGTAATCCTTGTAGATCCTGATCCGCTGCTCGAAGTCATTCGCATCCGCCTCGGGGTGGAACTGCGTGGCATAGACGTTGTCGCCATGGCGGATCATCTGGATCGGGCAGGCCTCAGAACGGACCAGATGCACGCAGCCCGGCGGCAGGAGCTGCACCGCTTCCTTGTGGCCGACAAAGGCCTCGAATTCCGGCTTCAGCCCGGCGGTGAGCGGGTCGGACATGCCGTCGGCTGTCAGCGCACAATGCGACGGGCCGACAGGCTCGCCATAGCGCGCCTTGCTGACGTCGCCACCCAGATGAGCCGCCAGAACACCAAGCCCGTAACAGCAGCCCATGAAGGGGTGATCCTGTTCGATGATCTGGGGCATCAACCCCATCACCTGTGCCTCGATCCGTGCCTCAAGCGCGGGTTTGGAGGCCGGATCGTCGCTGACGCATCCCGGCCCGCCACCAACGATGACCCCGGCATAATCGGCCACCTGCAACCATTCGGGCAGCGCCTCGCAATCCAGCCGGATGCGGTGGGTGCGGTCCTCGGCCAGATCGCATTTGTGCAGGATCGAGGCGAACTCGGCATCTGCCGCATCATGTTCGGGGCGCAATTGCAGGATCAGAAAGCGTTTCATGCCCGGGCTTTAGCGCGATATGGCCGGTATTGGCAACGCCCATGGGGCGGCTTGCTTTCAGATGGGCCGGCGTTAGTCTGAGCGTTCTGCACGTGACGGAGAGTGATATGGCCGAGCCCCCTATCATCGCCTGGGATTTCGATGGCGTTCTGAACCGGAACATCCGCGACGGCGTGTTTTTATGGGCCGAGAACTTTGAGCGTGATCTCGGGCAGTCGCTGGAGGTGTTCACCAAACATGTCTTTGCCGATGATTTTGACCGGATCATCACAGGGCAGGAGGATTTGCGGGATCGCGTGGCCTCTTGGGCTGACCGGGTCGGGTTCGCTCCGGGTCCGGACGCATTGCTGGACTATTGGTTCAGCAATGATGCCTTGCCGGATGCCGAAGTTCTGAAGGTGCAGGCGGCGCTGTCGGCCAGAGGGGTCAGGCACGTCATCGCAACCAACAACGAAGCCCGCCGCGCACGATATATCGAAACCGAAATGGGCTTTGCCGATCGGGTCGCGCATGTCTTTGCCTCGGGCAGGATGGGCGTGCGCAAACCCTTTCCGGCGTTTTATGCACGGATCACCGAAACACTGGATGTGGCACCCGGTCGGATGATTCTGATCGATGACTATCAGGCCAGCGTCGAAGCGGCGCGCGCAATGGGATGGCAGGCTCATTTCTTTTCGGATGACAGCAGGGGTGACATTCTGGGCCAGCTGCGAGCGGAGTATTTGTGAGCCTGGGTGCGCTGCCTCACATTGGCCAGAACACAAGGATTGCCGGGATCGAGACCGCGACAACCAGTATCTCCAGCGGCAGCCCCATGCGCCAGTAATCGCCAAACCGGTAGCCGCCGGGGCCAAGGATCAGCGTGTTGTTCTTGTGGCCGATCGGCGTCAGGAAAGCCGCCGAGGCGGCCACTGCCACGGCCATCAGGAACGGGTCGGGCGAGACGCCCAGCGTGCTGGCCATCTGGATGCCGACCGGGGCGGCGACGATGGTGGTGGCCGTGTTGTTGAGCACGTCCGACAGCGTCATGGTCACGATCATCAGCACCGTCAGGATGGCCCAGGCCGGAAGACCGTCGGTGAACTGGATCAGGGCTCCGGCGATCAATTCCGTCCCGCCCGAGCTATCCAGTGCCGCGCCCAGCGGGATCATCGACCCCAGCAGGATCACCACCGGCCATTCGATGTGATCATAAAGCTCCGCGATGGGAAGGATGCGGGTCAGCACATAAGCCACCACCACCAGCCCCAGCGCGACGGGCAGGTAGATCAGCCCGACGCTGGCCGCCAGAACCGCCGCCGCAAACAGCCCGATAGCCAGCCAGACCTTGTCATTGGCGGTTACGGACAATCCGCGTTCGGCCAATGGCAGGCAGCCCAGCCAGTCGGTGACGTCGGCGGTCCTGTCGCGTGGGCAGAGCAGCAGCAGGATGTCGCCCGGCTCGACCTCGGTCTTGCGCACCTGGTGCAGGATTCGCTTGCCCTGGCGCGAAATGCCCATCAGCAGCGTGCTTTGCCGCCAGGCCAGCCCGATGCCCTGCGCCGTGCGCCCGGTGATCCGCGCGCCTTCGGGGGCGACCACCTCGGTGATCTCCAGCCCGTCGCCTGAAGCGGTCAGCAATTCCTGCCGCTGCGCGTCCGAGAAATCCAGCGTCAGGGCTGCGCGAAATTCGTCCAGCGCTTCGGGCTTGGCCTCCAGCACCAGCGCATCGCCCGCCCGCAGCAGCGTGTTCGCGGCGCGGCCATAGCGGCGTTTGCCGTCGCGGATCAGGCCGATGATGGCCACATCCGACTGGTCTGCGGTATCGTAGAACTCGGCCAGTCGCTTGCCGATATGGGGTGACTCCTCTGGGATGGTCAGTTCGGCGATGTAGTCCGCCAGCGCGGTTGCGGTATCAGCTTCGGCGCCCCGGTCCGGGATCAGGCGCCAGCCGACCAGAGCAACAAAAGCCAGCCCGGCCAGCGCGGCGAGCCCACCCACCGGAGCGAAATCGAACATGTGATAGGGCGTACCCACCGCCTGCTCGCGGATCGAGGCGATGATGATGTTGGGCGGTGTGCCGATCAGCGTGGCCATGCCGCCCAGGATGGTCGCGAAGCTGAGCGGCATCAGCGACAGACCCGGCGCGCGGCCCGCCTTGCGGGCGGTCTGGATATCGACCGGCATCAGCAGCGCCAGCGCGGCCACATTGTTCATGAACGCCGACAGCACCGCGCCGATCCCGCCCATCAGCGCGATATGGGTGCCCAGTTTACGGCCCGAATCCACCAGCGTGCGGGTGATCAGGAACACCGCCCCTGATCGCACCAGCCCGGCCGAGACCACCAGCACCAGCGCCACCACCACGGTGGCGGGGTGACCAAAGCCCGAGAACGCGTCCTTGACCGGGACAACGCCCAGCACAACGCCAATGAGTAAGGCGGAAAAGGCAACCAGATCATAGCGGTAGCGGCCCCAGAGCAGCATACCGAAGACCCCGATGAACAATCCGAACAATATCATCTGATCCAAAGTCATGCTGCCACCATAGGCATGGGCGGCGCGCGGGCAAGCCGGTCCCTTGATCCTTTTGCCCGCAAGGGTCTATATGATCGCCAATCAGAACACCGAGCAACGAGGACGATATGGCCGGCCATTCCAAATGGGCAAATATTCAGCACCGCAAAGGGCGTCAGGACGCCGTGCGGTCCAAGTTGTTTTCCAAGCTCAGCAAGGAAATCACTGTTGCCGCCAAGATGGGCGATCCCGACCCCGACAAGAACCCGCGCCTGCGTCTGGCGGTGAAAGAAGCCAAGTCGAACTCGGTCCCCAAGGACGTGATCGACCGTGCGATCAAGAAATCTCAGGCCGGCGAGGGCGACGAATACGAAGAGATCCGCTATGAGGGCTATGGCCCCAACGGGGTGGCGGTGATTGTCGAGGCGATGACCGACAACCGCAACCGTACCGCATCGACCGTGCGCTCGACCTTTTCCAAGAATGGCGGCAATCTGGGCGAGACCGGCTCGGTCGGGTTCATGTTCGAACGCAAGGGCGAGGTGATGTACACCGCCGAAGCGGGTGACGCCGATACGATCTTCGAGGCCGCGATCGAGGCCGGTGCCGAGGATGTGGAAAGCTCGGAAGACGGCCACATCATCTATTGCGCCGATACCGATCTGAACGAGGTGTCGAACGCGCTGGAAGCGGCGCTGGGCGAATCCGAATCCACCAAACTGGTGTGGAAGCCGAACACGACCACCGAGCTGGATCTGGACGGCATGCAAAAGCTGATGCGGCTGGTCGATGCGCTGGAAGATGATGACGATATCCAGCGGGTCACCACCAATTTCGAAGCCGATGACGAGGTCATGGCGCAGCTCTGATTGCGCTCTGAATACAGGGACAGCCCGGAGCATCGCTCCGGGCTTTTTTGTTGCGCAATCATGCCGGGCCTTATCCGGCCAGTGCCGGACGGTCCTGCGCCGGACGCCACAGCGGCCCGACACCGATCAGCAGAATGATCGCGTTGAACACCACGTTTGAGGCGTTGCCCGAGGCGGCCGATCCCGCGCTGTCCAGAACGAACCAGGCCAGCAGGCCGTAGATCACGCTCTTGCGGACCGCCTCTGGGGCGAAGTCATAGACCCGCTCGGACAGGTTCCAGATCATCACACCCCAGCCCAGCAGGAAACCGCCCGTAAGCGCAGACAGAAACCGTGTGTCAGGTGCAGTGAACGTGGCGCTGCCATCCAGCGGCCAGCCCAGCAGGTCCATGGTGATGCGGGCCGGGCCGGTGGTGGCCTCGATCGCGCCAAGGAAAAAGATCGGTGCGAAACTGGCCACGATCACCGCAACGACCTTCAGCCAGAACTTGTGGAACTTATGTGACATTTCTTTCCTCCTTTTGGATATGGCGGCAGAATGTGCCGGGTGAGGTCATCGAGGCAATTACCTGCAAGGTAACTGACGCGGTTCTCGGCGCGCGCTATGCTGCGCCCATGACCGAGTTTCCCAGCACCCTGAAGACATGGCGCGCCGCGCGCCGGATGTCGCAATTGCAACTGGCGGTCGAGGCCGAAGTGTCCTCGCGCCATATCTCGTTTCTGGAGACCGGCCGTGCCCGTCCCAGCCGCGAAATGATCGGGCGTCTGGGGGACGCCCTGCAGATGCCGCTGGATGCACGCAACCAAATGCTGCTCACTGCGGGCTTTGCGCCACGCTATCCGCAGCGCCGTTGGGAGGCCGACGAGATGGCGCCGATCCGCGACGCGGTCGCCCATATGCTGGATACCCATGCGCCTTATCCGGGGCTGGCGGTGGACAGGCTCTGGTCGGTTTTGCGCATGAATGCGCCCGCGCGCCTGCTCTACGGTCCGCTGGGTCTGACTGAGGGTGGCAGCATGCTTGACCTGCTGATGTCGGATCATCTGCCGGGTCACATCGAGAACTGGCCCGCTGTCGCCCATCACGCCGCGCGACGCTTGCGGATCGAAAGCGCAGCGCAGGGCGGTGTGGCGCGACTGGACGCGGTGGCGGAGCATCTGGCGCAGGTGCCACCACCCTCGGACCGGTCACTGGCGCCAGTGGTGCCCACAATTCTGCGCGCCGGGAAAATGCGTCTGGTGTTGTTTGCCACAATCGCCCAGTTTGGCACGCCCGAGGATCTGCTGCTGGACGACCTGAAAGTGGAGCTTTATTTCCCCGCCGACCCCGAGAGCGGCGCTGTCCTGTGCGCGCTGGCTCAAAACGGCGGGTAGGGTGCGCCTGGACCAGAATGCAGCGATCAACGGTCTCTGACCAACCCCGCCGTTGCCGCCTGTTTCACGGCACGGGTGAGGGGGCTGAGCGCCGGGGCCATCACCCGACTGACCTGCCAACTGAGCGCAACGTCGAGCGGCTGATCCGGCAGCAAATCGACAACCAGGCCGTCGCGGATCAGGCTCCGCACCAGCGGCTCGGGGTTCATGCCCCAGCCCAGCCCGGCGCAGGCGGCATCGACGAAGGCGTGGGTCGAGGGCAGGAAATGACTGGGCGGGACAACCCGGTGGCCGGTGACCTGTTCGATCCATTTTCGCTGCAGCTCGTCCTTGCGGTTGAAGGTCATGCACGGCGCGGCGGACAGGGATTGCGCCGTCACGCCATCCCCGAACCATTGCTTGCAATAGGCCGGGCTGGCGGTGGCGAGATAGCGCAGAGACCCGAGCGGGGTCACGTTGCAGCCGGGCACCGGCCGCGTGCCGGACCCGATCGCCGCGCTGACCGCGCCGCGCCGCAGCCAGTCGGCCGAGTGGCCCTCATCGTCGATCACCAGATCAAACAGCACGCCTTCGACCCGTGCCATCGCGTCGATGAACCATGTGGCGAGGCTGTCGGCATTCACGGCAACGCGCAGGCGGGTGGGGCCGTCGGATACCTCCAGCGACAGGTCCCGGCTCAACTGTGCCTCCAGCAGGCCGACATCCTCGGCATGTTTGGCGATCCGCAGACCGGCCTGGGTGCCGGTACACGGCGCGCCACGTTCGATCAGTGCCGTGCCCACCCGTTCCTCAAGCGCCCGGATGCGCTGCGAGATGGCCGATTGCGTCACCGCCAGCTCGGCGGCGGCGGCCTCGAAGCTGCCCAGCCGCAGAATCGCGGCGAGGGCGCGCAAGTGGTTGGGGTCGAATTGCATTAGAAGAACTTATTCAGGGCCAGTATCTTTAATTTGATAGCTGGCGCCTGCCCGGTTAGTCAAACCATGTTCAAGACGGAGGGCACATGGTGGCATCATTCATTCCGGGCTTCTTTCTGGGCTTCAGCCTGATCCTTGCGATCGGGGCGCAGAATGCGTTTGTTCTGCGTCAGGGTCTGCGGCACGCGCATGTTCTGGCGGTCTGCCTGACCTGCGCCATCTCGGATGCGCTGCTGATCACGGCGGGGGTGGCCGGGTTCGGGGCGCTGGCCACGGCGGTGCCGTGGTTCGAGCCGCTCATGCGCTATGGCGGGGCGGCGTTTCTGATCGCCTATGGCGCGCGCAGTTTTCAGGCCGCCTGGCGCGGCGGCGAAGCGTTGCAGACCCGGAACGGCGCGGGGGCCGGATTGGGGGCGACATTGGCAACGCTGCTGGCGCTCACCTGGCTCAACCCGCATGTCTATCTGGATACCGTGGTGCTGATCGGGTCGGTTTCGGCGCAGTATCCAGACCGGCTGAGCTTTGGTCTGGGGGCGGTGAGCGCAAGCTTCGTCTTTTTCTTTTCGCTAGGCTATGGCGCGCGGCTTTTGGCGCCGCTTTTTGCCCGCCCGCGCGCCTGGCAGGTGCTGGATGTGCTGATAGGCGTGATCATGTGGGCCATCGCCGCGAAACTCATTATCATGTGAAGGGTTGTCCCATCGCGCGATTGGGTGTTGAACGGCCTCATGTCCACGCCTGATTCCAAACAGCAGCGCCCGCTTGCCGGTATCCTCTGGATGCTTGCGGCGGGTCTGTGTTTTGTGCTGATGACCGCGCTGGTCAAGGTGATGGGTGGCACCATGCACCCGGTCCAGCTGGCCTTTCTGCGTTACCTGCTGGGGCTGGTCTTTGTCCTTCCGGTGATCCGTCCGCTGATCACCACGCGGTTTACGCCGCGCCAGTGGTCGCTCTTTGGTATCAGGGGCGCGATGCATTCGGTTGCGGTGATGCTGTGGTTTTATGCGATGACGCAGATCCCTCTGGCCGAGGTGACTGCGATGAATTACCTGACGCCGATCTATGTCACGCTGGGGGCGGTGTTCCTGCTGGGTGAGAAACTGGCCGCACGTCGGATCTCTGCGATTGTCATCGCGCTGTTCGGGGCGTTGATCATCCTGCGACCCGGCTTTCGCGACGTGTCGCCGGGCCATCTGGCGATGCTGGGCACGACGCTGATGCTGGGCGGGTCCTATCTGCTGGCCAAGGTCACTGTGGACGAGGTGCGCCCGGCGCTGGTTCTGGCGCAGATGTCGCTTTGGGTGACGCTGTTTCTGGCGCCGTTTGCCGTCGCGGTCTGGCAACCCTTCAGCCCGTCAGATCTGGGCCTGGTCTTTCTGATCGCCGCGCTGGCGACCGCAGGACATTACGGCATGACCCGCGCGCTTCAGGCTGCCCCGGTTGCGGTGACGCAACCTGCCACCTTCCTGCAACTGGTCTGGTCGGTCGCGCTGGGCGCGCTGGCCTTTGACGAGGGGGTGGACCCGTGGGTGGTCGCGGGCGGGACGCTGATCCTGGCCTCGGTCAGCTTCATCTCGTGGCGCGAAGCGGCACTGAACCGGCGACAGATTACCCCGGTCAACATCGCGCCGAAGCTATAGCGTGGGTTATTGATTGACGGGTCAATAAAAACATCCTAGCTGTTTTCCCTAACCTGACGGAAGGGGAGTGAGGATGCCGAAACTGGGAATGGAACCGATCCGGCGCGAGGCGATCGTGCGGGCGACCATTGCCGAGCTTGGTCAGTCGCGCTCGCTTGATGTGACCGTCAGCCAGATCGCCAAGCGGGCCGGCATGTCAAGCGCGCTGGCGCATCACTATTTCGGCGGCAAGGACCAGATATTTCTGGCGGCGATGCGCCGCATTCTGGCGGATTTCGGGGCCGAGGCACGGGCCGAACTGAAGGCCGCCGCGCCCCAGGACCGCGCCAGGGCTGTGATCCGCGCCTGTTTCGCGCCGTCCTGCTTCACCCCGGATGTGATCGCGGCCTGGATGACCTTCTATGTCATGGCCCAAACCAATGACGACGCGCTGCGCCTCTGGCAGATCTATCAGGGCCGTATCCGTTCCAACCTGGTGCATGCGCTGAAAGGGCGGGTCGACGATCCTGTCGATGTTGCCGAAACGCTGATCGCGCTGATTGATGGTCTTTACATCCGGGCCGCACTGGGCGCTCCGGAACGACCCGATCTGGCCGTGCGACAGGCAACCACAATTCTTGAAACACTAACAGGGAGGCGTTCATGACTCGGCCCAACATTCTGATCCTGATGGTAGACCAGCTTAACGGAACCCTGTTCCCCGACGGCCCCGCAGACTGGCTGCACGCGCCGAACCTCAAGAAGCTGGCCGCGCGCTCGACCCGGTTTGCCAATGCCTATACCGGTTCGCCGCTCTGCGCGCCGGGGCGGGCGGCCTTCATGTCGGGGCAATTGCCCTCGCGCACCGGGGTTTATGACAACGCCGCCGAGTTCCGCAGCGATATCCCGACCTATGCCCATCACCTGCGCCGGGCGGGCTATTACACCTGCCTCAGCGGCAAGATGCACTTTGTCGGCCCCGATCAGATGCACGGGTTCGAGGATCGCCTGACCACCGATATCTACCCCGCCGATTTCGGCTGGACGCCGGACTATCGCAAACCGGGCGAGCGGATCGACTGGTGGTATCACAACATGGGCTCGGTGACCGGCGCGGGCGTGGCCGAAATCTCGAACCAGATGGAATATGATGACGAGGTCGCATACAACGCCACCGCCAAGCTCTATGATCTGGCGCGCGGCAAGGACGTGCGCCCCTGGTGCCTGACCGTCAGCTTTACCCATCCGCATGATCCTTATGTGGCACGGCGGAAATACTGGGACCTCTACGAGGATTGCGCACATCTGACCCCGCAGGTTTCGGACCTTGGCTATGACAATCAGGATCCGCATTCGCAGCGCATTTTCGATGCCAATGACTGGCGCAGCTTCGACATCACCGATGAGGATATCCGCAGGTCACGGCAGGCCTATTTCGCCAATATCTCGTATCTGGACGACAAGATCGGCGAGATATTGCACGTGCTGGAAGCCACCCGACAAGAGGCCACCATCCTCTTCGTTTCGGACCATGGTGACATGCTGGGCGAGCGGGGTCTGTGGTTCAAGATGACCTTCTATGAGGGCTCGGCGCGGGTGCCCCTGATGATCTCGGCGCCTGACATGCCTGTCGGGCGGATCGACACGCCGGTTTCGACCATCGACGTGACGCCCACGCTGGGCGCGCTGGCCGGTGTCGATATGGCTGAGATCGCGCCCTGGACCGATGGTGAAAGCCTCGTGCCATTGGCTAACGGGATCGAACGCGACGCGCCGGTGATGATCGAATACGCCGCCGAGGCCTCTTACGCGCCGCTGGTGTCCCTGCGGCAGGGACAGTGGAAATTCAACCGGTGTGCGCTGGACCCCGATCAGTTGTTCGATCTGCAGAACGACCCGCACGAGTTGACCAACCTTGCCGGTGATCCGACCCATCAGGAGGTTCTGCAGCGCCTGCGCTCACAATCCGAGGCGCGCTGGGATCTGGACGCCTATGATGGCGATGTGCGCGCCAGTCAGGCGTGCCGCTGGGTGGTTTATGAGGCGTTGCGGCAGGGTGGCTATTACCCTTGGGATTACCAGCCGCTGCAAAAGGCCTCGGAACGTTACATGCGCAATCACATGGACCTGAACACCGTCGAGGAAAGCGCGCGCTTTCCCCGAGGCGAATGACCTTTCGCTCCTTTATCGAACGGCAATACAACATGAACTACCCAACCCAACCAAAGGCCAGCCATTTCATCAATGGCGCCTATGTCGAAGACACCTCCGGCACCCCGATCAAGGTGATCTATCCCGCCACCGGCGCGGTGATCGCCACGGTGCATGCTGCAACGCCCGCGATTGTCGAGCAGGTGATCACCTCGGCGCGCGCGGCGCAGCGCGCCTGGGCGGCGCTGCCGGGGACCGAGCGGGGCCGTATCCTGCGCAGGGCGGCGGATATGATGCGCGCGCGCAATCATGACCTGAGCGTGCTGGAAACCCATGACACCGGCAAACCCTATCAGGAAACCTCGGTGGCGGATGCCGCCAGCGGGGCGGATGCGCTGGAGTATTTCGGCGGGCTGGCCGCAACGCTGACCGGCGAGCATATCCAACTGGGCGAAGACTGGGCCTATACGCGGCGCGAGGCGCTGGGGCTCTGTGTGGGGATCGGGGCGTGGAACTATCCCACCCAGATCGCCTGCTGGAAAGGCGCGCCCGCATTGGCCTGCGGCAACGCGATGATCTTCAAACCGTCGGAAACCACGCCGCTTTGTGCGTTGAAAGTGGCCGAGATCCTGCATGAGGCGGGTCTGCCCGCCGGGCTCTACAACGTGGTACAGGGTATGGGCGAGGTTGGCGGGGCGCTGGTGTCTGACCCGCGCGTTGACAAGGTCTCGCTGACCGGCTCGGTGCCCACCGGGCGCAAGGTGTACGCGGCGGCGGCCGAGGGGATCAAACATGTCACGATGGAACTGGGCGGCAAATCGCCTTTGCTGATCTTCGACGATGCTGATCTGGAGAATGCGGTCAGCGGCGCGATCCTGGGCAATTTCTATTCATCGGGGCAGGTTTGTTCCAACGGGACGCGGGTCTTTGTGCACAAAGGCATCAAGGAGGCCTTCCTGACCCGCCTGAGTGAACGGTTGGAGCAAGCGGTGATTGGCGATCCGATGGACCCGGCCACCAGCTTTGGGCCGATGGTCAGCGAGCGCCAGATGGAGATCGTGCAATCCTATATCACCAAAGGCATTGAGGAAGGCGCGCGGCTGGTCACCGGTGGCGCGCGGTTGGATCGCGGGGGCTTCTTCCTGCAGCCAACGGTCTTTGCGGATGTCACCGATGATATGACCATCGCCCGCGAAGAGATCTTTGGGCCGGTGATGGCGGTACTTGATTTCGACAGCGAGGACGAGGTGATGGCGCGAGCCAATGCGACCGAATTCGGCCTGGCAGCGGGGGTCTTTACGAGCGATCTGACCCGCGCGCATCGCGTGGCGGCGGGGTTCGAGGCGGGGACCTGTTTCATCAACTCCTACAATGATGCGCCGGTGGAGGTGCCCTTTGGCGGCGCGAAGCTGTCGGGCGTGGGGCGCGAGAACGCGAAACAGGCGATCGAGCACTATAGCCAGCTGAAATCCGTCTATGTGCGCATGGGCGATCTGGAGGCCCCGTTCTGAGCGGGGCGTTTCCAAATTGAGCGCTTCCGCGCGCTCTTGTTTTGACAATGACAGATGTGACGTGCCCGGTCAGGCCGGGTGGAGGTGGAAATGGAAGCGGATTTTGTGATCGTCGGCGCGGGCAGCGCCGGTTGTGCGATGGCCTATCGGTTGAGTGAGGCCGGAGCCTCGGTGCTGGTGATCGAACATGGGGGCAGCGATATCGGCCCGTTCATCCAGATGCCTGCTGCATTGAGCTACCCGATGAACATGTCGCGCTATGACTGGGGGTACAACTCCGAGCCTGAGCCGCATCTGAACAACCGCCGTCTTGTGGTGCCGCGCGGCAAGGTGATCGGCGGGTCTTCGTCGATCAACGGCATGGTCTATGTGCGTGGCCATGCGATGGATTTCGACACCTGGGCCGAGATGGGAGCCGATGGCTGGGCCTATGCGGATGTGCTGCCCTATTACAAGCGGATGGAGCATTGGCATGATGGCGGTCATGGCGGCGACCGTGAATGGCGCGGCGAGGATGGCCCGTTGCATGTCAGCCGGGGGCCGCGGCGCAATCCGCTTTATCATGCGTTTGTCGATGCCGGGCGGCAGGCCGGGTATGAGACCACCGGCGACTATAATGGCGAGAAGCAGGAGGGCTTTGGCCCGATGGAGCAGACCGTCTGGCGCGGACGGCGCTGGTCGGCGGCAAATGCCTATCTGCGGCCCGCGTTGAAGCGGCCCAATTGCGATCTGGTCAACGGGCTGGCACAGCGCATCGTGATCGAGGAGGGCCGCGCTGTCGGTGTCGAGATCAAGCGTGGCTCCAGCACACAGGTGATCCGGGCGCGGCGCGAGGTGGTGCTGGCGGCCTCGTCGATCAACTCGCCCAAGCTGCTGATGCTGTCGGGCATCGGCGCGGCTTCGCATCTGGCCGAGCACGGCGTCGATGTGATCGCCGACCGACCCGGCGTTGGTGCCAACCTGCAGGACCATCTGGAGGTCTATTTCCAGATTGCCTCGCTGCAGCCGATCACGCTCTATCGGCACTGGAACCTTATCAGCAAGGCGGTGATCGGCGCGCAGTGGTTGTTCACCAAGACGGGGTTGGGGGCCTCGAACCAGTTCGAAAGCGCGGCCTTCATCCGCTCGCGTGCAGGTGTGCCTTACCCGGATATCCAGTATCACTTCCTGCCCATGGCGGTGCGTTATGACGGGCAGGCGGCGGCCGAGGGCCATGGTTTTCAGGCCCATGTCGGCCCGATGCGCTCGCCCTCGCGCGGGATGGTGACCCTGCGCTCGTCCGATCCGGCTGAGGCGCCGATGATCCGGTTCAACTACATGTCGACCGAACGCGACTGGAAGGATTTCCGCGCCTGTCTGCGGCTGACCCGCGAGATCATCGGGCAAGAGGCGTTCAAGCCTTTTGCCGGAAAGGAGATCCAGCCGGGTGCCGACCTGCAAAGTGACGAAGAGCTGAACGGGTTCATCGCCGAACATGCCGAAAGCGCCTATCACCCCTGCGGCACTTGCCGGATGGGCCGGGCCGACGATCCGAACGCGGTGGTCGATCCGCAGGCGCGGGTGATCGGGGTGGAGGGGCTGCGGGTTGCCGACAGCTCGATCTTTCCGCAGATCACCAATGGCAATCTGAATGCGCCGTCGATCATGGTGGGCGAGAAAGTTTCGGACCATCTGTTGGGACGTGACCCGTTGCAACGCTCCAACGCGCAGCCATGGGTGCACCCGGATTGGGAGGTCGCGCAGCGGTGACCCGCTAAGATGTTGAAATCCGGCTTGGCCATGCACAGCTTGATCCGTATCAAGGCCGCGCCTGCGGGCGCGGCGTTACGGTGACCCGCAGATCAATTTCAGGAGCACACATATGTCCCACACCCCGCATGAACTGGCCGAAGAATTCCCCGACAAAGCGGACCTGATGAGCCAGCTCAAGCAGAGCGACGCGCATTTCGCGCGGCTCTCGGATGCCTATCATGAGGTCAACCGCGCGGTGCATCGCGCCGAAACAAATGTCGAACCCATGGAGGAGTTGGCAGAAGTCGATCTCCGCAAGAAACGGGCCGCGCTCAAGGATGAAATCTGGGGGATTCTGGCTAAAGCCTGACACTCGACGGCTTGGCGGCAGCACGGCTGCCGCCGACAGATCAGTCCACCAGATAGGGCAGGGTGCCGCGGGTGTCTGGGTCTATCGTCAGCCTGCGTTCCAGGGGCGGAACCGAGCGTTGATGGCAGGTGGCACGTTCGCAGATGCGGCAGGAGATGCCGATCGGCTCATAAGCGCTGGCATTGGTCACGTCGAGATTGTCGGCATAGACCAACGCATCGGCGTGGCGGATTTCGCACCCCAACGCGATGGCATAGCGGCGCACCGGCGCACCGAAGGACCCGCCCGGTTTCGACACATCCCGCGCCAGTGAGATATAGCGCACCCCGTCGGGCGTTTCGGCCAGTTGGCGTAGAAAATGGCCCGGCGTTTCAAAAGCGCGATGCACGTTCCACAGCGGGCAGGCGCCACCGAATCGGGCAAATTGCAGCCGCGTGGCCGAATGGCGCTTGGTGATGGTGCCCGCCTGATCGACCCGCACGAAGAAGAACGGGATGCCCTTTGCCCCCGGACGCTGAAGGGTGGACAGCCGGTGCGCCACCTGTTCGATCGAAGCGCCGAAACGGTGCCCAAGCAATTCCAGATCGTGGCGCGTCGCGCGCGCGGCCTCCTGAAAGCGGCCATAGGGCATCAGTGCGGCACCGGCGAAATAGTTGGCCAGCCCGATCTTTGCGATCGAGCGCGCCGCCTCGGTCTGGAAGCGGGCGAAATCAAGCGTCGCCTCCAGCAGCTTGTCATGGGTCAGCAGCGCCACCTGCAGCAGCAATTGGAACAGGCGGGTCTCGGGCGCGACGCGCGAGGACATGTCGAGCAAACGCGCCTCGGGGTCGTAGCTGCGTATGGTGTCGGTATCGACGTTCCGGACGGTGATGCCCTGCGCGCCCAGCGTCGCCTCGGCGGCGGCGGTAATGCTGCCATTGTCGCGACTGCCCAGATCGGCGAACCGTTCGGCGCTGCGGTCGACCGCGTCGATATAGTTGTCGCAGTAGTGAAAGAAATCGCGCACCTCTTCCCAGGGGCTGGCCTGCAGCCGGGCATCCTCGCGACCCAGTGCCTCGTCCAGCGAGGCCAGCCGTTCATGGGTCTGGCGATAGTGGCGATGCAGCTCGATAAAGGCGCGGGCCAGCGCGGGCGCGTTCGAGGCGGTCAGCCGCAGATCGGCGGGTGGTGGCATGGTGTCGGCAAACAGCGGATCAGCCAGCGCCTCGCGCATGTCCGAGACCAACCGCTCGCTGTCGCCACTGCTCAACTCGGTCACATCCAGCCCGAACTCCTGCGCCAGCGCCAGCACAACCGTGGTCGAAACCGGACGGTTGTTGTTCTCCATCTGGTTGAGATAGGGCAGCGAAATGCCAAGCTTGGTGGCGAAGTCCTTTTGCGTCAGGGCCAGCCGGTTGCGGATTTCCCGCAGCTTGGCGCCGGCATAGAGCTTTTGGGTGGGCATGGGCGGCCTTTGCAGAGTTAGCTGGGTGTCAGGTTAGATTTGCAAACCCGCCGGTGCAAGCTGTCCCTGTGCCGTTCATCCCAATCCCAGCTGCCGTTCGCGCCGGATCACCACCATGATCGACCCGATCGCCAGAATTGCGGTGCCCAGCATCAGCGCCAGCAACGGTGCCTCGGTGCTGCCGGGGCCCAGCAGCATGCCCGCCAGCGCGCTCAGCGCCGCGCCGCCACCCAGCATGATCGCGCCTGACAGGCCCGAGGCGGTTCCGGCCAGATGCGGTCGCACCGACAAGGCGCCCGCGGTGGCATTGGGGATCGCCATGCCATTGCCGAGGCCGACAAAGGTCATGAAGCCAAAGAATGTCAGGGCAGATGCCAGCCCCGAGAGCGTCAGCAGCAACGACAGCCCGACGCCCGCCGCATTCAGCAGACAGCCCCAGAATACCATCCGGTTCACCCCGAAGCGCATCGAATAGCGCCCCGACAGGAAATTCCCCAGGAAATACCCCAGCGCCGGAGCGCCGAAATAGATGCCCATGACCGAGGGCGACATGCCGTAGATCTCGGTCCCGACAAAAGGCGCGCCGCCCAGATAGGCAAAGAAAGCCCCCGAACTCATCCCCGAGGCCAGTGAATACCCCCAGAACCGGGGCGAGGTCAGCAGTTCGGGGTATTCGCGGAACTGCGCGATCAGCGTCTTGCCGCTTTTCAGGGCGGTTTCGCCAAAATCCACGTAGGTGAGCGCAAGGGTGATGGCACCAAGCCCGAAGAGCAGCCAGAAATTGGCATGCCAGCCGAATATCTCGTCCAGGAGCCCGCCAATCGCCGGGCCGATCATCGGCACCACCGCCATGCCCATGGTGACATAGCCGATCATCGAGGCCGCCTGATCCTGATCATACATGTCCCGCACCGCTGCCCGGCTCAGCACCATGGCCACCACGACGACCGCCTGACACATGCGCGCGACCAGAAAGGCCTCGGCGCTGGGCGCATAGATGCAGGCCAGCGTGGCCAGCAGGAACAGCGCCAGCCCCCACAGGATCACCGGCCGCCGCCCGGCCTTGTCGGCGATTGGCCCGATCACGATCTGCAACAACGCGTTGACCGCCAGATAGAGCGCGACGGACAATTGCATCAGCCGGTACTCGGTTTCGAAATGCAGCGTCATGTTGGGCAGGCTGGGCAGAAAGATGTTCATCGCCAAGGCCGACAGGCCCGCCAGCAGGATCAGTGTCCCGATTCTGGGCGGGCTGCGCCGCGTCGAAGTCTCATCCTGAAGCTGGGTCATTTCATCGGATGTATGCCCCGACACGCGGCCTGTCCACACGGGAAGACCCTAAAGAGGTTAATTAGCAATTTTGCATTTCGCACCAACGCGACTTCAAAAAATTTGCAAATTTGCCGAATAGCTCTTTGGTCGCGCGCAATTCCCTTATATGTAACGCCCGATTTTGAAAGGGACACCGGCCATGAAAGATATTCTCTCCGAGCTTGAAAACCGCCGGAACGCGGCGCGTCTGGGCGGCGGGCAAAAGCGCATCGACGCGCAGCACGGGCGCGGCAAGCTGACCGCGCGCGAGCGGGTCGAATTGCTTCTGGATGAGGGCAGTTTCGAAGAGTTCGACATGTTCGTCAGCCACCGCTGCACCGATTTCGGGATGGAAAAGCAAAAGCCCGCGGGCGACGGTGTTGTGGTTGGGTGGGGCACGATCAATGGCCGTCAGGTCTATGTGTTCAGCCAGGACTTCACCGTGCTGGGCGGCTCGGTCTCGGCCACCCATGCGATGAAGATCTGCAAGATCATGGATATGGCCGTGGCCAACGGCGCGCCGGTGATCGGGATCAATGATTCCGGTGGCGCGCGCATCCAGGAGGGCGTCGATTCGCTCGCCGGTTACGGCGAGGTGTTCCAGCGCAACATCGAGGCTTCGGGTGTCGTGCCGCAGATCAGCGTCATCATGGGCCCCTGTGCCGGTGGTGCGGTTTACTCGCCCGCGATGACCGACTTTATCTTCATGGTCAAAGACAGCTCTTACATGTTCGTGACCGGCCCCGATGTGGTCAAGACCGTCACCAATGAGGTGGTCTCGGCCGAGGAACTGGGTGGGGCGTCGACCCATACCAAGAAATCCTCGGTCGCGGATGCTGCGTTCGAGAACGATGTCGAGGCGTTGGCCGAAGTGCGCCGCCTGGTGGATTTCCTGCCGCTCAACAACCGCGAGAAACCGCCCGTGCGCCCGTTCTTCGACGAACCGGGCCGGATCGAGACCTCGCTGGACACCTTGGTGCCGGAAAACCCCAATACGCCCTATGACATGAAAGAACTGATCACCAAGGTCGCGGACGAAGGTGATTTCTATGAGCTTCAGGAAGATTTCGCCAAGAACATCATCATCGGGTTCATCCGACTGGAAGGGCAGACCGTCGGTGTTGTCGCCAACCAGCCGATGGTGCTGGCCGGATGTCTGGACATCGACAGCTCGCGCAAGGCGGCACGGTTCGTGCGGTTCTGTGATTGTTTCGAGATTCCGATCCTGACTTTTGTTGATGTGCCGGGCTTCCTGCCGGGCACCACGCAGGAATATGGCGGGGTGATCAAACACGGCGCGAAACTGCTCTTCGCCTATGGCGAAGCGACGGTGCCGAAAGTGACCGTGATCACCCGTAAAGCCTATGGCGGGGCCTATGTTGTGATGTCCTCCAAGCACCTGCGTGGCGATTTCAATTATGCCTGGCCGTCCTCCGAAGTGGCCGTGATGGGTGCCAAGGGCGCCACCGAGATCATCCATCGCGCCGATCTGAACGATCCCGAAAAGATCGCCCAGCATGCAGCCGACTACGAAGACCGTTTTGCCAATCCCTTCGTGGCGGCAGAGCGTGGCTTCATCGACGAGGTGATCATGCCGCAATCGACCCGCAAGCGGGTGGCGCGGGCCTTTGCCTCGCTGCGTGGCAAGAAAAGCCGGACGCACTGGAAGAAACACGACAATATTCCGCTTTAAGCTGATCGGGCCGGACCTCTGCGTTGCGACGCGGTGGCCCGCAGGTCGGTTCAACCGCTGGGACACACCCAAAGATGATCCGCTTCGCCAGACATCACATTATACAGGCCGCTCGGGCGGGGCTGGCCCTATGCCTGCTGACAGGCCCGGCGCTGGCGGATGCGCGGATACCGGTGCCCTCGGGCCAGCCGGTAGAGTTGCTGGACGTGCTGCTCGACACCAATCCCGGCGCGCTCTGGCTGCGGTTCCGCTTCATGGCCCCGACCATTGGCGAAACCGCCGAGCAGGTGGGGTATGATGCGGCCATCGACGACATGGAATTCCTGTGCAACAAGCTGGTGGTTCCTTATGTCGGCAAGCATGAACTGGACCCTGCGCGCATCGTGATTTCGCTGTCGGACCGTTCGGTGGAATTCGGCCGGTCCGACCCAAAAGCAACCCAGTATTTCGAGACCTATCGGCTGGAAGGCGCGCGCTGCATATGGGAGGAATACTGATGCACCCACAAAATGTTGTGTTTTTTGGCCTCGGTGGCGGGCAAGGTAAGGTCCTGACCCATTTTGTTGCGCATGCGCGGTTTTGCACATGGGCATTTTCGGAAGGCTCGCCTATGGTCGCCGCGATCCGCGATAGGGCGGATTACCAACAAGAGACAACGTGGGCAGGGGGGCAACCCGCTGCAGAGGCTGCGTTTTCACACAGGAGAAGCAGATGTCGAAGTGCATCAAATTTGTCACCATGGTCGCCTTCGTCGGCACCGTCGCCGCATGTGCCAGCCAGCAGGAAGAAGAGATCGTTGTGGTTGAGCCGGTCTCGACCGAGCCGGTCTTCACAGGCAAGTACAAGTAATACCGGTCCGGGGCTGGCCACCGCGCTGGCCCCGGCCCACCCATGGCATCCCATCCGGGGGGCATTGCCATGCTGAAACATCGCGGTTTTCCCGGCCGTCTTCCCGGCACCGATTTCCAGTTCGTCATTCGCAGGCCGAATCCCAAGGGCGTGACGCCTCTGGTGGTGCGCGACCGCTATCGCGACCGCAGACCGGCGGATAAACGCGCCGATGCAGGCTTCATTGCCGCGCTCTGGGAACAATTTGGCGATGCGCCCTTCGAGCGTGGCAATCTGGATGCCGGACGGCTGAGCTGGCTGTTCGGACGCGAAGTGATTCCCGCAGAAGACCCTTTTGATCCCGCAAGTTACGAGGCGCTGCTTGTCGTTGACGTCAACGTCGCCCGGGCTTCATTTCCTGACGTTTTCGGGGGCTGATCGGCATGAACCCGCAGGTGAAGAGCGCAAATCGGCAGAAAGTGGCTCAAAGTGAGCCTTGCGGCTTGCAGCGCTTGGTTTACGGCGAACTGTCGGGCAACGTCTCAACTGTGGGTGGCTACGCATTGCCTGCGTCACCTGCAAACCATCTATTCCGTACCCCTTCTCTGTGCGGGCAGATTGATGTTCCCCCCTTCAATCTGCCCGCCTTTTTTTCGCCCGGCGCAGCGCGCGCGGCTCGGCGGGGAATTGCGCAGGCATCTCCATCAACCCGAATTGACTTGCCCGTGACCGCGATGCGGCTGCATGACAGCGGGCATAAATCCTACGAACAAGAAGGAAGAGCAGGATGTATTCGAACAAGATTGTGTTGGCACTGGCGGCCTGTGCAGGTCTGTCGGCCTGCGGCGACAACACCACCGAGCAGGTGCTTTATGGCGGTGCCGCCGGTGCTGCGGGGGCCGCGGTGCTCGACACCAACGTGGTCGCGGGCGCCGCTGTCGGTGCCGGGGCCAACGTCCTCTATTGCAAGGAAAACCCCCACAAGTGCTGATCGCGCTTTTGGCCTGACCTCACTGAACACGCGGCCCCTCGGCGGGCCGGCTGAACTCGTGCAATGCGCCGCTCCGGTCCGACAGGACGGGGGCGGCGTTTTGCGTCTGCGACATTACAAGACAAAGGACTGCCCATGTTCAACAAGATCCTGATCGCCAACCGGGGCGAGATCGCCTGCCGGGTCATCAAGACCGCCCGCAAGATGGGCATCGCGACCGTTGCCATCTATTCCGATGCCGACAAGCAGGCGCTGCATGTGAAAATGGCCGACGAGGCGGTGCATATCGGCCCGCCACCCGCCAACCAGTCCTATATCGTGATCGACAAGGTCATGGAGGCAATCCGTGCCACTGGCGCGCAGGCGGTGCATCCGGGCTATGGCTTCCTGTCGGAAAACGCCAAATTCGCCGAGGCGCTCGAGGCCGAAGGCGTCGCCTTTGTCGGCCCGCCGGTGGGCGCCATCGAAAGCATGGGCGACAAGATCACCTCGAAAAAGATCGCACAAGAGGCCAACGTCTCGACCGTGCCCGGCTATATGGGGCTGATCGAGAATGCCGAAGAGGCCGTGAAAATCTCCAACGAGGTCGGCTATCCGGTGATGATCAAGGCCAGCGCGGGTGGCGGTGGCAAGGGCATGCGGATCGCGTGGAACGATGACGAGGCGCGCGAGGGCTTCCAGTCGTCCAAGAACGAGGCGGCAAGTTCGTTCGGGGATGATCGGATCTTCATCGAGAAATTCGTCACCCAGCCGCGCCATATCGAAATTCAGGTGCTCTGCGACACCCATGGCAATGGCATCTATCTGGGCGAGCGCGAATGCTCGATTCAGCGCCGGAACCAGAAAGTGGTCGAAGAAGCACCCAGCCCGTTTCTGGACGAGGCGACCCGCAAGGCGATGGGCGAACAGGCTGTCGCTCTGGCCCAAGCGGTGGGCTATGCCAGCGCCGGGACCGTGGAATTCATCGTCGATGGTGACAAGAATTTCTACTTCCTGGAAATGAACACCCGCCTGCAGGTGGAACACCCGGTGACCGAGCTGATCACCGGCGTCGACCTGGTGGAACAGATGATCCGCGTCGCCAATGGCGAGGCGCTGTCCATCACCCAGGACGATGTCACCCTGACCGGCTGGGCCATCGAGAACCGGCTATACGCCGAAGACCCCTATCGCGGATTCCTGCCCTCGATCGGGCGGCTGTCCCGGTATCGCCCGCCGCAGGAGGTCGCCTCGGGGCCGCTGCTGGTCAATGACAAATGGCAGGGTGAGGCGCCTGAGGGCGAGGCGGCCGTGCGCAACGATACCGGCGTCTATGAGGGCGGCGAGATCAGCATGTATTACGACCCGATGATCGCCAAGCTCTGCACCTGGGCCCCGACCCGCGAGGCGGCGATCGAGGCGATGCGCGTGGCGCTGGACAGTTTCGAGGTCGAGGGTATCGGGCATAACCTGCCGTTCCTGAGCGCGGTGATGGACCACCCGAAATTCGTCTCGGGCGACATGACCACAGCCTTCATCGCCGAGGAATACCCCGAGGGATTCGAAGGCGTCACGCTGCCCGAAGGTGATCTGCGCCGGATCGCGGCATCCTGCGCCGCCATGCACCGGGTTGCCGAGATTCGCCGGACCCGCGTGTCGGGCCGTATGGACAATCACGAGCGCAAGATCGGTACCGATTGGGCGGTGAGCCTGCAGGGCCAGCGGTATGATGTGGTCATCGCCGCTGACCGCGACGGATCGACAGTGACATTCTCGGATGGTGGCCAATATCGCGTCGCCTCGGACTGGACGCCGGGCGACCAACTGGCGGTGCTGGATGTGGATGGCGAACCGCTGGTGCTGAAGGTTGGCAAGGTCTCGGGCGGGTTCCGTATCCGAAACCGGGGCGCGGATATGAAAGTGCATGTGCGCACCCCGCGTCAGGCGGAACTGGCGCAGCTGATGCCCGAGAAACTGCCGCCCGATACCTCGAAAATGCTGCTCTGCCCGATGCCCGGTCTGATCGTGAAGGTCGATGTCGAGCTGGGTCAGGAAGTGCAGGAGGGGCAGGCGCTCTGCACCGTTGAGGCGATGAAGATGGAAAACACCCTGCGCGCCGAAAAGAAGGGCGTGGTCGCCAAGATCAACGCCGGTGCGGGCGACAGCCTTGCCGTCGATGACGTGATCATCGAGTTCGAGTGACCGAGGTGCAAAGGGCAACGTGAGCGTGCAACGTGCAAGATCAGACCACCAGCGGGGTCAGTTCAACCCCCGCTGCTCGCGCAGCTCGCGCTGGCGCAGCGGCATCTTGTCGATGGACCGGCTGATTTCGCGCACGCTCCACGGAAAGGGTTTGCGCAGGCGCACGCCGCCATCCTTGCCGATGATGACCAGTTGGAACCCACGTGGGCGCAGTTTTTTGCGCAGCGCGGACGGGTTGGCGGGGTCGGTATCGGTCAGCACCACCACATCGCGATCCGTCAGCATGGCGGCCTCGCGGGTCAGCATGTCGACCTGTTGCTGGTACCGAGGGTCGGCTTGCGTGTCGGCAAAGACAACAATGGGGCGGTTTGCCCAAAGAAACTCGCTCAGATCGCTGTCCTCCGCTGCGCGGACCAGCCCGGTCTCTTCCGGCTCGGTGCCGTCCGTCGCGGTGGCCGCGAAGGGAATTAGTGTTGCAAAAACAAGCGCCAGCGTGCGTTTCATACTCTCTCCCTTTGGATTGAATATAGAGGCGCGGACGCGGAATGCGACCGCCGATTTGCACCCCTCCCCCAAAATCTTGCCCCTCGCGGGACCCACGGCCCCTCCCGCGATGCGCGCAACAGTTCAAGATACATCCGGCAAAGCCTGCTTTGCCATTCTCCGACAAGACGAGAGGACCCCGAGATGACGACGACCGCAGAATGGCGGGCGCTGGCCGAAAAGGAACTGCGCGGCCGCCCGCTGAATGACCTGAACCGCGAGACGCTCGAGGGGATCGAGGTCAAACCGCTCTATACCGCCGAAGACACCGCAGAACTTGACCATATGGGCAACTTGCCCGGATTCGGGCCATTCACCCGAGGCGTGAAGGCCACCATGTATGCGGGCCGTCCGTGGACGATCCGGCAATATGCCGGGTTCTCGACCGCCGAGGAATCCAACGCATTCTACCGCCGCAACCTGGCCGCTGGTCAGCAGGGCGTTTCGGTGGCTTTCGATCTGGCCACGCATCGGGGCTATGACAGCGACCACCCGCGTGTGGTTGGCGATGTCGGCAAGGCCGGTGTGGCTATCGACAGTGTCGAGGACATGAAGATCCTGTTCGACGGCATCCCGTTGGACAAGGTTTCGGTTTCGATGACGATGAACGGGGCGGTTGTTCCGATTCTGGCCAGTTTCATCGTTGCGGGCGAAGAGCAGGGGCACGACAAGTCGCTGCTGGCGGGCACCATTCAGAATGACATTCTGAAAGAATTCATGGTGCGCAACACCTATATCTACCCGCCCGAACCCTCGATGCGGATCATCTCGGACATTATCGAATATACCTCCAACGAGATGCCGAAATTCAATTCGATCTCGATCTCGGGCTATCACATGCAGGAGGCGGGCGCGAACCTGGTGCAGGAACTGGCCTATACGCTGGCCGACGGGCGCGAATACGTGCGCGCCGCGACCGAGGCCGGGATGGATGTGGACAAATTCGCCGGACGGCTGTCGTTCTTCTTTGCCATCGGCATGAACTTCTTCATGGAGATCGCCAAACTGCGCGCCGCGCGTACGCTCTGGCATCGGGTGATGACCGAGTTTGGTGCGAAGTCCGAGCGGTCCAAAATGCTGCGGACCCATTGCCAGACCTCCGGCGTGTCGCTGCAGGAACAGGACCCCTATAACAACGTGATCCGCACCGCCTATGAGGCGATGAGCGCGGTGCTGGGCGGCACACAAAGCCTGCACACCAACGCGTTGGACGAGGCCATTGCCCTGCCCACAGATTTCTCGGCCCGGATCGCGCGCAACACGCAGTTGGTTCTGCAAGAGGAAACCGGCGTGACCGATGTGGTCGATCCGCTGGCGGGCTCTTATTACGTCGAAAGCCTCACCAACGAACTGGTCGAAAAGGCCTGGGCGCTGATGGAGGAGGTCGAGGAGATGGGCGGCATGACCAAAGCCGTCGCCTCGGGCATGCCCAAGCTGCGGATCGAGGAATCAGCGGCGCGTCGTCAGGCGATGATCGACCGCGGCGAAGAGGTGATCGTCGGGGTCAACAAATACCGCAAGGAACAGGAAGACCCGATCGACATTCTCGATGTGGACAACATGGCCGTGCGCGACGCCCAGATCGCGCGGCTGGAACGCATCCGCACCACCCGCGACGATGCGGCCTGTGTGGCGGCGCTTGACGAATTGACCCGCGTGTCGCGGGACGGTGGAAATCTGCTTGCAGCGGCGGTTGAAGCCGCGCGGGCGCGTGCATCCGTGGGAGAGATCAGCATGGCGATGGAAAAGGAATTCGGCCGTCACCGCGCCGAGGTAAAAACGCTCGCCGGCGTCTATGGCGCGGCCTATGAGGGCGACGAGGGCTTTGCCGCGATCCAGAAATCCATCGAGGATTTCGCCGAGGCCGAAGGCCGCCGTCCCCGCATGCTGGTGGTCAAGATGGGCCAGGACGGTCACGACCGGGGTGCCAAGGTGATCGCCACCGCCTTTGCCGATATCGGGTTCGACGTGGATGTCGGGCCGCTGTTCCAGACGCCCGACGAGGCAGCACAGGACGCGGTGGACAACGACGTCCATGTGGTCGGCATTTCGTCCCAGGCCGCCGGTCACAAGACACTGGCGCCGCAACTGGTCGAGGCGCTGAAGACGGCTGGTGCCGACGATATCATCGTGATTTGCGGCGGGGTGATCCCGCAGCAGGATTACCAGTTCCTCTACGATCACGGGGTCAAGGCGATCTTTGGTCCCGGCACCAACATTCCCGAGGCGGCGCAGGATATCCTGAAGCTGATCGCCGACGCGCGGAACTGAGAGAGGGCAGGGGGCTGACTGCCTCCCTCGCGCCTGCTGCGCGATCCCTCCGGCGATATTTGCAATCAGATGAAGGGGCGGATCAGCGCCCCTTTTTGCATTGCGCGCGCGTCTGGGAAATGTAGCCTGATGCGTAGGAGGATGGCGTATGCGCTTGGACCATCTGGCAGTTTTGGGCACTACCCTCGAAGAGGCCGCGGAGCACGTTGAGGCGTCGCTGGGCGTCGCGCTTGGCCCCGGCGGGCAGCATGCCAAATATGGCACCCATAACCGGCTCATGGGGCTGGAGGGCGGGCTGTATCTTGAGGCGATCGCCATTGAGCCGGGGGTGGCGCCGCAGGAGCATCCGCGCTGGATGGATCTGGACCGGTTCAGCGGGCCCGCGCGGCTGGCGAACTGGATCATCCGCTCCGACGACCTGGAGGATGAGTTGGCGCTGCTGCCAATGCCCTCGCAACGGATAGTCCAGTTGGAACGCGGTGACCTGCGCTGGAAGATGACGGTGCCCAAGGATGGCATCCTGCCTTTTGGCGGTATGTTCCCGTCTGTTCTGCAGTGGATGGGGCGGATGCCGGGGGGCAGTTTCGCCCCGACCGGGTGTACGCTGCGACGGCTGACGATCCGCCACCCGCAAGCGGATGACTTGCGTGCGGATCTGGGACGCGTGCTGCCGGATGATCGGATTGCGGTCGAGACCGGTCCGGTTGGCATGGTTGCGGATTTTGACACGCCCTCGGGGCGGCGGGTTCTGGAATGATCATTCGGCAGGCGGTGGAAAAGGATGCACCAGCGGTCGCTGCGCTGATCAATGAGATGGTGCGCGGATCACTGATCACTTTCACGGTCGACGAGCGTGACTGCGCCCAAATGACAGAACAGATCCGTCAAAGCGGGCCCCGCTTTCTGGTGGCCGAAAAGGCGGGCGCGGTGCTGGGATATGCCAGTTACAAACCGTTTCGGGACGGGCCAGGCTATCGGCACAGTATGGAACACTCGATCCTGCTTGCGCCTGCCGCGCATGGGTGTGGCACCGGGCGGGCGCTGATGACCCGACTCGAGGCCATCGCCGTTGGCGAGGGCGTTCATGTGCTGATCGCCGGCATCAGCAGCGCCAATCCGGACGCAGTGGGGTTTCACAAGGCGCTCGGGTTTGACGCGGTGGGGCGCATGCCGCAGGTGGGGCGCAAATGGGATCAATGGCTCGATCTTGTGCTGATGCAGAAAATTCTTGCGACTGATGCGAAAACCCTTACCTGACAGTGTCAGAAATCCACGGTAGGCTGTTGCCATGTCACTTTGGACCAGAATTTCCGAGGCGCTGAGCGCACTTGCCAAAGGCGAAAGCCTGTCGGACGTGTTCGAGCGCTTGCGCACGCCGCCCGAGCGGTCGGTTGCCTTTGCCATTGCGGTGGTAGCGCTTGGTGCCAAGATGGCCAAGGCCGACGGGCAGGTGACCCGCGACGAGGTCACCGCCTTTCGCGAGGTGTTCCAGATCGCGCCCGAAGACGAAGCGGGTGCGGCGCGGGTATTCGACCTCGCCCGCAACGACGTGGCCGGGTATCAGGATTACGCGCGCAAGATCAAACGCATGTTCGAAGAGGATTCGACGACGCTGTGTGACCTGATGGAGGGGCTATTCCATATCGCAATGGCGGATGGGTTCTATCATCCCAACGAAAACGAATTTCTCAAAGAGGTCAGCGGCATATTCGGCCAGACCGAACAGCAGTTCCGCGCCTTGCGGGCACGCTTTGTTCCGGATGCGCCCAAGGACCCCTATACGGTTCTGGGCGTGGCCCCGGACATGCCACGCGACGAGATCCGCAAGGTCTGGCGGCAATTGGTGCGCGACACGCACCCCGATGCCATGATGGCGCGCGGGGTGCCGGAAGAGGCGGTGAAACTGGCCGAGAAACGGATGATCGACATCAACCACGCCTGGGACGAGATCAACCGGGCCGCTGCCTGAGCGATGCGGCTGGCGACCTATAACATCGAATGGTTCGCCACTCTCTTTGACGATGAAGACAATCTGCTTCTGGATGATGAACGCTCTGGCCGCTATGGCGTGACCCGCGCACAGCAGGGTGAGGCGATCGCCAAGGTTTTGACCGCCATGGATGCCGATGCGGTGATGGTGGTCGAGGCCCCCGATACAGGGCGCAGGCAAAGCACGGTTGCGGCGCTGGAGGGATTTGCCGCCGCCTTCGACCTGCGCACCACAAAGGCGTTGATCGGCTTTGCCAATGACACCCAGCAGGAAATAGCGCTGCTTTTTGACCCGACGCAACTCCGCGCCCGGCATGATCCATTGGGGGCGGAGACCGGCAAGAAAGGCAGCGGTGACGCGCCGCGCTTTGACGGGACCTTTCGCATCGATCTGGATATCGACGCGACCGAAGATCTGGTGCGGTTCTCCAAACCGCCGCTGGAATTGGCGATTGAGACCGCTCAGGGCACGCAATTGCGCATGATCGGCGCGCATCTGAAATTCAAGGCCCCGCATGGGGCGGAAACCCGCGACGAGGTGATCCGCACCTCGATCGCCAACCGGCGCAAACAACTGGCGCAGGCGATCTGGCTGGCCGCAAGGGTGAAGGCGCATGTGGCGGCCGGGCAGGAGGTGATCCTTCTGGGTGATCTCAATGACGGGCCGGGTCTGGATGAGTTTGAGCACTTGTTCGGGCGGTCTTCGGTCGAAATTCTGCTGGGTGCAGGGCTTTATGATCCGCATGCGGACAAGGCGCGCCAGCTCAGGCCCGGTGCCGTGCCGACGACGGCGCGGTTCCATCTGGCTGGTCAGGGGCGCTATCTGCGGGCGCTGCTGGATTACATCATGGTCACGCCCGGTTTGCGGATGCGACGGCCCGCGTGGCGCATCTGGCATCCGTTTGACGATGTCGATTGCTGGTCGGTGCCGGACCTGCGCGATGCGCTGCTGAGCGCATCCGATCATTTCCCGGTCACATTGGATATCGAGATATGATCTTTGAATGTCGGCCTTGGCGCGCCTATACTGGCGGCATGCGTATGTTGCTTGCCATTGCACTGACTGCCGGTCTTGCGGCACCGGTCTCCGCTCAGGAAGACGAGGGACGATCGCTGATGGATCTGGGGGCGGAACTGTTTCTGGACGGGTTGCGGCAGGAGATGGAGCCCACTCTGCAGAGCCTTCTGGGGCTTGCCGACGACCTTGGCCCTTCGATGCTGAGCTTCTTCGAAGAGATGGGGCCCGCCTTTGCCGATATGGCGCAGGAGGTGAAGGATTGGAGCGTCTATGAGGCGCCCGAGATCCTGCCCAACGGCGATATCATCATTCGACGCAAGCCCGAGTTGAACCCCGATCCGGAACCTGAGACGCCCGAACAGGACGCAGAACCCAACCTCGAAGGCACCGAAATCTGAAACGCGGAATCAGTCGCGGATCAGCATCCTGGTTTCAGCCTCAAGCGCAGAGCTGAGCGAATTCAGCCGCGCTTCGGCCACTTCGCTGAACAGCGGGCGGGCCGAGGCAGGCATCCGCAGCTCCAGCACGCGCTTTTTGGGGAACCAGTTCAGCTTGCCGATCTTGGAGTCCTCGCGCATCCACATCATCGCGCCAAAGCGCATCGCCTTGCCCAGAATCTCGGCCTGTTTCTGGCCCTTTTCGTCCAGCAGCTCATAAAGCGGCTCGAACCGGTTGCCTTCGCGCTTGTTGCGATAGCGGTGCTGCAGGGCAAGGCCCAGAAAGACCCGTTCGGAATGTTTCAGGCCTCCCAGATTGGCGCGGGTGACGTAATCGAAACAGACCTCGGCCCGGTAATCGGGATGGGCGCGCCAACTGACGTCATGCAACAGGCAGGCCGCTTTGACCAGGCGTTTGACATGGGCGGGTTGCGATTTGAACAGCGGCATGACGAAGTCGAAAAGCTGCCTGCCGAATTCCGGCAGGCGGGCATCCTTGGCTTCGGCAAAGCGGCAGGCTTCGATCAGCGGATCGCGGTCGCGCAGCTTCTGCGACATCTGTTCATAGAGCAATCCTTCGCGGATGCCATAGCTGGACACGGCGATGTCCTTGGGCTTGAAGGTGCGGATCAGGCGGGTCAATACATCCATCGCATAAGGCACCAGCGCCATGCGCGAGCCGGAAACGCCCGCCGCGCTGCGCAATTCGTCCGGGTCGCCCGCTTCGATGAATTTCACCGTCTTGCGGATGTCAGAGGCGGTCATCCGGTATTCATGCAGCACCGCCAGCGGATAGCCCCGGCGCAGCATGTCCAGTCGCGCAATCGCGCGCCAACTGCCACCGACAAGAAACAGCCGGTCACGTTGCGGCCCCAACTGGTCGCGCAGGTCCTCCATCACTGTCTTGATCTGGGTCTTGCGCCCGCGCCTGCCGCCGGAGATATCGCGCAGCTTCAGCGGACCCAGCGGCGAGGTCAGGCGCTTGCCGACCTGACCATCGGAGATTTCGGCCAGTTCCATGGACGAGCCGCCAATATCGCAGATCAGCCCATAGGCGCCAGGCCAGCCCAGCAGCACGCCCTGCGCCGACAGCCGCGCCTCTTCGTTGCCATCGATCACCTGAATGGTCAGCCCGGTCTTTTTCTTGACCTCGGCGCAGAACTCGGGCCCGTCCTTGGCCTCGCGCACGGCGGCGGTGGCGACGACGCGCAAAGGGGGCAGGTCCAGCCCGTCGGCCAGATGCTGAAACCGATGCAGCGCGGCCAGCGCCCGCTCGCGACCCTTGGGGTTGAGTTTGCCGGTCTCGGACAGCCCGGCCCCCAGCGCACACATGAGCTTTTCGTTGTAGAAATAGGCCGGAGACCGCGCGGCCCCGTCAAAGACGACCAGCCGGACCGAGTTCGAGCCCACGTCGACCACGCCGACACGCGATAGCGCCCGCGCGTCGGGGTCGTTGAACAGTGGTTGTCCGAACGACCCCCAATCCGGTGCGGAATGTGTGTGCTGGTCCATATCGTGCCTATCGCTGTTGAGAGGATGTGGGGCCATGTCTCATCGGTCAACTCCCGGCGGTGGCCAGATCGACCTCTTCCGCCATCAGCCGGGCCGCCAACGCGCGGGTGATCTCGCGCTTTTCGGCCAACGCAATCTGGTCAAGCCGGTCGACCATGCGCGCGGCGGCGTCAAAGCGGCGGTCCATGTGGCGCACCAGATAGCGGATCAGATCGGGGCGCGGATTGAGTTGCCGGTCGTAGAACAGCTTGGCGATCACCGCGCCCAGCAACTCGTCATCGGGGGGCTCAAGCGCCACGTGCTGGGCGCCCTGTGCCCGGCTTTGCAGATCCGGCAGCGATAGCGCCCAGAAGGACGGCGCGGCACGACCCGTCATCAGCAACGGGTGGCCATTGGCCAGCGTCAGATTGTGCAGGTGAAACATCGCATCCTGTGCGGCGTCGTCCATTGCGATCTGCGGTACGTCTTCGACCGCGAGGGGGCTGCTGGACAGGTCCAGCAAGTCTTCCGAGGTCAGCGCCATGGCCGGGACGATACGTGCGCCGGTCTCGGCTGCCCAGACATGGACGAGGTGGGTTTTGCCTGAACCCTCCGGGCCGGTGAGAACAAGCTTGCCGCCGGGCCATGTCGAAGCCGAGAGCAGCGCCACAGCCATGGCGTTGGAGGGCGACACAAAGAAATCCTCGCGTCCGCGCGCGGTTTTTGATGGCAACTCGAAGCTGAGTTGTTCGGCCATGTTTACGGCGCGTCCTGTTCGCTCTGTCCGCTGTACAATCTGCTGTCGAGGTATTTGGCGGTGGCAAACCGGGCCAGTACGCCCAGGGCTGCCGCCATCGGGACGGCAACCAGCATGCCGACGAACCCGAAGAGCACGCCAAAGACCGACAAGGCCAGGATCAGCCAGACCGGGTGCAGGCCCACCGACCCACCGACCAGCTTTGGGGTGAGGAAATTGCCCTCGACCATCTGCCCGACGGAGAAGATCGCAGCCACCAGCCCGACCGAGACCCAGTCGCCCCAGAACTGGAACAGCGCCAGCCCGATGGCCAGAGACCCGCCGATCAGCGCACCCAGGTAGGGAATGAAGGTGACCAGCCCGGCAATCGCGCCGACCAGCAGGCCGAATTGCAGCCCGACGATCATCAGCGCGATGGAATAATAGCTGCCCAGGATCAGGCAGACCGTCCCCATGCCACGCACGAACGCCGACAGCACAGCGTTGATTTCGCCCGCCAGGTGCCGAATGACAGGCGCGTGCTCGCGCGGCAGCAACTCGTCCAGACGCGCCATCATCCGGTCCCAGTCGAGCAGCAGATAGACCGCCACCACCGGTGAGACGACCACCACAACCACGACATTGATCGCCGAGGCTGCCGATTCGACGATCGTCTGCACAAAGGCACCCGCCTTGGATTTCAGCGTATCGCCGATAGCGACAAGCAACTGGTGCATGTTGGAGTTGCGATCCAGCAAGGACGGGAATTTCTCGTGAACGAAGCTGCGCAGATCCTGATAGAGCTGCGGCAGGATGTTGATCAGGTCGACCAGCTGGGTGATCAGCGCGGGCACCACCATCACCAGAAGCACGGCAAACAGCAGGATCGATACCACGGTGATCAGGGCGGTCGCGCCAATGCGCGACAGGCCCAGCCGCTCCAGACGGTCCGCGACCGGATCAAGGAAATAGGCGATGGCCGCTCCAATGACAAAGGGCAACAGCACGTCGCCCAGGGCCCACATGATCAGGATGAACACCACCGCGGCGATGCCCCAATACCGAAATTGAGTTGAAACTGGCAATGACATGGGACCTCTTTCCGCTTGCCACACTCATCGCCCATGGAACGTTCGCGATCAAGAGTATGTTGCTTGTTTCGTTACGGTATCGGGTCGCAGGGGCATGGCAGCACCGCGCCGGGTGGGGCCGGTCAGTGGGTCCGCACCTCCTGCCGGTGCAATTCGGCCTGAACGGCGGTCAGGTCGATCTTGTCCAATTCGCGGTTGCTTTTCAGCGACAGTGCAGCGGCAACGCCCGCGCCTTGTCCGGCGACGGCGCAGCAGGACATGTTGCGGGTGGCCGCATGCGCGATCCGGTCGCCACCGGTGGAACGGCCCGCGACCAGCAGGCCGTTGATGCCTTTGGGCAGCATCGAGCGATAGGGGATCTGCATGTAGCGCCCAGTGGTGGGCAGGATCAGGATGCCGTAGCCGTCGATGAATTCGGGATAGATGCCGATCGTGTCCTCGAACCGGCCTTCATGGCGCACATCCGTCTCGGTCATGTTATAGGCCGCATCTATCTTGCGGGTGTCGCGCACGCCGATGGTCATGCCGAAATTGCGCAGGCGGGCGTTTTCGCAGCCAGGCATGAAGCGGCGCAAGGCCTCGATGGCCAGCATTGACTGATGCCGCCCCTCGATCTCGCCCGCCGTCAGGCTGTCGGGGTCGGTGCCATCCACTTCGTCGAGGTGGATCAGGTTCATATAGGTCAACTCGCCAGTGTCGTGCAGCGCGCCCCAGGTGCCGGCGATGGTGTTGAGATGCGCGGGGATCAGCCCCGCTTTGATCGCCTGATCGAAGGGCTTCTTGATGAAGGGCGAGAACATGTCGTCCTCTTTGCCGCTGGTCTCGATCACCCATTCGCCGCCCCCGCCCCAATCCCTGTAGGTCTGCGGGTCGGATTTGATCCCCTCCATGAAGGCGCGCTTGTCGACGCCTGCCAGATGGAACATGACCGAGGCGGCCATCATCTGTTCGCGCTCGGTCTTGTAGGTCGGCGCGCCGGCGCGATGCGCCACATCCGCATCCCCGGTGGCATCAATGATGACCTGCGCCAGGATGGCCTCGCGCCCGGCCTTGGATTCCACGATCACGCCGGTGAGGCGGTCGCCCTCCATGATCGGGGCCACGAACTGCCGGTGCATCATCGGGTGAATGCCCGCCTCCTGCACCAGCTTGTCGGCCACCAGCTTGAAGCCTTCGCTGTCCAGCTCGTAGCTGAGCGATTGTGATTCAGGAACAGCGGCGCCCATCTGCTTGGCGCGCTGCTCGAACTCCCATCCGATCCCGCCCGCCTCGACGGTTTTCTCGTGCCGGTACCAGGCGAAACCTTCTACGCCTACCGCAGTGATATTGCCGCCGAAACAGCCGAACCGTTCCAGCAGGGTGACCTCGGCGCCCGCACGCGCGGCGGCAAGGGCTGCGGCCAGACCGCCGGGGCCCGAGCCCACAACCAGAACCTCGGTGCGATGCACCACCGGAATGTCGCGCGCCGGTTCCCGTATCGTTTCGGTCATCATGTCCTCCGCACCGCCTGCATCGTGCCAGAGTTCAGGATTGAAATGCGATCGGTCAATCCCAATTGCGACGCTCCGGAGGTCGCAACGCACAACAGACACGGATTGCCCCCGCCGACGCTTTGGAATAATCACCTTTTTGTTGAAATCTCACCTTTAGGGTTAATCCATGCGCCTCAGCCGTTACTTTCTGCCCGTTCTCAAGGAAAACCCCTCCGAGGCCCAGATCGTCAGTCACCGGCTGATGCTGCGCGCGGGCATGATCAAACAGGCCAGCGCTGGCATTTATTCTTGGCTGCCGCTGGGGTTCAAGGTGCTGCGCAAGATCGAGAACATCGTGCATGAGGAACAGGCGCGGGCCGGGCATATCGCCATCCAGATGCCGGTGATGCAATCCGCCGATCTGTGGCGCGAGAGCGGGCGCTATGAGGCCTATGGTCAGGAAATGCTGCGCATGAAGGACCGGCATGACCGCGACATGCTGTTCACCCCCACCGCCGAGGAACTGGTGACCGACATCTTCCGCAGCCATGTCAGCAGCTACAAGGACCTGCCGCTGACGCTCTACCAGATCCAGTGGAAGTTCCGCGATGAAATCCGCCCGCGTTTCGGCGTGATGCGGGGGCGCGAGTTCTACATGAAGGATGGCTATAATTTCGACCTGACCAAAGAGGACGCGCTGCACGCCTATAACCGCCATCTGGTCAGCTATCTGCGCACCTACGAGCGGATGGGCCTGCAGGCGATCCCGATGCGGGCTGATAGTGGCCCGATTGGTGGCGATGACACCCACGAATTCCTGGTGCTGGCCGAGACCGGCGAGTCGGAGGTGTTCTATGACAGCGCCGTGACCGATCTGACATTCGGCGATCGCGAGATCGACTATGACGATCACGCGCAATGTCGCGGCGTGCTGGAGGAGTTCACCTCGAAATACGCGCGCACCGACGAGACCCACGACGAGGCGCTGTTCAACGAGGTGCCCGAAGACCGCCGCCGCGTGGCGCGGGGGATCGAGGTGGGGCAGATCTTTTATTTCGGAACCAAATATTCCGAGCCACTGGGGGCCACCGTGCAAGGCCCTGACGGCAAGCCTACGCCCGTGCATATGGGCAGCCACGGGATCGGCGTCAGCCGTCTGGTCGGTGCCATTATCGAGGCCAGCCACGACGACAAGGGCATCATCTGGCCCGAGGGCGTGACACCGTTCCATTGCGGTATCGTGAACCTGAAACAGGGCGACGAAGAAGCCGATGCGGCTTGTGATGCGCTTTATGCCGCACTGACCGCTCTGGGTCTTGAGCCACTTTATGACGACCGCAAAGAACGTGCCGGGGGCAAATTTGCCACCATGGACCTGATCGGTCTGCCGTGGCGCATCACTGTGGGTCCGCGCGGGCTCAAGAACGGCGTGGTCGAACTGACCAGCCGCCGCACCGGCGAAAGCGAGGAACTGAGCCCGGAAGCGGCGGTCAAGAAAGTGGCGCAGATCTACGCCCCGCATCTTCAACCCCGGCTGGGATGAGCGCGCAGGCATGTCCAAGCCGCTGATATCGGTCATCACGGTCACCCGGAACCTCATCGAGGCCGGGCGCAGTGAGACGATGCGCGCGGCGCTGGATTGCGTGCAGGCCCAGAGCTTTCGCGGGCTTGAACATGTGATCTGGGACGGGGCCTCGACCGATGGCACCCAGTCATTGCTACAGGCGTGGCAGGCCGAGTTTTCCGCCGATGCCACGGCCATTCCGATCATCTGCCAAAGCGATGCCGATTCGGGCCTTTATGACGCGATGAACAAGGCGGTCGGGTTGGCCAGCGGCGACTATGTGATCTTTCTGAACTCCGACGATTCGCTGGCCAGCGATGACATCCTGCGGGAACTGGCGGCAATCGTGCAGTCCGACAGGCCGGATTTCGTCTACGGTGGCACGCTGCAGACGCTTGGCGATGGCAGCACCAGGAACCACAGCCGCACAAACCTGTCGGCCTTCCTGCAGCGCATGCCGTTCTGCCACAACTCGATGCTGGTGCGGCGCGACGTGTTTCTGGCGCTTGGCGGTCATGACCTGTCCTATCGCGTGGCGTCGGATTACGATTTCGTGTTCCGTATGCTGATGGAGGGGCATTCGGGCGCGGGGACCAAGCTACCGGTCTCCAAGTTCAGCGCGCGCGGGGTCTCGGCAAATGTGCTGGGCGTTGCCAGGGACTATGCCGAGGTCTGGAGCCGGTACTTTGGCCAGATGGCGGGCTGCGGCAAGATAGACAGCGATACGACGCTGAACTGGTATCGTACCGGGCAATTGCCGGTCTCCATGTGCCGTGCGGCGCTGCGGGCGGCCAAGGGCAATGACATTATGCGGCGGGCAGCGTTGCACAGCCTGAAAATCACCATGCGCAGGCGTATGCAGCCCTGGCGTAAATGGGATTATTTGAAAGGGGCGTGATGCAGATCCATGTCATCAATCTCGACAGATCCCCCGAGAGGTTTTCGGCACTGCGCGCGGAATTCGCCAAGGTCGGGCTGGAGCAAAGCCTGACCCGGATCAGCGCCACCGATGCACGCGATCCCGGATTTGCCGCGCCGGGTTATGCCCCGCACAGTTGGCGAGACCGCTGGGAGTTGAAACGCTCTGAACAGGCGGTGTTTGAAAGTCATCGTTCGGTCTGGCACCGGATTGCCGATCTGGATGACGGCGGCGCGGGCATCATCTGCGAAGATGACATCCTTGTGTCGACGGCCTTCCCACACCTGTTGGGCGCGCTGGATTGCGGCCGCTTTGGCGTCATCAAGCTTGATGGGTTCAATGCGGCCCGCCGCTACGGCATGGATGCCGACATGGGCGGCTGGCATCTGCGTGCAATCCTCGAACCGGTGCCGAGCGCCGCTTGTTATGCAGTCTCTTCTGCCGCAGCCCGGCAATTGCTGGCGGACAGTCAGAGCTATTGTGACACGCTGGATGATTTCCTGTTCCGGGTGCGGGTGGGCATAGACCCGGTCCAGCTTTTCCCCGCTGTGGCGGTGCAGCAGATGTGCTGTGCCTCGCCCGCGAGCGCAGGGCCGCCCGAGAGCAGCCAACGTGAGCGGCAGGACAGCAGCAAAGCCTCCAAGGGGCCGATTCCTTACCGGATATGGAAAGAGCTGCGCCGCAACCGCCGCAAACGCAAACTTCGCGGCATTGAGGCGCAGGCTCCGACGCTCTGCGATGATCTGCCCGGATATAGCTGCGCGGAATGACGCCATCGGCAGGTGATCGTCGCCCACTTATGGCCACCGCGACCCATCGCGGCTTGACCCCGCTCGGCTGACAACGCAGGTTGCGCCGACTTTGTTTCGAGGATCTCGATGATGGCCGCCCAACCGGCTCCTTTTGCCCCGTTCGAATGGAAGATCGCGTGGCGCTACCTGCGTGCGCGCCGCGCCGAGGGGGGCGTCAGCGTCATGACCTGGATCAGCCTGATCGGGATCACGCTGGCGGTCTTTGCGCTGATTGCCACGCTTGCTGTGCGCTCGGGCTTCCGGTCCGAGTTCGTGGGCACCATTCTGGGCGCCAACGCGCATGTGACGGTTTACAGCGTCGGCGAAATGGATGCGCAGGGGCGGGTGGACCGGACCATCCCGGATTATGATGCCATGGCCGGGAAGGTGGCACAGGTGCCGGGTGTGACACGGGCTGCGCCGCTGGTGCGCGGGCAGGTGATGATCTCGCAGCAGGGGCGCAATGCCGGGGTGCAGGTTCTGGGCATCTCGGCCGGGGATCTTGCCAGCCTGCCGGGTATCACGGATGGCGAGGCTTCTTATGGCGATCTGGCGCGGTTTGGCGAGGGCATTGCCATCGGCTCGGGCGTTGCGCGCACGATCGGGGCCAGCGTCGGCGACCGGGTCAAGCTGATCTCGCCCGATGGGGCCAAGACCGCTTTTGGCACCTCGCCCCGCGTCAATGCCTATGAGGTGGTCTATATCTTCAGCGCCGGGCGTTACGATATCGACAATACCCGCATCTACATGCCCTTCGTCGAGGCGCAGAGTTTCTTTAACCGCGAAGGGGTGGCCGACGAAATTGAAGTGATGGTCGAGGAACCCGAAGCGCTCGACAAGGTGGTGATTCCGATCCTGGTCGCTGCCGGGGATGCGGCCCGTGCCTGGACCTGGCAGGACGCCTCGGGCGGGTTCCTGCGAGCGCTGGAGGTTGAGGACAACGTGATGTTCATTATCCTGTCGATCCTTGTCCTGATCGCGGCCATGAACATCGTTTCCGGCCTGATCATGCTGGTCAAGAACAAGGGGCGCGACATCGGCATCCTGCGCACTATCGGGTTGAGCGAGGGTTCGGTCCTGCGTGTGTTCTTCATCTGCGGTGCGTTCACCGGGCTGATCGGCACCGCGCTGGGCGTGGCGCTGGGCTGCCTGTTTGCGATCTATATCGATCCGATCTTCTCGTTTGTGAACTACGCGATGGGCGGCGGGGTCTGGGACCCGGCAATAAGGGGCATTTACGCGCTGCCCGCCGAGTTGCACCTGTCGGATGTGCTCAAGGCGGTGGGTCTGTCGCTGGGTCTGTCGTTTTTTGTCACTTATTTTCCCGCCCGCCGCGCGGCGCGGATGAACCCGGTTGAGGCGTTGCGCTATGAGTGATCCGGTGCTGAGCCTGTCGGGGCTGACCAAATCCTACAAACGCGGCACGCCGGGCGAGGTGACCGTGCTGCGGGGTGCTGATCTTGAGATAGCGGCCGGTGAGGTGGTGGCGCTTGTGGCGCCGTCGGGGGCGGGCAAATCCACCCTGCTGCATATCGCGGGCCTGCTGGATACACCCGACAGCGGGATCGTCCGCATCTCTGGGCAGGACATGAGCGGCAGGAGCGACCGCAGGCGCACTGCAACGCGGCGGCGCGATGTGGGCTTTGTCTATCAGTTCCACCATCTTCTGCCCGAATTCACCGCGCTTGAGAATGTCGCCCTGCCGCAACTGGCCAATGGTGCCAGCGAGGCAGAGGCACAGGCGCGCGCCACGGACCTGCTGGCACGGGTTGGCGTTGCCGAGCGCGCCGATCACCGGCCTGCGGCGTTGTCGGGCGGCGAGCAACAACGGGTGGCCTTCTGCCGGGCGCTGGCCAATGCGCCACGGCTTCTGCTGGCGGATGAACCGACGGGAAATCTTGATCCCGGCACGTCGGATCAGGTCTTTGGCGCATTGATGGATCTGGTGACGGGGACCGGGATGTCGGCCCTGATTGCGACCCATAACCTGGAGCTGGCTGCGCGGATGGACCGGGTGCTGCGCCTCGAGGATGGCGCGATCACGCCAGTTGAGTGATCGCAACGCCTGCCGCCATGACCGCAATACCCGCCGCGCGGGTCAGGTTCAGCGGGCTGACCTGCGCGCCGAACAACCCGTAATGGTCGATCGCGGCGGCTGAGATCAACTGACCGATCAGCACGAAGAACACCGCATTTCCAACCCCGAAATGCGGCGCGACATGGGTGATCGACAGCACATAGAACGCCACCAAAAGACCCGCCAGGAACAGGTGTTTCGGCGCGCCGCCCAGTTTTCCCAAGGCCTGCGGGCCGGGGAAGATCATCATGGCCAGCGCAGAAGCCGCAAAGGCAATGGCAAACAGAACAACGCCAGCAGCGGTGGGCGAGCCGATAAGCTTGCCAAGCGCTGCGTTCAACGCGGCAAGAACCGGTATGCCGATCCCGGCGGCCAGCATGATCAGGGCGTATTGTGTCATCGGGTCCGGTCCTCGGGTCGGTTCATGGGTTGATCTGGATCATTGCGCCACCGGCCCGCGCGGGCAAGCGTTCCGATGTGGAATTTCCCGTGCGGAGAGAGACCGATGAAAGCACCGTTGATCTGTCTGTTGTTGACCGTGGCGCTGCCCGCTGTGGCGCAGGATGCCGAAAATGGCGAGGCGCTCTATGTGAAACACTGCGCGACCTGCCATGGGATCGACGCGACCGGGCAGGGGCCCATGGCTGGCGTCCTGATGATAAAACCTGCGGATCTAAGCGCGTTGTCGAAGGATGGCGTGTTTCCGACCGAGCGTGTGGTGCGCCGTATCGACGGGCGTGATCCTCTGGTCAGCCATGGCAGCCCGATGCCGGTCTATGGCGATTTCTTCGAGGGTGAGGACAAGGCCACCAAGACCCCCTCGGGTCAGCCGATCCTGACAAGCGCGCCGATTGTCGATCTATTGGCCTATCTTGAGACGTTGCAGACCGGATAAAGGAGCCTGTTTGGGCATGAGAGCAAAAGTCATGATGGCGGTCTCGGCGGGCATTGCCCTGACCGCATGTTCCGCCGAAGTCGCGATGCCGGACGCGGCAGAGGGCGCGGTGCTGTTTGCGGAAAACTGCGCGGTTTGTCATGGCGGTGACGCCAAGGGCGGCCCGCTGACGAATGGCCGGCGCGCGCCCGATCTGACCCGCATCGCGGAGCGAAATGGCGGCGTGTTTCCCCGTGTGCAAGTCCTGTCCCAGATTGACGGGTATGGAAGGGGCAAGGCACCGGCCAGTGTGATGCCCGAATTCGGAGCCTTGCTGGAGGGCGAGACGGTCCCGGTCGACGTGGAGGGCACACTGACGCCAACACCCCGCCCGCTGGCGGCCTTGCTGGCCTATCTGGAAAGCATACAGGTCGGCAGTTAGTCGCAAATCCCGTCGATCTCGACCCCGTCCCAGGGCAGGTAAACATCGCTTTCTCGTGTCTTTGGCAGGGTTGAAACCGGGAAGGCGGCGCTGAGCATCCGGTGCAGGCGCTTTGTGCGTGCCGCGTCCGGGTCCAAGGCGCGGCAGCAGACATATTCTTCAACAATGGCGCCCTGCTGTTCGAAACCGTAATCCAGAAATTCGGGTGTCTTTTCCAGATCGAACAGATAGGGGTCATCCGCTCCGCCATGTTCTGCCGCTGCGCGCAGCGGGTGGTAACCGGTTGTGCGGCGGTTCTGCCATTGCCAGACATGGGTCAGCTCATGGGCAAACAGCATCGCCTGCACCAGAGCCAGGTGATCGGGAAATTCCGGTGTGTAGTCCTCCAGGTACCAGTCGCGCGTGAACAGGACATGGTTGAACAGGGCAACGGCGGCGGGCTTCGAGGTGACAAGCTCGTCCTTGACGGGGGGCAGAATGCGCTCGCGGCAGGTCACGCGCGGACGCGGCTTGCGGCGGAACGTGACGCTGCCGACCGGTGCGCCTTCAACCACCCGCACCCTGTTCAGGTCAAGCGCATCGCCGTGAATACGTCCGGCAAAATCCATTTCGGTTTCGGTCAGGGGACGACCGCAGGCCACAACCAGAAACAGGATCACAAGAAGACGCGGGAACATGTCCGAAACCCTAGCCCGACCGCCATCTGCCGCAAGCGTTTTCTGGCAAATGACGCAGTTGTTTGATCCCGTCCGGCATGGGATCGCGAATGATGGCAAAGCCAGGGCGCAGGGCATCGCTTGACAAATAGCATTATATCGAGATATCTCGATATATATGGATGTTGAAAAATCAATAGCGGCACTGAACAACCCGATGCGGCGGAAGATTCTGGAATGGCTCAAGGACCGGTCCAATTTTCCACCTGCGTTGCCCGAGCATGCTGATCTGGACGGGGTCTGTGTGGCCTATATTCAGGAAAAGGCGCAGCTGTCTCAATCCACCATATCGAATTACATGGGGCTGCTGAAACAGGCGGGATTTGTCAGTGCCGAACGTCATGGTCAATGGACCTTCTACCGCCGCAACGAAACGAACATTCGGGCCTTTCTGTCGGCTGTTCAGGATGAACTTCTGAAGTCTTAAAACCGCTGTACCCCGCGCCGAGGCAAAGCATGTCCGAGAAAACCGATATATCGAAATATCCCGATGGAGGAGGACCTGATGGAGACTGACATGAGCAAAACCGACGAACAGGCACGGGCTGTGCTGGGAAAGCCTCTGGGTCTGCCTTGCGGTGCCCGGTTGAAGAACCGCCTGATCAAGTCCGCGATGTCCGACAGCCTGGGGGATGGCGCGGGAAACCCGACGCAGGCCCAGGCGCGGCTTTATGAACGTTGGGCAGAGGGGGGGGCGGCGCTGTCGCTGATTGGCGAGGTGCAGACAAGCCCGCGCTACCCTGAGAAACCGGGCAATCTCGTGCTGTCGCCCGCGCCGGATCTGGCCGCGCTGAAATCTCTTGCGACGCGGGGGGCGGTCAATGGTGCGGGTCTGTGGCCGCAACTGGGCCATGCCGGCGCCTTGTCACATGGGCCGATCAGCCAGCCCAAAGGGCCGTCACCGCTGAATGTCGGGGGCCTGAAATGCGAAGGCATGACGCGCGCCGACATCGAGGCCTTGCCAGAGGCCTATGCCCGCGCCGCCGTCATTGCGCAAGAGGCTGGATTTGGCGGCGTTCAGATTCACGCCGGCCACGGGTTCCTGTTCAGCCAGTTCCTGTCGCCCCTGTTCAATCACCGGACGGATACCTATGGCGGGTCAATTTCCGGGCGCTTTCGGATCATTAACGAGACTATTGCAGCCGTGCGTCAGGCCGTGGGGGCCTCCTTTCCCGTGGGCATCAAGATCAACGCCACCGACAAGCTTGTCGGTGGTCTGACCGAGGATGACGCACTAAAGGTCGTGCGGCTGCTCGATAGAACCTCGGTTGATCTGATCGACGTGAGCGGAGGCACGTATTTTCCCGGTGCGGCGTCCAGTTCGGATGGCCTGTCATCCTCTGGTCCGTATTTCCTCGGTTTTGCGCGCCAGGCCAAAAGGCTCACCTCCATCCCGATCATGCTGACCGGCGGGTTTGAGACGAGGCAACAGGCGGTGGCGGCAATACAGGGCGGCGGCGCAGATGCCGTCAGTCTTGCGCGTGCGATGGTGTTGAACCCGTCGCTTGCGAATACATGGTTAAGCGATGCCGGTGGCGACCCGGAGTTCCCGGTGTTTGAGGCACCTCCGCGTGGCGGTGTCACCGCGTGGTATTCGATGCGCCTGACGGCTCTTGCCGAGGATGCCGAGGCCCGGTTCGATCAAACCCCTGCCGCGGCGCTGAAAGCCTATGAGACGCGGGATGCGCAACGATGCGTCACCTGGAAGCAGCGGTTCCAGCAGGTCCGTGGCTGAACACGCACATCAGTTCACCAGGAGCGCCATTTTTTACTCGACAAAAACAAAACGACCTGTTTGATAATTGACTGCTCAATCAAGAAAACTGCGCACAGGTTGTGCCGCGTGACACCGGCCCGGAATCAGACGATGCTGGCAGCGCGCGCAACAGACGCATAACAGGGAGAAGTGCAGATGAAGACAGCCAGCTTGGGGATCGTTCTGAGTGCCGTGGCCGGTTTGGCGCAGGCCGCGGATATGGGGGCTGTGGACGAGCCGATCAAACTCGCCGTCAACGAATGGACCGGCCAGCATGTAACAACCCATGTGGCGGGCGAGATGCTCAAGGCCGCAGGGTACAATGTGGAATATGTCACTGCCGGGATGATGAACCAGTTTCAGGCGCTGGCCGATGGTGACATCCACGCCACGCTGGAAATCTGGTCCTCGAATGTGTCCGACGAATACGCCAAGAAGGTGGACGAGGGCACTGTGGTAGAGATCGGGGATCTGGGCCTCGATGCCAAGGAAGGCATCGCTTACCCGGCCCATGTGGCCGAGCTGTGTCCCGGCCTGCCTGCCTGGGAGGCGCTGCAGGAGTGCGCGCAGGTCTTCGCCACCGCCGAAACGCTGCCCGGCGGCCGCCTTGTGGATTACCCGGCGGATTGGGGCACGCCCGGTGCCGATCGCATGACCGGTCTGGATCTGCCGTTCAAGGCTGTTCCCGCTGGCTCCGAAGGGGCGCTGATCGCGGAACTGCGCGCCTCGACCGAGCGCAAATCACCGCTGCTGATCACCTTCTGGCAGCCGCATTGGGCGATGTCGGCCTATGACGTGCAGTTCGTCGACCTGCCTGCGGGCGAAGAGGCGTGTTTCAACGATCCGGCCTGGGGACCCAACCCAAACGCGGTCAATGACTGCGATTTCGCGCCCTCGCGTATCTTCAAGGCCGGTTGGTCCGGATTCGCGGATAAATGGCCCGCCGCCTATGAGATTCTGTCCAATTATGAGCTGGCGGTCGAAGACCAGCAGCCGATGATGGGCGCGATCGATGTCGATGGCGGTGCCGTCGAAGAGGTGGTCGCCACCTGGATGACCGGGAACGAGGACAAGTGGCGCCCCGTCGTTGACGCGGCCACCAAGTGAGCCGCAACAGGTGACAGAAGCAAACACGCCAGCCATCGCCTGCCGGAAACTCTGGCAGGTGTTTGGCGATGGCGCAGAAAAGGCCCTGACCGACGCGTTGGCTCGGTCAGGCAATGATGCGGACAAGGCAGCTGACTTGCTGCGTGACGCTGGCATGATCCCGGCAGTTCAGGACGCCAATTTCGAGGTTCACGACGGCGAGCTCTTTGTCATCATGGGCTTGTCGGGCTCTGGCAAATCCACCCTTATTCGCTGCATTTCGCAGCTTTTGTCCGGCACGGGCGGGGAAATCCGCATCGATGGCGAAGATGTGCGCGGTGCCAGCAAGAAACGCCTGACCGCATTGCGCCGCCAGAAGCTGGGCATGGTGTTCCAGCATTTCGGGCTGTTCCCGCACATGACCGTGACCGAAAATGTGGCCTATCCGCTGCGGGTGCAGGGGATCAGCCGCGCAGAACGCACGGAACGCGCGCGCGAGGTGATCTCTCTGGTCGGGCTTGAGGGGCGCGAGGACAGCTTCCCGCGCCAGCTCTCAGGCGGGCAGCGGCAGCGCGTCGGCATCGCCCGCTCGCTGGCGGTGAACCCCGATATCTGGTTTCTGGACGAGCCGTTTTCGGCGCTGGACCCGCTGATCCGGCGGCAATTGCAGGACGAATTCCTCAACATTCAGGCGACGCTGAAGAAATCCATCGTGTTCATCACCCACGACATCGCCGAAGCCTTGAAACTGGCCGACCGCATCGCAATCATGCGCGATGGCAAGATCGTACAGATCGGCACCCCGACCGAGATTGTGCTGCATCCGGTTGACGATTACGTCCGCGAATTCTCCAAGGATGTGGCCAAGGGCCAGCATGCCATCGTGTCCTCGGTCATGCGGGAAGGGGAGACGCAGTTCGGCCCCGACGATCCAGGACTGCAGACCGGCATGACGCTGGATGCCGCCCTTGCCAAATGCATGAACCTCTATGAGCCGGTGCCGGTGCGCGACAGCAGCGGCGAAGTTGTCGGCATTGTCCATCCGTCCGATCTGGCTGCTGCCCTGCAGGTGGACGAGGCATGAGTGCCGATGAACAGCTTACCCCACACGCATTGACCCATCTGACCAGGGGTACGCAAGTGGCTCTGATCACGCTGCTGGTCGGCGCGCTGTGTCTGGTGCTGGAGCCGTTGGTGCCTTGGCTGGTGATTTGGCCTGCGGAATGGGTGCTGCCCGCGACGGACTGGGTCGGGGCCGGGTTGAAATGGTTTCTGGAAGGGATCAAGCCGGTTGCACGGCTGTTTTCCGAGTTGATGCGCTATCCGATGAACTGGGCGAATGCGGCGCTGGGCGCGACACCCTGGCCCATCGTGATCGGGCTGGTGACGGCGCTGGGCTGGTATATCGGCGGCTTGCCGATGGCGGCGCTGGGCTTTCTGGGGCTGAGCTTTGTGCTGTCCTCGGGTTATTGGCCACAAAGCATGAACACGCTGGCGCTGGTGGCGGTCTCGGTCCCGCTGGCGCTGATCCTTGGCGGCGCGATTGGTATTCTGGCCAATGAGGTGCCACGGGTGAAATCCGTCGTGCAAGCGGTGCTCGATGTGATGCAGACCGTGCCGACCTTCGCCTATCTCACACCATTGCTCTTGCTGTTCGGCTTTGGCCCGGTGGTCGGGCTGATCGCCTCGGCGATCTATGCCGCCCCTCCCATGGCGCGCAACGTGATGCTGGGGCTGGAGCGGGTCGAACCCGAGATCAAGGAGGCCGCCATCATGTCCGGCGGTACGCGGTTCCAGCAACTCTTTCAGGTCGAGATCCCCTCGGCCACCACCCAGATCATGATCGGAGTGAACCAGTGCCTGATGGCGGCGCTGTCGATGGTGATCATCGCGGCGGTGATCGGCGGCTTCAACGATATCGGCTGGGAGGTCCTGCTGACCATGCGCAAGGCACAGTTCGGCGAGGCCTTGCTGGCGGGCATGGTGATCGTGGTCTTTGCCGTTATCATCGACCGGATGAGCGGCGCGCTGGCGACCGAGCGCAAGCGCCATGACCGTCGCGTGGTCTGGGCACTGGTGGCGTTTGGTGTGGTCTTTACCGCACTGTTCTGGTCCAGCCTGCCCAACGCGTCGGAATTCACCCTGATGGACCCGGTTGCCGGTGCGGTCGACAGCGGGTTGACCGCCTTCACGCAGGCCAATGGCCCGTGGCTGGACGCGCTCAAAAACAACTCGATGTTCTATGTGTTGCTGCCCTTGCGGATCGGGCTGGATCAGGCGGTGCTGCCTTTCACATGGGGTTTTGCCTGGACCCCGGCCATGAGCTATGGGCTGTTCGCCGCCGGTGCGGTGATCGCCGCGCTGATGGCCTGGCGCGGCCATGCGACCGGTGGGCTGATGGTGCTGATCGGCATCGGCATGCTGGAAACCGGCATCGCCAATCTGCCCTGGCCTTTCGTGCTGAGTGGTACGGCGGCGCTGGGCTGGGTGGCTGGCGGGCGCAAGCTGGCGCTGATGTCGGTGATCCTGCTCTCCACCATCCTTGTCTCTGGCCTGTGGGAGCGGGCGCTGCTGTCGCTTTACCTGAGCGGTGCGGCGGTCTTTGCCTGCGCCGTCGTGGGTGGGGCGATCGGTCTGCTCAGCGCGGTCAGCGAGACCGCCTGGAAGATCGTGCGCCCGATTTGCGACATGCTGCAGACGATCCCCTTGTTCGTGTTCCTGATCCCGGTGCTGATGGTGTTCCAGATCGGCGAGTTCTCGGCCTTTCTGGCGATCTGCGCCTATGCCGTTGTTCCGATGATCCGCTACACACGGCACGGGCTGGTCAACACCCCTGACGAGATGATGGAGGCCGCGATTTCCAGCGGCGCGACCGAGTGGCAGATCCTGCGCGACATCCGCGCGCCTTATGCAGCGCCAACGATCCTGCTGGGGCTGAACCAGACCATCCTTTATGCCTTTGCCATGCTGGTGATCGCGGCGCTGATCGGCACCACCGGTCTGGGTCAGTCGATCTATCTGGCGCTGGGGCAGGCGGATGTGGGGCTGGGCATCTCGGCAGGGGCTGCGATGGCCATCCTGGCGCTGATCGCCGACCGTATGGTGCAGGGCTTTGCCGAGGAACGCAGGCAGGCGCTGGGGCTGTAACCAAGCCCGCGCGACTTGATCAATGACAAGGCGCGGCGAGGGTCTCTGTTCCAGAACGGAGATCGCAGAGCGACACGAGGCGATGGAATGAGCGGCTGGACCGACTTCACACTGGCGCTGCTGGCCTTTCTGGCCAGCCACATGATCCCGGCCCGGCCCCGGGTCAGGGCCGCGCTGGTCGGGGCGGTCGGGCTGCGGCCCTACATTCTGGGGTATTCCCTGTTGTCGGTGCTGATCCTGATCTGGCTGGTCATGGCCGCAGCGCAGGCGCCTTATGTGCAGGTCTTGCCGCCCCATGCCGCACTGCGCTGGGCACCGGCGCTGCTGATGGCGCTGGCCTGTCCGCTGATCGTGGCGGGCATGTCGGTGCGCAACCCGCTCTCGTTTGGCGGGTTGGGGCAGGGCGATTTCGACCCCGGGCATCCCGGCATCCTCGCCCTGTCGCGCCATCCGCTGCTGCTGGCGCTGATGCTCTGGTCGCTGGCGCATCTGCTGGCCAATGGGGACCTGGCCCATGTGATCCTGTTTGGCGGCTTTGCGGCGTTTTCCGTCGCGGGCATGGCCCTGATCGACCGGCGCAAGCGGCGGATGATGGGGGCGGAGTGGGACCGGCTGGCCGGAAACACAGCCCGGCTGTCGCTGCGTGGCGCAGCGGCACTGCTGCGACCGCATGCACTGATCGGCGGCGCGGCTCTTTATGCACTGCTATTTGCCCTGCATGGCTGGGTGATCGGCCTGTCTCCGGTCCCGCTATGAACGTGGCCGGGGCGGACAATCCATGCTATTTGAACGCGATGAGACCAGGAAAAGGAAACCTCTCATGAAGCTCGCCTGTGTCACGACGACCGAACGCGGCGCCACCGATCTGCTGCTGAGCGCCTTTGCCGACCGGATGTCACAGGCCGGAACAGCGCTGGCTGGTGTGGTGCAGACCAACACCGAATGCGCCGACGGCTATACATGCGACATGGACCTCAAGGTGCTGCCCAGTGGCCAGACCATCCGAATCTCGCAGTCGCTGGGTGCAAATGCACGGGGATGCCGGTTGGACCCGGCCGAGTTGGAGCGCGCTGTGGGGCTGGTCACCCAGTCTCTGGATGCCGGACCAGAGCTGCTGATCATCAACAAGTTCGGCAAGCACGAGGCCGATGGCCGCGGCTTTCGCCCGGTGATCGCCGATGCGCTGGAGCGTGAGATTCCGGTGCTGGTGGGCGTCAACGGGCTGAACCTCGACCGGTTTCAGGAATTCGCCGGTGGCATGGCCGAGGTGCTGGAGGCCGACATCGACACCTTGCGGAACTGGCTCGACCCGGCTTCATTGCCTCTGGCGCAAGCGCAGACGATGTAAAACCCCGACGACGGGTGGTTTAGAATTTCATTTGGCGGGTCCATCCAAACGGAAGTGGGCCAGCCGCTGTTCCGGTCAATGATGCAAATGGCATGTGACCCTTCGGCGGCGCGGGTAAGTGGCAGGAAACACGCCTAAAGGCGATTGATGCGCGCCCATGCCCGATCCAGAAACTCCTCTTTCTGTGGCTCCAGCATGTTTTCCCCGAGAAACCAGTAGAAGTAGCGCCCATACGGAAAATCACGCAGCTGCTGCGGCGCAGTCTGAACATAGCGTTGCAATTCTTCGGCTGTGCGCGCCACCAATGTTGCATGATGGAAGTCGCACCGACCACAGGTCACCACTGGTTTCCTGTGCATCAATGCCTCGAACCCCACCGCCGAATTCTGCGAGACCGTCACAGCGGACGCCTCTATCAAATCGTGAATACTTGCGATTGTTACCTCGACATTGGGCAATTCCGCGCACAGTCCAAGCACTGCCTTTCTGGTTCGGTCAGTTTGCGCGGGATGCAGTTTGACATAGACGCGTTTGTTGGTCGCCAGCGCAGTGTTGCGGATCATCTCAAGCGTGCCCAGATAGTGCACCGGTGTCTTGAAGGCGTCAATTTCCTGCAAAAACACAGTCGCAGCTGCTGGTCTGACCGGGATGCTGCCACGGTCTGGCTGCGCAAGCTTCGAGACATTCTCGCGCCTCATATATCCGCTGACGCCGTCAAAGAAATACTTGGCCTGTGCCGCGTTTATCTTCTTTGGGTCGAACGCGGTGTCCACCAATGATGATGACCAGTAATACCCCTTGGGATCGAGGTACCAGAAGCCCCAGATGTAGCTCGTATGCGCATGCAGTATTCTTGCGCCCTGCGCTTTGCGCATTCCCACCACAATGTGTTTGTGATCCATCGCCAAGGCGAGCCTGGATTTGATACTCGGGGCAGGAACCAGCAGAGGTTTGTGACCGTTTTCCGAAGCACTGGCCGCGATCTTCGCAAAGAAGTCGATCTGCCCGCAGAGCAGCTTTTCATACCAACTTTCAGTGGCGTGCACCACGAGCGGTGTCTTGCCTGTTAGCAATTGGCCCAATGTGTTCAGTTTTCGGAAACCGCCCTTGCCCGCCAAGCCTGCTTTGTTCACCGTGCATGATCCAAATGATTTGATTTTCTCACATGCAAAGGAACACAGTACACAACACTTGGAAAGAGCACGCGCGCAGAGCGAACAGTCTTTGACGAGATGTCGGCAAGCTGACCAGCTCGACGGTGCCATGTCTCACGGATGTGCCGCACCGAAGAACATTTGCGATCCAATCGCGGTATCTTGTGAGGAATGGTGGGCGACCCTGGAATCGAACCAGGCGTGCGTCTCCGCGAGGGAGTTACAGTCCCCTGCCACACCTTGCGGCCTGTCGCCCAACACGGTGCGGGATAGACAAGCGGGCAGGGGGCGTCAACCGGAAAATGTCGAATTTGCGGTACTCGGTGAATGACGGCCAGGCAGCGGGTCGGATGCTGGATTTCCCGGTCGAAACAGGCGTCTGAAGATGGTGCGGCAATCACTCGCAAGTCTCATGTTTCCCAGCACCCGCGCATCTGATATGTGCCCCGAACCACAAAACGGATGGGCGGGACATGGCCAAGAAACCCAAATGGGTCGTCGAGAAAGAGCAGGCGCGCAAGGCGGCGGGCGATGAGACCGTTTGGCTCTTTGGTCTGCATGCGGTGCGCGATGCGCTGCGCAACCCGGCGCGGCAGAAACTGCGGCTTCTGGTTACGCTGAACGCCCGCGACAAGCTGGCCGAAGCGATTGCCGAGGGCGGGATCGAGCCCGAGCTGGTCGATCCCCGCAAGTTCAGCGCGCCGATTGATCCCGGCTCGGTCCATCAGGGCGCAGCGCTGGAGGTGCGGCCGCTGAACTGGGGCGGACTGGCTGAGAATTGCATCGGGCGTGAGAACCCTCGCGTGATCCTGCTGGACCGGGTCACGGACCCGCATAATGTGGGCGCGATCCTGCGCTCGGCCGAGGTTCTGGGCGCCAGCGCGGTGATCGGCACCCGGCATCATTCGGCACCCGAGACCGGCGCGCTTGCCAAGACCGCGAGCGGCGCGTTGGAGCGTCAACCCTATCTACGGGTCCGCAATCTGGCCGACACCATCACCGAGTTGCAGGGCATGGGATTCCTGGTGCTGGGGTTGGATGGCGAGGCAGAGCAGACCGTTGAGCAGGCGCTTGGCGATCAAAAGGCGCAGCCGGTGGCGCTGGTGCTGGGGGCCGAGGGCCCGGGGTTGAGGCAGAAGACAAAAGAAACGGTTGATAAACTGGTCAAAATTGATGCGGCAGGCGGATTTGGCTCACTCAACGTCTCAAATGCGGCGGCAATCGCCCTATATGCCTCTCAACCACGATAGGAGGCCGCCATTCCCAGCCCGCAGAAAATCGCCACCTGCTGCTATTGCGGCACCCGCGCCGCGCTGGTTCTGCGGGGCCGAGATCGCCATGAATTGAGCTGCTCTGCCTGTGGCGCGCCGCTGCATGACCTGAAGATGCTGCCGCGCGAACGGGTGCAGACCCGGAGAAAGAGCGCTCCCGCTGCCAGCATCCCGTGGGACCAGCGCAAGAAAGTGCGGCGCAAGGTCAAAAAACGCAAATCGCTGTTCTCGCGGGTTCTCGTAGAGGCCTGGGATGTGGTCGAGGACGTGTTCGAC
>NZ_JAMFMB010000059.1 GCF_023502395.1 Ruegeria spongiae | reverse complement strand
ATTAATTAGGAATATAAGGCCCCGATCTTGTCAAAGCGGCCCGGATGACAGTTCGTTGAGACCAGTCAGGTTAAGGAGCACGTTGACCCGTGGGGCGCAGCAAGCGAAGCGGACGAGATGCAAGGCTGGCGCAGCGCGCGGCCAAACCACGGTTCGATCCGTGCCCGCCCGGGCAGGTCGGTGGCGCTTACCGGCCGCTGACAAACGCAGACATTCAGCGCATATTCGACACCGCGCTGAACCTGCTCGCGAGGCTGGGGATGGGAGAGGTGCCGCAACGCCTGTGCGACGACCTGCTGGCAGCGGGCGCTCGGCAGGGCGGCAATGGGCGGGTGGTCTTCCCGCCCGAGCTCGTTGGCCAAGCCATCGACAATGCGGCCAAGACATTCGTGCTGCATGGGCGCGACGAAAACCGGTCGATCGAGGTTGGTGGAAACCGCGTCTACTTCGGCACCGGCGGAGCTGCGGTGCAGACACTGGACCTGAAGAGCGGCCTCTACCGGCCCTCCACGCTCAAGGATCTGCATGATTTCACGCGGCTGCAGGACAAGCTGGCCAATGTCAGCTGGTTCACGCGCTGTTGCGTGGCCACCGATGTGCCCGACCCGTTTGATCTGGACGTCAACACCGCCTACGCGCTGATCAGGGGAACAACCAAACCTACCGCTACCGCCTTCACGCTGGCCGAACACGTGGCGCCAATTGTCGAGATGCTGGACATCGCCGCAGGTGGTCCCGGCGCGTTTTCGAAGCGGCCCTTCATGAAAGCCCATATCAGCCCGGTGATCTCTCCGATGCGCTATGGCGAGGATGCCGTTGACGTGGTCTATGAATGCATTTGGCACAATATTCCCATATCCTGCATCACCGCCGCGCAGGCTGGGGCCACGGCACCCGCGACGCTGGCGGGGTTCCTGGCGCAATCCCTGGCCGAAACGCTTGCCAGCCTGGTGATGGTCCATGCCATCCAGCCGGGCTTTCCGATGGTGTTCTCGAACTGGCCACTGGTCATCGATTTGCGGACCGGCGCGTTTTCGGGCGGCAGCGGAGAGACCGCCGTGTTGAACGCGGCATCCGCCCAGATGTCGAACTGGCTGGGGTTGCCCTCGGGTGTGGCCTGTTCGATGACCGACGCCAAGGCGATCGACGCGCAATACGGTATGGAAAAAGGGATCACCTCGCTCGCGGCTGCGCTTGCTGGCGGGAACCTGATCTATGAAAGCTCCGGAATGACGGCCTCGCTGCTGGGGGCGAGTTTCGAGGCCTTCGTGCTGGATGATGAAATGCATTCCCACACCTATCGCGCCCTGCGCGGGATCGAGGTGAGCGAGGCCAATCTGGGCTTTGACGCCATTTGTGATGCGGTCCTGGGCGAAGGGCACTTTCTGGGTAGCCAGCACACCTATCAGGCGATGGAGCAGGACTATTTCTATCCGTCCCTTGCCGACCGCGATGAGCCGCGCAGTTGGGCCGAGAGCGGGGCGGCTGATGCCTGGTCGCGCGCGCGGGCGCGGGCTTGCGACATCCTGCAGACCCACAGCCCGGCTTATCTGAGCGACAAGCAGGACACGGCCATCCGCGCGCGGTTCAGGATTCTGTAAATCCCTGGCCGTCAGTTGAGCAGCGCAAACTCATCCTTGAGCCAGGGCGCGATCTCCAGCAGCGGGCGGAGTGCGTTTTCCTCGATCAGCGCCCGGGTTTTCCTGTCGATCAGATCGACGACCGAGCGGGAACAATCCGGTGTCGTGACGATGGCCAGTTCGCGCGCAAAGCTTTTGCCGGGAAACGCGTGCATCCTCAGCCGGGATTGGAACCGTTTGGCGCGCGCGAACAGCAAGGGTGTCGTTATGGTCCAGCCTGCGCCAGCCGCAACCATGGCCATCAGTGTCTGGTTATTGCTGCATTCAAAGGAATGCGACGCGCTGATGCCGATCCGGCGCAGTTGCGCTTCGATCTGACGCGCGATGATCAGGTTGCTGGAGAACCGCAGAAACGGCAGCTTGGCGCGCCCGTCCACGATATCCGCGAGCGATCCTTCGGCAGTACGGGGCAGGGCCACAATGAACGGGTCACGCAGCAGCGGGCGGTCCTGCAGATCCGCAAACCGCTCAGACGGGCTTGCGGTAATGGCGAGGTCAAGCTGCCGGTTCCTGAGCATCTCGATCAGGGTATGGCTGGACTCGGTCTGATAAAGAAAGTCGCAGCGCGGCATCTGTCGGGACAGGTAGACCGCCAGTTCCGGCACAATGTCACTGTCCAGATCCTCAATGGTTCCCAGCCGCAGATAGCTGGCTTCGGTCACACCGCCCGCCGAGGCTTCGGCCTTGGCGCGGCGAATGGCCCGCAGCGCGTCGTCGATATTGTGCAGAAACACCTTGCCCTTGGGCGTAAGCACCATCGGCCTGCGGTCATGGTTGAATAACGCGACGCCCAGATGCTCTTCGAGGTTGCGCAGGTGGTGCGAAATGGTGCTGACGGCCAACCCGCTTTCATCCGCCGCCTGCTGCAGCGATCCCTTTTGCGTACAGATCTGGAAAAGCTCCAGCCATTTCAGGCTGAGATCTTTGGGAGCGGATCGTGGGCGCATGGCGGTATTCCAGAGCTTTGGGTGTGTCTTCGACGTCGGATGACGATCAGGTCTCTATCATATCAGAGGCGCGCTTGGGCCCGGATACATTCTTTCGGCGATGCCTCAGCGATCAGTTTCTTTGCCGCCCGGCATTTGTGACGAATAAAAATAGGCGATCGCCTGCGCGCGGTTCTTTACCGACAGTTTCTCATAGATGTTGGACAGGTGGAATTTCACCGTGTTGGTCGAGATCTGCAGCGCTTTCGACAGTTCGCGGTTGGACATGCCCTTGGACAGGAAATCAAGGATCGCGCGTTCCTTGCGTGACAGGCTGTGGATCGGATCCTGCTGCATGCGGCGCACATCGATGAAGGGGAACACCATCTTGCCCGCCGCAACTTCGGCGCAGGTGTCCAGCAACCCCTCGACCGGCCCCGAGCGTGGGGCGAACCCTGCCGCCCCCGCCTGCATGGCCAGTCTTGGCGTATCTCCGGTCGCCTCGCCATAGACCACCAGCCGGGGCGCGCTGTCATGTTCACGCAGCACTTCGATCAGTTTGGCGGCCCCCAGCACCGGCAGGTTCCAGTCGACGACACCGACCTGCACCGGCACCCGCATGACCGTGCCCAGAAAGCCTTCGGCGGTGGCGGATGTGGCGACAAGAGAGAATCGCGGATCGCGTTCGAAGATCTCGGACATGGCCGACAGAACCAGCGTATTACTGTCCGCGAGCATGACGTCGATTGCGGTAATATTTTTGTCAACCATTTGAGATTTCTTTGTTTCTCGCGATAACCTACCCGTAGGAGTGGGGTGTCAGACGGTATACCCTAGGATACTTACCTTTTCGGGTAGGTTTCTCCCCATCCATATAGATGCCCGAACGCAGTAGTAACTGACGTTGCGTCAGGGGGCAAGTCTGGGATCTTCTGGCTTTCAGCACGTGAACCGGGGCCGTTGCCCCTGCCAGAAACAGAGGCCCCCGATGACAGTTCCGATTTTCCCCAGCCTCGACATTCCCGAGACACTCGCTGCGGGTCCCGGGCCCGGCAACACCGATCCGCGGGTGTTGCAGGCCTTTGCCGGTGCCGGGCTGGCCGATCACATGCAGGCGGATGTGCTGCGCGGGATGATCGAGTGCAAGCAGATGCTGCGCGCGGTCTGGGGCACGGGCAACACCTATACCTTTGCGGTGGCCGGCACCGGCTGGAGCGGTCTGGACGCGATGTTCTCGGCGGTGATGCCGGGCGATGGGGTGGTGGCGTTTTGCAACGGGACGTTCTCGGGCATCGACGCGCTGACGCTGCGGATCAAGGCGGCAACCCCGGCCGAACACGCGGCAGATCCGCTGGACCCGCAAGCCGCCAGCGTGACGGTGATCGAACTGCCGCATGGCCAGAGCGTGACCGGTGCGATGGTCGAGGCCGCGCTTGCCGAACACAAACCGAAATGGGCCTTCATGGCGCATTGGGAGACCGGCTCGGGCCGGGTCAACGACCTGCGCGGCTTTTCCGATGCCTGCGCGCGCCACGCGGTGATGGGGCTGGTGGATGCGGTGTCGTCGCTGGGCGTCGATGATTTCTCGATTGATGACTATCCGGGCGTCGCGGGCTGGGCGTCCTGCCCGCAAAAGGGGCTGTGCTGCCTGCCGTTGACCTATGCGCCGGTCAGCTTCAGTGATGCCTATATCGCGTCGCTGCGGGCCAGCGGGGCCTATAGCTATGTGCACAATCCGATCTTCGAGGCCCGCCACTGGGGCATCGTTGACGGGCACGACGTGGAAAAGGGCACCTATCACCGCACCCATTCGGGCTATGCCGTCGCTGCCTTCCACGAAGCACTGCGCCTGACCCTGCAGGCGGGGCTGGCGAAACGGGCCGGGTCTTATCGCAGGCATGAAAGGGTCGTGCGCGATGCGGTCAGTGCGATGGGCTGCGCGGTCACCTCGGACATGCCCAGCCTTGTGGTGCTGACCCTGCCGCCGCAGCTGGCGGGGCGCGAGATGGAACTGGTGCAGGCCTGCCGGGCCGAGGGGTTCGGCATCTGGCCAACGCTCAGCGCGCCGGTGCAGGTGCGGATCGGCATCCTCAATCAACTGAACCGCCAAGCCATCAGCCGGATCGTGCGCCTGTTTGCCGACGCGCTGCACGACCTTGGCGGCCAGGTCGATTTCGACGCACTCGAAGCGCTGCTGGAAAGTCGCTACGGCACGTCAATCGCGGCGTGACCGCGCTGCATGAACGGGAGGATTGCAGATGGACATTCATGAATACCAGGCGAAAGAGGTTCTTTCGAATTTCGGCGTCGCCACCCCTTCGGGGGCCCTGGCCTACAGCCCCGAGCAGGCGGCTTACCGTGCCCGCGAACTGGGCGGCGACAAGTGGATCGTCAAGGCGCAGGTCCATGCCGGGGGGCGCGGCAAGGCGGGCGGCGTCAAGCTGTGCAATTCCGAAAGCGAGATTTACGCGGCCTGCGATGCGCTCTTCGGGCGCAAGCTGGTCACCCATCAGACCGGGCCCGAGGGCAAGGGCATCTACCGGGTCTATGTGGAAACCGCCGTGCCGATCGACCGCGAGATCTATCTGGGCTTCGTGCTGGACCGCACCAGTCAGCGGGTGATGATCGTGGCCTCCTCCGAAGGCGGCATGGAGATCGAGGATATCTCGGCGCAAAAACCCGACAGCATCGTGCGCTCGACAGTGGAACCGGCGGTGGGCCTGCAGGATTTCCAGGCCCGCGAGATCGCCTTCCAGCTGGGGATCGGGCCGGGGCTGATCCAGCACATGGTGCGCACGCTGCAGGGCTGTTACGCCGCCTTCAGCGAGCTCGATGCCACCATGGTCGAGATCAACCCGCTGGTGGTCACCGGCGACAACCGGGTGCTGGCGCTGGACGCCAAGATGAGCTTTGACGACAACGCGCTGTTCCGCCACCCGCAGATCAGCGAGCTGCGCGACAAGTCCCAGGAAGACCCGCGCGAGGCCCGTGCCGCCGACCGCGGCCTGTCTTATGTCGGGCTCGACGGCAATATCGGCTGCATCGTGAACGGCGCCGGTCTGGCGATGGCCACGATGGACACGATCAAGCTGGCCGGTGGCGAGCCGGCCAACTTCCTCGATATCGGCGGCGGCGCCTCGCCCGAGCGGGTCGCCAAGGCGTTCCGGCTGGTGCTGTCGGATAACAATGTGCAGGCGATCCTGGTCAACATCTTTGCCGGCATCAACCGCTGCGACTGGGTCGCCGAGGGGGTGGTGCAGGCGCTGCGCGAGCTGCAGATCGACATTCCCGTGGTGGTGCGCCTGGCGGGCACCAATGTCGAGGAGGGGCAAAAGATCCTGGCCAAATCCGGCCTGCCGGTCATCCGCGCCACCTCGCTGATGGAAGCCGCCGAGCGCGCCGTGCGGGCCTGGCAGAACGATCTGACCCAAGCGACCAAGATGAGGGCCGTCTGATGAGCATTCTTCTCGACCGTGACACACGCGTGATCGTTCAGGGCATCACCGGACGGATGGCGCGCTTTCACACCAGGGACATGCTGGAATACGGCACCAATGTCGTGGGCGGCGTGGTGCCCGGCAAGGGCGGCGAAACCGTCGAAGGCGTGCCGGTCTTCGACACCGTCAAACAGGCGGTCGAGGCCACCGGCGCCGAGGCCAGCCTGGTCTTTGTGCCACCACCCTTTGCAGCGGATTCGATCATGGAGGCCGCCGATAGCGGCATCCGCTACTGCGTCTGCATCACCGACGGTATCCCGGCGCAGGACATGATCCGGGTGAAACGCTACATGTACCGCTATCCGCGCGCGCGCCGCATGGTGCTGACGGGGCCGAACTGTGCCGGCACGATCAGCCCCGGCAAGGCGCTGCTGGGGATCATGCCCGGTCATATCTACCTGCCCGGTCCTGTCGGGATCATCGGCCGCTCGGGCACGCTGGGCTATGAGGCCGCCGCCCAGCTCAAGGCGCGCGGTATCGGGGTCTCGACCAGTGTCGGCATTGGCGGCGATCCGATCAACGGCTCGTCCTTCCGCGATATTCTTGAGCGGTTCGAACAGGATGACGAGACCCATGTGATCGCCATGATCGGCGAGATCGGCGGCCCGCAGGAGGCCGAGGCGGCTGCGTTCATCCGCGATCACGTGACCAAGCCGGTGGTGGCCTATGTGGCCGGTCTGACCGCGCCCAAGGGCCGCACCATGGGCCATGCGGGCGCGATCATCTCGGCCTTTGGCGAAAGCGCCTCGGAAAAGGTGGAAATCCTCTCGGCGGCCGGTGTCAGCGTGGCCGAAAACCCCGCGGTGATCGGCGAGACGATCGCCCATGTCATGGAAAGGGCCGCGTGATGGTCAAACCTTCTGTTCTTGTCACCCGCCGCTGGCCCGCCGCCGTCGAGGCGCAGCTGATGGACAGCTATGACGCGGTGCTGAATACCGGCGACACACCTCTGTCGCCTGCCGAAATCCGCGCGGCGCTGAAAACCTATGACGCGGTGCTGCCCACCGTGACCGACCAACTCAGCGCCGAGGCGCTGGACGTGCCCGGCGCAAAGACGAAGATCATCGCCAA
>NZ_JAMFMB010000058.1 GCF_023502395.1 Ruegeria spongiae | reverse complement strand
GCCGTAGGGCAGCAGATCATCGCTGGAGATACCAAGCTTCGCGCCGATCTCAACAATGGGTTTCTTCGCTGCCTCGCGCGCAATCTCAATATCGGTTTTGTAACTCATCGGAGACGATCCCTGCTTGTGTTGGTTGGCCAGTCCGGGGCCGCAGCGATACGCGCGACTCCGGATTCGCTTCAATCATTCACCACGGAAAATAAATATTCATTAGGGTTAACATTAGATTTGCCCGCGCCGCAAGAGTAGAGGCCCGCGACGTTGCAATTGGAAGCGCCCTGGAGTGCAATCTCAGGCGTAGCGTTTTCGGCCCGCGCTGAGCCCCAGCAGCGGGTCCTCGACAATGCGTTGTTCGGGAAAGGCCTTTTGTGTCGGGTTTTTGAGCAGGTAAATTCCTGATTGCGCGACCGGGGGCATCCCGCACAGGACGAACCAATATACCGCTTTCAAGCAGCGGGTCGACAAAATGCGACCACCCCAAGACAATGCCTAGGCCATCGACCGCCGTCTGTACGGAAAGCGGGTACCCGTTGAAGGCCACGGCACGCTCCATCGGTGTGGAGACGATATTGTTCTGGGTCAACCAACTACGCCAAGTCAGCCGCTGCGAGATTTTGTTTCAGGTATTCCGGGCTGCACTCAGGGTACACGGTTTCAACGAACAGAAGCCGCGCCTCGTAGTCCGGCTAGACCCAATCGCCACGCAGGATCATCAGATCCATCGCTTCGGACTGGCATTCGGCATCGCTGTCCGAGGAGACAACCGAAATGCGGATGCGTCCGTTGGATTTGTGGAACTTGCGCATTTGCGACATCAGCCACAGGGACGCCACCGAATTGGTAGCCGCCAGCGTAACCGAATTGGCCTGATGTTTGGTCAGCTTATAGCGGCTGACATCGCGTAACAGGTCGAGCGATTGCTCGACCGTCGCCAACAAAATCGCACCCCGCTGCGTCAGCGTAACCGACCGGTGCCCCCGCACGAACAAAGGCACATCATAGTGCTGTTCCAGCAGGCGCACCTTTCGGCCCCGTTTTGCAATCCTCAACGGTCTCGCGCTTTCGCCACCTGGCAACTGTCTTCGGGTTGATCCCGTGTTCCTTGCTCAGCGCCGCGATCAAAGCTTGTCCCTCTCGGGACATTGCTGAGCAATGCCCTGCCGGGCGGTGGATCGCTGTATTGCTGCTCTGACGGCCTGCGTCCCCTCTCATCGTTTGCGGTGCAAACGACTGCCGGGCAGCGGTACGTGGCGCTCCCGTGACGAACCTGTCCCACAATGCTCCCTTCCATTCCTGCGAAAGGATCACACCATCAAACTTTGGGATGAAATAACTAGGGCGCTGTTTCTCGCGCCTGTACGAATTCAGCGGCGGCACCATCAAGGTGGAAGGTCAGGATATCATGAGCCTGAGCGACCGCGACTTGATTGAGCTGCGTCGCAACAAGATGGGGATGGTGTTCCAGTCCTTTGGTCTGCTAACGTATTCCACCGTTCTCGACAATATCGCCTTCCCGCTGGAAATGCGCGGACAGAACCGCCGCGAGATGCAAGATGAGTTCCTGCGCTTGCAGGAAGTGCTGGGCAAGTCCATCGTCTTTATACCCATGATTTTGACGAGGCGCTGCGGCTGGCCGATCGGATCGCGATCATGCGCAATGATGCGGTCGAACAATGTGACACGCCAGACAAAATCGTCACGAACTCGGCGACTGAATATGTCGCCAAATTCACCGAAGAGATCGACAAGGCCCGTGTGGTCCATGCCTGAGGGTTGGCAATGCCGATGAACGGGCACGCGCTGGAGGGTGCAGACACCTTCATCTGGACCGCCCTGATCGGGCAGTGGAAGATGGCTATGCAGACCATGTCGGTCATTGTCGTCGCCGCACCGCTGGCCATTTTGCTGGGGCTGATTCTGGGCATCGGCGCGTGGAAACACCGCTGGTTGAAGTGAATGCTGAAGCCAATTCTGGCTGTTCTGCAGACCTTGCCATTTTTCACATGGCTGCTGTCGGCGGTGATCTTTTCAAGGTTGGCCCGACCGCAGGTGCGGTTGCGACAATACTCTTCGCGATCCCGCCGGTGGTGCCGATGACCACGCTGGGCCTGAAGAAGGTCAGCCCCGAGGTGGTCGAAGCCGGGCAGATATCGGGCTGCACCCGTTGGCAGATGCTGCGGCATGTCTACCTGCCCGCCACCCGGACCGAGATTCTTGTCGGTGTCAATCAGGTGATCATGCTGTGTCTGGCCATGGTGGTTCTGACCGCCTTTACCGGCACGCAGGATTTGGGCCAGGAATTGCAGCGCACGTTGGCCGGAACCGAGCTGGGCAAGAACTTTGTTCTGGGCATGAACGTGTCGCTGATGACGCCGACCTTTGACACGGCGATCAGCAGCTGGGCCGAAGAGCGCGAGAAGAAACTGGGGCTTGATTGAGATAACACTGCAGCAAAGCAAGCGCATCGTGACCCGTTTCGACGACAAGGGATTTGTCAGGATGCAGATGGAGGGTCTGCCAAACGAACAGGTCTGGTGGAAGAATATCAACTTTGACGAGAAAACCGGGCATGGCGCCTGGTGCGCGGTCAAATCCCCATATCCACCACGGTCTGGAAGAGTTCTTTGTGCTTGAAGGCGATCTGACCGATTACGACGTATATTCCTATCGCAGCGGTGATTTTGTCAGCCTTGCTGCGGGGTCCGCGCATTGCTTCAGCACAGAGGCGGGATGTCTTTTGGTGGTCACCCACCGTGGCGCGACGCAATCCATTCAGGAAGATGTATTGTGAACGTGAAGCCCCTATTGAAGTGCCCTTCGAACGCAGCGAGGTGCTGGTTCCGGGCCTGCCTATCCTGCCGCACGGGACCGAATGCCACCCGGTGCCCGACGCCGGATCGCGGGCAGGGCGGATCACAAAGGGCGACACGATCACGCTGCTGGACCGCGACGGGATACAGCCCGCCGAGATGGTGTTCTTTGCGCCTGACCGCAGTTCGGACGCGGCGATGCTGGGCGCGCAGGGCCATGGACGCCCGGATGGGGTGATCGCGACGCTGGCCAATGGCGCGCCCTCGGGACGCAAGGTGCTGCGCGCTTTGGAGGTTGCGGGCTTCGGTATCGGGCAAGGCGACGTGGTGCATACGTTCAGCGATGGATCGCGGCCCGGCGACATGTCGCATTTCGTGGCCGAATGCGACGGCTTGCTGATCGTGGCAGCCCCCGGCGAGGCGATGCGCCCCGAAGAGCAGAACCCGCCGACAAAGATTATCCTCTATATTCAGCGCGCCGTACCGGAGTTGTCAAAGCCCGATATCGGTCCGCCCAACCCGCTGGCCGATCCGCTGAATGACATCAACATCCAGCCTGGCAACGCCCATTCCTACGAGGTGAACCGAAATAGAGGTTGGCCAGTTGGATGGTGAGCAAAAACGGTTAAAACCAAGATCGTAACCTTCCCGCATTTTGATCCGAAGAATGGTCGCGTGAAAGGAATCTATCCGGATGCCAATAAACCTGATGTAGCCGAGTGAGCGCAGCGACCACCCAGGGACTTAATCACTGCCAACTGAAGCCGGTAAAACCAGAGAAGGGAATTTCCAGGTATTGCGGGACGACGACTTCGCTACCTTTCGGGACTTTGCGACGCAATGCCCTGCCGAACTGTGGATGTCATTTTTGGTGGTCGATAAATGTAAGAAGCACCTAACGCTGCCTGAAGTCTACGGTCCAACCTTTTCAGGTGTCTGTGTTGATTGCCTTTTCGCGCGTTGACAGGTCAAAATCAGAATCCTCGCTGTGAGTGACACGCATGAACCTGACGAATCGGTCGCGGAAATGCCGGGTATGATTGTGACCAAGCTTGTCGTCCGACAAAACACCCCGGGCGCGAATGGCATCGATCGTATCGCAATGGTCGGGGCTCGGAAAGTGAACGGTCGCCGAGGCCGCCAGATAGTCGAAATGCATGTGCAGGATGTGGCGCCCTTCGGCGAGCAACTGACCTTGGGCACGCTCAACGTATGGGTTTGTGCTGGCGGTAGCGATTGCCATGCCCTACCTTGAGAGGGGCAAGATACCCGGGCTGGCCTCCAAATACCCAGGCGAGTTATCTGGCGGTCAGCAACAGCGTGCGGCCATCGCGCGCGCGTTGTGCATGGCCCCTGCGTTCATGCTGTTTGACGAACCGACATCGGCGCTGGATCCCGAAATGATCTCGGAGGTACTGGACGTGATGGTCGTCCTGGCCGAAGAAGGCATGACTATGGTCTGCATGACGCATTAAATGGGTTTTGCGCGGCTGGTGGCAGATCGGGTGATCTTCATGGCCGACGGGGAGATCATCGAACGGGGCTCCACCGGGTGAGTTTTTCGACAACCCCGGCAGCGAGTGGACAAAGACATTCCTGGGCCAGGTCCTGGGACATTGATCAGGAATCAAGAAACAAAGATGGCAATGGATACCCACGAAATTTCAACCCACGACGCGGAAGCGGACGCCCGTAACGAGGCGTTGCTGATCTACGTGAATGGCGAACTTGTGCCCAAAGCCGAGGCCAAGATCTCAGTCTATGATAGCGGCTTCATGCTTGGGGACGGCATGTGGGAGGGCCTGCGCCTGTATGACGGCGAATGGGCGTTTTTTGACGAACACATGGACCGCTTGTTCAATTCTCTTAAGTCGGTCTCGATCGATATCGGAATGGGGCCCGAAGATGTTCGCGACATTCTCGACCGAACGGCTGCAGCCAATGACATGGTGTCTGATGCCCATTGCCGTCTGATGATCACGCGCGGTCGCAAAGCAAAACCGTTTCAGCATCCCGGTCTCAGCCGGTATGGCCCGACCATCGTCGCCATCGTTGAACATTCGAAGCCTGCCGAAGTCCTCCAATCGCGTGGCATTCAACTGGCAACCGTGCCGCAGGTCCGGGGGTTGCCCACCAGCCAAGACCCGAAATTCAACAGCCACTCAAAACTCAATTGCGTGATCGCCTGCCTGCAGGCGGAACAGGCTGGCGCGGATGAGGGTTTGATGCTGGATCCACATGGCTTCGTGAATACGACAAATGCCTGCAACTTCTTCATCGTGCGGCGTGGCGAGGTTTGGACCTCGACCGGGGATTATTGCATGAACGGCGTCACGCGGGCCAAGGTGATCAAGCTTTGCCGCCAGAACGGCATCCCGGTCTTTGAGAAGAATTTCTCGCTCTACGAAGCTTATGGGGCGGATGAGGCCTTTCTGACCGGCACGTTCGGGGCGCAGACGCCCGTTGCCTCAATTGATGGCAAGATCATTGGGGCCGAAGGGGGCGCGGGTCCCGTAACCCGCCGCATTCGAGAGCTTTACAAGGAGTTGTTGTCCGAGATCGTCGCGCACCAGAGATCTGCGCGCGGGCAGAAAACATGAAACCCAACATCATCCTTTTCATGGTCGATCAACTGACCTCCCTCGTGTTGAACGCCTATGGGGGATCGGCCTGCAAAACACCCAATATCGACACGCTCGCCGCGTGAGGGACCGTATTCGAGACAGCGTATTTCCCCTTTCCGCTCTGCGCATCCTCGCGTTTTGGCATGATGGCCGGGCGTTTGCCGTCGCGCATCGGGGCCTGTGATAGCGGGGCCTAATTTGCGGCCTCCACGCCGACATTTGCGCATTATCTGCACCTGAACGGGTATTACACCTGTATCTCTGGCAAGGTGCATTTCATGGCCCCCGACCAATACCACGGCTTCGAAGAACATCTGACCACCGAGATCTACCCCGCCGACATGCCCTGAACCCCGGATGCTGATTTTCGCGACTACAACAGAGACGAGGAACGGGCCTACACCTTCGGCGTTTTCACCATTGACACGGTAAGCGATGCCGGTCCCGTCACCCGATCGATGCAGATCGATTATGACGAAGACGTTCTTCACCACGCAGTGCGCGAGCTCTACACCCGGGCTCGCAGCGACGACGAGCGTCCCTTCATGATGACGGTTGCACTGACCCATCCGCATGACCCCTACCTCCATTTCAAGACATCGCAAGGATCAGACCGATGAGCTACAATGTGAAACTGTCCGGCATCATGCCCGCGCTGGTCACGCCGTTTGATGCGGACAACAAGATCGACTTCGGGGCTTTCGACAAGCTGCTGACGCATTTTCGAGATGCGGGCGTCACGGGCTGGGTACCGAATGGCTCGACAGGGGAGTATTTCTCGCAGACGACCGAAGAACGTCGCGTGGTGCTTCAGTTCGTGAAGGACTTTGTCCATGAGGATGAAACCCTGATAGCAGGCACCAACGCCCCGGCAACGCGTGAGGTGATCGAACAAACCGCCATGGCCAGGCAAATCGACTATGAGAACGTGCTGTTGGCGCCGCCCTTCTATACCCGACCGACCCAGGAAGAACTGATCAAACACTATGAGACCGTTTTGGCCGAAGTCGACGTCAACCTTGTGCTTTAAAGCTACCCGGCCAAGGATGGTGCCGATATCAGCTTTGAACTGATGGACCATTTCGCGGACAACCAGCGCATCATCGGCATCAAGGAAAGCTCGGACGTGCTGCAACGCGCGGTCGACATTTTCAGCCGCTATGAAGGCGGGACCCAACTGATTTCAGGCTCGGACGACATTGCGCTCGATTTCATGTTCTGGGGGGCGGTCAGCTGGATTTGCGCGCCGCGATCTCGGCAACCCTGATATTTTGCCAGACAATCAAGCTTCAATACACACGCCTTCGTAATGTTCCTCCCCCTCAACCTCTTAGTACACATCCTTGTAGCGATCGCACTTTTCGGCCCAATCAAGCCCGTCAAGCTGCAATATCTCGCCTTGCTTGTGGGCGACATAAAGATTGACGAACTCATCTCCGAACCAGCTTCGGACAGCTTTGGACCTATTTAGAAGGGTCAGCGAGTCGCTCAAGCTTTCGGGCAAACGTCGCAGCCCCTTGGCCGCCAGTGCCTCGGGAGCAAGCAGCGACAGGTCCTCTTCGGTGGGGTCCGGTGGCAAGGTTTTGTCTTTGATCCCCTGTGTTCCCGCAAATATCAGGGCTGCCAGAACCAGATACGGGCTGGCGGCCGCATCAATGGCACGTATTTCAAAGTTGAACTGCCGCGCGACCGACCTTTCATCCAGTGATGAAACCGGGCAAATTCGCACGGCGGCTTCGCGATCCCGGTAACCCAGATTGTTGTAGGCCGCGCTCCAACGATGGGGCGTCAGGCGCAGATAACTGATTTCGGACGGCGCCAGGATGGCAAGAATCTGGTCGATATGCTTGAGGATGCCACCAATGAAGTACCTGGTCAGCGTGCTCATCCCAAAGTGATCATTCGCATCATGGGCCAGGGGGTCACCCTTGGTGTCCACGAAGCTCATGTGCAGGTGTACGCCATTACCGGTGCCATCCGGGGTCAGAATGGGTGAGAAACTGGGTGCCCGACCATGTTGAAGAAGGACGTCACCGGTCAGCACCCGCAAGATCACCGCATCGTCTGCCGCTTGCAGGCCCTTGGCGGGCTTGTTTGTAAGCTCGTATTTAGACGGGCCGAATTCTTTCATGAAGGTATCGGGTTCACAACTGGTCTGCCCGAGTGCCGAAAGCAGGTCTTCGGCCCAAACCTGCGCATCCCGAAAACCCTTCAGACCATACGCATCCCCAAGGCGGGGGGCTGGCTCCTTCAGTTCGAACTCATGCTCGAAAGCAGCGACCGGTATTGCGCCGCACGCCTCATACATGCCTTTTATCGCGCGATCAGCCAGAGACCGAGTGCAATGCGTCCAAGGCGCGCCCTCTAAAGTCAGGATATTCCCCAGCAAAAAATCAAATACCGCTTCTCCGCCACCCACCGTGAACCGGGTTTCGGGCTCGGGCACAAGTACCAGGTCGCCGAAAGAGCCAAACGGGCTTTTTGATATCGAGTCAAAGCAGGTGATCTGCGCATTTGTCGGGGTCCACCCGACACCGGACCGGAGCCGCTTGTCCAGTTCGGATCGCGGAAACGCCTTGCCGCGAACCAGACCCGACAAATCGGATGTTCCGACAAACACAAGTGGGGTTTCCGTCTTTGTCACGAGGGCCAGCCTTTGTTTTCGATCAGATCAAGTGCGCTTCCACCCGCTGACACTACACGGTACCGCGCCGCATTTATTTTCGAATTCAAACAAGACGCGTTCATCCGGCAATCCCAAAGCCGACGAATTCGATTCGTGAACGCCGGGTGCGAATAATTCCACAAGTTTGGAAAGCGCGGAATTGCTGCGGGTGGCATCTTCCTGAAGCGTATCCAAGAGCAATTTTTCAATCTTGTCTCTACATGTCAACCGGCCTTAGGTGTTCAGTCCCGGCATCTGGTGGATCGGGTTCACAAAGAACCTGTCTGGCTCTGAAGTCCAGATTTTGCAGATGTATTCGTAAGGCGTGAGACCGCTGAGAGTCTTCTAGCGACGAGCGCAAATGTAAGCGTCGAGGAAATCGGCCAGACGCACACGAAGCTGGTTGTGGCTCTCGTAGTGATATCACTTGACCATATTGCCTAGGCTCTGGACCCATTA
>NZ_JAMFMB010000057.1 GCF_023502395.1 Ruegeria spongiae | reverse complement strand
GTGATCAGGTCACAGCGCGAGATAGCCAATTCCCGCAAAGGCCACGAGGCAGCCGAGCCACTGGCGCGGGCGCATCCGCTCTTTCAGGATCGCCCAGGCCAGTACCACCGTCAGCAACCCAAAGACCGAGGCCGTGACCGAGGCATATTGCGCATTGGGCAACCCGCCCGCCGCAACCACGCTGACAATGGCGCTGGCATCCAGCAGGCCCATCACACAAAGCAGGGGCAGGGCGCGCAGACCCGGCCACAGCGCCTTGCCGCTGGCCACCGCAACCATGGTCAGCGCACTGATGGCCGTCAATCGAGCAATCAGAGAAACGGCGTATTCATCGCTGAGTTCGCTGGCGTATTGGCCCAAAGCAAACGCCCCGGCAATCCCCACGGCGGCAAGCAGCGACAGGATCGCGGTCAGCCCGCTGGGCGGAATATCGGAGTCTTCCTGCTCGGGTTGCGCGGCAACGATGGACACGCCGAGACCAATCGCGATCACGGCCAACCAGTGCCACAGGTCGACCGTCGCGCCTCGCCAGATCGCCATCGCAACGGACAGAACCGGATAGCTCGCGACCAGAGGGGCGACCAGCCGCACCGGGCCACGCTGGAAAGCGGCATACATGCTGAGCCCCGCCAGCAGATAAAATCCCCCTGACGCGATTGCGTATAAAACCGCCTGGCCGTGAACCGAGCCGTACCCACCCGATGTCGCCAGCAAACCGGCCTGCAACACCGCGCCTGAGACCAATACGGTCATCAGTGACGCGATCACGCTTACCGACTGACTGATATAGCGCACCGCAAGGTCGTGGAAACCCCAGCAGACCGCCGCCAGCAGGCCAAGAGCCAGCGCGTTCATGCGACCGCTAAGAGCGTCTGTTTCGTCACGGTTTGCTCATGCTCAGTATTAGGTCCTGTCGCGTCAGCCTGCCACTGTTGTTAAACATATTTTCCTGATATGCAACAACTGGGCGATTTGTGTTTCGGCGACTCTGTTGATGGCATCCGCACTGGATCAGATTGGGGGCGAGGCGCCTGCGCGCTTTGGTCGAACGGTTTTACGGTCGTATGGAGAGCGACCCGGCGGTGCATTCCCTGCACCGGCTGCATTTTCGCGGCCATGGGCGGAACCACACAAGGCAGGCACAGTTCGAGTTTCTAAGCGGGTTTCTGGGCGGGCGGGCCTATTACTCGGAACGCTTCGGCCATATGGACCAGCGCGAGATCCACGCCCATGTACCCATTCGCGAAGCGGATGCCGAGCTGTGGCTGGAGATCTTTGATGCCGCGCTGGCCGATTGCGGCACGTCCGGTCCGGCTGTGGACAAGATGCGCGCAACTCTGCGTCGGGCACCTCCATCTTGGCGCAGCGCCCGCCAAGCGCGTCGATCAATAACTGATGGTCCAGACAGATCCCGAAATACGGACGATCGAGTTCGCGAACCCATCGCTCAATGGCGCGTTTTTCAGGGATCGACCACGGGTTGGCCTCGGTGTTCCAGACATCCATCGGGCCTCCAATGACCAGCAGCAGGTCAAACCTTTCAAGCACGGGATTAGCCTGCCCGTCATAGAGGTTCACGATCTGCACGTGATCGCCATGATCCACCATGTGATCCAGAAATGCGCCTGGATTTTCGCCTTTGGTGTGTTGGAACACGAGAATTTTCGTGGCTGATCTGTTTGGACTTGAATGAAACACTCTGGGCCGCAGCAAATGCCGCGGCCCAGATTGAAACGCGTCCCGACCGTATCAGATATCCAGCGTGTTTTCTTTTTCCCAGCGCGAGAAATGGCTGACGAAGGAATCCCATTCCTGCCGCTTCATCTTCAGAAACGCCGATGAAAACTCTTCCCCCATCATGGATTTCAGCTCTTCGTCGGCATCGTAGTCGCGAAGCGCGTCCAGCATGTTCAGCGGCAATTTCGGTGCGTCTTTGACGGTGTGGCCTTCGGCATACATGTCGATGTCGTAGCGTGGGCCGGGATCGGCCTTGCTGCGAATGCCAGACAAGCCCGCCGCGATGATGACGGATTGCAGCAGATAGGGGTTGGTCGCCCCGTCCGGAAGGCGAAGTTCGAACCGGCCCGGGCCGGGAACACGCACCATATGCGTGCGGTTGTTGCCGGTCCAGGTCACCGTGTTCGGCGCCCAGGTCGCGCCCGACATCGTGCGCGGCGCGTTGATCCGTTTGTAGGAGTTGACCGTCGGATTGGTGATCGCCGCCAGCGCGCTGGCATGTTTCATGATGCCGCCCAGAAAATGTTTGCCCTGTTCACCAAGGCCCACCTCACCGGTTTGACCGTCGCCTTCGCCAGCGAACACATTGGTTTTGGCGGCATCACCCGGCGCATCCCAGACCGAGATATGGGCATGACACCCATTGCCTGTCAGGCCTTCGACGGGTTTCGGCATGAAGGAGGCGCGCAGGCCGTGCTTTTCAGCCACCGACTTGGTCATGAACTTGAAGAAAGAGTGCTTGTCAGCGGTCTTCAGCGCGTCGTCGAACTCCCAGTTCATCTCGAACTGGCCATTGGCGTCTTCGTGGTCGTTCTGATAGGGTCCCCAGCCCAACTCCAGCATGTAATCACAGATTTCGCGCACGACGTCATAGCGGCGCATTACGGCCTGCTGATCATAGCACGGTTTCTCGGCGGTATCGAACGGGTCGCTGATCTGTTCACCATCTGGGGTCAGCAGAAAAAACTCGGCCTCGATCCCCGTTTTCACGTGCAGACCTTCATCTGCGGCCTCGTCGATCAGGCGCCGCAGCACGTTGCGGGGGGCCTGGGCGACGTCCTTGCCCTCCATCACGCAATTGCCCGCGACCCAGGCGACCTCGGGCTTCCACGGCAGTTGAATGACCGAAGAGGGGTCCGGCACCGCCAGCATGTCGGGATGCGCTGGCGTCATGTCCAGCCAGGTGGCGAACCCGGCAAAACCCGCGCCATCTTCCTGCATGTCGGAAATGGCCTGTGCGGGCACCAGTTTGGCCCGCTGGCCACCGAACAGGTCGGTGAACGAGATCATGAAGTATTTGACGCCGTTTTCTTGTGCGAAAGCTGCGAGATCTGTCGTCACGATGGCTTTCCTTTCCCTGTTGTTTTTTGGTTGTTCAAAGCAAAAACGCGGCCCCCGTGCAGGAGCCGCGTTGTATCAGATCAGAACCCTTCCTTGCCCGGGTACCAACTGGTTCCCGCCAGGGGCACGCGCGCCATCGCCGCCGCCTCCATTGTCAGGGCACACAGGTCCTCTGGTTCGAGGTTGTGCAGGTGATTGTGACCGCAGGCGCGGGCGATGGTCTGCGCCTCCAGCGTCATGACCTTGAGGTAGTTGCGCAGCCTGCGTCCGGCCTCGATCGGGTCGAGGCGCGCGGCCAGATCGGGGTCCTGCGTGGTGATACCGGCCGGGTCGAGACCTTCGTGCCAGTCATCATAGGCACCGGTGGTGGTGCCCAGCTTCTGGTATTCGGATTCCCATTTCGGATCGTTATCCCCCAGCGCCACCAGCGCGGCGGTGCCGATGGCCACCGCATCCGCACCAAGCGCCATCGCCTTGGCCACATCGGCCCCGGTGCGGATCCCGCCCGAGATCACAAGCTGCACCTCGCGATGCACGCCCAGATCCTGCAGCGCCTGAACGGCGGGGCGAATGCAGGACAAGGTTGGAATGCCGACATGTTCGATGAACACATCCTGTGTGGCGGCGGTGCCGCCCTGCATGCCGTCCATCACAACCACATCGGCCCCGGCCTTCACCGCCAGCGCGGTGTCGTAATAGGGGCGTGTCGCGCCAACCTTGATGTAGATCGGAACCTGCCAATCGGTGATCTCGCGCAGTTCGAGAATTTTGATCTCCAGGTCATCGGGGCCGGTCCAGTCCGGGTGACGGCAGGCCGAGCGCTGGTCGATGCCCTTGGGCAGCGTGCGCATCTCGGCCACGCGGTCACTGATCTTCTGCCCCAGCAGCATGCCGCCACCGCCGGGCTTTGCGCCTTGACCGACCACGATCTCGATCGCGTCTGCCTTGCGCAGGTCATTGGGGTTCATGCCATAGCGCGAGGGCAGGTATTGATAGACAAGCTTGCTGGAATGGCCGCGCTCCTCTGGCGTCATGCCACCATCCCCGGTGGTGGTTGACGTGCCCGCCGCAGATGCGCCCCGGCCCAGAGCCTCTTTTGCCGGGCCTGACAGGGCGCCAAAGCTCATGCCCGCAATGGTCACCGGGATATCCAACTGGATCGGCTTCTTGGCAAAACGGGTGCCCAGCGTCACCGAGGTGTCACAACGCTCGCGGTAACCTTCCAGCGGATAGCGCGACACCGACGCGCCCAGAAACAGCAGATCGTCGAAATGGGGAACGCGCCGCTTGGCGCCGCCACCGCGAATGTCGTAGATGCCGGTCGCCGCCGCGCGGCGGATTTCGGCATTGATCGGATTGGTGAATGTTGCCGACTGGATCGGCAGGGTGCGGGGGATCTGATCGTCCATATCTTTCATACCCATTGTCCTCAGTAGGCGGCCGACTTGTCGACATCGAAGTTATAGAGCTGACGGGCCGAGCCATAGCGTTTGAACTCTTCCGGCTTGGCATCACTGCCCGCGCGCTCCAGCAAATCCTTCAGAATCTCCAGATGCTCGGGGCGCATCTCTTTTTTGATGCAATCCGCACCGAGGCTTTTGACCGAGCCGCGCACGAACAGCCGCGCCTCATAGAGCGAGTCCCCCAGCGCATCGCCCGCATCGCCACAGACCACCAGATTGCCTGCCTGCGCCATGAAGGCCGACATATGACCGATATTGCCGTGGACCACGATGTCGATCCCTTTCATCGAGATCCCGCAGCGCGAGCTGGCATTGCCCTTGATCACCAGCAAACCGCCATGGCCCGTGGCCCCGGCATATTGGCTGGCATCGCCATTGATGATGACCTGACCGGACATCATGTTTTCCGCCACGCCGGGCCCGGCCGAGCCTTCGACCCGCACTGTCGCCTGCTGGTTCATGCCGCCACAATAATACCCGGTCGAGCCTTTGACCGTCACCTCGATCGGCGCGTCCAGCCCGACGGCAATCGCATGGCTGCCCTTCGGGTTCACAACCTCCCAACGGGTCCGGTTGGTCTCGGCGTTCTGCGCCTGCAGGGCCGCGTTCAAGCCGCGCAGGCCGTTTTCTTCTAGATCATAGGTCTGCATGTCAGGCGGCCTTTTCGTGGGTCGTGGGGCTGTCAGTGTGGGACCAGAAATAGACTGTTGACGGTTCCGGTTCCCACACCCGGGCCTCTTCGATGCCGGGCAGGTTCACCAACGCCCGGTATTCGCTGCCAAAGGCTACATATTGATCGGTTTCCGCCATCACCGCCGGTTTGCAGGCAATCGGGTCGCGGACGACGCCAAAGCCGTCCTTGGTGCCAACCAAAAAAGTGAAAAACCCGTCCAGATCATCGAGACTGGATTGCAGCGCCTCGCCCAGCGTCGCGCCGTTCATCATCTTCCAGGTCAGATAGGCGGCACCGACCTCGGTATCGTTCTCGGTCTGAATGGTCACCCCTTCGCGGCGCAGTTTGCGGCGCAGCGAGTTGTGGTTCGATAGCGAGCCGTTATGGACCAGACATTGATCCGGGCCGGTGTTGAACGGGTGCGCGCCCATCGTGGTTACTGCGGATTCGGTCGCCATCCGCGTGTGGCCGATCCCGTGTGTGCCGCTCATGCCACTGAGGTTGAAACGCGCCGCCACATCCTTGGGCAGGCCGACCTCTTTGTAGATTTCCAGGGTCTCACCGCGGCTCATGAGCCGGATCGATGGCCGGATCTCGGCCAGCGCCGCCCGCGCGGCCTCGAACTGGTCGCCGGGGATTTCCAGAACCGCATGGGTGTCGGTGATCGATTGCGTTACGCTGACCCCGAGGGCCTGTCCCAGATCCTCGGCCAGTCCGGCGAAATCCTCATCCGGGTTCGGCGATTGAACCGTCAGTTTGGTTTTACCCTGAGATTCATTGCCATAGATCGCAATTCCGGCACTGTCGGGGCCGCGATCCGTCATCGTGATCAGCATGTCTGTCAGCATGTCGCCCAGCTTGGGCGCAAGTGACTGGTCCTTAAGGAATAATCCGACAATTCCGCACATGGCAGGCAGCTCTCCTTGTGAGATTCCGTGTGAATCGACGCTATCAACAACGATGTTAAAGATCAATAATCATAGGAAAAAAGTTTTCCTGCAAGGCAAGGGGCGGGATACCTGCCATGGTTCAGAGCCGGATCAATACCGTTCCAGCTGTGCCTTACCTCAGCCAATTTGACGATGGTCTGCCCACGTCACCGGGGATTTGGCCGGATCCGGAAACGGAGCCGCCCTTGAAAGCCTGACCAACTGAGAATTGAGGTGCGAATCCACGGCTCTACGGCGTGGTTTCTGTTATCCGTCAGTTTGCCTGTGGATAGCTGATGACCGAGATATACCGCGCGGGCAGGGTGACCAGCCGTTCCGGCCCGTGCGGTGCATCGGCGTCAAAGAACAGGGTATCGCCCGGTTGCAGAGGGTAGACCTCATCGCCGTGACGATAATCCACCTCGCCTTCCAACATATAGATCGTCTCGATCCCATCATGTTGAAAGGTTGGGAACACGTCTGATTCCACCGTCAGCGTGATCAGATAAGGTTCGACGATCACACCTGATCCATTGGCGCCGATATTACCCAGCAGGTTGTATTGGTGGTTTGCGCGTGTGCCTGCCCGGTCCAGTTCGACACCTTCGCCCGCTTTGGTATGTACCGCCTCGCGCCGTTCTTCGAACCGGCGGAAAAAGGCAGTCAAAGGCACCGACAGCGCATTGGCCAGCGATTGCAACGTGGTCAGCGACGGGGAGGTGTTTCCGTTTTCGATCTTGGACAACATCCCGATCGACAACCCGGTCAGTTGCGCCAGTTCCGCCACGGTGGTGTTCTGTTGCTTGCGAAAGGCACGGACCTCGCGACCGATGGCAACTTCGAGAACTTTCTCACGCTCGCCTGTCCGGACGGAGTGGGGATCCTGTGTCAGTTTTGTCGCCAATTCTGCGTCGGTTTTTTTTAATTTCATCTCGCCAGGGTCTTGCTACACTTGGCCAAACCAGTTCGGCAAGCCGCTGCACCGAACATCCAAACCAATTTGGACTACCTTAGCACTGATTTTTCCTGATAGTAAAATAATCATGCTGACAGAAAAGCGAACCGAGATTGGGTTTCTGCTCTTTGACGGGTTTCCAATGGCCTGTCTGACCTCTTTGATCGAACCTCTGCGCGCAGCAAACGAGATCGCCGGGCAGGGGGCTTTCCGCTGGTCACTGGTCACCGAACGCGGTCAGAAAGTCCGCTCCAGCGCAGACGTGCGTTTCGAGGCCGAGCACGCGCTGTCGGAATGTCAGCCCATCGACATTCTTTTTCTGCTCAGCAGCCCGACATCACGCTTTGCCGACCCCGGCTACGGCAATGGCGTGCTGCGCAATCTGGGTCGGCACGGCACCATTCTGGGGGGGATCAGCGGTGGTGTTTTTCCATTGGTTCGCTCGGGCGTCATGACGGGACATCCCGTCTCGGTCCATTGGTGCTACGAGGCCGCGTTCGAGGCTGAATTTCCCGACATGGATGCCCGCTGCGAGGTGATCGTTTCGGACGCAACGCGCTATACTGCGGCGGGTGCGGCGGCGGCATTCGATCTTGCTCTGCATCTGATCGAAAACCGGCTGGGCGGTGATGTCGCGCATGAGGTCGCTTGCTGGTTCCAGCATCCGATGATGCGCGGCGAGGGTGTGCGGCAACAGGTTCCACGCACCGCTGCACCTGACACAGGCGACAAGCTGCCTCCGCTCGTGGCGCAATGTGTTGACCTGTTCGCGGGGCATATCAGCGACCCGATCTCGATCGCAGAAGTGGCGAACCGGACGGGCGTTACCCCGCGCCAGATAGAACGCGCTTTCAAACAGGCCACCGGCCAAAGCCCCAGCCACTATTATCGCGCCATGCGCATGAAAGCGGCCCGTCAGATGGTCGTCTATGCCAAAGACCCGATTGCAGAGATCGCTGCCGCTATCGGGTACAGTTCGGTCGCACCCCTGGTGACGCATTACCGGTCTGCCTTTGGGCTGAGCCCCAGCGAGGACCGCCGCCGCATCAATCGGTTCCGGGTCGTGGACAACGCGCCGCTGCCCTCGGTCTGATCACCGGCTCACAGAGCCGATCTCATCGCCGTCACAATTGCATGGTGCAGGGAACCGGCCGAAGATCGCGGCCCGTACAAACTGTACGCTTCGGGAGACCGGCAAAGCACAAAACACCCCAGATGGTGGATAGATGTGCGTGCAGCGTCACCGTAGGTCATCTTGCGTGTGTCCAGCGGGCAGAGCAGTTCAAGCACGGCCAAAACCTGCGCGCCGCCAAGGTCGAACCGGGTCCAGGCGTCGGTTTGTTCCGAAACTGAGGCCGTATCGCCCAACGCTGCCTTCGCCTGTTCCGCCAGATCCTCGTGGCTCTCAAATGGCGCTTCGGCGATCCATTGATCTGGCCCGGTCCAGAATGCCGCAACAGGTGCACCATCGAACCGCCCGACTCCGGGGGCAGGGGAGCCGGTCAGCTTGGTCAGCGCTTTTGCGGCTTTCTTCTCTTGGTCCAGCCGAGCCGCGACCGAGGCCAGTGCCACGCCGGGCACTTCGCTACAGGTGACCGTTCCAACCGTGTCTATGCGGGGTTCTGATCCGCCCAGGGCGGTGATTGCTACCAGATCATGCACGAAGCCGTTCTCCCTCGGGATCGACGAAATGGGCCGAGACGATCTCGACCTCGATGGTCAGGTCGGTCAGGGGCGACACAAGCCGCATCGTCTCGCCCATCCGGGCGCCACCGTTTTTCAAGAACCCCAACCCGATGTGACTATCCAGCGAGGGTGAGAAGGCGGCAGAGGTGACATAGCCCTGATCATGGGCCGCATCGACCGGACCACTGGCATCCATCAGATGCCCGCCAGCGGTGATCTTGTCGCTTTGGCTCACCGGTTTGATGCCCACTATCTTCAGCGCATCCGGCTCGTTCAGCCCTTCGCGCTCGGACAGGGTCGAGCCGATGCTGTCCTTTTTCTTCGACACCATCCGGCCCATGCCCAGATTGAGTGCCGTCGTGGTTCCGTTCAACTCGTTGCCCGCCGCGTGCCCCTTTTCGATCCGCATCACACCCAGGGCCTCGGTGCCATAAGGCACCACGTCAAACTCTTTGCCTTCTGCCATCAACCGCCGCATCAGCGCATCGCCATAACGGGACGGGACCGCGATTTCAAAGGCCAGTTCGCCCGAGAAGGAAATCCGGAACAGTCTTGCCCGCAGCCCGCCGCAGACAGTGATATTGCCACAGCCCATGAAAGGGAAACCCTCGTTCGAGATATCGAATTCTGGGTCGACAATTTTCTGCAGCAGCTTGCGCGAGTTGGGTCCGGCGACCGCATATTGTGCCCAAGCCTCGGTTGTGGAAATCAGCTGCACATCCATATCCGGAAACAGGCATTGCCGAGCAAATTCCATGTGCTGATAGACCTTGACCGCGTTGGCGGTGGTGGTGGTGACCACGAAGTGATCCTCGGCCAGCCGTGCCGCCGTGCCATCATCCATCGCAATCCCGTCTTCGCGCAACATCAGACCATAGCGGGTCTTGCCGACGGCCAGTTTGGCGAAACCGTTGCAGTAGATCCGGTTCAGGAAGGCTGCAGCATCACTGCCCTGCACATCGATCTTACCCAGGGTGGTACAGTCGCACACCCCGACCGAAGCGCGGGTCTGGCGCACCTCTCGGTCAACCGATTCCCGCCAATGGGTTTCCCCCGGCAGCGGGAACCATTGCGCGCGCAGCCAGTTGCCGACCTCGACAAACACCGCGCCGCGCTCCTTGGCCCAGTAATGCGAGGGCGTCAGGCGCGTCGGATGGAACTCCTGCCCTTTCATCCGGCCTGCGAAGGTGCCGATCGGCACGGGGGTATAAGGCGGGCGGAAAATAGTGGTGCCGGTTTCGGGAATGGATTTTCCGGCAAGCTCGGCCATGATCGCCAGACCACCCATATTCGAGGTCTTGCCCTGATCGGTTGCCATCCCCAACGTGGTATAGCGTTTCAGATGCTCGACCGAACGGAAGCCCTCTTGATGGCTGAGCTTCACATCCTTGACGGTCACATCATTCTGCTGATCCAGCCAGGCGCGAGAACAACCCTGCACATACCAGAACGGCGTTTGGAACACCGGCGCATCCTCGGCAGCAGGCAGATCGGGCAGGGACCCTGTCAGATCCAGTGCCTTCATCGCGCCCTTGGCGCCGGAACGCAGTGCTCCATAGGTGGATAGTGAACCGTTCGCCGCGCCAGCAACAGACAGTCCCGGCGGCAGATCGGCACCAGGAACAAATGCGGCCAGATCATCATTCCAGACCGGACGCCCGCGCTGATGACAGGTCAGATGCACGTTCGGGTTCCATCCACCTGAAACACCCAGCGCGCCGCATTCCAACGTCCGGGTCGAGCCGTCAGCCAGAGCGACCTCGACAAAGTTCAGGCCCAGACGACCCTTGGTGTCAGTGACCTGCGCACCGCGCAAAACCTCATAGTCGTGGTTGATCGGCGCGTCCGCGCGCACGTCGATCACGGCGGCGATCTTGACGCCTTTGGCATGCAGATCGGCGGCAGTGCGGTGCCCGTCATCATTGTTGGTAAAGATCGCCACCCGCTGCGCCGCCGTGGCCGCAAAGCGGTTGGCATACGTCCGCAGGGCGCTGGCCAGCATGATGCCGGGCCGGTCGTTATTCTCAAACGCGATCGGACGTTCTGTGGCCCCGGCGCAGAGCAAGGTGCGTTTGGCATAAATACGCCAGAGGATCTGACGCGACTTGCCTGCGGGCAGGCTTGCCAGATGATCGCCGATCCGCTCGACCGCGCCATAAATCCCGTGATCGAAGGCGCCGATCACCGTTGTGCGCGGCATCAGGCGCACATTCGGCAGCGAGGACAGCTCCGCCACGGCTTGCGCGGCCCAGTCGCTGGCAGCACCGTCGTTCAGGGCAAAGCTCTCGCTGTTCAGCCGCCCGCCAAGCGCAAAATCCTCATCCGCCAGAATAACATCCGCCCCGGCACGCCCGGCGGTCAGGGCTGCCATCAACCCGGCGGGTCCGGCCCCGATGATCAGCAGGTCGCAGTGGCGAAAGCCCTTGTCATATTCATCCGGGTCTTCTTGCATGGACAGAGACCCAAGCCCGGCAGCGCGACGGATCATCGGCTCGTAAAGCTTTTCCCAGAACGCCGCGGGCCACATGAAAGTCTTGTAATAGAATCCCGCCGACAGGAAGTTCGAAAACCGGTCATTGATCGCCAGCGCATCGAATTTCAGGCTGGGCCAGCGGTTTTGCGACCGGGCCTCCAGCCCGTCAAACATCTCAATCGTGGTGGCGCGGGTGTTGGGTTCCTGACGGTTGCCGCTGCGCAGCTCGACGATCCCGTTGGGCTCTTCGGAGCCTGCGGTCAGCACGCCGCGCGGGCGGTGGTATTTGAACGACCGCCCGATCAGGCGCACATTGTTGGCCAGCAGAGCCGAGGCAAGTGTATCGCCGGGATGTGCGGTATAGCTGCGATTGTCGAAACGGAAGTTCAAAGTGGTGTTGCGGTCGATCTGGCCGCCGCTCAGCCTGTTGCCTTGGGTCATTTGGATCGTCCCTGCGCCCGGGCCACGTCGCGGGCCAGTTCCACCTTTGAAATCTCATGGGTCACCGTGTTGCGGGTGACCACCAGCCAGGACCGGTCACCGCCTTCGTGAAACCAAAGCTCGCGGTGCTCTCCGGCGGGGTTGGCGCGCAGATAGGCGTAGTCATAAAACGCCTCTGCCGCGTTCTCGGCCTGCCAGTCGGGACGGTCAATCAGGGAGGCGTCGCCGAGATAAACAAACTCGGAACTGTCGCGCGGGCCCAGCAAGGGGTGTTGAATGATCATGCCTCTGTCCCCCTCAATGCAGGTTGGGCTGGTTGCCCATGCCCTTTTCATCAATCATGCGACCGGTGCGGAACCGGTCAAAGCGATAGGCCGTTGCGGTCGGATGCGGCGCGTCCTTCGCCAGCAGATGGGCAAAGCAGTAACCCGAGGCCGGGGTTGCCTTGAACCCGCCATAGCACCAGCCGCCGTTGAAATAGAGCCCGTCGATATGGGTCTGGTCGATGATGGGCGAGCCATCCATCGACATATCCATGATCCCGCCCCACATCCGCAGCAGCCGCGCACGGCCGATCATCGGCATCAACGCCATGCCGCCTTCGCAGACATCCTCGACCACAGGCAGGTTGCCGCGTTGGGCATAAGAGTTGTAGCCGTCCAGATCGCCGCCAAAGACCAGCCCGCCCTTGTCGGACTGGCTGACATAGAAGTGCCCCGCGCCAAAGGTGATGACGCCGGGCAGCAAGGGTTTCAGACCTTCGGACACAAAGGCCTGCAAAACGTGGCTTTCGATAGGCAGCCGCATGTCGGCCATCCCCATCAGGCGGCCCGAGTTGCCCGCAACCGCGCAGCCAACCTTGCCCGCACCGATGAACCCTTTCGAGGTCTCTACGCCCAAACATTTGCCGTTTTCGACCCGAAACCCGGTGACCTCGCAATTCTGGATGATGTCGACGCCATGGCTGTCGGCGGACCGGGCATAGCCCCAGGCCACGGCATCATGGCGCACAGTGCCACCACGACGCTGGGCCAGCCCTCCCTTGATCGGAAAGCGGGCGTCGTTGAAGTTCAGATACGGGTATTCCCGGCGCACTTGCTCGGCGTCCAGCAGTTCGGCGTCGGCCCCGTTCAGGATCATTGCATTGCCGCGCCGGGTAAAAGCATCGCGTTGCGCATCCGAATGGATCAGGTTGATGATTCCGCGTTGGCTCACCATGGCGTTGTAGTTCAGGTCTTGCTCCAATCCCTCCCACAGCTTCAGTGAGAATTCGTAGAACGGCTCATTGCCGTCCAGCAGGTAGTTGGAGCGGATGATGGTGGTGTTCCGGCCCACATTGCCGCCGCCGATCCAGCCCTTTTCAATCACCGCGACCTTGCGTTGCCCATAGACCTTGGCAAGGTAATGCGCCGTGGCCAGCCCGTGGCCGCCTCCACCAATGACGACGACGTCATAATGCGCCTTGGGTTCGGGATCGCGCCAGGCCGGTTTCCAGCCTTTGTGACCGGTAAGCGCCTCTTTGATAACCTTGAAGCCGGAATATCGCATGAATCGGACCTTTTTCACCAAATTCCACTGAAACCGGCGTCTTGGATATCCTCAAATCCGACATTGGTGATATTGAATCAGACCTCGCGTATCAGACGGCGCTCCCTTCCTTATA
>NZ_JAMFMB010000056.1 GCF_023502395.1 Ruegeria spongiae | reverse complement strand
AGAGTGGAGAAAGCAATGACAACTTCATCTGATACCGAAATCAATAAATCACCTACCAAATTCGCGCGGAACAAACTGACGCGTCAGCAACAGCTCCAGAAGCTGCTGTCTCGCAAGGCCGGTGCCACGATTGCGCAGATGCAGAACACCTTTGGCTGGCAACCGCATTCTGCGCGCGCAGCGATTTCGATGATGCGCAAGGCGGGACATACTGTTGAGCGATCAGGGTCTGACAAAGGCACGGTCTATCGGATTGTGAAGCCGGTGTGATCGCCATGGATGCTACGCGGGCGGATCGTGACCTTGCAAAAGTTTTCAACGGCATTGAACACCTGGATCGTCTTGGATGTCTTGAACGATGGCGGGAAGTATTTGGTCGGCCTCCGCCAAAATACCTGTCTCCACAATTCATGAAACGGGTATTGATCTGGGAGCTGCAGAACCGGGAACTGGGTGGTTTATCTGTAAAGGCGGAGCGTCGACTGCGGCAAATCGCGCTCGGGAAAACACCGCCAGCGGCTCTGAAACCCGGATCACATCTGGTGCGGGAATGGAACGGACGCACCTATCAGGTTGAAGTGGCTGATTGCGGGTTCATCATGAACGGCAAAACCTGGCGTTCCCTGTCTGCCATCGCAAAGCACATTACCGGAGCGCACTGGTCCGGCCCGCGCTTCTTCGGGGTTCAGTGATGCGACGTATCCGCTGCGCCATCTACACTCGGAAAAGCTCGGAGGAGGGGCTGGAGCAGGACTTCAATTCGCTGGATGCTCAGCGGGAAGCCTGCGAGGCCTACATTGCCAGTCAGAAGCATGAGGGCTGGGAGTTACTGCCTGACTATTATGACGATGGCGGTATCTCGGGCGGTCATCTTGACCGCCCGGCGCTGCAGCGGCTGATGCAGGCTGTTGATGACAAGCGTTTGGATCAGATTGTTGTCTACAAGATCGACCGGCTGACGCGCTCACTGGCTGACTTCGCAAAGCTCGTCGAGCGTCTTGATGCAGCGGATGCATCGTTCGTGTCCGTTACCCAGTCTTTCAATACATCTACCAGCATGGGCCGCCTGACCCTCAATGTGTTGCTCAGCTTCGCTCAGTTCGAACGGGAAGTCACCGCTGAACGTATTCGGGACAAGATTGCAGCCTCGAAACGCAAAGGCCTGTGGATGGGCGGGAATGTTCCACTCGGATATCAGGCAGATGGCCGGACTTTGAAAGTCGATGAAGAGGAATCGGAGATCATCAGGACGCTCTACGATCTTTATCTGGAGCATCAGAGCATTCTTGATGTGAAAGAGCAGGCGGAAGCGCTGGGGCTGCGTTCGCGCCGACGGGAACGCCCGGGTGGGCGCGTGACAGGCGGCACGTTCTTCGATCGTGGACACATCCATCATTTGCTCAGCAACCCGATCTATGCTGGCCGTATTCGACACAAGGGTCAGGTCTATGCGGGACAGCACCCTGCCATCATCGACCCAACAGTGTGGACCCACGTGCAACAGTTGCTGACAGATCGTGCAGCAAGGGAGCGCGGCGTTAAGCAGAAAGCGAAGCGATCAGCGCTCGCCGGAAAGCTCTACGATGAAACTGGAGATCGGCTGACGCCCACTCATAGCCGCAAAAATGGAAAGCGTCTGCGGTACTACATCTCTGGGCGTCTGGTGACGGATCGCAACCAGAAACATCCAGATGCATGGCGGCTGCCCGCAGACCAGCTTGAAAGCCTCTTGGCTGAAGTGGTCAGACAACATTTGAGCCGACCGAACGCCGTGGCATCAATGGCGCGGGACATGTCAGCGACCGAGATTGCTTCAGCAACGGAGCTTCTCAGAGATTGCCAGTCCGTCAGGAAATGCCTCGGCCTGATTGCACGGGCAGATATCCGACAGGGGACTCTGACGGTGCAATTGAACATTCAGGTACTTGCCGGAATGATCGAGTGCCGGGTGGATCAGGTTGATACCGAAGATCTCACGATCGAAGCGCCATTCCGGATGCGCCGCAGGGGGGTGGAGCTGAAACTGCATCTTGGAGATGCACCGCCTGAGATCGATCAGACGTTAGTGCGTAACATCATCAAGGCGCGTCAATGGTTGGCGATGATCACAGATGGCAGAACGTTCTCAGAAATCGCGGAAGAAGAGGGCACGTCCAAACGCCGGGTGCAGGATGTGGTCGATCTGGCAATGCTGGCGCCTGATGTTCTGGAGGCCATCGCTACAGGCGAACAACCTGCCGGCCTGACCACGGATTACCTGATCAGGTCGGGCTTCCCGGCTATCTGGTCAGATCAGCACAAGCAGTTCGCTGCGCTCTGATCTACAGACTCTCCCAAAGTCACCAAACTCGTACCGCCGGAATCGCGAACTGAGACTGCGGCCCGAAATCGACCATTGTTGCGCGTAAACTCGGGTCTCAGCTGGAATAGCCGGATGATAACCTGCTGAAAACACGCGCTAATAGGCGGCTAAATATTCAGTGCGTGATTTTAGGGAAAATCATGGCTGGGGTGGTAGGATTCGAACCTACGATACACAGTACCAAAAACTGCTGCCTTACCACTTGGCTACACCCCAACGGTGAGCGGCTATCTACGAAGTTTGCGCGAGGGGTTCAAGGGTCCATTGTCACTTTTTTGGGTCTTTTGAACCGAACTTATTCGGCAACGCCAATGAGCCACTCAACCCGGTTTTCAATACCTGGCCCAGGCACTTCGAATTGGGCACGGAGCAAACCCAAGTGAACAAGCAGTCCCGTTATTGCGCTTCGATTGTTACAGTCGAACCTTGATCCGCCTACTCGCGAATCTCTTCAGGGCCCACGCCCCAGAGAACGGCCTTTGGAACCCAGCCGCGATAGCCACCCGCCGATATCCTGCACCAGTTTTCGGAACAGGTGCCCAGCCGCGCCACGACGCCGGTTTCGAAATGGGCGCTGATCTGGGACGCAGAGTCGGGGCGCGTATAGACCGGTGTCAATTCCTTCTCGACCAGCACGGTCCGCACGCCCGACAGCAACGCGTAATGCACCCAGCCCCCGGCCCCGTCGCGATCGCGGACCTTGCGCCAGTGGCCGTGCTCAGCCGTGATCTGAAGCGGCATGTCGCGGCGTTTGAACACCCAGTCGATCCGATGAGTCAGTGACGGTCCACGCCGCACATTGCCCTCATTGGCCTTCATCGAAACGAAGCGCGGCAGCGGCAGGTTGGTCACTGCCCCGCGTTTGGTTTCGGCCAGGGCCACATCGCCCGCACAGAGCAATGCACCTGCCGAAAGCGCCAGAAAGACGCGCCTTGATCCTCTGAAAATTGTCACTGACTGCCCGCCCGAAATACCGACTGCTCACTCAAAAAAGGCCGCGTCTTTGCGCATGGGGTTCTTGTGCCCCGCCCGTTCCTGCGCCACGATGGCATGGCGCGGACCCGATTGAAAAGTGCCTGGAGGAATTCGGTGACCAGAGATCGTCTGAGTGTTGTCGTTACGCGACGGTTGCCCGATGTTGTCGAGACCCGGCTGTGTGAGTTGTTCGATGTGCGCTTGCGCGAGGATGACTCTCCGATGGAGCGCGCGGAGCTAGTCGACGCCGTGCAAAGCGCGGATGTCCTGATCCCGACCGTGACCGACAAGATCGACGCGGGCCTGCTGGGCCAGGCGAGTGAAAAGCTGCGGATGATCGCCAATTACGGCGCGGGTGTGGATCACATCGACGTCCAGACTGCGCGGCAGCGCGGCATTCACGTTTCAAACACGCCGGGCGTGCTGACCGACGACACCGCCGATATCGCCATGGCACTGATGCTGGCGGTGACCCGCCGTATCCCCGAAGGCTGGAACCGGATGCAGCAGGGCGACTGGACCGGGTGGGCACCCACGGCGATGCTGGGCGGACGGATCAGCGGCAAGCGTCTTGGCATCCTCGGCATGGGGCGCATCGGGCAGGCCGTGGCAAAGCGCGCGACAGCTTTCGGTATGCAGGTGCATTACCACAACCGGCGCAGGCTGCATGCCGATATCGAACAGGCATATGACGCCAGCTATTGGGAAAGCCTCGACCAGATGGTGGCGCGGATGGATGTGATCTCGGTCAACTGTCCGGCGACGCCCTCGACCTTTCACCTGCTGAACGCGCGCCGTCTCAAGCTGATGAAAGCCGGTGCGGTGGTGGTGAACACCTCGCGCGGCGAGGTGATTGACGAAAACGCCCTGACCCGCATGCTGCGCGCCGGAGAGATCGCCGGTGCGGGGCTGGATGTCTATGAGCATGGATCGGACGTGAACCCGCGCCTGCGCAAGCTGCCCAATGTGGTGCTGCTGCCGCATATGGGCTCGGCCACGCTGGAAGGGCGGATCGAGATGGGCGAGAAGGTGATCATCAACATCAAGACCTTTGAGGATGGCCACCGCCCGCCCGATCTGGTTGTCCCGTCGATGATCTGACCCAACACGCACCCGAGGAACACCGCCGCATGACCGAGGCCCCCCTGCTGCCGCGAAACGAGGATGGGATCGAAACCGCCATCGGCGTGCTTAGGCAACGCTTTGGCGAACGCCTGCACACCGGCGCGTCGGTGCGCGAACAGCATGGTCACACGACCACCTGGATTGAAAACCAACTGCCTGATGCAGTCGTTTTTCCGCAAAGTACCGATGAGGTGGCCGATGTGGTGCGCATCTGCGCCGCTCACAAGGTCCCGGTCATTGCCTTCGGTACCGGCACCTCGCTTGAGGGGCATGTGAACGCGCCCGGCGGTGGTATTTCGGTCGACCTGAGCCAGATGGGCAAGGTGCTTGCCGTTCACGCGCAGGACCTCGATTGCGTGGTGCAGCCCGGCGTCACCCGCGCCGATCTGAACACCCATCTGCGCGATCAGGGGCTGTTCTTTCCGATCGATCCCGGTGCCAATGCCTCACTTGGTGGTATGGCCGCGACCCGCGCCTCTGGCACCAACGCGGTACGGTATGGCACGATGAAGGACAATGTCCTGGCGCTTGAGGCGGTGATGGCCGATGGCCGCGTCATCCGCACCGCGCAACGCGCCAGGAAATCGTCGGCCGGCTATGACCTGACCCGGCTGCTCATCGGGTCCGAAGGCACGCTGGGCATCATCACCGAGATTACCTTGCGTTTACAGGGCATCCCCGAGGCGATCAGTTCGGCGCGCTGTTCCTTCCCAAGTGTTGATGCCGCCTGTCGCGCGGTCATGATGACGATCCAGTATGGCGTGCCGGTGGCCCGGATCGAATTGCTCGACGAACAGAGCGTGCGCGCAGCCAATGCCTATTCCAAGCTGAGTCTGCCTGAAACGCCGCTCCTGCTGTTGGAATTCCACGGCTCCGAGGCCAGCGTGCTCGAACAGGCCGAAACCTTTCGCACCATCGCAGATGAGTTCGGGGGCACGGGCTTTGCTGCAACCACCTCGACCGAGGAACGCAACCAGCTGTGGCAGGCGCGCCACGACATGTATTGGGCGACGCTGCAACTGCGCCCCGGTGCGCGCGGCATCTCGACCGATGTCTGTGTCCCGATCTCTCGGCTGGCAGAATGCGTGACCGCCGCGCAGGACAAGGCGGCGGAACTGGGGCTGATGGCCCCGATCGTGGGCCATGTGGGCGACGGGAACTTTCACTCGCTGGTCCTTGTGGACATGGACAGCGAGACCGAGACCGCCAATGCCCGGCAATTTGTCAGCTGGCTGAACGATCTGGCGATCTCGATGGATGGGACCTGCACGGGCGAACACGGGATCGGGCAGGGAAAACGACCCTACCTGGTCAAGGAACTTGGCGCAGCAACCGACTACATGGCCGCGATCAAGCAGGCGCTCGACCCCGACAACATCCTGAATCCGGGCAAAATTCTGCCCGGCTGACGATTTCTCAATTGCGTCGCGACCGCGCCTTCAAATCGCCCAGAACCAGAGGTTGTGTCGACCGGCAGGTTTTATCAACAGGGATGTATGAAACATGAGCGCAAAGGCCTTGGCGGGGTTTATCGTTGTGGGTGTCATCGCGGTGGCCGGTGTCGATTACCACACACAATCGAAAAAGGCCGACTCGGCCCTGTCGGTGCAGCAATATGCCGACACGTTTCAGGAAAGGTTTCTGAGCGCGCGGGTCGAGCGCAAACTGGCGCAGGCCGAACGCGCGCGCGAGAAACGGTGGAAGGCCGGCGCCAAGCCCTATCTGCCCGCCTCAAGTGCAGAATGGGTGCGTCGCGCGATTGCGGAGCGCGATTTTACGGTTGATGCCCGCACCGGGCCGGAACAGGCCAAGCTAAGCGAGGCCGCGCGCCCTCTGGCGATCAAGGCCGCGGTACAAGAGGCGACGGTGCAGGCCAAGAAGCTGGACCGCAACAGCTGGGTGTATGAAAAGGACGGCCATACGATCTGGCTGCATGCCTCGCTGTCCAAGGGGGCAAACACGAACACGCTTGCAGGCAATCTCGCGCAATCAATCGCGGCGATGGACTTTGGCGGCAAGGACCCCGTTCCGCTGGGTGTCATCGGCGGGGTCGCCTATTTTCAGGCGGTGCAAGAGGAATATTATGATGTGCCGAAGGTGGCGCGTTCCAACTGGGCGCTGATCAAACCGGCCCCGGCGGAAACAGACGTTCAGGTCAGTTTCGACACTTATACCGGCAAGATTGGTATCGGAGAGGAAATCCGCCTGCTGGTGCGTTCCGATGCCCCGCGCGACGAGGTGCGCATCTTCCTCGGGCAGGTGGATTATGATGGCCTGAACGCTTTGCTGAGCCGACCCGTTCCGATGGTTGGCAACGCAACACAGGTCGAACCCGCCAACGAGATCCGGCTGGCAGAGCAGATGGCGGGGCTGCGCTCGGAATTTGTCAAGCTGCGGGGTGAGTTGGCGCAGATGCGGATCGACAACCTTGATGGTCTCGCCCTGGCGGCGAATACACTTGCAGGCCAATACGGGCTTCCCAATGACAGGTTCGATCTGACCGCAAACAGGATTGCCACGCCGAACGACCTGATCCAGTTCGGCTACCGCGAGGGGTTGAGCGACCTGATGGGGCCCAAAACCGAAAAAGCCAGCGCAGATGATGGTGACCTGTTCGGCCGCCTCTTTGCCAAGCTCAAGAGCAATGCCTCAACCAAAGCTCAGCCTGAGCAGGGTTCTGACGGGTTCATCGGCGGCTCGAAACCCCTCTCCGGCCATACCGAATCCGCAGAGGCGCCGACCGTTCGCGTGAACAAGGGCGGCGCGGGCGCGGGCAGCGGCTGTTCGACCAAGGGCGCGTTCAAGCGATGCTCCCTCAGCGGCGGCTGAAAAATCGCGAAGCATTGGCGAAAACGACCTGCAGGAAGCTGCGGGTCGTTTTTTTCATATCACTGGTCGGATGAATGTCGCCTGCGGCTGCACAAATGCGCCATATGGGGTCAACTGGATTCAAGGGGAGGCGCCCGGTTATGAAAACCCAAGTCAAAGCACTGGTCGTTGGCGGCGGCGCCATCGGAACCTCGATTGCCTATCATCTGGCCAAGGCGGGCTGGGGCGATGTGATGCTCATCGAACGCGATGAGCTGACATCCGGGTCCACCTGGCACGCCGCCGGTTTGCTGCCGCTGTTCAACATGTCCTACGCGACGACCCATATCCACAAATACTCGGTCGAGTTTTACAAGGGGCTCGAAGAGGAAACCGGTCTGAACGCAGGGTTCGCCGTGGTCGGCAACCTGCGCATGGCGCAGACAGACGCGCGCATGGACGAATACATGCTCTACGCTTCGACCGCCGAGACCTGCGGCGTGCCCTACCAGTGGCTGACCCCGGACGAAATCAAGGACCGCTGGCCGCTGATCAAGACCGAGGACCTGAAAGGCGCGCTGTATCACCACACCGACGGCTACATTAACCCCGCTGACGTCACCCAGGCGATGGCCAAGGGTGCGCGCCAGCACGGGGCCGAGATCGTCAGAAAACTGCAGGCGGATGAATTCCACTGGAATGGCACGCATTGGGACGTCACCTGCACCAGGATGGTGGAAAAGGGCGGCAACCTGATCGAGAGCGATGAAAAGGTGGTGATCACCGCCGAACACGTCGTGACCGCCTCCGGAAACCATGCACAGCGCACCGCCAAGAAGCTGGGTATCAAGATTCCCGCGATCCCGGTCGAACATCAGTTCATCGTCACCGACGTTGACCCGTCGCTCAAGTCGTGGCGCGCAGAGGGCAACCCCGAGCACCCCGTCATCCGCGACGCCGACGCGCAATCTTACGTCCGCGAAGAGCGCGGCGGCTGGATTCTGGGCGTCTACGAAAAGAATGCCCCGGCCTGCTTTGAGTATGGCGTGCCCGACAGCTTCCGCGCTGACCTGTTCCCGCTGGATCTGGAACGCATCGAAGACCAGTATATGGCGATGATCCACCGGATGCCATCCTGTGAGGAAAGCGGCCTGAAGGACGATTTCAACGGCCCGATCTGCTATACGCCTGACGGCAACCCGCTGGTCGGTCCGGCGCCCGGTCTGCGTAACATGTGGCTGGCCGAAGGGTTCTCGTTCGGGATCACCGCTGCTGGCGGGACCGGTTATTATCTTGCGCAGATGATGGTCGAGGGCGAGGCCGAGATCGACATGGCCTCGCTGGACCCCAAGCGGTACTCCAGCAACTGGATGACCACTGAGTTTGCTGCCCGCAAGAACGAGGAATGCTACGACCACGTCTACATCCTGCACCACCCGGACGAAGAGCGCCCGGCAGCTCGCCCGCTGCGCACCGCGCCGGCCTATGACCGCCAGAAGGCGCGCGGCGCGCAATTTGGCTGGGTCAACGGGTGGGAACGTCCGAATTATTATGGCCCGCTGGACGCGCCGTCTAACTTTGACGAAGAAAACCGGTCTTTCCGTCGCGGTGGCTGGTGGCAATATGCCGTCGAAGAGGCCAAGGCGATCCGCGAGGGCGTCGGCCTGATCGACGCCACCGCCTTTACCAAACATGTCATCAAGGGGCCCGGTGCGACCCAGTTCCTCGACTGGTTCACCTGCAACAAGCTGCCCAAGATCGGCCGCATCAACCTGACCTATGCGCTGACCGCGCATGGCACCACCCGCACCGAATACACCATCGTCCGCAATGGCGAGAACACTTACTACATCGTCTCCGCCGGTGCCTGGAGCGAATACGATGCTGACTTCCTGCGCAAGGCCGCCGAGGACAAGATGGAGGAGTTCGGTTATATCGAGATCCAGGACGTGACCACCCAGTGGGGCGTCTTTGCCATTGCCGGACCAAAGTCGCGCGACGTGATGAAAGAGGTCATCAAGGACGCCGACCCGGACACCGCCCTGTCCAACAAGCGCTTCCCGTGGCTGTCGGCGCGTCAGATCGAGCTGGGCATGTGCCCGGTCAACGCGATCCGTGTCGCTTACACCGGCGAGCTGGGCTGGGAGCTTCACCACCCGATGGAAATGCAGAACTACCTGTTCGACCTGCTGGAAACAGCGGGTGAGAAGCACGGCATGAAGCTGGTCGGCGCCCGCGCCCAGAACTGGCTGCGGCAGGAGAAGAGCTATCGCGCCTTCGGCACCGAACTGGGCCGCGACGCCACCCCGCTTGAGGCTGACCTGCCGCGCTTTGTGGACCTGTCAAAGGAGTTCCACGGCAAGGCCAAGCTGGAGGAAACCGGCGTGCGGGTGAAATGCTGCACGCTGCTGATCGACGGTCCCGAAGATGCCGATCCCTGGGGCCGCGAGGTTCTGTACACGCCGGAAGGTACGCGCGTCGGTCGTCTGACCTCGGGCGGGTACTCGGTGGCCTTTGGGAAATCCATCGGCATGGGATACGTGACACCCGACCTGACCGTCGAAGGCACGAGGTTGAAGGTCAAGATGCAGGACAAGCTGTGGGATGCGACGGTGACCTGCGACAGCCCCTATGACCCCAAAAACGAGGTCATCCGCAAGGACGGATAGGAAAAAAGGCGGGGCAATCACCCCGCCTTTTCTTTGATCTCAGGCCGCGCGGCGGCGTGGACGCCGACGCTTGCCGGCCTGTCCATTGCCGCCCTTGGGCGCGCCGCCCTGCGGCTTGCCCCGACCACGGCGATTGCCGCCTCCGCGGTTGGGCTTGGCAGGCGCCACGGCCTCGGGCATTTCGCCGCTGGCGACGGGAATTTCGATCTTCATGACCTTCTGGATCTGCAGCAGCAGATCGACCTCATCCGCCGCACAGAGCGTGATCGCCTCTCCCTCGCGGCCTGCGCGTGCGGTCCGTCCGATGCGGTGGACGTAGTTGTCGGGCACATTCGGCAGATCGTAGTTGACCACGTAGGCCACGCCGGGAATGTCGATGCCACGCGCGGCCACATCGGTGGCAACCAGAGTGGTCACCGTGCCATCGCGAAACGCCTTGATCGCGCGGTCGCGCTGGCCCTGACTTTTGTTGCCGTGGATCGACGCGGCGTTATAGCCATCCGCGACCAACTGGCGGGTCATTTTCTCGACCCCGTGCTTGGTGCGGCCGAACACCAGCGTCAGAGCGTCCAGATCCCGCGACAGGATCTCGCGCAGCTTGGCACCTTTCTGCGGCTTCTCGACGAAATGCACCGACTGGGTGATCTTGTCGGCGGCCTTGCCCGGGGGCGAGACCTGTACCCGGCGCGGGTTGTCCAGATAGGCGCGGCTCAGCTCTTCCATCTGTTTCGGCATCGTGGCCGAAAACAGCATGGTCTGGCGCGGTGTCCCCAGCGCGGGCGCAATCTTGCGCAGCGCGTGGATAAAGCCCATGTCCAGCATCTGGTCGGCTTCGTCCAGCACCAGGTGCCGAACGGTGCTCAGATCGACCGCGCGGCGTTCCATCAGGTCGATCAGGCGGCCCGGCGTCGCGACAAGAATGTCGGTGCCGCGCGCCAAAGTGCTGACCTGGCGGTTCAGCGACTGCCCGCCGACCACGATGGTTACCCGCAACCGTGTCTCGCTGGTCAGATTGCGCAGGCTGTCAGCGATCTGGTTCACCAGCTCGCGGGTGGGTGCAAGGATCAGCGCCTTGGCGGTTTTGGGCGCGGGTCTGCCGGATTGCTCCAGCAGGTGATGGATCAGCGGTAGGCCAAAGGCCAGTGTCTTGCCGGTCCCGGTCTGGGCCAGTCCAAGCACGTCATGCCCTTCCAGCGCGAGCGGAATCGCCTGGGTCTGGATTGGTGTGGGATCTGAAAAACCGGACTTTTTCAAAGTGTCGGTCAGCGCTGGCATCAGGCCAAGCGTATTGAATTCGGACAATGTATCTCTTTCCTGCCACCTCTCTGGTGGCGCACGAGGATACAGCAAAACCTCGGCCATACGGGCGAATCCCGATCGGTCCGGTCTTGCAATTGGAACCCTGCGTGATGGGGATCAGGTGGAATATTGTGCCTTTGGCCCGTTCAATCGGGCACGGCCTGCTCACGCGACAGCACAACAGAAGTGCATATGCTGCCTCGCGGCATCAATGTCAACCCCGCGCCCACCCGCTTGCTCGACAACACGCTTAGGTCGACCTGCTCGCCAGCAGAGCCAGATTGTTGGCGGGCATCTCAACCGGGTCAATCGGGACCAGATCCGCCGCAATCAGCAATTCGTGAACATCGCGATCATTCTTGTATCCGATGCCCGGATCCGAGCCGGTCAGCGAGGCGTGGAAGCTCTGGTCGCCCGCGCTGGTCAGAACACCATCACGCATGAAGGGGCCATAAATCAGCAAGCGACCTGAGGGGGACAGGGCTTGTGCCGCCTCGCCGATCAGGCAGGTGGCCGCGTCCATGCTGACAAGGTGCAACAGGTTGATCACGACAATCAGGTCCTGACCTGCATGGTGCCTGCCCCAGCCGGGACATGTCGCGTCCAGATGCAAGGCTGGCGCGACATTGGTGAGCGGATCACAGTAAGCGTCAATGCTGGTGAGGCGCGCCGCGTCGACCTCGCTGGGTTGCCACTCCAGACCCGGCAGCCGGGTGGCAAAAGCGGCAATGTGCTGACCGGTGCCGCTGGCCAGTTCCAGCGCGCGGCCCCTGTCGGGGGCGATGCGCAGCAGCAGGTCACAAATCGCGGCGGCGTTGCGCGTTGCAGCGGGTGCAACCAGCCGCCCGCCCTCGCCGGCCTCGGCAACGCTGACGCGTGGCGGCTGGGGACGACCTGTCATCGGCGCAACCTTCCGGGGCTGAGCGCGGCCACCATTTCCGGCTCCAGTTCGGGCGGTGCGCCACTCATCAGATCGGCCAGCAGGCGCGAGGCCGCAGGCGCAGTCTGAAACCCGTAGCCCCCCTGCCCCGCACACCAGATGAAATCGGGCACATCCGGGTCCGGGCCCAGCACCAGCACCCGATCGGAAACGAAACAGCGCAAACCCGCCCAGTTGCTTTCGACCCGCGTGACCTCTTCGGTGACCATCTCCTGATAGCGCGCGATGCCCTCGGCCAGCACCATGTCATCGGCATAGGCGTCATGGGGCTCGACCGGTTCGGCATCAGCGGGCGAAACGATCAGCTTGCCCGCATCGGGTTTGGCGTACCAGCTCTCGCCCACACCCATCAGCATCGGCCAGCCCCGCACGTCGCGCCCGCCCGGTGCCGGGATACGCGCCATCGACCGGCGATGCGGCACTAGCCCGATCGGGTCAACCCCTGCCAGGGTGGCGATCCGATCTGCCCACGCACCCGCCGCGTTGACCAGCATGCGCGCCTCGTGAACCTCTCCGGCCGTAACCCGCCACGGGCCACTGCCTTCGATCCCCGTCACCTGCGCGCCGGTGACAATCCGCCCGCCGTTGGCGCGGATGCGTTTGGCGAAATCCTGCAGCAGGCGGTCGGTGTCGATATCTTCGGCGGTGTCGTGATGGGCCGCGAACCCCAGAACCTGCGGGTTCAGGATCGGTACGCGCTCGACAGCCTGTTCGACCGGGATCGGGTGCAGCGAAAGATCCTCGACATCGGCATCGAACCGGGCTTTCTGATCCGCACCCGCCACCAGCATCAGACCGCGCGGGGTGAGATAACCACCGTTTTCGGATCGGTGATAGGATTCGCTGGCGCGGTTGAGCGACACAATCGGGGCGGCGCCGTAATTCGGCTCGAACATTGCGGCCGATCGACCCGAAGCATGGTAGCCCAAGGCGCTTTCCGCTTCGAGAAGCAGCACGCTGCCCTGTTCCGACAGGCACGCGCCCGCGCCCAGCCCCGCGACACCACCGCCGATTATCACAAAGTCGAACACCCCGAAACGCTCCCTGCCTGCGTCGCGCCGATCCATGGCGACGGCGTGGACCGAACCTGCCACCCCAACAGCCAAATGAAAAGACGGCGGCCGGCGGCAAGCCTGATGTTACATCTCGTTCACGGCAAAACGGCCTGCGTTTTTTTTGTCAGCGGGCTGTCTGTTTGTGTGTTGAGGTGAGTTCAGGCGGCGGCGATCTGGCGGGCTTTATCGACCATGACCTCAGCCTGGCGGATCGAGGCATAGTCGATCAGGCGGCCATCCAGTGAT
>NZ_JAMFMB010000055.1 GCF_023502395.1 Ruegeria spongiae | reverse complement strand
GTATGTCCGCAACGAATGTGGGGTGAAATAATTGGCAATCCGTGTCGCCATCCTAAACCGTTACACCACACTTGGCATACCTGTCACAGAACTCGTAGGATAAGTCTGTCCGGGGAAAAACGCTCGCCTGCCTTACACGCTATGAGTACAACTGCAAAATCTGGACTTCAGAGCCAGATCGGTTCATCCTCAATCCGATCCACCAGATGCCGGGACTGAACACAATGAGCGTTCCGATATTTGAGGTTTTGACGCTCAATGCCTTGATTCCGTTGTGCGAAGGTGCTGGCGGACTTCACATGGTAGATATTCTTAGCCAGATGAAGACTGGGGATCGGCTCAGAACAGGGCGCCGATCAGCAACACAATCCCTGCACCGGCGCCCGATCCGGCCAGCGCGGTCCATAGCAGTTGGGATTTCGGCGGCTTCGGCGGTTCTTCGGTCGCCTGGGCGATCAGCATCTTTTCGACCAGCGCGGGCAGGCGTGGGCCGAACCGGGCCAGCACTTTGGCAGTATCGGCGACATCCGACAGCACCGCGCGCGGGCCGATGGATTCGGTGATGTAGCTTTCCACCACCGGGCGCGCTGACTCCCAGATATTCATATGCGGGTTCAGCGAGCGGGCCACACCCTCGACCACGACCATTGTCCGTTGCAGCAGGATCAGTTCAGTGCGGGTTTCCATCCCGAAGCGCTCGGTCACCTCGAAGAGATAGGTGAGTAGACGGCCCATCGAGATGTGGCTGGCATCCATACCAAAAATCGGCTCGCCCACCGCGCGCAAGGCACGGGCGAATTCGTCGACATCGCGGTCGGCGGGGACATAGCCTGCCTCGAAATGCACCTCGGCCACGCGCTTGTAGTCACGGCGGATGAAACCGAAGAGGATCTCGGCATAGACCCGGCGGGTGTATTGGTCGATATGGCCCATGATACCGAAATCATAAGCCACGATATCGCCGTTGGGCGCGACCTTGAGGTTGCCCTGATGCATGTCCGCGTGGAAGTAACCATCGCGCAAGGCGTGCTGCAGGAACAGCGTCAGCACCCGTTCGCTGAGGATGCGGCGGTCATGGCCGGCAGCGTCCAGCGCGTCATTGTCTCCCAGCGAGACACCGTCAGCCCAGCCCAGTGTCATCACCCGGCGGGCGGACAGCGACCACATGATCGCGGGCAGTTGGAAACCCTCGTCCTTTTGAGTGTTGGCGGCAAATTCCGAGGCGGCCGAGCTTTCCAGGCGCAGGTCCAGCTCTCCGCGGACAACGCCGTGGAAATGTTCGATCACCTCCATCGGACGCAACCGGCGGGCGCCGGGCGCAAAGAGCTCAACGATGCGGGCGGCGAGGTAAAAGGCGTCGATGTCTTTTTGAAACGCCCGTTCGATGCCCGGGCGCAGCACCTTGACGGCGACCTCTTTGCCACCACCGGCCACGCGGGCCTTGTGGACCTGTGCGATCGAGGCGGCGGCGATCGGCTCGCTGAATTCCTCGAACAGTTCGGGTACGGGCAGACCGAGTTCGCGCTCGACCTCTTCCATCGCTTCCTGCCGGGAGAACGGCGGCAGCTTGTCCTGCAACACCCGCAACTGCACCGCCAACTCGTCGCCCACCACGTCGGGGCGGGTCGAGAGGATCTGGCCGAACTTGATATAAGCCGGACCAAGCGCGGTCAGCGCGCGGGTGGCGGGTGGCATGGCGGGGTCACCCTTGTAGCCGAGCCACTGGAACGGTTTGCCCAGCGCATGGGCCACAAACCGCAAGGCGGCGGGGGCTTCGAAGGCGTCGAGCACCACATTCATGGCGCCGGTGCGCTCCAACGTGGCGCCTGTGCGGATCAGGCGGATGATGTTGTGGGGGCCACGCATGGGTCAGATTTTCCAGCCGGAATGCAGGGCGGCGATCCCCATGCTCAGATTGCGATATTTGGCGTTCTCGAACCCGGCCTTGCGGAGCATCGACAGGAAGGTGTCCTGATCGGGGAAGTTGCGGATCGATTCTACCAGATACTGATAGCTGTCGCGGTCACCGGCGATCATCTGCCCCATCCGCGGGATCACGTTGAAACTGTAGAGGTCATAGAGTTTTTGCAGCCCGTCATTGGGGATCTGACTGAATTCCAGCACCATCAGGCGGCCACCGGGGCGCAGCACGCGAAACGCCTCGTTCAGGGCCTCTTGCGGGCGGGTCACGTTCCGGATGCCAAACGAGATCGTGTAGACGTCAAAGCTGTTGGCCTCAAACGGCAACGCCATGGCGTCGCCGACCACCCAATCCAGACTGTCGGCCATCTGTTCGGCCTCGGCGCGTTTGCGCCCTTCGATCAGCATCGGCTCGGTCAGGTCCAACACCGTGGCGTGACCGTGGCCCGCGCGTTTGAGAAACCTAAACGAGATGTCGCCGGTGCCACCTGCCACGTCCAGCAGCCGCTGACCGGGGCGCGGGGCGAGCCAATCCATCATCGCATCTTTCCAGACCCGGTGGATGCCGACGCTCATCACATCGTTCATGACGTCGTATTTCGAGGCGACCGAGTTGAAAACGCCTTGCACCCGCCCGGCCTTTTCAGACTCGGGGACGGTTTCGAAACCGAAATGGGTGGTTTTGTCGGTCTTGTCTGACATGCGGCTTGCCGTTTGCTGAATTTCGCCCTTGTTATAGGACGCTGAGAGGCGGGCACAATGCGGCCCATTGGACAGGAGTGCCATAATGCCCGAATTGCCCGAGGTCGAGACCGTAAGGCGCGGCCTTTTGCCCGCGATGGAGGGTGTGATCCTGAAACGGACCGAGGTCAACCGCCCCGATTTGCGCTGGCCGTTCCCCGATCGCATGGCCGAACGGCTGAGCGATGTACGCGTCGACCGGTTGCGGCGGCGGTCGAAATACCTGCTGCTTGATCTGAGCAGCGGTGAGACGCTGCTGGTGCATCTGGGCATGTCGGGGCGGATGACCGTCTCGGGTGATCCGCTGGGCCAGTTCCTGCATGAGCATCCGATGCCGGAAAAACATGACCATGTGGTGTTTCACATGGGCAACAGTGCGCGGGTGACCTTCAACGACCCGCGCCGGTTCGGCGCGATGGATCTGATGCCGACCGACGGGGCCGAACAGCACAAGCTGCTTGTGGTGCTGGGGCCGGAACCGCTGGGCAACGCCTTTGACGAGCCGCATCTGATCGCGGCCCTCAAAGGGCGCAACACGCCGGTGAAATCGGCGCTGCTGGATCAGGGGATCGTTGCCGGTCTGGGCAATATCTATGTCTGCGAGACGCTCTATCGCGCCAGTATCTCGCCGCGCCGCAAGGCTGGCAAAATTTCTGCACCCCGTGTGGCGGCGATGGTACCGATCATCCGCGCAGTCCTGTCCGAGGCGATCGAGGCGGGCGGGTCGAGCCTGCGCGATTTCCGGCAAGCCGATGGAGAACTTGGATATTTTCAGCACCGGTTCGATGTCTATGACCGCGAGGGGCAGCCCTGCCGCACCCCCGATTGCCCCGGCGTCATCGCGCGCATCGTGCAGTCAGGGCGGTCGTCCTTCTATTGTCCGGCTTGCCAAAGATAGCTTGAACCATAGGCTGTGCATGGTAAGGAATCGCTTCTGACCGGAACAACCGAAAGCACCACTCAATGGCTTTTCAGACGATCACCGTCGACATTGAAGACCACGTCGCCCTTATCAAGCTGAACCGACCCGACGCGCTGAACGCGCTCAACACCGAGTTGCTGGGTGAGCTGTGCACGGCGCTGGAAGCGGCTGATGAGAACGACAAGGTCAGATGTGTGGTCCTGGCCGGGTCCGACAAGGCCTTTGCCGCCGGGGCCGATATCAAGGAAATGTCCGAGAAGAGTTTTGTCGAAGTATTCGAGGAGAACCTGTTCGCCTCGACCAACGACCGCATCACGGCCATCCGCAAGCCGATCATCGCGGCCGTGTCGGGTTATGCGCTGGGCGGCGGCTGTGAGCTGGCGATGATGTGCGATTTCATCATTGCGGCGGACAATGCCAAGTTCGGCCAGCCCGAGATCAATCTGGGTGTCATCGCGGGCATGGGCGGGTCGCAGCGTCTGACCCGCTTCGTGGGCAAGTCGAAATCCATGGACATGAACCTGACAGGGCGTTTCATGGATGCCGAAGAGGCCGAGCGCGCCGGTCTGGTCAGCCGCGTCGTGCCCGCCAAGAAGCTGATGGAAGAAGCGATGGCCGCCGCGCAGAAGGTGGCCGAGAAATCGCAGCTGAGCGTGCTGGCCGTTAAAGAATCGGTGAACCGGTCTTATGAGCTGACCCTGAATGAGGGCATGCTGTTCGAACGCCGCGTGTTCCATTCGATGTTCGCCACCGAAGATCAGAAAGAAGGCATGGCCGCCTTCCTGGAAAAGCGCGAGGCGCAGTTCCGCGACCGGTAGTGCGCGCTTGATGCGCGGTCAGGCCGGCCCGGCCAAGATTGGGCTTGGCAAGCCCGTCGAACTTGGGTAATGAGCGCCGCTATACATGCGCGTGCGGCCCGCTCAGGCCCGAATCACAAGGGTGAACTCTGGTCCCTGCAGGTTCCGTCATTGCGCAATCGAGATAACGGAACCGAGATAAGGTAACAGACCACATGGCCAATTCACCCCAAGCAAAGAAGCGCGCCCGTCAGAACGAAAAGCGGTTCGCAGTCAACAAGGCGCGTCGCTCGCGCATCCGCACCCACCTCCGCAAAGTTGAAGAAGCCATCGCATCCGGCGATCAGGGCGCGGCAACCGCAGCCCTGCGCGCGGCACAGCCCGAACTGATGCGCGGCGTGTCCAAAGGCGTCTTCCACAAGAACACCGCCTCCCGCAAGATGTCGCGCCTGTCCGCGCGCGTGAAGGCGATGGCCTGAACCGCCGGCGAATCCGCAAAAATTCGAAGATTGAAAAAAGGTACCCTCGCGGTGCCTTTTTTTATGGCTGTTGCAACATTGCCGCTGTCCCGCAGGCGCCTGAGATTCGTTGTCAGTAAAGGCTGAGTCAACATCAGAGTTTCGTTGCCGCGCCGCCCATCGTGTTGCTACCACTGTTCCAGCGATTCACTCGCTGGGGGGACAGGACGTTTTCGGTCGGATCTGACAGGCATCAGAAAAGAGCGCAAACGCAAGCCACGGTTCGGGAGACACCCGAGGAATTGGTCTGCTGCCAGCTGCGTACTGCCACGCGGCGTAGCCCTGTCTAGACAAAGTTGTGTGCCGAATGAAAAGGGCACGGTTCCGTCGTCACTGCGGAATCCGTGTGCTTGATCGGTATTGTTGCCTGAGGGACGGGCAACTTGCATCGGATCAATTTCCGATGACGCAATCCTCATGCGCGTGAACCGTGGCCGGCCCGAACCCGGTCAATAAATGGCATAAATAACGGCCGCCCCGATGCGGCCTGGCAAAACGAGGGATGCGTGAGGCGCTTGATGACACAAGAGAAATGGGGACAACTTCGCGAACGGCTGCTCAAGACAGTCGGCAAAAACAACTATACGACCTGGATCGAGCCGATGAAATTTCAGGAACTGGAAGATGGCGTGGCTGTCTTTTCGGTACCGACGAATTTCGTGGGAAACTATGTCAGCCAGAATTTTGCGGATCTCATCCTGTATGAGCTGAACACGTCCGGGGAAGACGTGCGCCGCCTGGCCTTTCGCGTTGCGGCGAACTCACCCGCACGCCCCGCCGCCTCTGCTGACGAGGCGGACCAGCAGAACGAAATCGATATGCTCAATGTTGCGCCCGTACGTTCTGCATCCGTCAATACACCGCTGGATGCGTTACAGACCGCCCCGCTGGACAAACGTTTCACTTTTGAACGCTTTGTGGTCGGCAAGCCGAACGAACTGGCACATGCGGCAGCCCGTCGTGTGTCCGAGGGTGGCCCGGTCACCTTTAACCCGCTTGTTCTTTATGGCGGTGTGGGTCTGGGCAAAACCCACCTGATGCACGCCATCGCCTGGGAACTGCGCGAACGCCAGCCCGAGCTGAATGTCCTCTACCTGTCCGCAGAACAGTTCATGTACCGCTTCGTACAGGCCCTGCGTGAACGCCGCATGATGGATTTCAAGCACTTGTTCCGCTCGGTTGATGTGCTGATGGTCGATGACGTGCAGTTCATCGCCGGCAAGGACAGCACCCAGGAGGAGTTCTTTCACACCTTCAACGCGCTGGTGGATCAGAACAAGCAGATCATCATCTCGGCCGATCGCGCACCGGGTGAGATCAAGGACCTGGAAGACCGGGTGAAATCGCGCCTGCAATGTGGTCTGGTCGTCGATCTGCATCCCACCGATTACGAGCTACGCCTGGGCATCCTGCAGAACAAGGTGCAGCAGCATAGCGCCACCTATCCCGATCTGAATATCCGCGACGGCGTGCTGGAGTTTCTGGCCCATCGCATCTCGACCAATGTGCGCGTGCTGGAAGGCGCGCTGACCCGGCTATTCGCTTTTGCCTCGCTGGTCGGGCGCGAGATCGACATGGAACTGACCCAGGATTGCCTGGCCGATGTCCTGCGCGCCTCGGAACGCAAAATCACGGTCGAGGAAATTCAGCGCAAGGTCTCGGATTATTTCAACATCCGCCTCAGCGACATCATCGGTCCCAAACGCCTGCGCTCTTATGCGCGGCCCCGGCAGATCGCCATGTATCTGTGCAAACAGCTGACCAGCCGGTCCCTGCCCGAGATCGGGCGACGCTTTGGCGGGCGCGACCATACCACCGTCATGCACGGCGTGCGCCGCATCGAAGAGCTGAAGCTGACCGATGGCCAGATCGCCGAAGATGTCGAGATGCTGCGCCGCGCGCTCGAGGCCTGATCTCAGTCCGATTTCCCGGCCATTTGTGTGTTCCTCCACACGTTCGGCCGGGAACTGCATTCCGAGGGTGGCACGGGCCTTGACGCCCGTGTCTTTCCGGCTGACAAATCTGTAAAAAATCTTGTGTCGGTGCGGCAACCCGCTAGGGTGCGTGTCCCGGCCCATGCAGAGGAACAAGGGAAATGAAGATCAGCATCGAACGCGGCACTCTACTCAAGGCCGTGGCGCAGGCTCAGTCTGTTGTGGAACGGCGCAACACCATCCCCATTCTGGCCAATGTGCTGATCGAGGCCGAAGGCGACAGCGTTCAGTTCCGGGCGACCGATCTGGACATCGAAGTGGTCGACAGCGCGCCCGCGCAGGTCGAACGCGCCGGGGCCACCACCGTCGCTGCCACCACCCTGCATGAGATCGTGCGCAAACTGCCCGACGGGGCGCTGGTCACGCTGACTGCCGACAGTGCCACGGGCCGTCTGACGGTTGAGGCGGGACGGTCGAACTTTTCGCTGGCGACCCTGCCGAAAGAAGATTTTCCGGTCATGGCCTCCTCGGAGTACCAGTCGAATTTCACCGCCAATGCCGCGGTGCTGCGACGTCTCTTCGACAAGTCGAAATTCGCGATTTCCACCGAAGAGACACGATATTACCTGAACGGTGTCTATATGCATGTGGCCGACAGCCCTGAGGGCGGCAAGGTGCTGCGCTGTGTGGCCACGGACGGTCACCGGCTGGCCCGGATCGATTCCGAACTGCCCGCCGGGGCCGAGGACATGCCTGGCGTGATCGTACCGCGCAAAACCGTGGGTGAGCTGCGCAAACTGGTGGACGATGACGAGATGGATATCGCCGTGTCGGTCAGCGAAACCAAGGTGCGATTTGCCACTCCCGAAATCACGCTGACCTCGAAGGTTATCGACGGCACCTTCCCCGACTACACTCGCGTCATTCCGCAGGGCAACAACCGACGGCTGGAGGTGGATGCCTCGGAATTCGCGCAGGCTGTTGATCGGGTGGCGACCGTATCCTCGGAACGGTCGCGCGCGGTCAAACTGCAACTGGATGAAGACAAGCTGGTCTTGTCGGTCAACGCTCCCGATAGCGGCGCCGCTGAGGAAGAGCTGGCAGTGGCCTATGGTGACGAGCGGCTTGAGATCGGCTTCAATGCCAAATACCTGCTTGAGATCGCCAGTCAGGTGGATCGGGAAAACGCGGTTTTCATGTTCAATTCGGCTGGTGACCCGACCCTGATGCGCGAAGGCAATGATCAGAGTGCGGTCTATGTGGTCATGCCGATGCGCGTCTGATCGCGCTTGCGCGCGATGCCTCCGGCGGAGGTATTTTTGAACAGAAGAAGGACGCGTGTGTCGTGCTGGCCCTGACCGCGCTCAAACTGTCGCATTTCCGGTCCCACAAGCTGGCGCAGATGGTGCTGGACGGGCGGCCGGTGGTGCTGCACGGGCCCAACGGCGCGGGCAAGACCAACATCATCGAGGCGGTGTCGCTGTTCTCGCCGGGGCGCGGCTTGCGCCGGGCCAGCGCGGCGGACATGACACGTCGCCCCGAGGCGTTGGGGTGGAAACTGGCCGGCGTTCTCGAAACGCGGGGCAGCCAGTACGAGGTCGAAACCTGGTCCGAAGATTGTGCAGCGCGGCAAGTGCGGCTGGACGGCAAGAGCATCAGCCAGATCACCCTTGGGCAGATCGCCCGTATTGTCTGGCTGATCCCGTCGATGGACCGGCTCTGGATTGAAGGGGCCGAGGGGCGGCGGCGATTTCTCGACCGGATTGCGCTCAGCTTTGATCCCAACCATGCCGAGGCGGCTCTGGCCTATGAGAAGGCCATGCGCGAGCGTAACCGGCTGCTGAAAGACGAGGTGCGCGATGCCCATTGGTACGGCGCATTGGAGCAGCAGATGGCATCGGCAGGACACCGCATCCATCAAGGTCGCATTGAGGCGCTGGAACACTTGCGCCGGGCCCAGAATAACACCGAGACCGCCTTTCCGACGGCAGAGCTGGATCTGATCCAGTCCGAGGGTGAGATGCCCGACAGCGAAGCGGACCTGCGCGCGGCACTGCAGGAATCCCGCTTCCGCGACATCGCGGCGGGGCGGGCGCTGGTCGGGCCGCATCGCAGCGATCTTTTTGGTGTCTACGCCGCCAAGGGTGTTCCGGCGAAAGACTGCTCGACAGGGGAACAGAAGGCGCTGCTGATCTCACTGATCCTGGCCAATGCACGCGCGCTCTCTGGCCTTATCGGCACACCGCCGATCCTGCTGCTGGACGAGGTAGCGGCGCATCTGGACGCAGCCCGAAGGGCCGCGCTTTATGACGAAATCTGCGCCCTGGGCGCGCAGGCCTGGATGACCGGAACGGAGCCGGAGCTGTTTGCCGAACTGGGCGATTGGGCGCAGGGGCTGGCCGTCACGGAAGCGGATGGAATCTCGCAGGTTTCACCTGCCTGAAACCCACAAAAAACGGGGGGATTCACGTGACATTCCCGCCTGCGTTTCGTATAAAATCGCAGGAATATAATAGGAAGGCGCGAATGTCCGAGAACGAGCAAACCCCGCAGGAATATGGCGCGGATTCCATCAAGGTTCTCAAGGGGTTGGAGGCAGTTCGCAAACGCCCTGGCATGTATATCGGGGATACCGATGATGGCTCGGGCCTGCACCATATGGTGTATGAGGTCGTAGATAACGGCATTGACGAAGCCCTAGCTGGTCACGCCGATCATGTGACGGTGAAAATCCACGCCGATAGCAGCGTCTCGGTCAGCGATAACGGGCGCGGGATTCCGGTAGGCATCCACGAGGAAGAAGGCGTTTCCGCCGCCGAAGTCATCATGACCCAACTGCATGCGGGCGGGAAATTCGACAGCAATTCCTACAAGGTGTCGGGCGGGTTGCACGGCGTTGGCGTTTCGGTGGTGAATGCGCTGAGTGATTGGCTGGAACTGCGCATCTGGCGCGAAGGCAAAGAACATGTCGCGCGTTTTGAGGGCGGCGAGACAAGCGAGCATCTGAGCGTGGTCGGGGACTGCGGCGAGCAGACCGGCACCGAAGTGCGGTTTCTGGCCTCGACCAACACGTTCTCGAACCTGGAATACTCGTTCGAGACGCTGGAAAAGCGCCTGCGCGAACTGGCCTTCCTGAACTCGGGCGTGCGCATCATCCTGATCGACGAACGCCCCGCCGAGCGATTGGAAACCGAGCTGTTCTACGAAGGCGGCGTCAAGGAGTTCGTCAAGTATCTCGACCGCTCGAAAAGCCCCGTGATGGATCAGCCGATCTATATCAAGGGCGAGCGTGACGAGATCGGGGTCGAGATCGCGATGTGGTGGAATGACAGCTATCACGAGTCGGTTCTGCCCTTCACCAACAACATCCCGCAGCGTGATGGCGGCACCCATGTGGCCGGTTTTCGCGGTGCGCTGACACGGACTATCAACAACTATGCTCAGTCCAGTGGCATCGCCAAGCGCGAGAAGATCAATTTCACCGGTGACGACGCCCGCGAGGGGCTGACCTGTGTGTTGTCGGTCAAAGTGCCCGATCCCAAGTTTTCCTCCCAGACCAAGGACAAGCTGGTCTCGTCTGAAGTGCGCCCTGCCGTGGAAAGCATGGTGAACGAAAAGCTGGCCGAATGGTTCGAAGAGAACCCCAACGAGGCCAAGCAGATCGTCGGCAAGATCATTGAGGCCGCGTTGGCTCGTGAAGCCGCCCGCAAGGCCCGCGAGTTGACCCGGCGCAAGACGGCGATGGATGTGAACTATCTCGCTGGCAAGCTCAAGGACTGTTCCGAAAAGGACCCCTCCAAGACCGAGGTGTTCCTTGTCGAGGGAGACTCGGCCGGTGGCTCTGCCCAGACCGGACGCGACCGTCTTACACAGGCCGTGCTGCCCCTGCGTGGCAAGATCCTGAACGTGGAACGCGCGCGGTTCGACCGGATGCTCTCCAGTCAGGAAATCGGCAATCTGGTGATGGCGCTGGGTACCGGCATTGGCCGCGATGAGTTCAATATCGAGAAGCTGCGCTACCACAAGATCGTCATCATGACCGACGCCGATGTGGATGGCGCGCATATCCGTACGCTGCTGCTGACCTTCTTCTACCGGCAGATGCCGGAGCTGATTGAGGGAGGTTACCTCTACATCGCGCAACCACCGCTCTACAAAGTGGCGCGCGGTAAATCCGAGGTGTATTTGAAAGATCAGGCCGCACTCGATGATTATTTGATCAACCAGGGTGTCGAAGGCGCGGTTCTGCGCCTCGGCAATGGCGAAGAGATCACTGGTCAGGATCTGACCCGGGTTGTCGATGATGCGCGGCAATTGAAACGCGTTTTGGATGCCTTCCCGACCCATTACCCCCGCCATATTCTGGAACAGGCCGCCGTTGCCGGGGCCTTTGTGCCGGGGGCTGTGGATGCGGATCTGCAGGGCGTGGCCGACAAAGTTGCCACCCGCCTCGACCTTATTGCACTGGAATACGAGCGCGGCTGGCAGGGCCGGATCACCCAGGATCACGGCATCCGGCTGGCGCGCATCCTGCGCGGCGTGGAAGAGGTGCGCACATTGGACGGTCCAATGTTGCGCTCGGGCGAGGCGCGCAAGACCGGTAGCTTCACCCAGAGCCTGCAGGAGATCTATAGCACACCCGCAACGCTGGTCCGCCGCGACCGGGTGCAGGCGATCCATGGACCCCTGGATCTGCTGCGCGCGATCCTGGAGGAGGGCGAAAAAGGTCTATCGCTGCAACGCTACAAGGGTCTGGGAGAAATGAACCCCGACCAGCTCTGGGAAACCACCCTGGACCCGGACGCGCGCACACTCCTGCAGGTGCGGGTGGATGACATGGTCGAAGCTGACGATCTCTTCACCAAACTCATGGGAGACGTCGTCGAACCCCGCCGCGAGTTCATTCAGAAGAATGCGCTCAGCGTCGAGAATCTCGATTTCTAGGAGTTTTGTAGGTAAGCGCAAAAAACTGCAATCGCCCCAAAAGATTGCATAATTTGCTCAAAAGTCTGCATGAATTCTCTGTAGGGTAGTCTCATGAGTGCCCAACTCACCCATGAATTGTCCGACGGTTGTCGTGCTGTGAACATTGGTTGGATCAAGGACTGCGTTTTTTACTTACATGCGATTGAGTCCGTCTCCCTCAGCGTTTTGAGGAAGATACCTCATTGAAAACTTGACGGAAAGCTGTGGCGACTGTCTATTTGAGGCATGATATTCAATTTCAAGTTGTAGGCGCATAGATGACTGAGAAGTTGCCAGATTATCTGGCGCAAGGCGAAGCAGCCCGTTTGTTCCCCGTTCTTTCAACCACCTCAAAGGAAGGTCGCACAACTTCCATTGTGCTGGCTTGCATGGTTCAGATTGAAGAGTTGGGAGCCGCGTTGCTCCAATCAGTAGGCCAGAAGCGCGGAAAACGGGCTCAAGTGCATGCGTTCACTGAGGTTGTGTTCAAGAACCAATCCAAGACGATCAAGGATCGGCCCGACGGATTGGTTGTCCTGAAGGTTGGCTCCCGCGAGTGGAAGGCCCTTGTTGAAACCAAAGTTGGGAATAACACCCTCGATGCTGAGCAAATTGAAAGATACCGTGCTCTTGCCAAAGAGAACGGCGTCGATTGTGTCATCACGATATCCAATCAATTCGCGACTACGCCGACGGCGCATCCTGTCGAGGAAGTCAGGAAGAGCAGATCCAAGATTCCCGTGTATCACTGGTCATGGATGCATGTGGTCACGACTGCGGAGTTGCTGATCAGCAATGAGCAGGTCGAGGACAAGGACCAACTACTGTTGCTGAATGAGCTTAGGCGCTTCCTCAACCACGAGAGCGCTGGTGTGCAGGGCTTCCATCGGATGCCCAAAGAATGGGGCGATCTCAACAAACTGGTGTCGTCTGGCGGTGTCGTTCCAGCACGGTCGCCAGAGGCACAGATCGTAGTCGACGCTTGGCACCAGGAGACCCGAGACCTGTCGCTGATCTTGAGCCGATTGGTGGAAACATCCGTCAGTGAGAAACTGTCGCGCAAGCACATCAATGATCCGGCTCAGCGAAAAAAGGATGAGCTGCTGATGCTTCGCGAACACCACCAGCTCCAATGCACATTGGATGTTCCGGATACGGCCGCCCCTATCGAAGTCACCGCAGACCTGAAGCGGCGGTGCGTCGACGTCGGTATGACCATCCGAGCACCTGAAGATAAGAAATCGACAAAAGCCAGGCTGAATTGGCTTCTTCGGCAGATCAAGGTCGACAACATGGATGGGCTGTATATTCGTTTGCTTTGGCCTGGTGCCAGCGAGCCGACGCAGCACTTAGTCTCAGAACTCCGGGAAGACATTGATATCTGCCAAGAAGGCAAGGACCATCTGGTTACGCACGGCTTCCACGTTTTCTTGTCCAAGCGCCTCGGCGGGCGGTTCACACAACAGGCCAACTTCATATCCGACTTAGAAGAAGTCGTTCCTCTATTTTATGGCGAAGTGGGCGCAAATCTGTCCGTCTGGAAAAAGGCTGCGCCTAGGATCAAACATGACAAACCAACAGCTGAAGATGTATCGATAGACGCTATTGCAGAGGATGCGGAAGATTTCGAAGGCTGAATTAAGCCACAGAAAAATTGCTCTAAGCGCTTCCTCACATTCAAAAGGGATTTAGTACACCATCAGCCCGAAGCGGACCTTCACGACCAAGCTTTGCAGCTTCCGAGATGCGCAACAAACCTTTCACGAGCAGATCGACAAGAGTTTGTAGGTTGGGTTGTTTGCGGACATTCATTCTGCCCGCAAACTCCAGTCATACTCTTCAAAAGTTCAGGCACCATCCTTCGAAAAACTGGACTTCATGAAGTCTTCTTTCATCATGTGCGCTTTCATGGCTGGTAGGCCGATGGCTTTCAATCCGATGATTGCTGCATAGATCAAGGTTGCCGAGGCCAGGGCGTCCAAAACCCATCCCGTAGGTATTGCAGTGACGCCAAGGTACTCCGGCAATGTTGCAAGTGCCGGTATCGTCCAAAACCCGGTCAATCCATGCAGAGCCAGCGCGATCCAAAACCCGGCACAGTACGGGCAATGCCATTGTTCATACAGTGAACCTAGCGGGCGCGGTAGCGCCGCAATAAAGCGGTTAAACCACGTCCCCCA
>NZ_JAMFMB010000054.1 GCF_023502395.1 Ruegeria spongiae | reverse complement strand
GGCAGGAAACATTCGAGTATGTAACCACATTCCTCGATGCCCAACCCGTGGTTAATCCATTCAGCCGTGGCACGAGCAAAGTCGCTTATCCACCCTGGATCGGCCCCATTATGACCATCGAGGCCCCTCCCCCGGAAGTCGACGGGCCTGTAACGATGGATACAGGCGCCGAGGCGGACGAGCCCCCAACAACCGCGAACATCGCACGTATAGGTTCCGCACCATCACACCGCCATGCCGAAGGTGTTGTGCTGCTACGCGTACATCTCTCAGGCGACCAGATTCTTCGGGCTGACGACCTGTCCGACAACTGGGACGAAGCCTATCTGGATGCCTCTATGATAGTCTACAGGTCGCAATCCCTGGCTGTTCATCGTTGGGACGCGTTTGAAATTCCCCAACCGAACGCCATGCCACTCAGCGATACCAACGTGAATGGAAACGCGACGCTTGTGTTGGTGATCTACGATGAGTCCGACAGTTTGGCCGAAAGGACCAGAGGCCCGTACCTGAAGATCGCAAACGGCGAGGTTGTTAGCTTCAACCGTGAAGGCTCAGTGTTCTACAATGATCCGGTCCAATTCTCGATCCAGCAGTTTCATCAGATGCGGAATGCCGTCCGGCATGCACTGTTGCAAGACGCCGCTGCCACGCGCAGCGCGGTTGAACCCGATAAAGGTGGTTCGCAGCAGCGGGAACGCCGCTCTGTCACTCGTCTTGTTGTGGACCCCACAAGCGATGAAGGGGTGTGTTCGACGACGGCCACCGAGCCCGTCTTCGATCTCGGCGCAGATGCGGCAGCTGTTTTCGGCAGTTTGGCCGATGAGGATATTCGACTATTGGACGGTATTGTACCAGATCGGCCACCATCGACCGAAGGCCAGTTTACCCGATTTGCGTTTGGCTCATGTCAATATCCAGCTGGAATGCTGGATGGCCCTGTCGCATACAGATCGTATGATGCATTAGCAGATCGTTTGGCAGGTGGGCAGTCTGAGCCTCCGCGCTTCATGCTCTTTGTAGGCGACCAGATTTATGCGGATCCCACAGCCGGCCTATTTGACCCAATCGACAAAGATGACAGGTACCGCATTCCATATGAAAATTGGTTGCGGGCCCCGGGTGTGCGTACTGCGCTTCGGTCGGCACCGTCGTATATGCTTCTTGATGACCCCGAACTTTATGACAACTACGAACCGACACCAAATCCGAGCCCACAGCAACAGGCCTGATTTGCCGGCGGTCAAACAGCCTACGAACAATACCAGCATGGGCTTAAAATCTTAGACAGGGATTTCGAATTCGACGAATTCGACTTCTTCTTGTTGGATACGCGCAGGCAGCGCAGTCACCGGAAGGTCGGCACGCTCGCAAGCGCTGAACTGTTCGATGTGGATACCCTGAACCGCCTATTGGATTGGCTCGACAGCACCAATCGGCCGAAATTTGTTGTGTCCCCTTCGATGGTCCTGCCAAGGCACCGGCGTGCGGTCCAGAGGGACGGTTCACTCAATGCATCCAATCTCAGCGCGCTTCATTCGGATGGCTGGGACGGCTATCCGGGAACGTTGCAGAAGGTTTTGGGGCATATCGCAGATGAGGGGATCAGTAACGTGGTTTTCCTGTCCGGTGATGAGCATCGTTCCAGCATCGCGAGCGCAGAAATATTCGATATGGCGGGCCAGTTAGTCACGAAGTTCAAGTCAATACACACGGCGGCAATGTGGGCGCCCTTTCCTTTTGCAAATGCTATTGATGAAGACATCGTTGAAAACGATGAGTTCGTGATCGAATCAGCTGCACTACAACAGTTCACTTGTAAGGTTCAAAGTCGGCGACCGCCGCGGGGGGACGGGCCAACCTATGTTTCGGTCAGCGAGGATGGAGATGGTTGGAAATTGGATTGCGAATTCGCAGGTGGGGTTGTCGAAACTCTCGTGCTTTGAACCTGTCGGCACCATATCGTGGCGTCTGCATGGGCAACAGACCAACATCTGATGTACGACAGCGCATCGGAACCGGTGCCAGTTGCTACCGCCGCGAAGTGCTGAAATCAGCAGTCCGGGCCGCAAACAAGAATTGCCGCAACGTTACGCATCGCGGCTATAGAGGCTTTGATGATGTGACCGCCCCCCGACGGCATCAATGTGCCAAGGTGGGTCTGCGATGATCCACAAAGCCCCTAAACAGGCATACTTCATAGAATGGGAAGTTTCTTTTTCTTTGTGCCAACAGCTTCGCTTACATCGAAATCAGTTTCACGGGTCTTAGGAAGCCTTCTAGTGATACAAGCGTAAGGGACTCTTTCCAAATCGCAGAGAAAGGCACCTGGAGAAGAGACCGCAAAAACACCTCCTGCAATCTGTTCGAAGTCAGCTCGGAAGTGGGTGGTGCTCTTAACGCAAATCACCGAATAATTCACAGGGTTTAGCCCGATATGAGTGAAATGTGCACGATCCAGGCATTGGTTGCGTATGCTTGTGACAACAAGGTCAATATCGGCCTCGTGCCCAACCAATCGTAGAGCGGCTGTTTGGCCCAGCGTTGCCACGCCACCGCCATACATTTCTCCGGTATAGCGGCAAGTGCCATCACCCAAAGCCAGGACCTCAAACTTTGCTTTGACAGGAACTTGCCCAGCCAGGTTGGACTTTGCACCGATTGCCAACTTAATCTGTGCGCCCTCTCCCGCCTCATGGGCTTGCATTACACATTCCGGATCATGGAACAGACCCATCAAAACACTCTTTACCCCACCCTCAATCAGTGCTGCTAGCAATCCTATGGTATCTGAAGTTCCACCCGCACCAGCATTGTCCTGAACATCTGCGAGAACAACGGGTTTTTCCCGTCTTTCGCGACATGTCGAAACGGTTTCCTCCAGCGACAACATCGAACAATCAAGATCGGCTTCCCGGGACATAAACAAGTTGACGATTTCTTCGGTGGCAGCGGCGGCTTTCTGGGCTGTGGCTGAGTAGGCAAGGCAGGAAGGGCCGGTGTCCGGGAAGTCCGCCGCTGTGAAACCCAGAGCGATTTCGGCCAAGATTTTCTGCCTCTCAAATCTAACTGGCAATTGGTAGATTTCGTCGAATGGCGCAGAGCCCGTATGTTGCGCATGAAGGGGGATGAGATATGGCACCGGCTGGAACACCTTGAATAGTGTTTCGCCCGCTAGCAATTGCTGCAGGACAGGAACGCATCGTGCGCCCGTTTCCGCCATATCCAAATGAGGATAGGTTCTAAAAACAGACAAATAGTCCGCAGATTCTACCATCTGAGCAGAGATATTGGCGTGCAGGTCCAAACTTGCGACCACTGGAACTCCGGGGCCCACGATATCACGTACACGACGCAGAAGCTCTCCTTCACCATCAGCAAGGCTTTCGGTGACCATTGCCCCGTGGAGATCCAGATAAACGCCGTCAATGTGGCCGGCATCTCGGATTCCATCAAACAACATCCCGCAAATCGTTTCGAATGCATGATCGGTTACATGTGCAGACGGCTCGGCAGAACACCAAAGGATTGGAACAACCTCAATCCCTGCGGCTTGAGCAGCCGCAGCAAAACCTGCGACGGGTAAGTTCATACCCTCAGTCTCCAAGATGACCTTTTCACCATGCAACAAGCCGGGCCAGGAATCTGCCATCTCAAACTCGGGGAGACCAGCTTTTGTCAAACCAAAGCAATTGGTTTCATGCTGAAACCCCGCAATCACAATACGTTTGGTCGTCATTACGTGTGCTCGATTTCTTGTTTGGTATGGGCGGCAGCATAAACACTTTGACCATAGCGGATCGTTTCAAGCACCAGAGTATCTGTCAGGCGGTCCGGATCGTGCAGCGGATTGCGTGAAAGGACAACAAAATCAGCGACTTTACCCGGCTCGATAGATCCGCGTTGATCCTCCTTGAATACCTGCCAAGCGGCGTCGATAGTCTGGGCCCGCAATGCTGAAAGAGCGCTGATCTTCTGATTCTCGCCGAGCACACGACCAGAACCAGATTTGCGATTTACCGCACAATGGGCCAGATGGATCGGGCGTGTTGGCGTGACCGAGGCATCGTTGTGGATCGTATATCGCACGCCGTACCGTTCAGCTGACGCTGCCGGCGATATCCGCTCGGATCGCTCAGGTCCTAGGAAGGTATCGTAATGGCGATCCCCCCAAAAATACACATGAGCGGGAAAGAAGCTGACTGTAAGCCCGAGTTGAGCCATATGCTCCAACTGGTCATCCCGCAGGGCCTGGCCGTGGATGATGGTATGACGATGATCTTGGCGTGGGTGCACAATAAGTGCTTTTTCTACGGCGTTGATGAACATCTCAGCGCCGGCGTCACCATTGCAGTGGCAATGAATCTGCAAGCCCTTGCTATGAAGCTTACTAACGTCAGCATCCAGCTGCTCTTGCGACGTGTAAACCATCCCGCAAGGACGATCCGGATCCGTTGGTCTGAAATAGGGGGCAGACAGAAAGGCGGTCTGCAACTGAAAGGCCCCATCCGTGAACAGTTTACGCGGCCCTAGTGTGAAATGCGGGTTATCAGGCCAATTCGGGCCGATCCAGTACGTGCTTAGCTCTGGCTCCAGACTTCCAACTGGTAGCAACTCGATGTCAATTCCCGGATCCTGATCTGCGGGTAGGCTGGCGAAGTGGTCCAGCATGGTTTGCGACGTCCAGGCATTTTGAGCATAGGTCACACCGTGGGCCAGGTATTCTTCACGACAGGCGTCAAAGCCCTGCCAAAACCTTTCACGATCAATCAGGAAGTCAGTGTCGCCCATCTCGCCCATGGCCGATAACCCTTCGATCAATCCGGTCAGGGCTCCGGTTTCAGGGTCACGGCCAAATCGGCCGCCGTCCGGGTTAGGTGTTTGACGGGTAACACCGCGCCTCACAAGCGCAACAGAATTTGCTGTCCCATTGTGACCCGACGCATGAATAACCCAGATTGGATGACGCTGTGATACATCGTCCAACTCGGCCCGCGTGGGCATACGGCCTTCGAGAATGGACGTATTGTCAAACAACACCCCCATGACCCATTCACCCTCGGGCGTTGCGCTGGCCTTTTCCCGCAGCCTGTCCAACGCCTGCGCCATGCTCTGGCAGTCCCCTAAAGGAGGCGAAGACAGGTCAACACGGAACAGCCGGATGAACCCCGGATCCGGAAAATGCCCGTGGGGGTCAATAAATGCGGGCATCAGAGTACGACCCTGCAGGTCGCGTTCCTGAGTATTTGCAGACATGCGTGCGCGCAGATCAGCCTCGGCACCAACTGCCTGAATTCTGTGCCCTTCGGTCAGAACAGCCTCGGGCGAGGAGTTCTGCGCATCCATGGTCAGGATTGTGCCGTTGAAATAGAGGGTGCTTGGCATCTGGGTTCCTATTACGACAGCGGGGCCAGACAACGCAGCCCGTGGCCGCCGTTCACTTCCCATTCCGGGGTCTGGGTACAGATGTCCTTTGCAAAAGGACAACGCTCACGGAATTCACAACCCGAAGGGCGCTTGAGCAGGCTGGGCGGTTCTCCTTTGAGGGCAATCCGGTCCAACCGCGCATCCGGATCCGGCTCGGGGTTGGCGCTTAGCAGACACCGCGTATAGGGGTGGCGCGGGTCGTGGAAGATGGCCTCGGTTGTGCCTTCCTCGACCAGGCGGCCCAGATACATGATGCCCATTCTGTCGGCCACATGGCGCACAACGCTGAGGTTGTGGGTGATGATCACCATCGCCAGACCCAGCCGTTCGCGCAGGTCGTTGAGCAGGTTCAAGAGCTCGCCCTGAACCGACACATCAAGGCCCGCGGTCGGCTCATCCGCAAGGATCAGCTTGGGTTCCAACGCCAATGCGCGCGCTACACCCACGCGCCGGGCCTGCCCGCCGGACAACTGATAGGGATACCGGTCGGCAAAATGCGCAGGCAAGTTGACCATTCCCAACAGACGTTTGGCCTCGGCATCCAGATCGCGGTCTTTCATGCCCTGAATGCGATAAGGCTCGGTGATCAGGCTGCGGATGGTCAGGCGCGGCGAGAGGCTGCCGACCGGGTCCTGAAACATCATCGCCATGTCTTTGCGCAACGGGCGCATGACACTTTCCGGCGCGCCCCGAATTTCCTGACCCTCAAAAGTGACCGAGCCGTCCTGCGCAGGCGCAAGACCTGCGATGGCGCGAATAACGGTCGTTTTGCCCGAACCGCTTTCGCCAACCAGCGCATAGGTCTCGCCGGGTTCAACGAAAAAACTGACACCTGCCAGAACATTGACCGGGCCATAACTGGTTTTCAGGTCCACGACGTTCAGCAAGTTCATGTTGTGACCTCCTCGTGGTTCAGCCAGCAAGCGGCGTGATGGCCTTCTTTCAATTGATCCAGCGGCGGCACGTCGGTAGCGCAGCGCGCCATGGCCTGATCGCAACGATCCCGGAAAATGCAGCCCCCCGGCAGGTTGGCCAGATCGGGCACTTCACCGGGGATTGTCGGCAACACGCGGGCGCGTTCCTTGATGTGACCGGGGTCGCATTCGATCAGACGCCGTGTATAGGGATGCTTGGGATCGTGGAAAATCTCACGCACCTCGCCGCTTTCGACAACAGCACCGGCATACATCACCACCACCCGGTCGCAGAGTTCCGCGATCACACCCAAGTGGTGGGAAATGAACAGGATGGCACAGTGAAACTCGCGTTGAAGCTCTTGCAGGCGTTCGATGATCTGCACCTCTAGCGTCGCATCCAACGCAGTTGTCGGCTCATCCGCGATCAGCAAGTCAGGCTCGGACATCAGTGCCATCGCGATGGCAATCCGCTGGCGCATCCCGCCTGAGAATTCATGCGGATATTGCTTCAGGCGCGCTTCGGGATCGGGTATGCCAACGGCGCCCAGCATCTTGGCCGCGTGGGCCAGCTTGTCCGCTTTTGACTGTTTGGAGCGGTGCTGAATGTCCAGCATCTGCTGCCCGATGGTCAGAACCGGATTGTGCGTTTGCATCGGGTCCTGAAAGACAATCGATATGTCCGCCCCGCGCAGGTCGCGCATCTGACGATCCGAAGCCTGCAACAGGTCCTGCCCTTTGAACCTGATCTCTCCTTCGCGGAACCGCGTATTGGGCGCGGTCAGGCGCAGGATGGATGAGATCAGGGTGGATTTGCCGCAACCGGATTCGCCGACGATACCGACGATTTCGCCCTTGTTGACGTTGAAGGTGATATCCCTCAGGGCCTTAAGGTCGCCCCGCCCTGTTTCGTAGTCTACGCTGAGGTGGTCGATTTCCAGAAGTGTCTCGGTCATCGCTGTTTCCTCAGTTTCGGGTCAACCACGTCGCGCAGGCTTTCACCCAGAAAGGTGAATCCAAGCGTTGCCAGAATGATCGGCAGCCCGCCGCCCACAACCAGCCACGGTGTCTGGCGAATCAGCGAATAGCCGTCTTTCAACAAGGCGCCCCAGCTGGGTGTCGGGGGTTTCACGCCCAGCCCCAGAAAGGACAGGCCCGCCTCAAGTGCGATGACTGTGGGGATGTCCATGGCCGCGAGCACTGCCAGAACGCCGATGATGTTGGGCAGCATATGCACGCCCAGAATGCGCGTCATGCTGGCCCCCATCGAGCGTTCGGCCAGTATGAACTCGGAGTTGCGCAGCGTCAGCGTTTGGGTCCGCGCCACGCGCCCGTAGGTCGGAATCGAGGTTGCCATAACCACGAACACCACCGTCTGCAAGCTGGGTCCGATCAGGGCCACAACGGCAAGCGCGAACATCACGGTCGGAAAGGACCGTATGGTATCGAAAAACAGCATCAGAAGGTTATCGAGCCATTTCGGCCCGTACCCGGCGATCATGCCCAGCGTCAGACCAATCGCCATCGCGCCGAACACAGCCGGCAACGCCACCTTTAGCGCAACCTGCCCTCCGGCGATGACCCGTGAAAACGTATCACGCCCCAGCTGGTCTGTGCCCAGCAGGTGCGCGGCAGACGGTCCTTGCAAGCGGGATTTGATATCCATCGCGATCGGATCGTAGGGCACGATCCAATAGGCGAAGATTGCGCAGAAAACGATCACACCAACGATGATCAGCCCCATAAGTCCAAGCGGGTCACGGGCAACACCGACGATGATCTGCCCGAGTTCGGAACGAGATTTTTCCATGACGCCCCCTCCTCAATGAGCCGTGCGTGCACGGGGATCGAGCAACGCATTGATCAGATCTGCCAATGCGGTCGACACCACAAACAGCGCCGTTGATATGAGGACAGAGCCCATAACAATCGGGTAGTTGCGGGTGGTTATGCTGTCGATCACCAGCTTGCCCAGACCCGGGCGAGCAAAGACGATTTCGGCAAAAACAGCCGAACTGAGAAGAAAGCCCATCCCGACACCGATCACGGTGACGACGGGTAGAATGGCGATACGCAATGCGTACACCATGACCACGCGACGTTCGGCGATGCCAAAGGCCCGTGCGGTGCGGACATGGCTTTCGCCCATCACCTCCAGCATCGAGGCCCGCACCAGCCGGGCAATATAGCCAACCCAGCTGAGCCCGATGGCGAACGCGGGCAGAACCAGGTGGTCGAGCCGGTCAAGGAAACCGTCGCCTGCGCCGATGGCGGGAAACCATTGCAGATGCACGGCAAACACCAACAGCGCCAAAAGCGCGACAACAAAAGCCGGAGCTGCAACGAAACTGACAGATATCGCGGCGGCGATCCGGTCAATCAGTGTATTGGGATGCGCGGCGGCGTAGGCACCAAGTCCAATGCCCAGTGTTGCAGACCACAGGATCGACGCAAAAATCAGCTCCAGAGTGTATGGCAATTGCTGAAACACGATGTCCGTCACAGCGCGGCCCGAAAACACATCGGTTCCAAGGTCACCCTGCAAAAGGTTTCCGTAAAAGATCAAAAGCTGTTTCCAGATCGGTTGATCAAGCCCCAAAGCGGCGGTGAGTTGAGCCTGAAGCTCGGGCGTGGCGCGCGGACCCAGCATGATCTGGACCGGATCGCCCGGTACGGCGCGGATCATCAGGAACATGACGGTGACCGCCACGAACAGGATGAGCAGCGACAGCCCGAAGCGACGGGTTGCGAAATTCAGCATGGCCAACTGGCTCCTTGTGGCTTGATGGCGGTGTTTTTGGGACGGCGAGTGTCACATGCCCGCCGCCCCTTTCGACCTGGGGAGGTCAGGTCGCCTTGCCGAAGTAACGGAACAGGGACAGGCCATCCGGCCGCAGGGCGGGAGTAACCCGTGCGCTGTGAACAACCGGCGTCGCCTCATGGGTGATGAAACGGTAGGCACCGCTTTCTTCCATCAGATCCTGAGCGCGCTGATACATCTCTGCCCGTTTGGCAACATCCGTTTCACCTGCTGCGGTTTCATGGATCTCGTTGAACTCGGCGCTGTTAAAGCGTTCCCAGTTCCATTTGCCGATCTGCTCGGGTGTGAACCACGAGGTCGCATAATAGGGGTCCGGGGTCATCGAGAAACGGTTCAGAACAAGCTGCAGGTTCTCATTGTCGCCCGACGCCCAGAACGCACCGGATTCCAGAACGTTCACCTCAACCGTGATCCCGATCTGTGCCAGCGTTGCCTGAATGATCTGAGCCGTTGTCGTGAAGGTCGTCTTGTTCAACGTATCAAGCGTCAGCGTGACATTGGTTTCACCGGATTCCGCGAGCAGCTGAGCGGCCTTCTCAAAGTTTGCCTGAGGCGGCACAAGCGATGACGGCCGATGGCCTGCAAGGCCCGGTGCAATGATACCGGTTGCCGGTTCCGCAGCACCAAAATAGGCGGCCTCCAGAATGCTGGGCACATCCACCGCATGTTGAATTGCCTGCCGCAGTTTCTGATTTTGCAGCTTCGGATGCTCGACGTTCATGCCCATCCAGACGTAGTAGAGCGAAGGTTTCTCAACCAGCGACCCACCATTGGGAACCCCGGCGCGATACCGTTCGACCGAGCCCAGCGACACGCGGGTGACGTCCAGCTCACCGGCCTCGAAGGCGATCTCGGCGGTGTTTTCATCGTCGATCGGGTAAATCTCGACAGTATCCCAGGCGGGTGCATCCCCTTTCCAGTCAGGGTTGCGCTTGAGGACGGTCTTTTCCTTGGGCGACCAGCTGTCCCGCAGATACGGGCCGGATTCCGCAACCGGATCAGCCCCGATGCGGCCACCGGCGGCTTCGACCGCGGCTTTCGAGACGATGTTGCCGGTAATATAGGGCAGCGCAATCGACCAGATCGGCGCGAACGGGCTGTTCAGAACGATTGTGCCTTCACGTTCACCGGTCACGTCAACATGGCTGAACGGCCCCAGGTCGGGTTTGTTCGGACTGTCGGTCGCGTCGTCCACGATCCGTTCCATGCTGAATTTGACGTCTTCGGCAGTCATGGCGCCGAAGCCGTTGGTAAAGCCGATATCGTCGCGCAAGGCGAATTTGATATGGGTCGGATCGACCTGCTCGATCATCGTGGCGGCATCCATCTGCCAGCCCCATTCCTCGCCCGGCTTGTACTGGATCAGCTTGTTGTAGATCGAGGCATGAACCTCTTCCTCAACAACCCCAACGGAATGCGCCGGGTCCATGTTCTGGGCATCACCATAGGCGCGCACCCGCAGCACGCCATCCTCTGCGGCAAAGGCGCGGTTCGCCCATCCCATCGGAAGCGCTGAGGCGGCCCCAAGCGCGGTTGCGCCTTTCAGGAACCTCCGGCGGCCGATATTGGCGTTTGTCCATTCGATCTTCATTTTGTCCTCCCTTGGATTCTGTCAGAGAAGCCCGCGCGGAACGGTTTCAAACCATTCCTTTGTCAGAGCTTCGGTTTCATCTGCGCCTTCCGTGGCGCGTAGTTTGCGGTAAAGGTAGAAATTCTGCGCATCACAGGTCATCCGGCATTCGGTCGCGATGGCGACCTGCCAATCCGCCCGTTCGAAGGTAAAGTTCCAAGCGGTCTCGAAACACGCGGTTGTCGGATCATCGGGGTGAATACTGTAGTGCATTCGCACATCGCTGCCGACAATCAGATCATGGTAGGGGTCGCGGGTTTTGCCGTAGTCATCAAACGTCTCCAGAACCACCTGACCATCGTCGGTCACGGAGCGTTCAGATTGAGCTGACGGCGGACGCAGTTGCTCAGCTGCAAGAACTGGAAACGCCTGCGCCGGACCGGGCTCAGAGGCTTGAATTTCATGCGTAACTTCGCGCACCGGTAGCTGCAGCGCGCAATCCTGCAAGTACAATGTCACCTCGGCAGGTTGTGGCGCCGGCCAGACTATCGGCCAGTAAGACGTCGAAAGGGCCAGCCGCAACATGTGACCTTCACGCAATCGGTGCGCACATTCATTCAAGGCAATCTCGGCCTCGTAAATCTCTCCGGGCTGTAGGGCTTGTGGCGTTTCGTGACTGAGGTAGTGGCACAGGTTCAATGACCGATAACTGATACGCTGTGAAACCCCGTCGGGCGAGACATCGCACAGTCGCGCGACAAGTTGGGCGACCGGCTTATCCACCGAAAACTGAAATTTCAGTTTGGCACGTCCCAGCAACTCCAGCGGCGCATCCAACGGTGCGCTGTCAAAACAAGCTGACAAGGTATCATCGCTTGACTGATCACCAGCAAGCTCGTTGTCGATCCGCATGCCAGCACAAAAGTACCCACTTTGCATGCCAAGATGGCAAGGTGATGCGACAGCTATAGAATCACAGCTTGGGTTCTGGGAAAATCCGCCGGATACCAGGTGCCAGACCTGTTCATTTACGTAAGGTGACGGCCAACTGGCTTCTGCAATCCAACGACCCTGTCGAGGGCCATTTCGCGGCGTCGGATCAAAATGTTCCTGCATGTATGTCCGGTATGCAGGCAAATCTTCGGCACCATTTTCCTGCCCTTTCAACCAGCGATCAAACCACCCGATGACTTCGGAATGGAAGTCCGCTGGATCAAGTTTTGAGATATGAGGATACCGATGTTCCCACGGCCCAATGACGGCCTTATTTGGTGCCCTCAGGTTTGCAGCCAAAGCCGGGGGGGCATTTACATAGGCATCTGCCCAGCCTGTAATCGCCAAAACGGGGACCTGAATAGCGGACCAATCCTCGCAAGCAGAACCATGCCTCCAATAGGAGTCACGGGTTTGATGACGCAACCAATGTGCGGCAGAGAAGGGGATGTTTTGCAGTCGAGCCAGCCAATCCTCTCGCCAATCTGCACGAAGGTCCGGATCAGCGGGACGGGTCAGGTAGGCAAACATTTGACTGCCCCAATTCATGTTGTCACTCAGTAGGCACCCACCCATAAAATGGATGTCATCCGCATAGCGATCCACGGTCGAGGCGACGCTGACGACAGCTTTCAACGCAGGTGGCTGTCGAAAGGCCAATTGCAAGCCATTAAACCCGCCCCACGATATTCCGATCATGCCAACGTTACCGTCGCACCAATCCTGCGCGGCGATCCAGGCTAAGACTTCCTCACCATCACGCAGTTCCTGCTCGGAATACTCGTCGTCGAATTGCCCCTCGCTGTCCCCGGTGCCAGCTATGTCGACCCGGATGCAGGCATAGCTCGCCTCGGCAAATACTGTGTGCGTTGTTTCATCTCTCGCCGCGGTGCCGTCACGTTTGCGGTAAGGCAGGTATTCCAGAATGGCTGGGGCCGGACCTGCGTCGGGCAACCAGAGGCGCGCAGCAAGCCGTCGCCCATCGGCGAGAGTGATCCATGTGTTTTCGATGGTTTCAATTGGCATCTGGGCGCTTGTCTGTTGCGAGTTGATGCTGAAGAAGAAACCGATTTGCAGACAAAAGAAATTGTGCAACCTTACGTGAATTGACGCGTTTTGCAGTGAGTTAGCGTCAAAACGCGAAAGGTTTTTCTTGTGTCTGAATATTTTTCTGCCAACTTGCGGTCGCTATGCGCAGAGCACGGGAACATTTCACAGATTTGCCGCGATATCGGCGTCAACAGACAGCAATTCAATCGCTACCTGAATGGCTCCAGCCTGCCCTCTGCCCACAACATGCGTCGCATTGCGCGTCATTTCGACTTGACAGAAGCAGAGTTGTTCGCTGAAACCGCTGCCTTTGAACGAATGCTGAAAGGCGCCCAGCCACAATTCGGGACAACGCCCACGGATGCATTTCTGGATCCCTTTCGGAGCCAACAGAAAAACCTGAGGCGATACGTAGGCTTCTATCATTCCTATTTCTGCACACCCTCTTGGGAAGGAAAGATTTTCTGCTCATTGATCCGGATTAAGGAAGTTGATGGGCTGTTCACGATCCGCTCCAGGGAAATTGCCATATCCCCAGACAAGAGCACGCACCAGATTTCGCGCTATGCGGGTTTGGTGACAATGCGTGGGAACAGGGTATTCGTGACCGAGCACGAGCTTGCGCGCGAAGGTAGCGTTGCCAATACCATTTTGTATTCGGCACACCGTCAGCAGCTGAAGTATTTGCGGGGCATGACAATGGGTGTCGCATGGCGCCCATACCCTCATCCCTATGCTGCCAAGACAATCTGGAAACGCTTGCATGAGCGTATGACGGCCCGTGAGGCTATTGCCGCTTGCGGAATCTATCCTGCCCAAAGCAACAGGATCGATCCAACTGTCCGAAAGCACCTTTACGAGGCTTGAAGCGACCGTCGAGCCCACAATGTCTGGCATTTCGACAAGACAATTGATCGCCTTGGTCCATAAACGCAGTCATGCCTTTCCTCCCGCAGTCACCAGCGTGTCCATGCCAATAGGTCGGTTAGGTCCCGCCGCGGGGAACCGGCTCTGGCGATCCAGAAAATCCCTTCCAGAACAAGGCCGTGGTTGGCCGTTTTGCGCCCGTTAGGAGCGCGGATAGCCAGGATGAAGTGTTCAAAGAACGCCCAGTCCTCGTCCGTAATCAGATCTCGTGCCACGCTGGTCTCCACAGAAGATACCAGCTTGAATCATGCCTGCGGCGCGTTGAGGATCCGTTTTGTCAACACCACCTAAGCAGCGGTGAAAGTGGTGAAAGAGCCCGATCTACCCAATGCTGCAGTCCGCACCGATGCCTGCAATGCCGATCAAAGCCGTCATTCAACGAGCCTATTTGGCCTGTCCCGTGATGGATGGTGACGATTGCATATGATTTTCAGTGATTTGTGAGGTGCCATGTGCAGCGTATGTTCATGTTTCGATCGCGCGTTGTTGTGCTGCGTCGCGCTCTTTCGCGAGATTGTCCGTTGTGCGGTTGCTCGTGAAGTCAGTTGATTTCAAGAGGCCTGATTGGCTGGGCCCGTCTCGTTTTTGCCGTGATTCTGCGCGTTGAGCAGCAAAATGAACGAACCATCAGAGATGAACTTAAATGATCGTCTCGGAGGCGGCACGTCGCCCATGTTCTCGCGATAAAGCCGGAACAGTTTCTTCTGGTTCACTTCAAAGCCTTCTCGGGCCAGCGGGATGCCCAAACGGCGATATCCGAACCGACGACGTTCATTCGACAATTCACGCAACCGCTTGCGCAATGCGTCATCGCATTGACCCTGCTTCTTGTACTGAAAGACTGAACTATGCAGATCAGCCGGTACACACGCCCGACGCTCTGACGAGCTGTGCCGGTCCATCACGTCCGACACAGCTCGTCAGAGCGTCGGGCGTCAATAGTTTTTTCGCGAGGTCTTTGCGTGTCGGTCCGCTCGTCAGCGCGATCCGCACCGCATCAGCCCGGAATTCGTCCGTGCGTCTCATTCCCATAGGTCATCCCCTTTGCTGCAATAAATGCTATCAAAGGAGCGGCATCATACCGTGACGGGTCCATTGAGACCGTAGGATAAGTCCGTCCGGGGAAAGGGGACGTGCACCCAGTCACCGATTTGTGCAACATGTATAACCGCCCC
>NZ_JAMFMB010000053.1 GCF_023502395.1 Ruegeria spongiae | reverse complement strand
ATGTGCGGCGAAGCGGAGGACGATGCCGAGTGTCGAGCATCAATCACGTAAGGGCTTGAACAACCGTGCTGAGAATTCCCACCAGCCAACGCGACAACGAGAGAAGGTGATGAAGAGGTTCAAATCAGCAGGCCACCTGCAACGCTTCGTATCCATCCACGACCCAATAGCCAATCTGTTCCATCTGCTCCGCCACGAAATGACATCAGCCGACTTTCGGGAAATGCGGTCGCTTGCTGTGCAAACCTGGCGTGAAATCGCACAGGTCTCAGCGGCCTAACCGCAAAGTCGGTGGAATTCGCTGACCTGTGACGGTTAAGTTTACGGTGCCGTAGCGACTGATAAATCGAACAACACCCGACACAAGGTTTTCAACCTTGGTGGATAGGGAGGGTTTAGCTTCGCTCATCACCTACCTTCCCGATCAGGAGAGAAGGATGTGCCTGAGACGTGCCGCACATGCCCGGCGCAATCTGACATGGAACCAAGGGCATCGTCTTCTAATCAATTCACATCTATCAATAAGCGACAGATTTGCATGAATCCTTGGACCCGGCAAACTTAGCGTGCACAGGAGCAGGTTCAGGCACGGCGTCGCCAGTCAATTCGTAGAATTTTCGGATGAATACGGTGCATCATCACTATCGCTGTGATAAAGCTGTCATAGTTGCTTTAGTTGCTTTAGTTGACAAATAGACAAAGCGGCACCATATTAAAAACGCGATATGACGCCCGCAGCTCAAGCGGACAGGCTGACCACTATTTACGTCCCGATAGGAACAGATACCGATATGGCCCGCAAGACGCCCACGACAACAGGAATTTCCACCACGATGCCCCGCGGTATTGAGGTATCGGCGATTGATGTGAACGCAAGTGATGCCGACCTCGGCGCGGCTCTGAAAACTATGTTGAAGAATCTGGGTGAGGAAGAGGTTGTCGCCTTTGGTCGTAGTTCCCGAGCAACCAATGCGCGACAGGGAAAACCGGGGCAGCAAAGGGCATTCTACGGAGTAGAGCACGCCGTTCGCAACGTTGAATACGTTCAGGGGAGCGTCAAAATCCACACGAATATGGTCCCCGCAAAATCGCCTGAAACAGGCACAAAAAAGGGCACGAAAGGTATACCTGCGCGAGGTGCCCGGCGCGGGAAGTCCTTTACTCTGGCAAAGTTTGTAGAAGTCACAAGCCCGACAGCACCCGCAGTCGGCAGCCAGCTTGAGCGTGCTCTGCGGGTGGCCGAAGCACGTGGTGCCGCCGCAAGCAAAGCATTACTTGCTGGCGACGAAATGCTCACCACATCCGAAATAGCCGACCTGATTGGTGTGACCCGCCAAGCGATCGACAAGCGCCGCAAAGCAGGACAGCTTCTGGGTCTGAAAGGTGGTCCAAAGACACTCAAATACCCGGAATGGCAAATTCTGCCGACCGGTGAAACAATTGATGGCCTGATCGAAATCATCGACCGTGTTGACGGTGACGCCTGGACCGCATATCGGCTTCTCGCCGAAACCTTCCCGGATGATGAAGGTGAACGCGTCTACGAGAAGTTACGACGGGGTGAGACGTCAAAGGTGCTGGCACATATCGACGGCGTATTGGGCAGTAGCACGACTTAATGCCCGATACTGACTTTTCTGAAGAGCACCTGCCGACCGAGGCATTCCACGAACGTGATCTTGATCTTGTCGATCTGGATCAGGTGTCGCATTTTCGTGCCTTTGAAACACGGCACCCGGATCCTTTGGGGTTTCGCCCGGCGTCGAGTCGGTTCTCCGACCCCGGCATCAGAGAAGGCGAAACGGACGTCTATGCGACTGTGTATTTCGGGACGAGTGTTGAAACATGCGTCCTAGAAGCGATCATCCGCGATAGCGGGTTGGGTACGGGCACCGAAGGAATTCCTGTGTCTCGAAGGTTTCTGCAAGGATGGTCAATCGTACAGGTCAAAGCAGCGGAACCGTTGAGATTGTTGGATTTGCGCGGATCGGGAACAATGTCCAATCGCATCCCGACGGACGCCGTGCGCGCACAATCTCATGATCTGGGGCAGATCTGGTCTCAAGCGATCCATGCGCACAAAAGCCAGCCAGATGGGATCATCTTTTCGTCCCGCCTGAACGAGCAACCAAACGTGGCAATCTTTGAACGCAGCATGCCGAAAATTCGCTCGATTAACAGCGCTCCGTTGTTCTCATATGGCTCTGAACTCGCAGCTATTCTCGATACCTACCAAATTGCGTTGGTATAGTCGGACGCAAACTGAGAGTGTCCGATCTTCTGTGTAACTTCGGCTTGGTCCATGCTTCCTGAGAGGAGCAAGGCCGATGACAATTTCCAAGGAACTGCTGGATGAACTTCTGAAGGGTTGCGAGCGGCCTGAAGATCTGCTTGGCGATGCAGGTCGATCTGGGCGACTGGCTGCATCACTACAACCACGAGCGCACTCATCAGGGCAAAATGTGTTGCGGCAGAACGCCGTTCCAGACCATGATCGAGGGCAAAGATATCTGGAAGGAAAAGTTCGTGAACTGAACTTGACCTGACAGACGCCGCCAGAAAAACGGTCAACTGTCAGATCACATCTGAACCACTACATGTTAGCAGATCAGGTCCAATTCAGAACCACGTGCTCGAAGCACTCTGTCGCAAGCTGGTTTTCCTGATCCGATCTTTCGATCCGGGTGCCATACCGCCTTTGTCCTCTTCCGCTTCCGCTGCCCCACAGCCGCGCGTGTCAGGCGCGCGCAGATGGGGCTCGGTAGACTTCCTCTTTGCTCATCAAAGCCCAAATGTTAGTGGCAGCTGTATTCTCCCCAAAAGAGGCAATTGAAAATTCCCCACCCGTGAGCGGCAGCGCCAATTCCAAACCTCAAATATTTGGAATTGGCGCTGTCGCGGGAAGCAGGCCTGATGCTCCGATTATCGAGAGACAGGGGCAGTCAGGTGAAGGGATTGAGGGAGATCGTTTTGATCCACGATTTACGACGACAGGGGCTGAGCATCTCGGCCATCGCGCGCAAGGTTGGCTCTGACCGCAAGACCGTGCGCAAATATCTGGAACAGGGCCTGGAAGCACCGAGCTACGGCCCGCGTCCATTGCAAGGCAGTGTGCTGGACCCTTACCGGGTTTATCTGACGGAGCGTGTTCGGACGTTCCCTGATTTGTCGGGTCGGCGGCTTCTGCGCGAGATCAAGTCGATGGGGTATGAGGGCAGCTATTCGACGCTGAAGCCCTTTCTGCGCGAGCTGCGTCCTCCCCGGCGCGCGCCTTTCGCGGTCCGGTTTGAAACGCCTCCCGGCAAGCAAGCGCAGGTGGATTTTGCCGAGTTCAAGGTGGAGTTCACGGACGAGCCCGGCGTAAACCCCTGACGACGGACACCCGGCGCACGACATCGCATGAAATGTCTCGATCGAGACATCAAGTACAGAGCTGGAGTCTTCCTCGGGGGCGTTGATCAGTTCAGGCAAGCCTGCGCTGCTTCCGGTATCGCGGTCTCACAATCTTCCACCATATCGACCAGCTTGCGGATGTTGCGGGCCCCCTGCGGAGCCACGTGACCCAGCTCTCCAAGGTGGCCTCGCAGGGCATTGATCAGCTGTGTGCGTTGCCGAACCAGAAGTTCCCGAGCCCGAAACACCATTGCTGCGCTCTGGGTCTCCTCGCTTTTCACGGGGACAAAACGCATGGTGGGACGGCTCGCAGCCTCAGAGATGGCCTCTGCATCAGCGGCATCGTTCTTCTGCCGCTTCACAAAGCGGTTTCACATACGCTGGCGAGATGAGCCTGACATCGTGACCAAGGCGACCAATCTCCCGGCCCCAGTAATGCGCGCTGGAGCAAGCCTCCATCGCTACCACACAAGGCGGTAGCTGACTGAAGAATTCGAGAACTTGATTCCGGCGTAGCCTTCTACGCAAAATCGCGTAACCCAGTTCATCCGAACCATGAACCTGAAACACATTCTTCGCCAGGTCCAAGCCAATCATGCCAAGCTGTTCCATAGACGCCTCCAAACTGGATTGTTTGCAAACCCACAATTGCACATCGAGGCCAGCGGGGGAGTCTACACCTTCAGAGCCTCCGACAGTTCCAAACCGCTTCCTACCGCAAAAGTTGGGCGAGATTTTCCCGTATGCGGTGCCTCAGATCCGGACTGCCTCTCTCCATCCAGGCGTCTGCATCTGATCGTTCTAACAAGCTTGGAAACCAATTTTCAGTTAAGTATCTGTCTTGAGTATGCTGATCCGTCAAAAATGAGTTGTCGTGGGAGGCCCGCCGGATCACGTCAACGGCAATGCTGTCAGCGTCAATCACGCACCCTGCGGCCATTTGGTTCGACCAGCCTACCAACTCATCACACAGGACCAGCATTTCCAGTGACCCAGTCCGACCACCGGATAGATACCCCAGATTGTGCACAAATGGCGTGCTGGCCATGGCTGCTATGGCCATATTTGCGCCTGCTTCGCTGGCAGCCTGCGCGTCAAAGTCGTGTGAGTCCGAGCAACCTGCGCCAATCCATGACGGCACTCCAATATGTTTGAAGTAGTCCGCAGCGCCCAGGCCAGTAAGCATGTATTCGGGCGAACCATAGGCCAGATCAGCTTGGCGCATATCCATCGGCAGCACTGATGAGCCGCATACGACAGGAGCACCGGGCTGACTCAGCTGGTGCAGGACTAGCCCCGCAATAGCTTCCGCCGACGATTGTGCTATGGCGCCAGCAGCGCTGATCGGACTGGACATACCCGGAAAAGTCGCCGGATAGCATACAACCGGCAAACGCATACGGGCGGCGTTAATCAGGCGTTGGCAAAAATCCTCTGGCAGTTTCAAAGGAGAAATCGGCCCCATCAGTTCAATTGCCACCGGCTTTTCCGCCAGCTTTTCAGCACTGCCGACCAGCGTGACCAGATGATCGACAATCCTTGTTTGAATGGCATCATCATGGGCCAGAATCGCGGCGGGTTTCGCGCAATGCTCAAACAGCGTCTTTGCGGTTTCAAACGCCTCGTCCTCGGCATTCACATCGCTGGGATAGCCTAACGAGCAGGACATCGCGATATTCGGAAGTTTCTCGCAAACCGTTGCGGTTCTTCGTATATCCTCGAGAGTGCAAGGCCGAAGCTTACCGGTTTCGTGGTCCAGAATACGCACGCAGTTATGGCCGGGGCAATAAGCCGTCAACTTCGAGTTGGTATCCACTTTCAGATTGCCGTTCAGATCATAGAGCTGCACCGAGCTCGGCACTGTAGACAGGGCATTTTGCACAAGATCAGGGGGAAAACGAATGTACTCGTTGTCCGCTTCAATGCATCCATGCTCTTCAATCAGAGTTTTTCTTGAAGCAGGATGCTCCACTAACACACCAAAACTCCAGAGAATGTTCAACACTGCGTCATGTATCAGCCCGGCTTCGGCGCCGGTCATGATCGAAATACGATGCTTCTGATCCCGCAAAGTTCCTATTCCGGCAATGTGAGACTTTCGGCTAATTTTCTCGCCCCGAGAACTCTTGCGGCGGAGCCGCGCCGGTTTCTTTGTTTTTGCTGACTGATCCATTTTCGTCTCACTCTCCAGTGCGGTGCCGCAAGGGTTTCAACCGGCTAAATCCCCGCTTGTAACGTTAAAATTTTTACTGCAATCCGTCAATCCTCACGTCCGGTTGCCCGTCGGGAAACGCTAAACTATCAGGCCGAAGGATTGAGCGACGTAAATCCGCCTGCACATTCATACAGTTCAGAATCGGTGCGTTTTTCAAACACACCTTCCGACGTTTTTCGTTCGGCCAGTTTTTTGGTTCTGATTTGTGTTGGTGTTTCGCGAAACCGGCTTCGGAAGGAACGATTGAAATTGGAGAGGCTGGAAAATCCGCAGGCTAAAGAAATTTCAGAGATTGGCAGGCCGGTTTGTTCGATCAGTGTTTTGGCTTTCTCCAGTTTGATCCTTGAATAATAACGCATGGGGCTTTCATCAAAATACTTCCGAAATAGCCGTTCCAGTTGACGGCTGCAGATGTTGACCTCTTGCGTTACATCTCCAATCTTGAAATCGTGCCCTTCGTATTGCTCCATAATTTCAACGGCTTCCAGAACCCTCAAATCGTCGATCCCCAGACGGTCACGCAGGGCCTGCCGCTGTTTTGTTTGCTGCTGCCGAATCTCTCCCTTGACCAGAATATCGGCGACCAAGGTAGCCAGGGATGATCCGTGATGCCTGCGCAGTATGTGCAAAAACACATCAAACGTCGCCACATAGCCGCTGGAAGTCAGCAACCTCCCAGTTTCGGAAAACAGTGTGTCCTCAATAGGCGTGTCGACAAGTTCCATATTGAGAGCAGACAGTTCCTGCCAGTGGGCGCTCACCGCTTCGGCCCCGAAAATGCCTGTGCTGACAATAGACGCAACCGCGTCAGACAGAAGGATCACTTCGGTACGCCGGCACCTTAACCAATGAACAGCCGTTTTCAGAGGGGAAGCCTGACTGCGGCAAGCCTCGCCGCCCAGAAACACCATCAGATCCGGCGGTTTGGAAACCTTGGAAAAGTCGCAGGCTTCAACCCCTACACCCGCTGTCGATCTCACGTTACCATCCGTTGTGGACATGATGGTCCAAGTGTATAATTCGCGGTTTGTAACGGTATTGGCACACCGGAAGATATCCAATACTGCTGCCAGTTCTGTCAGTGTAAACTCGGGCAGAACATAAAGCATTATCTGCCGAGGCCGGGCAATTTCAACTCCCAATGCAGGCATATTTAACATCTTCTGTCCGGCAGCCTTCTAGCCGCCCTCCCTGCCAGGGCTCACATTGGCAACAGTCGTCCGGGACACTTTTTGAAGACCCTTCTGCCCCAGGCCGATCCGCTCTTTTCCCAGGCTGATCCCCAGCCCATTGATGATGCGCACCCAATAGGCAAAGCTGGCCGCAACCTGGCAGGCTTGGGAAATCTGGGCATCCGTAAGCCCTGCACTTTTCAGTTCATGTATGTCCTCTTGGGTCATCTCCTCGGGCGTGAGAGAAAGTTTTTTTGTAAACACCGCCAATTGTCGGAACAGCGGCTTGATGACCTCGGCTTGCAGATCGCCGGCCTCCAAGGCCGAAAGAATCTTCTGCCCATCCGCACGGGAATTCGACGTGTTGATAAAATTTTCACCGTGGTGCGCCCGGGCATAGTCACAAGAGGCCAAAATCGCGACGAAAGTAGCAATGAATTCACAGGTGTTGAAATCCAGAGGACTGTCCGGCGTATGCAAAACAGCCTGATAGAATTTATGGGCAGGCAATATTGGTGCCGGCCAATCCGAAAACGCCTGATATAGACGGTGTACGCTGCCGTCTTCCCTGCAAAGTTGATCCTGTTCCTCCGAAGACAGATAGTCTTCGGGTGAGCGATCCGCACTTAGCCAACACATTGCGTCTGCTTGCTTTGATGGATCAAACTGCATGTCAGACATTATAATCCAATTTCCTGTTCAGTTTTCAGTTGTGCCGGAACAATGCCGAATTCCTTGATCAGCGCCTGCGCGCGTGCTGACTGGAAGAATGTGACTTCGCCACATTCGACAAACACCTGATTATCGAAGCGTACGGTCGGATCGATGATGTGCCAATTGATCTCGCCAGGCGGGTAATCCCCACATGTGTGAAAGTGCAAGTGTCTGGGACTGCCAAAAATCATACCATTCCAGCGAACCGGGTCATCGGCTGCCTTGCCGAAATAAGCGGTGCCTGGGTTCAACCCGCAATGCCATGAGTGAATGAGTGTTTCATCGAGCCCAAACAGCTCTGCCACCATTTTGCTATGTGCCCGGAACCGGTCTATACAACGGGGATTCCCGTCAAAATCTGCAACGCGGCCGTTTTCGATGGTGGCTGTGATCGGGCTTTCGATAAAATGGACTTCCGGCGAATAGACATTCGTATTGGTTCCGGTAATGAACCGGCCGAGAACAATCCGCCCATTCATGCTCCCGGCTGGTAACGGCTTATGCACAGACGTTGGGAACAAGTTCACTGTAAAGTTGCCGGTATCCTTGCTTTGACGAGCCATTTCAGCGGGCACTTCTCCGCTTACGTCAGTGCCAGCCGGGCAGGTCACCCGCCAGGTCTTTGCCTGTGACATTTCTGAATTGAAGGCATCAATCATCCTGACCATGAACAGATGTGGCAACTGCGTCGAACCTGCAGCAAGCATGTCTGCATCTAGCGTGTATACCATCGTCTTTGAACCGCGGCCCGGCAGGCTCTTAAACCGCATCTGGTCGCCTATTCGGTTCATGAAAATTGTGTGATCCACATATTCCATTGCAGCGGTCAGTGCCGCTGGGATCGCACCCGGCCCAGGTGCTCGTGACGTTGTCATCGTCAGCACTTCAGCGCCGATCCTACGGGCCTCAGTCGCTACGATCTGCGGTGCATCGCTATCAAAATACCCCAGCCCGTACTCTTCTTCGACCAATAAGACACGGTCACCAGCCTGCAATCCTACGCAATTGACTAACAAGTTTCGCGCGCCCTGAAGAGCGAGATCTGTGGTGGGGATTTCAGTTTGAGCGGGCACTTTGATCTCCGCGATTTTCGCTGTTTTTAACGTTACAATTGATCTAACATCATCCACAGGAAGCGTGTCAAGCGCGTTTAAGCTGACTCGCCCTGAATCAGTTTTCCAGGGTATGTAATCAGCCGTTCCTCAAACGAGTCACTATCTAGGCAATCAAGCAAAGCCTTTGCGCCAGCCTGGCCCATTTCATATGCGGGCGAAAACATGGTTGTGATGGTCGGGCTGCACATCTCGTGCAGCCGGAAAGCATTGAAACCGGTAACGCAAGTCTGTTCCGGTACGGAAATGCAACGGCTGCGCAAGAAAGAGATTGCAGACAATGCCACATTATCACTGATACACATCATCGCGTCCGGAACTCCCTCGTTTCGAACATGATGCTCCAAGGCCTGGTGAACATCTGCGTGATTGGTATCACCGCATGGAACAGTAAAGATTTTTTTTACTGAATTGCCCTTCCGAAGGCCCGCATACATTCCTTCGATTCTTCGGTTCACGGCCGCCCATTCGTTAAGCCCAGATGTAAGAATTGCCACATGTTCCGGCAAGCGATTCAGTACCGTCTGGGCAAGTTGTGCACCCCCAGAAAATTCATCTTGCTTGACAGCACACAGTTTGTGGCCTTCGCCGGCCGCACCCTCAAAATTTTCAAGGAACAGAACCATTGGCTGTTGTAGCGTGCAAATCGAGTCGAATTGTCTGCGCCTCATCCCCCGGTCACCAGATAGAAGAACGCCGATACCATCCGTCTGCAGATTGCGGATGATGTTTGAGCGGTCGAAATCTTCCGGCTTCACCCCCTGCAGCAACGTTGAATAGCCGCGACTATTCAAGTGGTTGCTAAAGCCCGAGACAATTTGGGTTGTATATCCATCGGACAAAAACTCGTCCGCACGATCGACAATAATCAACCCGATCGACCAAACCTGCGAAGTCCGCAGCACATGCGCCCCGTAGTTACGCCGGTAGTTCAACTCCTTGATCGACTTTTCAACCCGCTCTTTCATCGTATCAGACAGCAGGTGCAGACGGTCATTCACGAAATTGGAAACCGTCATGGGAGAAACTCTGGCATGTGCCGCCACTTGTTTCAGAGTAGTTCGTTTGCGTGTCGGCATCACCTAGTGCACTTGTGCTGGCTGATTTTCCTTACCCTTCTCCACGCACCGTGCAATTCCCTATCAGTCATAGCTTTGCAGAATACCCATTGCTTCGAAGGCAGCTTCGCCAACTATAATGTCCTAAGTCCGTGCTATGAGCCAGAGCCGTTGTGATGGTTCCTTACACTAGCAAGCGCAGCTGCCAAATAAGGAACCATCTCAGTGAAAGAAGGGGTATCTGCCGCTCAGGCGAGCAGCAGAACAGATCAGTTTCCGGTATACCACCACCTCTCGATCGCACGGCCGCCGTCCAATTCCCAGTCGCCGCCAACCTTGTCCGGCACTCCGATCTTGTCTGAAACCGACATAATATGGTTGGCAAACATTGGAATAACGGTGCCGCCCTCGTCGGATACAATTTGCTGCATCTCGTGATAGATACCAGCCCGTACCGATTCATCCAGCTCGCTGCGGCCTTTGACAAGCAGTTCGTTGAACCGGTCGTGAGCCCAAAATGTATCATTCCAGCTAGAGTCAGCGGAATAGGCCGCCGTGAACATCCAGTCAGGAGTCGCCCGGCCTGACCAATATGCAGCCGACCAAGGTTCCTTCATCCACACATTCGACCAGTAACCGTCGTTTGGAACTTTTTTAGGAATGATGTTCAATCCTGCGCCCTTGGATCTCTCGCTGTATAGCTGCACTGCTTCCAATGCCCCGATCCAGATTGATTCTGAGGCCGTCAGTTGCACTTCCAGGCTGTCCAGCCCGGCCTCTTTCAGATGGAACTTCGCCTTGTCAGGGTCGAATTGGCGCTGCTCAAGATCGGCATTGAAATATCTGTCCGTCACCGGAATGGGGTGGTCGTTGCCGAGCGTGCCATGCCCGCGCAGAACCTTCTCCACCATTTCTGTACGATTGCAGCCGTACTTCAGGGCTAGCCGGACATTGTTGTCATCAAATGGCGCCGTATTGGTCAGCATCGGGAAGGTGTAGTGCAGCGAGCCCGCCACCTCGACCAACCGGACCCCTGGACGCCGCGCCAGCAGGTCGGCAGTCTTAGGCGTCACCTGATCAATAACATCGACGCGGCCCGTCAGCAGTGCATTCTGACGCGCCGAAGGATCGTTGATGATGTTGATCTCCACTGCATCAAAGAACGCCGCGTTTTCTTTGAAGTAGGCGGGGTTCTTCCGCAGGACAGCTTTCACGCCCATATCGATACGTTCAAGGATGTAACCGCCGGTTCCAATGCCGGCTTCAGTCTGAAGTTCGCCGTCAACCAGCGGCATGATCGCAAATGCGCCGGCACTCAGCAACAGAGGATAATCCGCGTTGGCCCCAGTAAGTTCTATTTTGATTTCAGACGCTGAAATCTTGGTGATCTCGTTGATCTGATTGGCCAGCGCCTTCACCGAGGATTGGGACTCTTCACCACGATGGGCGTTCAGAGTCGCGATGACATCGTCTGCATCCATGGTCTTGCCATTGTGGAAAGTAACGCCCTGGCGCAACTTGAAGTGCCAGACCTTTCCGTTTTCACTGCCTTCCCAGGATTCCGCCAGTTCAGGGGTAATCTCGCCATTTGGGTCAATCTCGGTTAACCGGTTTGCAAATGCGCCGGACAAAAGTGTGATGAATGCGCTGGTGTTCAGTGCAGGGTCCATACTGTCGGACGTAGAACCGTGCCCGGTGCCCAGCCGCAATGTACCGCCTTGAGTCGGGGTATTGGCAAAGGTTTGTCGTGCACCCAAAATCGGCACAGCCGCCGCTGCCAATCCTGTCGCCAGCAACTGCCGCCGTGTCTGGTGCAACCCGGTGGTTTTAGCGTTTTTCTTCATTGTGACTTTCCTCCCTTGGAATAGCCGGGAAATTCCATTCCCGCTTTGACTTTACACAGGTACTGGCCGACATTTTTGCCTTGGCTCAGCTGCAGAGTTCGACGTTCAAAGAGCATGCATGGTTTTTTCCTGTTCGAAATCGTCTTTGCCTCCATTAATCGCTGGCTGAAACCATTCTCTGCTTTGCAAGGGCGGTTTCCAGCCAGCCAGGTTTCATTTCAGGATCAGATTTCAGCAAGAGACCGGTATAGTCATCAAACGGTGGAGCCAGCACCTGAGACTTGGGCCCTGAACGAACAACACGCCCTTTGTGCATGATGACGATGCTGCCAGCGATGGCTTTGACGGTGGCGAAGTCACGCGTGAAAAACAGATAAACCATGGCTCCGATCCCGAGATTGCGGACGTCCAGATGGCAGGTCATCAGCCACGTCCCCCTTTCAGACTTGCGGTCCGGTTCAACATCCAATCGACCACCATGTTGACGCTGACCGCAAGCAAGGCGATTACCGCACCGGGGTACAGCGCGGCCGGAACCAGAAATATCAAACCATCCTTGTTGTCTTTGACCATGCTGCCCCAATCTGCCTGCGGCGGCTGAATGCCCAACCCAAGAAAGGACAAAGACGACAAGAACAAAATGGCATAGGCAAATCGCAGGCCGAATTCAGCGATAAGAGGTGTCAGTACGTTCGGCAGTATTTCTCTGAATACGATCCACGCCCATTTCTCACCGCGCAGCCGGGCAGCTTCGACAAAGTCCATTACGATGACATCCGTTGCCACTGCTCGGCCCAGTCGAAATACCCGTGTCTGATCAATGATTGCCATGACAATGATCAGCACTGCAATATTCTGGGGCAGTGCGGCCAGCACCACCAGAGCAAATACCAAGGTTGGAATCGCCAGCATCAGATCGTTCAACCGACTCAGAATCTGATCACACCAGCCGCCGATCACTACAGCCAGAAAGCTCAGGAACATTCCCACCATGAAGGACAGCACGCTGGCGGTAATCGCAACCAACACGGTTGTGCGGGCACCATACACGAGCCGCGAAAACATATCCCGGCCCAGATTGTCGGTCCCCAGAAGATGGGTCCGGCTGGCCGGTTCCCAGATGTCACCAACGATCTCTGCTTCGCCATATGGGGCGATGTACCCGGCGAATATGCACAACACCAATACGAAAAGAATTACACACAGACCAAAAGAGGCGGTTAGCGGTACCCGCCGCGCAATACGCGCTTGTTTTGCGGGAAGGACTCTTGCCAGCAAAAGACGAAATACCAGTCCTATGCCGGCCGCGCAGAACACAAACAAAAGCATAGCCGCAGCAACCGAAGGAACCGCCGGGTTTCCAAACAAGCCGCTGGCGATCAGCAGCGCAGCCAAGCTGCCCGCCAACAGCCCGTAAACTTTCCCTGCCCGCTGGTAGGAAAAGAGCGCTGTCAAAACCAGAACTGTTGATGGCACAATTGTTTGCAGCATTCCATTCAACCTTATTTCGGATGCATCAGTCGCGGGTTGGCAATGATCGAGATAATGTCGGCCAGCATATTCAGAATCACATAGACAGCCGAGAAAACGATGCCGCAGGCCTGCACAACCGGCATGTCCCGGATCGTCACCGCGTCAATGAAGTACTGACCCATACCGGGGTAGGCAAAGACAACCTCAATCACCACAACCCCCACGACCAAATAGGCCATGTTCAGAGCCACCACATTGGCGATCGGCGCTATTGTATTTGGGGCCGCGTGTTTCCAGATCACCCGAAGCGGGCGCACCCCCTTCAGTTCAGCCGTCTCGATGTACGGGGATTCCATCACATTGAGTAGCGCGGCTTTGGTCATGCGCATCATATGCGCCAAAACGACAATCACCAGTGTCATGACAGGCAGAGCAATCAGCTCCAAATTCTGCAAAGTCCACAACGGGCCTTCCGGCACGATCGGAGGGCCATAGCCAACCCCAAGAACCAGGGCAAAGAAAAAGATCAGCAGATACCCGACAAAAAAATCGGGCATCGAGATCGCCGCAAGCGAGACGATATTGATTGCGTGGTCCGGGAATTTGTTGTGGAAGTGGACTGACACAACGCCAAGAAAAAGCGCCAGCGGCACCGCAACAAGGGCTGCGGTGGAGGCCAGGAAGAATGTATTCGCGAACCGGGAAAAAAGCTGCTCGTTGACATCCTTCCGGTTTGCCCAGCTCTCCCCGAAATCACCTGTTGCGACCCCTTGCAGCCAGCCTAGGTAGCGCGAGACCGCTGGCACATCCAGGCCAAGCTCCTGCCTGATCGCCGCGACCGATTCTGGCGTTGCTGTCTGGCCCAAAAAATTCTGCGCAAAGTCTCCGGGAAGGAGTTCAAGCCCCAGGAACAGGAATGCAGAAATCGCCAGAATTAGGAGCAGCCCAGCTGTGATCCGCAATGCAACAAGGCGCATGATAGGTTGATACTTGGTCACATATTCTCTCAAACCTTAAGGAGTTTTAACGTTACAATACATAGTTTCACCCACAATGAAATGAATTTCTTGCCCTCCGCCATTTGCAATGGAACATCGGAGCGGCCTGAGCAGTGTCGGCTCTTTGAAGAACAGCTGCCTAGGCGTTGTCCGTATAGAAGAACACTGTGGGTGGGATCACGTCCTTTGGATACTGCGCGTCTTTGAAAGAGATCATGAGCAGATTCTCAACCGGCTTCCAATGCACGCCATTCCGCGACACCTGCCTCAGCCCCCAAGGCTCCGAGGTACTGTGATAGCATCAGCCGATCCCATGCGCCCATGAACCGGGCCAGTATCAGGTGGCGTAGTCGGACCCTTCTTTGTCCAGAATTAATCTGAGCTTGGCCAGAAAGTTGAATGTTTTGAAATATTTCTCTATGCCATTCGCCGTTTTGGTAGCAATTTCATCGGACACAATTCGCAACGGTTTTCCAGAGCTTATAGCCAGAATATAGTTCCGGACTGCGCGTTCGAAATAATAAAGCCTTGTGAAGGTTTCATTCACGGAGCTCCCGACGACCAGAATACCGTGGTTGCCCATCACCATAACCTGAATTTTCGGATCATTCAGCATGGCGGCGCAACGTTCGCCTTCTTCTTCAAGGGCGATACCCCCGTAATTTTCATCTATGATGACGCGGTCATAAAAAGCCATCGAGTTCTGATCAATGGGGGGAAGGCGACTGTCCGCAAGCGAGGCCAGAGCGGTGGAATATGTTGGGTGCAGGTGAAAAGCGCACCTGATGTGGGGGCATCTTCGATGCAGTGAGCCATGCAAACCCCAAGCGGTCGCGTCCAAAACATCAGATTGGCCAAGTAGAGATTTGTCATTTGCATCCACGAGAACCAGATCGCTTGCCCTGATCAGTTCAAAATGACTGAGGTTGGGATTCATCAAAAACTTCGACCCATCGTCATTAACTGATAGCGAAAAATGATTACCGACGGCTTCGTGCATATCAAACCGCGCGGCCCAACGAAAAGCCGCAGCCAAGTCGACGCGTTCCGGCCAGAACGAAGCTTCTTCACTGCTGGTCTTTGACTGTTTTGATTTGACTTTAGTATCTGACATGTTTGGCCTCTCTATATAGTCAGTATCATCGGTGTGGTGCACGAATGTACTCAACGTGTAAGTTTGATGGCTCTGAAGGTGTAGACTCCCCCGCTGGCCTCGATGTGCCATTGTGGGTTTGCAAACATTCCAATTTGGAGGCGTCTAGCAGAAAACTCACGCTGAAGTATATCGATTCTTGTTGCGATAT
>NZ_JAMFMB010000052.1 GCF_023502395.1 Ruegeria spongiae | reverse complement strand
CATGATTGAGCGGAAAGGAACGGGTCGATGATATTGGCGAGCTGATCCGGCGCCTCAAGCAGCAGAGAATGCTTGAGACCCGGCAGGATGTGTAAGGTCGAACCTTCGATCTTCCGGTGAATGAACTCGGCCATGCGAGGGGTTGACCCAATATCATGCTCTCCGGTCGAGATTATCGTTCGACATTTGATCGCTGACAGTTCGGGCCCCAGATCATTTTCGGCCAGAACACGGTAGGCTGAAGCATAACATTCCGGGTTGTTCTCTAAGGACTTTCTGCGCCGAGCTTCCAGCACCGTTGGGTTCGCTTCCCTGAATTTGTCCGAGAACCAGCGATCCACTGCGTCGGCAAGATGACTATCGGCACCCTCGCTTTCCAGAGTGTCCGCCCGCTGCCTAACGCGCTGTCTTTCTTCTGCGCTGCGTCCAGCAACTGTCGAAATCAGCGAGAGATTTTTTACACGCCGGGGATGCGTCAAGGCGATTGCCTGTGCGATCAACCCACCCAGCGAAAAGCCAACCAGCGACGCCTGTTCAATACCGCAGTGATCCAACAATGCGACGGCATCATGGACAAAGTCCTGCAACGTATACGGACCAGGTGTCTGACGCGACCGCCCATGGCCCCGCAAATCGAACCGAATATAGCGCCGGTCAGGTGAGAGATAGGATAAAAGGCCGTCCCAGCTTTCCAGGTCGGACCCGACGCCATGGATCATCAGCACAGGATCGCCATCCCCCTTGTCCTGAAAATTTAGTGCAACCTCATGACTTCGTTCAAACATTCATAGGCACCTTTTTGATGCACGGTCGACATGCGCTATCTATCGACGGGTGAGATATACACCGTCCGCTTATAGGGCCTGATTTGTACGCAGATCGGATGATCGGTCCTGACCTCCAAAATGTGGGATCACCTTGTCGCTAAACAGCTCGACGGTTTTGTTTGCGACGTGGGCTGGCAGGCCAAACGTTGGCCCGATGATGATATGATTGATGCCCTCGGCCCGATAGCGTTCCAGTTTTTCTATGATCTCGTCAGGCGTCCCGATCAGCAGGTTTTCTTTCAGCGCCTCAGCCTGATATTCACCACGTCCCGCGACAGTGTCAAAGTCAACCGGCTCGGGAAACCCGTTGGTTACGGTGCCAGAATTCTTGAAGAGATTTTCGAAGTTACGACCAAAATTGATCACGGATTTCACGGCCGTATCCAGAACGGAAGGGTCTTCATAAACGCAACACACGCGTAATGTAGCATGGGTCAGATGCGGCGACCCATTTGCCAGATCGTGCGCAGCCCAAAACTTTGAATTAAGATCTTCGACTTCAGAGAAATCCTTTCTCAGTGCCGTTGACATCACATGGCAGTTGTTTTTGAGAGCGAACTCAAACGTGTTCTGATCGCGTGCGGCAACCCATATTGATGGGAACTTCTGTACGGGTTTCGGCACACAGGCAACCGAGGGGAAACTCCAGATTTCGCCTTCATGGGCATAGTCCCCCTCCCATAGCCGTTGAACAGTGGGAATGATCTCACGCAGGTAGCGACCGCCTTCGCCCTGAGGCATGCCGCCGGCCATGCGGTCGAATTCATACTGGTACGCTCCTCTGCCAATGCCCAGCTCCAATCGGCCGTCCGTCAGGATGTCACACATAGCGGCTTCTCCGGCCAGGCGTATGGGGTGCCAATACGGCGCGGCGATGACCGCCGTTCCCAGACGCGCGTTTTTTGTATGCGCTGCCCAATGCGCCAGTAACTGAAACGGATTGGGTGAGATTGTCAGCTCGATCGTGTGGTGTTCGGCTGTCCAGATGATGTCAAACCCGCCCTGATCCGCGATCTTCACCAGGTCCAAAGCTTCTGCGGCAACCTGATCCATCGACTTGCCTGTATCAAAACGCGCCATGTTTACGATGATCGAAAATTTCATGCTCAATATCCTATTTGTTTACACGCATCACAAAGGGATCGTGCTGGCCGCCCGAATAATCGATCACAACGGTCTTGAGACGGCTGAATTCTTCTATGGCGGCAAACCCGTTGTGTTTTCCGTATCCTGAATCCTTGTGACCACCGGAGGGCGACATGACCGAGGGGCTGCGGTAGGTATTTATCCAGACCATTCCCGCATCGATCCTGCGCATGAACCGCAGCGCCCGGTTGATGTCCGTTGTCCAAATACCCGAGGCCAATGCAAAGTCACTGTCGTTGGCCTGCTCGAAAAGATCGTCGTCGTTCCTGAACTTCATGACAGCCAGAACCGGGCCGAAGATCTCTTGGCGCGCGATACGCATGTCGTTGGTGACGTTGGTAAAAACCGTTGGCTCTACGTACCAGCCTTGGCCCAGGCCATCTGGGCGTTTGCCGCCAAAGGCAAGCGTTGCACCCTGCGTTATTGCGCTGTCTACAAACTCGGCGACCTTCTCGACCTGAGACCAAAGCGACAATGGTCCAAGCTGCATGTCGTCTGATCTTGGATCACCGATCGTGATCGCGCGCGATCGTTCCACGATCTTTTCGACAACTTCATCATGGATATTTTCCTGAACAAAGCAGCGTGATCCGGCGACACAGGTTTGACCAGCAGCGGCAAAAATTCCCGAGACGACCCCGTTCACCGCCGCATCGATATCGGCATCGTCGCAAACTACATGCGGGGATTTCCCGCCCAGTTCCAGTGTCGCTGGGGTCAGTTGGCCCGAGGCCGCTTTGGCGATCTCCCGACCTGTTTCCGGCCCACCGGTAAAGTCGATCTTGTTCACGCCAGGATGCGTGATCAATGTGTTGCCGACCGAGTGTCCCAGACCGGTGATTACATTGAACACGCCGTCCGGAAAACCGGCTTCCTTCATCAACTCTGCAAAGACGACAGCACTTGCAGAGGCATGTTCGGACGGTTTGACAACCACAGTGTTGCCACATGCCAGACAAGGAGCCAGCGCGCGCATCATCATGTAGAGTGGTGAATTCCAGGGAATGATAATCGCCACAACTCCGAGCGGTTCCCGGATGGTGAAGTTGAGCATGTCGGCTTTGTTTACCGGAATCGTTGTCCCCTCGATCTTGTCTGCCATGCCACCAAAATAGCGCAGCGCAACAGGAAGGGCCTGACTAAGCGCGCGCATCTCGCGCAGCAGCTTGCCATTGTCGCTGACCTCGATTTCGGCCAGCCGCTCGATATGTTTCTCCAACAAATCCGCCAGTCTGTACATCAGGAGTCCGCGCTGGCTTTGGCTTATGTCACGCCATTCAGGATTGCGACTTGCCTGTTGCGCTGCCTGGACGGCTGCGTCCACTTCGGCATCGTTGCAATCGGCCAATTCGTACCATTGTTGCCCGGTTGTCGGGTCGAAACTGGCGATGGAACGCCCTTCGGAAACCAAGTACCGGCCATTGATATAGATGGGCAGAACTGTATTTCGCAGAGAGTCGACCGAATGGTTTTTCATGCGCCCTTTTCCTGTTCAGACAGAAAGGTTTTCCAGGTCGTCGCGTTTGTTTCGATCGGATTGATGCGGCCGGAAGCGTGAGTGTCATCGACATAGAGCCCGAACCGGGACTGTTTGAATTCACTCTGAAATCTTCGCAGAACCGACCGAAGCTGACGGATCGCGATGGCGTCGAACGGAATCTCATCAAACTGAAACAGTGCCGTATGATCCGTTGGTTGGACATGGTCTGCATGACCCAGAAAGATCATCCAGGTCGTGTCACCTTCTGGTGCATCAAAAACAGAATAGAGGAAACCCAATTCCGCAGTGATACCGCTTTCTAAAAGGGTTGCCTCCAACTCGGCACGGCCTTCCCTGAAGCTTGATTGCACATTGCCCATCGGTAACGCCCAACCGTCATCGCTTTTTGTCAGGATCAATTGGTCCTGATAGGTAATAACCGCGCCCAATCGCACGCCCCCATGCGAGGTAACCTCGCCAACAGCGCGCTCTCCAAGACCAAGATCTAGGTAATGTCCGCGCAGATACGCCAGGGGGCGCAGTTCGGTTTCGCAAAAACTGTCGATCCTTCCGATCAAGATCACATGATCACCTGCATCAACGAATTCGTGCGTCACACAGTCAAACCAGGCAACGCAATCATCAATCAGCGGAGAGCCGTTCGCGCTTTTGTGCCAAGCTACGCTGGCAAATCGGTCTTCGACACGCGAGGCGAATTGACCGGATATGTCCTGCTGCGCCTCGCTGAGTATATTGACAGCGAAACGGGAACTCCGTGCAAAATTGCCGATGTTCGAGGAACTTTTTGCCAAGCAGACCAGCAGCAATGGGGGGTTGAGAGAGACGGAAGTAAAGGAATTGGCGGTAAACCCGATCGGCTCACCTTTGGCATTTGTTGTTGTCACTACAGTCACGCCGGTTGTGAAGCTGCCAAAGGCCTTTCGCAGTTGGCGGCAAACCGATTCATCTGAAAAATTCAGATCAGACACTACTGAAACCACTCCTTGTTTTTGAAGCAGAATGAAGTAGATGCAGGTTCTGGTCTTCACATCGACCGGTCTAGATTGCGCGTGATCTTTCCTATGAATCCTACGTGGATTTTAGGTTCAACAATCGGATTGCCAGATCCAACTCGAAACACACATCCGGGTCATCGAAATCAATGCCTGCTTGTTCTTTGAGCGTTTCAAGACGGTATCGCAGGGTTGATACATGAATGTTGAGCGTATCGGCCGTTTCCTGATATCGTCGCCCGGTGCGCAAAAACGTGGCTATTGTATCTATCGCGACACGCGATTTTTTCTCACCCTTTTTGAGCAGAGGTTCAAGCAACCGATCCAGAAAGTCGCTGACACTGTTCATGTCTACCGAAGCCAGAAGAACGGGTAGTGATCCGACATTGGCCGAAGACACCCAACCGACAATTCCCATTGTCTGCCCGAGCACCAAGATAGATTTACAGCTCTCGTAAAATTGCGAGAGTTGGCGAATATCTGTCGAAACGTCCGACATCACCAATAGCACTTGTTGGGACACCAAAGGCTTTATTCGCTTCAGAAATTCCGATCTTTTTTTCTTTCCAATCGATTTTTTCGAGACGTTGACCAGCATCACGAGCTTATCGTTCATAACACAGGAAATTGTCGGGCCAAAATTCTGCTGCGCTGATCGCAGAATGAAACTTTGCGCGCTGTCCGTGAAATCTTCGGCCCTGTCGGTGCACAATACCAAAAGCCGAAATGGTGAAGATAGGTCGAATTCAAGCTGGTGCGCTTCGTCCTGGATCTCTTCCGGGTCATGCCAATCTTGTGACACCAGCCGGGTCAGCAACCGCCGCGCGGTTGTCCGCTTTGCCTTGAATTCAACAAAACTCCTGAGAATAAAAGACGATAGCGCTAGGCGACCGGCTTGCGCGGATGTACTTTCATGTTCGCTCAGTTCGGAGGTGCCGAAGAAGAACAGGGATCCGACATGTGTTGCATCGATTTTCAACGCACATGCGCGCACCTTGAGCTTGGTGTCGTTGACGCGCAGGTCAGTGATATCCAGCATTGTTTTGCCGTGTACGGAAAGTGCTGCGGTAATCACTTCGTCGGGCATTCGGTTGTTGTTCTTGAGTGGCAAAGGCGGTGGTGCCGCGGGGTCAAAAAGCCCTCTGCCTGAGGTCAGATCAACCGCCAGCCAACCGCTGGGGAACAACCCGCTCAAACCGACTGCGAGCGACTCTGCAGCATCATTGTCCAGCGTCAGAGCGAGAGAATCTGTCATACTTTCCAGGATCGCCCTAAGGCGGTGAACCTCTTTTTTTTCCTTCTCGATCCGCTGAACTTTACGGATGGCAATGCTGCTCAAATCGGCCACGCATTGCAAAAAACTGATATCGCTTGGCTTCAGGTCGACGATTGACCGCGAGGCGACGTTATACACCATCGGTCGATGATTTTCGTCACACACATCCAGTGGAATGATCACCGACGTATGATAGCCGCGCGCGCGCGCGTCCTGGCGAAACCCGGGGAATTCTTCTTGCTCAGCAGCGTCATTCAAAATCAGCAACTCACCGGATTCCAGAACCGAAGCTACTGGACTGATACTGGCGTCCCACCCTTCGAAACTGGTCACCTCTCCTTCGGTTTCAGGATCGAACCGGACAATGGGAATGGTGCGCCCTTGTGCTTCGTCAAATATCTGAATGCTGCTGATATCCCATTGAGAATGCTCGCAGACACCGCGCGTCAGATGTCGGTAGGTTTCCGTTGCGTCCTGGCTGGCATCGATGAACAGGGCCAGATCAGCAATGTTCTTAAAAAGGTTTGCTTCCGACGAAACCGATGAGTGGCTCAATGGTTGACCTCAAGGGGCTGGTTAGCATGACTTCCAGCTAAGCACTTCACCCGGCACGAAACAAGAATTCCATAAGTCATGATCAAGGCCGGGTTTTTCACCGCCCTCGACCGCAGCGCGGGCGCTCGCGATTTTGCTGTCAGCAAGGTTTTTCGCGGCTGACGACGGTTGCAGGCCAATGCCAGGGCTGTCCCCATTCCACTGATACCGCCGCCATATCCCTGCTCTATCCGTGTGAGGATAGCACGGCATTCACTCCGGGAGCTTTGAATCGCCGAACTTTCCAAATCCGTATTCTGTCACCGCGACACCGGTCTTGACGACATCGCCTTCATGATAGGTGATCCTGCCATAGCGCTGCTGTATGACCATATCGATGGTTGAGTCGACCAGCGGCAACTGCCATGTGGCAAGTTCTTCGAATGCCACGCGAATGTTGCGATCTCCGATCCTCGCATAGATGTTGCTTTGTTTGTGTGAAGACAGCTCATCGTCGGCAACGACCAGAGATCCGTCTGTTTCAATCATTTTGAAATAGTCGTACTTCTTGTACCCGAACACCGCATCTGCGGTCCAAATGGCGATGTCTTCATCATCAAGGATACCATGCAGGAACCGGTACCCTGTATATCTGGGTGCCTCACGCCACAGGACATGTTTGCAATACCCGCGCGTTGGCATCGTCTTGCCCTTATACTCAAGTGTTCCCTTCAAATCGGGAAGGTGAAGCACTTCATCGTTTTCCGAGGCGGCAAAGGTATCTTTCCACGCAAGCACGTTCACTGGCCGTACGCGCGCGGTAAACCCCTCCGATCCATCATTTCGACGCGCGACAATGACGATCTCGCCGTCTTCATCCCTTATGTCCATAATATCCGAAGAGATGTCCAGAAACGCACTTTCAGACTGCGACCAGACCTGAGTGCTTTTGCTGATTTCGTTTATCTGGCCATTTTCAAAGATCCAGCCCGCATGAACACAGAAGCTCGGCCGGTAGACAAGGCGCACCGAAAAGGCCATCCCACCGGCGAAAAAATGATACTGAAGGCCATCGTTCTTTACGAATTTGAACGCAGGTCTGCGCGTTGTGTCAGTCATTGTCTGGTCCTTATCTAGTGTTCGATGTTAGAAGCGCACAAATGGACGAGTGCTCGTTTTCGCGGTTTTGTGTTTCTGGTTTGCAATCGGTTCCCGGCAGAATGGTGGGGTTTTGCATGACCCCGGTTCAGAACCCCTCCACAAGATGACACGCAACAGCGTGCCCGGTTTTGCCCGTTCTCAAAGGGGGCACGATATTGCGACACTTGTCTTTCGCCAGCGGGCAACGCGTGTGGAAGCGGCAGCCGGAGGGTGGGTTGGAGGGGCTTGGAACGTCACCTGCCAAAACAATCTTTTCGCGTGATCTCAATTTGGGGTCTGGCAGAGGCACTGCGGAAAGAAGCGCCTTGGTATATGGGTGTTGCGGGTTCCTAAAAATCTCTTCCTTTGTTCCAACTTCCGCGAAAACCCCGAGATACATCACGGCAATACGATCCGCGATCAATTCCACGACGGCCAGATCATGTGAGATAAACAGCAAAGACAAATCGATATCCGCCTGAATATCCATCATCAGATTGATGATCTGGGCCTGGATAGAAATATCCAGCGCCGAAACCGGCTCGTCGCAGATGACGAGGCTGGGCTGCACCGCTATTGCGCGCGCAATTGCAACCCGCTGTCGCTGCCCGCCCGAAAACTGATGGGGATACCCGGACATCTGCTCGGGCCGCAGACCCACTTTTTCAAACAGTTGTTCCACCCGGTCAGTCAACTCCGAGCCACTTGCGATCCTATGGGTCGTCAACGGCTCTGCCACGGCTGCCCCGATGGTTTTTCGGGGGTTGAGCGATGCGTAGGGATCCTGAAAGATCATCTGCATTTTCTGCCGCAGCGGTCGCAGGGTACGTTCGCCGCAGTCCGAAATGTCCTCGCCCGACAATTCAATCAGACCGGATGTTGGTCGTAGCAATCTGAGTATCGTCTGACCCGCTGTTGATTTTCCACACCCACTTTCCCCAACGATTGCAAGGGTTTCGCCCGCTCTCAGATCAAACGAAATTCCGTCCACGGCCCGGACATGATTGGTCACCCGAGAGAAGACGCCGGTGCGTATGGGATAGTGTTTCTTAAGGTCCCGCACATGCAAGCGCAGGGGTTCTGGTTGATGGGCGGTCATCGGACACCCCCCTCTGGTTTATGAGGGAACCAACATGCGACGCTGTGCTCATCACCAATCTGGTGCATTGGCGCAGGTGTTGAATGACAAGTCTCATTCGCATGGGCACAGCGCGTTGCAAACGGGCAACCGGCGGGCAGCGCATTCAATGCCGGCACCGAGCCCGGGATTTCCTTCAGACGCTTTGTGGCCGTGCTGTAGTCGGTGCCGAATTGCGGCAATGACCCAAGCAATCCAAGCGAGTAGGGATGTGTCGCATTCTCGAAAAACTCGACAACTGGAGCGTCTTCGACCTTCTGACCCGCATACATCACAACGACACGGTCAGCATTTTCTGCAACCAACCCCATATCGTGGGTGATCAGAACAATAGCTGTACCGAATTTCTGCTGCAGCTCCTTCATCAATTCGGTGATTTGTGCCTGGATGGTAACGTCCAGCGCCGTTGTGGGCTCATCCGCCAGGATAATCCGTGGTTCACAGGCCAATGCCATCGCGATCATGACCCTCTGGCGCATCCCTCCGGACAGCTGATGCGGATACTCCGTCAGGCGCCGGCGAGGTTCGGAAATGCGCACGGTTTCCAGCAGTCTTTCGGCATGCTCCAGCGCGGCAGATTGGGACAGACCCCTATGCACCATCAGGACTTCGGCAACCTGAAATCCGATGGTGCGCAGAGGGTTGAGGGAACTCATGGGCTCCTGAAAGATCATGGTAATGTCATTGCCGCGGATCTTGCGGAGCTCGGCATCGCTCAGCGCCAGAACGTCCCTTCCGTCGAACTGGATTGTTCCACCCGAAACACTGGCGACAGAAGGAAGCAGGCGCAGGATCGACAAGGCAGAGATGCTTTTGCCGCATCCGGACTCGCCAACGAGGCAGACGGTTTCACCCTTCCTGACTGAGAAAGAAAGACCTTTGACGACCTCAAGGTTTTTACCGATTTTGATGCTCAGATCGCGTACATCCAGAATTGTCTGTGTCATCGCCGGTTACATCCGTTGCTTTTGGTGCGGATCAAGCGAGTTACGTAACCCCTCACCCAACAGATTGGCCCCCAGAACAGCGGCAAAAATCGCAACAGCGGGCGCGATGACAAACCAGGGCGCCAGACTCAGGAATTGAAAGCTGGTCTGCACCATCGACCCCCAGGTCGAGACCGGCGGCTGAGCACCCAGGCCGATGAAACTCAGGCTGGATTCCAGGATGATGGCAAACCCCAGCCCCAAAGAGGCCTGCACGATCACCGGTGCGATGGCATTGGGCAGGATATGAACGAACAGGATGTTCCAAACTGGCACGCCGATGGAACGCGCCGCCAGCACATAGTCTTCGTTCTTGATGGACAGAACCTGCCCGCGTGTCAGCCTGATATAGGTCGGAACGGAGACAATCGAAATTGCAATCGTGGCGTTTACCAATCCTGGCCCCAGCAACGCGGAGATCGTCAACGCCAGAACCAGTGGCGGTAGTGCGATGACACTGTCAAAGACACGCATGATCAGTTCATCCACAAAGCCGCCGACATAGCCAGAGAGTAACCCGATCGGAACGCCTACCAAAACCGACAGAACAACGGCAGATACGCCAACCGCCATTGACAGGCGGGCACCATAAAGCAGCCGCGAAAAGATATCCCTGCCCAATTCATCCGTGCCCAGCAGGTGAGTCGCACCGGGCGGCTGCAACAGGTCACGATAATTGACGGCGTTAGGCTCATATGAGGTGATCACAGGGGCAAAAATCGCCGCGAGAATGAGCAGGGCCAAAATAAGAGCGCCAAATGCGCCGGTTGGCTCTTTCAGGCACCATCCCGCGATCGAACGGGCATGGCCGCCAATAGCCTGTACCGGGTTTCTCTGCGAAGAGGGAAATGCTGTCATGACACCCCTAAGCCCGTGATGCCCGGGGATCGAGAATCCCATAGACGATATCCACAATCAGGGTCGCAACCACCACTGCCACCGCAATGAGCAGCACCAGAGCTTGGACGATCGGATAGTCGCGGCCCAGAATTGAATCAACAAGCAGGCGTCCTATTCCGGGGATTGCAAAAACGGTTTCGGTTACCACCGCGCCGCTGAAAACCGTGCCAAGCTGAAGCCCGAGAATTGTCACGATAGGCAGCAGTGCATTCTTCAGCGCGTGCTGAATCAACACACGCGTTTCCCCCAACCCTTTGGCATAGGCCGTTCTGATGTAAGGGTGGCGCAACACGTCGCTGAAGCTGGCACGTGCCTGTCGAATCAGAATGGCGACAAGGCTGAGCGCCAATGTGATGGCGGGCATGATCGTGTGTTTCATGCTTGCCCAGAAGTCGACCGTGGGCAGCACAAATCCGGATGGTGGCAACATCCGCATCCGGAAGGCGACAAAGTAGATCAGCAGCCCGCCAGCCAGAAAATACGGCGTCGATGCCCCGACAAAGGTGAGCATCGATCCGATCCTGTCCCATACCGAATTTGGCCGCGCCGCACAGATCGCTCCAAAAGGAATTGCAAAAGCAGCCGACAGGACAAGAGCCGTCAGCCCGATCTGAAGCGTCGGAACTAGGCGCGGAAGAATGATGTCGATGACCGGTTGATGGCTCCGGAACGACAGGCCAAAATCACCCCGCAGCATCCCGCCGACCCAATTGAAATATTGTACATAGATCGGTTCATCCAGACCATATTGAAGGCGGAGTTCGGCAATGGTCTCTTCGCTTACTTCGACCTGCGCTTGCCCGACAATCAGATCAATGATGTCACCGGGCAACAAACGCATCAGGAAGAATACGATCAGGGACACCAAAATCAGGACAGGGATCGATGCAAGTGTGCGGCGTATTATGAAGGCGAACATTCAGTCAGATCCACGTCGATGCACTCGTTTGATTTCTGCACTTGGAAAGTGTCAGAAAAAGTTACAGGGCTGGCCCGCCAGAGCCAACCAGCCCCCGCGTGCATCGATCAGCCGCCTATCGAAATGTACTTGTATTCGATAATGGAATCTGCCGCATGTCTGAAACCCTGCAGCTTCTTGCTGATGCCCTTGAAATCGGAACTATAGTGCCACGGCACATAGATCGCGTCCTCATTCATCAGGCGGGTGATTTCACGGAACATGGCACGCCGTTTGGCCGGGTCCGTTTCCGCCCGCTGATCGGAAAAGAGTTTATCCATCTCGGCGCTGCTGTAACCGTGGCGCTTGGCATAGGACCCGTCGGACGCAAGCAGAACTGACAGATATTGGTCCGGGTCCGGCCGGTATCCCCACCATCCATGCATGTCCATTGGCAGTTCTCCACCACGCAGTTTTGCGCGATGGCTTGCGTAATCCAGTTGTTCCAGATTGATGGTTACACCCACATCCGCAGCCATGGATTGTATCAGTTGAGCGGCCCGTTGCTTGACTGGCTCGGGGCGCAGATAGGCGGTGATTTCCGCAGACCCCAATCCCGACTCATCCAGAAGCTTCTTGGCCTTATCGGTGTCGTAAGAAAAGGGCTGATAATCCGTGTCGTGGAACGGGTGACCGGGAAGAATTCCGCTATATCCTATGGCCCCAGTTCCGAAATAGGCGGCATGATGCAGCGCTTCTCGATCAATCGCCCAGTGGAACGCCTGGCGCAGTTTCTTGTTGCTTCCGGGGAATTCATCCTTGGCGTTGAAACCGACATATTCCCATCTGAAGCCAACGCGTTCGGACACCACAATATCCGTCTGGTCGCCAAGTGATGCAATGTTCTGCAAAGGCAAATCTTCTGCCAAATCTACGCCGCCGGTCTGCAACTCGACCAACCGGGTGCTGCCGGTGGGTATGGGTCGCAGGATCAACCGATCCACATATGGCTTGCCTTCATCCCAGTAGTCTCCGTTTTTCTCAAGAACGGTTTCTGTTTCTTGCGAATAACTTACCAGTTTGAAGGGTCCGGTTCCAACCGGGTTCAGGGCGGCACCTTCTTTGCCATGCGCCTCGAAGGCTGTTGGCGAACCGATACAGCCCGAAACGTCGGTCAGTGGGAACAGAAACGCGGCAAACGGATATTGCAGAGCGATCTTCACCGTCAGATTGTCGACCGCCTCGATCGTATCCAGAGCCTTGATCTCGCCGCTGCGGATCGAGCCGATATCCGGGTCAAGAATGCGATTGATATTGTAGACAACCGCATCTGCATTGAACTCTGTTCCGTCATGAAAGCGCACATCCGGGCGCAGCCGCAATATGTATGTCTTGTTGTCGGGTTGTTCCCACTCGGTGACCAGCATCGGCGCCAAATTGCCGGACTCGTCGATACCAAAAAGCGTGTCGTGTATGGCCTGGGTCGTGCCGCGCCCCTGAAGGCTGCCGGTCAGATGGGGGTCGAAACTGATCGGGTCAGCGGTCAGCGCCACTTTTAGCACACCGCCTCCGGTACTTGCCAAGCTTGGTGCCGCGAATGAGCCAGCCGCTAAGCCACCAGCCAGCCCCAAGGTGCTGGATTTCACGAATTGTCTACGTGAGTACATTTAAGATTTCCTCCCCAGCTACCCATCCTTGCAGCTTTTCTAGGTTATTGGTCGTCCCCGGGGCTTGGGTCTGGTTGTTGAGAATCATTTCCCGACATTGACAGTCCTTTGAACAGATCGTCCTTTGCTGTAGCCCCTCCGAACGCCCCGACATGAACATCGTTGCATGTGCTCTATTATCCGCTCCACCTTACGGTAGGGGAATTGGGGTTATCTTCGTATGTTTCCAAGAAACTCAGAACCTGTTTTCCTATTTTTTGGAGGAGGGTATTGTTCTCATGTATAGCCCGAACTCCGGATGTGCCGCAAAGGGATGTGTTGCAATCTTTTGACTGTTGACGCTCATGAGTGCTTCGGATGAATGGCTATCGAAATTTTGAAGTCGAAAGTCCGTTGATGATCTCTTTCAAAGGCGCGCAATATCCGAAGGATGTTATCCTGTTCGCTGTGTTTTCTATGTCCGTTACGGCGTGTCATATCGCGATCTAGAAGAGATCATGCATGAGTGAGGTGTTTCCGTCGATCACACTACGCTGAACCGTTGGGTGACACGGTATGCAGGCGTAATCGCTGAAACAGCGCTCTGTCGTAAGGGTCCGTGTGATCGCTCTTGGAGAATGGACGAAACTCTGAGTAATTGAGCGACAGCTCTCTTGGCCGGTGCATGATGGCACTGGAACAATAACAGGAGAGCAAAATGGAACAGTGATTTGTCGGATTGGACGTATCGAAAGCAGAGACGTCGATTTGCATGTGCGATGAGAATGGAGCCACCGTGTTTGCAGTTAAGACAGTGACGGACCCTGATGTGATCTGTCAGGCACTGCGCAAAACACCGTGGATGTATTCAATGCGTCGTTCTTGAGACCGGCCGAATGGCGAACTGGCTTTACACCGAACTGTCGGATCGGAGCCTCCCGATGGTTTGTATTGACGCGCGCCACGCGCACGCGGTTCTCAGCCAGATGCATAACAAGACCGATGCCAATGATGCCGCCATGTTGGCCGAGCTGGCGCGGACAGGGTTCTACAGGAAGGTCGAGATCAAGAGCCGGATCGCCCAAGAGCGGCGAGCCTTGTTGAAAGCCCGGGAGGTGGCTTTGAAATCACGTGTGAATGTTGAAAACACCATCCGTGGTTTGCTGGCCAGTTTCGGGCTTCGGTTACCAAAGCATCTTCAAACCTACGAAGAACGCATCCACGCGATCCTGAAGGACCGACCGGTCTTGTCCAGTGCCATCCTGCCTTTGCTCGACTTGCGGGCAGCGGCCCTGCGGCAAGCGGCAGCCCTGAGCAAAGAAATGGTGCGCCACGCGAAAACCGATGAGGCCTGCCAACGACTGATGACGATCCCAGGCGTTGGTCCCGTGAGTGCCGTGACCTTTGTGGCAACGATTGATGACCCGCGGCGATTTGCAAAATCAGGATCGGTTGGTGCTTATCTCGGGTTGACATCCCGGCGTTACCAATCGGGCGACATCGACTATGGAGGGCGAATATCGAAACGCGGCGATCCCATGCTGCGCTCAACGCTCTACGAGGCCGCCAGCAGTTTGTTGAACCGTGTGAAACCGGGCAAGGGGCTGGAATTACAGAGATGGGCTCGGGCTCTCAAAGCCCGCACCAGTCGCAAAAAGGCGGTCGTTGCCCTGGCGCGAAAGCTTGCTGTGCTGATGCACGCCATCTGGACAAATGGATCAACCTTTCAAACGAAGGAGGCATAACCGATAGAACAAGCGGACTTCCCGTTCACGAGTTGCCGTACCGACCAACACGGCAGGCTGTCGACCGAACCCGTTCGATCTACATGCGGCTCACAATCCAGACCGCGCATGAAACCTTTGAGGGTTGATGCCTTGAACGCCGAGATGAAGCTCCAGCAGGAAGACTTCGGAAAGAACCTTGCAGGTGGTCTATACCGGACTGAAGAACTACCGGCTGGCGCCGGTAGGATCGGCGATGTGCTGTTCCAGGTACTGAAGTACTATGTCTTCGGTAATGGCCCCGTTGGTGGTCGAGAAATACCCCCTGCCCCAAAACCGGCAACCCCAGTACCGCTTGCGGATCGCAGGAAATTCCCGTTGCACCTTATGAGACGACCGGCCCTTCATCTTGCGCACCAGATCGGAGATGGCGAGTTTTGGCGGCACCGAAACGGACATGTGGACGTGATCGCTCGACAGCACCCCGCGCAAGATGTCGACCTCGTTCTCGCGGCAGACTTGACGGAGGATGTTGCGCACCCGCAGGCGCACCGCGCCGGTCAGAACCTTGTAACGATACTTGGTCGACCAGACGATGTGGTAGCGATGATAGAAAACGCAATGCTTGCCAGTGTCATATTGCATTGTCTTACCCTCTGGAAAATGAGCCTTCGACCCGGCTGCGGCTCATTTTCCAGAGGGTAAGGCAATAAGACGATTCTTCGCGCTGAAGCAGTTCCGACTGGAAGTCGGAGGGTTTCCTCCAGTGCGTGGATACTAAACTCACCGAGAGCTGCTGCTCAATTAGAGAACGTATATCAAAGTGAAAGGCACATGA
>NZ_JAMFMB010000051.1 GCF_023502395.1 Ruegeria spongiae | reverse complement strand
AGACGCACGCGCTGGAATTGGAAAGTGGCTGGCCTACTACAACTCTGAGCGCCCGCACTCGACCCACGGCATCTTGACCCCGGAAGAGGCATATGAAACCAGAACAGAACCAGTGAGATTAGCAGCCTGAAATGAAACCCTGATCCATCTTAACAAGGCTGCAAACTGGTCGAAAAAACAGGACCACCTCTCTGAACCTGCGTCAGGTTCGGTCAGACCAAAACAGCAGATGAATTCACTGCTGGCTAGGTTCGGCAGGTATTTCTTTCGCGGCTATTCCGTGCCGTACGCGTATATCGGATACATCACCAGACTGGACTGCACAGACATCATCGAGCGATAGCCGCTGTCGACTCGTTCAACCTCGCGCGCGACCAGACCATAAGTGACATAACTGGAACCGATGCCGTCATATTCCTCGGGGATCATGGTGCCCAGCAGACCCATCTCACCCATTTCACGAAATTTTGCTGGGTCTGACTCTTCGTTGGCGAAGGCTTCTGTCACCCGGGACATCAACCTGTCCTTTGCATAGGCGCGGGCGGCATCTCGAATCATTCTTTCGTCTACGACGAGGTATTCCTCAATCAGGAATGGATCATCCCACCGGAAACTTGAAAAGGGCAGGGGCACTATTAAGGCTTAAGTTCATAGGACTCTCCAGGGGGAAATGAGGGATTGATATTAGGACGTATACTACCTATAGTTTGAATCAAAGAGAAGCTGCTCAGCCGGTGCGTCCGCCGTGTCGGGTGATAGCCCCAGGCAAAGAGAAACGACCAAGGAGACATAATATGGCTGACATGAGCTTGGACTTCTGCGGAGTGAAGTTCAAAAACCCGGTGGTCATCGCATCGCTCGAAACGACCAACAGCCCGGACCTGATGAAGCAGTGTTTCGACTACGGGGCTTCGGGTGCGATCATCAAAACCCTGACTGATATCGAAGACATGGCGCGTCTGACGCAGAATTCGAAATACTGCGTCATGAATTCCAAGGGCGATATCATCCGGGGCAAGGCCGCGCGGGATTTCGTTTTCTACAGCCGGTCTGGTTATTCGAGCACATATTACAAGGATTGGGTTCCCGATCTGATCGAAACGCAAAAATATGCGGCGGAACGGGGTGCGCACCTGATTGGCAGCGCCGGAGCCAAGGACATCAACGGATGGAAGGACATCTGTCGAACCATCGAAGATTGCGGCCTGCCGATGGTCGAGCTCAATTTCGGCTGTCCTCACCCCGCGATGATGCCTGGCGTGCATGGCGGATCCATGATCGGTCAAGAGCCGGAAGTCGCCTTTGAAGTGACGCGGCAGGTCTGTGAATCCGTCGATATCCCTGTTGTGGTCAAATTGACACCTGACCAATCCAAGCCTCTTGAAATCGCAGCGGCCGTCAAAGACGCCGGTGCCGCTGCTGTCACCGCAATCAACCGCCACACCGGATTTGTCGTGGACATCGAAACCGGCCAGCCCCGCATCGGTGGCCCCGCCGGAATCGGCGGAACATGGGTTAAGCCCCTGTCACTTCGGTGGGTCCACAAGATTCACGAAGAACTGGGCATGCCGATCACCGGCTCGAACGGCATCTTTGATCACAAAGACATCATCGAATTCATCATGGCCGGGTCGAGCATCGTACAGGTCGGGTCCATCCTGATGGTCAAGGGCATCAAATGGTTGCCGAAAATGATCGAAGGCGTCGAAACCTTCATGGACGAGCATGGATATAGCTCGGTCGATGAAATGATCGGGATCGCAACCAAGAACTCGGTCAAGGACTATTCCGAACAGTTTTCCAAGAACCGCGTATATGCGGTCGTGAATGACGAGACCTGCAAGAACCCGACCTGCAACATCTGTGTTCAGGTCTGCTTCTATGAGGCGCTGTCGCAAAATCCGGAAGGTAAGATCGACGTTCACGCAGGCAATTGCATCGGTTGCGAACTGTGTCTGGATGTATGTCCGTTTGACTCCATCGAAATGAAGGAAACGGCCCCTGCGCAGTTCGATCAGGGCTTCTTCAACATTCCCGACGGCACCTTCGAACACGACAAGTTCAAAACCAATCGCAACAACATGGAAACGATCCGCAGGGATAGCCCCAAATTCAACAGCGAGCCTGCCGAATAAGGAGATCAATATGGCGATAAACAAAGAACACCGCGAGTTTTTTCAGCTCGACATGAATGACGGTTGGGTGACTCCTCCGGGCTATCCGAGCGGTATCAAGCAAAAGGTCCTGTCTGGCCATCTTGACATGGAGAACCGCCAGGGTGGGTGGACCCGGCTGCTGAAGTTTGAACCGGGCACCTACACAACCGTTCCCTTCGAGCATGACTACTGGGAAGAAGTCTTTGTGATCGAAGGAGATATGTGGGTCGGCAATGAGGGCAATGAGGGTGGCGAACGCTTTGGCCCGTTCACCTATTGTGTGCGCCCGCCGCATGTTCCGCATGGGCCTTTCCGGACCGAGGAAGGCTGCCTGCTGCTGGAGCAGCACTACTACGATCCTCAATGACCTTACGGGCCGGGGCGCTCAGCCCTGGCCACCACAGGAGGCAGGCGATTTGATCCAGAATATCACTGATTTGTCGCGCAAGCTGCGCACTGGCAAGTTGCGTAGCCGCGATCTTGTAGAGGAGTCTTTTGCAGCAATCGATGCTGCAGCCGAGAAAGGCTCAAAGGCTTTTCTCTCGACTTACAAAGATGCTGCGCGAGTACAGGCAGATTGGGTCGACAGAGGTCGTCAGGCCGGAATAAAATTACCGCCTCATGCAGGCATTCCAATTGCCATCAAGGACTTGTTTGATGTGCAAGGCGAAGTAACGCGCGCCGGGTCGCGGGTGTTGGATGAGAATGCCCCGGCCGACCAGGACGCTGATATCGTGCGGAACCTGCGCAGGGCGGGTTTCGTTATTGTCGGCAAGAACAATATGACCGAGTTTGCGTACTCTGGTCTGGGCGTGAACGCACATTTCGGCACGCCGGAAAACCCTTGCGACACTGAAATGCCGCGTGTCCCCGGTGGATCGTCCTCCGGTGCGGCAGTGGCCGTAAACCAGGAAATGGTTCCCGCGGCCATCGGAACGGATACCGGCGGCTCCTGCCGTATTCCCGCCGCGTTTTGTGGAACTGTCGGTTTCAAGCCGACGTCGACGCGTGTGTCCAAACGCGGCGCTGTCCCGCTGTCTCGGACACTGGATTGTGTCGGACCTTTCACCACCAGCGTGTCCTGCGCAGCTGTACTAGATTCAATTTTGTCAGATGGGCACGGCGATGACGTGGAATCCTTCCCCGAAGGCGGGATCAGGCTGGGTGTGCTTGAAGGCTATGTGACGGAAAAGATGGATGAAGTCGTCGCCCGCGCCTATCAGGACGCGCTAACGCGGTTATCGCATCGAGGCGTACGCCTTACGCCATTGGACATCCCACAATTGTCGCGTTTGCCCGAAATCAATAGCAAGGGCGGCTTTGTCGGAGCGGACGCTTACGCATGGCACAAGAACCTCTTGGAAACCCGTGCAGAATTCTATGACCCATGGGTTCGCGACCGGTTTGGTGCGGGCAAATCCCAGACGGCCGCCGACTACATCGAGGTCGGGCAAGAGCGAACACATATGCAAGCGTTGGTCGATGAAAAGCAGGAACAATTTGACGCGCTGGTCCTGCCGACGGTGCAGATCGTGCCCCCGACTCTCGATGAGTTGCAGGATCAGGATCACTCGAACGCGGTGAACCTTTTGTGCCTGCGCAACACCGCCGTCGGCAACTTCCTCGACGTACCGGCAATTTCAATCCCGTGTCATGCCAGTGGATCCCTACCGGTCGGCCTCATGCTGTTTGGCGCGCGCGGCCATGACCGCAAGCTGCTCTCTGTGGCTCGCGGATTGGAGCAGGTCATTCGTGGCCGATAATTACAGGGAAACAAGATGAAACCATCAATTCAAATCTCCGCAAAGCTGACTAGCAAGGACGGCAGTGAAGAGGCCACATTGACGTTCGACCGTGCCGTCGTTGGTGGGTGGACCGGACGCGACAAGGCGGCATTGCAGCATCACATTGATGAACTGGCCAAGATCGGGGTGCAGGCCCCTGCAAAGACACCGATGTTCTACCGTGTTGGTGTTTCCCGTTTGACTGGGGCCCAGGCGATCGAAGTCATCGGCGATGGGTCAAGTGGCGAGGTTGAATATACGCTCATCAAACATGCGGGCCGGATTTGGGTTGGCGCAGCATCGGATCATACGGATCGGGTGTACGAGCATATGGGAATAACCGTTGCCAAACAGCTTTGCGACAAACCACTGGCAAACGAGTTCTGGCCCCTGGACGAGGTCGAGGACCATTGGGACCAGATCCGGATCCGCGCGACGATCCGGGAAAGCGGCGAAGATGTCGTCTACCAAGAGGGGACGGTGGCCGGGCTGTTGTCCCCACAAGAGCTTCTGGGACATCTCAGGGATGAAGGCGACGATCTGATTGAAGGCACTCTGCTGTTTGGTGGAACCTGCGGTGCCATCGGCGGTGTTCGCTATTCGGATCGGTTTACACTTGAACTTGCCGACCCCGTTCTGGGTCGCTCGATCAGGCACAGCTATGATGTAATTCCCGTTCCAATCAAAGGATAAGGTGTTTTTTTGGGCGTATACGAAGTATGCGCCCCAAAAGGAAAGATACATGACTTACATCGTCACAGAGAACTGCATCAACTGTAAATTTCAGGACTGCGTGGCCGTCTGCCCTGTCGATTGCTTTTACGAGGGCGAGAACTTCCTTGTTATCCACCCGGACGAGTGCATCGATTGTGGGGTGTGCGAACCGGAATGCCCTGCCGATGCGATCAAACCAGACACAGAAACAGGGCTGGACGAATGGCTGGCCATCAACACGAAATATGCTGAGATCTGGCCAAATATCACGGAAATCGGCGATGTTCCCGCAGATGCGGAAGAATGGAACGGCAAATCGGACAAAGCCGCCTTGTTGATCACCGGGCAAGAACCCACGGCACCAAACGCGACAAAACCCACTTACGACCCCGGCGAAAAGCCTGAATTCGAAGGCGCTGAGATCTATGAGGTTGATGGTGCGCAGTTGTCGGTAGGGAAACGTGAAGGCCAGGAGACCATCCGGCTCGACCCCAGACCATCACTCGAATCTGACGGAACCGAGCATGATGGCCTTCGCATCCAATCAGAAAAGCAATCCGGCTAGGCCACTCACTTCAATAGGAGATATCGATGACCGCAACTGCCCCCGCTCTGACAGCGGCCAACTTGCCTGACGGGCAAACAGTATTGAGCGTCAAGCACTGGGACGACCGGCTGTTTTCCTTTCGGGTTTCGCGTCCGGCCAGCTTTCGATTTCGCTCTGGTGAGTTTGTGATGATCGGTCTGATGGATGATCCGAACCCGGAAACCGGAAAACAAAAACCGATATTGCGCGCCTATTCTATCGCATCTCCTTTCTGGGACGAAGAACTGGAGTTCTATTCGATAAAGGTTCAGGACGGCCCCCTGACCTCAAGGCTTCAAAGAATTCAACCCGGCGACCAGGTCATTGTCAAAACCAAACCAACCGGGACGTTGGTTATTGACGCATTGCTGCCTGGCAAGCGCCTGTGGATGCTGTCTACGGGAACCGGCGTCGCGCCTTTTGCCAGCCTGATGCGCGACCCGGAAACCTACGAGAAATACGATCACGTCATACTGACCCAGACCTGCCGATTGAACAGTGAACTGGAATACGGTGCGGATCTTGAACGCAGATTGATGGAAGATCCTCTTGTAGGTGAAGAAGCGCGCGAGAAATTTGTTCGCTATGCGACAACGACACGCGAAGAATCCCCGAGAATGGGCCGAATTACCGATCTCATGAAATCCGGCAAGTTGCTTGCGGATCTCGGAGTGCCCAAACTCGACCCTGCCACCGATCGGATCATGATTTGCGGATCCATGGGGTTGAACATGGACCTCAAGGGAATCCTTGAGGCGCAAGGCTTTAATGAAGGTGCAAATAGTCGACCCGGCGAATATGTCGTCGAACGAGCGTTCGTCGACTAGATTATTGATGCGGCCCGAATCCAGTGGGGGAATTATGAGAATAGGCGTTGTTGGCGCAGTTCTTCTGGATCTCGTGTTCCGTTCTTCGTCTTTCCCATGACCCAGTATTCTTACTTCTGGGTCTCCTGCAACAAGGGGCAGTTCAGATGAAGAGTCACCGATCTTCCAGGTTGCCGATTACGGTCTGCTCACCAACCTGTTCCTGACCGTGCCTGAACTGACCGAAAAACAGGGCTAAGCGGGTTCGGTTGAGATTGGAAAAATTGGCAAACAAGGTTTGCGTGAGCGGCCCTTGTTTTGTCTTTATTGCGAATTCATGTTTTCCTGCGTTTAAACCACGACTTTATCACTGCCACGGCAAGGGAGAATGCACCTATCTTGTGTTCAGATGTGGCGGTTCCGCCCGATAGCACCGAATTGCAGTTTGCCACGAATCTTTGAAGCAAAAAGTCCACAAAACCAGTCACAAGCTCAGGTCGATTGAACTGCGCAAGTACGCCCTGAACATTAAACCGGAACTCCACATCTACCGTCGAAGTATCTTCGGTTTTTTTAACAATATCATAGTGAAGCTCGCCCCTCACGTTGGATTGGCCGTTCTTGTCTGCACCGCTGCCCGATAGGTGCCCTTTACGAGATTGCAAATTATTTGCGTAGGTACCCTTGCCGCCAAACCGGGCTTTGATCGGGCCAAAGGACACTTCAATTGCGCCTGAAAACGTTTCTTCGGTCACTTCCGCAACGGAAGCACCGGGAACGCAAGATGCAACACGTGACACATCAGAAAATAGATCCCAAACGTCACCGACGGGGTGATTTAGGCCAAAGCTTCGCGTGATGACGGTCCAGTCTTTGTCCTGCACAACCGATCCGGCAGTCGCAGGATCGGGTGCGGCGTTGAGGTTTTCCTCGGGCTCAAAAGGGGTGAAGGCGGCACGTCGAATGTCATCAGTCCGGGTTTGATCGCATGTGTCAATTTGGGACCCAACATCCATTATGGCTGCGACGATGCCCTGATACCCCGTACATCTGCAGATATTGCCGCTGAGTTCGTGTCGAACCAACGCTTCGTCGGGATTCGAGAAGCGGGTCAGGATATCACGGGATGTTGCCAGCATTCCCGGTGTGCAGAACCCACATTGCAAAGCGTGATGGCGAGAAAATGCTTCGGTGAGCATTTGCCCAAGGGGATCATCACCGCCTTCGATCGTTTGGATGGTAGCTCCATCGCAGTGTCCGGCGAATGTGATGCAAGAACGCACCGGACGCCCGTCCATCATGACGGTGCAGGCCCCGCATACACCTTGTTCACACCCCAGATGCGTGCCAGTCAGGTGCAGATGGTCGCGCAGAACTTCGGCGAGTTGGGTGCGCGGCGGAACGGTCGCTGTAAATTCCTCGCCATTGACGTTTATGCAAATCGTCTCAGTCATGATTGAGTGCCTGTTTGGTGCACCGTTGAAGAGCAACGGCGAGAAGGTGTTTCTTGACCCGATCAAGATCGGGCGCGAGCCGCTCAAGTTCAGCTTTGATGACCTCTTTACTGGGAACTATCCCGGTCACTGCGATTTGACGGCTGAGAGGAATTGACACAATCGGTGCCCCTGCGGTCGCACCAAAAACCACGCGCGAGTAACGTTTCTTCGGGTCGGCGACCCAAGAGGCTATGGCATCCGCGAACTCGCCTACTTTTCGGCACGTTTTGTAGTAGCCCCAAACAGCGGACGAACTGTATCGCGGCAGAATGACGGATTTGAGGAGTTCATCGCTGTTTAGTTCTGTCCGATAAGCGCCGTGAATAAAGCGGGTCATGTCGACATCGCGCGTATCGCCTTGTGCTGACACCATGCGGACAGTTGCACCAAGCGCCGTCAAGGCTGTTATCCAATCGGCTGCGGGATCGGCGTGGCAGAGGCTCCCGCCGATGGTGCCACGGTTGCGCACGGCGCGGTAGGCAATGCCTTTGGCAACGTGGCGCATCATACCGCTGATGGGCTCTGGCAAAGATCCGTCTTCAAATTCGGCATGGCGCAATGCAGTTCCGAATTCGATAAAACCCTCGCCCTCGTCCACCTCTCGCAATTCAGATAATCCGGCAATGCTGATAATCTTCTCGGGTCTGGCAAGCCTGAGGTTCAACATTGGCCCAAGTGATTGCCCGCCCGACATTATTTTTGTGTCTTCGCTCACATCACGAAGCATCTGCATCGCTTCGGCAAGCGTGTCAGGTTGCGCAAACTGAAATCCGACAGGTTTCATCCGGCAACCTCCTCTGGACGGTCGGCGTCCATGATCGCAGACAGAATTTTATGGGGTGTGGCGGGAAGCTCGTTGAGCTCAACCCCAAGCGGTTCGAGCGCATCGTTTATCGCATTCAATACCGCACCGCCGGGGGCAATTGCGGCCCCTTCTCCGACGCCTTTGATCCCGTGCCGCGTATAGGGTGAGGGCGTTTCGCTGTGCTCTAGACGAAAATGCGGCAATTCGGCGGGGCCGGGCAGGATATAGTCGGCAAGGGTGGAGGTCAGGGGCTGGCCGCTTGGATCATACAGCACTTCTTCGAACAATGCCGTGCCTATGCCCTGCGCCGCGCCGCCATATGTTTGCCCTTCAAGGATCAGGGGATTCACACGCCGACCGCAATCTTCGAAAACGTAGTAGTCTTCGAAAGAGACCTTGCCTGTTTCCGGATCGACCTCGACGATGGCGGCATGGGTGGCATAGGTGAAAACACCCGTATCGATGTCGGGCTTGTACCCTTGGGTCACTTCCAGCCCGGCCGTATCCACATCTTCGTCCAGTTGATCGGGGCGCAAATACCAGGCACGGGCTATGTCTGCAAAATCGACACTGGCCGCGCCGCTCAAGGCCTTGCCGTCTTTCAAAGCAACGTCTTTGGCGTCGCACTGCAACAGATGGGACGCATGGATCTTGATCCGCTTCACCAGCTCTTCGGCCGCCTTCGACACCGCCCCTCCGGCCATGACCATCCCGCGCGAGGCATAGGCACCGGTTGAGTAGGGGGTCATGCCTGTATCGCCCATCAAGACATTGATCTTGTCGATGTCCACAGTGAGCCATTCGCTTGCGACTTGGGCAATCGTTGTCTCCAACCCCTGTCCAAAACTATGGTTGCCAGAGCGAACCTCGACCGAGCCGGAGGGGGTGAGTTTCACCATGGCCTGCTCATATCCTGGGACAAGCGGCAGCCCCCATGCGGCAAAGACTTTTGTGCCATGAGCCGATTGTTCCGTGAAAGTTCCAAAGCCCAAACCAAGAAAACGTCCCTGCGTCCGCGCTTCTTTCTGCCGTTTGCGGAAGTCCTCAAGCCCGATTGCCCTGGCCGCTTCTGTTACACTGTGCTGATAGTCGCCACTGTCATAGAACTTGCCCGTGACATTCGTGTAGGGCATTGCGGAACCGGGAACGAGGTTCTCGCGTCTGACATCTGCGGGCTCTCGACCAACCGCACGGGCGATGGCGTCGATTGTCAATTCCATGGCAAAACAAACACCCGGTCGCGCCACCCCCCGGTAAGGTGTGAACCCCGGTTTATTGGTCGCGACCGAGTAGGTTTTGCAACGGTATCCTTCCAATGCGTAAGGGCCCGGGAGATTGCCTCCTGCCTGCGCGGCTTCAAGACATGCGGTGAATGGCCAAACAGAATAGGCGCCGATATCGACGGTGATTTCTGCATCTATACCCAGCAATTTGCCGCGATCATCAGCATAGGCTTTGAGCTTGTAGTGATGCTGACGCGTGTTTGCTCCGGCAACCAAATGCTCTCGGCGATCCTCGACCCAGCGTACCGGCCGCTTGAGCTTCCGCGCCACCCACGAAACCGAGAGTTCTTCGGGTTGGAGCACGCATTTGTATCCAAACCCGCCGCCTACATCTGGTGCGATGACACGTACTTGTCCCTGATCCATTTGTAGATACTGGGCGATGCCCGTTCGGATCAGATGTGGAACCTGAGTAGACGTGTAAACGACCAGTTGGCCGGCTTTGTCATCCCAATAGCTGAGCGTCCCTTTGCCTTCCATCGGGTTCATGCATTGGCGCGCAGTGTTGTATTCACGTTCAATAACGACTGTCGCGTTCTTTTCAGCGAACTCCAGATCTCCGTCGAAGGCCGTGGTTAGAAAGAGATTATCGTCCCAGTCGTCGTGCAACCGCGGCGCATCGCGCGTCTTTGCATCCGAGGCGTTGACCAACGGGGGCAGGGGATCGATATCAACAATCACTTGCTCGGCGATATCCTCTGCCTCGGCCCGCGTCGGGGCAACGCAGATTGCAATGCATTCGCCTACAAAGCGAACTTTGTCCTTTACGAGCGGGTATTGTTGTGAGGCTTTGTAACCGGGCAGCGTCGACTCTGGCCTGATAGGCAGCACATCCGATAGATTCGAAGCCGTGAATACACGATCCTTGTATTTCTCCGGGATTGTGACGGACTTTAGACGGCCATGCGCCAGGGGGCTGCGAACATAAGCGGCTTCGAGCAACCTTGGAAACTTAAGATCCCTGACAAACTTAGCTTGGCCACTCAGCAGTCTCGCATCTTCCTTCCTGGCAACACGTGCCCCAATTCCAGTTCCCACTTTGCTACTCCATCCCGGTCGATTTTGCTCGTCTGTTTTGACATAAACTACAGACGTGCGTAACGTAGTTTACGCAGTATACTACGTTGTGCAAGCGTCTAGACAACGGATGGACGCCCACCGATTATGGCATACGTCCTTTTGAAACCGGCCAACGAGCGGAAACGGAATGGAAGAAAAAAAAGCAGTCGCTTTGCAGGAAACCAAAAACAAGTCGCTCAAGAACCGCAAGTTTCGCGAGCTCTGGAACCGCCCCGGATATCTGATCCGCAGGCTTCATCAGATTCATCTGGGGCTGTTTGCGGAGGAATGCAAGGACGAGGATGTAACGCCTGTCCAATTTGGCATGCTTTCAGTTTTGGCCAGTGGGGTTGAAATGGACCAACTTACCTTATCAATGTCCGTTGGTGTCGACAGGGTTAGTGGTGCCGATGTGATAAAGCGACTGGAACGGCGCGGGCTTTTGCACAGAAACCGCTCTGAAGTCGATAAGCGCGCTCGCGTGATTTGCATCACGCCAAAAGGCGCTGAATTCGTCGAAAATGTCCGCCCTAAAATGGCCCGGGCGCAAGCCAAGCTGGTTGCTCCACTCACAGAGGAAGAACTCGCAGAATTGGAGCGAATCCTGAAGAAATTGGTTGAAGCCAACAATGACGCCAGCCGGGCGCCGCTTGGAGTGAACTGAAGATAACAGAATAGTCCCCCCGGACAGGGTGCGCTTTGGTGAGGTTTCAGAAAAGCGTTTACGTTTGAAAAATAACGTAGCATACTTCCTAAAAAGATGGGAGGAAGTTGCCTGTGAACAATAGCAAGCAATGCCGGAGCGCCAGATGCTTCGCAGCGAGCAACGGAGAGCGGGGTCAATGACACTCATCGCTCAGTATTTTGTGACGGGGATCGTAACAGGGTGTTTCTTGATCCTCGCCACCATCGGCTTCTCACTGACACGGCGTGTCGAGGGCTTTCTGAATATCGCACATGCCGAGATGCTGGGTGTCTCGGCATTCATTGCATGGGGGTTGAACACGCAAGCCGGGTGGCCATTTTTGCCAGCCGCGATTGTCGCAATCGTTGCAACTGCGTTCCTTGGGTTGTTCATTGGCCGCCTTGTTTACGATCCAATCAGAAATCTCGGCCCCGCAGTTTTGCTGATCAGCTCTGTTGGTGTCGCCTACGTCATCGGTGGCGCGATTGATGGGATAGTGGGTACCGGAATCCGGTCTCTGGATATCCCTCTGGCCACGACTTACAAGTTCCTCGGCGTTAGAATAACCGACTATCAGATGATAGTTGTTGGTTTGGCCGCTTTGACAGGGATTTCCCTGGCGCTTTTCCTCAACAAGACGAAAACAGGGCTTGCGATCCGAGCAATGGCGGACAATCCTGCACTTGCTGCGTCCCGGGGCATTGACGTGCAAAAGACCTCTCGTGCCACTTGGCTGGTCGCGTCAGGTTTGGCCGGGCTGGCAGGTGTCATGCTGGCGATGATCGCTACGTTATCTACTGACATCGCGTTTCATCAGATCCTGCAGATCCTGGCAGTCGCAATCCTGGCAGGATTAGGTTCACTCTACAGTGTACTTCTGTCCGGCTTAATTGTGGGCGTGGCAATGGATATGTCAGTTTATTTTATCCCGGCCGGATATCGACCCCTTATCGCTTTTGCAGTGGTGATTGTTGTTCTTCTGGTGCGTCCGGAAGGTCTTTCAGGGAGGAGTAAATCATGAATTTCGAGCAACTCTTTCTGACCGTCCTGACATATGGGTGCCTGTTTTCGGTCATGACCGTCTGCCTGAACCTGCAATATGCACGTGGCGGTATGATCAATTTTGGTACCGTCGCCTATTTTGCTGCAGGCGCGTATGCTTATGCCATTTTCACACAGGAACCACCCAAGGGCTTGGACCAGTATCTGTTTGGCTTTGACGCACCATGGTGGATCGGTTTTATCGCAGCAGGTGTTGCATCGCTGCTGTTTGCTATTATCACTGGTTGGCCGACGCTGCGGCTCAGGGGCGAATATCTGGCATTGACGACATTTGCTTTTGCCGAGGTGCTGCACTCCTTTCTCTTGAACGAACGACGCATCGGCAATGGCAGCGTCGGTTTGTCCAATGTCGATCGGCCGGACTTCTCGGCGATAGGATTGTCCGAGAACTATGGCTTCATGCTGTCGGCAGTGCTGTTGTTGATACTGACTTCACTTTTGTGCCGTCGTATCCTGGCTTCACCTTATGGGCGGGCTGTCGATGCTGTGCGCGACGACGAGGTTGCCGCCGAAGCGGTCGGCAAGGATGTGCATCGGCTGCGCTTCGAAATCTTCGTGATCTCTGCCGTTCCGATTGGATTTGCCGGTGCGCTTTACGCAATGATCACGACGCTGGTCAGCCCGGATTTGTTCACCGCCGAAGTGACTTTCTTTGTCTGGATCGCGCTGGTTCTTGGCGGAGAGCATACGATCAAAGGCGTTATCTTGGGCACACTTGCTCTGGTCACGTTTGAAGAAGTTGTGCGCTCGTTGCATTTCGAAACCGTGCGCGCCGCTGAGATTGCAGCTTCGGTCGAATATATGATGACCGGTTTGATCTTTGTCATGATCTTGCGCTGGCAGCCTTTCACCCGATTTGCCAAGAAAGGTGCTACACCATGAGTTCTGATCTTCTTGTCGTTGAGAACCTGCGGAAACAGTTTGGCGGCCTCAAGGCGGTCGGCGGCGATGACGGGTTGAGCTTTTCGGTCAAAGAAGGGTCTTTTGTTGGTCTGATTGGCCCAAATGGGGCTGGGAAATCGACGACCTTCAACCTGATTTCAGGCGTTCTGGAGCCAACCGCAGGTCGAGTAGTGCTTGCCGGGACAGATTTGGCGAACGTGCGTTCATCCGACATTGCATCATTGGGCCTTGGCAGAACCTTCCAGACGCCACGTGCCTTCATGTCGTTGAGCGTACTCGACAATGTTTTGGTCGGCGCGAAGTCTTCCGGCGAAAATCTGCGTTCTGTGTTGTTAGGCGGCTGGCGAAGCAGCGAGCCGGCATTGATCGAAAAGGCTAAGGCTGCGCTAACCAGAGTTGGGCTTGAAGACCGCGTTACAGAAACCGTATCCAACTTGTCAGGTGGCGAGTTGCGAATGCTTGAAGTCGCGCGCCAACTGATCCGCGATCCCAAGATTCTCTTGCTGGACGAACCCACGGCTGGGGTCGACCCGAGCCTGCAAGGCAAGCTGAGCAAGATTCTAACGGACCTGCACAAAGAAGGGCGCACTTTGATCGTCGTCGAGCACAATCTGCACTTTTTGTTCAGTATCGCAGATCAGATCATTGTGTTGCAGCAAGGCGAACTTCTGTCCAGCGGAACACCGCAGGAAATCAAGACCGATCCCAAAGTGGTCGCGGCCTATTTGGGAGACGAACATGCAGCTTGAAGTCAGGGGTCTGAAATCCGGCTACGGAAAGGTCCAGATTCTCCACGGGATCAATCTGAAGGTTCCTTCAGGCGAGATTACGACAGTTCTGGGCCCAAATGGTGCGGGAAAAAGCACACTGATGAAGACCATTGCCGGGCATCTGCCGATGATGGAAGGCGAAGTTGTCCATAATGGTCAGCATCTGAACGGCATCGGTCCGCTGCATGTTTGCATAGCGGGCGTCGGCCTTGTTCCACAGGATGCCAACGTGTTTTCGGACTTGTCGGTACGTGACAACCTGAACGCATCTGCTGCAGCGTTTGAAGGCGCAATTGAAAGGATAGCAGAAGTCCTGAAGAGATTTCCGATCCTTCAGGAGCGCTCCAATCAATTGGCATCGACGCTTTCTGGAGGCGAACGGCAAACTCTTGCGATTGCAACCGCCCTCGTGGCCGGACCGGACATCCTATTGCTGGATGAACCCACGGCCGGATTGGCGCCGATCTTCGTGGACCGCATCGTGGGATGGGTTGAAGAACTCGCGCAGGACGGAACCGGAATAGCCTGGGTGGTTGAACAGAACCCGGAAAAAATACTGGCGATTTCCGAAGATGCCTACGTCTTGGATGCCGGGCGGGTGGCGGATGTACTCAAAAGCAAAACTCTTCTCGAACCGGGCCGTCTTGAAGAGGTCTTATTACAGGTCCACGCCTAGGGAAAATTTACAACATGGAGGTGAACATGAAACCCAAGCTAAAACGTAGTATGCTCCTCAAGGGATTAGTCGCATCGACCGCATTGGTTGCTACGTCCATGGCTGCATCAGCAGAAGAAGTCACAGTCGGCGTGCTGGTCCCGCTGACCGGTGAACTTGGCGAGTTCGGAAAAATCGTCGCTGGCAGCGTCGAACTGGGCGCGAACGAGATCAATGCGGTGGGCGGTACAAGCTGCGGCAACATTCGACTGGTTGTGGCCGACACTGGCGGTAACCCCGAAGTTGGTATTCGCGAAGCATCAAAGATGATTGAATCGGAAAATGCGGTTGCGATCCTTGGCCCGACATCGGGGGTTATGGTGGCGCTTGTAGATCTGGCAAAACGGACCAAGACGGTGACGATGTCACCCTATGCAGGCACGATCACGCTTAACGAGCTTGGTGGCGACTACGTCTATCGCACCGTTTCTTCGGATCTGGGCGACGGGGCGGCTTCTGGACTGTGGCTGAAAGATAAGGGCTACAAAAGCGTCGCTTTCCTAGTCCAGAACGAGGAATCCACAATCTCTCCTGCTCAGGTTGCCCGGACAACACTGGAAGAGGCCGACATCGAGCTGACCGACTTCGTTGTCTACAACCCCGGACAGCCGTCCTATCAGGCCGAACTGATCTCGGTTCTGGCAAATGAACCTGATGCCATCTATCTGGCTGGAGGTCAGGAATCCGGTGTGACGGTGATCAAGGAAGCCACCTCAGGCGGCTTTGAAGGCGAATGGCTGTTTACAGCTGATCTGGCCGTGCCGGAAATCTTCGATGCAGCCGGTGCCGACCTGTTGAACGGCCGCGCCTATGTGGAATTCGCTGATGCTGACAACTCATTGATGGAGTACAAGGCATTTGAAGCGCTGCATCAGGATAAGGCTGGCGGAGACCCCGGCCCATTTGCCGCCAACTCGTTCGATATGATCAACTTAGTTGCTCTTTCGCTGGAAGCCAGCGGGGTGTGTTCTGGTGAGGGTATCAACTCTGTCATCCGTGATGTTGTGGACGGCGGTGAGAGCGTGTCGTCATTTGCCGAAGGCAAAGCCGCGCTCGATGAAGGCAAGGACATCAACTATGAAGGTGCGTCCGGCCCTCTGGTCTTTGATCCCAGCGGCACGGTGGCAGGCGCATACACCATTCAGCGCGCAGAAGGAGGTGAGTGGGTGAACGAGGAATTCTACCCCGCAAGCGCCTTCGAATAAAGAAAAATAACTCCCCAAATACTGCCCCGGTGATCATTCGCCGGGGCCTTTTTTGCTTGTTTGGCGTTGGGTTTACTTGAGATTGAACTCGCCGGCGACGTATGCAAAATCTGGACTTCAGAGCCAGAGCGATTCATCCTAAATCCGATCCACCAGATGCCGGGACTAAAC
>NZ_JAMFMB010000050.1 GCF_023502395.1 Ruegeria spongiae | reverse complement strand
AAGCTCCCCAATGACCTGAGTCATATCTTCGAGACTTTGGACTTCTTGAATGGCGAACAGAGAATCTCCCTTGATCAAAGGGGTGACGGCGTCAAAGGCAGATACGTCCCTCTCATTCTTAAGTTCATAGCCGATAAAAAGAGTTCCTTGTTGGAAAGAGGCGGCACTCCCTACACTTTTATCTGGGCCTACGAAGAACCTGAAAACAACTTGGAGATGCGCCGTGCGCGTGAGACGTCTCGGCTGTTTCAACGCTTGGCAGCAGGAAACACAACCCAGATCTTGTTGACCACTCATTCTCCCATTTTTTTCAACGTGTCGCCTTCAGAAAACCTGACGGTCTCAACAACTTTTGTGTCCAAGTCGGATGACACCGCGGGAAGCCAGACACAAAAAGTTCTTCCGTCTATCAATGAACTCGATGAAAAAATGGGGGTGATGCCAATTGTCGCCCCCCACATGGAAAACGCAATGGCGCAATTGGAAGTATCTGATCGTGAGCGGGCTGCCATGCAGCGAACCATTGCTGACCTTGAAGCCGCAATTCCGACAATCTACGTGGAGGGCGAATCTGACTTCATTGTGCTGAATGCGCTAATCGCAGCAATGAACGTCTCAGAAGAAACGCCTATCTCAGTTGCGCGCCCCCCTCAGAGGGCAGGGGCAAATTACGTGGGAAACATGCTTCGGGCATGGGAGTTCAAAACCAAGCACCTTGAAGGTGACAGGCGGCGTTCAATTGGTTTTGTTGATTGTGATGAGGAAGGTGAACGAGCATACAAACAGTTCAATGACGAGGTAAAGCGACCCAAGCACGTGAGGATTCTCAAGTTGCCTTCGTCCGAAATCGTAAGTGAAGCTCACAATCTGGGCCTATTGTTCCCCAATTGTCTGGAAGAGCTTTTCCCGCGAGCTTGGTGGGAGCATGCAAATGGCCAAGGTTGGCTGGAGCAGCGGAATATAGATACAGTTCTTTCCCTCGCCGCTCTGCTTGAAATCGCCAACGGACGAACAACCCGAGACGACCTATACACAGGGATGAACTGGGAGCTTCACACGACGCTGTGTCCTCACAACGACCACAAAATTGATTTTGCAAACTGGGTCTCTGCTCGGGATCCTGCTGATTTGCTGGATGGTCTCAGTTTCCTTGCCGATATGCTGAGAGAAGAACTCAACTGGATGGGGATTCAGTTTGTTCAGCCGGAAGCTGTTGAAGAAGCGGCTGAATAGGATCTTGGATCCCTGCACGATCAGGCCGAACGGCTAACGGCCTGATCGACCATACCGATAAGGAACACTTTCTATGCAAGCGAGTAGATAGATAGTAAAGTGCCTATCCGCAGTCCCGGTGCAGTCCCGGGCAGTTAACCAACGAAGTGCGACAACGGCAAAAACCGCCAACACATTGCTTTTCTTTGATAAAAGTGGTGCCCGGGGGCGGAATCGAACCACCGACACGAGGATTTTCAATCCACTGCTCTACCCCTGAGCTACCCGGGCACGGGAAAGGCTTGGGCCTTTGGGTGGAGGCCTTCTATGCTGTGGCCAAGACGGTGTCCAGAGCGAAATTGATCTTTTTAGTGTGGCCGTTCGAGTTTATCTGCGGGGGTCTCCGGCAGATCATCGGAGGCCTCGGATTCGCTCGAAGGTACCGCGTAGCTGCCGTTGAACCAACTGGCCAGATCCAGATCCGCGCAGCGTTTCGAGCAGAAGGGGCGGTAGGTCCGATCTGCGCCCTGACCACAGATTGGGCAACTCATTTCAGCACCTCTGATATCGGTATGCGCCCACGTTTGCGCTGCAGCTCGAAATGGCCCAGCGGGGTCCAGCCCACAAGGCTGGTTTCCTCACTATCGGTGCGCAGGGCGGCGCGCAGGGCGGACTCAAAGCCGCGCCGGTCCTTCTTGGCCATAGGCGCCAGATCCAGCACGATCTGTCCGCCAAGCCCACGCACGCGCAGCGCACGGGGCAACACCTTGGCGCAGGCGAAATTGGCCTTCTGGCCAGCCGCGAGCGAGGTGTCACTGCCGGTATTTACATCCACGGCGACCAGCGCCCGGGTGGGTTCGACAAACAGAAACGCGCCGCCCGCAAGGGGCACGCGGTTCGACAGCGCGTCCTCCAGCAGATCGAGACCGCCATGTTCCGCGAATCCCCCCGCCTGGGTGACGATCTCTGCCGGGTCGGTCCAGTCACGCCACGCCTGAACATGCGGACCGTCACCTTCGCTTAACCGGCCGGGCGCGTCGCCGGTCTCACCCAGCACCTGTTCGGCCAGATCGGCCATCTGAGCAATATCTTCGGCGACATCCCCCGCCTGGGCACCAGCACAGGCCGAGCGCAGGATCAGGCCATGGGCGCTGCTCCCCATCTCGTCATGGGCGATCTCCTGCAGGCGGTCGCGTTCGTCCTCGTCGCGGATGCTGCGAGAGACATTGAGGCCCGGCGCGCCCGGGGTAACGATGGCATAGCGGCTTTTGAACAGCAGTTTCGAAGTGACAGGGATCGCCTTGCCCGGTTCGGCGTAACCGGTGACCTGCACAAGAAGCTGCGCCCCCGGAGCAAGCCCCTTGACCTGCCGGAGAAAGGCCGGGCCATCGGGTGTGGTCAGGAACATGCCGCCCTGCCCCTTCACGGGGCGGTCGGCGCGGGCCCGATAGATGGTGCCGGGCACGGGCGCGCCTGAGGCGATCAGCAGGTCATCCAACTGGCCATCAACCAGCAGCGCCGCCGCCTCGCGGCCCTGAATTTGGTCGAGGATGATCGTGCGTCCCTTCATGGAGCCTCTCTATCTATACAGCGGATAGCCCGCCGCCTGAAGCAGCGCCGAAGTCTCGGCAAGCGGCAACCCCACGATACCGGTGAACGAGCCACTGATCCATGGGATGAATGCGCCAGCGGGCCCTTGGATCGCATAGCCCCCTGCCTTGCCCTGCCAGTCGCCGGTGGCGAGATAGGCGTTTACCTCGAGATCCGACAATTGCTTAAACTTCACGGTGCTCACCACATCGCGCTGCCAGAGCCGCTCGCCCCGTCGTATCGCAACCGCCGTGACCACGCGGTGACGCCGTCCCGAAAGTGCGTGCAGAAACACGGCCGCCTCTCCGGCATCGGCGGGTTTGCCCAAAATCCGGCGTCCCAAGGCAACGGTGGTATCGGCGCAGAGAACAATATCCCCTGCCGCCGCTTTGACGGCCAGCGCCTTTTCGCGCGCGATCCGCATGCAATAGGGGCGCGGTAGCTCGCCTTTCAGCGGGGTTTCGTCAATGTCAGGAGGGCGCACGGCATCGGGCTGCACGGCAAGCTGGGCCAGCAGGTCCAGCCGTCGCGGGCTGCCCGATCCGAGAATGAACACCATAGAAGCAGGCGTTACTTGAAGCGGTAGTTGATCCGACCCTTGGTCAGATCATAGGGGGTCATCTCGACTTGTACTTTGTCGCCAGCCAGAACACGGATGCGGTTCTTTCGCATCTTTCCTGCCGTATGTGCGATGATCTCATGGCCGTTTTCCAGCTCGACCCGAAACGTCGCATTAGGCAGGAGTTCCTTCACGACACCGGGAAATTCGAGCGTATCTTCCTTGGCCATGTTGTCTCCATTACAGTTTTGCCCGCTCAGATGCAGGCCGTGCGCTTAAATGGTCCCATTTGCCCCGTTTTTCAAGGTGTCTTTGCCGCGAAATCCCTGTTTTCTTGGGGCAAGGCCGCCACGTCGTCCTTTCGGGTCCGATTGGATCCACCCAACCATGCGCAGCGCCCTATCGCAGAACCACCGGCTGGGCCACTGACCGGTCGTCCTGATCGCCCCAATGGGTGCGGTTCAGGACGCTACCATCACGGCGCACTTCGGCGATTCTGGCCATGTCCACCTCGGCATAGGTCCAACCCGGTCTATTCACTTGTCCCTCTGCCAGCACTCCGGTGGCAGGGAACCCCTTGTCCGGCGGGCCGAAAACACCACCTGCGCCAGTGTTGCGATCCACCGCCTCGGACCAGGCATTATCACCCACGATCGAGGACATCACACAAACGCACTGATTCTCCAGCGCGCGCGCCATGGCCCCGATCCGTACCCGCCAATAGCCCGCAAGCGCCTCGGTGCAGGACGGCACGAGCAGCAGATCGGCCTCGCTCAGCGCACGGCCCAACAGTGGAAACTCGCAATCGTAACAGATCAGGATTCCGATCCGCCCCAACGCGGTCTCGAACAGTTTCAGCGGGCCGCCGGGCGCGATGTGCCAGTCCTCACGCTCGAACCTCGTCATGATCTGCTTGTCCTGATGATCCTGCAGCCCATCGGGCGTATAGAGTTCCGCACGGTTGACCGGTCGGCCGTTGACATCCGCTACCGGCGCCGAAGCCCCCAGTATATGCACCCGATATTCAGCGGCCAGCCGCAGGTGCAGCGATGTGGCCTCTTGCTTCCGTTCGGACACCGCCCGGATCGAACCCGCCAGATTACCGGCCGCCGCAGCCCCTGCCAGTGTCGACAGTTCCATCGCGCCATATTCGGGGAAAACCAGAAGCTCCGCCCCCTGCCCAGCCGCGTCTGCGACCCAGGCCGAGATCTTGTCTTCGTATTGCGCCCAACTGTCGAGCCAGTCGAGCGGATAGGCGGCGGTGGCAATTTTCAAGACGGCTCTCCGGCTGTGGTGATTTCAGAGGTCACGAATCCAGAACTGCAGGTTCTTCTGGCTTTCTGCGTCATCACCAAGATCTTTCCATGAAAACTGTGCGATCACACCGGGCAGTTTGTGATAACCACGCTTGGTCCAGAACCCGTCCAGCGCGCGGTAGTGCGCCGGGCGCGCGGGATGATCTGCAGGGCGCACAACGCCGCAAAAAGCAGATTTCGCATAGCCCGACCCACGGGCGTACTCTTCGCGCAAATCGAAGAACTGATGCCCGATCCCCTGTCCCCGGTATTGCGGCAAAAGCACCGATTCCGCGCAATAGAATATCTGGCTCAGGTCCAGATCGGTGCCTTCGAAGGCGGCCGAGAAATCGTCGGAATGTTCCAGCAGCGCCATTCCGGTCGAGCCGCCCACCAGCCTGTCGCCATCAAAGGCCCCGACAAGAATGGCCGAGGCGGATTCGGCATAAGATTTCAGATATTCATGCTCGTAGTCCAGATCGCCGTCATAGAGATAGGGCCAGTCGCGGAACACCTCGATCCGAAGCCGCGCCAAATCCTCCAGCGAGTCCACCAGTTTCTGACCGCTCAGCGCTTCGATATGCATGTTCCGGCTCCTCTCTCAGCCCGAGCCGGAGACCTGTTTGGTCCAGTCGGCCAGGTTGTAATAGGTGGTCACGCGGGCAATCAGCCCATCCGACAGATCAAAGAACGACCCGGCAGGCAGACGATAGGTCTGACCATTGGCGGCGGGCAGCCCTTCATCCGTTTCCAGATAGGTGCCATTGACCACATATTCCGCCGCCGCGCGCGTGGCGCCTTCAGCCTCGAACAGCACCATGTCGGTCAGTTCCTCTTTATAACACCGGTTCATATGGGCGCAAAAGGCGGCGAACCGGTCCTTGCCGACCCTGATGTGACCTTCGTTCACATGGTGCGCCACATCATCGGACAGGCAGGCCAGCATGCCCGCCACATCGCCTGCGTTGAACGCCTCGAAATAGCGTTTCACCGTTTCCGTCATTGTACCTCCGTCGGTTCGCCCCAGCGGTCCCTGAGATGCTTGATGATCTGATCGCGCGCCTGCCGGTAATGGGTCAGCTTGTCGTTGCGGCCCTCGCCCAGACCGGTCGGATCCATGATCGGCCAGTATTCAACATCCAGATGAAAGAACCGCGTCAGTTCCAGCGCCCGGCGCTGGCTGGCGGGCGACAGCGCCACGACCAGATCGAAAGAGCTGAGGTCGTCGCCCCATTGCTCCATCTCGTCAAAGCTGCGCGAGCGATGGCGGCTCAGTTCGACATTCAGTTCCTGACAGACGGCGATGCTGAAGCCGTCGATCTCAAGATCATTATGAACACCCGCAGATTGCACATAGGTGCCGGTGCCATAGAATTTCTTCATGATCCCCTCGGCCATCGGAGATCGAACCGCGTTGTGATCGCAACAAAACAGGATCGACTGCGGCAGGTTCGTCACGCCCTAGCCTCCGAAATGCAGCACGCAGATCAGCGTGAAGAGGCGACGGGCGGTGTCGGTATCGACCGCAACCTTGCCCTCCAGCCGCTCCTGCAGAACCCGGCTGCCTTCGTTGTGGATGCCGCGCCGGGCCATGTCGATGGTCTCGATCTGGCTGGGCGGCAGCGTCTTGACCGCGTTGAAATAACTTTCGCAGATCTGAAAATAATCCTTCACCACTTGCCGGAATGGCCCCAGAGACAGGTGAAACTCGGCCGCTTTCTGGTCTTCTTCGGTGTTGACGTCAAAGACCAGCCGCTTCTCCCGGATCGACAGGTTCACCCGGTAAGGGCCATCGGGCACTGCACGATCATCGCGCGCCGGCAGCACAAAGCTGTTATCCTCCAGCAGGTCGAACACGGCCACCCGCCGCTCCTGCTCGATCTCGGGCGTTGGTGGCGGCAGACCAGCGTCGTCCAGCGCAATATCGACAATACGCGACATGGGCATCACCTGTTGAGTTGATCGAGACGCGCCCGCACGGACAGACCATGCGCCTCAAGGCTTTCGGATTGGGCCAAAGTTTCGGCCGAAGGCCCGATAGCACGAAGTGCCGCCGGAGTCATCTGGCTGAGCGTGGTGCGTTTGAGAAAATCCATCACGCTGAGGCCGGACGAGAACCGCGCCGAGCGCGCCGTGGGCAGCACGTGATTGGGCCCGCCAATGTAATCGCCAATGGCTTCGGGCGTGTATTGGCCGAGGAAAATCGCGCCCGCATGGACGGTATTCTGCGACAGAGCGACGGGGTCGGCCACGCAAAGCTCCAGATGTTCAGGCGCGATCCGGTTCGAAAGCTCGGCGGCCTCGTCCAGCGAGCGCACCGTGATGACGGCCCCGAAGTCGCGCCAGGACGGGCCAGCGATGGCGGCGCGTTCCAGCGTTTGCAGGCGAGTCTCCACCGCGTCAGCCACCGCCCGGCCAAACGCCGCGTCATCGGTGATCAGGATCGACTGGGCGCTTTCGTCATGTTCGGCCTGGCTGAGCAGATCCAGTGCGAGCCAGTCCGCGTTATTGTCCTTGTCGGCAATAACAAGAATTTCCGACGGCCCCGCGATCATGTCGATACCGACCTTGCCAAAGACCCGGCGCTTGGCGGCAGCGACGAAGGCATTGCCGGGACCGGTGATCTTGTCGACCGGGGCGACCGCATCGGTGCCATAGGCCAGCGCGGCAATCGCCTGCGCCCCGCCAATGCGGTAAATCTCGTCAACACCGGACAGTTGTGCAGCCAGAAGAACCAGCGGATTGACCGCACCATCGGGCGTGGGCACCGTGATGGCCAGCCGCTCAACCCCTGCGACCTTGGCCGGTATCGCGTTCATCAGCACGGAAGAGGGGTAAGAGGCCAGGCCGCCCGGCACGTACAGCCCCGCCGCTGACACCGGGGTCCAGCGCCAGCCCAGCGTGGCACCGCAGGCATCCTGCCAGCTGGCATCCTCGGGCATCTGTTTCTGGTGATAGGCGCGTATCCGATCCGCCGCCAACTCCAGCGCCGCACGATCATCAGGCGTGACATCGCCGACGGCCATGTCGATCTCATCACGTGAAAAGGCCAGAGTCTCGGGCGTCAGGTCCAGCCGGTCGAACTTTGACGTCAGTTCGATCACCGCCGCATCGCCGCGCGACCGCACATCTGCGATGATGCCGGACACAACCGCATCCACATCCGGACTGTCCTCGCGCTTGGCACTCAGCAGCGCGCTGAATTCCGCTTCGAAACCGGGCGCGGTTGTGTCCAGAAATACAGGCATCGATTATTCCCCTTTGCCCTGCTCGAATACCTGCGGTTTCGCGCGGCCTCAAGCCTTATGCGCCGAGGTGTATTTCACGCGCCGCAGGTCGAGGGTGTAGAACAGATCGTCCTGCGCCCCGTCAGGCATTGACCTTCCCCCCGATATCCGGGCCATTGCGAACTGGAATTTTCCACCTTTGAATGGAGGAAGGAGGAAGACCCATGAAGCGGAAGCGCTTTTCAGAAGAACAGATCATCGGCGTGCTGAAAGAGAGCGAGGCTGGTGCGAAGACGGATGACATCTGCCGGCGTCACGGCATCAGCTCGGCGACATTCTATAGCTGGCGTAAGAAGTATGGCGGGATGGATGCATCTGAGGCCAAACGGCTGCGTGAGAACTCCATGAGACACACACTCATGCTTAGTCTGGACGACCGCCACGCACGACAACTTGACGAGCTAACGGGAACGCGCAGCGGGTTCCGTTGCCAAGATGGTGGTAGTACCACCAACATCTTGCCTTCTGCGCTATCGGCTACGAATGGGCGCATCTCGCCATTCCCGCCACAAGGAATTTTGGAATTTCTTTTGTGAGGCCGGATATGATTCAACGTGAAACGGAAATGCTTTAATCAAAGGTTTGTCGTCGGCTTGGAATAGAGGGCAACCAAGTCAAAGATCGTATCACCATACTCGCTCTTTACAAAATCAGCGCCCCCAAAGCAGTCAACCATGATCCTAAGTATTCCCGCCGTCATCCTCGCTCTCTTTTTGAAATCCTTCTCTTCAAGAAAATCACGCATCTCATTTTCCATCAATTCAATGACTTCAGAGTTGAATTTTTTCCTAGCTTCCGGCAATTTATCAAGGAATATTGTTCTTACGCGATTTTCTAATTCATGAATTTCTTTTGATTTAGTCATTCCCTATTTTAGCTGAAATCTAAGGGACTTTGCAAGTTTAGGATTGACAATGTAGATTTGCTCCCCGCCGCCAACGGAACGGCTAGTGAAACCTTTTTCATTGGATTCATCGGACGCTTTTCCCACCAGGATGATCGCTCCTTTAGGAACTACATGGGCCGACTTTTCTTTCAGTGAGTTGGAACCATGTATTGCCTGATATCTTAGCGCATTTCCAGCTTTTTTGTACTGCTGTCGTCCGACATAGGGACTACCAGTTTCCTCAGCCTTTCCTCCCCACCTCCTGTGCACGACTATTGGGCGTTCGAGCCGATAGGCTTTAACATCTCCTAAAAAAGCCCCAATCGCTTTTCTGCGATATGCTGGTTCTTTTATCTGGGAAAAAGCTTGCCTGCCCGTTCCGAGCAAAGTGTGACCCTTAAGCGTGCTTCTGTTACCGCGGTTTGTTTGTCGAAAACCTAAGTCGGCAGTGCCCAACTGCCGAAGGGAAGCTCTTGCCTTAATTATTTGTTCGGATGAAAGCGGCTTACTGGTTCGTGGCCGAACTTGGGACACGATGGGTTTTGCCGTGGAATTCGCTGAATGCAGTAATGGTTTTGTTTTTGGTTTAGGGGCCGTTCGGGATGTGGTTGCTGCCTTTGGTTTCGCTTTCGCCTGCGGTTTTGGCTTGGCCGCAGCGTTGGGCTTCGGTTTCAATGGCGCTGGCTTTTTGCCACCTTTTATCAATACCAACTTTGAAGACTGCCCTTCCATAGCGGGTTGCAGACGTTCAAAATTGATCGCCTGAGAGGTGAACGCGTCGCATTCTGAAGTCCAGCTAAAAAGCGCGAGCAACGCGAAAAGTGAAGCGATGGCCGTTCTGAGCATGCGCATCTCCTATCCCATGACGTAGACAGATCGCGAGTTTGCAGGTTATCGTAGCGTAGCATACTGTCACGGATTTGGGGAAAACCCGGCCATGAAGAGATTGTTGAGTGCATTTTTTGTAGTTGCCTGTGCCGGGATACCTGTTCTGGCGCAAGAGCACCAAGAGGTTCACGAGTGCGATGAGTACGCTGCCCATCCAGGCGATCCTAACAGGTGGGCGACTGGAGTCGCCGATGAGGACATTATTCCTGGCCCGGCAGTGAAGTTTTGCCGCGAAGCCGTGGAAACGTACACTGACACCGCTCGGTTTCAGTTCCAACTTGGGCGCGCCTTATGGGCAAATTTTCGGCTGGAAGAAGGCGTTGAAGTGTTCCTGAACTTGGAAGAGAACTTCGAGTATGGGCCGGTCTATGCATATCTAGCCGATGCCTACATGTATGGTATCGCCGGAATTGAACCGGATGAAGAACTGGCCATTACTTTGTATCAGATCGCCGCAGAGTCGGGATTCTTGCCTGCCCAAGAGGTTCTCGATGCGCTTGACGGTGCGGCCCAAGGTGTGGACTCACAAGCTGTTGCAGAGGGCACGCGGCAACCAGAACTCCCCACGACAACTTCGCAACCGGTCGCAAGGGTTGAGCCCGAGCCGTCAGCGCCGACGCCCGCAAATCAAGTGGAAACTGAATCCGCTGCCATAGAGAGGAACTTTGATCCTAAAAGCTATTCTCAACCCCATATTATTCGAGCGTTATATACTGGCGATTTCTCAAATATGAGAACTGTAGGTGTTGGGAAGATAAGCTATGCAAAGGTTGATCCCACGCTCGCCTATATTTCGCATTTCAGCAAGAGCTTTGCTCCGACTGTCAACTTTCTCGATCAATCCTGCGTCCACCTTCATAATCCGGCCATTGAAAAAGGCATTGCCAATCGCGCATTGTCGGGTGCGATGGGCGGTGACCTAAATCTTGGGCTGAATTCTGGGCAAGTTCCCACAGCAGGGTTTGAGGCGATTGGCAGTATGCTTCAGGATTTGGCGCAAGGTGGCATAGGCAACGTGGTCGAAATGGAGCTTGAAGCCGACAGATTGGCGAAGAGTGCCGAGAGGGACTCCGCTTCGATAATCACGCAATACGGATGCAGTGATCCAATCGTCAAACGCATCTACGCTAATGTTGAAGCCTACGCATTCGGAACAGAGCCGACTCTTTCCGAGCAGGAAAAGGAAAAACAGGCCACACGTGAAGCTGCTGAAGCGCTACAACGGCAACTGGAAGTAGAACGTAAGGCGCAGGAGCGTGAAGTAGCCCGCCAACGCAGTTTGAGAACCAGCGCAAAAGACAGTTGTGTCGAGAAATTTGGTAAGGCCAATTTTTGTACGTGTTTGGTGGACACTCTGGACGAGTACTCCATCTCGGAGCCTGATTGGAAAACGCTGGGAGGCGACTTCGGAACAGTTCTGAAAATCGGAAAGCTATTTGATGGGTTCCCGAAGAAGCTCTCAGAATGCCGGATGAAGAGCTGAGATTTACATGAGAAAGTTGAAGGCGTGGATACCTCTTTCGATAATGTGCATGGTCCATTCCCTCCCGGCTCAAGCCTGCACACCGGTGGACTATCTGAAACTGAAACTTCCAGAAATCGACAGCGAACCGGAAAAGATCGCACTTAAGATGTCATATCCAGGCATCCAGTTCTCCGAAGATGGAACAAAAATCTCACACGATGGCATAGATTGGATAGCGTATGGCAGTTATCGATCAAAATCACCTCAAGAGCTTCTTCGCGATCCTACCATCAAAGAACAGTTCAGCTACGTCTACTCGTTAGATTTTGACCTCTCGCAACGAAAGATGCCCTTTTTTGATCCGGGCCGTCCACGCAATGGTGCATTCTTCGAGGTGACCTATTTTGATAATGAAGAGTCAGCGCAACAAAGCCTTGTCAATGTCACTGAGCCCAGGCTTGCTGGAACGGACTTTTGGGTTACGGAGAAACACGGAGTATCATGTCAACTGCGCGCGGCGCTTTCGCATTTGTCATTCAAGAGCGAGGACTTCTCTCCTTTCTTTCGGAAACCGGGCGGTGGTTTCAATTGGAGGCGGATTAGTGGAACAAAGCGCCTGAGTCCGCATAGCTTTGGTATTGCCATCGATATCAACCCACAGCTTGGGCAATATTGGAAATGGACAGGTGCTATAGAGGGTGAAGTTGGTCCGTATCACAACAAAGTGCCCGAGGCACTGGTAAGGACGATGGAGCGGTTCGGTTTTGTGTGGGGCGGCAAGTGGCATCATTTCGATGGGATGCACTTCGAATATCGCCCGGAGATCATTCTGTACAGCCGGATAGCAGCACGCTGAGCTTGATATTTTTGGCACTCGCGACATGAGGGATTGGATGCCTACATTGAAGACCTACATTGCTGCAGTTGTGACTATTTTTTCGATATCCTCTGTGGCGATGGCACAGCAGCTATTGGATCAATACACCGCCGTAATCGGACAACAGGACCGGGTCAATTCCTCGGGGAAACCTCTTTCAAAACCAGAGCATATTCTCGCGCAAGATCGCGCAAACTTCCATCGTTTCGGCATTCGCCAGGTCGGAGATACTGCGGATGCGTACTTCAACAAACGAGAAAACCGGTCCAATTTCTCGCGTTTGCTTAGCAACGGATCGCTCGAACCGGGACTGGCGAATGCGATTCTCCATTCACCCGATGTTACCCTAAAAGTTGAAATATTCGGGCGATCCAGTGTGCCGCAATACGTGAACGTCACTTTGGCACAGACGCAGAACGGGCAAAACCAATTAACTATCACTGGCTCACCGACACAAAGATGGGTGTTTGAATCTGACCAGCACAATTGGCAAGGAGCAGCGTTCGTACAGGACGCTACCGGGCGTTCAGTTTCCTTGGGTTGTACGCGTCCAGGTACTGATCCGACGAAGTATCCTGGCGGCGGGCATGTTCGGCCTCATAACCCCGGAAATCTTATTCTGTTCGTTTCTCCACAAGCGTTGGGAGGTGGCTTTGGAATCCCCCGTGCCGAGACAATTAGTATCGAACTTAGCGTCGATGGAACGGGTCTTGGGACCGCGCCAATGATCCTCATTACGCCCGAAATGAAACTAGCCACAACGATTTCAGTCAACCACTCCATATTCGGCGCACTAAGAGTTGGCAGTGCTTTTAGTGCAAAGGACGCAAGAACGGGACAGAATCTGAGCATTCCGCTTGCTGGTTTCTCTGCTGCACTAGACAATTTAATCGCGTTTTGCGCGGCACCGCTCTCGCAACCTCTGACCACATCCTCGATTCCGACGAGCCAGTCGACAGAAGGAACCAGTTCGACGATGGATTCAAGCGGTGCGAGCGGCGATCAAAACAGAGACGCGGGAACGCAGCAGACCGTGGATTGCAACAATCCGATAACGGCCTCCCACAAGATCATTTGCGCATCGCCCAAGTTGAAAGAACTGGATCGACAAATCGCGGTCGTGTTTCAAAAAAGCCTAGAATTCGCCGAGTCCGAGAGCGACCAGCAGGAGTTGCTCAAATCGCAGAATGATTGGCTGGAGTTCAGAGCAGGCTGCGACAATAGTAGAAACCAAGACCAGTGCATTTTGAACCTTACAAATAGTCGTTTAGGCATTTTGATCCGACAGGCGAAGGCAAAAGGTTTTGATATTGTGGCACTTTCCAAGCCCATAGCAACGGAACAAACTCCGGTTGTTCTGTCAGGTACAGACAGCCGAATAAGCATAGCACCGCAACCAACACAATATGGTCAATGGTATGCTACGACAACTTGTATAATTTCCAGAAAGGAAGTTGCAGTAGATTTTGAATTTGGCATCGTCAAATCAACAACAGCGGCTGCCAAAGCACCCTTCCAATCAAGAATGGTGATGGCACCCGATCCGTCAGTGAACAACAGTGCAAAAGAAATCAACTACATAGGCGAGCTAGACCCGACTGGTACAGGGCAGATCACGTTCGTACGCGACAACGTGAACAGATATTCAGGCTTTCAGGAACTTCGCCCGGAGCGCTTCACGTTTGATCCAAATTCTGGAAAGGGAAGTTTTCCAGACGTCGAGTGTCGGCCCTTTGCGGCCAAGCGTTTGAGCCAAGATAGCGAACGTATTTTGCCGAGCGCCGTCCGCCCCGCCAATGGCGGCTCGTTCTGGGCAGGCACATCATCTCGTGAACGCTGCGAAGCGATCATAGCGTGGACCGACAAGCTCAAAAAGGAGTATCCGGACCGGGATTTCTTTCGATCAAACCAAAAGGGGGATGAGTGGCGTATCGTTCGCTTGTTCGCGGACGATGATTTCGTACCGGTGTTTGGGCAGCCTTATGACAGGATTTCTTTGGAAAACCGTAGGACTGCCGAAAAAGAAATCAAAGCCTGCATGACGAACGCTTTTACCCGTGATCGCATGGAACCATATAAGGCGACAGCACAAGACCTGTTATATGAGGACCCAAAGGACGGGTTTTCCTACGGTGGTCATGCCTATGCAGTTTTTGCTCTGCGCAAAATCCGTGCGGCTCGCAACAGAATAAATATAGCATTGACGTCGCAAACCGAAACGCCTCCTACAACAGATTTCGAGAGCGCGTTACAATCTATGGAATCTGCAAAGGAGATTGTTCGGAAGTACGGGGAGTTTCTTTGGCCGAGCGAACGTCAAGAGTATTTGGATGCCATTGATTCTCGCCGCGAAGCACTTGCTTCTGCAGAATCCGAAAGCCGTAGGAATGCAATACTAGCCTTCGCAGATGAACTATCTCGCATTGCCGCAATCGAAAGTGCTTTGAGCGACACTCGACTGAAAGGTGCAATGACGGCTGGTTCATGGAGTAAATTTGAGCGCCATCTTCGCGAACAAAGACAAGCTAGTGCTAAAGCAATCGCAGAGCCTGTTTTGGAGCTTGCAGCGAGTCAACCACTTACACTGGGCGGAGCCTTGGCGGTCAATGCCGAGCTACAACAAGGTTTTCCGGGCTTGTCCGCCATACCATCAGACTTGCGACCCAATTTTGAAACTTCCATTATTGAAGAGCGGGACAAACGGCTTGAGGCGGCAATCAACATGGAGGTCTTGTCCCTTGATGGTTTTAAAGGCACTAAATCCAGTCTTCTAAAACAGGCCGCTTGGTTTGACCAATTTCAACAAACTTTTTCTGCATTTAGCGACACAGCGCATGTGCGTTCTGCCGTACAACGGTATCGCATTGCTCGCGGAACAACATTAGAGCAAGCGCTGGATGGTTTTATTGAGGAAGTTTTGACTGCCAATACATCGGAAAAGAAAGATGACATCCTGAAAGAGTACCTGTCTCAAGAAAGTGACTATAACTTTCCAGTTGCGTTAGAATACCGGTTGTATGCCCAGTGAGTCATCGAACCGAGTTGCGAAGTTTCGTGAATAGTGTTGCGATTGAGGACTGCGTTGAATCCTTTCAAATACCTGACAGCGCATCTTTCCTTTGCAGTTTGCGCGCCAATGTCGCTCTGGATACCCCAATCCGCCTCGCTGCTTCTGAAACTGACACACCTTTCTGGCTGATAAATTGCTGCGCTGCTAGCACGGTTTCGATATCCAGCGCTGGCGGTCTGCCGAGGCGTGTGCCACGTTTTCTTGCGGCCTCCAGTCCGGCGATGGTGTTTTCGGCGATGATGTCGCGTTGGAATTCGGCGAAAGCGCTGAACAGGTGGTAGACCAACTTGCCGCCGGGGGTGGTTGTGTTGATACCTTCGCTAAGGCTGCAAAAATGGATACCCTCGTTTCTGAAACGCACCAACAGATCGGACAAATGCAGGACTGAGCGACCCAGACGGTCGAGCTTGAACACTACTGTCAATGGCATCTCAATTTTCCCCAAAACGGGCAGGTTAAAATTCCCCAGTTTGGCGGTTTCGGTTGTCAGCCGGTTAGCGACTTGCAGCTCCGTTCTTTGGCGGACGGCCGCGCCGCTTTGGCGGTGGCGGCGGTGTGATGGGCGCGTTTGTGCGGGTGTGTTCTGGGATCAGGTCGGTATGACCGCGCAGTCGGTAGCTGGCCCCTTCGATCTGGACGACGACGGCGTGGTGTAAGAGCCGATCCAAAAGCGCGGTGGCAACGACGGGATCACCAAAGACATCGCCCCATTCAGCGAAGCCACGATTGGATGTCAGTATCATTGCGCCTTTTTCATAGCGGGCATTGACGAGCTGGAAGAACAGGTTTGCGCCGCCCTGAGTGATGGGCAGGTAGCCAATTTCATCCACGATCAGTAGCGATGGGCGAGCATAGAAGCGGATTTTGTCGGCGAGTCTGCCTTCCCGTTCTGCTTTGACCAGGGCTTCGATCAGCTCAGCAAGTGTCGCGCGATAGACCTGCTTTCCGGCCTTCACAGCCGCGACGCCCAAAGCGGTCGCCAGGTGGGATTTTCCCGTGCCGGGTGGGCCCAGGAAGTGAACCACCTCCGCTCTGCGGATGAAGTCCAACTGGGCCAACGCGGCGATGCGTTCTCTGTCGAGCGAAGGTTGGAACGAGAAGTCAAAGCCTTCCAGAGTTTTGATGGGCATCAGCTTGGCCGTCTTGAGCGCAACATCAATGCGCCGCGTTTCCCGGGTCGCATATTCCTCGCT
>NZ_JAMFMB010000005.1 GCF_023502395.1 Ruegeria spongiae | reverse complement strand
TTTAGGCGGCGTGGCTGAGTGCTGCGCCCGATGGTTCAGCCGCCAGTTCCAGCCCACCCGCATACAGCACGTGGGGTGCATCGAACGCGATCTGGTAGAGCACCATTTCGCGGATGCCCAGATCGCGGATGAACTCTCCGTCAAGCAATGCATCAGCACGCACCATGGCGCGGTCCGCATTGAACAGCGCTTGAGCGCGCCAGTCGCGGATCAGCACTTTTTGCCCGGCGGGCAGCACCAGATCCTGATCGGGCCGTGTGTCACCAAGCGAGCCCGCGGCAAAGGAGATCGCGCGGCAGCGGCAGGTGGTCCGCCGAACGCCACGCACCAGAACAAAGCCGCGATCCCGTGTGATGATCCGGTCGCCCTTCCCAAGCTCCTCGATCATGCGCTCGCCTCGTTGCGTCATCAAGACGGTCCCGGACAGAAACCCCGTTTCGGTCCTTGCCTCTGCCTGAAGGCGGGGCGGGGTAGGTTGTTCCGAACTGCGGTCGACACTGGTCTGGGTCATGACACTCTCGCTTGTAGGCTAGTGCCATTGTGCCGATGGGAATGTGGCGAAAACGTGAGGCTGGGGCGGCATTATTATAGCTGCACAGGAGCTCCGATTCCAATCGGTACACTTGAAGAGAATTGGTGCGGGTGAGAGGACTCGAACCTCCACGCCTAGGCGCCAGAACCTAAATCTGGTGCGTCTACCAATTCCGCCACACCCGCAACCGCGCGGGCCTATGGCCGCGCTGTGCGGCGGTGCATAACAAAGGTTGAAACCGAGTGCGAGAAAAAAACGCGCCCTGTCGCGCCCCATTCAATGCCCGTTGGACGGGCGCTGCCGGACCACGAGTGATCTTCAGTAATCGGACACCAGAAGATGGGTGGGTGAGACATCCTCGTCCACATCGGAAAAGCGCGAGATCGGGGCTTCGAACACGTTATCAGTCCTGTCGTCATTGACGGTCGAGACCTCGCCGATCAGGCAATCACCGCCTTCGGCCCAGAAAGCGTGCCAGATGCCGGGCAGTAGCGTCACGCTCTGGCCGGGTTTCAACCGCAGCAATCCACCAGGATCGAGCGTGACATCCACCCCGTCCGAGGGCACGGTGACCTTGGCCTCGCGGTCGATGCCGCCAGTTGCATCAGGTGCCCAAATCTCCAGCACCAGATCGCCGCCGCCCCGGTTGATGATGTCCTCGGCCTTGATGTTGTGGCGGTGCATCGGTGACAGCTGCTTGTCGCGCGAGATCATGATCTTTTCGGCATAAAGCATGCCCATGCCCGCGCCCAGATCTTCGACCGCGCCGTTGCGGGTGGTGAACAGGAACAGGCCCAACTCGTGGAACCGGCCCTCGCCATAATCAGTGATGTCCCAGCCCAGTCCGCGGTCCCGGATCAGCGCGGCCTCGTCGCGGCGCAATTGCTCGGGCTGCCAGTAGGCAAACGGGGGCAGGATGACGCCGTGCTGGCGCATGAAGGCGTCACCTTCGGCAAGGATGTCGTTGATCTCGGAGCGTTTCATGGCGTGGCCTTTGGTCATCAATCGGTCAGTTCATTGGCCCAGGGCGGGTTTGCGCCCGCGCGCGAGACGGTCACCGCCGCCGCTTGGGCGGCGAAGGAAAGGCAGGACTTCAGATCGTCTTCGCTGGCGGTTTGCAATCGGTGCCGGTCCAGCAGGCCAAGCGCCTGCGCCTTGGCCAGAAAGCCTGCGTTGAACGTATCACCTGCACCCACCGTATCCACCACCGCGACTTTGCGGGCTGCGGCGCTGACCGGCGCGGTGTCGGCGCGCAAGGCGGTGGCCCCGGCGCTGCCACGGGTCAGCAGGACCAGTGCAGGGCCTGCTTTCAGCAGCGCCTGCGCCCGGGTCAGGTCATCGGGCAGGTCTGGCAGCAGCCAGGCGAGGTCTTCGTCCGATACCTTGATCAGGTCTGCCACCGCGATCAGGCGCATCACCCTCTCCCGGTAGCGTTCGGCGTCACTGACAAAGCCCGGGCGGATGTTGGGGTCGACCATGATGGTGCGCTTGCCGGCTTCGCGTTCGGCAAGTGCCACGAGGCTGTCGCAGAATGGCGGGTTGCACAGGCTGATGCCACCAAAGAACAGCGTGTCGACCCGGTCCGGAATGTCGGGCAGGTCTTGCGCCGTGATCCCGCGCCCGGCCGAGTGTTCGTCATGAAAGCTGTAGCTGGCCTGCCCATCTCTGAGCTGCACGAAGGCCAGCGTGGTCGGGCGGTCGCTGACAACCGCAAACCGGGTGTCCACCCGGCTTTTGCGCAGCCCGTCGCGCAGCATCTCGCCCCAGAAATCGCGGGACAATCCGGTCAGCAGTGCTGCTTCGATGTCAAGACGCCCCAGTGCAACGGCAGTATTGAACACGGCCCCGCCGCAATGGGGGACAAATGCCTCTGCGCCGGTATCGGTCCGGGCAGGCAGCATGTCGATCAGGGCTTCGCCACAGCAAACTATCATGCGGGTTCTCTCGGGCTTTGTATGATTGCGCTAACGTTTGGGGTATTTCAGCGCATTTCTCAAGCAAATTGATCGTTTCCGTGGCCAGAAAATCGCGGTGAAACACCGGTCTTGCAGGTCAGACGAATAATGCGCCTCTACGCAAGTGCCGGAATTTGACCGAAATTGCGCGTGCGGCAATTTGGGGTTTCTGGTTCGGATTCATTTGACGTATCAAGGTGGTACAAACCGGAGGCGCGCGACCCCCGATTGAGTGACCAGGTTGCCATATTAGGCCAATGAAACCAACGATTGCCATCGAACCGAACAGGGCGTTCTTTCAACTTCCGTTTATGGGTGATTCTCATGACATCTAAACTCAGGGCCGTATCCCTTACGGCGATTACCGCATCCGCTCTTGCCGCACCTGCTGCGGCCGAGCTGAAATACGAAAACAATTCGGGCGGCTATGTCCTGCTTTACGGGCAACTGAACCCGGCCATCATCTCGGTGGATGACGGCAAAGAGACCGAGACAAATGTGCGCGACTACGACGCCTCGAACAGCAGGGTCGGTCTGCGCGTGCACCAGCCCTACGGGGCCAACACCTTCGGGTTCAAGTTTGAAGCCGCTCTGGGGCTTCCGAATTCAACCGAGACCAGCCAGCTTGGCAATGACTTCAGCGGCTGGACGCGCGAAGACATCCGCCATGTCGATTTCTGGCTGGAAGGCGACTGGGGCAAGGTTTCGGCCGGTCAGGGCAGCATGGTTGCCGATGGTGCGGCCGAGCAGGACCTGTCTTATGTCGGGATAGCGCTTTATGCTTATACGGCGGATTCCAATGCCAGCTTCTTCTTCCGGGATTCTGCAGGTGCGCTGACCGGGCCGACCGTTGCAGGCACCACGGATGACTTTGATGGCTCGCGCCGGGCGCGTATCCGATATGACACCCCGTCCTTCAATGGTTTTACCCTTGGTGCCGCCTGGGGTCGCAACGTGCTGGCTGACGATGACGACCGTGACTATTACGACATCGGCGCCTATTACTCGAACCAGTTTGCGGGTGCCAAACTGGATGCCGGGCTGGCCTATCAGGTGCGCGACGGGGATGGCAGCGCCAAGCGTCAGGATGTGATCGGTTCGGCATCGGTCCTGCTGGAGAGCGGGCTGAGCTTTACCGTGGCCGCAGGTACCCGCGATGTCGATTCCGACGCGGACACCGATCCGAATTACTACTATGCCAAACTCGCCTATGAAACCGAGGATTGGCTGCCAAATGTCGGCAAGACCGGCATTGGCGTGCATTATTGGGATGGGTCCGACTTCAATGCCGATGGCTCTGATTCCAGCGTCTGGGGCCTGGGTGTGGTGCAGCGGATCGACAGTTATAATGTCGATACCTACCTGACCTATCAGAACTATGCCTACGAGGATTCGACCGACGATTATGACGACCTGTCGACCGTCGTTCTGGGCGCGCGCTGGAAATTCTGAGCCGCACCCAGATTGAACATTGTCAGGCCGCTCCGGAAAACCGGGGCGGCCTGTTCTTTTGGCGCCCCAAATCCGGGGTGATGCGCCAGATGGCTCTTGCACAGGCGGGGCAGGGCCAATAGAAGGCGTCAAATTTGCCAGGCGCGCCAGGGTTGCGCGCCCCAACCTCATGGGGATACCAGATGCAGGTCACCGAGACTCTGAACGAAGGTCTGAAACGCGGCTATAACATCGTCGTCAGCGCCGCCGAGCTGGACGACAAGGTCAACGAAAAGCTGACCGAAGCACAGCCGGAAGTCGAGATGAAAGGCTTTCGCAAGGGCAAGGTGCCGATGGCGCTGCTGAAAAAGCAGTATGGCCAGCGACTGCTGGGCGAAGCGATGCAGGAAACCATCGATGGCGCGATGAACCAGCATTTCGAGGATAGCGGCGAACGCCCCGCGCTTCAGCCCGAGGTCAAGATGACCAACGAGGATTGGAAAGAGGGCGACGACGTGCATGTCGAGATGTCCTATGAGGCGCTGCCCGAGATCCCCGAGGTTGACCTGAAAGCCGTCGAGCTGGAAAAGCTGGTGGTCAAGGCCGATGACGCCGCCGTTGACGAGGCGCTGGCCAATCTGGCCGAGAACGCGCAGGATTTCAAAGCGCGCAAGAAAGGCTCCAAGGCCAAGGATGGCGACCAGATCGTGATGGATTTCGTCGGCAAGGTCGACGGTGAAGCCTTTGAAGGCGGCTCGGCCGAGGATTATCCGCTGGCGCTGGGCTCCAACAGCTTCATTCCGGGTTTCGAAGAGCAGCTGGTCGGATCGAAAGCCGGTGAGGAAAAAGACGTCACCGTGACCTTCCCCGAAGAGTATCAGGCCGAGCATCTGGCCGGTAAGGAAGCCGTGTTCACCTGCACCATCAAAGAGGTGAAGGAACCGGTCGCCGCCGAGATCAACGACGAACTGGCAACCAAGTTCGGCGCCGAGGATCTGGCCGCGCTGAAAACCCAGATCTCGGAGCGTCTGGAAGCGGAATATAGCGGTGCCGCGCGCGCGGTGATGAAGCGTGGCCTGCTGGACAAGCTGGACACTCTGGTCGCATTCGATCTGCCGCCGACTCTGGTCGACGCCGAAGCCAAGCAGATCGCCCACCAGCTGTGGCACGAGGAAAACCCCGAGGTCGAAGGCCATGATCACGACGAGATCGAGCCGACCGACGAGCACAACAAGCTGGCCTCGCGCCGGGTGCGTCTGGGCCTGTTGCTGGCCGAGCTGGGCAAAAAGGCCGAGGTCGAGGTGACCGACGCCGAAATGAGCCAGGCGGTGATGGCGCAGGCGCGTCAGTATCCGGGGCAGGAGCGTCAGTTCTTTGAGTTCGTGCAGCAGAACCCGCAGATGCAGCAGCAACTGCGTGCGCCGATCTTCGAAGACAAGGTCGTGGACTATGTCTTTGAGCTGGCCCAGGTCAGCGACAAAGAAGTCAGCAAGGACGATCTGCAAAAGGCCGTCGAGGCGCTTGAGGACGAGTGAACCTCAACACCCCTGACCGGAAATGCAAAGAGCCGCCCCAATAATCTTGGGGCGGCTCTTTCCGTTCGCGTGTGAGTGGCGAGACGGGGGGTTAGGCGCCTTTGGCCAGAACGCGGCCCGCGCTTGAGCGCATTGCGTTCTTTTGTTCGCTGGACAAGGTGCCAGACAGAGCGTCCATCAATCTCAGGGCAGCTTGGCGTTCGCTTTCGTTGATCGCCTCATCAAGCTGCTCGAAAAGATAGTTCTCAAGCTGGCTGCGCGGCAGGTCGTCCTTGTTTGCGGCTGTGGGGGCAAATACCTTTTCGACCTCGGGGGTTTTGGCGCCGAATTTGGATAACGCCGCTTCTTCATCGATGAAGACGTCGTGGTTGATCCCCGAAAAATCGCGCACCCGGCTGATCCGGTCTTCGGAACAATCCAGCAGGGCGGCAAGTGCTGGTACCTTGCCCATGCCGACCTTCTTGCCGACATAGCCGTATGGCGCATTGTCGGACCGTTTCAGAACGCGATCCATCACCGGATCGATCACGGTCACGATGTCCTTGATCCCCGATTGCCGCGCAAATTCAAGCGAGCCGATCATCAACTCACATGTGGCATACGAGACAGAGTTGCGATCCTTGCCGCGGGTCAGGCGATTCGTATCGACGCAGAAGCGGGTCGATTCCCAGACCGACGCGCTGCGAATCGGCGGTTCACCATCAAGGATCGCGGAAAACACATCCGAAAGCATGTGCGGGCCAGTGGTCTGAAGTGCGCGCACGCACGAGACGACATTGCCATCGTCATCCAGGCCAACGACATATGCAGGGTCGAGATGATCGAAATCGTCGATCTCTTTACCGTCTTCCACATTCACTTCCCATCCCAGTCGTCCCCCAAAGACGCGTGCACGGAGTTGGTACATGTCCTCCAGGATGTTCGTGAACAGGTGTTTGTTTAAAGCATCTATTACCAGTATCATGGTTTCCCCCTTGGCGAGTGGTTATGTAAACTGATAGTTACCCAACAAAACGCCAAGCACTATTCGGGGATTCCCGTAGTGATCGAACTTTTTGGTTTAGTTGAAGAAGTTCGTTTCTAGCTGGGGTAGATTAAACCGGTTGCTATCGCCCGACCGACCGCCTGCGGTGTCGTCAGAGCGCACAGTTTCTCGCGACTGGACCGCAGGTGCACTTCAACGGTTCGGTGGGAAATCGAAAGAATGTCCCCGATATCCTGCTGCGATTTGCCTGCTGCCACCCATTGCAGGATCTCCAGTTCGCGCGAAGACAGGGACGGGTGGTAGAGGATACGGCTCAGCTCATCCGAATGCATGACCGAGTCGTGGATATGGACCGCCATGGATTGCAGGTCTCCAATGACATTGCCGACCACCTTTTTCCATTCATCCTTGCTGCAATCGCGGGTGACACTCAGCAACCCGATATCGCCAAAAGGTCCGCGCACGGGAACGGTCATCCCCTGGTCGCCAATCCCGAAATCCGACGCATCCTGGAACACATGCTGAAAATCTTTGCTGCGCTCGAGCCTGCTCCAGTCGACCGGGGCAATGCTGCGCTGGCTCATGTGCAGGGTCGGATCGATCAGTTGAAACTGTTGCTGCTCATAATGCGTTTTCCACTCGTCGCCATAGGTGACGTGACCGTGGATCGTGCCAGCGGCAGGGTTCATGCCAGCATAAGCTGCATGGTCCATTTCGAACTGGTCGCACAATTGCTGCAGAAACTCTTCGTATTGAGTTTTCACATCAGGTGCCGCCCCGAGATCGATCAGCTTCACCGCATGTCCCCTTTCAAGCGGGCGGCGGTCCCTGGTCGTCACTTGGCTTCGTCGAACCGCCTTACAGGTGCATCTTGCGTCAATGTGCGCACAAAGGACAAGACTGCATGTTTATGTGCAGGCTTTAAACTGCGATAGATCGACAGCATTTCAACCGCATCATGCTCTTTCAGGAAACAGAATTCGTCGGTTGGTGCAGTTTTGTCACCAGTTTCGGGATCCGAGGCCCGAATCCCAACAAAAAAGTGGCTTATATGCACTTCCAGCGCCTCGGCAATCGCCCAAAGGCGCGATGCGCTCACCCGGTTGGCGCCGGATTCGTATTTCTGTACCTGCTGGAATCTAACGCCAATGGATTTCCCCAAATCCGCCTGGCTGACCCCCATAGCTACACGACGGGCCCGAATCCTCTGGCCCACGACATAATCAACAGTCTCCACCTCGTCACCTACTAAACCTATTACGTTTCCCCTCAGAACCGGCACCAGCCAAAAAAACACAGCCAAACCGGTCAACGAAGGCAACTTTGCATTATTGATTGTTATCAATCAACTATTTTCAGTTTTAAGTTGTCTTTATGATAACGTAGACGTGATCCTGTGGCCCTTCGGTCGCATGTTTTGGCAACAATCGCTTTGAATGGCGGGTATTAACGAGGGAGATAGACATGATGAACAAGTTGGTGGCCGAGTTTATCGGTACATTCTGGCTGGTTTTGGGCGGTTGCGGCAGCGCCGTGCTGGCCGCCGGTGTTGCTGATGTGGGAATCGGATGGCTTGGAGTGGCCTTTGCCTTCGGCCTTACCGTCCTGACGATGGCCTATACGGTCGGTCACATATCGGGTGGTCATTTCAACCCGGCGGTGACTCTGGGCCTGGTGTTGGGCGGACGGCATGAGGGCAAGGAACTGCTGCCTTATTGGGTCGCGCAGGTGCTGGGTGGGATCGTTGCGGCGCTGGTCCTCTACATCATCGCTTCCGGCCAGGCCGGATTCGAGGGTGTCGGCGGATTTGCGTCGAACGGCTATGGCGAGGCCTCGCCGCAGGGCTATGGGCTGATGGCCGCATTGGTCACAGAGATTGTGATGACCGCATTTTTTCTGATCATCATTCTGGGTGTCACTTCCAAGGGCGCATCGGTGGGCTTCGCGCCGCTCGCCATTGGATTGGGGCTGACACTGATCCACCTGATCTCGATCCCGGTGACCAACACATCGGTCAACCCGGCGCGATCCACCGGCGTGGCCCTGTTTGCAGACGGCCCGGCGCTGGCGCAGCTCTGGCTGTTCTGGGTGGCGCCGCTGATCGGGGCGGTCATCGGCGCGGTGATCTGGAAGATCATGTCGCCCGACGACTGAAACAAAACGCGCGCCGGGTCCTTTGCGGCCCGGCGCCTGCAGCTATTTGGGCTGCACCAGCCCGGTTTCCACCAGCATTCCGGCACGTTTGGCCTCGGGCCAGTAACCCTTGGCATATAGACGGATCGCATAGGCCTGATTGCCATTCGACAACAGCCACGCGCCGCGCAGGTATTTTCCGGCAAATTCCAGATTGGTATCCGCGTCCAGCAATCCGTCCGCCGAGCCTTTGTATCCCATCGAGCGGGCGGTCGCGGGCAGGATCTGCAACAACCCGTAATAGGGCCGGTTCACGGCCCAGGGTCGGTGGGTGCTTTCGCGAATGGCCAACTTGTGCACCAGTTCGCGCGGGATCTCATAGTGATCGGCCCATGTGTTGATCGACGCGCGCAGCTCGGGAGTCTCATTGGGGTAGAGCGGCGGATCGAAAGGCTCGGGGCGCTCGGTGCTGCGGGCCCGGTCGCCGCAGGCGGTCAGCAGAGCGGATGCCGCGAGCATCGCGAAGGTGGTTCGGCGGGTCATCTGTGGCATTGCGGTCTCCTGTTCGGGATCAGAGTAGCGCCGGTTCGGGACGGGGGGAACTCCGACCAAGGCGGTCTTCGCTGATTTTCGCCGGTATTGGGGCAGGGAAGGTGACCAAACACAAAATGCCGCGCAGGTTTGAACCCGCGCGGCATTGAGATCTGTCAAAGCCCAAAGGATCAGCTGGCGCTGTCATCCTCGGCGGGCGCTTCGGTGTCGGCAACCAGGTCATCATCGTCCGAGGCGGCAGAGCCGATATCGTCGAACAACTCGGAGATCTCGAACTCGGCTTCGGCTTCTTCTTCGGCCGCCAGTTCCTGGATCGACTTGCCCGAGGCCTGCAGTTCAGCCTCTTCCTGCGAACGTGCGACGTTCAGTTGGATCGAGGCCTCGACCTCGGGGTGCAGGATCACGGCGACCGAGTGGACACCCAGTTCCTTGATTGGTGCAATCAGTGCGATCTGCTTCTTGTCGACGGAGAAGCCATCGGCAGTGGCCGCATCGGCGGCATCGCGGGGCGTAACCGAACCGTAAAGCGCACCTGCGTCAGAGGCCGAGCGGATCACGATGAATTGCTGACCGTCGAGCTTTTCGGCCAGAGCCTCGGCTTCTTTCTTGGTCTCCAGGTTGCGCGCCTCGAACTGCGCTTTCTGGGATTCGAAAGAGGCGATGTTGGCTTGCGATGCGCTCAGGGCTTTGCCCTGGGGCAGCAGGAAGTTGCGGGCAAAGCCGGGCTTGACGTCAACGACGTCGCCCATCTGGCCAAGCTTGGCAACACGTTCCAGAAGGATAACTTGCATATCAGGTTCTCCTTACTTCACGGCGTAGGGCAGCAGGGCCAGGAAACGGGCGCGTTTGATGGCACGGGCCAGCTCGCGCTGCTTCTTGGCCGAAACGGCGGTGATACGGGACGGCACGATCTTGCCACGCTCAGAGATGTAGCGTTGCAGCAGACGGGTGTCCTTATAGTCGATCTTCGGCGCATTATCACCCGAGAACGGGCAGACCTTGCGGCGGCGGAAAAACGGTTTTGCAGCCATTTTAGAAGTCCTTTCTCAAGCTAAGATCAGCGGCGCTCGCGGCGGCCTTCGCGCTCGTCGCGCTTCTGCATCTGGACCGAGGGAAGCTCGGCATGCTCGTCGACCTTGATGGTCAGAACGCGCATCACGTCATCATGCAGGCGCATCAGACGTTCCATCTCCTGCACGGCCGGTGCGGAGGCATCGGTGCGCAGGTAGGCGTAGTGGCCCTTGCGGTTCTTGTTGATCTTGTAGGCCATCGTTTTGACGCCCCAGTACTCGTGGTCGACAAGGTTGCCACCATTGTCGGACAGCACGGCACCGAAATGTTCGATGAGGCCTTCGGCTTGCGTGTTGGACAGGTCCTGACGCGCAATCATAACATGCTCATACAGCGGCATGTGAACTCCTGTTTGTGTCAAGGCGCACTTCAAAGGCGGGGCGTTTGACCTTTCGCTGCCCCACCACGAGAGGATGCGCGGTTCATAAATCCTGCGAAAGGATGGCGCTATATACACCCTCTGGCGGGCCATGCAAGGGCAGAAACCGGCAGTGACTGCCGCTCAAATTCCCTGCATGCGCCCCAATCTTTCCCGCGCGCGCCGCAATCCTGACGCTTTCTATTCACAAGCTTGCAACCAAGGGGAGAATTTCCCGCAAATGGTTCATACGCGACAAGGATGCCAGAAGGATGAAAGCAGTGCGCAAGGATATGATGGAGCAGGCGGTTGCCCTTCCCAGCTTTGAGGAGGCGATGCCTTTGATGATTGCCTTCGCGCCAAATTGGCCTGCAAGAAAGGTGCTGTTCCGGATCTTCGGCACCGCACTGATCCTGGGATCGGCGCTGATGTGGCTGTTGCCGGGGGCGGACATGACCGCCGAGGCGGCGACTTTCAAACTGGGCGCGTCGGTGTTTTTCCTGCTCTGCGGGCTGGCGTTGCTGATGATGCACCATGTGGACAATCAGCCCGACGCCTATTTCGACCCGATCCGCCGCGAAGTACGGGTGCTGCAGAAGAACAATCGGGGCCGCCCGCAGACGGTCCTGCGTCGCAGCTACGAAAGCCTCGGCGCCGCCCGCTTTACCGAAAACCTGATGGAGGTGTTCGATGTGGATGGCACCATGCTGATGCGCCTGCCGATCGAGTCGCCCGAGGTGCGCGATGCGCTGCGCGCACAGCTTGCCGGGATGGTCAACATCACCGCCTGATCGGCGGATGTTCACCTGATCACATTCATTGTGAGCGGATAGAGACTTGCCGTCGCCCCTGGGCGGCGCAATTCTGTTGTCATGGCGCCGGGTTCAACGGCCCTGTACTGATGCGCAAACAATTGACCGGAGAAGACTCCAATGAAAACCACTCTTTTTGCCGCCGCCCTGGCAACCGCCGCGACCGCCGGCTATGCCGCGCCGGAGAAATACATTTTGGATTCGAGCCACAGCCAGGTGGTGTTCGACTACAACCACCTCGGATTTTCGACCACCTATGGCATGTTCTCGGGATTTGAAGGCGAGATCATGTTCGACGCCGAAAACCCGGCCGATTCCAGCATCTCGGTTGCAATACCGGTGATGTCCATGTTCACCGGCTGGGAAAAGCGCGAGGAACATATTATGTCCGACGATTTCTTTGGCGCTAGCGAAGGGGATCTGGTGACATTCACCTCGACCGGGATCGAAGTGACCGGCGAGGACACTGCCAAGATCACCGGCGACCTGACCATGAACGGCATCACCAAATCCCTGGTTCTGGATGCCAAGCTGAACCAGGCTGCCGAACATCCGATGGCATCAAAACCCTGGCTGGGCTTTGACGCGACCACCACGCTGGTTCGGTCGGAATTCGAGGTTGGGAAAATCGCGCCATTTGTCAGTGACGAGGTGAACGTCTTCATCTCGATCGAGGCGATGAAGGCGGAATAACCCGACCGGAAACCGTCCACGATGAACGCCGGGGGCCGCCCCGGCGTTTTTTTTGTGCGTTATGGGTCTGGCTCTGCGTGCGACCTGCGGAGTTGCTGAGCAATCCCGCATGGCCTATCTGAGCGGGTATGCGCGATACACTCACAATCCGGGACGCGGAGCCAGCCGACCTTGCCAGCGTGCTGGAACTGTATACGCATCTGACGCCGAACAACGTGCCGTTTTCACTGAAAACCGCCGAGGAGATTTTCCGTAAGTTCTTGGTGTATGAAGGAAGTGCAATCCTGCTGGGCGAGGTTGATGGAAAACCGGTGTCGTCTTGTACCTTGGTGATTATTCCCAATCTGACCAGGGGCGGAACCCCCTACGCTTTGGTCGAAAATGTCGTGACACATGCGGACAGCCGCAGCCGAGGATATGGCAAACGCATTCTGGATGCGGCGTCAGAGCGCGCCTGGGATCAGGGCTGCTACAAGGTGATGCTGATGACAGGCTCGTCAGCGCGCGCAACCTTGGATTTTTACGAAAGAGCCGGGTTCAAACAAACAAAGACCGGATTTCAGAAGCGGCGGGCGCATGAGGTCAGGTGATTGAAAGCATCTGCGACCTCAGTCGTCGCCGCGCTTTGCGGTCAGGGACACGTCGACCGCTACGCCAAAGGCCACTGAACTTTCGTCGGGCAGGCTCTGACCGACACCGAAATCCAGACGGTCGAGCAGAAGAGAGCCCGACATTTCAGCCGTGTCTCCGTCAAGTTTCAGGTCGAAGGGCAAGACCACATCCACCGATTGGTCGCGGATGGTGAGGGGTCCGCGCGCCTCGTAGCCGGTTTCGGTTTTGTGGATCTCGGCCGTGAAACTGGCGGTCGGAAACTGCGCGGCGTCAAAGAAATCGGGCCCCAGCGCCTGACTGGTGACCGACCCGAGCGTCAGCGACGGGATCGAGACCACAACCTCGACATCGCCTGCCTTACCGGGGGCGTCCGGCGCGTCGAATGTGATGGCGGCGGTCCAGTCGGCGAAACTGCCATCGACCATGCTGCCCAATTGGGTCACCGAAATACCCAGCGTGCCGTTTTCGACCTGCCAGTCCGATTGCACCTCGGCCAGCGCCGCGCGGTCCGCGTTATGATCCTCGCCATGGCCGAAGGCACCGATCATCGCGCCACCGGCAATTGCTGCACCCCACGCGACGAGGGCGGCAAGGGGCGGCAGGGCCGAGCGGTGCTGTTCGGGCGGTTCCGGGGCGGTGTTTGCGCCGGGCAGCATCCGGCGCAGGGTCTGGTCATGGTCGATGATGTGATGCTTCACCGCGCCCGCGATATGCAGCACCAGCGCGCCGATCAGCACCCATTGCAGAATCCAGTGCAGCCCACCGAACAGCGCGGCCACGCCCTCGCTTTTGGGCACGAAGGGCAGGGTCTGGCCAAAGGGCCACCAGATCGGTGCAAAGCCGGTGGTTGCGGCATGGTGAATCCAGCCGCTGAGCGGCACCAGCACCAGTGAGCCATAGAGCAGCCAGTGCACCGTCTCTGCGGCGAAGGCCTCGGGCTTGTTGTCGGCATTCAGCAACCCCGGATGGGGTTGCGTCAGCGTCCAGATGATCCGCGCCAGCGCCACGAAGAAGATGGTGACACCGATGGTCTTGTGCATCGAGAACAGCAGCGCCGCCCGCGCGACCTGCGCGTCCGTGGTGGGAATGTCGGGGTTGACGATGGCCTCGGCAAGGGAATTGGCGACCAGGCCCAGCGGGATCACCGTAAAGATCAGCAGGGCGGTCAGCCAGTGAAACGACTTGGTGACACTGCCGTAGCTGCGGCTGGTATTGGCGAGGGTCATGGGCTGCTCCTGACTGCGTGCTTGCGGCAACATTATCGTGCCCGGGGGGCGGGACAAGTCATGTCTGCGCACACGCAGCGTGTCTGGATGCAGAGCTTGTGCGGCGCGGGCTGGTTGTCTAAACGGGTCCGACAGGACAGAACGCAGGAAAAGACAGCCATGACATTAGCATTCGTTTTTCCCGGGCAGGGCGCGCAGACCATCGGAATGGGCAAGGCGCTGGCCGAGACCTATCCAGCGGCGAAAGCGGTTTTCGACGAGGTGGACGCGGCGCTGGGGGAAAAGCTGAGTGATCTGATCTGGGAAGGCGACATTGCCGAGCTGACGCTGACGCAGAACGCGCAGCCGGCGCTTATGGCAACCTCGCTGGCGGCGATGCGCGCTTTGGAGGCCGAGGGCGTGTCGATTGACCGGGCGTCGTTTGTCGCCGGACATTCGCTGGGCGAATATTCCGCGCTGGCAGCTGCCGGGGCGTTGAGCGTGGCGGACACGGCGCGGCTGCTGCGGACCCGCGGGCAAGCCATGCAAAGCGCGGTGCCGGTGGGCGAGGGCGCGATGGCGGCTATTCTGGGTCTCGATCTGGAGGCTGTGCGCGCGGTGGCCGATGAGGCGGCGCAGGGCGATGTGTGCCAGGCAGCCAATGACAATGACCCGACCCAGGTTGTGGTGTCGGGCGCGAAGGCGGCGGTGGAACGCGCCGCGGTGATCGCCAAGGAAAAGGGCGCCAAGCGGGCGGTGATGCTGCCGGTCAGCGCCCCGTTCCATTGCGCGCTGATGCAGCCCGCCGCCGATGTGATGGCCGAGGCGCTGGCGGCAGTCGAGATCAAGGCCCCCGCCGTGCCGCTGGTTGCCAATGTGCGGGCCGAGGCGGTGTCGGACCCGGATATGATCCGGCAATTGCTGGTCGAGCAGGTCACCGGCTCGGTGCGTTGGCGCGAGAGCGTGCAATACATGGCGGCGCAGGGCGTGACCGGCGTGTGGGAGATCGGCGCGGGCAAGGCGCTGTCGGGCATGATCCGCAAGATCGACCGTGAGATCACCTCAAGCGCGGTTGGCGCGCCCGATGATGTGGCCGCTGTGCTGGCGCAATAGACAGCGAAATGTGAAGCGGGTCGCAGAAGACTATGACAAAAAATGAAATCCTTGTGCTGAGGGATGCAGCGGGAGACGTGAGACATGTTTGATTTGACGGGAAAAAACGCGCTTGTTACCGGAGCGTCGGGCGGCATTGGCGGCGACATTGCGCGCGCGCTGCATGGGGCCGGGGCCACGGTGGGCCTTTCTGGCACCCGGGTTGAACCGCTGCAGGCGCTGGCCGACGATCTGGGCGTGCACGCGCATGTGCTGCCCTGCAACCTGGGCGACGGCGAGGCGGTTGCCGCACTGCCAAAGCAGGCGATCGAGGCGATGGGCTCGGTCGACATTCTGGTCAACAACGCGGGCATCACCCGGGACAACCTGTTCATGCGCATGTCCGACGAAGACTGGCAGAGCGTGATTGACGTCAACATGACCGCCACCATGAAACTGTGCCGAGGCGTGATCCGCGGCATGATGAAGGCGCGCTGGGGCCGGATCGTGAATATCTCGTCGGTGGTGGGGGCGATCGGCAATCCAGGGCAGGCCAATTACGCCGCCTCGAAGGCCGGAATGGTGGGCTTTTCCAAGGCGTTGGCGCATGAAGTAGCAACCCGTGGCATCACAGTGAACGCGGTGGCCCCGGGCTTTATCACCACCGCGATGACCGAGAAGCTGACCGATGAACAGAAGGCCGGGCTGCTGCAGCAGGTTCCCGCCGGTCGCATGGGCGAACCGACAGAGATCGCGGCGGCGGTTCTGTATCTTGCCAGCCCCGAAGCGGCCTATGTTACCGGAAGCACCTTGCATGTGAATGGTGGTATGGCCATGTTGTAGGCCTGAAATGGGGCGGGCGGCGAAACCGTTTGCCTTGTGTGCCGACTATGTTATAGGCGGCGCACATCCCGGGGCGGAGATCATGCGCCCCGTCCTTTTGCCCGGCTAGCCGGGACTTAAACCGCCCGGACCGGGCAAAACCAAGCCAACCCGAGCGGGCAAGGGCAGACAATCGGGCCGCAGGCCCAATGTGAATGAGGAATTGACATGAGCGACGTCGCAGATCGCGTTAAGAAGATCGTTGTAGAGCACCTGGGTGTGGAAGAGGACAAAGTGACCGAGAATGCGTCGTTCATCGACGACCTGGGCGCAGACAGCCTCGACACCGTTGAACTGGTCATGGCGTTCGAAGAAGAGTTCGGCATCGAGATCCCGGACGATGCGGCCGAGACCATCCAGACATTTGGCGATGCGGTCAAATTCATCAGCGAAGCCTCCTGAGCCAGCGCTGAAGACTGATTGGAACGGCGTCTCCTTCGGGAGGCGCCGTTTTTTGTTGTTTGTTTGCCGCGCTTTGCCGGTAATTCGACGCTCGGCCTCTTGTCCGAATCTCCGGCAGATCGCACGGTCTGCCTGAGGCACAAGATCAGACGAGCAGGAAATGATCCGATCGGTCCCGATGATAAATACAGCCCGGCTGACGCTGAGCGGAATGCGGCCCGAAGACTTCGACCGCTATGCCGAGATCTGGGCGGATCCGGATGTGATTCGCTATACCGGCGGGCAGCCGCGGTCACGCGGTGAGGCCTGGACCGCGTTCCTGCGCAATGCCGGACACTGGCAGATGACCGGGTTCGGACAATGGGCGGTGATCGAGCAGAAGACCCGCAGGATGATCGGGCAGGCGGGTTTTTTCTTTACAGACCGCGCCTTGGGCGAAGATTTTGACGTATTCCCCGAGGTCGGTTGGCTGCTGGCGCCCGAGGCGCGCGGCAAGGGCTATGGCTATGAGGCGGCACAAGCTGCGCATGACTGGTTCGACCGGGTCATTCCGGGGCCGCTGGTGGCGATGATCGATGCCGACAACCCGGTGTCGCATCATCTTGCCGGGCGCTTGGGGTACGCGCCGCTCAGGGATGCGGTGATCCATGAAAAGAGCTTCAGTCTGCTCTGCCGCAAAGGACCGCCCGCCCGCATTTGAGGCATAGGCCGCAAATGGCACATTCAATGCCGAAACTGGGTGATTTCCCCGCCGCGCTTCGCGTTATGGTATGGTGAAGATTGCGTTGGCTCAGTGGAAGGGACCGGCCATGATAATTTATCCGACAATGGAACTTCAGAACGGGCATTGCGTGACCCTGACAAAGGGACGCCTTGAGGACCCGATGCTGTGGCATGTCGACCCTGTCGAAACTGCCCGCGGATGGGCGGCGGCCGGGGCCGAATACATGCAGATCACCGATTTCGATGCCATCGATGGCAAGGATGACAATGGAGAGTTGATCGAGGAAATCATCCGTGCGGCGGGCATCCCGGTGCAGCTTGGCGGCGGCATGCGCAGCCGTGAGGCCATCGAACGCTGGATCGACAAGGGGGCTGGCCGCGTGGTGGTTGGCACGCTGGCGGCGATCGAGCCGGATATGGTCAAGGAAATGGCCAAGCGATATCCCGATCAGATCGTGCTGTCGGTCGATGTCTGGCGCGGCCAGGTGATGACCGAAGGCTGGCGCAGCACCAGCGCCTTCACGCCTGAAAGTTTCATCGAAGCGTTTGACGGCGTGCCGCTGGCCGCGATCATCGTGACCGATATTGACAGCGATATGGAGGATTTGGAGGCGCAGCTTGGCCTGATCTCCGCGCTGGCGAGCCATTCGCGGACTCCGGTGATCGCAAGTGGCGTGGTCCGGTCGAGCGATGACATTTCGCGCCTGGCCTATATCCACAACATTTCGGGTGCGCTGGTAAGCAGGGCGCTGTTCTTCAAGACGCTGGACCTGAGCGATGCTCTGGCCGTGGCGCGTCAGGCCAATGAACCGGTCGCGGAATTCCGCTGATCTGAGTGTGATGCCCTTTCGCTCGCGCGCTGCCAAAATCCGCGCGCGGGCTTGCCTGCATGACCGGAAGATTTGTGGTCCTGTGCCCGTTTAGGTGGCGGATGGACACTTCCGTGACGTGCCGGACACTTGCCCCCGGCCCCCCGCGCAGGCTAAGAGCAATGACGAACATCAAAAGCAGGCATGAGGCACTATATGCGCAGAGTCGTTGTAACCGGTCTCGGATTGGTCACTCCGCTGGCAAGCGGCGTTGAAGAAACCTGGTCGAGATTGCTGGACGGGCAATCGGGTGCGGGCCCGATCACACGGTTTGATGCCGAGGCTTCGGGGGTTGCGACAACCTATGCCTGCGAGGTGCCGCGCGGTGACGGAACCGACGGCAGCTTCAATCCCGATGACTGGATGCCGCCCAAGGAACAGCGCAAGATCGAGGATTTCATCCTCTATTCCATCGCGGCGGCGGATATGGCCTGCCACGATGCGGGCTGGACCCCTGAGGACGAGGCCGACCGGCTGCGCACCGGCGTGCTGATCGGATCGGGTATTGGCGGGTTGGGTTCGATTGCCGAAACCGCCAACCTGATCAAGGACCGAGGCCCGCGCCGGGTGTCGCCCTTCTTCATTCCGGGCGCGCTGATCAACCTGGCCTCGGGGCAGGTGTCGATCCGGTTCGGGTTCAAGGGCCCGAACCATTCGGTCGTGACCGCCTGTTCCACCGGGGCCCATGCCATCGGTGATGCCAGCCGGATCATTCGGGCGGGCGATGCGGATGTCATGATCGCGGGTGGTGGAGAAGGCTGTATCTGCGAGATCGGGATTGCCGGTTTCAATGCTTGCAAGGCGCTATCGACCAAATATGGTGACGATCCGCAATCGGCCAGCCGCCCCTATGACGTGGATCGCGACGGGTTCGTCATGGGCGAGGGCGCGGGCATTGTTGTGTTGGAAGACTATGAGCATGCCAAGGCGCGCGGTGCCAAGATCTATGCCGAGGTGCTGGGCTATGGCATGTCGGGCGACGCCTATCATATCACTGCGCCCTCCGAAGATGGTGACGGGGCCGAGCGGTCGATGAATGCCGCGCTGGCCAGCGCCGGGTTGACGGCTGCGGATCTGGATTACATCAACGCGCATGGCACCTCGACCATGGCGGATACGATTGAGCTGGGCGCGGTTGAGCGGCTGCTGGGCGATCATGCGGGCGAGGTCACCATGTCCTCGACCAAATCCGCCACCGGGCATCTGCTGGGCGCGGCAGGCGCGATCGAGGCGATCTTCTCGATCCTGGCGATCCGAGATCAGGTGGCCCCACCAACGATCAATCTGGACAATCCGGCTGTGGATACAAAGGTCGATCTGGCCCCAAATGCCAAGCGGGAACGCAAGATTGATGTGGCTCTGTCGAATTCCTTTGGGTTTGGCGGCACCAATGCGAGCGTGATCTTCGGAAAGGCCAGCTAAATGTGGCGTTCTCTCGCCTCGAACATGCTGACGGTTCTGCTGGTTGGCCTGTTTCTGGTCGCCGGTGTGGTGCTGTGGGGGCAATCGCAATACCGCGCCGAAGGGCCGCTGGACAGCGCGATGTGCCTGCGCGTTGAATCCGGGTCGAACATGACCCGGGTCAGTAACGATCTGGCTGAACAGGGCGCGGTGACCAATGCGCGCATTTTCCGGATTGGGGCAGATTATCAGGACAAGGCGGGCGATCTGAAGGCGGGTAGCTTTCTTGTGCGTGAAGGCGCGACGATGGAACAGATCGTCGATCAGATCACCAAGGGCGGTGCCAGCACCTGCGGTACGGAGATCGTCTATCGCATCGGTGTGACGCGCAACCAGATGGAGATTCGCGAGTTGGATCCGCAGAGTCTGCAATTTGTGGAACTGGCCGAGTTCGAGCCGGGTGCTGATGCCGCCCCGGAGATCTATGGAGAGAAACGCGACCAGTCAGACACCCGTTATCGGATCGCGATGGCCGAGGGCGTTACCACGTGGCAGGTAGCCGAGGTGCTCAAGGGCTGGGATGTGTTGAGCGGCGAGGTTGGCGAATTGCCCGGTGAGGGCATGCTGGCCCCCGACAGCTACGAGGTGATACCGGGCACCGAGGTGGCTGCGGTTCTGCAAGAGATGCAGGACAAGCAGGTGCTGCGCATCAATGCGGTCTGGGAGAGCCGTCAGGACGGGTTGCCGCTGGCCTCGCCGGAAGAGATGCTGATCCTTGCCTCGATTATCGAAAAGGAAACCGGGCTGCCCGAAGAACGCGGGCAGGTTGCCAGCGTTTTTGTCAACCGGCTCAATCAAGGCATGAAGCTGCAGACCGACCCGACGGTGATCTACGGGATCACCAAGGGGCAGCGGGTGCTGGGGCGTGGGTTGCGGCGCAGTGAGCTTCGCCGTTTAACGCCCTGGAATACTTACCTGATCGACGGTTTGCCGCCATCGCCCATCGCCAATCCCGGATTGGCCAGTCTAGAGGCCGCCGTGGCCCCGGACGAGACCGGGTTCATTTTCTTCGTCGCCGATGGCACCGGCGGGCATGCTTTTGCGGAAACCCTGCAGGAGCACAATCGCAACGTTGCCAAATGGCGCGAGATCGAGGCGCAGCAACAGGCGAACTGAGCGCGGTCAAGACGATTGCAAACCGCTTGGCGCTGAAGTCAAAATTAGGAATTTCTTAACTGTGCCGGTCGGTTAGCCGTTGCGCGTGTTGCGTGATGTCTTGACTCTCCGCGCTTTATCACGTATAAGTTGTGTCATGCTAGAAGACATGGGTTTGCGGCCCCGGGACAGTCCCGGTGGCCGTTTTTTCATGTCTCTCGTGCGGAGATCACTCACGCATGAGGTCACGAGCAAACATGACTTTGATTACCCCGGAGGAGCGGATTTCGCGGACGGCAGACCTGTTGGCGTCGTTCGAGGAAACCATTCGCGGTCTGCGTAACGCGGCGGAAGACCTGCGCAAACAGATCGAGGCCGGGGAGGATGCAGATCTTGCTGGCGGAGCCAGGCAGTTGGGACATGTGAGCGGGTTAATCCGCGACTGCCAAAAAGTGGAGAAGAGTTTTGTCGAACTACATCAGGCCCAAACCGGAATTGCCCAGGGCGGGTACGCCCTCGACCTTGAGCAGGCTCGATTTGAAGTCGGGTGCCGACTGGCTCGCCTCCGCGCCTGCTGCCGTCAGGGAGGAATTCCTGAGTGACATCGGGGAGGGAGGGCTTTGTGCCCTCCCTTACTTATTCGAGTTCTGGGCGCTGCCGCATCAATTGCCCCCAGAAGGCGACTGGCGGGCCTGGGTGGTTATGGGCGGTCGTGGCGCGGGCAAGACCCGCGCGGGGGCGGAATGGGTGCGCTCGATGGTCGAAGGCGCGAGGCCACTGGATCAGGGCGCGGCGCGGCGGGTGGCGCTGGTGGGCGAGACCTATGATCAGGTGCGCGATGTGATGATATTTGGCGATAGCGGGATATTGGCCTGCTCGCCGCCCGATCGCAGGCCGAAATGGAAAGCCTCGGAACGCAGGCTGATCTGGCCGAACGGGGCGGAGGCGCAGGCGTTTTCGGCCTCGGACCCCGAAGCGCTGCGCGGGCCGCAGTTTGATGCGGCCTGGGTGGATGAACTGGCGAAATGGAAGAAGGCGGGCGAAACCTGGGACATGTTGCAGTTTGCATTGCGGTTGGGCGAGGCACCGCGGGTTTGTGTCACAACGACGCCTCGGAATGTGGCGGCGTTGCGGGATCTGCTCGCGTCGCCCTCAACGGTCATGACCCATGCGCCGACCGAGGCAAACCGGGCCAATCTTGCTGCTTCGTTCCTTGAGGAGGTGCGGGCGCGGTATGCGGGAACCCGGTTGGGACGGCAGGAGCTGGAAGGCGTTCTGATGTCCGATATCGAGGGCGCGCTCTGGACGTCTGGAATGTTGGAGGGGGCGCTGGTTGCGGTGCCGCCCGACTTGGACCGGGTTGTTGTGGCGCTGGATCCTTCGGTAAGTTCAGGCGCTTCGGCGGACGAATGCGGGATCGTGGTGGTTGGTGCCAAAGTGCAGGGGCCGCCGCAGGACTGGCGGGCCTATGTGCTGGCGGACCGGACAGTGAAAGGTGCTGGGCCTGCGGGCTGGGCACGGGCAGCGATTGCCGCGATGGAAGAGTTCGGGGCGGAGCGGCTGGTGGCCGAGGTCAATCAGGGCGGCCAGCTTGTCGAAGAGGTCTTGCGTCAGGTCGATCCTCTGGTGCCGTTCAAACCGGTCCATGCGGCGCGCGGCAAGGCGGCGCGGGCCGAGCCGGTGGCGGCGCTTTATGAGCAGGGGAAGGTGTTCCATACCCGCGGGCTAGGTGCGCTTGAGGAGCAGATGTGCCTGATGACCGCGCGCGGGTTTGAGGGGCAGGGATCGCCCGACCGGGTGGATGCGCTGGTCTGGGCCTTGCATGAGTTGATGATCGCTGCGGCGGTGCAGTACAAACGGCCGCGGTTGCGGGTTTTGTGACCTTTCTGAGATTATCAGAAGTTACATGAAAACAGGGCGCTCCGGATTGGGGCGCCTTTTTCTTTTGGCGTTGCGTGCGGGCGGAACGGTGGGTTCCGAAGCTTTCAACTTCTTTGCGGGATAACGGTGTCAACGAAGCGGTGAGGCGTCACTGGCGCGGTGGGCAATGAGGAGCATCACGGATGGTATTTGATTTCTTGCGGCGCGGGGCAAAGGCGGAGGCACCTGAGGCCAAGGCAAGTGCGGCCGGGCCGGTGGTTACATGGCACAGCGCGGGCCGCGTGGCGTGGAGCGCGCGGGACACGGCCTCGCTGACACGCACCGGGTTTGCGGGCAACCCGGTCGGGTTCCGCTCGGTCAAGCTGATCGCCGAGGCGGCCTCGGCGCTGCCGCTGGTCCTGCAGGATGCGGAGCAGCGCTATGAGACGCATCCGCTGCTGTCGCTGATCCGGCGGCCCAATGCGGCGCAGGGCAAGGCTGATCTGTTCGAGGCGCTGTTTGCGCAGTTGCTGTTGGCGGGCAATGCCTATGTCGAGGCCGTGCAGGGCGAGGGCGGTCTGCCGCTGGAGCTGCATGTGCTGCGCTCGGATCGGGTGAGCGTGGTACCGGGGCCGGATGGTTGGCCGGTGGCTTATGAATACGCCGTGGGCGGGCGAAAGCATCGGTTCGATGTATCGGGTCTCAACCCGGCGATCTGCCATATCAAGAGCTTTCACCCGCAGGACGACCATTATGGTTTTGCGCCGATGCAGGCAGCGGCGATGGCGGTGGACGTACACAATGCGGCCTCGCGCTGGTCCAAATCGCTTTTGGACAATGCGGCGCGGCCTTCGGGGGCGCTGGTCTGGAACGGGTCGGATGGCCAGGGCGTCATGGCCGAGGATCAGTTCCGCCGGTTGAGCGACGAGATCGAGGCGAATTATCAGGGCGCGCGCAATGCCGGGCGGCCGATGGTTCTGGAAGGGGGCCTTGATTGGAAGCCGATGGGGTTCTCGCCCTCGGATATGGAGTTTCAGAAGACCAAAGAAGCCGCCGCCCGCGAGATCGCGCTGGCCTTTGGGGTGCCGCCAATGTTGCTGGGCATCCAGGGGGACGCGACCTATTCGAACTATCAGGAGGCCAACCGGGCGTTTTATCGCCTGACCGTGCTGCCTCTGGTGATGCGGGTGGCGGCGGCGCTGTCGGACTGGCTGTCGGGGTTCAGCGGCGAGGCGGTCGAGCTGAAGCCGGATCTGGATCAGGTGCCGGCGCTGGCCACCGAGCGGGATGCGCAATGGGCGCGGGTGAACAACGCGGATTTCCTGAGCGGTGCAGAGAAACGCGCGCTGCTGGGGCTGCCTGTAGGAGAGGCGGATGGCTGAGGGGCCGGGATACGTGCCTTTTGACTGTGCGCCGGGGCTGCGGCTGGCGGCGCATGAGCGGGTCGCAGCGATCCAGCACGAGCATCTGTGCCAGCGGCTGGACCAGATGGAAGAGCTGATGCAGCGGCTGGAAAAGCGGTTGTGGCTGACGGTCTACGGGGTTGCAGCGGTGATCCTGGCGCAGGCGTTTCAATCGCTGGTGGTGGTTGCGCCATGATTTTCAAGGGTTTGCAAGGAGGTGTTCGCGAAATGAACACAGAGTTGGAACACAAGTTTGCCCGCTTTGGCGAAGGCCTGAGCGTTGCCGAAGACGCCACGATCGCGGGCTATGCCAGCCTGTTCGGGCAGGTGGATCAGGGCGGCGACCGGGTGATGCCGGGTGCCTATGCTAGGTCGCTGGAAAAGCTGGGCGCGGCGGGTCAGCGTGTCAAGATGCTGTGGCAGCATGATCCGGCCCAGCCGATCGGTGTCTGGGAAGAGGTGCGCGAGGATGCGAACGGCCTCTGGGTCAAGGGGCGGTTGCTGCAGGACACCCAGAAGGGGCGCGAGGCGGTGGCGCTGATCAAGGCGGGGGCGATTGATGGGCTGTCCATTGGCTATCGCACCACCAAGGCGCGCAAGGATGAGAGCGGCCATCGGCTGCTGACGGAACTGGAGCTTTGGGAGGTGTCCTTGGTGACCTTTCCGATGCTGCCCAGTGCGCGGGTGACGGCCAAGGGCGTGACGCCCGACGAGGCCGAGGCCTGGCGCGACATTGCCGATGTGCTGGATGGCGCAAGGCAGGACCTGGCGCAGCGATAGCGCCGCGACAAACAGCAGGAAAAGGGGTGTTCCCATGAGCAGGACCGATGCGTCGGCCTTGACCGGAGCGGCTGTGCCGCCGGTGCAGGAGGTGAAGCGGGCGATGGCTGGCTTTGTCAGCGAGTTCAAAGGGTTCCGGACGGAACTTGAAACCAAACTCAAACAAACAGAAGAGCGAGTGAGTATGCTGGATCGTAAATCTCAACTGGCGGGCCGTCCGCCTCTGGCGGGTTCCATCGAGGCGGGTCTGCCGCATCAGAAGGCCTTTGGCGACTATCTGCGTTCGGGCGATGATGACGCCCTGCGCGGTCTGGAGATGGAGGCAAAATCCATGTCCACGGCGGTCAGCGCCGATGGCGGTTTCCTGATCGACCCGCAGACCTCGGATGTGATCAAGTCGGTGCTGAAATCGACCGCGTCGATCCGCTCGATCGCGTCGGTGGTGAATGTCGAGGCCAACTCGTATGACGTGCTCGTCGACCATTCCGATGTCGGCGCTGGCTGGGCGGCTGAAAACACGCCTTCGGCTGAGACCGGCACGCCGAGCATCGACCGTATCTCGATTCCGTTGCATGAGCTGTCGGCCCTGCCGAAAGCTTCGCAGCGCCTGCTGGATGACAGCGCGTTTGAGATCGAAAACTGGCTGGCTGGTCGCATCGCCGACAAGTTTGCCCGCGCCGAGGCGGGGGCCTTTATCACCGGCGACGGCGTCGACAAGCCGCGCGGCATTCTGGATCACGCCAAGGTGGACAATGATGTCTGGGCCTGGGGCAATCTGGGTTATGTGCCGACCGGTGTTGATGGTGATATCGAGGCGGATGCGATTGTCGACCTCGTCTATGCGCTGGGTGCGGAGTACCGCGCCAATGGCAGCTTTGTGATGAATTCCAAGACTGCGGGCACCGCGCGCAAGCTCAAGGATGCTGATGGCCGCTTCCTGTGGTCCGATGGTCTGGCAGCGGGAGAGCCTGCGCGTCTGATGGGTTACCCGGTGGTGATCGCCGAGGACATGCCCGATCCCGGCACCGACAGCTACTCGATCGCCTTTGGTGATTTCGCGGCGGGCTACACCATTGCCGAGCGTCCAGATCTGCGCGTGCTGCGCGATCCGTTCAGCGCCAAGCCGCATGTGCTGTTCTATGCCAGCAAGCGTGTGGGCGGTGACGTGAGCGATTTTGCCGCGATCAAGCTGCTGAAATTCGGCACCGCGTAAGCGGAACCGAAGTGCGGGCCGGGGAACCGGCCCGTGTGCGGGCGTGCGCCGTGAAAGCCTTTCACGTTGTCTAGCTGCTCCCCTCCGTTCGAGCGACGTGGGGTGGTGCGCGTCCGCATCAATCAGGGAACGCGACCCGGAGGGGTCCGAGTTTGCGGAGTGAATCTATGATGTTGACCGAAGAAACCTCGATCCCGGATGCGGCGTTGCCGGTGGATCAGTTCAAGGCGCATTTGCGGTTGGGCACCGGGTTTGCCGAAGGGGATCTGCAGGATGGAGTTCTGCGCGGGTTTCTGAGGGCTGCAATCGCGGCGATCGAAACGCGCACGGGCAAGGTGCTGATCACGCGATCATTTTCGCTGGTTCTGAACCGGTGGCGCGATCCGTCCGGCGAGGTGCTGCCGGTGGCGCCGGTCACCGAATTGCGCTCGGTGGTTCTGGTGAACGCGTCGGGTGATGAGAGCATATTGAGTGCCGAAAGCTATCGGCTGGAGAAAGACAGCCAGCGGCCGCGGATGATTGCGGCCGGGGGAGCGATGCCGATGATCGTGCAGGGCGGATCGGCGCGGATCGCGCTGACTGCCGGGATGGCGGCGGATTGGGGCGGTTTGCCCGCCGATCTGGGTCAGGCGGTGTTGTTACTGGCCGCGCATTATTACGAGTACCGGCAGGAGACGGCCCTGGGTGATGGCTGCATGCCATTTGGTGTGACCAGCCTGATCCAGCGCTATTGCCGGATGCGTCTGGGGCTGGGAGCGGGGCAATGAGCGCGCCGCGTCTCAACCGCAAGCTGGTGCTGGAGGTGCCCTCGCGGGTGGCGGACGGGGCCGGTGGGTTCAGCGAGAGCTGGCTGGCGCTGGGCACGCTCTGGGGCGAGGTGAAAGCGCGCAGCGGCACGGTGCGCGCGCAGGCCGGGGCCACGGTTTCGCGGGTCAGCTACCGGATCGTGCTGCGCGCCGCGCCCCAGGGCTCGTCCATGCGGCCCGAGGCAGATCAGCGGCTGCGCGAGGGCGATCGGATCTATGCGATCCGGGCGGTGGCGGATCTGGGATCGGACGGGCGCTATCTGACCTGTTTCGCGGATGAAGAGGTATCGGCATGAGCTATGGCATGGCGGCGGCATTGCAGGTGGCGGTGTTTCAGCACCTCTCGGCGGATGCAGAGATCAGCGCGCGGGTCGGCACTGCGATCTATGACGCGCTGCCCTCTGGGACGGTGCCCGAGACCTATATTGCGCTGGGCCCGGAAGAGGCACGCGACCGCTCGGATGTGAACGGACGCGGTTCGGAGCATCGCTTCACGGTCTCGGTGGTTTCCGAAGCGGCGGGGTTTGCCGCGTCCAAGGAACTGGCGGGCCTGATCGGGGATGCGTTGGAGGATGCGCCTCTGACGCTGGGCCGGGGGCGGCTGGTGGGGCTGTGGTTCGAGCGCGCGGTGGCGCGGCGGACCGGCTCGGGCGGGGCCGTGCGGCGGATCGACCTGCGCTTTCGCGCGCGCGTCGAAGACAACTGAACTTTAGCTTTGGAGGCACGGATATGGGTGCTCAGAACGGCAAGGACCTGTTGGTCAAAGTGGATATGAATGGCGGTGGTCTGTTCGAAACGATTGCGGGGCTGCGCGCCACGCGGGTGAGTTTCAACGCCGAGAGCGTCGATGTGACCAGTCTGGAAAGCCAGGGTGGCTGGCGCGAGCTGTTGTCGGGGGCCGGAGTGAAATCGGCGGCGATCTCGGGTTCGGGCGTGTTCAAGGACGCCAATACCGATGAGCGGGCGCGGCAATTGTTTTTCGACGGTGAGACGCCCGAGTTTCAGGTGATCATCCCCGATTTTGGCATTGTCGAGGGGCCGTTTCAGGGGACCTCGATCGAATATGCCGGCAGCCATAATGGCGAGGCCACCTATGAGATGTCGATGGCCAGCGCCGGGGCGCTGAGCTTTACGGCGCTCTGAGACATGGCCAATCCGTGGGCGGGCGAAGTGGCCATTGAGATCGATGGCGAGCGGCGGGTGCTGAAGCTGACACTGGGAGCGCTGGCCGAGCTTGAGGCCACGCTGGAAAGCGGCTCGCTGGTGGATCTGGTGCAACGCTTTGAGGGCGGCGCGTTTTCAGGCCGCGATGTGCTGGCACTGATCGTGGCGGGGCTGCGCGGCGGGGGTGCGGATGTGACCTCTGCTGATCTGCTGCGGGCCGAGATCGCTGGCGGCCCCATGGGGGCGGCCAGGGCGGCGGCAGAGTTGATCGCGCGGGCCTTCATGGTGCCGGGCGAGACATGAGCGGGTTCGACTGGCCCGATCTGATGCGGGCTGGGATGCAAGGGCTGCGCCTGTCTCCGCAAGCGTTCTGGCAACTGACACCGGCGGAACTGCGGTTGATGCTGGGACAGGCGGCGGCGGGGCGACCTTTGGACAGGACGGGGTTGGATGCGCTGCTTGCGGCCTATCCGGATGCCGGGAATGGAGAGGATGATGACGGATAGCGACGGAATTTCTGATCTGCAGGAAAGCGGAGAGGCGCTGGGCGAAACGCTTGGCAGCACGGCGGCGATGGCCGCAGGTTTTGACACCGAGCTGCGGCGGGTGCGGTCTGCGCTTGCCGCGACCGGCAAGGATGTCGAAACGCTGGAGCGCGGCATGTCCAAGGGGCTGCGCCGGGCCTTTGACGGGATGGTGTTCGACGGGATGAAGCTGTCGGATGCGTTCTCGACCATCCGGGACTCGATGATCCAGACGGCCTATTCGGCAGCGATCAAGCCTGTGACCAACCATGTTGGGGGGCTGCTGGCGGATGGGGTTGGCAATATCATGTCGGGCATCTTGCCATTTGCGAATGGGGCAGGGTTCGCGCAGGGCCGGGTGATGCCTTTTGCCAATGGTGGCGTGGTGTCCGGGCCGGTTAATTTTCCGATGCGCGGTGGCATGGGGCTGATGGGCGAGGCCGGGCCTGAGGCGATCATGCCGCTGGCGCGCGGTGCCGACGGCAAGCTGGGCGTGCGCCAGTCGGGTGGCGGTCGGTCGGTGAATGTCGTCATGAACATTTCGACGCCGGATGCCCAGAGCTTCCGGCGCAGCCAGGGCCAGATCGCGGCGCAGATGGGCCGCGCACTGAGCCAGGGCAATCGCAATCGCTAGGGGAGAGCAGTCATGGTCAACTTTCACGAGGTACGGTTTCCCGCCTCGCTGAGCTTCGGCTCGGTGGGCGGGCCTGAGAGGCGGACCGATGTGGTCACGCTGGCCAACGGGTTCGAAGAGCGCAACTCGCCCTGGGCGCATTCGCGCCGGCGGTATGATGCCGGGCTGGGGATGCGGTCGCTTGACGATGTCGAGACGCTGATTGCGTTCTTCGAGGCGCGGCGTGGGCAGCTGTGCGGCTTTCGCTGGAAGGATTGGTCGGACTTCAAGTCGGCATCGTCGTCGGCAGAGGTGTCCTATGGCGATCAGGTGATTGGTGTCGGCGATGGCGCGCTGCGCACGTTCCGTCTGGCCAAGCTCTATCGCTCGGGTGAATTCACCTATGAAAGGCCCATCCTGAAACCGGTGCGCGGCAGCGTTCGGGTCGGCATCGAGCAGGACGAGCAGCGCGAGGGGGTGGATTTCGAGATCGACGAAACCTCGGGTCTGGTGAGTTTTGCTGTCGCGCCTGCGGCAGAGACGCAGATCACCGCCGGGTTCGAGTTCGACGTTCCGGTGCGGTTCGACACCGACCGTATCCAGACCAGCGTGGCGAGCTTTCAGGCAGGCGATGTGCCGAATGTACCAGTGGTGGAGGTTCGGGTGTGATGGCGGGTCTGACAGAAGAGTTGCAGGATCATCTGGAGAGTGGGCTGACCACCCTCAGCCGCTGTTGGGAGATCCGGCGCAAGGACGGCACGCGGCACGGGTTCACCGACCACGATTGCGATCTGGAGTTCGACGGGCTGCAGTTCCGGGCTGATACCGGCCTGACGGCCGCAGCCCTGCAGCAGGGCACGGGACTGTCGGTGGACAATTCCGAGGCGGTGGGCGCGTTGAGCGATGCCTCGATCCGGGCCGAGGACATCGAGGCAGGCCGCTATGACGGGGCCGAAGTGACCGCCTGGCTGGTGAACTGGGCAAATCCTCAGATGCGCTTGATGCAGTTTCGTGGCGCGCTGGGCGAGCTGCGCCAGGCAGGCGGTGCGTTTCAGGCCGAGCTGCGCGGCTTGACCGACCAGCTGAACCGTCCTTTGGGGCGGGTCTTTCAGAAGCCGTGTACGGCGGTTCTGGGGGATCGCTCTTGCGGGTTCGATCTCGACAAGGCGGGCTATGCCACCGCGTTGGAGGTGGTTGAGATAGAAGAAGGTGTGAAGTTCCGGTGGGGTGAATTGCCGGGGTTTGCCCCGGCCTGGTTTGAAAGGGGCAGGCTGGACGTTCTTGACGGCGCTGCCAAGGGGCTCTGGGGCACGATCAAGACGGACCGCATTCGCAACGGTCACCGCCAGATCGAGCTGTGGGAGCCATTGCGCGCTGCAGTGGCATCGGGCGACCGGGTGCGGCTTGTGGCGGGATGCGACAAGCGGATGGAAACATGCCGGATGAAGTTCAACAATCTGCTCAACTTTCAGGGTTTCCCGGATCTGCCGGGCGAGGACTGGTTGATGGCAGTGCCGAAACGCTCGGGCTCGAACAAGGGCGGGAGCCGCAGGTGAGTGCGCGTGGAACAGAAATCGTGCGGGTTGCGCGGGGTTGGCTGGGTACACCCTATCGGCATCAGGCCGCCGCTCGTGGTGCCGGGTGCGATTGTCTGGGGCTGATCCGCGGCGTCTGGCGCGAGTGCTATGGTGCTGAACCCGAGACAGCCCCGGCATACAGCATGGACTGGTCCGAGCCGCAGGGTGAGGAACGGATGTGGGCGGCAGCGCGCCGCCACCTGATCCCCTGTGAGACGGGGCCTTGGTTGCCCGGTGAGGTGCTGCTGTTCCGGATGCGGTCGGGGTCAGTGGCGAAACATGTGGGCATCCTGTCCGAGCTGGGGCCTGTGCCCCGCTTCATCCATTCCTATTCCGGGCATGGGGTGGTGGAGAGCGCGCTGAGCGCGCCCTGGCGGCGCAAGGTGGTGGCCCGGTTTGAATTTCCTGTGGAGGTGAAGTGATGGCGACGATCGTCCTATCTGCGGCCGGAGCGGCCATTGGCGGGTCCATCGGGGGCACCTTTGCGGGCCTGTCCTCGGTGGCGATTGGGCGCGCGGTTGGCGCGACGGTTGGCAGACTTATCGACAACCGATTGCTGGGGCAGGGCGCCGAACCGGTCGAGACCGGCAAGGTGGACCGGTTTCGTTTGACTCAATCGGGTGAGGGTGCGGTGGTTTCGCGGCTGCATGGCAGGATGCGGATCGCCGGACAGATGATCTGGGCCTCGCAGTTCCGCGAACATGTCTCAACCAGCGGTGGCGGAGGCGGCGGCAAGGGCGCGCCCAAACCACCGGAACCGAAAGTGACCGAATACAGCTACTCGGTGTCGCTGGCACTGGCGCTGTGCGAAGGAGAGATCGCGTCGGTTGGGCGCGTCTGGGTCGATGGCGAAGAAATCGAGCATGACCGGCTGAACATGCGCGTCTATACCGGCAGCGCCGATCAATTGCCTGACCCGACGATGGAGGCGGTCGAAGGCACCGGCGCGGTGCCTGCCTATCGAGGCACCGCATATGTGGTGATGGAGAACCTGCCTCTGGGCCAGTTCGGCAATCGGGTGCCGCAATTTTCGTTCGAGGTGGTGCGACCGGCGCAGGCGGAGGCCGAGGATTTTCGCGAGGACCTGGGCCAGGCCGTGCGCGCGGTGGCGATTGTGCCGGGGACCGGGGAATACTCGCTGGCCACAAGGCAGGTCAACTACAGCAAGGGTTGGGGGCAGCATTGGGCGGCAAATGTCCATTCGCCGACCGGGCGGACCGATTTCGTACAATCCATGAAAGCCTTGCGCGAAGAGGTTCCGGCATGCGGTGCCGTCTCATTGGTGGTGTCCTGGTTCGGCGGCGACCTGCGCTGCGGTGAATGCCGGGTCGAACCCAAGATCGAGCGGCGCGAGATCGACGGAGCCAACATGCCGTGGCGCGTGTCCGACACGGGCCGGTCCGGGGTGGCCGAAGTGCCGCGCAAGGATGGTGAGCCGATTTATGGCGGCACCCCGGCGGATGATTCTGTGGTTGAGGCGATTAAGCATCTGCAAGCGCAGGGAAAACGGGTGATGTTCTATCCTTTCATCCTGATGGATCAGGATGAGAGTAACGCGTTGTCCGACCCCTGGAGCGAGGCCGAAAGCCAGCCTGTTCTGCCCTGGCGCGGGCGGATCACGCTGAGCGAGGCTCCGGGCCGTGCGGGCAGCCCGGACAAGACGGCGGCGGCGGATGACGAGGTGGCTGCGTTCTTTGGAACCGCCCAAAGGTCGCATTTCCAGATCGCCTCGGGCCGTGTGTCTTACAGCGGCCCGCAGGAATGGAGCTTTCGCCGGTTCATCCTGCATTACGCGGCGCTATGTGCGGCGGCGGGGGGTGTTTCGGCGTTCTGCATCGGTTCTGAAATGCGGGGGCTGACCCAGATCCGAGGCGCGAACGGCTTTCCCGCGGTTGACGCGCTGCGGCAGTTGGCGGCGGATGCGCGCGCGATTCTGGGGCCTGATACAAAGATAAGCTATGCGGCGGACTGGTCGGAGTATTTCGGCTATCAGCCGGGCGATGCGCCCGGTGATCGGTATTTCCATCTGGACCCGCTCTGGGCGGATGAAAACATCGACTTCATCGGGATCGACAACTACATGCCGATGGCCGACTGGCGCGACGAGGATGACCACCTGGACGCGCAGGCGGGGACAAACTCGATTTATGACATCGGTTATTTGCAGTCGAATATCGAGGGCGGCGAGGGGTTTGATTGGTATTATGCCTCATCCGAGGCACGGGCGGCGCAGGTCCGCACGCCGATCACAGATGGCGATCATGACGAGCCGTGGGTCTGGCGCTACAAGGATTTGCGGAACTGGTGGTTGCAGCGCCATTTCGAGCGGATCGGCGGGGTTCGGCAGGCGCAGCCAACCGACTGGGTGCCGGGGTCAAAACCGTTCTGGTTCACCGAGCTGGGCTGCGCGGCCATCGACAAGGGTCCGAACCAACCCAACAAGTTTCTGGATCCGAAATCCTCTGAATCCAGATTGCCACACCATTCCAACGGTTTGCGCGACGACTTTGTTCAAATGCAGTATCTGAAGGCGGTTCTTGGCTATTGGGCGCAGCCTCAGCACAATCCTGTCGCAAGTGACTATGACGGGCGCATGATCGACATGGCGAATGCCTATGTCTGGGCTTGGGACGCCCGGCCATTCCCGGTCTTCCCCAATAATCGTGAGCAATGGAGCGATGGTGGCAACTATGCGCGCGGGCATTGGCTGAACGGGCGGGTGAGCAACAGGTCGCTGGCATCTGTTGTGTCCGAGATTTGTCGCGCGTCCAATCTGGTGGACGATCTGGATGTCTCGGAACTCTGGGGCGTGGTGCGCGGCTATGTGCTGGATCAGGTCGAGGACGCGCGCGCGGCGTTGCAACCTCTGATGCTGCGCTACGGCTTCGATGCGATCGAGCGCGACGGCAAGCTGGTCTTCCGACTACGCGATGGCAAGCAGGCCATCAAAATCCTGCCCGAACAGTTTGCCGCGAGCGGCGAGTTGGACGGCGATGTTGAATTGCGCCGCGAAGGTGAGGTGGACATGACCGGGCGGGTGCGGTTGCGCTTCGTGCAAGCGGGCGGCGATTTCGATGCGATCTCGGAAGAGGCGATTCTGCCCGATGATGCGACCCATGCAGTGGCGACAAGCGAGATACCGCTCGCCCTGACACGCGCCGAAGGGCGTCAGACGGTGGAACGCTGGCTGGCCGAGGCACGCGTATCGCGCGACACGGCCCGGTTTGCGTTGCCACCGTCGAAATTGGCGCTGGGCGCGGGGGATGTCGTGCAATTGCCGGCACCAGACGGCAATACGGCGCGCTACCGCGTGGACCGGGTCGAACAGACCGATCTGCAACTGATCGAGGCGGTGCGGGTCGAGCCCGGCATTTATGAGACCACCGAAATGGCCGAGGATGTGCCCGCGCTGCGCGCCTTTGCGCCGCCCTTGCCGGTCACGCCGATGTTCCTGGACCTGCCTTTGATGACCGGGGACGAGGTGCCGCATGCGCCTTATCTGGCGGTTGCGGCCGATCCCTGGCCGGGCTCGGTCGCGGTATACCGGTCGTCCAGTGACGAGGATTACGAATTGGGCGAGATCATCGCGGCGCAATCGGTGATCGGGCGGACAGAGACCCCACTGTTCCGGGCGCGGCCCGGGTTGTGGGATCGCGGCGCGGATCTGCAAGTGCGGCTGATTTCCGGGGAACTGGAGTCGCGGGGCGCAGAGGCGTTGCTGAACGGCGCGAATCTGGCGGCAATCGGCGACGGGTCGAGCGGCAATTGGGAACTGCTGCAGTTCGCGGAAGCCGAACTGATTGCACCCGAGACCTATCTGTTGCGCAACCGGCTGCGGGGGCAGTTGGGCAGTGACGCGCTGATGCGCGATGTCTGGCCCGAGGGATCGGTCTTTGTGCTGCTCGACCGCACGGTCACGCAACTGGGTCTGTCGAGTTCCGAGCGCCGGATCGCGCGTCATTTCAGGATCGGACCTGCGGGGCGTGGCTATGATGATCCCGTATACCTGTATCGGGTCGAAGCCTTTGACGGCAACGGGTTGCGGCCCTATGCGCCGGTGCATCTGCGGGCTGATCCTGTTGCCCAGGGCCACAAGCTGAATTGGATTCGCCGCACCCGGATCGATGGCGACAGTTGGGACGCGCCGGAGGTGCCATTGGGTGAGGAAAGCGAGTCCTATCTGCTGCGGGTTCTCCGGGGTGGTTCGGTGCTGCGCGAGGCGACGCTCGGCGCGCCGGAATGGGTCTATACCGCTGCCATGCAGGCGCAGGACGACACACAGAGCGGTGTGCGGATCGAGGTGGCGCAGGTTTCGGCGCGTTTCGGGTCGGGGCCATTTGCGGGCCTGAATTGGGGGCAGTAAGCCGGTGTTGCCGGTTCTGCATGGTGATGTCAGCAATGCCGCGCGCGCCTTGCTGACGGTCGCACCCGGCGCGCGCCGGCGGGCCGGTGCCCGGCTGGTGGCGGAGGCCGCCGAAGCCGCTGCCCATGTGGCGCAAACCGGGCGGCTGCACCCGCGATATGGTAACGGATCGCTGATGGCGGCGGCGCGCAAAACCCGGCTTGCGGATGAGCCGGGTTTTGACGACCCGGATTACTGCGCCTGCGTGATCGAGGTCCTGCGGGCGGTGATGCGCTATCGCGGCGCAAAAGGGGCCATGTGAAAGACTGTCACGATTACAGAGCGTTGGCAGAAAATTGAACCTGGACCGCTTTCGGCAGGCCGCATTTTGCGCTACATATAAGAACTGCGCAATTTAGGAGGCAGAGCGATGGCCGAAACGCGTGCAAATATTTCTCCTGTCGATCCGGTCTGGGATCAGATCACCAAGGAGGCAGAGGAAGCAGTGCGGGACGAACCCCTGATGGGGGGGTTGGTGCATGCCTGTATCCTGCACCACCGGTCGTTGGAAAAAGCGCTGTCTTATCGGATCGCGGCCAAACTGGCCTCAAACGAGATGTCGATGGTGATCCTGCGCGAGATCGCGGATGACGCTTATGCCAGATCTTCGGAACTGGTCGAGGCGGCGCGCGCCGATCTGGTCGCGGTGTATGAGCGTGACCCCGCCTGCCACCGTTTGCTGCAGCCAGTGCTCTATTTCAAAGGCTATCAGGCGATGCAGGGCTATCGCATCGCGCATTGGTTGTGGAACCAGGGCCAGCACGATCTGTCCTATTTCTTCCAGATGCGGATATCCGAGATTTTCGGGATCGACATTCATCCCGCCGCACGGATCGGCAAGGGGATCATGATCGACCATGCGCATTCAATCGTGATCGGTGAAACGGCTGTGGTGGGAGATAATGTCTCGATGCTGCATTCGGTCACCCTTGGGGGCACCGGCAAGGAAGAAGAGGACCGTCACCCCAAGATCGAAGACGGGGTGCTGATCGGTGCCGGCGCCAAGGTGCTGGGCAATATACGCGTGGGCCGGTGCAGCCGGATCGCCGCCGGGTCGGTGGTTCTGTCCGAAGTGCCGCCTTGCAAGACGGTTGCCGGTATCCCGGCCAAGATTGTCGGAGAAGCGGGTTGCGACCAGCCTGCGGTCAGCATGAACCAGATGTTTCGATCCGGCTTGTGATGGCACGCCACCGCTGAACCGGGCTCAAGACTTGAAAACGCCGCCGGGCTTCGGCGGCGTTTTATGTGTTTGGCGATGCTTCAGGCCAGCATCATCATCGGGTTTTCCAGATTATCGACAATGGCTTGCAGCAGTTGCGCACCAAGCGCCCCGTCGATGACCCGGTGATCGACCGACATGGTGACCGACATCACGGTGGCCACGGTCAATTCGCCGTCCTCCCCGACAACCGGTTTCTTGACGCCCGTTCCCACCGCCAGAATACCGGCATGGGGCGGGTTCACGATGGCATCGAAATTGTCGATACCGAACATGCCAAGATTGGAGATCGCAAAGCTGCCGCCCTGATATTCATGCGGCGCGAGTTTGCGGTCGCGGGCACGGGCGGCGAGGTCTTTCATTTCCGCCGAGAGCGCCGAGAGCGATTTCATGTCGGCGTCTTTCAGGACCGGCGTGAACAGGCCACCTTCGATCGCGACGGCAACGGCGACGTCGGAGGGCTTCAGCTGGAAGACACGGTCTCCGGCCCAGACCGCGTTGCATTCGGGGACTTGTTGCAGCGCGTTTGCCATCGCCTTGATGATGAAGTCGTTGACGCTGAGCTTGGTGCCGCGCGATTCCAATTGCTTGTTCAATTGGCTGCGGAACTTGAGTAGTGCATCGAGCTTGATGTCGCGGCGCAGGTAGAAATGCGGGATCGACTGTTTCGCTTCGGTGAGGCGCGCGGCAATGGTCTTGCGCATGCCGTCGAGTGCGATTTCCTCATATTCGCGGCCCTCATACATGCGGGCGACCATGTCGGTCGAGGGGCCGCTTGCCGGGGCTACAGCAGGGGCAGCAGCGGCGGGAGCGGCAGCAGGTGCAGGTTTTGTGGCCGAAGGGCTGGCCCCTTCCACATCGGCTTTCACGATGTGGCCATGCGGGCCGGAGCCGCCGATCTGGCTGAGGTCGAGGCCCTTCTGGGCGGCGATGCGGCGGGCCAGCGGTGAGGCGAAGATGCGGGTGCCATCACTTGTCTGGGACGCGGCCGGGGCAGGGGCGGGCGCCGCGGAGCCCCCTGCGGGGGCCGCCTTGTCGCCCGCGTCAGCCGCTGGCGCGGCTTCCGGTGCCTTGGCCGGGCTGGCGGCGATGTCATCAGCGCTTTCGCCCTCTTCCAGCAATACGGCGATGGCGGTGTTCACCTTCACGCCCTCGCTGCCGTCGGGGACGAGGATCTTGCCGATTATGCCTTCGTCAACCGCCTCGAACTCCATCGTGGCCTTGTCGGTTTCGATCTCGGCCAGCAGGTCGCCGGACGACACGGCATCGCCCTCCTTGACCAGCCATTTTGCCAGCGTGCCTTCCTCCATGGTCGGGGACAGGGCGGGCATCAGGATTTCGGTGGGCATCTCAGCGGTCCTCAATCAAAGTAATTTGGTCGAAAGGCGCCCTGGGGCGCCCGGTGCCGCGCGCAAGCGTTTGGATCGCGGCGGTGATTTTCCGTTTGTTCTCGGCCATCCAGACATAGGCCGTCTGGTGGGTGGGGCGGGTGCCGATCAGGCGCATATCTGCGGCCAGCCGTTCGGGCACCAGCCCGGTCACCTCACGGCCATCGACCGTGAGGCTCACCCGGTAGCATTCCGTTGCTGGATCGCGGCCCCTGATCTCCATTCCGGCCCCTCTTAGCGGTAGGTCACTTCTTTGACGGCGGCGATCACCTCGTCCGTGGTCACCAGCGCCAGTTTTTCCAGATTGGCGGCATAGGGCATCGGCACGTCCTTGCCGGTGCAGTTGATGACCGGCGCGTCGAGATAGTCGAAGGCCTGTTGCATCACCACCGAAGAGATGTAGCTGCCGACCGAGCCTTGCGGCCAGCCTTCTTCGACCGTGACCAGACGGTTGGTTTTCATCACCGAGTTGATGATGGCACCGGTATCCATCGGGCGCAGCGTACGCAGGTCGATCACCTCGGCATTGATGCCGTCCTCGGCCAGCTTGTCGGCGGCTTCGAGCGCGAATTGCATCGAGATGCCGAAGCTGACAATGGTGACATCGCTGCCTTCGCGGTAGATCCTGGCCTTGCCGAAGGGGATCGTGAAATCATCCAGCACCGGTACGTCGAAGCTGCGGCCATAGAGGATTTCGTTTTCCAGGAAGATCACCGGGTTGGGGTCACGGATCGCGGATTTCAGCAGGCCCTTGGCGTCAGCAGCCGTGTAGGGCATGGCAACCTTCAGGCCCGGAACCTGCATGAACCAGGCCGCGTAGTCCTGGCTGTGCTGGGCACCGACGCGGGCAGCAGCGCCGTTGGGACCACGGAAGACCATATGCGCGCCCATCTGGCCGCCGGACATATAGAGCGTCTTTGCTGCCGAATTGACGATATGATCCATGGCCTGCATCGAGAAGTTGAAGGTCATGAATTCGACAATCGGTTTCAACCCGCCAAAGGCCGCGCCGACGCCGATGCCGGCAAAGCCGTGTTCGGTGATCGGCGTGTCGATGACGCGTTTGGAGCCGAACTCGTCCAGTAGGCCCTGGCTGACCTTGTAGGCACCCTGATACTCGGCGACCTCTTCGCCCATCAGGAAGACATCCGGGTCGGCGCGCATTTCCTCGGCCATGGCGTCGCGCAGGGCCTCGCGCACCGTCTGCGGTTTCAGCTCGGTTCCCTCGGCCCAGTCGGGGGTCAGATCGACCTGCGGGGCGGCGGGGGCGCTGGCAGCGGGGGCGGGCGCTTCGGAGCTCCCTGCGGGAGCCGCCTCATTGCCCGCGTCAGCCGCTGGTGCGGCCTCCGGCAGGGCGGAGGCGTCTTCGCCTTCCTCGACCAGGATTGCGATGGGCGTGTTGACCTTGACCGCCTCGGTGCCTTCGGCGACCAGAATCTTGCCGACGATGCCTTCGTCGACCGCCTCGAATTCCATCGTGGCCTTGTCGGTTTCGATCTCGGCCATGATGTCGCCGGAGGAAACGGTGTCGCCCTCCTTGACCAGCCATTTCGCGAGTGTGCCTTCTTCCATCGTCGGAGAGAGGGCGGGCATGAGAATTTCGGTTGCCATGTCTGGTGTGTCCCCTCAGGCGTAGATGTCGGTCCAGAGCTCGTCGAGCGCGGGCTCGGGGCTCTCTTTCGAGAAGTCGGCGGCCTTGTTGACGATCTGCTTGATGTCCTTGTCGATCGCCTTCAGGTCGTCTTCGCTTGCGTGTTTGCCGCTGAGCAGCAACTCGCGCACATGTTCGATCGGGTCGCGTTCCTCGCGCACTTTCTGCACTTCTTCGCGGGTCCGGTATTTGGCTGGGTCCGACATCGAGTGGCCCCGGTAGCGGTAGGTTTTTACTTCGAGAATATAGGGGCCCTTGCCCGCGCGGCAGTGTGCCGTTGCCTTTTCGCCTGCCGCCTTGACGGCCAGCACATCCATGCCGTCGACAATCTCGCCCGCGATGCCGAACGCCTCGCCGCGGTGATAGATATCTTTGGTCGAGGTGGAGCGTTGTTGCGAGGTGCCCATGGCGTATTGGTTGTTCTCGATCACGAAGACCACCGGCAGGGCCCACAGCGCGGCCATGTTGAAGGTCTCATAGACCTGGCCCTGGTTGGCCGCGCCATCGCCGAAATAGGTGAAGGTGACGCGGCCGTTATCCTTGTACTTGTCGGCAAAGGCCAGCCCGGCGCCGATCGGAACCTGAGCCGCCACGATGCCGTGGCCACCGTAGAAATGTTTCTCTTTCGAGAACATGTGCATCGAGCCGCCCTTGCCCTTGGAATAGCCGCCCTCGCGTCCGGTCAACTCGGCCATCACGCCGTCGGGGTTCATGCCGCAGGCCAGCATGTGGCCGTGGTCGCGATAGGATGTGACGCGCTTGTCGCCCTCTTCGGTGGCGGCCTCGAGCCCGACCACAACCGCTTCTTGCCCGATATAGAGATGGCAGAACCCGCCGATCAGGCCCATGCCGTAAAGCTGGCCGGCCTTTTCCTCGAATCGCCGTATCAACAGCATCTCACGGTAGTATTCTTTCAGCTCTTCGGCGGAAACGTTTGGTTTCTTTGTGCTTTTACGCGCTGCCATGGCCGGCGGATCCCCTTATGCTGAGATAGTTTAGCGTTAAACTATCTTTTAGAGCATTTCTTGCGCGATGGCGAGCCATAATGTTGCCGCCGGGGAAACGCGGCTGAAACCGGCTGAAAACACTCGGTCAGCGAATGACGATCTCGTCCGAGCGGAGCAACCCGAGAACCGAGCGCGCCTGTTGATCCAGCAGGTCGAGATCGAGGTAATCGTCGGACAGGCGTCGGGTCAGGTTCTCCATCCGGTCGACCTCTGCATCCAGCGTTGCCAGATCCCGTTGCAGCATGTTGCGTTCGGCGCTGATCTCGACCCGGCGGAACAGCCCGAAATCCCCTTGCACGGCGGCAAAGGTGAAATAGGTGCCGATGGCAAAGGCAAAGGCGAAGAAGGCCAGGGCGCCGAGGCTGGGTCGATTGGATCGGGTCACGTGTAAACCGCTTATGAAAACTGCCTGTCATGCGCCCTTTGCGGGCGTCTCAGGACAGTATGGCACAGGTGATTCGCCTTGTGAATCCAAGAAATGCAGGGGGTTGGCGGTTTTTTACCCACTGTTGTCCGGCCCGAGCGCTCCGCTCAGAATTAATCTAGGCCGGTCGGCAATCATGTTAATCTGGTCGTATTTTAGTTCCCTTGGGGAAGATCATGAATTTTTATGTTGGGGGATTGCTTTTGTTCCTTGCCTTGCCCGGCATGTCCTCCGCCTGCGAGCTTGCCTGGCCGAAGGCCAGTGTTCCGGTGCCACCGCATGTTCAGTCCTATATCGTCAAAGAGTGCAGCGCATCCGATGGCGTGTCAGATGTGAGTGTGCAGGCCTGCGTGCACGGCGAACGCTTTGGCTACCGCGTGGTGGTGACCATGCTGAAGGACGCGCGTATCGGCGCGCGGGCGGCAGAACGGTACCGGCTGTGCAATGCGCGCCAAGTTGGCAATCGCGCCAGATTTCATCGCCGCATGGCGCTCTGCATCGGTGAGGTGTTCGAGTGTATCTGGTGGTTTGAGCAGGCGGGACGCCGCCCGTCAGTGATCGGGAGACGGGTGGGCGCGCTGCCAATACGGATGCTGGTTGCGGGTTGATGGCGGCATATGAGCCTGGGTTGGTGAAATCCGCGCTTGCCGTGCGGTGGTCCGGGATTACTCGAACTCGACGATATACCCTCTGGCCTGTTCCAGCCCCGACGCATCGCCCCATTGCGGTGGCCTGTCGTCGCCCCAGTGGTGGAACCGCGCGACGCCCTCGTTTCCGCCCTGATTGTCGGGTTGATGTTCGTACCAGTTGGTATAGCGCAGCGGAGCGCCATCGACCCAGATCCAGCCCTCTGCGGGGGCCTGCGCCCCGGGCTGTCGGAGCAGCCCGATCCACGGGCCGGTATAGTGGCCGGGTTTCCATTCTTCCCACAGCGCCTCTTCCTCGCGGATCAGACCGACGATGAAATCGTTCTCCTCCTGCGAGGTGATCGAGACCAGCGCGCCGCCCATGGCCCGCGCCTCGGCATCTGCTTCGGCCCAACTGCCGCCATCGGTGTGCACGACCGAATAATCATGCCCGCCAAACGCTTCGGTTCTGATGATATCGCGCTCGGCAATGGCCTTTTGCGCGGCGGCCTCAAGCGCCTGCCGGTCCAGCGCGTCCCGCGCGGCAGACACCCCGTCCGTGGGCCCGCCCTCCCAAACGTGGTGATAGACCGCAACGCCTGCCGCCGCCCCCACGCAGAGCAGCGCCGCCAGTGCCATGCCCGTTCCGCGCCCACGTAACCGGCTTTTGAGAACCGTCAGTGCCGAAAGCTGCGCACCGTTTTCCGCACCGATCTGATAGGCCCGGACCAGGCGGGGAATGTTCTTGAGCCGCTGGTTGCCCAGTGACCGGACCTGCAGAGTCAGCTTGCCCTCGATCTGGTCGCGCACGGCGCTGGACACGCAGATGCCGCCGGGGGCGGCCAGCGATTCCAGCCTTGCGGCGATGTTCACGCCGTCGCCCAGCAGATCGCCGTCGCGCTCGATCACATCGCCGACGCTGATGCCGATCCGGAAGGTGATGCGCTTGTCCTCGGGCAACGTGTCGTTGCGGTGCCGCAGCGCCTCCTGGGTTTCGAGCGCGCAGCGCACGGCCTCGACGGAACTGGCGAATTCGGCCAGCACGCTGTCGCCTGCGGTGTTCGCGATCCGACCGCCGTAATGGGCGATCAGCCCGTCCATGATCTCGCGATATTGCGCGAGGGTGGTGGTGGTGAATTCCTCATCCGCCGCCATCAGGCGACTGTAGCCCGCCACGTCGGCGGCAAAAAGGGCCGCGAGTTTTCGCTGGAGGCCTGTCTCCTGCTGCAATTGGTCCATCCCTGTTCCCGCCTGTCGTCACGACCAGTTTGAACCCCGGCCGCATGAACAGACCCTATACCAGTGGTGAGTATTTGCACCAATTCCCGTCGCCGGACCCGTCATTGCGCAGGACGCCGGTCGACAAATGCGGTCAGTTCACTCTCAAGCGCGTTCCAGACCCGGCGGATCAGCTTGTTGTTGCGGATGGCTTCGGGCGCGGTCAGCCAGATCGGCAAGCTGGGCAGCGGAAAGGACAGCGGAATCTCCTCCAGTTCCGGATCGGCGCGCCCGGCTACTGCCTGACCAAAACCCAGCCCGCATCCGGCACGGACCAGTTCCCAATAGGCCGTCTGATGATCGCATCTGGTGGCAAAAAACTCCCGGTCCACGGCGAAGCCCGCATCGCGGAAGCCCTGAATGATCTGATCGTTGCGATCATAGCCGACAAAATCATGGGCCATGATATCGGCATCTTCCACGGGGCGTCCCGCCCGGTCCAGATAATCCCTGTGCCCGAACAGACCCATCTCGACCTCGCCAATATAGCGGGTCACCACGTCAAGCTGTTCCGGGCGGATCATGCGCACGGCGATATCGGCCTCTCGGAACAGCAGGTTCTCGCTCGTGTCCGAGGCCACAAGTTCCAGCGATATCTCGGGGGCCTCGCGCCGCAGCCGCGCAAGGATCGTGGGCAGCACGTGATGGGCCATGAAGACTGACGCGGTGATGCGCACGGTGCCGGTTTCGGCATGGGCCGCGCCTGCCGCGCTCAACTCAAGCTGGCGGGCCGCCTCGTGCATCCTGCGCGCCGGGGCCAGCAGGTCATGCGCCGCCTCGGTTGGTTGCATACCAGAGACGGTGCGCGTGAAGAGATCAACGCCAAGCGTGTCTTCGAGGGTTGAGATATGCCGCCCGATGGTGGGCTGGGTCAGCCCCAGACGACGCGCGGCGGCAGAGAGCGATCCGGTATCGGCCACCGCAAGCAGCGTTTGGACATGTGCCCAGTCAAGGCGGGAGAGGGGTAGTAACATACAAAAATGTATACCAATTGGACAAATTTCCGCAATTACAAAACGTGGCTGAATATCTCATTTTATGCCTGACCCTAGCGAAGGAGTGGCGAGATGGGTGATATGGTTCTGATCCTCGGCGCAAATGGCCGCTTTGGCCGCAATGCTGCGCAAACGTTCCGGCAGGCGGGCTGGCAGGTGCGGCTGTTCGACCGCAAGACGGACGATCTGAGTGTGGCGGCAACGGGTGTGGATGTGATCGTCAACGCCTGGAACCCACCTTATGATCAATGGGCCGGCACTGTGCCGGGCCTGACGCGTCAGGTGATCGCCGCTGCCCGCGTCAGCGGCGCGATGGTGATCCTACCCGGCAATGTCTATGTGTTCGGCGAAGATGCGCCCGCGCGGCTTGACGAAAAGACGCCGCATCGGGCCACCAATCCGCTGGGCCGCGTTCGGATTGACATGGAAGCGGCCTATCGCAGATCGGGCGTCCAAACGCTGATCCTGCGGGCCGGGGATTTCATCGACACGGTGCCTTCGGGCAACTGGTTTGACAAGGTCATGCTGGCGGGGCTCGGACGGGACAGGTTCACCTATCCTGGCGATCCGGATCAGCCGCATGCCTGGGCCTTTCTGCCCGATCTGGCCCGCGCGGCGGTGGCGCTGGCCGGGATGCGCGCGCATCTGGACCGGTTCGAGGATGTGCCGTTTCCGGGCTACACGCTGACGGGCCGGTCGCTGTTTGAAGCCGTGCAAAAGGCCCATGGCGCGCGGCTGAAGCTGCACCGGTTCAACTGGTTGCCGGTCCGGTTGCTGTCCCCGGTCTGGAAGATGGGCCGCCATCTGGTCGAAATGCGCTACCTCTGGTCGAAACCCCACGCGCTGGAGGGCACCCGGTTTGCCACGCTGCTGCCGGATTTCGAGAACACGCCGCTGGATGCCGCCCTGAGCACGGCGCTGGTCCCCGCGCCAGAGGGGCAGGGCGGGTTGGCGCTGGCGTCCTGACAGGTCCCGGCCACAAAAAAACGCCGCAGAGCTTATCTGCGGCGTGATTTGAACTGGGATGTGTCCCGGTGCTTTCAGGCGGTCTCGGCCTTGGCGGCAGCCGGGTTGGCGCCGGGCTTGGTCGAGCGACCGGGGTTCAGCGGGTCGTCCTGACGCTGCACCGAGCCTTCGAAATGCGCACCGCTTTCGATCGCGATGGTCTTGTGGATGATGTCACCTTCGACCCGTGCGGTCGAGGTCAGGCGCACCTTGAGGCCACGGACACGACCCACGATGCGGCCATTGATCACCACGTCATCGGCGGTGACTTCGCCCTTGATTGTGGCCGATTCTCCGATCGTCAGCAGATGGGCGCGGATATCACCTTCGACCGTGCCTTCGACCTGGATGTCGCCGGTGGTCTTGAGGTTGCCGGTCACATGCAGGTCCGAGGACAGCACCGATGCGGGGGCCTTCGGCTTGGGGGCGGTGGGTTTGTAGTCGCTCTGTGCAGGCGCTGCCGGGGCCGCCGTGGGTGCAGCGGACGCGGGCTTGTCCGCTTCGGAGCCGGGCTCGTTGATTTTGCTCTTAGAAAACATCTCTTGCAGCCTTGATGTAAGTCATTGGGTTCGTGGGCCTGCCATTGACACGCACTTCATAGTGCAGATGCGTGCCGGTCGACCGTCCGGTGCTACCCATATCAGCTATGTGATCGCCGCGCGAGACCCTTTGGCCGACCTTTACGCGGATCTTGGAGTTATGAGCGTAAAGTGTCTCAATGCCGAATTCATGCTTGATCTTGACCAGCCGGCCAAAGCCCGATTGCCAGCCTGCATGGCTGACCACACCGTCGGCTGTGGCATAGATATCAGTGCCATGGGCGCCCGCGAAATCAGAACCGTTATGCATCCGGCGACCGCCTGTCTTGGGGTCGCGTCGGGTCCCGAAGCCGCTGGTATAGCGCACCGCAGCGCGGACCGGGCTGGCAAAGGGCGCTTTCTGGGCGGCGATGCGATAGAGGTTCAGCTGATCCATCTGCTGCAGCAGGCGATTGGCGCGAATCTCGTCGGGCGAGATCTCTTCACCGCGTGTGCTGAAGGACAAAGGGGTCAGCGGACCGCCGACACCGCTATAGCCACGCCGCACCTGCTCGATGATCCGGTCGGTGGGCATGCCGGCGCTGCGGAACATCTTGTCCAGCGGTTCGACCGAGATCACCATCGCCTCTTCCAACTGGCGGAAAATCTGCTCGTTCTGCTCGCGCATCAGCGAGATTTCCAGTTCCAGCGTGTCGCGGGCCTCAAGCGCCGATTGTGCATCAGCGATGATCTGGTCGCGCTCGGCAGCGGTCCGGCTGAGCGCGTCAGCGATCAGGTCCATCTGCGCGGGGGCGGCAGAGGCCAGTTTCTGCGCGTCGTCACTTTCGGCCTCAAGCTGCATCTGCGCCAAGGTGGCGCGCGCCGCTTCGCGTTCTTTCATCGCGGTGCGCAGGGTGGTCTGGATCACCTCGATCCCGGTTTCCAGCTCGTTGCGGCGGATTTCCGAGGTCAGCAATTCCGATTGCATCGCCGAGACCTGCGCCAGCGCCGCATTGAACCGCTCCTGCGCGGCCAAGGCTTCTTCGGCGCGGGCATTGCGTTCCTCCGACAGCGCGTTGAGCCGGTCCTGATAGGTGGCCTGATCGCGGCGCGCCTGTTCGCGGAAATTGCCCGAGCCGATGCTGTCCATCAACAGGATCGCGGTGGCGACAATGGTCCAGGCCACCAGCGCCGAGGCACCGGCAAAAGCCACAAGCTGGGTTTCGGGTCGGAGGCGGATAAAGCGGGTGTCGCTGTCGGATTTAAGGAAGACACGGCGTTCCGGGAAGCGTCGTTCCAGAAACGCATGAATTTTGATCGCCAGCTTTGTACGCACGCGTAAGTCCCTGTCTGCCCCCAAAGGCGGCCCATCGGTTTGGTCCTGCGAGCCTTGGTGCGACTGAATAGCCACATGTTAACAATTGAGCAAGCGCAACGCCTTGCGGTTGGTCTCAAAGTGGGGCTTCTCGCCTGTGGTGCGCGGAAAATTGCCGATTGTTGAGGGTTATCTGCCAGTATCAGCGCAGATAGGCCGGAAACTCTTCGGCGAGCGGCCAGTAAAAGTCAGGTGGCAAACCGGCCTCGGCGCGCTTTTCTTCGTTGAAGGGTGGTTTCAACCCGCCTTTGAAATACTGCCGGACCAATGCGTGAAACACCTCTTTGGGGTCGCAATTGTTGCGCCCGCAGCAGAAATTGAACCATTTCGAGCCATAGGCCACATGACTGACCTCTTCGGCGTAGATGGTCTTGAGGCTGTCCACCGCCGCCGCTTCACCGGCCTTCTCGAAAATGGCGATCATGCCCGGCGTAACGTCCAGCCCGCGCGCCTCAAGCACCATGGGTACGATGGCCAGCCGCCCCAGCAGGTCCTCTGCCGTATCGGAAGCGGCCCGCCACATGCCGTGATGGGCAGGCATATCGCCATAAAAACTCCCCATGTTTTCAAGGCAGTCACTGATGAGGTTAAAGTGCTTTGACTCTTCGTCGGCGGCTTTGACCCAATCATCATAGAACCCCATCGGCATCGGGGTGTCGGCAAAGCGGGCGATGATGTCCCAATGCAGGTCCACCGCGTTCAGCTCGATATGCGCCACCGCATGCAGCAGCGCGACCCGCCCTTTGGGCGAGCCCGGCTTGCGTTTGGGCACGTCGCGCGGGCTGAGCAGTTCGGGCCGTTCGGGGCGGGCAGGATGGTCCGGCGGGGTGGCGCGCCCGATCTCGATCACCTCGCCGGTTGAACGCGCGGCAGCCCAACGCGCTGCGTGGGCCCGCGATTTGGCAGCCTTTTCGCGGCCATCTGCGGTGGTCAGCACATCGACCGCCATGGCGCTCAGCGTCTTCGGGAGAGGGGTCTCGGGGCGGGTCAAGGTGATGGGTGCTCCGGTGTGGTCTGAAACGATACGAGGGGCGGGGTATCAAAAACACGCGGCTGATGCCAGCGGATCGCCGAAACCGTTAACATCTTCTGGACAAGCCGTCTTTTGCGGTCTAGGAGTGCCGCGAAACTCAGCAGTCCTGCCAGGCGACCCCTTTCACTTCAGAATAGGAGGCCTGCAGATGGCACGGCTTGTTTCCCGCACCCCCAACGGTGTTTTGGTGGGCGATCAACGCAAGGATCAGATCCTTCTTCTTCAGGACATAGATGGCGACGGCACCGCCTCGGGCGCGGATGAGGCGACCGTGTTCTTTGATGGCGACAACGCCTCGGGGCTGGTGGCACCGACCGGCAATGTGTTCACCATCCATCAGGCCAGGGACAAATCGGTTTATTTCGGCGATGGCACCACCGACAGCGTCTATCGCCTGACTGATCGGAACGGCGATGGCGACGCGCAGGACGCGGGCGAGGCGCAGCTCTGGTTTTCGGCGGACAACGCGGCAGGGTTTTCGACCGTCACGCCAAACGGCATCCACCAAGGCGGCGACGGCGCGATCTATATCGCCAATGCGGGCGTTTCTTCGACCCCGCAGGACGCGATTTACCGAACGGTTGATCTGAATGGCGATGGCGATGCCAATGACGCGGGCGAGGCGACGCTCTGGCTGGATCTGCAAACCGTCATCGACACGACGGTGCCTTTTGACCTCAGCTTTGATGGGGATGTGGCCTATCTGAACGATCTGACCGGTGCGGCCACGGATGTGATCCACCGGATCGAGGACAAGAACGGTGACGGCAGCATTCAGGCGGATGAGGTCACGCCCTTCATCTCGGACGACATGAATTTCGGCGCACCGGTGGATATCGCCAGTGCTGTGGCGGTGGACGGGTCGCTTTATACGCTCACCTGGTTCCCCGAGACGGGCGAGGCGCTGAAGGTCTACCGACTGAGCGATCTGGACGGATCGGGGCAGATCGACTCGGTGCATGAAGCGCGCGAGGTCTGGAACGCCAACCAGATGCCTGACGGGATCGCGGCCGAGATCGGGTTTTCCATCACCGCGGATGAGGATGGCAACCTGACGCTGGTTGGCAACAATTTCGCCCGCGAGGGCAATGTGATCCGACTGAGCGATGTGAATGGCGATGGCGATTACTTTGATGGGGGCGAGACCACGCTGTTTGGGTCCAGCACCTATGACGACCAGCTGACCCGTCCGCGTGCATTGGAAACCTATGAGGGCAAGGCGCAGGTCACCGCCGGGACCGTGGGCGCGGGCAACCATTTCTCGGTCTTCCTCGATCAGGACAGCAACACGCTTTATGCAAGCGGCGAGAACGTTGTCGGTCAACTGGGCAACGGCAGCACCGGGTTCGACATCAAGACGCCGCTGGCGGTCGAGATGCCCGAAGGGTTCGAGGCCAGGATTGTCTCGGTCTCGGCGGGGCTGCTGCACACCACCGTCCTGACCGAGGATGGCGATGTCTACGCCTTCGGCTTCAACAATCGCGGCCCGCTGGGGACCGGCGATGAAGAGACCCGTACAACAGCGGTCAAGATCGACGCGCTGGATGACGTCGAGATCGCCAGCATCGAGAATGGCAATGGCGTGTCTTACGCGATCTCCGACACCGGGCAGCTTTATGGCTGGGGCAACAACAGCAACGGGCAGCTGGGTCTGGGCGATCAGCAGGAACGCCTGACCCCGCAGCTGATCGAGGCGCTGGCCAATGAAACCGTGGTCACCGTGTCCTCGGGCAATTCCCATACGCTGGCGCTGACGGCGGATGGTCAGGTCTGGGCCTTTGGCAGCAACACCGACGGCCAGCTTGGATCACCCGACGCGCTTGAGGCGGACGGCACACCCGCCCGGCGCGCGCTGGAGCCGGTGCTGGTCGAGGGGCTGCCCGAGAACATCCTCTCGGTGACGGCAGATACCAAAACCTCTTACGCGGTCACCGATGATGGCCGGGTCTTTGGCTGGGGCGAAAGCCGCAACGGGCAACTGCTGCAGGGCGAGGACAATGGCGACGGCACCTTTGCACCCGACACCTCGGACGTGCTGGCGCCCGTCGAGCTGACCGGGCTGCCGGGCAATGTGGTCGAGGTCAAGGGCGGCGCCCGCTGGGCGATGGCGCTGACCGAGGATGGCGATGTCTATGGCTGGGGGCCCAATGACGAAGGCCCGACCGGCGGGCTGGACGGCGATCCGGGGCTTGAGAGTGACGCGAGCTTCTATCCGACCCTGATCGTTGAACTGGACGATGTGAGGATCGTTGAACTGCAAAGCGGCCCGAACTCGATCATTGCGGTGAGTGACGCAGGCGAAATCTTTACCTGGGGCTCCAATTCCGATGGCCGTCTGGGCTTTGTCTCTGATGGGTCGGTCTATGCGCCGACGAAGATCGAACTGGGGGGCGAGGCTGATCCGTTTCTGGTCTCGGCCACGCCCGGTGACAATGCCCGCGATGTGGGCAATGACAGCGCGCTGACGCTGACATTCACCGAAGACGTCGCGGCGGGCGAGGGCACGCTCACACTGGTCAATCGCGGGGATGGCACAAGAACCGAGATCGACGTGAGCGATGCGCGGCTCGTACAGGTTGACGGCAACACCGTGACGCTCACGCCGCCCGAACATCTGGCGGCGGATGCGCGCTATGTGGTGGAAATCACCGATGGGGCCTTTGTCGATCTCGATGGCAATCCTTATGCGGGCATCGGTGAGGGGGATACCTCCAGCTTCAACGTCACGACTGATGTGACGCCGTCACTGGCGCAGGCGGAACGGGGCACATTCGGAGACGATCTGCTGCGCGCCGGTGCGGGCGATGACCGTATCAACGGGCGTTTTGGCGATGACATCGTCTCGGGCGGCGCGGGGAATGACAGGCTCAAGGGCGGTTTCGGCAATGATGAGCTGAATGGCGGCGCGGACGATGACCGGCTGATTGGCGGGTTCGGATCGGACACCCTGAAAGGCGGCGAAGGCAACGACGTGCTCAAGGGCGGCATCGGTCGGGATGTGCTGGCAGGTGGCGCGGGTGATGACGTGCTCAAGGGCGGTTGGGGACGGGACAGCTTTGTCTTTGACGGCGGCCATGACGTGATCCGCGACTTCGACACCGGGTTCGAGTTCCTGTGGTGGAGTCTGCCGGGCGATTCGATCGTATTGGATATCGAAGGTGTCGACAGCTTTGGTGACGTGCTGGCCTCGGCCTCGCAGGTCGGACGCCACACCCGGCTGGAATTCAACGACGATGACAGCCTGCTGCTGCGCAATGTCTGGGTGGCAGAGCTGGACAGCGATGATTTTGCCTTCGTCTGACGCAAAAGCCCCGGGCGCGTTCTACAGGCGTCCGGGGCTGCAATATTAAAAGACCAACGGTTTGCGCCGTGCGTTCTCTGACGCCCGGGACCCGCTGCGCTGGCCTGCCCGTATCATGACAGGGAGAGATCTCAGAGGGTTTTGACCGCCTCCAGCACCTCTTCCACATGGCCGGGGACCTTCACCTTGCGCCAGATGCGCCCGATGTGGCCGTCAGCGTCGATCAGAAAAGTCGCGCGTTCGATCCCCATGGATTTGCGCCCATACATGTTCTTTTCCACCCAGACGCCATAGCGCTCGCAGATATCCGAGTCCGCATCCGACAGCATCGTAGTGGTCAACCCGTGTTTGGCGACAAATTTGTCGTGTTTGGCGACGGTATCCCTGGAAACTCCCAGAACCTGCGCGCCGGCATCGGAAAAAGCCTGCAACTGCTCGGAAAAGCCGATGGATTCCTTGGTGCAGCCCGGCGTATCATCGCGGGGATAGAAGAACAGGACAACCTTGGTGCCGCGCAGGTCGGACAGCGTGACCTCGCCACCCCCGTCGCGGGGCAGGGTAAAGTCCGGGGCGGTATCGGAAAGATCGGGCATAGATGTACTCCGGCAGGAAAATTGTGACAGACAATCGGCATATTAGGTCGCCAAAGTGAAGCGGAAAGGCGTGACGGACAAAAAGAACACCTCTCCGGGCGAAAAGCGTCGCCGCTCGCGCGTGGCGCATGTCTCGATCTGGTCGATGCGGGGGTTCCTGTTTCTGGTCTTGCTGGCCGGGTTTACCGCGATCGTCACGATGGGCCGCGATCTGGACGCGCCGGACTGGCTCCGGCAGCGGGTCGAGTTGCGGCTGGAACGCGCGATGGACGGCGCGCAGGTGGAATTTGGCCAGGTCAGTTTCGTGATGGATAAGGGCTGGCGTCCGCGTCTGCGCCTGCGCGATGTGACGCTGACTGCCGCTGACGGAACGACCATCGCGCGGCTGGCCGATACCCAGGCCAGCCTTGCGATGCGGCCGCTGCTGCGCGGCAGGGTGCAGCCCAAGCGGATCGCGCTGGACGGGTTGTTCGTTCTGCTGCGGCGCGATGTCGAGGGTAATTTCGCGCTGACCTTCGGCGATGGCGCGGCACCGCTGGAACGCGCGCCGACTCTGTCCGGGTTGATCGAGCAGTTCGACGAACTGTTCGAACTGCCGCAACTGTCCTCGCTGGTCTCGGTCGACATGAACGGGCTGACACTGGGCTATGAGGACGTCCGCCATGGCCGCGCCTGGACGCTGGATGGCGGGCGCATCCAGGTTTACCGCACCGATGACGTGCTGCGCATGGCAACCAGTTTCTCGCTGCTGGGCGGGCGCGACTATGCCAGCAGCATCGAGGCCAACTACACCAGCAGCATCGGCTCGCGCGAGGCGTCTTTCGGCATCTCGATCAGCGATCTGGCCTCCGAGGATATCGCGGTGCAAAGCGTGGCGCTGGCCTGGCTCGAGGTGCTGCGTGCGCCCATCTCCGGTTCCCTGCGCGGCGGCATCAATGCTGCCGGCGTGTTGCAGCCGGTCTCGGCGACGCTGCAGATCGGGCAGGGCGTGGTGCAGCCCACCAACGAGACCCGCCCGATCCCGTTCCGCCATGCGCGCACCTATTTCACCTATGATCCCGGCGCGCAGGTGCTGCGCTTTGACGAAATGGCGGTCGACAGCGCCTGGGGGATGGCCTCGGGGGCGGGCACCGCCTATCTGAACGGCGCCGACCGTGGGCAATTGGACAATATCGAGGCGCAGTTCCGGCTGAGCGGCCTTCAGGTCAACCCCAAAGACGTTTACGCCGAGGCGCTGCAGCTGGATGCGGCTGATCTGGATTTCCGGCTTGATCTCAGCCCGTTCCGCTTGCGTCTGGGGCAGATGAACATCCGCCACGAGGACCGCAACCTGCACCTGCACGGTGATCTGGCCGCCGCACCCGAGGGCTGGGACCTGTCGGTGGATGGCACGCTGGACCGGATCACGCCACAACAATTGCTGCATTACTGGCCCGAGGGGCTGGCGGTGAAGCCGCGCAAATGGGTCACCGAGAACCTGCACGCGGGTCAGGTCACCGACGCCGAGCTGGCGCTGCGGCTGCATCCCGATCAGCCGCCCGACATCTATGCGGGTTTCGATTTCGACAAGGCCGAAGTGAAATTCGCCCGCCACTTGCCGCCGCTGACGCAGGCGCGTGGCCGGGCCGACCTGTTCGGGCGGCGCTTTACCGTGACTGCCAGCGCCGGGCAGGTCGTCAGCGATGCGGGCGCGGTGATCGACGCCACCGGGTCCTCGTTCATCATTCCCGATATCGGGATCAAGAAAGCGGCACCCGGTATCGCACGGCTGTCGGCACGCGGTCCGGTGACCGGCGCGCTGTCACTGCTGAACCGACCGCCGCTGAGCCTGATGGACAAGGCCAAGCTGCCCGTTGATGCGGTGCAGGGCAATTTCGAGATGACCGGCACGCTGGCCCTGCCGCTGAAACCCAAGGTGAAACTGCCGGATATGGAGTTCCACTTTGCCGGAGAGGTCACCGATGCCGCCAGCGATGTTCTGGTGCCGGGGCAGTCGGTCAGCGCCGCCTCTCTTGAGTTGTCCGGCGACCAGAGTGGTGTCAGCCTGTCCGGCCCGGCCCTGTTCGGCGCGGTCCCGATGCAGATCGACTGGCGCCAGCCGATCGGCAAGGGCCCCGAAACGCGCAGCCGTCTGACCGGCTGGATCGAGCTGTCGCGGGCATTGCTGGACGAATTGAACGCGGGCCTGCCGCAAGGCATGGTCTCCGGCAAGGGCCGGGCGGATATCACCTTCGAGGTCGGTGGCGGCACACCGCCAGAACTGGCGGTCACATCCGATCTGGTCGGCGTGGTGCTGGCGATCCCGGAGCTTGGCTGGCGCAAGCCCGCCGGTACGGCGGGCAGGCTTGACCTCAACACCGTGCCCAAACCGGGCGCGGATATCGACCGGATCGCGCTTCAGGCCGCCGGGCTGCGCGCCACCGGGCAGATCAGTTTCGGTGCTGACAAACAGTTCGAGCGTGCGCGTTTCAGCAGTTTCGAGTTGCGCAACTGGATCGCGGCACCGGTCGAGTTGATCGGGCGCGGGCGTGGTGCTCCTGATATCCGCCTGCTGGGCGGGCGGGTCGACATGCGCAATGCCAGCTTCGGGGGCGCGGGCGGTGGCGGTGGTGGCGGCAGTAGCGGCAGCGGGCCGCGCATCCTGGCCAATCTGGATCGACTGCAGATCACCGACAGCATCGCGCTGACCGGGTTCCGGGGCGAGTTCGTCACCGGGGGCGGCCCAAGCGGCAATTTCACCGCTGCCATCAATGGCGGCACGCCGATCAGCGGGCAGGTGCTGCGCCGGAGCGGGCGCAGCGGGTTTTTCCTGCAGTCCAACGATGCGGGCGGCGTGTTCCGCTCCGCTGAATTGCTCACCCAGGCGCGTGGCGGCTCGTTCCAGCTGACGCTGGAACCGGTCGAAAGTGCGGGGCATTACGACGGGCAACTGCGCGTGCGCAACACAAGGATCAAGGATGCACCCGCCATGGCGGCATTGCTGAACGCGATCAGCGTCGTCGGGCTGATTAACGAGATGTCGGGGCAGGGCATCCAGTTTTCCTCGATGGATGGAAGGTTCCGGCTGACACCTACCGAAGTGATCGTGCTGGAAGGCAGCGCGGTCGGCCCGTCGATGGGCATATCGGTCGATGGCCGTGTCGATACCGAACGGCGCTGGTTGAACCTGCGCGGCGTGATTTCTCCGGTCTATCTGCTCAACGCTATCGGTCGGGTGATCAGCCGCAGCGGCGAGGGCCTGATCGGGTTCAACTACACGCTCTCCGGTCCGATGACCGACCCGCGGGTGGGGGTGAACCCGCTTTCGGCGCTGACACCCGGCATTTTGCGCGACATCTTCCGTGGCGAGCCACGCCCCAGCGTGCCGGGTGAAAAGCGCACCCGCCCAAAGGAAACGACGCGCGACTCGCTCACCCGGCGCCATGGCGAAGATCGCTAGTTTTCAATCGCGCGGCATCGCCGTATAGGGCGGCTCATGAAACTCAGCGATTTTGATTTCCACCTGCCCGAAGAGCTGATCGCGACCCGACCCGCCAGCCCGCGCTCGTCCGCGCGGATGTTGGTAGCCGAGGGGGACCGGATCAGCGACGCCCATGCCCATGACCTGCCCGGCTGGCTGCGCCCCGGCGACCGGCTGGTGTTGAACGACACGCGGGTGATCCCGGCGCGTCTTAGCGGGCTGCGCCATCGCGACAGCGCACAAGGCCCGGTCTCGGCCCGGATCGAGGCGACCCTGTTGGAGCCGCGCGCCGATGGCGGCTGGTCGGCATTGGTGAAGCCACTGAAGAAGGTCAAGCAGGGCGAAGAGATCAGATTCTCGGACGCGCTGAGCGCCACGCTTGCTGTGGTCGAGGACGGTCAGGCGGTGCTGCGCTTCAACCTGACGGGCGAGGATTTCGATGCGGCACTGGCTGAGGCGGGCGCGATGCCGCTGCCGCCCTACATCGCCAGCAAACGCCCGGCGGATGCGCGCGACAAGACCGATTATCAGACTGTCTGGGCCCGCCATTCCGGCGCGGTTGCCGCCCCTACCGCCTCGCTGCATTTTGACGATGCGCTGTTGGCGGCCCTTGCTGGGCGCGGCATCGAGTTTAGCCATGTGACCCTGCATGTGGGTGCGGGCACCTTCCTGCCGGTCAAGGTCGAGGATGTGACCACCCACAAGATGCATGCCGAATGGGGCCGGGTCAGCCCGCAGGCCGCCGCAGAGATTGCTGAGACCAAACGCAATGGCGGTCGGGTTATCCCGGTCGGCACCACCGCGCTGCGCCTGATCGAAAGTGCGGCGCGCGGCGGAGACATCGCACCCTGGGAGGGGGAGACCGACATCTTCATCTATCCCGGCTTTGACTTCCGGGTCACTGATGCGCTGATGACCAATTTCCACCTGCCCAAATCGACCCTGCTGATGCTGGTTTCGGCCCTGGTCGGGCAGGATCGCGCCCGCGCGATCTATGATCATGCGATAACCCAGCGCTACCGGTTCTTCTCTTACGGGGATTCCTCGCTGCTGATCCCCTGAGCAAGGGCCGGAACCGACAGGTGAATTGTCGTAGACAAACGCGTCCGCGCCGCGCAGAGATGGCAGCGTGATCGCGAGACTGGCCGTATAATTGGAGGCTGCGGATGCTTCAGGTTCTTTCCAGCGCTTGGGCGCTTTTGCTGGGCATGGGCCTGCTGATGGTGGGCAACGGGCTTCAGGGCACGCTGCTGGGGGTGCGGGGCGAGCTGGAGGGGTTCTCGACGCTCGAGATGTCCTTTGTGATGTCCGCCTACTTCCTGGGCTTCCTTGGCGGGTCGCGCCTGGCGCCCGAGATGATCCGCCGGGTCGGGCATGTGCGGGTCTTTGCGGCACTGGCCTCGTTCATCTCGGCGGTGATGATCATGTATCCGCTGATGACCAACCCGGTGGCCTGGGTGCTGGGCCGCGTGGTGATCGGGTTCTGTTTCTCGGGCGTGTATGTGACGGCCGAAAGCTGGCTGAACAACGCCGCTGACAATGAAAACCGGGGCAAGGCGCTGTCGCTTTACATGATCGTGCAGATGACGGGCATCGTCACCGCACAGGCGCTGATGCTGGTGGGCGGACCGGAAGGCTACCAATCCTTCGTCATCGCCTCGATCCTCGTCTCGATCTCGTTCGCGCCGATCCTGCTGTCGATCTCGCCGACACCGGCCTTTGACACTGCCAAACCGATGAGCCTGCGCCAGATCCGCCAGATCTCGCCGCTGGGATGCGTGGGCATGTTCCTGCTGGGCGGCGCGTTTTCGGCGCAGTTCGGCATGTCCGCCGTCTATGGCTCTGTCGCCGGGCTGTCATTGACGCAGATTTCGATCTTTGTGGCGACCTTCTATATTGCGGCCCTGTTGGTGCAATACCCGCTGGGCTGGCTGTCGGACCGGATGGACCGGCGGCGGCTGATCTTTCTTGTTGCCGGGGGCGGCGCGGGTGGTGCCGTGCTTGCCATGCTGTTGGGTAGCCATTTCGCCATTCTGCTGCTGGCGGCTTTCGTGATCGGTGGCATGTCGAACCCGCTCTATTCGCTGCTGCTGGCGCATACCAACGACTTTCTGGACCATGACGACATGGCGGCGGCCTCGGGCGGGCTGGTGTTCATCAACGGCCTCGGCGCGATTGCCGGTCCGCTGATCACCGGTTGGCTGATGAGCGATCAGGTCTTCGGCCCGCCGGGTTTCTTCCTGTTCATCGCGGTGCTGCTGATCGCACTGGCGCTTTATGCTGCCTTCCGGATGACCCAGCGTGCCGCTGTGCCGGTCGAGGAAACCGGGACCATGTCGCCGATGGGTCCGATAGCGACTCAGGTGGCGATGGAGGTCGCCCAAGAGGTGGCAATCGAGGCCGAATTGGAGGAACAGGAGGCCGATCAACCGGCCTGATTGCCCCGAATGTCCGGCACCAGCGGCGACAATGCGCGATCCGGATCACGCATTGTTTCACTTTTTCGGGCGGTTATGCCGGAATGTCACAGTGCAATTTGGAAACAATCGCGCGCGCCGGACGGTCTGTTACCGCAAACCGTTCATAAAAATGTTAATAACTTCACATTCAGGGTGAAAATTTGTGCATTTCCCCGGAAACAATCGCAACAGTCAGGCCTTGTTGCAATTCGTGACTGTATCGGGGCTGCAAAAAAAGTGTTACTCTGCATATGCCTTTGGGGGGCTAACGAAAGGTGGAGTGAGGACATGGTAGGTCCTGAAGAAGTACTGAGTTTTTGGTTAGACGAAATCGGTGAAGACGGGTGGTACCGACAAGACGAGGCGCTGGATCAGCAGATTCGCGAAAAGTTCTTGTCCGCCTGGGAGGCAGCATGTGAAGGGCGCTTTGCCCTTTGGCTGACATATCCCAGCGGCGCGCTTGCATACATTATCCTGATGGATCAGTTCCCGCGGAACATGTTCCGGGGCGAGGGACGGGCATTTGCCTCGGACCGTGCCGCCCTGGCAGCAGCGAAATGCGCGGTGGACAAGGGTTGGGATATGCGGATCGACGAACCCGCACGGCAGTTTTTCTACCTGCCGATGATGCATTCGGAAAGCCTCTGTGATCAGGAGCGCTGCGTGCGTCTTCTGTGTCAGCGGATGCCCGAAACGGGTGCGGCGAACATGTTGCACGCGCAGGCGCATCGCCAGATCATCCGACAGTTTGGCCGGTTTCCTTACCGCAACGAAGCGCTGAGCCGCGAGACGACGCCGCAGGAAATGGCGTTTGTGTCCAGTGGCGGGTATGGCGCAACCGTTCGCGAATTGCAGTCCGCCGCCGTCTAAGACGGCGCCGGGACGCAACCGCGCAAGGCGGCCAGCCGCGTGGCGACGGCATCTGCTGTCGCTGTAATGGCCTCGTCCAGCAACTGGCCGGGCCTGTCGGACAGATCATCGATTCGCATTTGCGCTTCGCTGAGTTGCACGCTCAGCGCATCCAGCTGGGACTGGATCTCGGCCAATTGTGGCAGATCGTTCAGCGACGTCTCTTTGTCGAGCGCATCCAGATCGCCCCGCAATCCTTCAAGCTGCGCCACGACCTCCTGCATCCCGGTGCGCACGGGGGTCATCGCCTGCACGGTCTTCTCAACCGTGTCGGCGATCTGGTTTGCACCGTCGACGGTCTTCCATGCCAGAAACAGGCACAGCGCCAGCAGGATCAGCGTTGCGTTGAGCAGCGCCAGCACAAGATCTTTCAGTGTTTTCGCCATCTTTCAGGGGCCTCCGGCAAGGTCGCGGTGCAATGGGTGTGGCCGCGTTCTAGCCAGCATCAGAGGATGCGTATAGGGTGATGTCCAGCGGATATCCGCAACTTAACCCCGCGACGCATTTTCTTTCCCCAAGGGTTGTTGATGCGCCGCGAAAACTAGTTTAATGCTAAACTAAATTTCACGGACCGGCGCCGAGAGGGAAACATGGCTGCACAATCCTATGATCTGATCGTAATCGGCTCGGGCCCGGGCGGCTATGTGGCCGCCATTCGGGCCGCGCAACTGGGGCTCAAGACCTGCGTGGTCGAGCGCGAGCATCTGGGCGGCATCTGCCTGAACTGGGGCTGCATCCCGACCAAGGCGCTGCTGCGCAGTTCCGAAGTGTTCCACCTGATGGAGCGCGCCAAGGAGTTCGGCCTGTCCGCAGGCAAGGTCGGCTATGATCTGGACGCGGTCGTGCAGCGATCCCGCGGCGTGGCCAACCAGCTTAGCGGGGGCATCGGGCACCTGCTGAAAAAGAACAAGGTGACGGTTGTCATGGGCGAAGGGACGATCCCCGCCAAAGGCCGCGTCAGCGTCAAGACCGACAAGGGAACCGAAGAACTCACCGCCAGGAACATCATCGTCGCCACCGGCGCGCGGGCGCGTGAATTGCCGGGGCTTGAGGCTGATGGCGATCTGGTCTGGACCTACAAGCACGCGCTGCTGCCGCCGCATATGCCCAAGAAGCTGCTGGTCATCGGCTCGGGCGCGATCGGCATCGAATTTGCCAGTTTCTACAACACGCTCGGTGCGAATACGACAGTGGTCGAAGTGATGGACCGGGTGTTGCCGGTCGAAGATGCCGAGATCAGCGCTTTCGCCAAAAAGGCCTTTGAGAAGCAGGGCATGAAGATCATGGAGAAATCCATGGTCAAGCAGCTGGACCGCGCCAAAGGCAAGGTCACCGCGCATATCGAGGCCGGCGGCAAGGTGGCGAAACACGAGTTCGACACCGTGATCTCTGCCGTGGGCATTGTCGGCAATGTCGAGGGGCTTGGCCTTGAGGCGTTGGGCGTCAAGATCGACCGCACCCATGTCATCACCGATGAATTCTGCCGCACCGGTGTGGATGGGCTCTATGCCATCGGTGATATCGCGGGTGCGCCCTGGCTGGCGCATAAGGCCTCTCATGAGGGCGTGATGGTTGCCGAACTGATTGCAGGCAAACACGCGCACGCCGTGAAGCCAGAAAGCATCGCGGGCTGCACCTATTGCCAGCCGCAGGTGGCCAGCGTCGGCTATTCCGAGGCCAAGGCCAAGGAACTGGGATACGACATCAAGGTGGGCCGCTTCCCCTTCATCGGCAATGGCAAGGCGATCGCGTTGGGCGAGCCCCAGGGGCTGATCAAGACTGTGTTCGACGCCAAGACCGGAGAGCTTCTGGGCGCGCATATGATCGGTGCCGAAGTGACCGAGCTGATCCAGGGCTATGTGGTGGGCCGCCAGTTGGAAACCACCGAAGAGGACCTGATGCAGACCGTCTTCCCGCATCCGACGCTCAGCGAGATGATGCATGAAAGCGTGCTGGACGCCTATGGCAAAGTCATTCACATGTAAGCCGTGGTCTTGATGAAAAAAAACAGCCGGGCAGGGGGTCGCCCGGCTTTGTTCCCACGGCTGGACTGTCGCTGCCATCTCGTCAACTTCTGTGTTCGGCAATCCCCGTGAACCGCTCGCCCCTACCCGAGGGTGCTATTGACCTCGTACCGGTTGTGCTTGGTGCGGGGTCTTCTCATTTCTGGGCGTTCCACCCAGATTTGAGCTAAAGGCGACCAGGTTTCAATGTTCCCCGATTAGCAGGAACAGCGTGAATAGTAGCCCGGTCGCGGATTTCACCTATGCCGTGAAGCTAGGTCGTGCCGTTTTTCATCAAGCACAGATTGGAATATCGCTGTTAGCTCTGACTTCTTTAACAAGGGTGGCCTGTCGCATTTGGTCGATGAGGCGTCATCCGTATCACTTGAAACCGGAGTTCGACCCGGTTCCGCTGCCTTAAAGCGGTTGAGAAATGATTTGATTTGCATCTTCAGATTCCTTCAACATCAGGGCTTTCAAATTTGCCGCTGTGGATCTTGTCCGAACCCTGAGGGAGAGGGCTCAAGGACCTTCAATCCGTGAGTGGCGATCCACAGCGACAACCTGCATCTAGAAGAAGAGTTGGTTGTCGTAAGGGGGAAGAAGCCGGTGTTTTGCGTCACTTTTTGACCGGGCAGTCAAAAAATCGATGCATAGCTTACCTTTACGTCAATATACATCGTGAACTGCGGCTGCGATGAGACGTAACGTCAGAAAGGAAAACGGCATAACTACTGCCATTTTTGCGTCTGTCCGCGTTGGGAGATTGACGAGAATCTGATGCGGTCGGAACTGACACCGACCCAGATGGCCGAGCATCTTGCGTAGCGGAAAGCGCTTTGGGAGGCACGTAGGATTTCGGAGCAACTGGTTCCAAAACCTCTGGGAGGGAGGCCAGAGGGCTTCGCAACCGACACAACCAGGAAGGTTGAGCGCCAAGGTGCGCGCGAACTGGTTGAGCAATCTCTATATTAAGGACAGGGAAGTTTCGGGGGGCAGGTCACATGTAGGAGACTGCAGGCAGGCTAAGGGTTCCCACCATGTATGACCGCCAGCACATCATGAAAGGCGTATGAGGAGAGTCTTCGGGCTGGACCTTGTGCGGGACGCCTGTTTAAGTCGCGGCGAAATCGACGGAACGCGATGTCCAGCCTGAACAGAATTGTAATGAATCGGTCCAGTCGCCAGCTGATCCGGAACCTGCAGCCCGAGCGGCTGGAGGTGGCCGAGATATCCGGCAAATGGGGGCGGCAATTCCCGTTTCGCTCCTATGACAGCTTTCGCTATCCGGCGCATGACATCTGCGCCGGTCCGGTTCTGGATCCTGCCGGACAGCCGCGCCAGTTCGATCTGGTGCTGGCCAATCAGGTCTGGGAACATCTGGACCGCCCCTATGAGGCGACGCTGAACGTGATCGAGATGCTCAGGCCGGGAGGGCATTTCTGGCTGGCGGTGCCCTTCTTCATTCCGTTTCACGCCGCCCCTCAAGACAACTCGCGCTGGTCGGCAAACGGGTTGCGCAACCTGCTGATCGAATGCGGTTTCGCAGAGCAGGAAATCGAGGCGCATCAATGGGGCAACCGTCGGGCAGCGCTGCGCAATCTGGAGCCCGACTGGCCGCCCCGATACGACCCTGACCGGGACAGTCTGGACAATGATCCGGACTTCCCGATCTGCGCCTGGGCGCTGGCCCGAAAGACATCTCGTGACGATTGAGCGGACCCGTTGGGGGTTGATCCTGCTGATCTGGCTGGCCGGGCTGGGCGCGGCGGCGCAATATGGTAAGATCAGCGTGGTCTTCTACCGGATGGAGGCGCTTTATCCGGGGGCCGGTCCATGGCTGGGATTCACCGTGTCGATGGTCGCGGTTCTGGGTATCCTCTTTGGCATTCTCGCCGGGGCGGTGGTTGCGGCCATCGGATTTCGCCGGGCGCTGGTTGGTGCGCTCTGGATCGGGGCGGGTATGTCGGGGCTGCAGGCGCTGGAGCTGTCCTTCGGGCTGTTTCTGCTCAGCCGCGCCATCGAAGGCCTGTCGCATCTGGGGCTGGTGGTGGCCGCGCCCACGCTGATCGCGCAGATCAGCGCCGAGCGGCACCGGGGCGCGGCGATGACGCTGTGGGGGACGTTCTTTGGCGTCTCCTTCACGCTGCTGGCCTGGTTCGGGTTGCCTTTGGTGGATCATTACGGGGTGCGGGGGCTTTTTGCGGCGCACGCCCTGATCATGGCGGCGCTGGCCCTGATCCTGCATCGGGCCTTGCGCAGCGTGCCTGCGCTGCCGCGGCAAGAGATGCCACGCCTCGCCGCGCTGCCCGGGTTGCATATGACCATCTACCGCTCACCCTGGATGAGCGCACCGGCCGCGGGCTGGCTGTTCTACACCGCCTGTTTCGTGTCGATCCTGACCGTTATCCCACCCTTCATCGCGCCGGAATGGCGCGGTTTTGTCGTGGGCGCGATGCCACTGGCCAGCATCCTGTCGTCGATGAGTATCGGCGTGCTGCTTCTGCGCTATCTGCGGGCGGTGCAGGTGGTCCAACTGGGCTTTGGGCTCAGCGCATTGGCCATGCTCTGGCTCTGGGCCATGCCCGGCGACCCCGCCGCCTGTCTGGTGCTGGCGGCCTCGATGGGGTTGATCCAGGGCGCAAGTTTTGCCGCCATCCCGCAACTGAACAGCACCGTGGTCGACCGGGCCTATGCCCAGGGTGCGCTGGCCCAGACCGGCAATCTGGGCAATGGCATTGGCACACCGCTGATGGTGGCCTTGCTGACGCTCTCGGGCTATTGGGCCATGGCGGGCGCGGTCACGTTGCTGCTCCTGTCCGGCCTGCTGGTGCATCTATTCTTGGCGCGCCTGCGTGCCGCTGGGTGATGTTCCCGTAACGTTCTTATTTTTTTGTTGGAGACTCACACGCGGTTCACTATGTGTTAACCGGTGAACCGAGGGCATCATGGCTGAGCTGAAAAACATCGAGGTGCGCGGCGCGCGCGAGCATAATCTCAAGAGTATCGACGTGGACATTCCGCGCGATCAGTTTGTGGTGATCACCGGGCTTTCTGGTTCGGGGAAATCCTCGCTGGCGTTTGATACGATCTATGCCGAAGGGCAGCGGCGTTACGTGGAATCGCTCAGCGCTTATGCCCGTCAATTCCTTGATATGATGGAAAAACCGGATGTGGACCATATCAGTGGTCTGTCCCCGGCGATCTCGATCGAGCAGAAGACGACGTCGAAAAACCCACGCTCCACCGTGGGCACCGTGACCGAGATCTACGACTATATGCGGCTGCTGTTTGCCCGCGCGGGCACGCCCTACAGCCCTGCAACCGGCCTGCCCATCGAGGCGCAGCAGGTGCAGGACATGGTTGATCGCATCATGACCATGGAGGAGGGCACACGCGGCTATCTGCTGGCCCCCATCGTGCGCGACCGCAAGGGCGAGTACAAAAAAGAGTTTCTGGAACTGCGCAAGCAGGGGTTTCAGCGCGTGAAAGTTGATGGCGAATTCTACGAGTTGGACGAGCCGCCGACGCTGGACAAGAAGTTCCGCCACGATATCGACGTGGTGGTCGACCGGCTGGTGGTCCGCGAGGGCATGGAAACCCGGTTGGCCGACAGCCTGCGCACCGCGCTTGATCTGGCCGACGGCATTGCGGTGCTTGAGACGGCTCCGCGGGCGGGATCAGCGGGCAAAGAAGAATCGGGCGAGGCGGAACGGATCACCTTTTCCGAGAACTTCGCCTGCCCGGTCAGCGGCTTCACCATCCCCGAGATCGAACCGCGGATGTTCTCCTTCAATGCGCCTTTTGGGGCCTGTCCCGAGTGTGACGGGCTGGGGGTGGAACTGTTCTTTGACGAACGCCTCGTGGTGCCGGATCAGGGGCTGAAAGTCTACGACGGCGCGCTGGCCCCCTGGCGCAAGGGCAAATCACCCTATTTCCTGCAGACCATCGAGGCCATCGCGCGTCATTACGAGTTCGACAAGAACGCCAAATGGAAGGACCTGCCAGCCCATGTGCAGCAGGTCTTCCTCTATGGGTCCGGCGACGACGAAATCCCGTTCCGCTATGACGAGGGCGGGCGGGTCTATCAGGTCACGCGGGTGTTCGAGGGGGTGATCCCCAACATGGAACGCCGCTATCGCGAGACGGATTCGAACTGGATCCGCGAAGAATTCGAGCGCTACCAGAACAACCGTCCCTGCGGCACCTGCGAGGGCTACCGGCTGCGCCCCGAGGCCTTGGCGGTGAAGATCGCGGGCCTGCATGTGGGGCAGGTGGTGCAGATGTCGATCCGTCAGGCGCTGGCCTGGATTGAGGACGTGCCGAACCACCTGAGCCAGCAAAAGCAAGAGATCGCCCGTGCCATCGTCAAGGAAATCCGCGAACGGCTGGGATTCCTGAATAACGTGGGATTGGAGTACCTTACACTGTCCCGTTCAAGTGGCACCTTGAGCGGCGGCGAGAGCCAGCGAATCCGGCTGGCCAGCCAGATCGGCTCGGGGCTGACGGGTGTGCTTTATGTGCTCGACGAACCCTCGATCGGGTTGCATCAGCGCGACAATGACCGGCTGCTGGGCACGCTCAAGAACCTGCGCGATCAGGGCAATACGGTGATTTTGGTCGAACATGACGAAGAGGCCATTCGCGCGGCTGATTACGTCTTTGATATCGGTCCCGGTGCCGGGGTGCATGGCGGGCAGGTGGTCAGTCATGGCACGCCGGATGTGGTTGCCGGTGATGCAAGCTCGATCACCGGGCAATACCTGTCCGGCACCCGAGAGATTGCGGTGCCCGCCAAGCGGCGCAAGGGCAACAAGAAAAAGGTCAAGGTGGTCAATGCCACCGGCAACAACCTCAAAAACGTCACCGCTGAATTCCCGCTGGCCAAGTTTGTCTGCGTCAGCGGCGTGTCGGGCGGGGGCAAATCGACGCTCACGATCGAGACGCTGTTCAAGACCGCCTCGATGCGGCTGAACGGCGCGCGCCAGACGCCCGCGCCCTGCGAGACCATCAAGGGGCTGGAACATCTGGACAAGGTGATCGACATTGACCAACGGCCCATCGGGCGGACTCCACGTTCCAATCCAGCGACTTACACCGGGGCCTTCACCCCGATCCGCGACTGGTTCGCCGGCCTGCCCGAGGCCAAGACGCGCGGCTACAAGCCGGGGCGGTTCAGCTTCAACGTCAAGGGTGGGCGCTGCGAGGCCTGTCAGGGCGACGGGGTCATCAAGATCGAGATGCATTTCCTGCCCGACGTTTATGTGACCTGCGAAACCTGCAAGGGCGCGCGCTATAACCGCGAAACCTTGGAGATCAAGTTCAAGGGCAAGAGTATCGCCGATGTTCTGGATATGACGGTGGAAGATGCGCAGGATTTCTTCAAGGCGGTGCCCTCGATCCGCGACAAGATGGATGCGCTGGCGCGCGTTGGTCTGGGCTATATCAAGGTCGGCCAGCAGGCGACCACGCTCTCGGGCGGCGAGGCACAGCGGGTGAAACTGTCGAAGGAACTCAGCAAGCGCTCAACCGGCCGCACGCTTTACATCCTCGATGAGCCCACCACGGGGCTGCATTTCGAAGATGTCCGCAAGCTGTTGGAAGTGCTGCATGAACTGGTCGATCAGGGCAACACGGTTGTGGTGATCGAACATAATCTCGATGTCATCAAAACCGCCGACTGGATCATTGATATCGGCCCCGAAGGCGGTGATGGCGGGGGTGAGATCGTGGCCACGGGCACGCCCGAACAGGTCGTCGCAGAACCGCGCAGCCATACCGGGCATTATCTGAAAGACATGCTCAACCCGGAACGTGTCGCGGCAGAGTAGCGCTTAGTGAAGGAAACACAGATGCGCCTCATTGTTGTCTAATTTCTGCTACAGGCAGGTTTCAATTTCAGAAACAATTAGGCGATTCAGGGTAGCGTTATGTCTGCATATGCGAAGGATATTCAACTGATCGAGGCCAAGGGTCAGACTGATCTGACAAAGAATTTGGCCGCTGCGTCCAGGGCCTCGGGTCGAAACCCGATTGCGATTGGTCTGGATTATCTCAAATTTCGCCGCGGGCGGGGCAAGCTCAAGTTTCGGGAATATCTGCAATACGGATTGTATGATATTGCAAAATGGGATGATGCGGATCGAAAAAGGTTCCTGTCCGCCTATATCCACTGGCCACTTGTGAACCAATGCAATGACATTAGGTGGTGGTCGGTGAGCGAGGATAAGTTCGTGTCAGCCGCGTTGCTTAGTCAGTGTGGCGTGGCGACACCGCAGAATGTCGCCATTTTCGACCGCAGCAATCGACTTTATCCCAAACTCTCAAAACTCACCTGTGCCAACGACATCAAGGCATTCTTTGCAACCTGCTCCGATTTTCCGCTCTTTGCAAAAAACATGGACGGTATGTGGAGCGCGGGCGCGTTTCGAATCTCGGGCTGTACCGACACGCATGTCCTGATAGATGGTCAGGAACCGGTGACCTACGCGCAGTTGTTCGATGACGTTTTCGGTGACCAGACCTATTTGCTGCAACGTTGCCTGAGACCGCATTCCTTCTTTGAGGGGATCACCGAAAGCACCGCAACCGTTCGCTGCTTGAACCTCATCAACGACGATGGGCTGTCGGTTCCATTTACTTTGCTCAAATTGCCGATGTCAGGAAATGTTGCGGACAACTTCTGGAGGTCTGGAAATGTCCTGTGCGAACTCAAACCAGACACCGGTGAGATTTGTTCGATTGTCACCCAAAATGACGGAATATTGCAGCGCCACGACGCGTTACCGAATTCGGAACGCATTCTGATGGGCGAATGCCTGCCTGACTGGCAAGCTCTGCGGGAACTGAACGAAACCGTTGCCCTGCTTCATAGCGCGAACCGCTTTGGCTCTACAGATATTGCGCTTACCGACACCGGCCCGGTTGTCGTCGAGGTCAACAATGGTTGCGCGTTTGAACTGGTTCAAGTTGCCACCGGCAAGGGGTTCCTGACCGACGAAATTCTTGCGTTCTTCGAAGGTTGCAACGTCAAGTTCTGAAACGCTCAGGTGCCGCGCAGAGCGTGGGAGGGGGAGTCATCTACGCCCCCGTTGCACAAACCTGGGCAGCATGGCCGAGAAATCGCGACCCATGCCGTCTTCGGCCTCGACGAACTGCTCGTAGAGAGCGGTTGCCGCTTGGCCCAAAGGTGTGTCGGCATCGGCGCTTTCGGCGGCCTGCTGGCTCAGGCGCAGGTCCTTGAGCATCAACTCGGCGGCAAAACCGGGCTGATAGTCATTGTCCGAGGGCGATTGCGGGCCAACACCGGGCGCGGGGCAATAGGCGTTCATCGTCCAGCTATACCCCGAGGACGTGCTGACCACGTCGAACATCTTTTGCCGGTCGAGCCCCAGCTTGTCAGCCAGCGCAAAGGCCTCGCAGGTGGCGATCATGGTGACGCCCAGGATCATGTTGTTGCAGATCTTGGCCGCCTGACCCGCGCCTGCCTCGCCGCAATGCACGGCCTTCTGGCCCATGATCTCAAATAGCGGTGCCGCCTTGGCAAAGGCATCGTCCGAGCCACCTGCCATGAAGGTCAGCGTTCCGGCGCTGGCGCCGCCGACACCACCCGAGACCGGCGCATCGACAAAGAGCAGCCCGGTCTGCGTGGCCTGATCCGCCACGTCGCGGGCGCTGTCCACATCAACGGTCGAGCAATCGACAAGGGTTGCGCCGGGTTCCATTACGGGCAGGACCTCGGCGGCCACCGCGCGCAGGATCGCGCCATTGGGCAACATGGTGATCACCACATCGGCCCCGGTGGCGGCGGCTGTGGCGCTCTCGACCATCGTGACACCCGCGACCGCGACCGCGGCGGTGTCGAACCCGTGCAGATCATGCCCGGCTCCGGCGAGGTTGGCCGCCATGGGCGCGCCCATGTTGCCCAATCCGATAAATCCGATCCTCATGTGGTTTCCTCCTCGAATGTGAGCGGCTCTTGCGCCAAAGGCAGCAGCATCTGCGACACTGCCTGTTCCGGGACCACCATGTCAGCATATTGCCAGTGCGGGTTGCGGTCCTTGTCGATGATCTGGGCGCGGATGCCTTCCAGAAAGTCGCCATACTCCATCGCGCGTGCGGTAAAGCGGTATTCCAGTTCCAGAGCCCTGCGGATGCTGGGCGCATGTCCGCGCAACTGGTGGAGAATCTCGATACCGCAGGCCATCGACAGAGGCGAATGGCGGGACATGGCCCTCAGCGCGCGCTGTGCCAATTCACTGTCCTGCGTGTGCAGATGAGTCAGGATATCATCCAGCGTGTCGCCGTCGAAGAGTTGGTCGATCTCGGGCTCCTGACCACGCAGATCTCCAACCGGGGCAGGGCGCGCATGGGTTTCAACATGCGTCGCATCGCCCGAACTTTCGAGCATTTCGATCAGATCGCCCCATTGATCCTGCGGGATATAGTGATCGGCAAACCCGACCAGAATAGCGTCATCCGGCCCCATCCGATGCGCGGTAACCGCCAGATACTCGCCCAGCCGCCCCGGCGCCTGCGCCAGCATCAGCGAGCCGCCCACATCCGGCACCAGTCCGATGCCGACCTCGGGCATCGAAATGCGCGAACTGTCGCAGACCACCCGATGCGAGCCGTGACAGCCGATGCCGACCCCGCCGCCCATGGTGAAGCCTTGCAGGAAGCTCACCACCGGTTTGGGGTATTCATGGATCAGTGCGTTCAGGCGATACTCATCGCGCCAGAAGCGGCGGCCATAGTGATAATCGCCCCTGGTGCCGGTCTCATACAACTCGGCGATATCGCCGCCCGCGCAAAACGCCTTGTCGCCCGTCGCATCCAGGATCACCAGATCGACCGCATCATCCTCGCGCCAATTGCGCATCGCCGTGTCGATGCCGAGGCACATCTCATAGGTCATCGCATTCAGCGCCTGCGGGCGGGTCAGGGTGATCCGGCCCGCGCGACCGGTGGTGCGGATATAAATATCGGCCATGGTCCCTCAGCGATTGGCGAGCATGTGTCGGGCCACGATCACCCGCATGATCTCGTTGGTGCCTTCCAGTATCTGATGTACCCGCAGGTCGCGCACCAGCTTTTCGATCCCGTAATCGGCCAGATAGCCATAACCGCCATGCAGTTGCAGGCATTGGTCCACCACCTTCGATCCGGTCTCGGTAACGAACTTCTTGGCCATGGCGCAGAACTTGCTGGCATCGGGTGCGCCCGTGTCCAGCTTCCACGCTGCGTGCCGCAGAAAGGTGCGGGCGGCCTGCAACTCGATCTCCATATCCGCAAGGCGGAATTGCAGCCCCTGAAACTGGTCGATGCTCTGGCCAAAAGCCCTGCGTTCGGACATGTATTGCAGCGTCATGTTCAGCGCGGTCTGCGCGGCCCCCAGTGAGCAGGCAGAGATGTTCAGCCGTCCGCCATCCAGCCCCATCATCGCATATTTGAACCCGTCGCCCTCGCTGCCGACCAGATTGCCCGCCGGGATTTTGCAGTCGTCGAACTGCACCTGCGCGGTGGGCTGGCTTTGCCACCCCATCTTCTGTTCCAGTGCGCCAAAGCTGAGGCCGGGCGTGCCATCCTCGACATAGACGGTCGAGATGCCCTTGGGGCCGTCCTGACCGGTGCGTACCATGCAGACATAGGCATCGGAATAGCCGCCGCCCGAGATGAAGGCCTTGGTGCCGTTCAGCGTATAGCCCTCATTGGTGCGTTCGGCGCGGGTTTTCAGCGCCGCGGCGTCCGAGCCGGAGCCGGGTTCGGTCAGGCAATAGCTGAGTACGGTGTTCAGGCTCAGCACATCGGGCATGATGCGCTCTTTCAACGCGTCATCGGCAAACATATCCAGCATCTTGGCGCACATGTTGTGGATCGACAGGAAGGCCGCGACCGAGGGGCAGGCCATCGACAGCGCCTCGAACACCAGCGTCGCGTCCAACCGTCCGAGCCCGGCGCCGCCGCCGTCCTCGGACACGTAAAGCCCGCCGAACCCCAAGGCACCGACCTGCGGCCAGAGATCCTTGGGGATGGTGCCGTCAGCCTCCCACTGACGGGCAAAAGGCGCGATCTGCTCCTGCCCGAAGGCATGGGCCATATCGAAAACAGCGCTCTGTTCCTCGGTCAGGGCGAAATCCATGAGGTCTCCTCTACCGGCATGGTTCGAAAATGAACGGGTGTTAAATTAATACGGGCGCGATCCCGCATGATCAAGCGACAATCCCGCAAATGCCCTTTGCAGGAATGCAAAGTGAAGGCGGGTCTCCGCCTCTCGCCGTGGCAATTGCGCTTGGGTGGCGGTCGACATCCCTCGTCGATGCCCCTCAGAGATCGGCGTGAAATTCCTCGATCAGATGTTTCACCACCGCCTGTCCGGGATCATCGCCACGCGCGCTGGCTTCGGCGTGGACGCGGCGCTGGCGGGTGGCCGATGTGCCGCCTTCGGCGATGCGGCGCAGGCGGGCCAGATCGCCCAGCGTTCCCAGCGCTTCGGCGTCCTCGGCCAGCATGCCCATCAACTCATCGACCAGCAGGCTCATCTGCTTGATCGAGCGGTCGCCGAAATCGATCATCCCTTCGCTGACCCCATAGCGTTGCGCCCGCCAGCGGTTCTCGCCGATCAGGAAGCGGTCATAGGTGCGCCAGCGCAGATTGCGCGATTTCAGCCGACACAGCATGCGGATCAGCGCCTGATTGAGGGCGGCCAGCGCCAGCGTGTGTTCGAGCCGGGGCTGCACATCCATGATCCGCGTCTCTAGCGTCGGATAGCTATGAGACGGGCGCAGGTCCCACCAGATCTTGGTGGTGTCCTCGATCACGCCCATCTCGATCAGCGTGCCGGTGGCGCGCTGATATTCCGACCAGCTGTCGAATTTGGGCGGCAGGCCGGTGCGGGGCAGATTGTCGAACACGGTCAGCCGATAAGAGGCCAGCCCGGTATCCTCACCGTTCCAGAACGGCGAGGAGGTGGAAAGCGCCAGCAGATGCGGCAGGAAGTAGCTGAGCTGTGGCATCAGATCGGCGCGCAGGGCCTTGTCGGCGACACCGATATGGACATGCATGCCGCAGATCAGCATCCGCCGCGCCACACCGCCCAAAGCGTGTTGCAGCGCGTCATAGCGGTCTTTGCGGGTATGCGGTTGGTCCTTCCAGTTCGCAAACGGATGGCAGGACACCGCAATGGGCGCCAGATTGTGTTTCGCCGCATGCAACGAGACGCAGGCGCGCAGCCGTTTCAGGTCATCGCGAGCGCTGGCGATGGTGACATGGGGGCGGGTGCCGACCTCGATCTGGCATTGCAGGAATTCCGGGCTGACCTGGCCTTCGAACTCGGCCTGACAGGCGGCCATCAGCGCCTCGGGGGCGGTGGCCAGCGCGCCGCTGTCCTTGTCGACCAGCAGATATTCCTCTTCGATGCCCAGCGTGAAATTCTGCTGCATCCGGTTCCTCCCTTGGTGCGCGCGCCCTGATTGGCTGCCCTTTGGACCCGCCCCGAACGGGTTGGACGTATTGAATTTATGTAGCTTAGCCAGATTGCTGGCCTCTGGTCGAGTGCAAGGATGCGGGCGCGGACTTGTCGCAGGACGGTCCGCATGCGCTAATGCCCCGGTCCCGGAGAGGCAGAAACGGAGTCAGGTCATGAGTTGGAACCCCGCCCTCGATATAGCCATACCCACCGGCGATGCCGTGGACGCGATCGAAACCGTCATTGTCCCGCGAACCCGTGATGTCGGCGGGTTCGAGGTGCGCCGCGCACTGCCTGCGCCCAGGCGGCAAATGGTCGGCCCGTTCATCTTCTTCGACCAGATGGGACCGGCCGAGTTTCTGACCGGGCAGGGGATCGACGTGCGCCCGCATCCCCATATCGGTCTGGCCACGGTGACCTATCTCTACAAGGGCCGCCTGCATCACCGCGATTCGATGGGGATCGATCGGTGGATCACGCCCGGTGCGGTGAACCTGATGATCGCCGGAAACGGTGTCACCCATTCCGAGCGCACCGATGGCGAAGCCCGGCGCGGGCCGATGGAGATGTTCGGCATCCAGACATGGCTGGCCCTGCCGGACGCGCAGGAGGACGATCCGGCTGCGTTCGAACACGCACCGGCTGATGCGCTGCCGTTGCTCGAGGGCGAGGGCAAGCAGGTGCGCCTGATCCTCGGCGATGCCTGGGGCGCGCACGCGCCGGTCGCCACCCCCTCCGAGATGTTCTATGTCGATGCGCTGCTGGACCCGAATGCCGCCATTCCGCTGCCCGACAATCACGAGGATCGCGGGGTTTACGTGGTCGACGGCGAGGTGAGCGTTGGTGGCCAAAGCTTCGAGGCGGGCCGGATGATGGTCTTTCGCCCCGGTGACCGGTTGAGCCTGAAAGCGGGCCCGCAGGGCGCGCGGCTGATGATGTTGGGCGGCGCGGCGTTCAGCGGGCCGCGCTATATCTGGTGGAACTTTGTCGCCTCGTCGCGCGACCGTATTGATGCCGCCAAAGAGGCATGGCGCGCGGGCGACTGGGCGCATGGACGATTCCGCCTGCCACCGGGGGACGATGCCGAGTTCACGCCCTTGCCAGCACGGTGATTGCGTGGCGGACCGGGGCCGGGTTGCGAAATCGTAAGATCGATCCGAAAAAAGTACGATTGCGTGCTTGACGCTGCACCGTGCTGCCCATAATACACGCAAACGCTCGGGCGACCGGGCAGACAGCGGGCGGTTGTAGCTCAGTTGGTTAGAGTGCCGGCCTGTCACGCCGGAGGTCGCGGGTTCGAGCCCCGTCAACCGCGCCACTGCTGTCATCCCCGGACCCGGGACAAGCGGTCCATGAAAACGATGCGCGGTTGTAGCTCAGTTGGTTAGAGTGCCGGCCTGTCACGCCGGAGGTCGCGGGTTCGAGCCCCGTCAACCGCGCCATTTTCCCTTTCATTCGGTAATCCAGTTCGCAGTTGACCTGTTCGGGAACGTGGTATTGTGCCCTGCGGGTCTATTTCGGCCCACGACGGGGGGAGACCGACCATGCCGACCAAGATCAAGACCAAGAACCAGAAGCCCAGAAAGAAGGTCTTCACCATTTCCGGCAATGATCTGGATGCGCTGACCACGATCCTCGACAAGCGTGACACATGGGGGGGCTACCGGCCAAATGTCTCGCTTGTGCCCAAATACGACAAGTCCAAGAAAGTGACCGAGATCACCGTCACGCTCAAGCCGGTGATGGACATTCCGAAATGGAAGGAACTGTCCAAGAGCACCAAGAACCGTCAGGCGGAATGGAACCGCATGGTGATCGCGCTGGAAAAGTATCTGCGCAAGCTCTACGCGCTGTCGCTCGAGGCGCTGGTCAAGGTGGTGAAGGATCTGGAGGGCAAGGACGGCCTCGACAAGGCGGCGTTTGTCAAAGAGCAGAAGAAAGCCAAGGACGCGATTGAAAAAGCGGCCAGCGACTATGACAACAAGCAGCTGGGCGGCTACAAGCAGGGCGTCGAACTGGCGGATATCCCGCCCGATCCGCCTGAGGTCAAGCAGGCGATCTCAAAGCCCAAGCTGGTGATCTATTCGGTCGGGGGCAAGACCATCGAACAGGTCTTCAAAGCGCTCAACAAACGCAAGTTCTGGGGGCGTTACCGGTCGAACCAGTCGAAATCGGCCACCTATCAACTGGACGGCCATATCAAGACCATCACCGTGACCGCCAAGCCCGTCATCACCATGCCAAAATGGAAAAACTACTCGAAAGGCAACAAGGGGCAGAAAGGCACATGGGACAATATGTGGAAGAAGCTCAAGGCGCATGAGGATAATCACCACAAAATTTTCCTGAAATGTGTCAAGACCTTCGAGGCCGATCTTAAAGCCAGCAACGTCACCAAGAAGGAACTGCCGACCCATTGGCGCGACGAGACCAAAAGCTGGCAGGATGATCAGGATGCTTACGACTCGCCCGGCCAGTCCGATCACGGGATCAACGAAGGGGTGGAGCTGGATTTCTCGCATGATCCCTGAGCGGAGGCGCTGCGCGCAGGCTTGACCCGAGGCTCGGCCCTTCCTCCAATTGGAACCGGGCATTCCGCCCGCGCGAGGGTAGATGAGTATGCAAGTGCACAGGGATGACCGCCTGATGATCTGGACGCTCGATCGTCCAGCGCAGGCAAATGGCATCGACGCGGCAACGATGGCAGCTATGGAGGCGGCGCTGACCAGGCTGGAGGTGCCGGGCAGCCTGTTCAGTTGCCTGATGATCTGCGGACAAAAGAATGTCTTTTCCACCGGGCTGGATGCGGAGATGCTTGAGGTCTGCTTTCAGGATCGCGCGGCATTCACCGCCGCTGTCCGCCGCATGGGCCTTGTGCTGGACCGGCTGGCGGCGCTGCCGCAGGTTGTGATTGCCTGCGTTGATGGCGAGTGTCGTCTGGGCGGGCTGGAACTTGCTTTGGCTTGTGATCTGATCGTGGCCGGGCAAAGCGCGGCGATCACTGACGGGCATCTGGGTTTTGACGCGATGCCGGGCGGGGGCGCGACCAAGCGGCTGCCAGCGCGGCTGGGCTATGGGCGCGCCCTGCAATTCCTGCTCGAATCGCCCGATCTGGATGCTCAGGCGGCCTGTGCAATGGGGCTGGTGGATGTGGTGGCGGACGGGTTGGCCAGCGAACGTGGCGCTCAGATCGCAAGAATCGTGACCGACCGCGATCCGGGCCTGATGCGCGACCTCAAGGCCAGCCTGCGGGCGGTCTCTCCACCCCCCGCAGATCAGTCGTTTCTGGATGCGTTCCAGCGCTCGGTGATCAATCGCCTGATCCCCGAGTAGCTACGACCGCGTCAGCGCGTCCAGCACCCGCGCCCAGGACCGGATGCCCTTGTGAAAGCTGTTGAGGTCGTATTTCTCGTTGGGTGAATGGATCGCGTCATCCTCATTGGCATAGCCGATCAGCATTGCATCCATCCCGAGAATGTCCTTGAAGAACCCCACAACCGGGATCGAGCCGCCCATGCCGGTGAACACCGCCTCGCGGTTCCATTCGTCCGACAGCGCCCCGCGCGCGGCCTCGAACTCGGGGCGGTGGATATTCATCACCGAGGCGCGCGAACCTTCCAGATCATTGTCCCAGACCACCTTGGCGTCGGGCGACAGCTGATCCTCCACATGTTTGCGGATCCTGTCGCGCAGCGCATCGGGGTCCATGTCGCCCACCAACCGGCAGGTCAGCTTGCAATGCGCCTCTGACGGGATCACCGTTTTGGAGCCCGCGCCGTTATAGCCGCCCCAGATGCCGTTCACCTCCAGCGTGGGCCGCGCCCATTGCTGTTCCAGCGTGGAATAGCCCTGTTCGCCATGGGGCTGGCTGTAGCCCACCGATTTCAGGTAATCGGCCTCGTCAAATCCGCAATTCTGCCACTGGCGCAACTGCTCGGCGGGCACTTCATGCACGCCCTCATAGAACCCGTCAACCGCGACGCGGCCGGTTTCGGGATCGTGGAACGAGGCGATGATGCGGGAAATCTCGCGCAGGGGGTTCAGGCCCGGGCCGCCGTAATGGCCGGAATGCAGATCAATTCGGGGGCCGACAATAGTAAACTCATCCTTCAGCATACCGCGCAGTTGCGCCGCGATCGAGGGCACCCCGCGCGACACCATCGAGGTGTCGCAGACCAGCGCCAGATCAGCGGTCAGCTCGTCCTTGTGGGCCTCGAGGAAGGGCACCAGCGAGGGCGAGCCGCTTTCTTCTTCGCCCTCGAAGAAGAAGGTGATGCGGCAGGGCAGGGTGCCATGCACCGCTTTCCAGGCCCGGCAGGCCTCGACAAAGGTCATCAACTGGCCCTTGTCATCGGACGATCCGCGGCCCCGGATGATGGTGCCATTTTCGGTCTCGTGCAGGTCTGGATCGAACGGCGCGCGCTGCCACAGCTCCAGCGGATCGACCGGCTGCACGTCGTAATGGCCATAAAACAGCAGATGCGGGCCGCTGTCACCGACATGGCCCACCACCATGGGATGGCCGGGGGTGGCGCGTTTTTCGGCCTTGATGTCGTTGCTCTGCAGGTCGCGCACCAGCCAGTCGGCGGCCTGATCGCAGTTTGCGGCATAGGCAGGATCGGTTGAGATCGACGGGATGCGCAGCAACTCCATCAGGCGGTCGGTGGCCGCAGGCAGGTCGCTGTCGATTCGTGCCAGCACGTCAGCAAGAGACATTCGTGAACTCCGAAAGATTTTGTGATTTTCCGGGTTGGACCGTATCATGGTGGCGAGGGCTGTCCAGCTAGACTTGATTGAAGTCAAAGATGCGACATGACGCCCCTGTCTAATCTATTGATTGAACGGGGTAGGGGATGTATCCACCTCTAACGCAAAAGCGGTCGCCGGACCGTCGCCCCGAGTCAGATCGGGGCGGAAGCCAAGGAGAAGCATGTTGGACTATACCGCACAGCTTGATACCGCCATTGCGCGTCTGCATGAAGAAGGCCGGTACCGGACGTTCATCGACATTGAGCGCCGCAACGGTCATTTCCCGCATGCGGTCTGGACCCGTCCCGATGGCACCCAGCAGAATATCACGGTCTGGTGTGGCAATGACTACCTTGGCTTGGGCCAGAACCCGGTTGTCCTGAACGCGATGCACGAGGCGGTCGACGCCGCTGGCGCGGGCTCGGGCGGGACCCGCAACATCTCGGGCACCACGGTCTATCACAAACAGCTTGAGGCTGAACTGGCCGATCTGCATGGCAAGGAATCGGCGCTGCTGTTCACCTCGGCCTATATCGCCAATGACGCGACGCTCAGCACGCTGCCCAAACTGTTTCCCGGTCTCATCATCTATTCCGACGCGCTGAACCACGCCTCGATGATCGAAGGCGTGCGCCGCAATGGCGGGGCCAAGCGCGTCTTTCGTCACAATGACGTGGCGCATCTGCGCGAGCTGCTCGAGGCCGACGATCCCAAGGCGCCCAAGTTGATTGCCTTTGAATCGGTCTATTCGATGGATGGCGATTTCGGCCCGATCGAAGCGCTCTGTGATCTGGCCGACGAATTTGGCGCGCTGACCTATATCGACGAGGTGCACGCGGTGGGCATGTATGGCCCGCGCGGTGGCGGCGTGACCGAGCGCGACCGTCTGTCGCACCGGATCGACATCATCAACGGCACGCTGGCCAAGGCCTTTGGCGTGATGGGCGGCTATATCGCGGCGTCGGACAAAATGTGTGACGCGATCAGGTCTTACGCGCCGGGCTTCATCTTCACGACATCGCTGCCACCGGCGGTTGCGGCAGGGGCTGCGGCCTCGGTTGCCTTCCTCAAGCGCGCGCCGGAATTGCGCGAGCAGCACCAGACCCAGGCCAAGGTCCTCAAGCTGCGCCTGAAAGGGCTGGGACTGCCGCTCATTGATCACGGATCGCATATTGTTCCGGTGATGGTCGGAAATCCGGTTCACACCAAGAAGTTGAGCGATATGCTGCTGGAAGATCACGGCATCTATGTCCAGCCGATCAATTTCCCGACGGTTCCGCGTGGAACCGAACGGCTGCGCTTTACCCCATCCCCGGTTCACGGCCCCGATGAAATGAACGCATTGGTGCACGCGATGGACCAATTATGGTCACATTGTGCGCTAAATCGCGCCGAACTTGCCGGATAAGCTCTTAGCTGAGTATGCAAATCCCATAGCTGCGTGTTACAGTTGAGTTAACAATAAGCGTGAACGAATCGCATTGGGGCGATTCCATGCACTGCTTACACTCGCGGCAGGCAAAACGGGGCGGCAGGAATGATTGGGCGTAGATCCCAACGTATTGAATCCGAGGAGTCGGACGTCGTGAGACCCAAGGGGTTTGACGACTTTGAGCTGCGACTGGGTGATACCATGCGCGGCGAACGGGCCACGTTGGGCAAGTCGCTGCTGGATGTGCAGCGTGAATTGCGGATCAAGGCCAATTACATCGCCGCCATCGAAAACTCCGACCCGTCCGCCTTTGATACGCCCGGTTTCATCGCTGGCTATGTCCGCTCTTATGCGCGGTATCTTGGCATGGACCCGGATGAGACATTTGCCTCGTTCTGTGCCGAAAGCGGGTTCGAGGTGGCGCATGGCATGTCGGCGCAGGCCTCGGTCATCAAGAAGTCCGGCTCCGAGGTCATTACCAAAGGGTCCATCGGACATGACCCGTTCATGTCGCCCAACACGCCTTTCATTCCCGGCGGCGAGTCGGTGTTTTCGCAGATCGAGCCGCGCGCCATCGGCTCGCTGATTGTGCTGGTCGCGCTGATCTCGGGCATCGGATATGGCGGCTGGACCGTGCTCAAGCAGGTGCAGCGGGTGCAGCTGGCACCGGTGGAACAGGCGCCGGTGGTGCTGGCTGATCTCGATCCGCTCGAAGGGGCGCTGATCACCGAAGAGCCGGGCGCCGAAGATGGTGCGCCGAGCGCGGATGCGCTGGACCGGCTCTATCGTCCGCAGGCGTTGGATGTGCCAGTGTTAGTTTCGCGCGATGCGCCGATCTCAACCCTTGATCCGCGCAATGTCGGCAGCTTCCGCCCACCGGAACTGCCCGAGGTGCAGATTGCCGATTATCAGCGCAAAGAAGAACTGATCGGGCCGCAGATTCCGTCGGTTCCGCAGGTGGTCGAAGACGCCGCGCCAAGTCTGCAGATGATCGCGGTCCGTCCCTCCTGGGTGCGGGTGACGGCGGCGGATGGCACGCATCTCTATGAAAAGATCATGGAGCCGGGCGAAAGCTATGAGGTTCCGCTGACCGAAGAGCCGCCGAAGCTGCGCGCGGGCGAATCCGGCGCGGTCTATTTCGTGGTGAACGGTGCGCATTATGGTCCGGTCGGCGACAAGGGCGTTGTGACCAAGAATGTGCCGCTCTCCATCGACGCGGTGAACGAGCGCTATCAGGTCGCCGACATCAAGCAGGATGGCGATCTGGCCCGTGTTGTGGCCGAAATGCAGACATTGCCGGACGAAACAGCGCAGCCCACGCAGTGATCTGACCGTTGCGGGGCGCCGCGCATCGCCCTATGTATCCCCCAAAGACACAGAGATTGGCACAGAGCCGCAGACAGGGACCCCCATGTCGCTCAATCACGTGCGCCCCTGGCGCAACATATACCGCCGCAAATCCCGTCAGATCATGGTGGGCAACGTGCCCGTTGGCGGTGATGCGCCGATTTCGGTGCAGACCATGACCAACACGCTGACCACCGATGTGGCGGCGACAGTGGCGCAGGTAAACGCCGCTGCCGAGGCGGGAGCGGATCTGGTCCGTATCTCGGTGCCGGATGCGGCCTCGTCGAAAGCGCTGAAAGAGATCGTCAAAGAAGTGACGGTGCCGATCGTCGCCGACATCCATTTCCACTATAAACGCGGGATCGAAGCGGCCGAGGCGGGCGCGGCCTGCCTGCGCATCAATCCCGGCAATATCGGTGACGAGGCGCGGGTCAAAGAGGTCATCAAGGCGGCGCGCGACCACAATTGTTCGATCCGGATCGGGGTGAATGCGGGCAGTCTGGAACGACACCTGCTGGAAAAATATGGCGAACCATGCCCCGAGGCGATGGTGGAAAGCGGGCTCGAACATATCCGCATTCTTGAAGACAACGATTTCCACAATTTCAAGATCAGCGTGAAGGCCAGCGACGTGTTTCTGTCTGCCGCCGCCTATCAGGGCATCGCCGAGGCCACCGACGCGCCGATCCATCTGGGCATCACCGAGGCCGGCGGGCTGGTGAGCGGTACCATCAAATCGGCCATCGGGCTGGGCAACCTGCTGTGGATGGGGATCGGCGACACGATCCGCGTCAGCCTCTCCGCCGATCCGGTGGAAGAGGTCAAGGTTGGCTATGAAATCCTGAAATCGCTGGGCCTGCGCCATCGCGGCGTCAACATCATCTCATGCCCGTCCTGTGCGCGGCAGGGGTTTGATGTGATCAAGACGGTCGAGGCGTTGGAGAAGCGGCTGGAACATATCAAGACGCCGATGAGCCTCAGCATCATCGGTTGCGTCGTGAACGGGCCGGGTGAGGCGCTGATGACCGATGTGGGCTTTACCGGCGGCGGGGCCGGGTCCGGCATGGTCTATCTGGCGGGCAAGCAGAGCCACAAGCTGTCGAACGACCAGATGATCGACCACATTGTCGAGCAGGTCGAGAGGAAAGCGGCGGAACTGGACGCGGCACAAGAAGCGGCAGAATAGCGGGCGAAGCTTCAGACTTCGTTAGCGGTTTTCAGGCGCAAGCAGCCGCCCTTCCTTGACACCGATGGAGGTACGCGCCGTACACGAGAATGCTGGTGATTTGCGGTCCGCCAGGTCGGGAAACAGATCCAAAATTTCGTCTCGGGCATTATGGCTCATGGCATCCAGGCTTTGATCTGCCGGAAACAGGCTTTCTGTTGGGACCCCATCGGAAATGATGATTTCATGTGTGTCAAAAAGGACGTGGTAGTAGTCAACATACCCGCCCGGTTCGAAGCGGATTGAACTGTCATTGACCAGGGCTTTGGCGGGAATCAGAACCTCGTCCTCGCCAAAGAGCAGTTCTGCCCTCCAACCGGAGATCAGCAAGCGATGTTGTGGCGACAGTTTGAGCGTTCGGCTGTTGCCAATGGCGCCTTTCTGAAACACGACCGGGGCCATGTCGCCCTGGGCGAAACGCCTGGTCGCCCCGATCCACCGGATGGGTTGCGGTCCGTTGTCCTTGGTGATGATGAGATCACCGACTTTCAGTTCTTCAACCGAAACTTCGCCATCAACAGTTTGTATCTGTGTGCCCGACGCAAAACACACAACGATTTCGGACGGTACATTTGCAATGCCGGAAGCGGAGTATGTTGTTCCAGTGACAATCGGCGTGCCGCCCGGATATTGAACGAGGTGGGTCGGGATGAAGTTCGTGCCGCCGCCGATCACCATCCCCAATGCGTCCGGCCCGCCGGTTCCATCGATCTGTTGTTGCCAACCAAACGAAAGGGTCAGCCCAACCCAGCCTGCAGGCAGGGTCCCGCTCACAGCGGTAATGACGGGCAGGGCGGCCGTTTCGGTGTCGGGGAGGTTGTCGCCGATGCCAAAGGAGTCATCGTCCGAAATCGTGATCGTACCAACAACCCCCAGAGACGTGAACGTCGACCATGCGGTGCCGGTCACACCAATGACCTCGAAACTATACGTTGGCATATTTGCACCTCTGACCAATCGTTACGCACAAGAGCTGTTATTACTCCACCAGACGTGTCGTGCGCAACCATGGTGAGATCATGGTGTTTCAGTGGAAGTTCTGAGGAAAGTGAGCGCTTGGTGGCCCGAAAAGCCAAGCGATATGCTTCGGCTTTGCCACCCCCCAGACCCGGTTTGAACCTCAGACCTTTGCTACGTTGCGCCGGGCTTGCGCATTGGCGAGCCAGCGCAGGGCACCGCGCGGCTTACCCCTTTTCCGCACGCACACCGTCGGCGATCTGCTGCATCTGGTCCGCAGGCAGGAAGCCGCGCAGCATTTCCGTGCCCAGAACAAAGGATGGCGTTCCGGAGATATTCAGCTGTTGCGCCAACTCGCGGGTCTTGGCGATTTCCGCGCTCACCGCATCGCTGTCCATCGCCGCGACGATCGCGTCGCTGTCCAGCCCCAGACCGTCCGAGAGACGGCGCAGGGTGACCTCGGAGACATCACCGCCGAATTCCAGCAGCGCGTCATGGACCTGCTTATAGGCATCGTCGCCCGCCACCTGCTTGGTCGCCACCGCAAAGCGCGACGACAGAACCGAGGCCTCACCCAGGATCGGCAATTCCTTGATTACCAGACGGATATTGCCGTCTTCGGCCAGCAGGCTGGCGACTTCGGGCACGGCGCGGCGGCAATAGCCACAGCGGTAATCCATGAACTCCACCAGCGTGATATCGCCCTCGGGGTTGCCGCCGACCCAGCTGTAGCCGTCATTGAACAGCGCATCAGCATTGGCCTGCACAAGTTCCTGATCGGCAAGGGCGGTGGCCTGCTGCTGCTGTTGTTCCAGAACATCGATCGCTTCGACGATGATTTCGGGGTTTTCCAGCAGATAGGCGCGCACCTGTTCGCCAAAAGCGGCGCGTTCGGCGTCGCTCATGTTGGTCAGATCCAGCGCATGCGCCGGGGCAGAGAGCAGGGCCAGAGAGGTCAGGGCCGGAGCGGCAAAGCGGAGCATCATCGTTTCCTTTTTCGTTTTTCAGCACGTTTGGCGGCAAGAAGCACATCTTCGGCGCGTTGCCAACCGGGCGAGCCGGTTGGGAGCTGGCCAACGGCCCGTTGGGCATGCAGGCCCGCATCCTCCATCCGACCGGACAGGGCATAGCGTTCGGCGGTCACCAGCGAGGCCATACCATTCAGGCCCAGCTTTGAATAGGTCACCGCCAGATCGCGCATCATCCGCGCATCGCGGAAATCGCGGGTGCGGGCGCGTTCCAGCACCGGCAGCGCCTCTTTCGGGCGATCCAGCGCCAGCAGCGAGCGGCCATATCCGGCAAGAATCAGCGGCTCGGTGGGTGCGATCTCGGCGGCGGCGGCATAGGTCTGCATCGCCTCGGAAGTGCGGCGATTCTCCATCAGGATCTGACCCTTGAGTTCCAGGTAATAGGGGTCATCAGGCTTCAGGCTGAGCGCCCGGTCCATCGCGGCGCGCGCTTGCGACAGGTTCTGACTGCGGTGATAGGCGACGGCCTCGCGCATGGCGCGGACATCGGCATAGGGCTCCGCCTGCGCCCGGCGCATCGTCCATTTCGGGCTGCGCGTAAAGGCCGAGAGCTTGCCCTTGACCCGCGCGAACCAGTAATCGGCATTGGCGTTCGGTTCGGACGTGTCGCCATAGGCGGCCACATAAGCCTCGGCCGCCCGCATCCGGTCGCGGTTCAGCGGGTGCGAGCGCATGTAAGGGTCCTGCAGTGATTCACTCAGCGTTTCCTGCCCCATGAACTTGCGGTGCAGCTGGACCATGCCGCGGGGACTGATGCCGGAGGCGCGCAGGAAGCTGACCGCCGAGCGATCGGCGGCCGATTCCTCGGCCCGGGTATGTTTCAGGAACCCGCGCAGCGAGGACGTCCGCGACCCCGCCGCGATCCCCGCGCCCGCCTCGGGGCTTCCTGCGACGGCAACCGCCAGACCCAGCAGCATGCCAAGTGCGACATTGGATTGCGCATTCTGGATGTTGCCCATCCGGCGGGCGATATGGCCATTGGCGATATGGGCGGCCTCATGCGCGATCACCGCCTGCAGCATCTCGGCGTTTTCGACCTGCAGGATCAGGCCGTAATTGATGTAGATCGCGTTGTTGTCGAGGACAAAGGCATTGAATCTGCCATCATCGACCAGCAGCAATTTGACCCGCCGGGGGTTCAGCCCCGCCGCCCGCAGAATCGGAAAGGACAGTTCGCGCAGCCCGTTTTCGATGTCGGGATCGCGCAGCAGGCCCACTGCCGCAGCCGGGATCGTGGTGATCACGAAGAGCAGGCAGCTCAGCGCCAGAGCCGGGATTGACGCCAGCCGGGATACGCGATCAAAAGCCATGGCCGCAACATGGGAGATGGGCATGAGAAACTCAACCCGGTCCAGGGTCGATCCCTTCATCGTGATGGACGTGATGGAGGCCGCCCGCCGCGCCGAAGAGGCCGGGCGTCACATCATCCATATGGAGGTCGGCCAGCCCGGCACCGGCGCGCCCAAAGGCGCGTTGGAGGCGCTTGGCTCGCGGATGAATTCCGACGCGATGGGCTACACCGTGGCGCTGGGTCTGCCCGCGTTGCGCCAGCGCATCGCGCAGCTTTATGGCGACTGGTACGGTGTTGATCTGAACCCCGAGCGGGTGATCGTCACCTCTGGCTCCTCTGCCGGATTCCTGCTGGCGTTCACGGCGCTTTTCGACAGTGGCGACCGGGTTGGCATCGGCGCACCGGGCTATCCGTCTTACCGCCAGATCCTGCGCGCGCTGGGGCTGCAGCCGGTCGATCTGCCCACCGCGCCTGAACACCGGCTGCAACCGGTTGCGGCTGATTTTGCCGGGCTTGATCTGGCCGGTCTGATGGTGGCGTCTCCGGCCAATCCGACCGGCACCATGCTGGGGCGCGAGGCGCTGGGGGCGCTGATCGGCGCGGCGCAGGGGCAGGGCGCGTCGTTCATCTCGGACGAAATCTATCACGGGCTGGAATATGAGGCCAAGGCGGTCACCGCGCTGGAAATCAGCGACGAGGTCTATGTGATCAACTCGTTTTCCAAGTATTTCTCGATGACCGGCTGGCGGGTTGGCTGGATGGTGGTGCCCGAGGACCACATCCGCACGATCGAGCGTCTGGCCCAGAACATGTTCATCTGCGCGCCCCATGCCAGCCAGGTGGCAGCCCTTGCGGCGATGGATTGCGAGGATGAACTGCAGGCCAATGTGGATGTCTATCGCCGCAATCGACAACTGATGCTGGAGGGGCTGCCCGAGGCGGGCTTCACCAATATCGCGCCGCCTGACGGGGCGTTTTATGTCTATGCCGATGTGTCCGACCTGACCGAGGACAGCCGCGCCTTTGCGGAAGAAATCCTCGCGCAGGCCGGGGTTGCCGTGACGCCGGGGCTGGATTTCGATCCGGCGCGTGGCCATCACACGTTGCGGTTCTCCTACGCGCGGGCGACGGGCGATATCGAAGAGGGGCTGAACCGCCTGCGCAAATTCATGCGTGATCGCGGTTAGGTGTTTTCCCTGCGCCCCGCGCTCCTCTATGATCCCAGGAAACGGCACAGAAAGCCGGAGGCAATGAGCAGAATATTCATGATCGCAACGCTGGCCCTTGGGCTGGCCTTCGCGCCGCCGGGCACGCTTTGGGCGCAGGGTTTCGGCGGTCTGGCCCGCGTCGATTCCGGGCGCAGTCTGGTCGCTGATGCGGGCCGCGAGGTGGGCGTTGACCTGCATCTGAGCCAGGGCGTGCCCTACCGGGTGTTCACACTGGATGCGCCGCCGCGTCTGGTGCTGGACTTCAAGGAAGTGGACTGGTCCGGCCTCGATGCCGGTGACCTGAACAAAAGCGCGCGGATTTCGGATGTGAAATTCGGCACCTATGTGCCGGGTTGGTCGCGCATGGTACTGGCGCTGGCTGAACCGTTTACCGTTGCGCAGGCCGGGCTGCAGGTTGATCCCGTAACCGGTGGCGCGCATCTGGCGGTCAGGCTCGCGCCGGTAAGTGCCGAGGGTTTCGCCACCGCTGCCGGTGCGCCGCGTGACCCGCGCTGGGACCTGCCGGAGCCCGCCCAGCTTGACGGCCCACCACCGCGTGCGGCAGACGCGCCGCTGCGGGTGATGCTCGATCCGGGCCATGGCGGTATCGACCCCGGTGCCGAAACCGAAGAGGTGGTGGAAAAACACCTGATGCTGACCTTTGCGCGCGAATTGCGCGAGCTGTTGCTGCGCAGCGGTGGGTTCGAGGTGGCGCTGACCCGGGACGCCGATTACTTCGTCTCGCTGGAACGCCGCATCGCATTGGCGCATGAGGCGGGGGCGGATATCTTCATCTCGCTGCATGCGGACGCGCTGGCCGAGGGGCAGGCCCATGGCGCGACCGTGCATATGCTGTCGGACGAGGCCTCTGACATTGCCAGCGCCAAACTGGCCGAGCGCCATGACCGCGACGATCTGCTGTCCGGCGTCGATCTGAGCAATACCGATGACGAGGTCACCGACATCCTGCTGGATCTGGCGCGGCAGGAAACCCAGCCGCGCTCAAAAGCGCTGGCACGGGCGCTGGTCAACAATATCGCCGCACAAGGCGCGCCGATGAACAACCGCCCGCTGCGCTCGGCCTCGTTCTCGGTGCTCAAGGCCGCTGATATCCCCTCGGTGCTGGTCGAGATTGGCTTCCTGTCCTCGCCGCGCGATCTGGAGAACCTGATGGACCCGGCGTGGCGTGCGACCATGGCGACCGGCATCCGCAACGCGCTGCAGGACTGGCGGGCGCAGGATCAGGCCCGCCGCGCACTGGTCCGGCAGTAGCTGGACGTTATGTGCGCGGCGTTTCAGACGCGTCCAACCCCCTTATGCCATCTCGGTCGAGGCCCGTTTCAGGGCCTTTTCCAGCTCGGCTTCGATCTGGCGGGCATTGGCGTTCAGAATCTCTTCGGCGATCTCGGCGGCCAGACCTTTCTTGTCCAGCTGCGCCACCACCGCGTCGATCACCTGGGTTTCGGATTTGGCTTTGGACATGGCGTCGGTGATCACCGCCTCCAGCAGGTTCATGCGTTTTGTCAGCGCCTTCACGATGACCGGTCCGGTGAAGAATTTATGCGCCATGCGGATCATCGTCTCCAGCACCACTTCGGCACCGATCTTCTGGGTGATGCCCGGAAAGCGACCGACGATGCGCCCGATCTCCTTGCTGCCCCAGCGCCAGGAGGTCTTGGTCAGCATCCGTCCGAACCAGCGGTTGTTCACCATGCGACCGGCCAGTTTCGTACCGACGCCGTTCATGATCAGCTTGCCGACCTTGCCGCCGAGCCAGCCGGAAAACCCGCCTGCGACAGTGGCAAATGTCACCCGTTTGAACGAGCCCACCACGCCGCCTTGCTTAACCCATTGACCCTTGAGGATGTAACCATTTGCGAGCTCCTGCACGGTCGATTTGGTCGCCGCAACCCCAGCGCCCGCCAGCGCCGGGTTGATCCCATTGGTGACCAGAATGAGTTGCACGATGTCAAACGCCCCATCGCGCAGATCAACGGCGATCTCTTCGCAGATCTTGGCGCTCTGGCCCAGTTCCTTGGCCAGAATGTTCAGATCCGAGGCCACGGCGTTCAGCGCGATCTTGGTCTGGGTCATCTGCTTGAAGGCGGCCATCAGGCTTTTCTTGTTCTTGCTATAGGCCAGCGAGGTCAGCTTCATGATCTCGGAATGCGATTTTTTCAGCGATTTCGCGGGGCGTTCGATATCGGCATCCGGGGTCACCATCATGACCATGGCCGCGACCAGCCCGCTGCGCATTTCGATGTATTCGCTGTGGTAGTTCGATTGCGTGTCGATAAAGCGCATCACCTCGACATGCAGCCGTTTTGAGATGGCGCTCATGGCGTGATCCATATGCTCTTCGGTGAAGTTATACGTCTTGCCGCGCCACTTGACCTGATAGACCTTGCCCTTGAGCGGCAGGCCCTTGGCCTCCATCTGCTGCTTTTCGATCTTCTTGGGCGAGGCGGACAGCGCCTTGAAGGTTTTTGAACCCGGCTCGACCAGGCTGGTAACCCGCGTTTTGACCACGTCATGCTGGAAATGTCCGATCGCGGTAATGGTGATCTGATCAATCCGCCCCGATGTTCGTGGCGGTTTATAGCCGACGGCCTTGGCATGGGCCGCCAGCAGTTTCTGAACCAGTTTCACATCACCGGGATCGTTGACGGCACCTTTCCCCGCACCGACGGGTGAATTCAGTTTCGGCATAATGTTCCCCTCCTATAATGGAAACAATTTACCTGATGGGGGCGGGTTTATCTGTGAATAAGTTGACAATGGGCAGGGGGTGGCCCACGCGCCTGATCTGGCCGGGTGATCGGCAAAGGGACGCGCGCGCCACCTTGCGTGACGAAACGTTTCCGCTTCGTGTTTTGACGACCCGCAAGGGGATGCCTATATAGAGCCCATCGCACAAAAGGGCAGCAGCGTGATCCGGTTTATTCTTTCCTTCTTCGGGACGATTTTCACACTCGTCACATTGGGTATTTTCATGGCCGCGCTGACCATTGGCGGGGTGTTCTGGATGTATGGCCGGGACCTGCCCAGCCACGAGTCGCTGGCGCGCTATCAGCCGCCGACCATCAGCCGCATCTATTCCGGCGAAGGCACGCTGATCGACGAATTCGCCAAGGAACGCCGCCTGTTCACCCCGATCGAGGAAATTCCCGATCTGGTGAAACAGGCCTTCATCTCGGCTGAGGACAAGAATTTCTATTCCCACAAGGGCTTCGACATTCGCGGCATCGCAGCCGCCGGGTATGAAGCTATTCAGTCGCGCGGCGCGAATGTTCGCGGCGCTTCGACCATCCCGCAGCAGGTGGCCAAGAACGTGTTCCTGAGCGGCGAACGCTCGGCCGAACGCAAGATCAAGGAGATCATTCTGGCCAACCGCATGGTCACCTCGCTGAGTCGCGATGTGGTGCTTGAGATCTATATGAACGAGATTTTCCTGGGCCAGAACTCGTTCGGGGTGACGGCAGCGGCGCAGACGTTCTTCAACAAGACGCTGTCCGAGCTGGAGCCGCATGAGGCGGCGATGCTGGCGGCGATGCCGCAGGCGCCCAGCAAATACCATCCCGTCCGCGCCAAAGAGCGGGTGACCGACCGCCGCAACTACGTGCTGCGCGAGATGTTTGAAAACGGCTATATCAGCCGGGATGTCTATGAGAGCGAAAAAGAGAAACCGCTGCGCAGCGTGCAGAACGGTGATTTCGAAAGCTTCCGCACCGCGCTGCCGCCGCGCGACTATTTCACCGATGAAATCCGCCGCCAGCTGAGCGATGATTTCGGCGAAGGAGAGTTCTTTACCGGCGGCATGGCGGTGCGCGCCACGATCGACGAGGAACTGCAGGTCGAAGCCGCGCGCTCGCTGCGCGAAGGCTTGCAGAAATACGACCGGCAACGGGGCGTGTGGCGCGGCACCGATGTGGTGCTGCCCGCCGAGGTGCTGGGCGACGAGGCCGCCTGGCGTCAGGCGCTGGCCGTGGCCGAAGTGCCGCGTGACATCACGCTGGGCGGCAAATGGCACCCGGCGGTGGTGCTGTCGGTTGGCGATCAGCAAGTGACCGTCGGGGTCGAGGATGGAGACAGCGCCGGTGTTGTGCCGCGCGCCGATATCAAATGGATGCGCGGCAGTTTCCAGGACAATCTGACTGTTGGCGATGTGGTTCTGGTGCGCGCGGGCGAGGCGGCGGGCGAATACTCGCTGCGGCAGGTGCCCGAGGTGCAGGGCGGTTTTGTCGCCATGGATGTGAACTCGGGCCGGGTTCTGGCGATGCAGGGCGGGTTCAGCTATCAGGATTCGGTCTTCAACCGGGCCACGCAAGCGCAACGCCAGCCCGGGTCGTCGTTCAAGCCCTTCGTGTATGCGGCCGCGCTCGACAGCGGGTATAGCCCTGCAACCATCGTTGTGGACGCTCCGATCGAGGTCAATACGCCGCAAGGTCTGTGGCGACCCCGGAACTCATCCAACAAATTCTATGGCCCGACACCGCTGCGGACTGGCATCGAACGCTCGCGGAACCTGATGACGATCCGTCTGGCGCAAGAGGTGTCGATGCCGGTGGTCGCGGGTTATGCCGAGCAGTTCGGCGTCTATGACCATATGGGGGCTTATCTGGCCAACTCGCTGGGCTCGGAAGAGACGACGCTTTACAAGATGGTGGCGGCTTATGCGATGTTCGCCAATGGCGGCGAGCGGGTGGAGCCGACGCTGGTCGACCGTATCCAGGACCGCTATGGCGAGACCATCTATCGCCATGACGACCGCAACTGCGTTGATTGCAGCAATGACACCATCGCCCCCAATGCCGCCCCGCGGATCGAAACCAACCGCGAGCAGGTGATGGACCCGATCACCGCCTATCAGCTCACCTCGATGATGCGGGGCGTGGTTGATCGCGGCACCGCTGCACGCACGGTGAACCTGTCGGTGCCCACGGCGGGCAAGACCGGGACGACCAATGACGCCAAGGATGTCTGGTTCATCGGCTTCACCTCGAACATCGTCGCGGGCTGTTACATCGGTTATGACCAGCCGCGTTCGATGGGGCGTGGCGCCTTTGGCGGCAGCATGTGCGGCCCGGTGTTCCAGAGCTTCATGGAACATGCGGTCGAGAAATACGGCGGCGGCCCGTTTGACGTGCCCCCCGGTGGCTATTTCATCAAGATCGACCGGTTCACCGGCGCGCGCCTGCCCGACGATGCCAGTGGCGACTATGTGGTGGCCGAGTATTTCCGCGAGGGCGAGCAGCCGATCTTCGGCCTGACCTATGATGGCGGCTTTGCCATGGGCTCTGACCTGCCGCTGTTCGAAGAAGCGCAGCAGGCCGGTGTGTCGGTCACCACCTCGACCGGACGCAAGACCACGGTGGGGCCGAACGCCTCGCAAGGGACGGTCAGTTCCGGTGGGCTTTACTGAGATTCCCGGTTTAGCAGCGGGCGTGCTCCCTCCGTCTTGTGGAGGGGTCAGGCTCTTGCTATCACGCAAGCCACATTTGTGAAGTCAGGACATCCCCATGCGCGCCGAGACGCAGAATATTGTCGCCGAGATCGAAAAGTCGCTGGAGCTGCTGGCCCAGCGGATGGATTACGAGACCGCGCCGCACCGGCTGGAAGAATTCAACGCCCGCGTCGAGGACCCGAACCTGTGGGACGACCCGGAGGCGGCGCAGAAACTGATGCGCCAGCGCCAGATGCTGGTCGACGCCATGGACACCTACACATCGATCAAGACCGACATGAGCGACAATGTCGAATTGATCGAATTGGGCGAGATGGAAGAGGATGACGAGGTTGTCAGCGACGCCGAAGAGGCGCTGAAGGCGCTGCGGACCAAGGCCGCCGAGAAAGAGCTTGAGGCGCTTCTGGATGGCGAGGCCGATGGCAACGACACCTTCCTTGAGATCAACTCGGGTGCGGGCGGTACGGAAAGCTGCGACTGGGCCTCGATGCTGGCGCGGATGTATGTCCGCTGGGCCGAGAAGAAGGGCTACAAGGTCGAACTGCAATCGGAAAGCGCGGGCGAAGAGGCGGGGATCAAATCCGCCGCCTACAAGATCTCCGGTCACAACGCCTATGGCTGGCTGAAATCTGAAAGCGGCGTGCATCGGCTGGTGCGGATTTCGCCCTTCGATTCCGCCGCCAAGCGGCATACCTCGTTCAGTTCGGTCTGGGTCTACCCGGTGGTCGACGACAATATCGAGATCGAGGTGAACCCCGCCGATATCCGCGTCGATACCTACCGCTCGTCAGGGGCAGGGGGCCAGCACGTCAACACCACCGACTCGGCGGTGAGGATCACCCACATGCCGACCGGCATCGTGGTGACCTCATCCGAGAAATCCCAGCACCAGAACCGCGACATTGCCATGAAGGCGCTGAAATCGCGGCTCTACCAGCAGGAACTCGACCGCCGCAACGCTGCCATCAACGAGGCGCATGAGGCCAAGGGCGACGCGGGCTGGGGCAACCAGATCAGGTCCTACGTGCTGCAGCCCTACCAGATGGTCAAGGACCTGCGCACCAATCACGAGACCTCGGACACCAAGGGCGTGCTGGACGGTGATCTTGACGGGTTCATGGCCGCCACGCTTGCGATGGACGTCGCTGGCAAAAGCCGGGCCGAGGCGCAGGCCGACTAATGCTTGCTACCGAGGTCGCGGCGGACTAACGATCCCAATGTGGATGCAATGAGTTTTTCGAAACTCCTCCCGTTCGCGTGTTGCGCACGGGAAAAAGCGCATTTCGAACGGCTGTGAAGATGTGACCGTCCCCCGGCATCGGTTGCGAGCCGATTGTGCAAGGCTTCTTTCCTTACCAGGATGGCGTGATTAGAGTTCAATGCGGAGAACCGCACAGAACCGGTCAAGGAGGAGACGAGTGGTGGAGAGACTTTTTGGCGTGCCGTCCTTACGGGCCGCAGATTTTGAAATGATCAGGAATGCGTTGCGTCTTGGCTTGCGGGATTATCGCAAGGCGCCACTCTTCGGCGTTCTCGTTTCCGCGCTCTTTGTGCTTGGCGGCTGGCTGATCGTCTGGATCACCTTGCAGACCGGCACCACCTTCTGGCTGGTTCTGGCGGCCATCAGCTTTCCCATGCTCGGGCCGTTTGCGGTTGTCGAACTTTACGAAGTGTCGCGCCGGATAGAAGCTGGCGAGCCGCTGGAATTCGGCGCGATCTTCTCGGTCATGCTGGATCAGGGGCGCCGTCAGATGCCCTCGATCTGTGTCATTATCGTTGTGGTGTTCCTGTTCTGGTTCTTTCTCGGCCACATGATCTTTGCCCTGTTTCTGGGGCTGACCACGATGACCAACATTTCATCCTCGATGGAGGTGTTCCTGACCCTGAACGGGCTGATCATGCTGGCGATGGGCACGGTTGTCGGCGGGCTGATTTCGCTGTTGCTCTATATGCTGACGGTCCTGTCCATCCCGATGCTGCTGGACCGGGAACTGGATTTCGTCTCGGCCATGATCGCAAGCTACAAATACGTGGTTGCCAATGCCAAGGTGATGCTGCCCTGGGCAGGTTTCATCGCCCTGATCACCTTTGTTGCGATGATCCCGTGGTTTCTGGGCCTGTTTCTGGTGCTGCCGATGCTGGGTCATGCCAGCTGGCATCTCTATAGCGCGATCTCGCATGACGCGCCCGTAGCAGACAAAGAAGGTCAGGTGAGCGCGTAATCCGCGCGCAGATGTGTGATCTCCAGCGTTGAAAGCTGGTCGCCGGTGAGGGCGCCGACACGCCGCGCGGCGCGCTTGATACGGGCTCGATCGCGGCCCAGATGCTCGTAAATCACCGGAAAAGCCCGTTGGCAAATGGCGGCGTCCGGGTGGTGCAGCACGTGGCCGGTCCAGACCGGCATTTCGATTTGCGCCAGGCGCGTAAGAAAGGTGGCGGCCGCGTTTTGCGCACCGCGTTGTGAGGTCACCAGCATGAGCCCGCCCTTCTGGCAAGTGGCATAGCCGCGAAACTCATGGCGGGGGCGGTGGGCGCCCCGCGCTGCATGGCCGCGCACAAAGACCCCGTCAGCATGACGGAAGATCAGGATCAGCGTCGAAATGTAACCATCCGGTTCGCCACCGGTGCGGCAGGTGACCTGATAGAGCCCGGAGGGCAGCGCGCCCTCTCTCAGCGCGCCGGGCTTCGGAGTCAGGTAATCCTGCAGGAAATCACTGCCCGGCAGCGGCGCCGGCTGTGAGATCGCCGCGACCGGATGCAGCAGTATGCGCGCATCGGTGCCGAAGAAGCTGCAGATCCGGTCCAGCACATCGGGGCGGGGAAAGCTCTCGCCCGAGAGATAGCGGTTGAACTGTGTCCGGTTGATGCCCAACTGGCGCGACAGTTCCGAGATCGAGGGGTAGGTTCGCGACAATTGACGCAGATTGTCCCCGAATATCATACGAAGTTGCGTCGGGGTCCGTTGAGTTCTTGGCATTTCTGATCCGGTCGCGGCAAGGGATGTTTGGCCAGAACCAGAAAATCGGGCCCATGACCCGACCGATGACCGAAATGGCTAACGATGACACAAAACGGCACCGGTGGAGGTGCCGCAACGATGCGCACCCTAGCTGCAAACGGTCAAAAATCAACTATTTTGAGGTATTATACCTGCACATTTTTGGGGATATGCACGTTAATCGCAAATTGAAGGCCTGCGGCATAACCCGCCCCCTGTCGGGCGCGGGATCATCTTTTGCCGTAGATTGCACGGCTCAATCGCCGCGCATCAGCGCCGCGACACCGGTGCGGGCGACCTCGGACAGGCCCAGCGGCCGCATCAGGTCGGCGAAGGCGTCGATCTTGTCCGGCGCGCCCGTGATCTCGAACACAAAGGAGGTCAATGTGCTGTCGACCACGCTGGCGCGAAAAATGTCTGCCAGCCGCAGCGCTTCGACCCGCTTTTCGCCGCTGGCCACGACCTTGAGCATGGCCAGTTCCCGCTCGACCGAGGCACCTTCGACGGTCAGGTCGTGCACGTCGTGGACCGAGACGATCCGGCCCAACTGCGCCTTGATCTGCACGATCACCTGCGGGGTGCCGGTGGTGACGATGGTGATGCGGCTCAGGTGGCCGGCATGGTCCACCTCGGCAACGGTCAGGCTTTCGATGTTATATCCGCGGCCCGAGAACAACCCGATCACACGGGCCAGCACACCGGGTTCGTTTTCCACCAGCACCGCGATGGTATGGCGCTCCTGCACATCCGAGAAATTCGGACGCAGGTTATAGGCCGAATGGCGGGTGGAGCCTTTTTTGATATGTAGGGCAGACATTTACGTCCCTTTCTTACATCTTTCGAACAAGGGATTTCGAGAAATCCTTGGCAAATTTCTTCGAAGAAATTTGGCTACACCAGAACCGACCCTTTGGTGTCGATCACACCTTGGGTTTCGGCATCGCCCAGCAACATCTCGTTATGGGCCTTGCCCGAGGGGATCATCGGGAAGCAGTTCTCGTGCTTTTCCACCAGACAGTCAAAGATCACCGGACCGTCATAATTGATCATCTCCATGATCGCGTCGTCCAGATCCTTGGGGTCCTTGCAGATGATGCCTTTGGCGCCAAAGGCTTCGGCGAGCTTGACGAAATCGGGCAGCGCCTCGGACCAGCTATGGGAATAGCGCTCGCCATGCAGCAATTCCTGCCACTGGCGCACCATGCCCAGGCGTTCGTTGTTCAGGATGAACTGTTTCACCGGCAGGCGGTACTGCACGGCGGTGCCCATTTCCTGCATGTTCATCAGCCATGACGCTTCGCCCGCCACGTTGATAACCAGCGCATCCGGGTGTGCCATCTGCACGCCCACCGAGGCCGGGAAGCCATAGCCCATGGTGCCCAGGCCCCCGGAGGTCATCCAGCGATTGGGGTCCTCAAAGCCCAGATACTGCGCCGCCCACATCTGGTGTTGGCCCACTTCGGTACAGATGTAGCGGTCGTGATCCTTGGTCAGCGCCTCGAGCCGTTCCAGCGCGTATTGCGGTTTGATCGAAGTCTCGCTGTTCGTATAGGCAAGGCAATTGACCGCGCGCCAATCGCTGATCTGCTTCTGCCATTGCGCGATCGAGGCTTTCTCGGTCTTGCGCCCGCGCGATTTCCAGACTTTCAGAATGTCTTCCAGCACATGGGCGACGTCACCGACAATGGGAATATCGACCCGGATCACCTTGTTGATCGACGAGGGGTCGATATCGATATGCGCTTTTGTCGAGTTCGGGCTGAAGGCGTCGATGCGCCCGGTGATCCGGTCGTCGAAACGGGCCCCGATATTGATCATCAGGTCGCAATCATGCATCGCCATGTTGGCCTCGTAAAGACCATGCATGCCCAGCATTCCGATCCAGTTCTCGCCCGAGGCCGGATAAGCCCCCAGACCCATCAGCGTCGAGGTGATCGGGAAACCGGTGGCATCCACCAGTTCGCGCAACAGCTGGCTGGCGGCCTTGCCCGAGTTGATCACGCCACCGCCGGTATAAAAGACCGGCTTCTTGGCGGTCTCGATGGCGGCGACCAGTTCGGTGATCTCCTCCATGTCACCCTTGACGGCGGGCTGGTAATGCGAGTCCGACGGTTTCGGCGGCGTATAGGTGCCGTTGGCAAATTGCACATCCTTGGGGATGTCGATCAGCACCGGGCCAGGGCGGCCTGCGGTGGCGACATGAAACGCCTCATGGATGGTTTTCGACAGTGCGTCGGTGTCCTTGACCAGCCAGTTGTGTTTGGTGCAGGGGCGGGTGATGCCGACGGTGTCGGCCTCCTGAAACGCATCCGAGCCGATCATGAAGGTGGGGACCTGACCGGTCAGAACGATGATCGGGATCGAATCCATCAGCGCATCGGTCAACCCGGTCACCGCATTGGTCGCGCCCGGACCCGAGGTCACCAGCGCCACGCCCGGCTTGCCGGTGGCGCGCGCATAGCCTTCGGCGGCATGCACCGCGCCCTGTTCGTGGCGGACCAGAATGTGGCGGATGTCGTTCTGCAGGAAAATCTCGTCATAGATCGGCAGCACGGCGCCACCGGGATACCCGAATACTGTGTCCACGCCCTGATCCTTGAGGGCCTGAACCACCATCTTTGCGCCGGTCATCTCACGTGTCATCTGCTTTGCTCCATTGGCGACATCCGTGTCAGCATTTGTTCCATCAGCATAAAAAAAGCCCCCGAAGGTTCGGAGGCGCATGGGTTCGATTATGGTCTACCGTTACCGGCCCATGCGCGTGTGTCCTACGATGACTACCAGGGTCGTCATGATCCCGAGGCTCCTTTAGCTGCGATCGGACATTATGTGCGCTTCGGGGGGGCGTCAACAGGCAATCAGATGAAAATCATGCCGTCACGACCGGTTTTTCGACATTTTGTTGCGCGCGGCGCTCTTTCTGGGACATTTCGTGCAATCAGGGCGGTTTGGCTGTGCCCGAACGCACAGGGGTTACGTCAAAAACCGTCATTTCGCTGTCTGAAACAGGCCAGAACGGGGCGAGTCGCGGTGCCAGTCTGGGGGCGGGGACAATGATGGAGCCTGCGATGGACCTGCATGAGATCGTGGATCTGGGCCGATACCCGCTGGATTGTCCGGGCAGCGAGGCGCTGCGGCGGCTGATTTCGGACCTGCAGAAGGACCTGGCCGAGGATGGCTGCGCCGTTCTGCCGGGCTTTGCCCATGCGGCGGGCGTCGCGGCGCTGGCGGCTGAGGCCGAACGCGCAGCCCCTGCGGCGCATCGGTCGTTCAACCGCACCAATGCCTATTTCACCCGGGACGACCCGCAATTGCCCGCCTCCCATCCGGTGCGACGCTTCTATGAACGTTCCAACGCCTTTGTCCCGGCGGATAATTTTGTCGAGACCGGTCCGCTCAGGACGGTTTATGACGATCCCGGTTTCCTGCCCTTCATCCGCGAGGTGCTGGGCGAGCCCGAAGAGCGGTTCTTTCGCTATGATGATCCGCTGGCGGATGTGATCGTGAACGTGGTCGAGAAAGGGCAGGGGTTCCCCTGGCATTTCGACACCAACACTTACACGGTGACACTGGCGATCCAGAATGGCGAAGGGGGTGGGGAGTTCGAATACGTCCCGGGCCTGCGCAGCCCGACGGACGAGAATTTCGCCGGTGTCGCGCGGGTGTTGGAGGGTGACCGGCGGCGTGTGCGTCAACTGGAGCTACAGCCCGGTGACCTGCAGATTTTCCGAGGCCGCCATTCGCTGCACCGCGTCACCGGGGTTGAGGGCGAGCGAAAGCGCTATGTCGGTATCTTCTCTTTTGTCGAGACCGAAGGCATATGCGGCGGGGTGGAGCGCACCAAGCAGCTCTATGGCCGCGTGTTGCCACACCATATCGAACGGGCCGGGCGGCGCGAGGATCAGTTGCTGGATTGAGCTTTTGTGGAGGTCGCGCCAAGCCGCGCATCGGCGGGCCGTGGTGCGGCGATCTGACGTGAGTTTCCGGGCACTTTATCCGCCCAATCCGCAGAACTTCCATGTCGCGCGCGTGGCCAGCCAAATCGCCGTGCCGGGGGGCGGCCCGGCGATGCGCGGCGGCCTTTGATCCGCGCAATGCGCGTACCCGACGCTTCATCCCATTCTCAAAACCACGCACCGGCCCCTCAGTACGCGCATGTTCCGTCACCTATCGGTTCACTTTGATGTTTCAGCGAAAGGTTCCGCGATGATTTGGTGTTCGTCTTCGTAGACCACATAGCCGATGCGATTTTCTTTCAGCACGTCAATTGCATAGCCAGACTCTTCCAGGATGCTCTTCAACTCAAATGCTTTTGAAATGTGCTCGATTGCAGTCGGCTTGAACCAGCTCAAACCTCTTGTTTCTCTAAGGTAGTACCCTTTCGAACTACTTCTGGAAAAGCGGTTGGGAACTTCGAGGTGATCGGCAAACCATTCTCGCAGCATGTCAATTCGCGCAACTATTAAGGCATCTGCAAGCGGATTGTTGACAACTTCACTTGCGGCCTGAAAGAAACCCTCGCGCGCGCTCATGCTATTGACTGGCCTTGCATATACAAATCTCAGGTACATGGGGGCGGCATAGCCAATAAAGGTGTCTGCTTCGTGGCAAGAGCCGCGTGTTGTTACGGTCTCAAAACCTTCCGCCCGTCCCCTGCAACACCCCATGCTCCAAAGCATAGCGGGTCAGGCCGGCGGTCGAGGAAATGCCCAGCTTGCGTTTGATGTTCTTGCGGTGGGTCTCGACCGTGCGCACCGAGATGTCGAGTGCAATCGCGACCTCTTTGTTCGACTTTCCCTGCGCCAGTTGCAGCAGGATCGTCTGTTCGCGTCCCGTGAGCGCCTCGCGGGTCTCACCGTTCTTGGGCTGCAGCGAGCCGCTGGCCCCGGTGCAGAGGTATCGCTCGCCCCGCATCACCGCGTCGATGGCCTGTTTGATCTCATCCGTCGGTACGTCCTTGAGGATATACCCCATCGCGCCGTGGCTGAGCGCCGAGGAGATGTATTCGGAACTGTCATGCATCGACAGGATCAGGATGCGCATGGTCGGCGCGCGCTCCAGTAGGATCTCGGTGGCGCTCAGGCCGCCCACGCCGGGCATGTTCAGGTCCATCAGGATCACGTCCGGCTGCAGCGCCAGCGCCTGATCGACCGCCTCCTGCCCGGTGTTCAGGGTGCCGACCACGGCGATGTCGTCATAGCTTTCCAGGATCGACTGGATGCCTTCGGCCACCATCGGGTGATCGTCGACGATCAGAACGCGGATGGGCGTCTCGCTCATGGGCTCACACTTCTCTGTTTCGGCGACACCTCTTCCTCGGGGGGCAGCAGGTGGCTCAGCGGCAGGTCGATCTCGATCACGGTGCCGCTGCGTGGGCCGCGTGATGACAGGATGCGCAGGGTGCCGTCAAGCTGTTCGATCCGTTCCTGCATGTTGCGCAGGCCCAGACCCGCGCCGCGCCGGTCCTGAGGCAGGCCCCGGCCATTGTCGGCGATCCGCATGGTGGCGCCTTTCTTGTGACCGCGCAGGTCGATGCTGACGCTGGTGGCGCCGGAATGACGCTCGATGTTGGTCAGTGCCTCTTGCGCGATGCGGTAGAGTGCGATCTTGCTGTCCTGATCCAGTCGGTTGCGGAACACGACGGTGGAGAACCCGGTCTCGATCCCGGTGCGTTCGCCGAAATCATCAGTCAGCGCCTTGAGCGCGGGACCGAGGCCCAGATCATCCAGCACGCCGGGGCGCAGGTCGCGGCTGATCCGGCGCACCTCGGTGATGGCAGTCCCCAGATTGTCGAGCCCTTTTTCCAGCGGTGGTGCCGCGCCGCCACCATCGCCGCGCATCAGCCGCCGTCTGGCATTGTCCAGCGCGTAACGTACGCCCACCAGGATCTGGCTGATCCCGTCATGCAACTCGCGGGCCACCCGGCCGCGTTCTTCTTCCTGCGCGTCGAACACCCGCTGGGTGAGGGCCTTGAGCTTGGCATCCGCCAGCCTGCGCTCGCGGATATTGATGACCATGCCGCTGAGGAACACCACCAGCAGCGCGATCAGGGTGATGCCGCCGATATAGTAGAAGGTGGCCCGGGCGCGTTTCTCGACCTGGGCGCGGGCGGCGGCGACCGAAGCCAGAACGTCGTCGATGAACACGCCAGTGCCCACCGCCCAGCGCCAACTGGGAAACGAGGTGACATAGGTGATCATCCGCGCTTCGTCCCCGGTCGAAGGTTTCGGCCACAGATAGGTGTGATATCCCGCGCCTTGCCGGGCGATGCGGATCAACTCATCCACCACCGGCGTGCCGTCGCTGTCGGTGAGACCCACCCAGTTGCGGTTGATCATGTCGGTCTGGCGCGGGCTGACCAGGTTGTTGCCGTCATAGTCGTAGACAAAGAAAAACCCCTCGTCGCCATAGATCATCGCCGACAGGATTTGCGCGACCTGATCCTTGGCCTCCTGATCGTCGGGGGCGGCTGACCCATAGATGAAATAAAACCCGTTGCGCGCCTGAGTGACATAGTTGCGCAATTCTGCCTTCTTGGCCTCGATCAGCTGATGTTCCAGCTGCGCGATTTCGCGTTCGGCCAGCCTGCGCGACTGATAGGACACAACAAGTGCGATCGCCGCCACTGCCGCGATCAGCGGCAGCGTCGCCAGCAGAGACAGTTTCTGGGCATAGTTCGGACGAAAGAGCGTGCGCAGCCATTGCATGACCGAATCGATAGGCAAGAATCGGCCGGGATGCAAAGGTCATGGTCCGGGCATCTCCCGGACACCAGCAGCGCCTTTGCGGGCAAAACGCGGATTGGCCGCGATACAGGCGCAAATTTGAACCGCAATTCCCGCTTTCTACGCAGTCATGGGTATTTCCTTGCCTGAGGTCTTGGTTACTCTGGCGCCACTGAAACATTCTGTCCGCACGGGCAGACAAAAATTCTTCTGGGAGGAATAACGTAATGGATCGCCGCTCATTTCTGAAGGCATCGACCGCTGGTGGCGCTGCCGCTGCTGCCACCTCGCTGGCCGCACCGGCCTATGCACAGGGCAAGCGTACGCTGACCATGGTCACCTCGTGGCCGCGCGGCTTTGCCGTGCTGGACGATGCTGCCAGCTATATGGAAAAAACCGTGTCCGAGCTGTCTGACGGCCAGCTGACCATCGACAAGAAAGCACCGGGCGAACTTGTTGGTGCGCTTGAAGTGTTTGACGCGGTGTCGTCGGGTCAGGCCGACATGTACCACTCGGCGGATTACTATTTTGTCGGCCAGCATCCGGGCTATGCCTATTTCACGTCGGTTCCCTTCGGCGGCACCGCGCAGGAGGTTACCAACTGGTACCTGCATGGTGGCGGTCAGGAACTGCATGACGAGCTGGGGTCGATCTTCAACCTCAAGGGTCTGATCGCAGGTAATTCGGGGTCGCAGTCCGGTGGCTGGTTCCGCAAGGAAATCAACAGCGTCGATGACTTCAAGGGGCTGAAATTCCGGATGCCGGGCCTGGGTGGCCAGGTGCTGACCAAGCTGGGCGCATCGGTGCAGAACATCCCCGGCGGTGAACTGTATCAGGCGCTGTCATCGGGCGCGCTGGACGGTCTGGAGTGGGTTGGCCCGCTGGCCGATGAACGCGCCGGCTTCCAGGAGGTCGCCAAGGTCTATTACACTGCCGGGTTCCACGAGCCGGGCTCGGCGCTGGCCGCGTCGGTCAACCTGGATGTCTGGAACGACCTGACTGATCAGCAGCGTTCGATCCTGACGCAATCCTCTTATGCCACGACCTACTGGCAACTGGCGCAGACGCTGGCGGGCAATGGCGCGGCGCTGTCGCGGCTGCAGGCGCAGGGCGTCAAGACGCTGCAATTCCCCGACGATGTCTGGGACGGCTTCGGGTCGGCGTCCAAAGAGGTGCTGGACGAGTACATGGATGACGAGCTGTTCGCGAAAATCCGCTCCAGCTATGAAACCTCGATGGCGGAATCCTCGGGCTGGCTCAGCAAGTCGGATGCCTTTTATGTCGAACAGCGCGTGCGCGTGCTGGGCGGCTGAGCCACGGTCACATTCCGGAAAAGCCCCGCAGGACGGGGCTTTTCCTTTTGATCCAACGACGTTGCCGGGGCAAGATGGTCGGCAACGGACGTATCGGGGGACACAATGCAGGACGTCAAATCCGCAAGTCTCGGGTCGGCATTTTCCGCAATCGGAAACGGCGTGCTCTGGGTGCTGCAAAACCTGGCCGAGGCCTTTTACAACATAGGCTACGCCGTCACGCACCCGATGCTCTGGCTGAATTGGTCGGACAAAGAGGCGGTGATGCGCTTTGTCTATTACGGCGGCTCGGTCGAGTTCTTCTTTGCCGTCACCGTGCTGGTGCTGGTGCTGACCGCGTTTGGTATGTGGCACCGTCCCTTCATGTGGGGCTGCGTGCGGGTGATGGAAGGGTTTGCCAACACGGTGGGGCGCTTCTTTGCCTGGGCCGGGTTGCTGATGGTGCTGCAGCAGATCGTCATCGTGTTCATGCAGCGGATCTTTACCCGCCCCGATATCGTGATGGGGTTCGGTATTCCGATGCAGTTCGATATCAGCTGGTACGCCGAACAGCTGAAACTCTATAACGCGCTGATTGTCGCGCTGTGCGTGACCTACACATTCGTGCAGGGCGGGCATGTGCGGGTCGATCTGATCTACGCGGCAGTCAGGTTCCGCACCAAGAAGGTGATCGACATGTTCGGATCGCTGTTCTTCATGGTGCCGGTGGCAGTGCTGGTCTGGATGTATGGCTGGTTCTTCCTGTGGCGGCACCTGATCGTGCCGAAACCTTCGGCCAGCGACACGCTGGAGCGGCTGGTGGCGAAGGCGCGCGCGCTGCGCTGGAACGTCGAGACCATCGGCTTCAGCCCCAGCGGTTTCTCGGCCTATTTCCTGTTCAAGATTCTGCTGGTGGCCTTTGCCGGGCTGGTCTTCATCCAGGCCATCGCGTTTTTCTACCGCTCGTGGCTGGAATTCGTCGAAGGGCAGGACAGCGAGAACAAATACCTCGACAAGGATACCCTTGGCGAGGGCGAAGAAGCCTTTGAAGGCGTCCATTGAGAGTGAGAACCTGAACCATGCTATTCGGTCTTGATGGCGTCGAAATCGGCCTGATCATCGTCTTCTTCTGCCTCTTCGGCAGTATCCTGTCGGGCTTTCCGGTGGCCTTTGCCATCGGCGGGGCCGGTATCATCTCGTTCGGGATCATTGCCGCACTGGACAGTGCCGGGTTGCTGATCCACCAGGCCATCGACACCTCGTCGGTGCTTTATCGCGATCTGATCAGTTCCGGGGTGCATCCAGATACCGTGTCGGTCTTCCGGTTTCCCGAACTGCCCCGCATTGCCGAGCCGGTCTTTGTGAACGGCTGGGAAACCGCGATGGACCGCAACGTGTCCTTTATCGTCAACCGCATCAACGAGCGTGTGCTGGCCGGGCAATCCATCGAGACCCTGTTGGCGGTTCTGATGTTCGTGCTGATGGGGATCACGCTGGAACGCTCGAAGATCGCCAATGATCTGCTGACCACAATGGCGCGGGTCTTTGGCCCGCTGCCCGGTGGTCTGGCGGTGTCGATTGTGGTTGTGGGCGCCTTTCTGGCCGCCTCGACCGGGATTGTCGGCGCAACCGTGGTGACCATGGGTCTGCTGGCGCTGCCGACCATGCTGCGCAACAACTACTCGCCGGAGCTGGCTACCGGGGTGATCGCGGCCTCGGGCACGCTGGGGCAGATTATCCCGCCCTCGATCGTGATCGTGCTGCTGGGGACGCTGGCGGGTGATCTTTATTCCGCCGCGCAGGAGAGCCGTGCCGTGGCGGCGGGCTGCACCGATGCGCTGACCTATCTGGGCGAGCCTGCGGTGGTCTCGGTCGGCACGCTGTTTCAGGCGGCCCTGCTGCCGGGGATCATGCTGGCGCTGCTCTATGCGCTCTATGCCTTTGGCTATGCGATGCTGAACCCCGACAAGGCCCCCGCAGTGCCGATGGGCGATGCCGGGAACGAGCCGATCACCCGGGCCGAGGGCCTGACCTGGTTCCTGGGTGCGCCTCTGGCGCTGATCGCGGGTGTGATCCTGCTGTCCAGCGCGGGTGTCATCGGGTCGCAGAACACCACCATTTCGGCCTTCTCGGATATTGGCGAGGGCGCCAGCCTGCGCACCAATGTTTCAGAGCAATGCCAGGCCTCGATGATCGAATTACACGGGCAGCAGGCCTGGGACGCGGCCGTGGTCGAGCAGGCCGCCATCACCGACGCCGGCGGTGTCGCCGAAAGCCAGCGTCTGAGCGAGGAAGAGTTCGCGACAGCCCAGCAGGTCAAGATCGATGCGGCTGCACCGATCGGAACAGGCATGGCCGTCATCATTGTGCTGCTGGGCCTGACCCTGATGCTGGGCCGGGGTGTTGCGCCCTCGCGCGATGCCAGACCGCTGATCGTCGGAGCCATCGGGGTGCTGCTGATCGTTCTGGTCGATGTGCTGTTCATTTCGCCGCTCACCTCTGCCGGGGCGACGGCGCTGATCATGGCCGTGCCGCTGCTGGTGGCGCTTTATGGCTGTCGCGAGGCTGCGATCCGTGCCGCGCGGAACGAGCTGATCCGGGTGGTGTTTCCGCCGCTGGTTCTGATCGTCGCGGTGCTGGGGTCGATCCTGGGCGGGATCACCAATCCGACACCTGCCGCGGCACTGGGGGCAGGCGGGGCGATCATGCTGGCGGCCTATCGCAGGCTGCAGGATGAGGGCCGGTCAGGCATGGTGATCATCTGGTCGACCTTCGCCATCATCATCTGCGTGTTGATCGGGGTGAATTTCGACCTGCGCATCAACCAGAGCAGCGTCAGCGTCGAAAGCTGGATCGCCTTCTTGCTGGCCTATGCCGCCTATCTCTATGCGCTGTTCGGTCTGCTCTTTGGCTGCTGGGTTCTATTCGCGGGGGGTGTTCTGACCCCGGTGGTGCGCGAAACGGCCAAGGTGACCTCGATGGTGTTCACCATCCTGATCGGCTCGCAACTGCTGAACCTTGTGGTGATCTCATTCGGGGGCGAGCATTACATCCAGCAATTCCTGAAAAGCTTCGACAACGAATTCACTGTCTTCCTGATCGTGATGCTGGTGCTGTTCGTACTGGGCTTCGTGCTGGATTTCCTCGAAATCATCTACATCGTGATCCCCATCGTGGGGCCGGTGATCTATGGCGGATCATTCGATCCGAAATGGGTGACGATCATGGTGGCGGTGAATCTGCAGACGTCGTTCCTGACACCACCTTTCGGCTTTGCGCTGTTCTACCTGCGGGGTGTGGCACCCAAAGAGGTCACGACGGGCCATATCTATCGCGGGATCATCCCATTTGTGATCATTCAGGTGGTGGGAATCGGAATCTTGTGGTTCTTCCCGTCCATCGTGACGATCGTGCCGGATCTGATCCCGAACTGATCCGCCAATCAAGGAGAGAAGGCCGGACCCGGCCTTCATATTCGCGTCACAGCGCGCCTTGCATAGGGTATAAAATCCAATAATTTGGCCGGATGAAAACGAGCCACTCAGAAAACCTGCTGAAGCTGTCGGATTGCGACGTGATTGCGCAAGGAAACCGGCAATATGTCTATGAACACCCAGAGGTGGCGAACACGCTTCTCAAGATACCGCAATCCCATACCATGGATGCGCAGGCAAATCTTCTGGGCGACACCTGGTTCGATGCGGTCTTTCGCCGTTCCACCGGCTATAAGGGCTTCATGCGCGAGTTCCGTGAATCGCTGGAATTGATGGCCCGCCACAAGGGGGGAGCCTCGAGTTGCCAATCTGCGAGGTGCACGGGGTCGTTCAGACCGACCTGGGCCTTGCCCTCGTCTATGAGCGCATTGCCGAGCCGGACGGCCAGTTGTCGCCCTGCCTGCTGGACCTCGCCGAAAGCGGGGCCATTACGCAACAGCATGTGGACGACCTGCACCGGCATTTTGACCTGATGTCCGAGGAACATGTGGTTGTCAGCAACGAGAATCCGCGCAATGTGATCTACCAGACCTGGCCGGACGGAACCGGGAGGTGGGTCTGGATCGACAGTTTCGGCAGCAAACAGACCATCCCTACGCGTCGTTGGTCGCGCCGCCTGAACCACCGCAGGCTCGACCGGGTTCGCGAGAAATTCGTTGCGATCGCCGAAGCGTCCATGCGCTGAGGCGCAGGTCTGAAAATTATTTGGTATCAGTGCACTACTGTGATGACTTGAACTCAATCAGATCCCAGCGATTGCCGAACGGGTCGCGCCAAACGGCGACCGTGCCATAAGGTTCGTTGCGCGGGATCTCTTCGAAATGCACCCCTGCCGCGGTCATCGCCGCATGGTCGCGGGCGAAATCGTCGGTACTCAGGAAAAAGCCAACACGCCCGCCGGTCTGGTTGCCGATGGCGGCCTCCTGTTCGGGGCCGACCGCTCGGGCCAGCAGCAACGAGCCGGCGCTGCCTCCCGGCGGGGTGACCCGCACCCATCGCTTACCGCCGCCCAGATCCACATCCTGATCGAGGGTAAAGCCCAGCGTGCCGACATAAAATGCAATCGCCGCATCATAGTCGGACACCACCAGCGTGGTCGCGAAAAGCTGTTGGGTCATTGCGTCACTTACGGGTCGGCCAGCGGTCGGGCAGGCTGATATTGGCGACCTGCTCGGCGATCGGGTCGGTCGAAAGCGGATGCGTGTCGGCCTCATAGGTCTTGGGATCGTGCATCTTCTGCCAGGCACCGCGATGATAGACCTCAAGCCCGGAAAACCGCGCCTTGTACCCCATCTTTGGGCTGCCGGGCACCCAATAGCCCAGATAGACATAAGGCAGGCCCGCCTCGCGCGCGATCTTGATATGGTCGAGGATCATGTAGGTGCCCAGCGAGTTTTGCGGCTGGTCCGGGTCGTAGAAGGAGTAGACCATGCTCAGCCCGTCCTCGAGCACGTCGGTCAGGCTGACCGCCGTCAGATCGCCGCTGGTCTTGTCGACATATTCGATCACCCGGCTGCGGATCGGGGTTTCCTCGATCATCGCGGCAAATTCGAACACATCCATATCGGCCATGCCGCCATCGGCGTGGCGGGTGTCGAGATAGGTGCGGAACAATTCGTACTGGTCGTCGGTGGCCCAGGGCGAGGTCGCGCGCCGCTCCAGCGCCCGGTTGCGGCGCATTGTGCGTTTCTGCCCTTTGCTGGCCTCGAACGCGCGCACATCAATACGGGCTGAAAGACAGGCGGCGCAATCGGAACAGGACGGTCGGTAGAGAACATTCTGCGAGCGTCGAAATCCTTGCTGCGACAGGGCATTGTTCAGGCTGTCGGCCCCTTCACCCTGCAGCGCCGTGAACAGCTTGCGCTCCATCCGCCCGTCGAGATACGGGCAGGGTTGCGGGGCTGTCACGTAGAATTGAGGCGCTATTGGCAGCGTGTGGCGCATGAATGATCCCTAAACAATGGCTTGCAGGGATGATAGCAACCGATTCTGGACCCGCCAAGAAGGGATTGCGCTCTCAGGCGATGGCGCGGCGGTTGATGGCGACGGTGCCGAGGACGGTGTCACTCAGCCCCTGTCCACGTTCCCCGGTCAGCATCATGATGATCGAGATCACCTGCAGCACCGGAAACGCCATCGAGATCGTGTAGCCCGCCGTATGGGCCAGCGCCTGTCCGGGGTCGAGCCGGGTGCCGTCATTGTCGCGCAACTCGACACCGACGAACCGCATGCCCCAGGTCGCAGAGCCCGCCGCGATGGTGGCGGTGCGGTAGACGAAGCCAATCACCAGATAAAGCAGCGGGAAAAAGAACAACCCGATAAAGGCGGTAAAGGGAATGGCGATCAGGCTGATCAGGACAATCAGCAGACTGTCGAACACCCATGCAAAGAACCGTTTTGCGGGGACCGAGGCATAGAATTCCGGTTGGTAATGCGGGTTGGGCAGGTGGGTCATGATACTCTGATCTGTGCGCATGAAGGGGCCCCGCCGGGGGTGGCGGGGCTGTGTTGTGCCGAGTTTACCGGGTTCAGGCGGCGCTGTCGTCGTCGCCATTGTCGCGATCTGCATTGTCGCGATTTGCGCGGGTCCGTTCATCCATGAACTGGTCGAACTCGGATTTGTCCTTGGCCTCGCGCAGGCGTTCCAGGAAGGTCTCGAAATCGTGTTGTTCCTGTTCCAGACGGGCCAGAGTATCGGCCTTGTAGGAATCGAAGGCGCTGTTGCCGGTGGGGGTCATTGCGCGCATACCGTGGCGGGGCCAGGCGGCACTGCGGCGGCAGGATTTGCTGAACATGCGTTTGCTCCAGATCATATAGGCAAGAAGGGCGAGGCCGACAGGCCAGAAAAAGATGAACCCAAGGACCATCGCGGCGATCCAGGCGCCTTTGCCCTTGCTGTCCATCCAGGCTTCGGTCCTCTGAAACCACCCCTGGTTCGAGGGGGAAACGGCGGGTTCGGTCATCGTGTTCATTTTTGGGTTTCTCCAGATCAAGGGGATGTAAATCGCTTTCACATACTACCAGATGGGTGCGATAGGGGGCATTGCAAGAGGTAATGTGAATGATTTTTACATAGCGGTTGGATTCGCCTGTTTTTTCCTGCTTTTACGCGTTGACGAACACATAAATCGCTGTGCAACGTGCGATCATGGCACCCGCACTCAAGATCACCCGCCTGCCGCGCGCCTTTGACCCGGACTTGGGACGGGAGGCGCGGGACTTGTTTCCGGGGCTGAGCGCTGAACATGCGGAACTGATCGCCGGGGCCGGGGGCAGCAGCCCTTATCTCAACGGGTTGATCGCGCAAGAGGCCGCTTGGTTGCCGCAAGCGCTGGCCGAGCCCGATGCGGCGATACAGGCGGTGATGCAGGATTGCACAGCTCTGCCGCCCGATCAGATCAAACCCGGATTGCGGCAGGCCAAACGACGCATCGCGCTTTTGACCGCGCTGGGGGATCTGAGCGGGGCCTGGCCTCTGGAAACGGTCACCGCCGTGCTGACGGATTTCGCCGGGCTTGCGGTTGATTTGGCGGCAAAGGCCGAGATCGCAGCGCTGATCCGGCGCGGAAAACTGCCCGGCCAGAGCGCGGACGATATCGCCGAGGCCGCCGGGATGGTGGTTCTGGCCATGGGCAAGATGGGCGCGCATGAGCTGAACTACAGTTCGGATATCGACCTGATCGTGCTGTTTGACGAAACCCGCTATGACCCTGACGATTTCTTCGAGGCACGGCAGGGTATGGTGAAAGCCACCCGCAACCTTTGCGCCACGCTCAGCGACAAGACCGCCGAAGGGTACGTGTTCCGCACCGATCTGCGACTGCGTCCCGATCCGGCGGTCACGCCCGTCTGCATGGCGATGGAGGCGGCGGAACGTTATTATGAAAGCCTCGGGCGCACATGGGAGCGGGGGGCCTATATCAAGGCGCGGCCCTGTGCCGGTGATCTGGAGGCCGGACAGCGGTTTCTGAAAACGCTCACCCCCTTTGTCTGGCGGCGGCATCTGGATTTCGCCGCCATCCAGGACGCCCATGACATGCGCCTGCGCATCCGCGAGAACAAGGGCACTGGCGGTGCGCTGGAAGTGCCCGGACATGACATGAAACTGGGGCGCGGCGGCATCCGCGAGATTGAATTCTTCACCCAGACCCGGCAGTTGATCGCAGGCGGACGCGATGCCGATCTGCGCCAGCGCGGTACGGTGGACGGGTTGCAGGCGCTCGCCGCCAAGGGCTGGGTGCCGCAGGAGGTGGCGGATCAGCTGGCCACGCATTACCGCGCCCATCGCGAGGTCGAACACCGGATCCAGATGGTGCATGACAACCAGACCCACAAGGTGCCCCAGACCGAAGACGGGATCGCCCGCGTCGCCTGCCTGATGGGCACCACGCCCGAGGCGCTCTGCAGCGACCTGGCCAAGCGCCTTGCCGAAGTGCATGAACTGACCGAGGACTTCTTTGCCCCCGATGCCAGCCCTGCCGCCGGACCGCAGCCCGAGATCGCCTTTGACGCCTCGGTACTGGCGCGCTGGACCACCTATCCGGCCCTGCGCTCGCAGCGGGCGCGGCGGATCTTCGACCGGCTCCGGCCCGAACTGCTGAGCCGTCTGGCCCGCACCACCAAGCCCGAAGAGGCGCTGATGGCTTTGGATGGATTTCTGGCCGGGCTGCCAGCCGGGGTGCAGTTGTTCTCGCTTTTCGACGCCAATCCGCACCTGATCGACCTGCTGATCGACATTGTCGGCACCGCGCCGGAACTGGCGGGGTACCTGTCGCGCAATTCCGCCGTGTTTGACGCGGTGATCGGCGGCAGTTTCTTTGATGCCTGGCCGGGGCGCGCAGCGCTGCAGGCGGACCTGCTGGCGCAATTCGCAGGCGAGGGCGATTATGAACGGCAGTTGGATCTGGCACGGCGCTGGAAGAAGGAATGGCATTTCCGGATCGGGGTGCATCACCTGCGCGGACTGATCGATGGCGCCACTGCCGCAGCGCAATATGCCGATCTTGCCGATGCCGTGATCCGGTCGCTGCTGCCCGTGGTGATGGGGAATTTTGCCATCAAGCACGGTCCCGCGCCGGGCCGGGGGGTGGCGGTTCTGGGCATGGGATCGCTGGGGGCGGGGCTGCTCAACGCCGCCTCGGACCTCGACATGATCCTGATCTATGACCCCGAGGAGGTCGAGTTCTCGGACGGGCCGAAACCTCTGGCGGCGCGGACCTATTACGCGCGATTGACCCAGGCGCTGATCACCGCGCTCACCGCGCCGATGGCGCAGGGGCGGCTTTATGAGGTCGATATGCGCCTGCGCCCCTCGGGCAATCAGGGGCCGGTGGCGACAAGCTGGGCCAGTTTCACCAATTACCAGCGCAACGAGGCCTGGGTCTGGGAGCATCTGGCACTGACACGGGCGCGGGTTGTCACGGGCAATGAGGGGCTGGGCGCTGATATTGAGGATTTCCGCCGCGCGCTGCTGCAGCAACCGCAGGATCGGCAAAAAGTTCTGGCCGAAGTGTCGGAGATGCGCGCACGGCTGGCTGCGGCCAAGACGCCGTCGGGGCTTTGGGATGCCAAGACCGGGCCGGGCCGTATGCTGGATATCGAATTGATGGCGCAGACCGGCGCGCTTCTGTCCAGCAGCCCGGCGCGCGATGTGGGTGCCGGACTGGACGGCGCGGTCGCTGCCGGTTGGTTGAATGTCGCAGAAGCGCGGCAAATGCTGGACAGCTACGCGTTATTTCTGTCGGTGCAATCGGCGGCGCGGCTGCTCTTGTCGGGCGAGGCGATCGAAAGCGACAAGATCGGTCAAGGCGGTGTGGCGTTCCTGTGCCGCAGCAGCGGGATCGACCGGATCGACACATTGCAGGCCGCGCTGGCGGCGGCCTATGAAACAAATGCCGGGATCATCTCGGCGGCAGTGACGGAAGGCGCAGATGGCACGCGGCAATGATCCTCTGGACCCCAAGGGGCTGATACGGGAAGCCTATCGCATCGACGGGATAACCCCGCCGGAATGCCGCAGCATCTTTCTCGACTGGGCGCTGAGCCTGCCTGAAGGGATCGACCAGAAAACCGCGCTGCGCTCGTTGCATGACCGGCTCGCGACCGACCATCCAGATCACCCGATGACCGAGGTGCTGTCTCAGGGGCGGGCCGCCGCCCAATCCCCCAAACGGCGGGGCGGGTGGCGCTCTCGCGAGCGCGGCTGATTGGCCACACCTGCGCAACAATTTCCTGAGCTGACCCAAATCGTCCCACAGTTGCCCCAATTTGCCGACAAGACTCCCCTCGTGACCCGGGTTTCGTGCAGAGGCCCCAATACGCATAAGGAGCAGGGACAATGAATTCCATGCGAGCAGTGGTGTTGATCGGTCTTGGCGCGGGCATGGCCGCCTGCAGCACGCCCGACATCCCCAGCCGGCACACCGGCATTGACGAGTTGCCTTTGATCGAAACCTTGGCGCTGCCAGAGCCGACCGCGGTTGAGGCCGTGGTTATCTCCACCCCTGAGGCGGTCGAGTCGCGCCAAGTGATTGAACATCCTGTCGCCGACGAGCAGGAACAGACGAGGTTGCCGATTGCCTCTCCGGTTTCGGTTCATGCGGTACAGGTGCGGGTGCCGCGTTCGCTGAAAGTGTCGGAACGCAACCGATACATGCCCTTTGGCGATATCGTCTGGCGCGAAGACCCGATCGGGGACCGGCATGCGCAGGTGCAGAAAATCATGCAAGACGCGCTGATGCGCGGCGTGACCCCGTTGGACGGCCCCGGAAAGGTCGATGTCGAGGTCGAGCTGGTGCGCTTTCATGCGATTACCGAAAAAGCCCGCTATACCACCGGCGGTGTGCATGCGATCACATTCGATCTGACGCTCAGGGATCCCGAAACCGGTGCGATGGTGGTGCCCAAGCGCCGCATCCGCGCCGATCTTGAGGCGTATGGCGGCCAGCAGGCGATCAATGCCGAGGCGCTTGGCCAGACGCAGAAAGTGCGGATATCCGAGCATCTGACAAAGGTGATCCGGCAGGAACTGACCAGCCCCGAGGGCTATCAGAACGCCAAACTTGGCGTCTTCCAACTGCTGAACAACCTCTGAGGCTTTCGCTCGCTCGGCGATCCACGTAAGAGGGCGCCATGACCGCGCCCTTTTTGCCCTCCGACCGGCCCCGTGCCCGCCTGAAACCCAAGGCCAATGCCCGTGCCATCCGGCATGGCTTTCCCTGGGTCTATGCCAATGAACTGGTGACCGACCGCCGCACCAAGAAACTTGCGCCCGGCACCCTGGCGGTGCTCGAGGATGAGGGGCGCACGCCGCTGGGTCTTGTTTCGGTGAACCCTGAATCCAAGATCATCTGCCGCGTGCTGGACACCTCGCCCGAGGCGGAGCTGGATCAGAACTGGTTCGAAAGGCGCATCGCCCGTGCGCTGGCCCTGCGCGAGCGCCTGTTTGACGCGCCGTTCTACCGGCTGGTGCATGCCGAGGCGGACGGGTTTCCCGGCGTGATCATCGACCGGTTCGGTGAAGTTTGCGTGATCCAGCCCAACGCCGCCTGGGCCGAGACGCATCTTGAACTGCTGACCGACGCGCTGGTCTCGGTGACCGGGGTTAGCACGGTGCTCAAGAATGGCTCGGGCCGCACCCGCGCGCTTGAGGGGCTGGATGATGCCAGTGCGGTACTGCGCGGCGGTGAGCCGGATGCACCCGTCCACGTGCCGATGAACGGTGCGACCTATCTGGCGGATCTGACAGGCGGGCAGAAAACCGGCCTGTTCTACGATCAGCGCCCCAATCACGCTTTTGCCGCCCGGCTGGTCCAGCCCGGCGCGCAGGTGCTGGACGTGTTTTCGCATGTCGGCGGCTTTGCCCTGGCCATGCTGGCGGGCGGCGCGGGCGAGGCGCTGGCGGTGGATGGCTCCGCCCCGGCACTGGCGCTGGCCGGGCAGGGGGGCGAGGCCTCGGGCTTTGCCGATCGGTTCACGACCCGTCAGGGTGATGCTTTTGAGGTGCTGACAGCGCTTGGGGAAGAAGGCCGCAGCTTTGATGTGGTGATCTGTGACCCACCCGCCTTTGCCCCGAACAAGCAATCGCTAGAGGCCGGGCTGCGCGCTTATGAGCGCATCGCACGGCTGGCCGCACCTCTGGTCAAACCCGGCGGCTATCTGGGTCTGTGTTCCTGTTCGCATGCGGCGGACCTGTCGCGCTTCCGCTCCGCCTCGGCGCGCGGCATCGGACGGGCCGGGCGGCGGGCGCAGCTGATCCATACCGGCTTTGCCGGGCCGGACCACCCGCTGATGCCGCAATTGGCCGAAAGCGGCTATCTCAAGGCGCTGTTTTTCCGGCTGTGAGAGCGGTTCTCGATACTTGCGTGATCTTTCCCACGATCATGCGCGAGATGCTGCTGGGCGCGGCAGAGCAGGGGCATTTCCAACCGCAATGGTCGGATCGCATTCTCGAGGAATGGGCGCGCGCTGCCATCCGTTTAGGGCCGGAGGGCGAGGCGCAGGCCCGTGCCGAAGCCGCTCTGATGAACGCCGCATGGCCCAAGGCGCAGCTGGCATCTGCGCCGGGGGTCGAGACGCGGCTCTGGCTGCCCGACCCGGCGGATATCCATGTGCTGGCTGCGGCGATCTCGGGGTCGGCGGACACGATCATCACGCTCAACGCCAAGGATTTTCCCCGCAACATTCTGGCCGAAGAGGGGCTGACCCGCATCGACCCCGACGGGCTGCTCTATCAGTTCTGGCTGGCGGACCCGCAGGGAATCGAGGCCGTGGGCCGCGCGGTTCTGGACAAGGCGCGGGCCTTGTCGGACGGGGACTGGCAAATGCGACCGCTGCTGAAAAAGGCGCGGCTGCCACGGCTGGCGAAGGCTCTGGCCGACATCACCTGACGTGGATCAGGCGTCGGTTTTCCAGCGCGCCTCAAGCCTTTCCAGCGCGGCGATGCGGTCTTGCGTTTTGGGATGGCTCATCAGCCAGGCCGGGGCCACGCCTGCGCGCGCCTGGGTGAGGTCTTCGAGCTTGGTGAACAGCGATTTTTGCGGGGCGACGCCGATCCCGGCCTTGGTCAGCAGCGCGGCGGCATATTCGTCGGCCTCATATTCGTCCGAGCGCGACAGGTGCGAGGCCAGCAGGCTGGTCAGCATATTGGCGATCATCGCGCCCACGAAGGGAATGAAGCGGTTCAGCACCATGATCAGCGCGGTGCGCAGCGCATTCTGGCCCGAGAAATCGATCATCCGCCGCTTGGCATGGCCCAGGGCCACATGACCCAACTCATGGGCGATGACGCTGGCCATCTCTTCGGCGCTGACCTCGCCATTGCGGAATTTGCGATAAAAGCCGCGGGTGATGAAGATGCGCCCATCCGGGGCGGCCAGCCCGTTCACCGGATCGATCTCGTAGATGAAGACCGGGATACGCTGCAACTCCAGCGCCGCCGCCAGCCGGTCTGTGATCCGCTTGAGCGCGGGATCGGCCAGTTCGGTGGATTTCTGATCCAACTCTCGATGTGTGCGCCAGACAGAGACGCGGTACATCACCAGCGCATAGGCTATCGCCAGAAGGATCGGGGTGAACTTGAGCATGGGGTAGATATGTGGGCGTGCCAGGCTATAGACAAGGCAAAGTTAGACAAGAATCAAGCTATCCGAACACTGCGGTTACTGTGTCACGTGAATATCCCAGATCTAAGCAGTTTCTGGCGTTCACAAAGATAGTGTCTGTGGTGGGTTTGCCGTATCAAACGCAATCACATCGGCCTACCATTCTTGCACCACTTCAAGACTTGAAGAATCTGGCTAGCAAACACAAAATTAGGCAGTTTCACACACGGTGTTGGTCTGAACTAGCGGGCGAAACTTATCGCTCAGTCGAAGGCGGTCATGAGAAAATTTTGGTCAAATCTATTTGTGTGTGTGGCGCTGTTCATATCGCTGCAAAATGTATCACACGCCGAAGTGACCCGAGATGGGAAAAGCCCAGTTCAGCATCGCGGCGGAGAAGTGAATTGTACCGACGAAGGTTGCTTTGGCCCAATTCAACTCTATTCAAACTTCCTTTCGGATTTCGTTGTCGAGAATTTGAGCCAAGTTTTGAATGGTCTCTGCAGTTTCGAGACCGAAAGGCGGTCAAAGATCGATGATATTTTTGGCCCCGAAGGTACTTATCCGAAGGCTGTCGTAATTGTCATCGATGACGCACAGGAAATTTCTGGAATTCATCACGTTTTCGAAGGTGTAATTGAAAAAGTTAAAAGCAACAAGGTGACCTCATTTATAGTGGCACCGGGGAATGAAGGTCGTAAGGATCGATTTTCAGGAACTTTCTCCGAGGTTTTTATAATCAACAATCGTATTGCGGCCTGCAAAGATGTTCGGTGTTTGGTCGAATACGTCGTTGTATTTGCATGGGACAATCTTTCGATGCTGTGCACAGACCCAAACAAATAGGCAAAACTCTATTCGCTCAAACCAGACAAACCCTACCGCGTCAACTCCCGCATCCCCTGTTCCAGCCCGGCCAGCGTCATCGGCACCATGCGGTTCTCGAAGATTTCCTGAACCATGTTGATCGAATGGGTGTAGTCCCAGTATTTCTCGGGCACCGGGTTGATCCAGAGGTTAGACGGCCACTGGTCCCGCGCGCGCTGCAGCCAGACCTGACCGGCCTCCTGGTTCCAATGCTCATTGGCACCGCCGGGATAGGCGATCTCGTAAGGCGACATGCTGGCGTCGCCGACAAAGATGCATTTGTAGTCCGGCCCATAGGTGCGCAGCACTTCGTGGGTGGGGATCTGGTCGGTCCAGCGGCGGGAGTTATCGCGCCACACGCCCTCATAGAGGCAGTTGTGGAAGTAGTAATACTCCAGATGCTTGAACTCGGTGCGGGCCGCCGAGAACAGTTCCTCGACCACTTTCACATGCGGGTCCATCGAGCCGCCCACATCGAGAAACAGAACCACCTTGACCGCGTTGTGGCGCTCGGGGCGGGTCTTGACGTCCAGATAGCCATTCTCGGCGGTGGCGCGGATGGTGCCGTCCAGATCCAGCTCGTCGGCGGCACCTTCGCGGGCCCATCGGCGCAGGCGTTTGAGCGCCACCTTGATGTTGCGGGTGCCCAGTTCGACCGTATCGTCGAGGTTCTTGAACTCGCGTTTGTCCCAGACCTTGACCGCGCGCTGGTGGCGGCTTTCCTTCTGGCCGATGCGCACCCCTTCGGGATTGTAGCCATATGCCCCGAACGGAGACGTCCCGGCGGTGCCGATCCACTTGTTGCCACCCTGATGGCGGCCTTCCTGTTCCTTGAGCCGCTCTTTCAGCGTCTCCATCAGCTTGTCAAAACCGCCAAGCGCCTCGATCTCGGCCTTTTCCTCGGCGCTCAGGTGCTTTTCGGCCATTTTCTCAAGCCAGTCGCCGGGGACGTCCACCGCTTCCATGACCTGCGACATGGAGATCTGTTCCAGCCCTTCGAAACTGGCGGCGAATGCGCGGTCGAACTTGTCGATATTGCGCTCGTCCTTCACCATCGAAACCCGGGCGAGGTAATAGAACGCCTCGACATCATAGGTGGCGAGACCCACCTTCATGCCTTCAAGAAAGGTCAGATACTCTCGCAGGGAGACGGGAATGCGGGCGGCGCGCAGGTTTTCGAAGAAGGGCAGAAACATCGACAGGCTCAGATCAGGAAACGGTCGAGCGCTATGGTAAGGATCAGCCCAAGGATGGCAAAGGCGATTCCGTAGCCGACGGCATATTGCGCTACGTCAGCTTTCGATCCATTGCGTTTTGCGGCGGTCCTGCCGCCCAGAAAGGCTCCGATCAGAGCCAATACGATTACGATCATGCCGGTTTACCCGCCCAGTTGCTGCCTTGGGTTCAGCGCTGCAACCTCCTGCATTCTGGCGCGCACCGCCCAATCCGAGCCGAACCCGTATCGCGCCCAACCCAGACTGTCCAGCCTGACATCGGCGGCCTTGTCGCGCTGGCCCTGCAGGTCCAGCGCCTCGGCGTCGAGCAGCATCAGGGTCGAGAGCAGGGCGGCGTTCTCGGCCCGTCGGGCCACCTGCAATTGTGGGCGGATCTGCTGGCGGGCCTCATCGGGTTGGCCGTTGGCCAGCGCATAGGCCGCCGTCTGGGTCACCACATAGGCGGCCTGCAAATCGGTCCCCGGCGTTTGCGACAGATAATAGAGCGCGCTGCGGTAATGTTGCTGGGCGGTCTCGGGGTCGCCGGATTGCACCATACGCCCAAGAATGTAATGGCTGAAGGCGCGGCGATGATCGGTCCAGCCCTGTTGCTGCGCGATGCGAGTCGCCTCTTTCGCGGCTTTGCGGCGTTGGGTCTGGGTTGCGCCCGGACCAAGGGCGGTCTGGGTCGCGTTGATCCAGCTACGCGGGGTCTTCGAGACCGGGCGCGCGGCCACGCGCACACCGCGCGGGTTCTGCCGCGCCAGGATGCCGGGCAGGGCCTTGGCAACCTCGTCCCGGGTCATGCCATTGCGCAACGCCGGGTCATAGCCGGTACGCAGGATCAGCATGTCGAACCCGGTCAGCACCGTATGCACATTGTCGTCGTTGAAGACCGAGTCGGGCAACCGATAGAGGTCATTGAGCGGACCGATGGCTTGCGCCAGTTCCTCATGCAGGCAGTCGCGCACTTCTTGCGGGCTGACATCATTGGGGATGAAAATGCCCAGTTCGCGGCGCTCGCTCAGCAGCGCCCAGTTGGTTTCCGGCTTGCGGCGCTTGTGGCGGAAATCGGCCAGGCTGGAGACATTGGGCACCACGAAACAGGCGGCTTGGGGCAGGGCGCGGCGAATCTCGTCGCGGCTGACCGCCTCGATGGTGATGTTCGCGTTACTGTCAGTGACCTGACGGATGTTGATCCCGGCCTCGCTTCGCAACCGTCCCAGCAACTGCGACAGGTCGTTCTGTAGATTTGGAGGTGGCGCGCCGGTCACGCGCAGGGTGATCGGCTGTTCGAAGCGGGTGAAGGCGGGCAATTCGCGCCCGCTTTCCAGCTCGAAATGCAGCGCCAGAAAATCGGCCGCGATATTGGCGTTGGAGCGGACCGGCGCACGGGCGCTGGTCGCGGCGAAGGATTTCATCGGCGGCAGCGGGCTTTGCGACAGCTGCGCCCGGGTCGGCATGTCCCGGACCGAGGATGCGGCGCATCCGGCCAGAACCATAACAACGGGAAACATAAAACGATTGAACATAATTACCTTTGGTACTTGATAAATGGCGTCACGTCGCCAATCCGATCATACAACCTTCTTGCAGTTTCGTTAAAGTCTTGTGTCAGCCAGTAGACCGACGGGCATCCGCGCGCGTCAGCCGCGGCATAAACCGCCTCGATCAGGGCGCGGCCGATGCCGGTTCCGCGGGTCTCGGGGCGCGCATAAAGATCCTGTAGGTAACAGACCTCTTCGATCTTCCAAGCATGGCGATGAAACAGGTAATGGGTCAGCCCGACCAGCCGCCCGTCCTGCTCGGCCACCAGGCACGAGAAATCTGCGGGGTCATCCCCCAGCAGACGGTCGAACGTGACCTCATAGACCTCGGGCGCAACCGAGGACTCGTAAAACTCCAGATAGGCTGTCCACAGGTCAGCCCATTCCGGCTTGTCGCCGGGCCGCAAGGCACGGATCGCCATTGTTGACGCCATCTTACTTCTGCCCCCACTCAGAAGTTAACGATTGAACCAGTTGACCCTCAATCTGACGCAAGGTCAATCGGCGCGAAGGGAGATTCGCGCCTGACGGGAGTTTGCCGAAAACTAGGGAAACAATCGCTTAAAATCCGGGCATTCGTTTCCCAAAAAGGACGCGGGCGCAGGAATTATCGCTGCCCGCGCGCCATGAAGGCCAGCCGCTCGAACAGATGCACATCCTGCTCGTTCTTCAGCAGTGCGCCATGCAGCTTTGGCAGGGCATTGGCACTGTCGCGCTTGAGGTCCTCGGGCGTCAGGTCTTCGGCGAGCAGCAGCTTGAGCCAGTCCAGCACCTCGGAGGTCGACGGTTTCTTCTTCAGCCCGGCGGTGTCACGGATTTCGTAGAACTGGGTCAGCGCGGTGGTCAGCAGCGCCTCTTTGATGCCGGGGTGATGGACCTCGACGATCTTGCGCATCGTGGTCTCGTCCGGGAAGCGGATGTAGTGGAAGAAGCAGCGGCGCAGGAAAGCGTCGGGCAATTCCTTTTCATTGTTCGATGTGATGATGACGATCGGACGCTGACGCGCCTTGATGGTCGCGCCGGTCTCGTAGACATGGAACTCCATCTTGTCGAGTTCCTGGAGCAGGTCGTTGGGAAACTCGATGTCGGCCTTGTCGATCTCGTCGATCAACAGAACGGTTTTCTGTTCCGTTTCAAACGCCTGCCAGAGCTTGCCCTTCTTGATGTAGTTGCCCACGTCATGCACGCGCTCGTCGCCCAGTTGGCTGTCGCGCAACCGGCTGACCGCGTCATATTCATACAGTCCCTGCTGCGCACGGGTGGTGGATTTGACATTCCATTCGATCATGTCGAGCCCCAGCGCACCGGCCACCTGCCGGGCCAGTTCGGTCTTGCCGGTGCCCGGCTCGCCCTTGACCAGCAGCGGGCGTTCCAGCGTCACGGCGGCATTCACCGCGATGGTCAGATCGTCGGTCGCGACATATTCGGCTGTCCCTTCGAAACGTGTGGTCATCGCTGTGGCCTCCAGACCGGGAAAGATGTTGAACTGGCATGCGCAGAAAAACGCCCCTTGGCCCTAGCGAGGCAAAGGGCGATTTGCAAGCAGCGGCGCGGATTTGCTACGCTGCGTGACACGGTTCGAGGCACCCGTCGGCGGGGGTGTCGAACCGTCGCGAACCGCTCACCAACCTTTCGCCTGTCCGCGCCTCGGGGATTGGTCGCCGTCCAGTGTTTTTTTGTCCCGGATTGTGACTAATTTCACAGAAAAACAACGCTTTGAAATGTATCATTTCGAATACAACACGTCCCAAGAATTGGGGGCGTTGAAACAGCTTTGACTAGTGACAATCTTCTGCGTGTCGGATAAACGCTGCGTCAGAAGGGGCGCCAATGGTCTTGGATAGAAATACATGACGGACATAGTTGGCCACACCGAGGGAGCCAAGATGAAACAGGAAGTGTTTCTGCCGGAGGATTACCGTCCGGCGGAGGATGAACCATTTATGAATGAGCGCCAGCTCGAGTACTTCCGCCGCAAGCTGAACAACTGGAAAAATGAACTGCTGGCGGGCAGCCGCGACACTATTGAGGGACTGCAGGACAATACCCGCAACATCCCCGATGTCGCAGACAGGGCAAGCGAAGAAACCGACCGTGCGCTGGAGCTGCGCACCCGTGACAGGCAGCGCAAGCTGGTCGCCAAGATCGATTCGGCGCTGCGCCGCATCGACGAGGGGGAATACGGATATTGCGAAGTCACCGGCGATCCGATCTCGCTGCGCCGTCTGGACGCGCGCCCGATCGCCACGATGAGCCTTGAGTCGCAGGAACGTCACGAGCGGCGCGAAAAGGTCCACCGCGACGACTAACCGCGCCTGACACGACCACTATCCAAGCGCCGGGGCCTGTCGCCCCGGCGTTTTTGCGTTAAACGGTCGACATGAGTATTTGCGATAAGAAAATCGTCGTTGTGGGCGCCGGGATTGGCGGGCTTGCCGCCGCGCTGGCGCTGCGGCAGCGCGGTGCGGATGTGACGGTGCTGGAACAGGCTGCCGCAATATCCGAAGTGGGCGCGGGCCTGCAAATCTCGCCCAATGGTGTGGCGGTGCTGAACGCGCTCGGTCTGGCTGACGCCCTGAGCGCGGCGGCGGTCCGGGCGCACGCGGTGTCGCTGCGGGATTATCGCAGACCGGGTGAGGTCTTGCGGCTGGACCTCGGCACATACGCGCCAGATCTGAACTATTGTTTCTTGCACCGCGCGGATCTGGTTTCGCTGCTGGCCGATGCGGTGCGGGCCAGCGGTGTGCCCATCCGCTTGCTGCAACAGGTCGATTCGGCTGACCTGAACAGACCCGCGACCCTGCATATGAGCAACGGGTCCCGCGTTCGCGCAGATCTTGTGGTTGGGGCAGACGGGTTGCACTCGCGTCTTCGCAGCCAACTCAACCGGTCCGATCAGCCGTTCTTTACCGGCCAGGTGGCCTGGCGCGCCACGGTTCCCAACAGCATTGATCTGCCGCCCGAGGCGCAGCTTTACATGGGGCCGGGGAGACATCTGGTCTGCTATCCCCTGCGCGATGGCTGTCTCGTCAATATCGTCGCGGTGCAGGAGCGCAAGAACTGGACCGCCGAAGGCTGGCACCATCAGGACCGGCCCGAGAACCTCCGGCGCGCCTTCGCGGATTTCCGGGGCATCCCCAGCGCGCTGCTCGATCAGGTCTCCGAGGTCAATCTCTGGGGGCTGTTCCGGCACAAGGTTGCGCAGCACTGGCATGGTCCCAACGCGGCCCTCCTTGGCGACGCGGCACATCCGACCCTGCCATTTCTGGCGCAGGGGGCCAATATGGCGCTCGAAGACGCCTGGGTTCTGGGCGCTGAACTGGCGCGCGCGGACAGTATCGAAAGCGGGCTGGCGCGTTATCAGGCGCGGCGGCATGCGCGGGCAACCCGGGTGATCGCAGCGGCCAGTGGCAATGCGTGGAAATACCACCTGCGCTTTCCGCCATTGCGCGGGGCGGCGCATCTGGCGCTGCGCCTGTCAGGCCGGGTCGCGCCGGCGCGCATGGTGGGGCAGTTCGACTGGCTCTACCGCCACGACGTGACGCAAGAGCCTGCCGCCTGAGCGGCCTCAATTGTCGAGCGTCACCCAGACCGGAACGTGATCCGAGGGCTTTTCATGGCCCCGGATCGCCGCATCGATCTGGCAATCACTCATCAGGTCCGCCGCCTGCGGGCTGAGCAGGAAATGGTCGATGCGAATGCCGTCATTGCGGTTCCAGGCACCGGCCTGATAATCCCAGAAGGAATAGTGCTCCGGCCCGCGCGTGCGCGCACGGAACGCCTCGGTAAAGCCCAGATTCAGGATGCGCCGATACGCAGCCCTGCTTTCGGGACGAAACAGCGCATCCTCGCGCCAGGCGTCCGGTCTCCTGGCATCCTCGGCCTGCGGGATGATGTTGTAATCACCCGCCATCAGCGCCGGAATTTCCTCGGCCAGCAAGGCCTGCGCCCTGGCATGAAACCGCTCCATCCAGGCCAGCTTGTAGTCGTATTTCGGCCCCGGCACCGGGTTGCCATTGGGCAGGTATAGCCCGCAGATGCGCAGCGCCTGTTTGCCCACCACCGTGGCCTCGATCCAGCGCGCCTGTTCGTCACTGTCATCGCCGGGCAGGCCCCGGCTGACATCCTCAAGCGGCAGTTTCGACAGGATCGCCACGCCGTTGAAGCTTTTCTGCCCATGGGTTTCGACGTTGTAGCCCCGCTCTTCGAATAACTCGCGCGGGAAGTTTTCGTCGATCGACTTGATCTCCTGCAACAATACGACATCGGGTTGAGCGTCATCCAGCCATCGGGGCAGAGCCTCGGCCCGCGCCTTGATGCCGTTGATATTGAACGTGGCGATTTTCATGGGCGGCACTCCGGATCATTTCCCGATCTATCGCCCAGAACCGAGAGCGTCGCAAGGCGAACAACCCCCGTCCTTCTTCTGTTCAAAAATACCTCGGGGGAGTCGCGGCATGCCGCGACGGGGGCAGCGCCCCCGAATCTTCTACATCGAAAAACTGGTGCCGCATCCGCAGGAGGCGGTTGCATTGGGGTTTTCGATCACGAAGCGCGCACCGATCAGTTCTTCGGAGAAGTCGATCACCGCGTTTTCCAGAAACGGCAGTGAAACGGAATCCACCACAACTTTCTCGCCGCGCCCTTCCAGCACCAGATCGTCATCCGCTGGCGCGTCCAGGGCGATGTCGTATTGAAATCCCGAGCATCCTCCGCCTTCGACCGCGACGCGCAGCGCTTGGCCCTGATCGGCGGCACCGATCTCGGCGAGGCGCGCAAAGGCGCGGTCAGTGACTTTGGGCGGCAGGTTCATCAGGCCAACTCCGGCGGTTTTCTTCTTGGGCGATCACCAATATAGAAAGCCTTGACGCAGGCGACAAGGACAGGACGCATGGAACGGGCAGGTTTCGCCTCGGACCCGGCAAAGGCGCGGGGCAGGCTGGTTGCGGAAGAGGAAAGCAGTTTTCGCTCGTGCTTCCAGCGTGATCGCGACCGGATCATCCACGCCAGCGCCTTTCGGCGGCTGAAACACAAGACACAGGTCTTTGTCGAACATGAGGGCGACAATTACCGCACGCGGCTGACCCATACGATTGAAGTGGCGCAGGTGGCGCGCACCATTGCCGGAACGCTCGGGCTGAATACGGAACTGACCGAGGCGGTGGCGTTGGCCCATGATCTGGGCCACACACCCTTTGGCCACACCGGAGAGGACGCGCTGCACGCGCTGATGGCGCCTTATGGCGGGTTCGACCACAACGCGCAGGCGATCCGGATCGTGACCCGGCTGGAACGGCATTATGCGGCGTTTGACGGGTTGAACCTGACCTGGGAAACCCTTGAAGCCATTGCGAAACATAACGGTCCTGTGTTGGGCGAACTCCCTTGGGCGCTGGCCGAATGCAACGCGGCGTTCGATCTGGAGCTTCACACACATGCCAGCGCCGAGGCGCAGGTGGCGGCCTTGGCCGACGATGTCGCGTATAACAATCACGACCTGCATGACGGGCTGCGCGCCGGGCTCTTTGCGGATGCAGACATTGCATCGCTTCCGATCATAGGGGCCTGTTACGCCGAGGTGGACCAGCTTTGGCCGGGGTTGGAGGCCAAGCGCCGCCGCCATGAGGCGCTGCGCCGGGTGTTTGGGGTGATGGTATCGGATGTGATCGAAACCTCGCAGACGCTGCTGGCAGCGAGCGGTGCTGCTTGCGTCGAGGATATTCGCGCGCTGGATCATCCCGTGATTGCCTTTTCCGATGCGTTGTGGCGCGATCTGAAAGAGATCCGGGCCTTCCTGTTCACGCGGATGTACCGCGCACCCAGCGTCATGAAGAAACGCGCGGAAGTCTCGGAAATCGTGGAGGAACTCTTTCCGATCTATCTGAATGATCCGCATCAGATGCCCAAGGGTTGGCACGCGGAGATCGACGCTGCGCCGAATGAGACGGCACTGGCGCGGATCGTGTCGGATTATGTCTCGGGCATGACCGACCGTTTTGCGGTACAGGATCACGCACGACTGACCGGGGCTGATCCGGCGCGACTGTAACCTATTCGATCCCGATATAGGACACGGCCCAGACCTGCAGGTTGCCCAGTTCTTCTGCCATTGCCGGGTCTTCGACAGCGGGAAAGATCACCACCGATGGGCCGTATCCGCCCAGAGCCAGCGGTTTCTGGTCAGCATGGGTGGCCAGGATCGGCTCGAACCGTTCGATCTGTTGCCAAGGGATTTCAGCGCGATACCCATCCAGCGCGACGGGAACGGCGGTTTTTCCGGTTGCCCCGGCCTGTGCCATGACATCAGCCAGACGCGGGCCGCTCATGGCGCGGTCGACCTCCTGACCGGGAGGACCAAAGGGCACGGTCAGCTCCTTTTGCTGTAGCGCACCAAGGGCTGCGGCGTCAAAGCCCATGCCGTTGGCATAGGTGATCTCAAGATAGCCGAAGAGACCGCCGTCTTTTTCACCGCGCGCGGGTAGATTGGATGTGCCCAGATCGCCGCCCAGCGTCACCAGAACCGGCCCCTGCGCCTGTGCCATCAAGGGCAGGCAGAGCGCCAGAGCCAGTATGATCATGCGTTTCATCGCAAAACTCCCTGTGGTATTTCGGCAGGCTACAGGGTTGCAGGGCGAATCCAAGCGGGGATCGCCCGCATTGACCTTGGCGGCTTGCGTGGTAAACCGCCCGCAACCAAGAGGACGCCCGTCATGAACCTATTCTCCGAAATCCGCAGCCTTGTGCTGGACGCGCTGACGCAGATGCAGGCCGAGGGCGCGCTGCCCGGCGATCTGAGCTTTGACAACGTGGCGGTTGAACCACCGCGCGATGCGGCGCATGGCGACATGGCGACCAACGCGGCGATGGTTCTGGCGAAACCGGCCAGGATGAAGCCACGCGACATTGCCGAAGCGCTTGCCGCAAAACTGGCGGCGGACGCGCGGATCACCAGCGCCGAGGTGGCCGGGCCGGGGTTCCTTAACATGCGGCTGGCGCCCGTCGTCTGGCAGTCGGTGCTGGCGGCGGTTCTGCAAGGCGGCACCGATTTTGGCAAATCCGCCATGGGGCAGGGCCAAAAGATCAATGTGGAATATGTTTCGGCCAACCCGACCGGACCGCTGCATGTGGGCCATACCCGGGGCGCGGTGTTTGGCGATGCGCTGGCCGGTTTGCTGGATTACGCAGGCTATGACGTCACCCGCGAATATTACATCAACGATGGCGGCGCGCAGGTCGATGTGCTGGCCCGGTCGGTTTACCTGCGCTACCTCGAAGCACATGGCGAAGCGGTTGAATTTCCCGATGGCACCTATCCGGGCGAGTATCTGGTCGAGGTCGGCCAGGCGCTGAAGGAAAAGGTGGGCGACGCTTATGTTGGCAAGGACGAGCAATTCTGGCTCGCTGAAATCCGCGAATATGCCACCGAAGCGATGATGGACCTGATCCGCGCCGATCTGGCGCAGCTTGGTGTTGTAATGGACCGGTTTTTCTCGGAAAAATCGCTCTATGGCACGGGGCGGATCGAAGAGGCGCTGGCCAGTCTCGACGCCAAGGGGTTGATCTATGAAGGCGTGCTGGAGCCGCCCAAGGGAAAGAAGCCCGAGGACTGGGAGCCGCGCGAACAGACGCTGTTCAAATCGACCGAACATGGCGATGACGTGGACCGGCCGGTCAAGAAATCGGACGGTAGCTGGACCTATTTTGCGCCCGATATCGCCTATCACTATGACAAGGTGACACGCGGATATGACGCGTTGATCGACGTGTTCGGCGCCGACCATGGCGGCTATGTCAAACGGATGAAGGCGGCTGTGTCGGCGCTGAGCGAGGGGCAGGTGTCGCTCGATATCAAGCTGTGCCAACTGGTGAAACTGTGGAAGAATGGCGAGCCGTTCAAGATGTCCAAGCGGGCCGGGAATTTTGTCACCCTGCGCGATGTGGTCGATCAGGTCGGACCGGATGTGACCCGCTTCGTGATGCTGACCCGCAAGAACGACGCGCCGCTGGATTTCGATTTCGACAAGGTGCTGGAGCAGAGCCGCGAGAACCCGGTTTTCTACGTGCAATACGCCCATGCCCGTGTGATGAGCGTGCTGCGCCGCGCCGCCGAGGCGGGTGTGGCGGCCGATGATGCGACCCTGACGGGGGCGGATCTGAGCAAGATCTCGCATGAGGCTGAACTGACGGTTGCCAGGAAACTGGCCGAATGGCCACGGCTGGTCGAGATCGCCGCGCGCACCAATGAGCCGCACAGGATCGCCTTCTATCTCTATGAATTGGCCGGGGATTTCCATGCGCTCTGGAATCGCGGAAACGAATTGCACGAGCTGCGGTTCCTCCAGGATGGCGATGTTGCCACAAGCCAGTCCAAAATCGCGCTGGCGCGCGCTGTTTCCGTTGTGATTTCAGCGGGTCTCGGTATTCTTGGCGTCACACCGGTGCAGGAGATGCGGTAACTCAAGCCGCCCGAACCGCCGGCCAAAGACGACCTGAGGCAGAAACAAGATATCCTTGAACGCAAAAGGCTATGCGTGACGGGCAGTGAGGCGGAAATGGCGAGTTTTGATGGTGGCGGGCAGTATGACCCGCAGGGCCCCCGGTATGACCAATATGGTCAGGAAATCCACTATGACGACTATCCCGAGACCGGCATGGATACGGTCGGGCCGACGCTGGGTGGCAGGCTGAGCTGGATGGCCAGCATGCTGGGGGCGGTTGGGTCGCTGGCGCTGGTTGTGGGGATCGGCGTCTGGGGCGTGAAACTGGTGGTGCGCGATGTGAGCGGGGTGCCGGTGGTGCGCGCCATCGAAGGGCCGATGCGCATTCAGCCTGAGAACCCCGGCGGACAACGTGCAGATCATCAGGGACTGGCGGTGAACAACGTGGCCGCACGTGGCACCGCCGCGCCGCCGCCCGACCGTCTGGTTCTGGCCCCGCGCCCGGTCGATCTGGCCGAAGAGGATGGCCCGATGGGCGAGATCAATCCGAGCCAGGAAGAAGTTGAAACAGCCAGGCCGGTGACCGACGGCGCCGTTGCCGCCTTCAAGCAGGGCAGCGTTGACGCGCTGGTGGCCGAATTGACCAAGGATGTGCAGCCGATGGTGCATAACGCGGTTCTGACCGGCGATGCGCCCAACGAACAACTGGCGGCTATCACGCAGCCCGATCCGCTGCCTGCCATTGACCCCGCCGATCTGGTGGCGCAACTGCCTGATCCGGACCTGCTTGAGGCACCGGGCGTCAGGCGCTCGCCACGACCCATCATGCGGCCCGCGCGCGCGGTCCCCTCGGGCAAAGTGATCAAGGCCAGCCTCAACGATGCGATCAACGCTGCGGTAGAAAGCGCTGCCGGGCTGGAGGTTAACGCCTCTGAAATTCCCGCCGGGACGCGGCTGGCGCAGCTTGGGGCCTTTGAATCACCTGAAATCGCGCGGTCCGAATGGGATCGGCTGTCGGGGCAGTTCTCGGATTACATGTCGGACAAACAGCGTGTGGTGCAGAAGGCGACCAGCAACGGGCGCACCTTCTATCGGTTGCGCGCCATGGGCTTCAGCGACATGAGCGATGCGCGCCGGTTCTGTGCCACTCTGGGCGCGGAACGGGTCGATTGCATCCCGGTCACCATCAGGTGAGGTTCGGCGCCACCATTCAGGATGCCGAAGGGCTGCGGCTGACGGCGGAGGAAAAGGCGCTGTTCCGGGATACAAACCCGTTTGGGTTTATCCTGTTTGGGCGCAACATCGACAGCGCCGGTCAGGTCCGCGCGCTCTGCGGTGATTTTCGCGAGGCGGTGGGGCGCGATTGCCTTATCACAATCGATCAGGAGGGCGGCCGCGTGCAGCGGCTGCGCCCGCCTTTGGCGCGCGACTGGCTGCCGCCGCTGGACGAGGTGGCGCAGGCGGGTGCGCAGGCGGACCGCGCGATGTATCTGCGCTATCGCCTGATTGCGCAGGAGTTGCGCGCGCTTGGCATTGACAGCAACTGCGCACCGACGCTGGATCTGGCCTTTTCGGACACCCATCCGTTTCTGCGCAACCGGCTCTATGATGGCGACCCGGCGCAGGTGGCGCGCATCGGGCGCGCGGTGGCAAACGGGTTGCTGGAGGGCGGCGTCTTGCCGGTGATGAAACATATGCCGGGGCATGGCCGCGCCACGCTGGATACCCATCACGAATTGCCGACGGTGTCGATTGATACCGATCTGTTGGACGATAGCGATTTTGCACCGTTCCGGGCGCTGAACGATCTGCCGATGGGGATGACCGCGCATCTGGTCTTTGACCGGGTCGGGCCGGACCCGGCCACCGTGTCCGCGCCGCTGGTCACGTTGATCCGCTCGCAGATCGGCTTTGACGGGCTGTTGATGACCGATGATATCTCGATGAAGGCGCTTAGCGGCAGCGTGGCTGACAAGGCCACAAGCGCCATCGCCGCCGGATGTGATGTGGTTCTGCATTGCAACGGAACGTTTGAGGACCGCGCCGCCGTGGCCGAGGCCGCTGGCGAGATGAGTTCCGTGGCGCAAACCCGCGCCGAGCGGGCCATGGCGCAGCGCCACGATCCGCAGCCGCTTGACATCGAGGCCGCCGAGGCGGAACACTCCCGCCTCATTGGCGGGCAGGGCTATGGTGGATAATCTCAGTTCCGAAGATCCGATTTCAGTTGCCGAACGGCTGGCCGCCGAGGCGCTGATCATTGATGTGGACGGGTTCGAAGGCCCGCTCGATGTGCTGCTGACCCTGTCGCGCACGCAAAAGGTCGATTTGCGTAAAATTTCGGTGCTGGAACTGGCGCGTCAATATCTGACGTTTGTTGAGCGCGCCAAGGAGCTGCGCATCGAACTGGCGGCCGATTATCTGGTCATGGCGGCCTGGCTGGCCTTCCTCAAATCCCGCCTGCTGTTACCCCCCGACCCTGAGGATGAGGGGCCATCGGGCGAGGAACTGGCCGCGCATCTGGCGTTTCAGTTGGAACGCTTGCAGGCGATGCGCGATGTGGCCGCGCGGCTGATGGCGCGCGATCAGCTGGGGCGCGATTTCTTCCGGCGCGGGCAGGGCGAGGATGTGACGCGGCTCAGGACCGTGACCTATTCGGCGACGCTGCTGGACCTGATGCAGGGTTATGCCCGCATCCGCACCCGTGACGAATTCCGCCCCTTTGTAATGGACCGCGAGTCGGTCTTTACCATGGAACAGGCGCTGGACCGGATGCGCGGGTTGATCGGGTTCGCCGGTAGCTGGACCGAGATGGCCAGCTATCTGCCTGAGGGCTGGGAAATGGACCCGATGCGCCGCCGCTCTGCCACCGCCTCGACCTTTGCCGCCTCTCTGGAACTGGTAAAGGAAGGCCATCTGGAAATTCGCCAGAGTGACACATTCGCGCCGATCCATCTGCGCAAGAGGACTGAGACACGTGACTGACGACCCCCGGGACGCCCCCGCCGAGAGCCTGTTTGACGCGCCGCCCATGGCGGAACAGGAACGCATGGTCGAGGCGGTGCTATTTGCCAGCCCCGATCCGGTCAGCGTGCGCGATCTGGAAACCCGCATGCCCCATGGCAGCGACGCCGCCCAGGCGCTGGAGCTGCTGCGCAAACGCTATGAGGGGCGCGGCGTGCGCGTGGTGCAGGTGGGCGAGGCCTGGGTCATTCGCACCGCGCCCGATCTGGGTTTTCTGATGCAGAAGGAAACGGTCGAGACCCGCAAACTCAGCCGGGCCGCGATCGAGACATTGGCGATCATCGCCTATCACCAGCCCTGCACCCGGGCCGAGATCGAGGAAATCCGCGGCGTGTCGGTGTCGCGTGGGACCATCGACCAGTTGCTGGAGATGGAGTGGATTCGTCTGGGCCGCCGCCGCATGACGCCGGGCCGCCCGGTGACCTTTGTGGTCACGCCGGAATTCCTTGATCATTTCGGGCTGGAAAGCGCCCGCGATCTGCCGGGTCTGAAGGAACTGCGCGCCGCCGGCCTGCTTGAAAACCGACCGCCGCCGGGTGCAATGCCGGTTGGCGAGGGAGCCGACGAGAGCGAGACCGACGAGGATCAGTCCGAGCTGTTCGAGGAAGAGTGATGGCTCAGGCCCTCAAAACGGCGCAATTCCGGGCTATCTATCCGGATGAGGCAAGGTGAGGAGGCAGTGACAATGAAAGTCGAGAGATTGCTGAACATGATCATCCGCAGAGTGATGCAGCGGGTGGTGTTCCGGGGCGTGGATGCCGGGATTGATGCGATGGCAAAAAAGGGCAAACGCCCCGGCGCGCAAGAAGATGGACCGCCCAATGCGCAAGCCACGCGGCAGCAAAAACAAACGGCCCGCAAGGCACAGCGCGCGGCGCGCATGGCGTCGCGTATCTCAAAGCTGTGATTTGTTAATGGCTTAGGCGGTGGGTTTGAAGTGTTTCGACAGTTTCAGACCCTGACCCTGATAATTCGAACTGATGCCCGCGCCATAGAGTTGCGAGGGCGTCTCACCCATGCGCTCATAAACCAGCCGTCCGACGACCTGCCCGTGCTCCAGCACGAAGGGCGCCTCGTGACAGCGCACTTCCAGCACCCCGCGCGAGCCTGATCCGCCTGCGGCAGCATGGCCGAAACCGGGATCGAAAAACCCGGCATAATGCACCCGGAACTCGCCCACCATCGCAAGATAAGGCGCCATTTCGGCGGCGTAGTCGGGCGGGATATGCACCGCCTCGCGACTCACCAGAATGTAGAACGCGCCGGGGTCGAGGATGATGCGGCCATCGCTGCTGCGCACTTCCTCCCAATACTCCGCAGGGTCATAAAAGCCGATCCGGTCCAGATCGATGACCCCGGTATGGGGCTTGGCGCGGTAGCCGACCAGATCGGTGTCGGGCAGCCGCAGATCGACCGAAAAGCCCAACCCGTCCTGAATCACCACCTCGCCATCGACCAGAGGGGAGTCGGCGTGCAGGGATTTGAGCTGTTCATCGCTCAGGACCGCCTGTCCGGTGCGAAAGCGAATCTGGTTGAGCCGCATGCCGGGCCGGACCAGTACCGAAAACGAACGCGGGCAGATCTCGGCATAAAGCGGGCCGCTATAGCCTGCGGGCACCCGGTCGAACTCGGCCCCGCCATCGGTGATGGTGCGGGTCAGCAAATCGAGCCGCCCCGTCGAGCTTTTGGCGTTGGCCACGGCGCTGATATCGGCGGGCAGGGCCAGCGATTCCATCAGCGGTACCAGATAGACGCAGCCCTTTTCCAGCACTGCACCGTGGCTCAGGTCGATCCGGTGCATCTCAAACTCGCTCAGACGCTCTGCCACGGAACGTCCCTCGCCAGCGAGGAACGAGGCGCGGACGCGGTAAGCCACTGTTCCCAGTCGCAGATCAAGGCTGGCTGGCTGAATCTGCCCTTCGGGCATCGGCGTGGGCGCGATGATTTCGCCTGCGGCGATCATGGCTTCGATTTGTTGGTTCGGGCAAACACCGGTCATGCAAAACTGCTCCATTCCCATTGGGGCCGGAGTGCAGTCTTGCAGCGAGGGTATGAATTGGTCGGGCTAGCAGGACTCGAACCTGCGACCTTCCGTCCCCCAGACGGACGCGCTACCAGGCTGCGCCATAGCCCGACTTTGGAGTGTTCATATAGGTTTTGCGGGCAGGGGCAAGGGGAAATCATTGCCTTTTTCTTATCCGTCTCAGCGCGACGCCTGCCGGTCGATCCAGCCTTGCAAATCCCGTGCGATCGCCGCTGCGGCGGGCAAGTGAACGGGGTTGATCCGGGCGACGCGCGCAAGGCGCGACAACGGTCCCGGCGCACAGGACAGCGCGTCTTCAAGGGACGGGTCGGGGCGGTCGATGATCCGTGGTGCGGGGGCAGGGGTGGCGGCAGCGGGATGCGATTCGCGGCTTTCCGACACCGGGCTCTCTGGCACCACCTCCGGAGCGGGGGTCGGCGGCAGGTCCATGTCGATCTGGGCCGGGTGCTGCGCCTCGGGCGCAGGTTTCTCGAACCGGATCACATTCGCGCTGTCGCCCACATCGTCTGCCGCAGCTTCGTCGAGGCCTTGCGAGAACCCCTGCACATGGGCGACACCCTGTTCGCGCAGCAGTTTCTGAACGCCCTTGATGGTCATTCCATCATCATGCAACAGATGCTTGATCCCGCCCAGCAGAAGCATGTCGGCGGGCCTGTAGTAGCGCCGTCCACCGGCGCGTTTGACCGGTTTCACATGGGTGAACTTGCTTTCCCAAAATCGCAGCACATGGGCTTGCACGCCCAACCAGTCCGCAACTTCACTGATGGTGCGAAACGCGTCACGAGACTTTGCCATAAGCAGGGGGTCCTAGGTTGAGCGGTTGCCGTTGGCGACCCGGTCTTTCATCAGATGCGAGGGGCGGAAGGTCAGCACGCGGCGCGGCTGGATCGGAACCTCTTCGCCGGTCTTCGGATTGCGGCCGATCCGGGCTGACTTGTCCCGAACGCTGAACGTGCCGAAGGACGAGATTTTGACCTGCTCACCGCGCACCAGTGCGTCCGACATGTGATTGAGAAGGCTCTCGACCAATTGCGCGCTTTCGTTGCGCGACAGCCCGACTTCGCGGAAAACGGCTTCGCTCAGGTCCATTCTTGTCAGAGTCTTGTCGCCCATGTTGATCCCCTTGTTGTTGCGCGAGCATAGGGTGCAGGGATTTTCCCTGTCAATATCAATGAATTTCAATCGTTTGGCTTGGCTGGTTTGTGCCGGATCACCAGCGCAGGACAACAGCCCCCCAGGCCAGACCGCCGCCGATGGCCTCGGTCACGATCAGATCGCCCTCTTTGATCTGACCACGGGCCTTGCCCACGGACATGGCCAGCGGGATCGAGGCGGCGGATGTGTTGCCGTGATCCTTCAGGGTGACGATCACATTCTCCATCGGCACGCCCATCTTCTTGGCTGTTCCTTGGATGATGCGGATATTGGCCTGATGCGGCACGATCCAGTCCACATCCTTGCCCTCGAATCCGGCCTTCTCAAGCGCGGTTTCCGCAGCAGAGGTCAGCTTTTCGATGGCGTGGCGGAAGACCTGGTTGCCCTGCATGCGCAGATGGCCGGTTGATTGGGTCGACACGCCGCCATCCACGTAAAGCAGGTCCTTGAAACGGCCATCCGAATTCAGATCAACCGCGTGAATGCCCCGGTCGCTCGTGCCGCCGGGCTGGTCCTGATACTCCAGCACGATGGCACCGGCCCCGTCTCCGAACAGCACGCAGGTCGAGCGGTCGGTCCAGTCCATGATCCGCGAGAATGTCTCGGCGCCGATCACCAGCACGCGCTTGGCCTGACCGGCCTGGATCAGCGCGGTGGCATTGCAGAGCGCATAGATGAAACCGGCACAGACCGCCTGCAGATCAAAGGCAAAGCCGTGGCGCATCCCAAGCTTGGACTGCACCATTGTGGCGGCAGACGGAAAGGTCAGGTCCGGGGTCGAGGTGGCGACGATGATCGCGTCGATATCGTCTGGGGTGAGGCCGGCATCGTCCAGAGCCGCGCGGGCGGCGGCGGTTGCCAGATCCGAGGTGTTCTCGCCCTCGGCGGCAAAGTGACGCCGCTCGATGCCGGAGCGGGCGCGGATCCACTCATCCGAGGTGTCCAGCGTCGCTTCGAATTCGGCGTTGGGCACGATGCGCTCGGGCAAATAGTGTCCGATGCCTTTGACGACTGCACGGCCTGTCATGGGTCACCTGTTGTTTGTTGTTATGAGTCTGGCGCCTCGTTGGCGTGAGCGACATCTTGAGTAAGCTCGCCAGTGGATGCAACCCGTGCCGCCAGTTTTTCCGTAAACCCGGACTGCGCCAGGGTGAACGCCAGCTTGATCGCCGCTGAAACGCCGGTGTCATCGGCCGAGCCGTGCGATTTGATGACCGTGCCGTTCAGCCCGAGGAACACGCCACCGTTCACGCGGCGCGGATCGATGCGTTTTTTCAGGCGGTTGAGCGAGGTGATCGCCAGAACCGAGGCCAGCCGCGACAGCATCGAGTATTTGAACGCCTCGCGCAGCAGCCCGCCCACCATGCTGGCGGTGCCTTCGCCGGTCTTGATCGCCACATTGCCGGTGAACCCGTCGGTCACGATCACATCTGCGGCATTGCCGGTGATGTCGCTGCCTTCGACAAAGCCGGCGAAGTCGAAATTGGACCGCTCGGCAAATTCGGAAATCAGCGCATGCGCCTCTTTCAGTTCGGCGCGGCCTTTATGTTCTTCGGTGCCCACGTTCAGCAAGCCGATGCGCGGGCGAGGAAGCTCCATGCCGTTGCGGGCATAAGAAGCACCCATCAACGCATATTGCAGCAGATCGCGGGCATCGGCACGAATATCTGCCCCCACATCCAGCATCACGTTGAACCCCTGCGGGTTGCTGGAGGGGAAGAGGATCGCGATCGCCGGCCGGTTCACGCCCGGCAGCTTGCGCAGCCGAATCATGCTGAGCGCCATCAGCGCGCCGGTATTGCCGCAGGACACCGCCCCGGCAGCCTCGCCATTGCGTACCGATTCCAGCGCCGACCACATCGAGGTCTGCTTGCCGCTGCGGACAACCTGGCTGGGCTTGTCGTCCATGGTGACCACATCGCGGGCATCACGAAATTCGACGCGACCGTCCAGGCCGCGCCGTTTCGCAACTAACTTGCGTAATGTGTCTTCCGGGCCGTGCAGGATGAACCCGATTTCGGGGTTCTTTTCCGCAGACTTGGCGATTCCCGCCACAACGACCGAAGGACCGGCATCGCCGCCCATCGCATCAACCGAGATGATGATCCGCCCCGTTGCTGGTCCAGGGGGTGATCCGGTTTGATCGGGCTGTGCCGTCATGCCTCAGTCAGCGACCATTCAGGCCGCGTCTTCGTCCAGATCGATCTCGTCGGCCTGAGCGACAACCTCGCGGTCGTCATAGTGGCCGCAGGACGGGCACACGTGATGCGGACGGCGCAATTCGCCGCAATTGCCACATTCGTTGGGGTTTGCAGCAACCAGCGCATCATGCGCGCGGCGATTGTTGCGGCGCGATTTGGATACTTTGTTCTGTTGGACAGCCATTGTCTCAACCTTTGTCTCGCTAAGGGCCGCGGTCAATGCCGGAGGGCCGGTTATAGTCTACGTTTCTTGTGGCGTGACGCGCGTTTAGGGCGTTGCCCCCGCATTGTCCAACCATAAATCCGATGAGCGCGCGAAAATACTGCGAATCTCGCCATGTTCAAGCGGTTTTTCTGGTCGCCTCCTATGACATGTCAAAGCTGCATTGTCATTGGTCTTTTTTCAGCGCGTCACGTAATTCGGCCAGCCCGGAAAAGGGTTTGACATCCGCGTCGGTCAGAGGTGCCTTGCCCGGTTCGGTAAAGACCATTTCACCGGTTTCGGCACCTTTGCTGCGCGGGTAAAGCGGCAGCGCCAGCGCCAGCGACTCGATCATGATCCGCTGCAGGTCCAATTCGGCGGGCAATGGCTCGGTTTCGTCATCTTCGGGCATCTCCACTTCCGAGGCGTCGGGTTCCTGCCAGTCGGTCAGGAACATCCGGCGCACAGGTGTATCGATGCGGGTGGTCACCGGCTCCAGCGTGGCGATGCAGGGCTGCACCACCGTTGCACCCAGCTTGGCCGTGAGGCGCCAGTCCTTGTGACCTTGCGCGGCAATTTCGCCCGAGAATTCCAGCTTGCGCAGGCCCAGCAGATCCAGATCCGCCGCGATCCGGGACAGGTCCGGCGCGGGTGGGCGCAGCTTGAATTGGGTCGGGCTGTTCTGGGGCAGGTCGGCGACCCGCAACACATCCTCTTTCGACATAACGGGACTTTCGTTGGTTGAACCACTTGGCCGGTTTATGTAATCGGGATAGAAGGCGCGCACAGCCAAGGCAAGGGGGCCGGGATGATTGAAGCTGCAAAGCTGCCAGGACAGAGCATGTCCCGCATCGCAATGATGGGGGTTTTCGTGCTGTGCCTGTCCGCCTGTGCCGAGATCTATCGCAATCATGGCTATGTCCCGCCTGCCGAAGACCTGTCGAAGGTGACTGTTGGCGTCGACACGCGCGACAGCGTGATCGAAGCGATCGGCGCACCGACCGCATCCGGCGTGCTGGAGGACAGCGGCTATTATTACGTGCAGACCCGATTCCGTCATTACGGCGCGCGCGCGCCTCAGATCGTCTCGCGCGAGTTGGTGGCGATCAGTTTCGACCGGTCCGGCGTGGTGCGAAACATCGAGCGCTTTGGCCTTGAGAAGGGCCAGGTCGTGACATTGCAGCGCCGGGTGACCGAATCGAGCCTTGAGGACAAGACGTTCCTGCGGCAGCTGCTGGGCAATCTGGGCAATTTCGATCCGGGCACGCTTCTTCCGACAGAGGAATAGTCTGGCACCCGTCAAACTGCCGTCATACTCTGTATGCTAGTGAGCCACCGAACAGGATATCGTGCAGCACGACGGAGGGCGCGTTCATGGCGCAGGTGATGCTGAGCAACGGGCGCTACCGGGCGCGGCTTGCGACGGGCGAGGACGATATCGCCGCTGCGCAGCTGCTGCGGACACAGGCCTTTGCCACCGAAACCACCGATTGCGATGTTTTTGATGGTCTCTGCCAGCACGTACTGGTCGAGGACATGCGCGCCGGAAATCATCTGGTCTGCTGTTTCCGGCTCTTCGACATGCAGGGCGGGAGTGAGATCGGGCGCAGCTATTCGGCGCAGTTCTACGATTTGGCGGCGCTGACCGCGTTCGAGGGGCGGATGGTCGAAATGGGCCGGTTCTGTGTCGACCCGGACTACAATGACCCCGATATCCTGCGCACCGCCTGGGGCGCGATGACCGCTTATGTGGACACACACAGCGTCGAGATGCTGTTTGGTTGCTCGTCCTTCGCGGGCACCGAGACCGAAGCCTATCTGGATGCTTTCGCGGTGTTGAAACACCGTCATCTGGCCCCCAAACGCTGGTTGCCGCGAGTCAAGGCGCCCGATGTGTTCCGCTTTGCCGCCCGGCTGCGCCGCAAACCCGATTCGAAAAAGGCGATGCTGCGCATGCCGCCTTTGCTGCGCACCTATCTGGCGATGGGGGGGTGGGTCAGCGATCATGCGGTGGTGGACCGGCAGATGAACACGCTGCATGTGTTCACCGGGCTTGAGATCGGTGCGATCCCCCCGGCACGCAAACGGTTGCTGCGGATGATTGTTGGCTGAACCTGCTTAAATGGCACAACAGGACGCAGGCCGTTGACGCGCTGAGCCAGCCGGTTTAGCTGGCGGGTCATGGCACGTATCCCTTTATTGCAGATGTCCGGTATCTCGCTGACTTTCGGTGGCGATCCGGTGTTTTCCGGCCTCGATCTTGTGGTGCAGCCGGGCGACCGGGTGGCGCTGGTCGGGCGCAACGGCTCGGGCAAATCCACCCTGATGAAGGTGATGGCCGGGCTGGTCGAGGCCGATGCGGGCGAGATCACCATCCCGCCCGGCAAATCCGTAGGTTATATGGAGCAGGACCCGGACATGGCTGGGTTCGCGACGCTGGGCGATTATGCCTCAAGCGGTCTGGAGCCGGGCGAGCTCTACAAGGTCGAGCGTGCGGGCGAGGGCCTGAAGTTCGACCCCGACCGCCCCGTCGAGACCGCCTCAGGCGGCGAGCGGCGTCGTGCGGCACTGGCCAAGCTGATGGCCGAGGCCCCCGACCTGATGCTGCTGGACGAGCCGACCAACCATCTCGACATTCAGGCCATTGGCTGGCTGGAACGGGAGTTGTCCAGCACTCGCGCGGGCTTTGTCCTGATCTCGCATGACCGGGCGTTTTTGCGTGCACTGACCCGCGCAACCCTCTGGATTGACAGGGGAATGGTGCGGCGGCAGGAAAAGGGATTCGAGGCGTTTGAGGTCTGGCGCGACAAGGTCTGGGAAGAAGAGGACAGCGCGCGCCACAAGATGGACCGGCTGATCAAATCCGAAGCCCGCTGGGCGGTTGAAGGCATTAGCGCACGGCGCACGCGCAATCAGGGCCGGGTGCGCGCTCTGCAGGCCCTACGCGCGGAACGTTCGGCGCAGATACGCCGTCAGGGCGCGGCGGCGATGGCGCTGGAGGCCGGGCCGAAATCGGGCCGCAAGGTGATCGAGGCGCAGGGCATCGCCAAAAGCTTCGATGGTCAGCCCATTCTGCGTGACTTCGACCTGCTGGTGCAGCGCGGCGATCGGGTTGCCTTTGTCGGCCCCAACGGGGTGGGCAAGACCACGCTGCTGAACATGCTGCTGAGGCAGGTCGCGCCCGATGCGGGACAGGTCAGGCTGGGCACCAATCTCGAGGTCGCCGTCTTCGACCAGACCCGCGCCCAACTCGATCCTGACATGACGCTCTGGGACAGCTTGACCGGTGATCCGTCGATGCGGGTCTCGGGCAAGGCCGACCAGGTGATGGTGCGCGGCACGCCGAAACATGTGGTGGGCTACCTGAAAGAGTTTCTTTTTGACGACCGTCAGGCCCGCGCGCCGGTGCGTTCGCTGTCGGGAGGGGAAAAGGCGCGGCTGTTGCTGGCCAAGCTGATGGCGCAAAGCTCGAATGTGCTGGTGCTGGACGAGCCGACCAACGATCTGGATGTGGAAACGCTCGATCTGCTGCAGGAACTGCTGGATGATTATGACGGCACCGTGCTGCTGGTCAGCCATGATCGCGACTTTCTGGACCGGGTCGCCACCACCACCATCGCCATGGAGGGAGACGGGCGCGCCACCGCTTATGCGGGCGGGTGGAGCGATTATCAGGCCCAGCGCGCACCCGACGTGCCTTCCGCCGGTGACGCACCCAAAAGCGCGAAACCCAAGCCCAAGGCGGCACCGAAACCCAAATCGGGTCTGTCCTTTGCGGAAAAACACCGGCTGGAAAACCTGCCCGCCGAGATCGAGCGACTGGAGGCCGAGATCGGCAAGCTGGAAGAACTGTTAGCGGACCCCGAGCTATACACCCGCGAGCCGGTCAAGTTTCAAAAAGCCACGCAAGCCCTTGTGGAACGTCAGGAAAAGCTCTCTGCCGCCGAAGAGGAATGGCTGTTGTTGGAGGAAAAGGCTGAAGCCGGTTAAAGCGGATTCGCCGGGTTGCCGACCACGGTTGTGCCGGGCGCCACGTCTTTGGTGACCACGCTGCCCGCGCCGACGATGGCGTTTTCGCCAATGGTTACGCCGGGTATGATGATTGCGCCACCACCGATCCAGACATTGTCGCCCAGCGTGACGGGCAGGGCGATCTCCATCCCCTTGGCCCGCTCGACCGGGTCTTTTGCATGTTGTGCGCAATAGATCTGTACCGCCGGTCCCAGCATCGTGCCCGCTCCGATGGTCACCGGTGCCGAATCGAGGATGACGCAACCCGCGTTCAGATAAGACAGATCGCCCAGCGACAGGTTGATCCCGTAGGAACAGTGAAACGGCGCCTCGATCAGGCAATTCTGCCCGATATGACCAAGCAAATCAGCCAGTTGCGGACCCATGTGCCCTCGGGCATCGGGTGGCATGGTGTTGTGCTGATGCACCGCGTTGCGGGCGCGCTGGCGCATCACCTCCAACGCGTCATCGAGGCAGCTATACCAGTCTCCTGCAAGCATCTTGTCTTTCTGGGACAGTTCTTTCCGGGACATGAGCTCAGCGTTAGCGCATCCGCAAGGCTCCGTCGAGGCGGATGACCTCGCCGTTGAGATAGCCCATCTCGACGATGAACCCCGCCATCCGACCGAACTCTGCCGGATCGCCCAGCCGGGCCGGATTGGGAACATCCGCGGCCAGTTGCTGCTGCACGTCTTCCGGCAGGCCTGCCAGCATCGGCGTCATGAAAATGCCCGGCGCAATGGCCATCACCCGGATGCCCGAAGGCGCCAGATCACGCGCCATCGGCAGGGTCATCCCCACAATCCCGCCCTTTGACGCCGCATAAGCCGCTTGCCCCTTCTGCCCGTCAAAGGCGGCAATCGAGGCGGTGTTGATGATCACCCCGCGCGCGCCGTCGGGTTCGGGGTCGTTCCGGGCCATTTCGGCGGCGGCCAGGCGAGACACGTTGAATGAGCCGACGAGGTTGATATCGATGGTCTGCTGGAACGCATCCAACCCATGCGGGCCGTCCTTGCCTACGGTTTTCATGCCCACCGCGATGCCCGCGCAGTTCACGCAGGCGGTGATCTGTCCCATCTGCTCCATTGCGTGGGCGACCGCCGCCGCCACCGAGGCCTCGTCCGTCACATCGGTCTGTACGAAATGCCCGCCGATCTCTTCTGCGACGCGCGGACCGCGTTCGCCATCCCGGTCAAGAAGCGTGACCTGCGCGCCGTGCTTGGCGAAGTGGCGCGCGGTGGCCTCTCCCAATCCCGAGGCACCTCCGGTCACGATCGCGGCTGTATCGGTGATTTGCATGGCAACGCTCCATTATTTGAACACGTGTTCAAATAGCCGGGACACCGGTGTTCTGTCCAGTGTTGGATCGTGCCTGTTTCAGACGACCGACAGGCAGGAACATTTGGACAGCTTCCCGATCCGCTGCGTGGTGCTGCCCTGAACCAGCGCCTGCAAGTTGCCCAGCCCGCGCCGACCGGTGATGATCAGGTCCGCCCCCGCGCGTTCGGCACATTTCACGATCTGCTCGGCCGGATCACCGCGATTGGCATGGGTCTCGACGATCTCGATGCCATTTTCTGCGGCGATCGCCTTGCCCGCATTCATGATCTTGTCTGCGGCTTGTTTGACCTCACCCTCGGTCGGCATGGTTGTCACCGCGTGATAGCCCATCGTCGCCCCAAGGGCGAAGGCGACTGTCTGTGGCTGCGGGGTGTGGACCAGAATGATCCGGGCACTGAATTTTTCGGCAAGCTCGCAGGCCACGCGCATGGCGCGCTCCGATGGGTCCGATCCGTCGAGGCCGACAACGATTTTCTCAAACATGGGCTCCCTCCGATTGTATCCGTGTCACGATGATGGGGCAGGCGCGTCGCCCGCCCCATGACATGGATCAACAGAAAGGGGCGCTGCGCCGCGTCAGCCGTCCAATTGCACCAATGCGTGGCGTTTCTTGCCCGCGCTCAGTTTGATCGGCGCGGCCAGAGCGCCCGCGTCGATCATCAGCCCGGCATCGGTCAGCGGCGCATCGTCCAGCTTGGCGCCGTTTTCGGCAATCAGGCGCTTGGCCTCTTTGCCGGATTTGGCCAGACCGGATTTCACGATCAACTGCACGATCGACATGCCGTCGCCCAGATCAGCCGCGCTCAGCGTCAGTGTGGGCAGGTCGCCGCCGACGCCGCCCTTTTCGAACACCTCGCGGGCGGTGGCTTCGGCCTTGGTTGCGGCCTCGGAACCGTGCAGCAGCGTGGTGATTTCATTGGCCAGACGGATCTTGGCCTCATTGATCTCGGACCCTGCCAGCGCGCCCAGCCGGTTGCACTCGTCAACGGGCAACTCGGTATAAAGCTTCAGGAACCGGCCCACATCGGCGTCGGTGGTGTTGCGCCAGAACTGCCAGAACTCGTAAGACGACAGCATGTCGCCATTCAGCCAGATCGCGCCCGATTGCGATTTGCCCATCTTCTTGCCGTCGCTGGTGGTCAGCAGCGGTGAGGTCAGGCCGAACACCTCGCCCTCGATCACCCGGCGGGTCAGGTCGATGCCGTTGACAATATTGCCCCACTGATCGCTGCCGCCCATCTGCAACACGCAGCCATAGCGCCGGTTCAGTTCCAGAAAGTCATAGGCCTGCAGGATCATGTAGTTGAATTCGAGGAAAGAGAGCGACTGCTCGCGATCGAGCCGCGATTTCACCGATTCGAAGCTGAGCATCCGGTTGACCGAGAAATGCCGCCCGATATCGCGCAGGAAATCGAGATAGTTCAGATCGTCCAGCCATTCCTCGTTGTTCAGCATCAACGCCGCGTTTTCGGCGCCGCTGTCATAGTCGATATAGGCCGAGAATACTTTTTTGATCCCGGCGATATTGGCGTCGATCTGTTCGGGGCCCAGCAGCGGGCGTTCATCGGAGCGGAAAGACGGATCGCCCACCTTGGTGGTACCGCCGCCCATCAGCGTGATCGGCTTGTGCCCGGTCTTTTGCAGCCAGCGCAGCATCATGATCTGGATCAGCGAGCCCACATGCAGGGACTTGGCGGTGGCGTCAAAGCCGATATACCCGGGCTGGCACCCTTTGCTCAGTGCCTCATCAAGGCCCTGATAATCGGTGCAGTCGGCGAGAAAGCCGCGCTCCATCATCGTGGCGATGAAATCCGATTTGGGGTGATAGGTCATGGCTTGCCTCGGGGTTGAATTGCGAGGCAGGTTATAGGCGGCAGGAATGAGAAGGAAAAGGCCATGAATAGGGCCATTGCGCAGGCAGGCACGGTAAAGGCGCTGGGGGCGATGTCGGGAACCTCGCTGGACGGGGTGGATACCGCCGTGATCGAAACCGACGGGCTGACGATCTCGGGCTTTGGTGAGACCGGGTATCGGGCCTATTGTGATGCCGACCGCGCGGTGTTGCGCGCCGGGCTGGGCCAGTGGCACGGCGCAGAGGTCGAGGCGGCTGGCGATCTGGTGACCGAAGCGCATCGTGCGGCCCTGTCGGGGCATGAGGGGATCGATCTGATCGGCTTTCATGGCCAGACGCTCAGCCACGAGCCGCATGGTCGCGGCACCTTGCAGGTGGGCGATGGCGCGGTGCTGGCGCAGGCGCTGGGAACGCCCGTGGTCTGGGATTTCCGCTCGGACGACATCCGCCTTGGTGGCGAGGGCGCACCGCTGGCGCCGTTTTTCCATTTCGCCTGCGCCAAATGGGCCGGTCTGAGCGAGCCGCTGTGTTTTCTCAATCTGGGCGGGGTGGGCAACCTGACCTATATCGATCCCGGTTTCGACCGCCCCGAGGCCCCCGGCGCATTGCTGGCCTTTGATACAGGTCCGGCCAACGCGCCGATTGATGATCTGGTACAGGCGCGGCTGGGACTGTCGATGGATCGCGATGGTGCCCTTGCGCGCAAGGGCAGTGTGGAAACCGGCGCGCTGGAGCTGTTCCTGGCCGAGCCGTATTTTGCAAAGATGCCACCCAAATCTCTGGACCGGAATGATTTTTCCGAGATGATCGAACTGGTGCGCGAGTTGAGCGATGCCGATGCGGTGGCCACGCTGACCGGCATGTGCGCCGCCGGTGTTGCGCAAGGGGTCGAGCATTGCCCGGTGCCTCCGTCGCGGCTTCTGGTCACTGGCGGTGGGCGGAACAATCCGGTGCTGATGCAGATGCTGCAGGTCTCGCTCGATTGTCCGGTGGAGCCGGTTGAAACCATCGGTCTGAACGGTGACATGCTCGAGGCGCAGGCCTTTGGTTATCTCGCCGTTCGCGTCGCGCGCGGCCTGCCGACCAGTTGTCCGGGCACCACCGGCGTCAGCGCGCTTGTGGGCGGCGGGGTTGTGAGCATTCCCGTGCCCGCATGATTGGGGCCGGGGGAGCGCTGCCTCCATCGCCTTTGGGGTATGTTCAGCCTGATGAAGGATGGATCGGGTCGTGGTTCATCGCGCGCGCATAGGTGGTGGCGAACCCGGAGTAGCCCTCAGAGGTCGATTTCAGATATGCCCGTGTCAGGGTGTGGAATTCCGGCAGTTTGTGGAAGGGCACGTTGGGAAAGGCGTGATGTTCGGCGTGGTAGGGCATGTTCCAGGCCAGGAATCGCACGGCGCGGGTGGTGAAAGTTGTGCGCGAGTTTTCCAGCATATCGGCAACCGGCGGGCACAGCCCGTGTTCGGCCAAAAGATAGAGCCGCAGGAAAGGCTGGCCGATCAGCACAGGAAGGATCCAGACCCAGAACAGGGCAGGCGTGACCAGCAGGCTGAGCGCGGCCAGTGCGTAAATCCCCAGCAGAAAGCGCGCCTCGCGCTGCATCACGGCGTATTGGCGTTGCGGCAGGTAAGGCGCGTCGAAGCGACCAAAGGCGTTCCGGACCAGCACCTGCGCCATCGCGCGCCAGTAGAACCAGCCGCTCAGATAGGCCAGCAGGCTTGGCCAGCTATCGGGGCGCGGTTTGCCTGCAAGCTCGGGGTCGCGTTTGGGGTCATTGGTCCATTTGTGATGGGCGAGGTGAAAATAGCGGAACCAGATGAAGGGCAGGGCGATCGGCAGCGCGCAGGCATGGCCCACGACCTCGTTGAGCCAGCGGGTTTTGAACGGAGTCTGGTGGGTGCATTCATGGCTGAGCGTGAACAGGAACACCAAAAACAGCCCCTGCGGCAGGATCAGCAGCGGCCAGAGCGGTACCAGCAGAAGGATGCCGATGGTGCCGACGGCAAGCGCCAACCCGTAGACCCCCAGATGCCGCAGCCCGGCACTGTCGGATCGCGCCATTAGGGCGAATTTTGTCTCGGCCGGGAGGGCGGCGATCAGGGTGCGGTGATCCATGTGATCAGCCTATCCGAGGCGTCACCTGCGTCAAGCGCGCGGGATATCGAAACCGGGCGCGGCCAGTTCGAATCCTTCGAACTGGAATCCGGGCGAGACGGTGCAACTGACCAAAGTGTAATCACCGGTCGAGCGCGCTGCCTGCCAATGGCCCTTGGGCACGATCAGCTGTGGCTGGCCTGTGCTCAGATCGGGCGAGAGCAGGTGCTCGGTGGCCGGGCCCGTCTCATCCGGGCTGAGCGACAGGATCAGCGGCGCTCCGCCGTGGTAGAGCCAGATCTCGGTGGCATCGACCCGGTGCCAGTGGCTGCGCTCATCTGCCTTGAGCAGGAAATAGATGCAGGTGCCGGTGGCGCGTCCGGGGTTGGCTGCGCGCCAGGTCTCGCGGAACCAGCCGCCCTCGGGATGGTGCTGCAACCCCAGATGGGCGATGATCTCGTCTGCGGTCATGATGGGTCCTCCGATTTGCGCTGCCCTGCGTATGGGGCAGGGCAGAAGCCTCTGGCAATCCCCGGGCGCGCGCATATGTTCAGCCCATGACATTCACAATCCCGTTCGACAACAGCTATGCCCGCCTGCCAGAGGCGTTTTTTACACGGCAGGACCCGCAACCGGTGGCGGCGCCGCATCTGTTGGCGTTCAACGAGGATCTGGCCCGGCTGATGGCGATCACCCCGGGCGAAGTGGACGAGATGGCGCAGGTTTTTGCCGGCAACGACATCCCCGACGGGGCCACACCGCTGTCGCAGCTCTATTCCGGCCACCAGTTCGGCACTTACAACCCGCAGCTGGGCGACGGGCGCGCCGTATTGCTGGGCGAGACGGTGGGCACGGACGGGGTGCGGCGGGACATCCAGCTCAAGGGATCGGGGCGCACGCCTTATTCGCGGGGCGGTGACGGGCGCGCGTGGCTGGGCCCGGTGTTGCGGGAATATGTGGTCTCGGAGGCGATGCATGCGCTTGGCATCCCCACCACACGGGCACTGGCTGCGGTCGAGACCGGCGAGCAGGTGTTTCGTGAAAGCCCCTTGCCCGGCGCGGTTCTGACGCGCGTGGCGTCAAGCCATCTGCGGGTGGGCACGTTTCAGGTCTTTGCCGCGCGCGGCCAGACCGAAAACCTCAGGCAGCTGACCCGGTATGCAATCGAGCGCCACTACCCGCAGGCCGACGGGCCGATGGGCCTGTTGCGGGCCGTCAGCGAGGCTCAGGCGCGGCTGATCGCGCAGTGGATGTCGGTGGGTTTCATCCATGGGGTGATGAACACCGACAATTGCTCGATCGCCGGAGAGACCATCGACTATGGACCTTGCGCCTTCATGGACAGCTACCATCCCAACACGGTCTACAGCTCGATTGACCGGATGGGGCGCTATGCCTATGCGAATCAGGCCGACATCGCGGTCTGGAACATGGCGCAATTCGCCACCGCGCTGATCCAGCAGATGACCAGCCGCGACGCAGGCGTCGAAGAGGCGACCGAGATCGTGCATGCCATGCCCGGCCTGATCCAGACCGCGTGGCTGACCCGGTTCGGCGCCAAGCTGGGGCTGGCGCAGGCCGAAGAGGGCGATCAGGCCCTGATCGGCGATCTGCTGACCTGCATGGTCGAGGGGCAGGCCGATTTCACCAACACATTCCGGGCGCTTGGAACCGTTGCCGCGCGCGACCAGTTTCTAGACCCGCAGGCCTTCGATGCGTGGGAGGCTGGCTGGAAGGACCGCGCCGCGCGGGAGGAGGATGCCTTGGCAACGCTGCACGCCGCCAACCCCTCCGTCATTCCCCGAAACCATCGCATCGAACAGTTGATCGAGGCTGCCGTGACAGGTGATTATGCGCCGTTCCATCGCCTCAATGCGGTCCTGTCGACGCCGTATGCCGATCACCCTGACGCCACCGACCTGACCCGCCCTCCGACAGAGAGCGAAGTGGTTCAGGCCACCTTCTGCGGTACCTGAGCCACCTTGCATCCGCAGCGACGCCATCGCAAATAGAACACGCCCCGCTGAACCGGACCCCTCATGAGCCTGACCCCGACGCTGCGCCTTGCCAGCTACAACATCCAGAAATGCGTCGGGCTCGACCTGCGACGACAGCCGCGCAGAATCCTGCAAGTGCTGGATCGTCTGGGCGCGCAGATCGTGGTGCTGCAGGAGGCGGACAAGCGCCTGCCGCCGCGCCCGGCAGCCTTGCCGCATTTTGTGTTGAACGAGGCGGGCTGGCAGATCGCTGATCTGGGCGGCGCGGGGTCTCTGGGCTGGCACGGCAATGCGGTGATCTGGAAGGGCGCGGACATCACCGTCGATACCCTGGCCCATCACGATCTGCCGGGATTTGAGCCGCGCGGCGCGGTGCGGGTGGAACTGACGACGCCCATAGGACCGCTCAGGGTGGTCGGGCTGCATCTGGGTCTGCTGGCGCAGTCACGGCGACGCCAGATCACCCATCTGGCGCAGGACATCGCCGCGTTGCCGTCAATGCCGACGGTCTGGGCCGGGGATTTCAACGACTGGTCGCGACAGCCCATCCTTGACCGTCTGGCACCCAGGATGCGCTTCTTGCGGCCGTTGCCCAGCTTTCCCGCCCTGCGCCCTCTCGGCCCGCTGGACCGGATCGCGCTGGGGCCCGAGCTAGAGGCGGTGCGCCATGAGGTACATTCCGACCAGCCCGCCCATATCGCCTCGGACCATCTGCCAGTCTGGGCCGATCTGCGGCGTCGCGATTGAACGAGGGTTCACCGCGAAACCCGGTGGCGCTGGCGCGCGCAAGGCATTAAACCAAGCACCCAGACGAAGCAGGGGGCACGTCATGTCCAGTACGATCATAACCAGATGCGAGGCCAAGGGGCTGCGGCTGACCGGACAGCGCCGCGTCATCGCGAAGGTGCTGGAGGAAAGCGCCGATCACCCCGATGTCGAAGAGCTTTATTCCCGCGCCATCGCCATTGATCCGGGCATCTCCATCGCCACCGTCTACCGCACCGTCAAACTGTTTGACGAGGCGGGCATATTGGACCGTTTGGAATTCGGCGACGGGCGCGCCCGCTACGAGGATGCCGAGCGCGACCATCACGACCACCTGATCGACATGAATTCGGGCGAGGTGATCGAATTTGTCGACCCCGAGATCGAGGCACTGCAGGAAAAGATCGCCGCCAAGCTGGGCTATGAACTGCGCGGTCACAAGCTGGAACTTTATGGCGTCCCGCTGCGCAAACGCTGACGCCCGGACTCACACATCACAGCCTTGCACATTCCGGCCAAAGGCTGCACTGGGGGTCAGAACACACCCGCAGGAGATCCGGTATGAGCGACACAAGCCAGAACCTGCGGGGCGCGATTCTGATGTCACTGGCGATGCTGGGCTTCGCGCTGGAGGACATGTTCATCAAGCTGATGGCCGATCTGCTGCCCACCTGGCAGATATTGGCGATTCTGGGTGGTGGCGGGGCGCTGGTCTTTGCGGCGATGACCGTGGCCAGCGGCCAGCCGCTTTGGACCCGCGCCTATCTCAAGGGGTCGATCCTGCTGCGCAACGTGGCAGAAATTGTCGGCACGGTTGGGTTTGTCACGGCCATTGCACTCACCCCGATTTCGCAGGCCTCGGCGATCCTGCAGGCTACGCCGCTGGTGGTGACCATCGGAGCGGCGCTGTTTTTGGGCGAACAGGTCGGCCCGCGCCGCTGGAGCGCGGTGATGATCGGGTTTCTGGGCGTGCTGCTGGTGATCCGCCCCGGCACCGAAGGCTTTGACGCCAAATCGCTTTTTGCCGTACAGGGCGTGATCGGGTTGGCGGTGCGAGACGTGGTGACCCGGCGCGTGGGGGACGAAACCTCGTCGCTGCAGCTCAGCTTTCTGGCCTTTCTGACCCTGATCCCCTCGGCGGTCATTCTGGCCTGTTTCAGCGATCAGGTCTATGTTTCGACGTCCATCGGGCAATGGGCGCTGTTTGCAGGCTTCGTCCTGGTGGCGGCGGCGGCCTATCTGGCTATCGTCGCGTCGATGCGGGTTGGCGAGGTCTCGTTCGTGACCCCGTTTCGCTATTCGCGCATCGTTTTTGCTCTGATCATCGGCACCACCGTGTTCGGCGAACGGCCCGATCTGATGATGTTGACCGGTGTCGCCGTGATTGTCGGCGCGGGCATCTATGTGGTCTGGCGCGAGCGGGTCGTGGGCGTGCGGATGGAAAAAGATGAAATTCCCGGCACTTGATGTCGCTAACAGGTGTGGTTTCCCGCTGTCGTTCTCTGTTAAGACCCCGGCAATCAGGAACCAGCCGGGAACAGAACATCATGAGCACGATAATCGACATCTTTGGTCGTGAGGTATTGGACAGCCGGGGCAATCCGACGGTTGAGGTTGATGTTGTGCTGGAGGATGGCACGATAGGCCGGGCTGCGGTGCCGTCGGGGGCCTCGACCGGCGCCTATGAGGCGGTGGAGAAGCGCGATGGCGACAAGACGCGCTATCTGGGCAAAGGCGTGCTGGAGGCCGTCGCCGCCGTCAATGGCGAGATCGCCGAGGCGCTGGTCGGCTTTGACGCCACCGAACAAGAGGCCCTCGACGCCACCATGATCGAGCTGGACGGTACGCCCAACAAGGCGCGTCTGGGCGCCAATGCGATCCTCGGCGTCAGCCTGGCGGTGGCCAAGGCGGCGGCCGATTTCACCACCCAGCCGCTTTATCGGTATGTGGGCGGCACCCAGGCGCGGATGCTGCCGGTGCCGATGATGAACATCATCAATGGCGGTGAACATGCCGACAACCCGATCGACATTCAGGAATTCATGATCATGCCGGTCGCGGCGGAAAACATCCGCGACGCGGTGCGCATGGGGTCCGAAGTGTTCCATACGCTGAAAAAGGAACTCTCGGCGGCGGGTCTGGCCACCGGGATCGGTGATGAGGGCGGCTTTGCGCCCAATCTTTCCAGCACCCGCGACGCGCTGGACTTCATTCTGAAGTCGATCGAGACGGCCGGTTACCGGCCCGGAGAAGATATCTACCTCGCTTTGGACTGTGCCGCGACAGAATATTTCCGCGATGGTAAATATATCCTTTCCGGCGAAGGCAAAACCCTGAGCCCGGCGGAGAATGTCGCCTATCTCGAGGCGCTGGTGAATGATTACCCGATCATCTCGATCGAGGACGGCATGTCCGAGGATGACTGGGACGGCTGGGCGGCGTTAACCGAATCTTTGGGCGATCGGGTGCAGCTTGTGGGTGACGACCTGTTTGTGACCAACCCCGCGCGTCTGGCGCTGGGGATCGAACGGGGTTGCGCCAATTCGATGCTGGTGAAGGTGAACCAGATCGGCACGCTGAGCGAGACCTTGCGCGCCGTGGACATGGCGCACCGGGCGGGCATGACCAATGTGATGAGCCACCGTTCGGGCGAGACCGAGGATGCCACCATCGCCGATCTGGCGGTGGCGACCAATTGCGGTCAGATCAAGACCGGCTCGCTGGCGCGGTCCGACCGGCTGGCCAAGTACAACCAGCTGATTCGCATCGAGGAAACGCTGGGCGAAACCGCCCAATACGCCGGAACCTCTATCCTGCGCGGGTAACAACCGGACCGGCAGAACACCAAAACCTCCGGCAAAAAACCGGGGGTTTTCTTTTGCCTTGATGCTGTCGCGCAATGCGTTTTGTGGGTGAAATTCCAGTTGCACGGGGCACGCTCAGCGTGCCGTTACGTCACTGAAAAACTTGATCAGGATCAAGGACCGGAACGGATCTTAAGGGGCAGGTATCGCGCATAACTTTTGAAGAAAGGAAGCGCAAATGACCCCCTTTGCAAAAACCCTGCTTGCCGCAGTTGCAACCCTCGCACTCTTGGGTGCCTGCACCAAGGAAGACACCTATCCGGTCACCGGCGAACAATGCGGTCCCGACGATCCGGTCAAGAAAATCGACGTGGCGGATTGCTACGTCCCCTCCGTCGGAGTCTGATCCGATGAATGATGGGCGCGGTCCTTCGGGTCGCGCCTGTCAGCCGAGCATGCGGCTCATCAGCATGTAGCGCTCGCGCGGTTTGAACCCGCTGCGCAGGTAAAGTTTCTGCGCGGCGGCGTCCTCGCGGTCGACCTCCAGATGGACCGCCTTGATCCCCCCGGTTGCCAGCGCCTTGGGCAGTTCCAGAAGCGTTTCACCGGCGATGCCACGCCGCCGGACCGCTGGTCGGACATAAATCTCGTCCACAAACGCATCCATGCCACCGAATTCCACCGACCATCCGAAGGTCAGGATGATATAGCCCAGCGGCGCGCGCGCCGGGCCGATCAGATAGATGCAGCCATGGGGAATACCCTCCAGCAGCGGCAGCAGCGCCGACTGGCGCAGTTCCTCGTCCTGTTCGATGCCCATTTCGGCGTGAAAGGCCGCGACCAGGCCCATCAGCCGGGTCAGATCCTCGGGCTGGGCGAGGCGGAGTTGCGCGCTCATGTCAGTCGCTCCAATGCTGTGTGTGCCTTGCTGCGGTGTTGCCTCGCAATACCGTCGAGGAGGGCGTTCTGACCCGGTAAAGCGCGGAAGGCAAGACGGGACTGCACGCTCATAGCCGGGACAGGCGGTCGGTCAGCAGATCAAAGAACCTGTCCGCGTCGATATCGCCCATGAACAGCGCGTTGGGCGGGCGATCGGTGACACCCCACCAATCCGCCACCGTCATGCCCAGGGTCAGTTCGGACTGTGTTTCGATCTCCACATTGATGTGGCGGCCGGTGAACAGATCGGGCCGGATCAAATAGGCGGTCACGCAGGGATCGTGCAGCGGTGCGCCTTCCGAGCCGTATTTTTCTTTGTCGAACCGTTCGAAAAAGTCAGTCATTTCGGCGACGGCGTGCCCGATTTTGCTGTCCAGCGCGCGGAAGGCGTCGTTACGGTGTTTCGTGACCAGAGCGTCATGGGTGACATCCAGTGGCATCACCACGATGTGGATGCTGGATTTGAACACGATATCAGCGGCTTCTGGGTCGACATAGATGTTGAACTCGGCGGTGGGCGTGATGTTGCCTACCTCAAAATACGCGCCGCCCATCAGGACGATCTCTTGCACACGGGGAATGATGTCGGGGGCCTTTTGAAAGGCTGTGGCGATATTGGTCAGCGGGCCAAGCGGGCAGAGTGTGACCGTGCCCGCGGGCTCGCGGCGCAGCGTGTCGATGATGAACTCCACCGCGTGACCCTCGGAGAGCGGCATCGCCGGGTCTGGCAGGACCGGACCATCGAGGCCGGTCTTGCCATGCACATGCTCGGCAGTGACCAGCTTGCGTGTCAGCGGTGCGTCGCAGCCCGCATAGACCGGCACATCGGGACGGCCCGCCAACTCACAGACAATGCGGGCGTTTTTGGCGGTCAGGTGAAGCGGAACGTTGCCTGCCACGGCGGTGATGCCCAGCACGTCGATTTCGTCGGGGCTGGCCAGCGCCAGCAGGATCGCAACCGCGTCGTCCTGACCGGGATCGGTGTCGATGATGATCTTGCGGGCGGTCATTGGCGGCTCCTGTCAGGTGCGGCAGGACAGTCGCATCCGGGCTGTGCCCTGTCCAGAGGGTGTCAGCGCGGATCAGCCGGGAACCGCCATCAGGCGCTGCGTTTCGCGGCCTGTTTCTCCTGTTGTTTGACCTCGTCCCAGAGCGCGTCCATCTCGGCCAGATCGCTTTCCGACGGGGTCCTGCCGCGCTGCGCCAGCCGCTCTTCGACGGCGGCGAAGCGGCGGGTGAACTTGGCGTTGGTGCGGCGCAGGGCGGCCTCGGGCTCGATGCCCAGATGGCGTCCCAGATTGACCATCACAAACAAGAGATCGCCGAACTCGTCCTCCAGCGCGTCCGCGTCCCTGGCATCGCGGGCCTCTTCCAACTCGGTGGCCTCTTCGGTGATCTTGGCCAGCACGTGGCTGGCATCGGGCCAGTCGAACCCCACGCGGGCGGCACGTTGCTGCAGCTTATGCGCACGCAGCAGGGCGGGCAGGTTGGCCGCCACCCCGTCCAGAGCGCCTTTCTGTGCCTTGCCAGCACGCTCAGCGGCTTTGATCGCCTCCCAATCCAGGGTCTGTTGTTCGGCGGACTTGTCGCGGGATTCGTCGCCAAAGACATGTGGATGGCGCGCCACCATCTTGTCGGACATGGTGCGCACCACGTCCTGAAAGGCGAAATGACCCGCCTCGCTGGCCATCTGCGCGTGAAAGACCGACTGGAACAGCAGATCGCCCAACTCGCCCTTCAACTCGTCCCAGGCCTCGCGTTCGATGGCGTCGGCGACCTCATAGGCCTCTTCAATCGTGTAGGGGGCGATACTGGCGAAATCCTGTTCGATATCCCAGGGGCAGCCATGGGCCGGGTCGCGCAGGCGGCGCATGATTTCCAGCAGGCGCTCGATCCCGGCCTCGCTGTTGTTGATCAATGTGTTTTCTGTCATTGCGACCGCCCCCGTTCCGGTGTCTGATGCATCAATTCCCGACGTTGACGCAGGAGTCCACCCCATGCCCGTTGTAAACCGCATCGCCGATTATGCGCGTGACATGACGGCGTGGCGTCAGCATCTGCACCGTATCCCGGAACTGGGGCTGGACTGCCCCAAGACCTCGGGTTTTGTGGCAGAGAAGCTGCGCGCGTTTGGGGTGGATGAGCTGCATGAGGGGATCGCGCGCACCGGGATCGTCGCGATCATCAACGGGCGCGGCGATGGGCCGACCATCGGCCTGCGCGCCGATATGGACGGGTTGCCGATCCGCGAGGCGACCGGGCTGGACTATGCCTCGGACCATGAGGGGTGCATGCATGCCTGCGGCCATGACGGCCACACCACCATGTTGCTGGGCGCGGCCCGCTATCTGGCCGAAACCCGCAATTTCGCAGGCCGCGTTGCGCTGATTTTTCAGCCCGCCGAAGAGGCGGGCGGCGGGGCTGAAGTCATGGTGCAGGAGGGCATCATGGACCGGTTCGATATCAGCGAAGTCTATGCGCTGCACAACGCGCCGGGGTTTGGCGAAGGTGGGTTTTATACCACGCCTGGCCCGATCATGGCGGCCGTCGATACGTTTCACGTTCATATTCAGGGCGTTGGCGGTCATGGCGCGATGCCGCATGAGACCCGAGACCCGGTGATGGCCGCCTGCGGCATCGCCCAGGCGTTCCAGACCATTGTCAGCCGCAATCACTATGCGCTGGATGATCTTGTGGTCTCGGTCACGCAGATCCATGCCGGGACAGTGGACAACGTGATCCCCGACACCGCCTATCTGAACGGCACCATTCGCACCTTCGACCCGGCAGTTCAGAAGATGGTGATGGGTCGGATGGAACAAATCGTGGCAGGGCAGGCGGCCAGCTATGGGGTCGAGGCCAGGCTGGACTATGACATCGGCTATCCCGCCACCATCAACGATCCTGACAGGACGCGCTTTGCGGCGGCTGTTGCGGCTGAGATCTCGGGCGAGCATCGGGTGGTCCGGGAGGCCGGCCGCGAGATGGGGGCGGAGGATTTCTCTTACATGCTGCAGGCCCGGCCCGGCGCTTATCTGTTCCTGGGCCAGGGCGAGAGCGCGGGGCTGCACCATCCGGAATACAATTTCAACGATCAGGTGGCACCGATAGGGGCGTCGTTCTTTGCCCGACTGGTCGAAACGGCGCAGCCGGCGGCGTAATGCACAGAACGTCGACATAATACAGAAGGGCGTCCGGGAATGGCACTGGAAGATGCAAAAAATCAGGTGGATGAGGCCTTTACCCGCACCGATCTGCGCGGGCCGTCCTTCGAGAACACCTTTGGCGGGGCGACCTCGTTCCTGCGCCGCAAATACACCAAGGACCTGCGCGGCGTCGATATCGCGGTCACCGGCGTGCCCTTCGATCAGGCGGCCACCAACCGGCCCGGCACGCGGCTGGGCCCGCGCGCGATCCGCGAGGCCAGCGCGTTGCAGTCACCAGATGCGCCTTATGGCTGGCCGTTTGATGCGCTAAGCGAGATGGCTATCGTCGATTACGGTGATGTTGCCTTTGACTATGCCAATGTGCCCGCCTTTCCCGACACCGTAAGCGACCATATCCGGGGCATTCTGGAGGCCGATGTGGCCTCGGTCACGCTGGGGGGCGATCACTATATCAGCTTCCCGATCCTCAAGGCTTATGCCGAGCGATACGGCCCGATGTCGCTGCTGCAATTTGATGCCCATACCGACACCTGGGCCGATGACGATATGGCGCGCGTGGATCATGGCACCATGTTCTACAAGGCGGTGAAATCCGGGCTGGTGGACCCGGCGCGCTCGGTTCAGGTGGGGATCAGAACCACCAATGACGACACGCTGGGCGTGAACATCATCGACGCGCGCGAGGTGTATGAGGCCGGACCAGCGGCCACAGCGGTAAAGATCCGGGAAATTCTGGGCAACCACCCTGTCTATCTGAGCTTTGATATCGACGGGCTCGACCCGGCCTTTGCGCCGGGCACCGGCACGCCGGTCTGGGGTGGCCTGACCTCAATCCAGGCCTCGATCATCCTGCGCGATATTGCCGGGATCAACATCAAGGGCGGCGACGTGGTCGAAGTCAGCCCGCCCTTTGACACCACAGGGGCCACGGCCATCGCTGGTGCCCATATCGCCACCGAGATCATCTGTCTGCTGGGATGGAACAAGTTCAGATGAAGACCCTTCTGACGCTGACGGAAGCAGGGATGCTGCTTTATTGGGCACTGGCACTTGCGGCCCTTGCAGGCTGGCAAATCATCCCACCCGATCAGATGTACTCCGATTACGAAGACCCGCTGATCATTGCGTGGAACTGGTCGTTCTTTCCTCTGGATGTGACCTTTGCGGTGCTGGGCCTGACGGGTCGGTTTGCGATCTCGGACCCGGCCAGAAAAGCGCAGGTCGGGCTGGTTGCGTTGACGTTGATGTTTTGCGCGGGGCTGATGGCGCTGTCGTTCTGGTCGATACGCCTGTGGTTCGATCCGCTTTGGTGGGGCCTTAATCTTTGGTTAGTCATACTTCCGGTATTCGCTGTATTCAGCGGGCAGTCCGGGTGGGAGAAACAGAGATCATGAGTGAATTCAATCAACCGATCAGCGGCAACGATCTGGCCCGGTTTTCCGGGCCGAACACCTTCATGCGCCTGCCGCAGGCGGCCAGCCTGGACGGGCTGGATGTGGCGGTGCTGGGCATTCCGATGGATATCGGCACCTCGTGGCGGTCGGGTACACGGTTCGGACCCAAGCAGATCAGGGCGGAAAGCGCGATGATCCGGCCCTATAACATGGCCACCGGAGCGGCACCTTTCGACAGCCTGCAGATTGCTGATATCGGTGATCTGGCGATCAATACGTTTTCGCTGGCAGACAGTCTGCGGATCATCCGGGACAGCTATGCCGGGATATTGACCAATGACGTGATCCCGGTGGCGATGGGGGGCGATCATTCGATCACGCTGCCGATCCTGCGGGCGATTGCCGCCAAACATGGCCCCGTGGCGCTGGTGCATGTGGATGCGCATGCGGATGTGAATGACGATATGTTCGGCGAGCGCGAGACCCACGGCACGGTCTTCCGCCGCGCCTATGAAGAGGGGCTGATCCAGCCCGACCGCACCTATCAGATCGGCATTCGCGGCACAGGCTATGCCGCAACGGATTTCACCGAAGCGCAGGGCTGGGGGTTCCGGCAGTTTCCGGCCTGGGACCTCTGGCACAAGAGCCTGGCACCGCTGGGGGCCGAGATCCGCCGCGAGATCGGCGACCGGCCCGTCTATGTCACCTATGACATCGACAGCCTGGACCCGGCTTATGCGCCCGGCACCGGCACGCCCGAGATCGGTGGGCTGACCACCCCGCAGGCGCTGGAACTGATCCATGCGTTGCGCGGCGCGAACATCGTCGGCTGCGATCTGGTCGAGGTGTCTCCGCCCTATGATCCATCGGGCAATACCGCGCTGACTGCGTCAAATCTTCTCTATGAGCTGATTTGCGTTCTGCCCGGTGTTGCCGCGCGCTAGGTTGGGTTTGACCAAAAAGGTCAAAACCAAAGGGAACCGGATTTGGGACGGATTGCGATGTTGATTTGGGTGCTGCTGATCGCGGTTGTGGTGGTTCTGGGCTATGTGCGCCTCGCGCCGTCGGAGGTGACAGAATGGCATGTCGCGCCGGTTGGCGACAGCGATGTCAACGGCAAAGGCAGCGTGCTGCGGGTTCTGCGGACGGGGCCGGATGCGCTCAAGCAGTTCGACGCGGTGGCACGCGCCGGTGCGGGCACCAAAGTGCTGGCCGGATCACTTGATGAGGGCATGATCACCTATATCACCCGCACCAAGGTGTTCGGTTTTCCCGATTACACCACGGCACAACAACAGGGCGAGATATTGCGCATCCATGCCAGGCTGCGCTTTGGCAGATCGGATTTCGGCGTGAACCGCAAGCGGGTCGAGGCGTGGATCGCGCAGATGCCGTCAGGAGGATAGGCAGCCCTTCTGAACCTCGCGCCACATCGGCACGTTCAGCGACATCTGGCATTGTGCCATGAACATGCGCCCATCGACCTGCATGCAGATGGTCTGGCCCAGCTCGATCCGCGACCCGCTCTTGTCGGTGCAATAGCAGTCCTGAACCTTGCCGCCGGGGCCAGTGACGTCACCCAGAACCGGGCTCGCGATCAGCAGAAAAACAAGTAGGTGTCGTGTCATGCCCCAAAGCCTAGCACAGTCTAGGCTCTTGACCAAAGCCCCGCGATATCGGACACCGCCCGGATGGTTCCTGAAGAACGACTAGAACAGATTACCCAGAGGTTTCAGTACCTCGAGGCGGCGATGGCCGATGGCGCGGCGGGCGGCGATATCGCGCGGCTGGCCAAGGAATATTCCGACCTGAGACCGGTGGTGGAACAGATCGCCGCCTGGCGTCAGATCCTCGCTGATCTGGGTGAGGCTGAAGCGATGCTCTCGGACCCCGACATGAAGGAACTGGCCGAAGAAGAGCTGCCGCTGCTGCGTGAAAAGCTGCCCGAGGCCGAACACGCGCTGCAACTGGCGCTGCTGCCGCGCGACGAGGCTGACGCGCGTGCCGCGATGCTGGAAATCCGCCCCGGCACTGGCGGGGACGAAGCGGCTTTGTTCGCGGGGGATCTGTTGCGCATGTATCAGCGCTACTCTGAATCGCGCGGCTGGAAATTCGAGATTGTCGAGGAACAGGCCACAGAACTGGGCGGCATCAAGGATGTCGTGGTGCATATCAAGGGCGAGAATGTCTTTGCCCGGATGAAATACGAATCCGGTGTGCATAGGGTCCAACGGGTGCCCAGCACCGAAAGCGGCGGGCGCATCCATACGTCGGCGGCCACCGTGGCGGTGCTGCCCGAGGCCGAGGATGTGGATGTTCAGATCGACGCGAATGATCTGCGGATCGACACGATGCGCAGCTCGGGGGCAGGGGGGCAGCACGTGAACACCACCGATTCCGCGGTGCGGATCACCCATATCCCCAGCGGCATTGTGGTCACCAGCTCTGAAAAATCCCAGCATCGCAACCGCGAGATCGCGATGCAGGTGCTCAAGACCCGGCTTTATGATCTGGAACGGCAGCGGATCGACAGCGAGCGCTCAGCCGATCGTGCCAGCCAGGTCGGCTCGGGCGATCGCTCGGAACGCATCCGCACTTACAATTTCCCGCAGGGCCGCATGACCGATCACCGGATCAACCTGACACTCTACAAGCTGGATCAGGTGGTGCAGGGCGATCTGGACGAGGTGATCGACGCGCTGACCGCCGATGATCAGGCCCGGCTGCTGGCCGAGATGGGCCAATGAGCACGGCCCAGACAGCCGCCCAGGCGATGGTTGCGGCCACAGCGCGGCTGCGAGCCGCAGGCGTTCCCGACCCGGCCCGCGATGCGCGCGTGCTGCTGGCCCATGCCGCCCGGATCGAGGCCAGCCGCGTCACGCTGATCGCGCCCGAAGACCTCGCCCCGGAAATTGCCGAGCGCTACGACCATCTGATCGCTCTGCGTGCCATCCGGGTGCCGGTCTCGCATCTGTTGGGCGAGCGGGAATTCTATGGCCGCCGCTTCAAGCTGAGCCGTGATGTGCTGGACCCACGCCCCGAGACTGAAACCCTGATCGAAGTGGCGCTGTCGCTGCCCTTTGAGCGGGTGCTGGATCTGGGTGTGGGCTCGGGTTGTATTCTGGTGACTCTGCTTGCCGAACGCCCCAGCGCCACCGGGATCGGCGTTGATCTGAGCGAAGCCGCCTGTCTGCAGGCCAGCGCCAATGCGGTGTTGCACCGGGTCGAGGATCGCGCCGATATCTGCCGCTCGGACTGGTTCGGCGCGGTCGAGGGCAAGTACGACCTGATCGTCGCCAACCCACCATACATTGCGCTCGACGAGATGCCCGGCCTCGCCGCCGAAGTGCGCGAGCATGAGCCGGAAATGGCACTGACCGATGGCAGCGACGGGCTTGAGGCCTATCGCCGGATCGCCGCTTCGGCGTGCGATTTTCTGCACCCGCAGGGCCGCCTGATCCTGGAGATCGGGTCGACGCAGGCAGAGGCGGTCAGCGCGCTGGTGCAAGCCGCGGGGCTGGCGCAGGTGCAGGTGATCCGCGACCTGTCCGGCCATGACCGCGTCATTCTGGCGCAGAATCCCGCATGAACCCGTCTCTCTTCAGCGTCAATTGGCCATATGCTTTGCAAAATGCCGTTTTTTTCGGTCTGCCCTCTTGTTTGTGGCGACAGGACGTGTTTACTCAGACGTGTCGCAGCGGATGAGGCATTAGGCTCGCCCGCGACATTAAGCCCAAAAAGTCGATACCCGGCGTATGTGGTCGCATGAAGCGGAGAACAGGGTGATCGACATTCGAAAGACAAGGCTGACTAAAACAAAATGAGATCGTCCAAATCCCGTTCGCGGTCGAAGAACAACCGTAACCGGCCCTCTGGTGGCAACGTCGTCAATCGCGTGTTTGACAGCTCCGGCCCCGAAGGCAAGGTGCGCGGTACACCGCAACAGATCATTGACAAGTACAACCAGCTGGCTCGCGACGCGCAGCTTGCGAATGATCGCGTCGCCACCGAGAATTTTCAGCAGCATGCGGAACACTACCTGCGTCTGCTAAGCGAGGCGCAGCGCGAAATGGATGCGCGGCGCGAAGAGCAGGAACGCCAGAACCGCGAACGTCAGGCCGAACGCGACCGGGAACGTGCCGAGCGTCAGGAACGCGAATCGGCGACACCCGCGCCCGCAGCGCCTGCGTCTGATCCGGCCGAAGCGCCACAGCCCGATGTTCTGGATATTGCAGGTGATGACGAGAGCAGCGAAAGCGGTCTGGTCGAAACGCCGGAAAGCAAGCCCAAGAAACCGGCGCGCCGGCCCCGCGCCCGCAAGCCGAAAGCCACCGACAGCACCGATGCCACTCCCGCCGCCGATTCCGGCGACGCACCCGAAGCGGCAGAATAACGGTCAGGCAAACGACATTGGACGCCCGCACGGTGGGCGTTCTGTTCGTCTCGTGCTCCCGGTCACAATGGGATCAGGACAGGAAAAATGCAGCCAGCGCGCCGGTCACCCCGAATGCGCAGGCAAAGATCACCAATTCAAGGACGGGAAAGATCGCCCCGGTGTCGTCGGGTTTGCGCGTAGACGCGCCGCGCGCTGCCGAAAATGGGTTGTTTGGGTGATGAATGGTTTTCAAAACGGGCCTCACACACACAGAAACTGACCAACAGGTCTGTGAGCCTAGCCGATCAGCGCCGTTTGGACTGTGATTTTGTTCACTCCGCTGGATTTGACTTCCCAAAACCCGGATTTGCTGAACAATGGATAGCCTGCAGGGTTCATTGTTTCGATCGTGACACCAAAACAATTGGATTGGTGTGTTCTTTCCGCCTGTGCGGCGCCGCTCAAGCCTCAGATATCTGGCGGGCCAGGCTGCAGAATGCCTCAAGCGAGACCTGTTCGGCGCGCTCGGTGGGCTTGATTCCCGCCGCCAGCAGGCGGTCTTCGATATCGGGGCTAACGCCCTTAAGCGCGGCACGCAGCATTTTGCGGCGCTGGTTGAAGGCGGCGGCGACCACGCGGCTCAGCACTTTTGCATCGGCCGGATAGCGCGGCGCGGGCAGGGCGGTCAGGTGGACCACCGCGCTCGAGACTTTCGGCGGCGGGGTGAAAGCGCCGGGCGGCAGCGATAGCACGATCCGCGCCTCGGCGCGCCATTGGGCAAGAATGGCAAGCCGCCCATAAGCCTTGCTGCCGGGCTGGGCCACGATGCGTTCGGCCACTTCGCGCTGGAACATCAGCGTCAGGCTCTGCCAGAAGGGTGGCCAGTCGCTGGGTGTCAGCCAGCGCACCAGCAATTCGGTGCCGATATTATAGGGCAGGTTGGCCGCGACCCGAATCGGCGGTGTCAGATGGGCCAGCGGATCGATCTCGAGCGCGTCGCCATTGAGGATGTCCAGCCGTCCGGGATAGGCGGCGGCGATCTCTTGCAGCGCGGGAATGCAGCGCGTGTCCTTTTCCACCGCCAGCACCCGGCGCGCGCCCTCAGACAGCAGGCCGCGTGTCAGGCCACCGGGACCGGGGCCGATCTCAAGCACGTCACATTGCGACAGGTCCCCCGCTTGCCGGGCGATCTTGGCGGTCAGGTTCAAATCCAGCAGAAAGTTCTGGCCCAGCGATTTGCGCGCTGACAGTTGATGACTCGCGATGACCTCGCGCAGCGGGGGCAGGGTGTCGATGGCGCTCATTGCGGGCCTTGGCGTGTCTGGGCCATGCGCTGCGCCAATTTCAGCGCCTCGATCAGGCTGGCGGGATTGGCGATGCCTTTCCCGGCGATGTCGAAGGCGGTGCCGTGATCGGGCGAGGTGCGCAGGAAGGGCAGACCGAGGGTGACATTCACGCCCCGGTCGAAATCCAGCGTCTTGATCGGGATCAGGGCCTGATCGTGATACATCGCGATGGCGGCGTCATAGCGCGCCCGAGCGGCGGCGTGAAACATCGTATCGGCCGGATGCGGGCCGGTGACGCGCAGACCTTCGTCCTGCATCTGCGCGATCAGCGGCGCGATCCAGTCCAGTTCCTCGGTCCCCATCGCGCCGCCTTCGCCCGCATGCGGGTTGAGACCGGCGATGGCGATCCTCGGCTGCGCGATGGCGAACTGATCCTTCAGCCCCTGCGCGGTGATCGTGACAGTGTCACGCAGCAGGCCGGGGGTCAGGGCCGTGGGCACCTGCGAAAGCGGGATGTGGATCGTGGCCGGGACCACGCGAAGCGCCTCGCTGGCCAGCATCATCACCACCCGGTCGACCCCGCCGAGGGCGGCCAGAAACTCGGTATGGCCGGGATAGGCGAACCCGGCGCCGTCGATCAATGCCTTCTTGTGGATTGGTGCGGTACACAGCACCGAGGCATGCCCCGAGCGGACCAGATCAACACCGGTCTCAATGGCCGAGATGACGCCTTTGGCGTTGCGCGGGTCGGGCTGGCCGGGGATGGCGTCGCCCGCAAAGGACAGCGGCAGAACCGGCAGAGCGGAGGCCGAGATCGCCCCGGCGGTGGCCGGGTCGGCGACGGTCACCACAGGCGCACCGGCAGGCAGGTGGCGCGGATCGCCGATCCAGACAAAGGGGCAGGTGTCGCGCAGGGCTTGCCATGCGCTCAACGCGATCTCCGGGCCGATCCCGGCCGGTTCGCCGCAACTGAGCGCGATCGGCAGTCTGCTCATTGCTCGACGATCACCGCGTCGGCGCGCAGCTGTGCCAGCAGGCTGGCGGCAAAGGCGTTCAGGCGCTGTTCGGTCAGGGCGCGGGCCACATCCTCGCGCGAGGCATCATCGCCCAGATCGCGGGTCCGGCTGCACAGCATGAGCAGCACCAGCGTCTGTCCGTTGTTGCGCGTCAGCGTGGTCGAAACCTCGTCCGGGTCGAGCTTGGCCAGTTCCAGCGCGATATCCTTGGGGATTTCCGAGGGCTTTGCGTTCTTGCGGTCCAGCACGGTTTCGGGCTGGCCCTTGGCGATGCCATAAAGATCATCACAAGTGTCGATCCGTTCCGCGATTTCGGCTGCCTTCGACAGTGCCTCGGGCGTGCGGCCGCCGGGAATGAAATAGGTGGCATAGTCGATCGTTGCGTAGCGCGGGGTGCCGGCTGCGACCTCCTGAATGCCGCGCATCTGGAACAGGGCGATGGCGTTGGGAAGCGGGATCGGAGACGTAATCTCGCCCGGCGCCAGAGCAAGGATCGCAGGCTGAAGAGCCGGTGGGATCTGGGTGATCGGCAACCAGTCAAGGCGACCGCCATTGGTGCGGGTGTCCGATGCCGAATATTGCGCCGCGGCGGCTGAAAAGGCGTCATAGCCTTCAACCCGCGAAATCTCCGCCGCCAGGGCTTCTGCCTGGGCAAGGGTTTGCGGCGTAATCGGAATGATCACCTCGGACATCAGCACCCGCAGCCCACCGCTGCCACCAGCCTGACCCAGGGCGCGGTCGATCTCCTGCTGAGTGGGGCGGGCCTGTGACAGGTAGCGCGCCTGAACATAGTCGCGCCAGGCCAGTTGGTTGCGGACGAAATCGCGCAGCGTTTCCTGCGAGATACCGGCATCGTTCAGCGCTTTGACGAACTCTTCGCCGGTCATGTCGGCCCGGTTGGCAAAGTCGTCGATCGCAACTTGCACGTCCTCGGGCGCCACCTCCATTCCGGCTTCGCTGATCACCTGCTGCCGCAGGCGGTCGTCGATCAGCGCTTCGCGCGCGTCTTTCTCGGGATCGCCGGGCAGGTTGAGGATGTCCATGAACTTGATGCGCTGCTCAAGTTCGAATGTTGTGATGATCTCCTGATTGACGCGGATCGCGGGCGAGAACAGGCCCTGCGCCTGTGCCGCACCCTGCGTCAGGATCACGCTCAGCGCCAGGCCCGTGCCAAGCGCAAGAGGTCTTGTCAGCCGTGTCAGGATTTTCTGCATGATCGCCTGTATTCTTTGCTTGCGCCTTCGACGGCAAACCCGTCCAGTGAAAGCGAGATTCCGAAATCCGTGGAAGGTTCCACGCTGGTTGAGGATGTATAGCGGCGGCTCAGGGAAATGTTAATGGTCAGGCATTCGTTCTTGTAGATCGCGCCGATCCCGGTCCGCACCGCGCGCGAGTCCTGAATGTCATAGCGCAGATCCGCCAGTGCCCGCCAGTTCGGATCGACCTGATAGCCGCCATCGAACCAGACCTCGGACACCGCCATGTCGCGGTCTTCCTGTTCGTCGCGACCCAGCCAGAGATAGGTGCTGCTGAAGTTCAGCCGATCGCTGAACCAGTCCGCCCGCACCTCGGCCTTGTCGAAATTGAGTTCCCCGCTCAGGATTCCGCGCGTGGTCAGGGCCAGACCATTATTCATGCGGATCTGCCCGGCCAGCAGGATATCCGACGATTTGCCCTGCAGCCCTGACGTCTTGGTGAAGTTCGGGTTCGCGTCTTGCCGGAACACCTGACCGATTGTGGCATAGGCCTGCCAGCCGGCCGGATCGTAGCGGGCCCAGTTCAAGCCATAGACGAAGGTTGCGCCATCCTCGCGCACATCCGGTGCCGGAAAGCGCGACAGGCGCAGCAGGTCGCCCTGGTCGAACTCGACGAAGCCGCTTTCGTCATTGGGAACGTCCGAGTTGGTCACATGGGTCCAGCCCAGCTGCGCAATCGGCTCGAGATATTGCGTGGCCCCCGCCGCCTCGCGCCGGGTCATCGGATAGCGCAAGGTAAGGGCGGCGCGGGGTGTCGCGCGCAGGATGCTGTCGGGATAGGTGTCATCGTCGCTAATCTGGAACCCGTCCACCGACGTGCCCAGATGCAACTCGGTGCGCAGCCCCGAGCCCAGAATCCAGTGGCGGTCCCAGCCCGCGTCCGCCGTTGCGCGGGCCAGGTCGCGTCCGACCACATTCTGGTCTGAATCAAGGCGGTGGGCATGCCCCTCGAAGCTCAGGCGGAATTCGCCACCTATCAAACTGGGAAAATAGCGCCGTTGATAGTCGAGGTCGAAGACCTGCGAGGCTGTTTCATCGTCCACCTCGTCATCTCGTAGCGACTTGTAGTGGATAAACCGGGCCAGAAATGCCTCATCGCGGGTGGCACGCTCCAGCGCGATCTGGCTGCGCAGGCGGTCGAAATCGGGCAGGCCGTAATCCAGCAGATAGCCGTCATCGGACACGGTTTTCAGATCGAAGCTGAGGCGATAGCCGTTTTTCAGCGCAAAGGTCCCGTCGGCAAAGAGATAGCCCCGGTCTTCGCCCTTCAGGATGTCGTCGCGGGTATAGGCGCCGTTGATGTTGATGCGGCCGCGCCGGAACGCCTGCCGATAGCGGAAACCCAGCGTCTTGGTCTTTGACGACAGGTAGGGCGTCAGTGTCAGATCGCGGTGATCGCCAATCTTGAAGAAATAGGGCACCTGCACCCCGACGCCCAATTGCGAGGTAGACCGGATCGACGGCACCAGAAACCCGTTTGCGCGTTTCAGGGTCGGGTCGGGCAGGCGCAGCGCCGGAAAATAGAATATCGGCACATCCAGAACCCGGAACTGCGCGCCTTCGAAATAAAGCTGCCGCTCGGCCTCGTCATGGGTCACTTTCTGCGCCCGGATCTGCCAGAGCGGCGGGCGGCCATCCTCGCAGACATGGCACGAGGTCACCGCGGTCTTGTAAAGCTGCGTATAGCGGCCTCCGACGCGGGTCATCTGCAGCGAGGCCAGTTGCACCTGCTGTTCGAACACCATGCGGGCACCGCGCAGCAGACCGTTCTGCAGCCCCTGATCCATCTCGGCGGCATCGGCCAGAATGGTGATCTCGCCGCCCTGATCGATGCGGATCGGGCCTTCGATGGACAAGGTGCCGCTTTCTCGGTCAAAGGTGATCTTTTGCGCTCGCAGGCGCACCTCACCCTGATAGGCCTCGACATTGCCTTCGGCGATCAGCTGGCGCTCCGGCGTGATGAAGACCTGGTCGGCAACCAGCAGCGCGGGGGTCTGGTCCTGCGTTTCGGACCCGGGCGCCAGGGAGGTGCTCTGCGCCTGCGCAGCGGGGGCAGCGGCCAGGCAGGCGAGCAACAGGGCAAGGGGCAGTCGGGTCATTATCCGTCCTCTGCATGCAGCAGCAGACCCAGCGCCAGCATGATTGCGGCGGCTGGCGGGGCCCAGGCGGCCAGTGCCGCGGGAATCTGCCCGTTTTCACCCAGCACCTGGGCGAAGTTGCGAATGAAGTAGAGCGTGAAGCCCAGCAGCACCGAGGCCAGAACCGCGACGCCGGTGCCGCCAAAGCGCGTGTGCCGCATGGTGAAGGCGGCACCGATCAGGACCATCGAAATCAGGAAAAGCGGCCGGGCAAGTTCGACCTGGAACCAAACCTCGTGCCGTTTGGTCGAGAACCCGGCGTCGCGCAACTGTCGGATCATCTCGGGCAGATCGTAGATCGAGATGCTCTGTCGCCGTCCGATACTGTCGCGGATGCGTTCTTCGGTCAGGGTTGTGCCGATCTCGAGCGTTTCATGCAAAACGGCGTTGGATTCGGGGTTGAGCCCCGGGGTCAGCGGCCAGACTTTGGCGTTGCGCAGAATCCATTCCTCACCGACCAGTTGGGCCGTTTCAGCGTCGATCTGCCGCAGCGGTCCGCCGTCGGGGGCATAGGACAGGATGGTCACGCCAAGCAAGGTGCGGCTGTCCTCTTCGAAACCGGTTGCGTGGATGACGGACTGGCCCCGATCGTCGCCCTGACGCAGCCACAGGCCCTCACCGCTCAGCGACAGAACAGAGGGACCGCCATTGCGATAGGTGTCGCCCAGAATCCGCACCCGTTCGGAGGTCGCCGCCACCATCGGGTTGAGGGTTGAAACGGCAAGCCCACCGATACAGGCCGCAACCAGCACCGGCGCGACCAGCACCCGCAGCCCCGACCGCCCGGTCGCGCGTGTCACCACCAGTTCGGAACTGCGCGCCAGACCGACAAACAGAACGATGGTCGACAGGATCATCAGCAAGGGCAGGATCTCGCTGATCGCGGCGGGGACGCTCAACAGGGTCAGGGTGAGTATCTGGCCGAAGCCAACTCCGTCACCTTCGAAACGTCGCAGCTGTTCGATCAGGTCGATCAGCAGGATAAGCGTCACGAAGACCATGCCGATCACCACGAATCCCTGCACGAAGCGGCGGGCGAAATAGCGGTCCAGAATCATGTTGGCTGGCCTCCGCCTTGGCGCGATCCACGCAGGATGACCGAGAGCGGCCGCGAACCGAATTGCAGGAACAGGCAGGCAATGGCGATCCCCAGCACGGTGGGCAGATAGATCAGCGGCCAGAGGCTGGCATCCTGCAGCACTGCATCCGACACCACCCCGCGCAGCACCTCAAGACACACAAGGATCAGAAACGCCAACAGCGCCTGCTGCCACACGCCGAATCGCGAAAACCCGCCCAGCATCAGCGTGGCGTAGCCGATCATGGTTACTGCGATGCACACCAGCGCCCGGGCAAAGCGCAGATGCAACTCTTCGGCGATCTTGCCGGGGCTGAGCCCGTCCTTGTCCTCGATCCCTGCGGGATCGCGAATCATCTCGGTCGTCGGGATGGCGCGGATGCTGCGGCGCTGGTCCTCGCTGCGGCGGATCAGGCTGGTGATGTCATAGGAGAAATCGGAGAATGCGGTCGAGGACAGAGTATTGCCCGCGCGGTCGCGCCGCAACGCCAGCCCGTCGACCATGATCAGATTGGCACTGTCGCCGTCGCGCACCAGAAACGCCTTGGCCCCGGTGTAGATGGTGCTTTCCGCCGGATCGCGGCGATCGGACAGGAACACGTCGTTCAGCGTGCCGTCCGGGTCGATCTGCCGGATATAGAAGGTGACGCCATCGGCGGGATGCAGGAAGCTGCCCTCGGTCAGCAGGCGCGCGGTGACATTGCGGGCCACCTCGGATTGGCGCATCTCAAGCTGCTTGACCGAGGACGGTAGCAGCAGATGGGTCAGCAGGCTCATCATCAGGGCGGTCACCACGCCAAAGGCGATGGCGGGCCGTGCCAGCCGCCACGGGCCGGAGCCGGTGGCCTGCATCACCGTCAGCTCGCTGTCATTCTTGAGCCGGTTGGTGACATAGACCGCCGCCGCGAAGGCCGCCAGCGGCAGCACCATGCGGATCAGGTTGGGCAGGGCAAGGGCGGTGAACTCCAGGAACACCAGCGCCGACTGGCCGTCGCTGATCAGCTTGTCGAACAGCGATACCGCCCGGTTGATCCAGAAGACGGCAACCAGAATCAGGGCGAAAAACCCGAAGAAGAGCAGAAATTGCGACAGCACATATCTGTCGTATCGTGTCACTGCGGTCCCCTCGATCCTGCCAATCGTTTCTTTTCGCGCGACATTAGATCAAATGGAGCGCCGGGAAAACTGCTATCTGGTCAAGGGGGGGGCATCGCGTTACCTCTTGGGGCAAATGACACCAAGGAGCCGCAGATGAGCAGCCTGATCCCGATCCGTTTCCAGCCCACCGATCTCGACACCATCGCCGGGGCCACGGGCCGGGTTGTCATAATCGTACCACCCGAGGGCAAGCTGGACCCGGCGGCACGGCGCGCCAACCGGCTGACCAAGGGGGCGGTGGCGCGTCTGGTAGACAGCGAGAAATTCGAAAAAGCCAAACCCGGGCAAGTGATCACGCTGGCCTGGCCCGCTGGCATGGCTGCCGAGGCGCTGGATGTGCTGGTCCTGCCGCGCCGACCGTCGGTGGTCGAGGCGCGCAAGGCTGGCGCCGCACTTGCCAAGGCCAAAGGCGCTGCGGTGATGCAGCTTATGGCGGGCGGCCAGAACAAGGCCGAGGAACTGGCGCTTGGCATCGCCCTGCGCGGCTACAGCTTTGACGCGCACAAGACCGCTGACAGCGACGAGCGGGGCGAGGTGGTGATCGCGCACACCAAATCCGACGAGGTTGCCGAGGCCGCAGAATCGCTGCTGGCGGTGGCCGAGGGCGTGCACATGACCCGCGATCTGGTCAACGAACCCGCCAATGTGCTGACCACCACGGAATTCGCCAACCGTGTCAGCGCGTTGTGCGAACTGGGCGTCGAGGTCGAGATTCTTGACGAGGACAAGCTGGCCGAGTTGGGCATGCGCACGCTGCTGAGCGTCGGGCAGGGCTCGGACAGCCCGTCGAAAGTGGCGGTGATGCAGTGGAAAGGCGGCGCTGAGGGCGACGCGCCGCTGGCGCTGGTCGGCAAGGGCGTGGTCTTTGACACTGGCGGCATCTCGCTGAAACCGGCGGGTGGCATGGAAGACATGACCATGGATATGGGCGGCGCGGGCGTGGTCGCGGGCACCATGAAGGCGCTGGCCCTGCGCAAGGCCAAGGCCAATGTGGTCGGCCTGATCGGTCTGGTGGAAAACATGCCCTCGGGTAATGCCACGCGACCCGGCGACGTGGTGACCTCGATGAAAGGTGACACGGTCGAGATCATCAACACCGACGCCGAGGGCCGCCTCGTGCTGTGCGACGTGATGTGGTACGCGCAGGAGCGGTTCAAACCGGCGGGCATGATCGATCTGGCCACGCTGACCGGCGCGGTCATCATCGGGCTGGGGCATGAGAATGCCGGGGTGTTTTCGAACAATGACGAGTTGTGCAATGGCTTCCTCAAATCGGCGGGCGCCGAGGATGAGGGCGCCTGGCGGTTGCCGCTGGGCAAGGCCTATGACGACCAGCTGAAATCCCGGATCGCCGACATGAAGAACGTGGGCGGCCGCCCGGCGGGCTCGATCACCGCCGCGCAGTTTCTGGCCCGGTTCGTGAAAGAGGAAACGCCATGGATTCACCTCGACATCGCCGGGGTCGCCTCAGTCAAGGCTGAGACCTCTTATGCTCCCAAGGGCGCGACCGGCTGGGGGGTGATGGCGCTCAACCGTCTGGTGCAGGACAAGTTCGAGCAGGGCTGAGATGGGGGCCGCCTATTTCTACCACCTGACCCGGCACCCGCTGGAACAGACCCTGCCGGTGCTGCTGGACAAGGCGCGCGGCGCGGGCTGGCGGGTTGCGGTGCGGGGGACGGATGCGGGGCGGCTCGACTGGCTGGACGAAAGGCTGTGGCTGGGGCCGGAAGAGGGGTTTCTGCCGCATGGCCGCGCAGGCGGGCCGCATGACGCTGCCCAGCCCATCCTGCTGACCGACAGCGCCGAGGCGGCAAATGATCCGGCCTGCGTCATGGCGATCGACGGGGCTGAGGTCACGCCCGAGGAAATCGCGGCACTGGACCGGGTCTGCATCCTGTTCGACGGCAACGATCCCGAGGCGACGGACCGGGCGCGAGGGCAGTGGAAATTCCTGACCAGCGCGGGTTGCGCCGCCCAATACTGGTCCGAGGAATCGGGCCGCTGGGAGAAGAAGGCTGAGAGCGCAGGTTAGTTGGTTCTGCGAGCAGTTTTCAGGGTAGTTAGATGTCTGCTCA
>NZ_JAMFMB010000049.1 GCF_023502395.1 Ruegeria spongiae | reverse complement strand
CGCGCCTGATCCTCTGGACCACTTCCAGGCGACGGATCTGGTCATGCTGGACGCAAAGGACATGCGCATTGCCGCCCGTGTCCGTCGTCCCGGTTATTCGATGCTCTACCCCAACCAATTTACCATCCGCGCACAGGTGCCGTCTGGCGCAGAGACGGAGCTATCCAAGATAGTGAACGGCTACGGCGACTGGATGTTCTACGGCCACGCGGGCACCGATGGTCGAACTCTGCAAAACTGGTGGCTGATCGACCTGAGGGCGTTCAGGGCTTCACTGATCCGCCACGGCATCAATGGCACGTCTATTCGCATGGGTGACAAGCGGAACCCGGACGGGACGTGTTTCAAGTGGTTTGATATCCGGTCTTTCCCGGATGATCCGCCGTTGGTGGTGGCGAGAGGCTAATCACTGGTGACTGACTAAGAAAACGTTAGCATTGCGTGCTGGTATTCGGATGTAACAAAGCGACATGGGGGCTGTGCGTAATTTCCCGACTTTTCAATTTCTTAGCTAACTGCGGTCAAAGTTCCGTTGACTTTTGACTACTTTAGGATTGCAATTTGCGGCCAGATGACTCATTTACATAAGCAATATGGCCTTCCCCTCTGTTGCTTCGGCACAAGGGTTGGCCTTTTTTATGTACAACAAGCCTTACCTTCCCGTCGCTCAACAGATTGAACTCCTTCTGAGCCGGGGAATGGTAATCGACGACTTGCCCAAGGCCTCTGAGTATTTGCAACGAATAGGCTACTATCGACTTAGTGCCTACTGGCACCCCATGCGGCAACGTGATGCAGACTCTGGCACTGCCTTAGACAATTTCGTACCGGGCACAACATTCAAAGAAGCCACTGACCTATATACATTCGATGGCCGTTTGAGGTTGATCATGCTTGATGCGCTTGAGCGCCTTGAGGTCTCTCTGAGAACTGAAATTGCACTTTGCCTTGGTAGATATCATCCCAATGCGCACAGAGCGCTAAATTGCTTAGGGCGCGACTTCGCTCAGCCGACTTATAAAGGGGGGCCGACCAAGCATCGAGAGTGGCTGCAAAGACTAGACAAGCGGGCGAACGAGTCTAAAGATCAGTTTGCTCAACACTTTAGAACAAAATACCCTAGCGAAGACATGCCTATATGGATTGCGGTTGAACTACTCGACTTTGGGCCGCTCTCTCATCTAATAAGCGGAATGAGGAACAATGACCTCGCCAAAATAGGAGCCAGCTTTGGCGGCTTACGACCTAGGTTTGTGAAGTCTTGGGCTCGATCACTTGCATTCACCAGAAACCTTTGTGCGCATCACTCACGGCTTTGGAACAAGCCACTGGTTAATCAGCCAGCGCTCGTTGGACAAGATGTCCCAGAGGGGTTACAACATATCCAAGCACTTCCTGACGTTGGCAAAAGACTATACTCAATAGCGTCGGTAGCTCGATTCATGCTGCAAACTGCGAACCCGCGCACAGCTTGGAAGGAACGCTTTGTAACTCATATCGATAGCTTTCCAACATCACCAAGACTTTCTCTATCATCTGCGGGCTTTCCAGAAGACTGGCGCTCGCACGACATATGGAAATAGGTCAGCGAACGAAAGCAACGCGCACCAAAGGGTGGATTCAAGGGTGGATAAACATATTCGAAAAACCACTAAGTAATTGTTTTTGAATTAAATAGTGGAAAGCTTTGGTGCCCAGGAGAGGACTCGAACCTCCACGTCCATACGGACACTAGCACCTGAAGCTAGCGCGTCTACCAATTCCGCCACCTGGGCAGGTGTCGTGGAGGGGCGTTTAAGGCTGTCACGCGGGAGGGTCAACAGGAAAACCTGCCTTAGCTGAAAAAATTTGCACCACTGCGCTTGCGACCTGACGGCGCCCAAATCGAGAGCAGGAACCCACAATCGTCATTGCGTCTTGTTTGCGCCTCTTGCGGGCGCTAGATCAGTACCGACGCATAAAACGCAGGAGCCCGGAATGTCCAAGCTGGTCACGATTTATGGCGGTTCGGGATTTGTCGGACGATACATCACCCGGCGCATGGCCGAGAATGGCTGGCGCGTGCGCGTTGCGGTGCGCCGCCCGAACGAGGCATTGCATGTCAGGCCCTATGGTGTGGTCGGACAGGTCGAGCCGGTGGCCTGCAACATCCGCGACGACGAATCCGTCCGGCGGGTCATGCAGGGCGCGGATGCGGTGATCAATTGCGTGGGCGTCCTGAACGAGCTGGGCAAGAACGACTTTGCCTCGGTCCATGCCGAGGGTGCCGGGCGCATCGCCCGGAGCGCCGCGCAGGAAGGGATCGCCCGCATGGTGCATTTGTCGGCGATCGGGGCCAGCGACGAGGCCGACAGCGCCTATGCAAGGAGTAAGGCCATCGGCGAGGCCGCAGTGCTGGGGCATATGCCGGATGCCATGATCCTGCGGCCGTCGATTATCTTCGGGACTGAAGATGAGTTCTTCAACCGCTTTGCGGCGATGACACGGTTTGGGCCCTTCCTGCCGATCGTCGCGCCAGAGACCCGGTTTCAGCCTGTCTTTGTCGACGATGTTGCTCGTGCCGCTGTGATGGGCGCAACCGGCGCGCAAGCCGGTGTTTTCGAGCTGGGCGGGCCGGATGTGAAAAGCTTCCGGGCGTTGATGCAACTGATGCTCGACACGATCCACCGGCAGCGGGTGATCATCGGCGTCCCCATGTTTGTGGCTCGACTCATGGCCGGTGTTCTGGACATTCTGAAATTCGTGAGCTTCCAGCTGTTTCCCAATCCGATCCTGACCCGCGATCAGGTGCGGTCGCTGCGCAGCGACAATGTGGTCTCGGGCGGGGCCAAGGGTTTTGATGATCTGGGGATCGAACCGGTGACGATGCAGTCGGTGCTGCCGGGCTATCTGTGGAAATTCCGACCCTCCGGGCAGTATGACGAGATTCAGAAGTCGGCGAAGAATCTGAAGATCTGATCAACCATAGGCCATCACCAGCAGGATCAGGCCCAGGACCACTCGGTAGACAACATACGGGGTGAAGCTGATGCGGCGCAGAAACCGCATCATCAGGGCCAGCGCAGCAAAGGCCGACAGGAAAGACAACCCGGCGGCGAGCAATCCGCTGCGGATCATCTCAGCATCGGCGTTGGCGGCGGCATCCGCCCAGAGCAGGATGCCCGAGGCGGCGATGGTGGGAATTGACATCAGCATCGCCAGCCGCGCGCTGTCTTCACGCTCGTATCCCAGCAGCCGCGCGCCGGTGATGGTAATGCCCGACCGTGACGTGCCGGGGATCAGCGCGATCACCTGCCAGAGCCCCATGATCGCCGCGTCCCTGAGGGTCCAGGACCCGGCCCTTTTCACCTGACCTCCACTGCGATCCGCCCAATAGAGCAAGATGCCGAAGCCCAGCATCGTCCATGCGATGACCTTCATCGAGCGCAGCAATTCCGACAACCCGGAGAAATGCAGGACTGCGCCAATAAGGATGATCGGCACCGTGGAGATCATCAGTCCCAGCGACAGGCGCGCGCCCGGAGCCTCTAGCTGTCCAGCCAAGGCTGCGGGCGTGCCGCGAAGCGCCAAACACACGTCGCGCCGAAAGTACCCGATCACGGCACCCAACGTACCGACATGCACGGCAACGTCGATGAACTGCCCCTGATCCCTCATGCCGGTCAGCGCTGGCAACAGAATCAGGTGGCCCGAGGACGAGACCGGCAGGAATTCGGTGATGCCCTGAGTCAGCGCAACAAGAAGGATATGCAGGAGTGTCATCTGTCGAAATGCCCCGGAACCTTTTTGTGAAACGGGGTATAAGTGGCTGTCCAAAATGGAAAGCCTCCATTTAGGTCCGAAAGGGATCTATTATTTCATCACAACACCGGGCGACCTTACGGAAAATGGCGTGGGAGGCAAAAATAGGTCACCTTTATTGACTTTTAATTCCCCATACCCTCGGGTATAGCATCGCAACCTAGCCAATTCATGGAGTCGAAGCTGTGGCCAAGCAACCGATGCTAAAATTCGTCCAGATCGAACGCGACATGCCCTCAAAGCGCGACGCGACGGACCGCAAGGAAGACTTCGATGAAATCTATGCCGAATATGCGGCCGCAAAGGCCGAGGAACAGGCCAGCCGCTGTTCGCAATGTGGCGTGCCCTATTGCCAGTCGCATTGCCCGTTGCACAACAACATCCCCGACTGGCTGCGTCTGACCGCAACCGGGCGGCTGGAAGAGGCCTATCAGATCAGCCAGGCCACCAACACCTTCCCCGAGATCTGTGGCCGGATTTGCCCACAGGACCGCCTGTGTGAAGGCAATTGCGTGATCGAACAGTCGGGTCACGGCACCGTCACCATCGGCTCGGTCGAGAAATATATCACCGACACCGCGTGGGAAAACGGCTGGGTCACCCCTGGCATGCCGCAGCATGAGCGCAATGCCAGCGTCGGTATTATCGGCGCCGGGCCGGGTGGGCTGGCCGCTGCCGACATGCTGCGCCGCGCGGGCTTTGGCGTGACCGTCTATGACCGCTATGACCGCGCGGGCGGGCTGCTGACCTATGGCATCCCCGGCTTCAAGCTGGAAAAGGACATCGTGATGCGCCGCGTCGACCAGCTGGAAAAAGCCGGGGTCGAATTCGTGCTGAACTGCGATGTGGACGCCGACATCTTTGCCGCGATTCATGCAGAACATGATGCGGTCATCATCGCCACCGGTGTCTACAAAAGCCGCGATATCCAGATGCCGGGCAGCGGTCTGGCTGGTGTCGAAAAGGCAATCGACTATCTCACCGCCTCGAACCGCAAAAGCTTTGGCGACGCGGTTGAGGAATTCGACTCGGGACGCTACGACGCCAACGGCAAGCGAGTGGTCGTGATCGGCGGCGGGGATACCGCGATGGACTGCGTGCGCACCGCCGTGCGTCAGGGTGCGACATCGGTCAAATGCCTTTACCGCCGCGACCGCGCCAACATGCCCGGCTCACAGCGTGAGACCCAGAACGCCGAAGAAGAAGGCGTGATCTTTGAGTGGCTGAGCGCACCCAAAGGCTTTACCGGTGATGACCACGTCGAAGGAGTCATGGTGCAGAAAATGCGTCTGGGCCAGCCCGACGCCTCGGGCCGTCAGGCCCCCGAGGTGATCGAGGGCGCGGATTACGTCGAAGACGCGGAACTGGTCATCAAGGCCCTGGGGTTCGAACCCGAGGACCTGCCGAAACTATTTGGCCAAGCCGATCTGCCGGTGACCCGCTGGGGCACCGTCAAGGCCGCCTTCCGCACCGGGGCCACCGATATGGACGGGGTCTATGCCATCGGCGACATCGTGCGTGGGGCCAGCCTCGTGGTCTGGGCGATCCGCGACGGCCGCGACTGCGCCGAGGCGATCATCGAACGCTTCGATGGTAAAACTGCCATCGCCGCAGAATGATCCGCAACCCGCGTGGCGATCTCGCCATGACCTCAAGCACCGGAGGTGTGAGATGACCCAATTGCAAGGCCAATGCATGTGCGGCGCGGTGACCGTCACGGCGACACCGGGCAAACCGGCGCTCGGCGCGTGCCATTGCGACATGTGCCGACGCTGGACCAGTTCGATGCTGATCACCGTCCCGGCCGAACCCGGTTACACGGCCGAGGGTCCGGTGCGGACCTATGCCTCTTCCAACTGGGCCGAGCGCGCCTTTTGTGGGACCTGTGGCTCGGCGCTCTGGTATCGCATCACCGCGCCCGGTGACATGCACGGGCAAACCCAGATGGCCGCCGGGCTGTTCGATAACGCCGCCAACGGCGCGCTCAAGCTGGAACTTTTCATCGACAGGAAACCGCAGGGCTACGCCTTTGCCGGGGACCGCAGACAAATGACCGAAGCCGAAGTGCTGGCAATGTTCGCCCCTTCGGATCAAGGAGATAGCCAATGACCAACTATGACGCCAACTGGGTCCGCGCCGAAGAAGAAAAGCGCAAGTGGATGGCCGAAAACGGTCTCTATTCCGAAGAAGAAGAGCATTCGTCCTGCGGGGTCGGCCTTGTCGTCTCGATGGACGGCAAGAAAAGCCGCAAGGTGGTCGAGGCGGGGATCGACGCGCTCAAGGCGATCTGGCACCGCGGCGCGGTGGATGCCGATGGCAAGACCGGCGATGGTGCCGGTATCCATGTGCAGATCCCGGTTCCCTTCTTCTACGACCAGATCGAACGCACCGGTCACACACCGGACAAGAACCAATTGATCGCCGTGGGCCAGGTGTTTCTGCCGCGCACGGATTTCGGCGCGCAGGAAACCTGCCGGACCATCGTGGAAACCGAAGTTCTGCGCATGGGCTATTACATCTATGGCTGGCGTCACGTGCCGGTTGATGTGACCTGTCTGGGCGACAAGGCCAATGCCACAAGGCCCGAGATCGAGCAGATCCTGATCTCGAACAGCAAGGGCGTCGACGAAGAGACTTTCGAGCGTGAACTTTATGTCATCCGCCGCCGGATCGAAAAGGCCGCCGCCAGCGCGGCAGTCACCGGGCTCTATATCGCCTCGCTCAGCTGCCGGTCGATCATCTACAAAGGCATGATGCTGGCCGAGCAGGTCGCCGTGTTCTATCCCGACCTGATGGATGAACGCTTCGAGAGCGGTTTTGCCATCTATCACCAGCGCTATTCCACCAACACCTTCCCGCAATGGTGGCTGGCGCAGCCCTTCCGCATGCTGGCCCATAACGGCGAGATCAACACGCTCAAGGGCAATGTGAACTGGATGAAAAGCCATGAGATCCGCATGGCATCGGCCACCTTTGGTGACTATGCCGAGGATATCAAGCCGATCATCGCCGGTGGCTCGTCGGATTCCGCCGCGCTGGATTCGGTGTTCGAGGTTCTGGTGCGCGCCGGACGCTCGGCGCCCATGGCCAAGACCATGCTGGTGCCGGAAAGCTGGTCGAAACAGGCGGTGGAACTGCCGCAGGCCTGGCGCGACATGTACTCCTACTGCAACTCGGTGATGGAACCCTGGGACGGTCCGGCGGCATTGGCCATGACCGACGGGCGCTGGGTCTGCGCCGGGCTCGACCGCAACGGCTTGCGCCCGATGCGCTATGTGATCACCGGCGACGGGTTGGTCATTGCCGGTTCCGAGGCCGGCATGGTGCCCACCGACGAGGCCAATGTGGTCGAAAAAGGCGCGCTTGGCCCTGGCCAGATGCTGGCCGTCGACATGAAGAAGGGCAAGGTGTTCCGCGACAAGCAGATCAAGGACAAGCTGGCGCGCGCCCTGCCCTTTGGCGATTGGGTCAAGAAGATCACCGATCTTGATGACACGCTGGCCAGGGTCACCGAAAAACCGCTGTTCTCTGGCGAAGAGCTGCGCAAGCGGCAGATCGCGGCGGGCTATTCGATCGAAGAGTTGGAGCAAGTCCTTGTTCCGATGTGCGAGGACGGCAAAGAGGCGCTGGCCTCGATGGGCGACGACACGCCTTCGGCCGTGCTGTCCAAACAGTATCGCCCGCTCAGCCATTTCTTCCGCCAGAATTTCAGCCAGGTCACCAACCCGCCGATCGACTCGCTTCGCGAATACCGGGTGATGTCGCTGAAAACCCGCTTTGGTAACCTCAAGAACGTGCTGGACGAGGATAGCAGCCAGACCGAGATTTTTGTGCTGGGCAGCCCTTTTGTGGGCAACACGCAATGGGACACGCTGGTCGAGAACGTCAACGCACCGGTGACCGAGATCGACTGCAGCTTTGCGCCCGGCACCGGCGCGCTGAGCGCCGCGCTGGCCCGTATCCGTTCGGAGGCAGAAGAAGCCGTGCGCTCGGGCGCGGGGCATTTGATCCTGACCGATCAGTATGCGGATGCCAATCGCGTCGGCATGCCGATGATCCTCGCGACCTCGGCGGTGCATTCGCATCTGACCCGCAAGGGGCTGCGCACCTTCTGCTCGCTCAATGTGCGCGCAGCGGAATGCCTTGATCCGCACTACTTCGCGGTGTTGATCGGCTGTGGTGCCACCGTGGTGAACGCCTATCTGGCCGAAGACAGCATCGCCGACCGCGTCGAGCGCGGCCTACTGGATGGCACCCTGACCGAGAATGTGGCGCGCTACCGCGAGGCCATTGATCAGGGCCTGCTCAAGATCATGTCCAAGATGGGCATCTCGGTGATCTCGTCTTATCGCGGTGGGTTGAACTTCGAGGCGGTGGGCCTCAGCCGTGCCATGGCGGCCGAGTATTTCCCCGGCATGATCAGCCGTATCTCGGGCATTGGTGTGACCGGCATTCAATCCAAGGCCGAGGAAATTCACGCCAAGGGCTGGACCTCGGGTCTGGATGTGCTGCCCATCGGTGGCTTCTACAAGGCGCGCCAGTCGGGTGAAACCCATGCCTGGGAAGCGACCTCGATGCATATGATGCAGATGGCCTGCAACCGGGCCTCTTATGAGCTGTGGAAACAGTATTCGGCCAAGATGCAGGCCAACCCGCCGATCCATCTGCGCGACCTGCTGGATTTCAAACCGCTGGGCCAGCCGATTTCGATGGAAGAGGTCGAAAGCATCACTGCCATCCGCAAGCGGTTCGTGACGCCGGGCATGTCCTTGGGCGCGCTCAGCCCCGAGGCGCATAAGACACTGAACGTGGCGATGAACCGGATCGGCGCAAAATCCGATTCCGGTGAGGGCGGCGAAGATCCGGCGCATTTCGTGCCGGAAGCCAACGGTGACAACCCGTCCGCCAAGATCAAGCAGGTGGCCTCGGGCCGGTTTGGTGTGACCGCCGAATACCTCAACCATTGCGAAGAGCTTGAGATCAAGGTGGCCCAGGGCGCCAAGCCCGGTGAAGGCGGCCAACTGCCCGGCATGAAGGTCACCGACCTGATCGCGCGTCTGCGCCATTCGACCAAAGGCGTGACCCTGATCTCGCCGCCGCCACATCACGACATCTACTCGATCGAGGATCTGGCGCAGCTGATCTATGACCTGAAACAGATCAACCCGCGCTGCAAGGTGACGGTGAAACTGGTGGCCTCCTCCGGCGTGGGTACGATTGCCGCCGGCGTGGCCAAGGCCAAGGCCGATATCATCCTGATCTCGGGCCATAATGGCGGCACCGGGGCCTCGCCTGCGACCTCGATCAAACATGCGGGCCTGCCATGGGAGATGGGCCTGACCGAGGCGCATCAGGTGCTGGCCATGAACAACCTGCGCGATCGCGTGACCCTGCGCACCGATGGCGGGCTGCGCACCGGGCGCGACATCGTCATGGCGGCGATGCTGGGGGCCGAGGAATACGGCATCGGCACCGCGGCGCTGATCGCCATGGGCTGTATCATGGTGCGCCAGTGTCAGTCCAACACCTGCCCGGTTGGCGTCTGCACGCAAGACCCGTCGCTTCGCGACCGCTTCACCGGCAATGCCGACAAGGTGGTCAACCTGATCACCTTCTACGCCCAGGAAGTGCGCGAGATTCTGGCCTCGCTCGGTGCGCGCAGCCTGGATGAAGTGATCGGACGTGCCGATCTTCTGGCGCAGGTCAGCCGGGGTTCTGCGCATCTGGACGATCTGGATCTCAACCCGCTGCTGATCACCGTCGATGGCGCGGCTGATATCGTCTATAACCGCGACAAGGACCGCAATCCGGTGCCCGACACGCTGGATGCCGAGATCGTGCGCGACGCGGCCCGCTTCCTGCGCGACGGTGAAAAGATGCAGCTGTCTTACGCGGTGCAGAACACGCATCGGACCGTGGGCACGCGCATTTCCAGCCACATCGTGCAGAATTTCGGGATGCGAAACGCGTTCCAGCCCGATCATCTGCATGTGAAACTGCAAGGCTCTGCCGGGCAGTCGCTGGGGGCCTTTGCGGCACCGGGGCTCAAGCTGGAAGTGTCAGGCGACGCCAATGACTATGTCGGCAAAGGTCTGTCGGGCGGCACCGTCGTGGTACGCCCGCCGCAGGTCAGCCCGCTGAAAGCGGATGAGAATACGATTGTCGGCAACACTGTTCTTTATGGGGCAACCGACGGCTATCTTTTTGCTGCGGGTCGTGCCGGTGAACGCTTCGCCGTGCGCAACTCGGGCGCGCAGGTGGTGATCGAAGGCTGCGGGTCGAACGGTTGTGAATACATGACCGGCGGTGTGGCGGTCATTCTCGGTGGGATCGGGGCCAATTTCGGGGCTGGCATGACCGGCGGGATGGCCTATCTCTATGATCCCGACGGCACGGCCACATCGCTGATGAACATGGAAACGCTCGTGACCTGCCCGGTCACGGTGCCCCATTGGGAATATCAGCTCAAAGGTCTGATCGAGCGTCATCTGGAGGAAACCCGCAGCCAGAAGGCCGCCGATATCCTGCAGCATTGGGAGGTCGAGCGTGGCAAGTTCCTGCAGGTCTGCCCGACCGAAATGCTCGACAAGCTACCCCAGCCCTTGACCAATGAGGCCGAGGCGGTCCCGGCGGAATAACCCGCCCCTTGTGAGAATTACTCAGGCAGGCCCCGAACCTTCGGGGCCTGTTTCGTTTTACAGCGGGCGCTGTTGCCCCACCCCGATGCGCCGCAGGATCAGGTTCAGCTTGTCGAAGCTGTCACCAATGCCACCCGATTCGGGGCGGGCAAAAAACGCGTCAAGCTCGGGCCAGACCTGTACCGCCTGATCCAGTTGCGGGTTCGAACCCGCGGAATATAGCCCGGCATTGATCATCACTTCGGATTGCTCATAAGTGCTGAGCAAGCGCCGCGCCTCGTTGATGGCGGCGTTCTCAGCCTCGCTCGCCGCACCCGGCAGGCTGCGCGAGACCGAACGGCTGACATCGATGGCCGGAAAGCGCCCGCGCTCGGCGATCTCGCGGGACAAAACGATATGACCGTCCAGAACTCCGCGAAGGATATCAGCCACGGGTTCATCCATATCCGATCCCGCGACCAGAACGCTGAACACCGCCGTGATATCACCCTGTCCTGCCAGTCCCGGCCCGGCCCGTTCGCACAGACCGGTGATCAGCGGCGTGACCGAGGGCGGGTGGCCGCGCAGGGCGGGCAATTCTCCGGTGGCCACGGCAATCTCGCGATGGGCTTCGGCAAAGCGGGTGATCGAATCGGCCAGAAACAACACGTTCAATCCGCTGTCGCGCAGGGATTCCGCAATTGCCATAGCAGACCACGCGCAGCGCCGCCGCATCAGCGCTGACATGTCCGAGGTGGCCGCCACCACGACCGCGCGCTCCATCGCCTCGGGGCCAAGCGTATGGTCCACAAACTCGTTCACCTCGCGCCCGCGCTCACCGATCAGCGCCACCACAACCGCATCCGCCTGCATCGATTTGGCGAGCGTGCCCAGCAGTGAGGATTTGCCAACACCCGAGCCCGCAAACAGCCCAACCCGTTGTCCGCGCACAATCGGCAGCATCGTGTTCAGCAGGGTCACCCCGGTGGGCAACCGCTCGCCCAGGGCCTTGCGTTCAACGGCGTTTGGCGGCGGCGCGGTCAGGTTGCGGGCATGTTCGCCCCGCAACAGCGGTTTGCCGTCCAGCGCCCGGCCCAGCGGGTCGACGACCCGCCCCAGCCAGTGCAGCCCGGGGGCAAAGGCCGGAACCGGGATCAAGACAGCCGCATCATCCACCGCAACAGTGTCTGGGGCCATGTCCGGCAGCATCCGGATTTCGTCATCATTGATCTGCAGGACCTCACCGGCCAGCGGTGCCAGCGCCTTGCGCCGGACCTCAATCCGGTCACCGATGCGGGCCTTGCCCGACAATCCGGTGATCCCGATGGTGCCGCCTCCGACATGTTTCACGCGCCCGAGATGGCGCAATGGGCTCAATGTATCAAAGGTGGCTTGCAGGCTTGCGGGGTTGGCGGCGGTCATCGTGCGCTCCGGTAGGTTGTCGCAAACCGTTTCTAAACGAATCGGGGTTAAGCCTTGATTGAAACGGATCGAGGGAGAAGCCCCGGTGTTCACCAAACTGAATGTCTTTGCGACGGCCCATGCGATGGCCACACATGCCGGTCACCGGCACGCCGTCATTGCCCGCAACATGGCCCATGCCGATACACCCGGCTACAAGGCGCAGGATGTAAAACCCTTTGACGCGCTTGTGCGTGAAAGCGGCGATGCATCGCTGTTCCGCAAAACGCGTGGCACCCACATGCACGGGCAGGACGGCCCCGACTGGAAATCCGCCGAGTTTACGGCGGACGCTCCGGCGGACCCCAATGGCAACAGCGTTTCAATTGAAGAACAAATGTTGAACGCGGTGGACGCGAAACGTCAGCACGACCGGGCGATGGCGATCTACAAATCGGCGCTGACCGTGCTGCGCACCGGCCTTGGTCGCGGCTGAGGGGGGCTGAGATGAACGAGTTCTCGAACACGCTGAAGGTCACTGCCAGCGCCCTGCGCGCCCAGGCGATGCGGCTGCGTCACACCGCCGAAAACATTTCGAACGCGGATACGCCGGGTTACCGGCGCAAGACCGTGCCCTTTGAATCGATGGCTCTGTCCGGTGAGGCGGTGGATCTCGTCAAGACCGGACGCGTGCAGCTTGATCGCAGTAAACTGCCGCGCATTCACGACCCGGCCCATCCGATGGCGGATACCAGCGGGCACTATCAGGGGTCAAACGTCAATCTGATGCTGGAAATCGCCGACGCCCGCGAGGCGCAGCGCAGCTATGAGGCCAATCTCAAAATGTTCGATCAGGCGCGGCAGATGTCCGCGTCGCTGATGGATCTTCTCAGAAAATAAAGGACAGCCAGAATGGATATCCAATCACTTTCGGCGGCGCACAGCTATGCCTCTGCCCGCCCCGCAACCAAACCCGGACCTGCCCCCGAGGGCGCGGCCCTTGGCGGCGCGTTTCAGGATTTCGCAAGCACCCTGCGCCAGAGCGAGGCACTGTCGCAATCGGCGATGACTGGTCAGGCCGACCCGCATGCGCTGGTGCAGGCGCTGGCCCAGACCGAACTTGCGGTCGAAACCGCCGTGACCGTGCGCAACAAGGTGGTCGAGGCCTATCAGGAAATCCTGAGGATGCCGGTCTGAACCATGCTGAGTGAAGGCCAGTTTTATGACGTGTTGCGGCAATCGCTGTGGATCGCGGTCATCACCTCGGTGCCGATCCTGACAGTTGCGCTGGTCACCGGCCTTGTCGTGGGCCTGTTCCAGGCGCTGACCTCGATCCAGGAAATGACGCTGACCTTCGTGCCCAAGCTGGCCGCCATCGTCATCGTGTTCTGGATGTCGATGGGCTTCATGACACAGACGCTGGTCTCATTCTTTCAGGCCACGGTCCTGACACTGATAATCGGAGGCAATTGATGGATACTGCCGGATATGCAGCGCTGTCGCGCCAGGTCGGCCTGAGGAATGAGATCCGGGTCGTCGCCAACAACATCGCCAATCTCGCCACTGCCGGCTACCGGCAGGAAGGCATCGTTTTTTCGGAATTCGTAAAGGATACCGGCGGCCACCCATCGGTCTCGATGAGCCGGGGCGAGGTGCGCAACACCTCATTCACGCAAGGCGTGCTGACCCAGACCGGCGGCCGCTTTGACTTTGCCATCGAGGGCGACGGGTTCTTTCTGGTCGAAACCCCCTCGGGCGAGCGGCTGACACGCGCCGGGGGGTTCAGCGCCAATGCGCAGGGCGATCTGGTCAACGCCGAAGGACACCGCGTACTCGATCCCGGCGGCGCGCCGGTCTTCATCCCGCCCGATGCGACCAGCCTCAGCGTCTCTGCTGATGGCACGATCAGCGCCGATGGCCAGTTGGTCGGGCAGATCGGTGTCTTTGCCCCGACCGACCGGACCGATCTGATCCGCGAAGGAGGGGTGATGTTTCACGCCCCGGGTGGGTTCGAACCGGCAGAGGGTGCCACGATCCTGCATGGCTTTTCTGAAGGCTCGAACGTCAACGCGGTCGGACAGATGGCGCGGATGGTCGAGGTTCAGCGCGCCTATGAACTGGGCCAGAGCTTTCTGGATGCCGAAGACAAACGTATTCGCGAGGCCGTCAAGGCCTTGCTGCGATAGATCACAAGGAAGGAGCGACCGATGCGTGCCCTGAAAATTGCCGCCACCGGCATGACCGCCCAGCAGATGCGGGTCGAGACGATCTCGAACAACCTCGCGAACATGAACACCACCGGCTACAACGCCCGCCGGGCTGAGTTTGCCGATCTGCACTACCAGCAAATGGTGCGGCCCGGCAGCGTGAACGCCTCGGACGGGACGTTGCTGCCGACCGGCGTGCAGCTTGGCCTTGGCGTGCGACCCGCAGCCGTGTCGATGCATATTCAGCAAGGCGCGCTGTCGGCCACCGGCAACGAACTGGATGTGGCCATTGATGGGCGCGGCTATCTTGAGGTGACACTGCCCTCGGGCGCAGCGGCCTATACCCGCGATGGCAGCCTGAAGCGCTCTGCCGATGGTCTGATCGTCACCTCGGACGGCTTTCCGGTCACCCCAGAGGTCACCATTCCCGAAGATGCGCGCTCGATCACCATCAACGGCGCGGGGGAGGTCTATGCCTATTTCGACGACACCGCCGAAGGGCAGTTGTTGGGCCAGCTCAACCTGTCGAGCTTTACCAATGCCAAGGGGCTTGAGGCGGTCGGCAGCAACTTGTTCCGCGAAACCGAAGCCTCCGGCGCGCCCGTTGTGGCCACCCCGGGCGAAGACGGGCTGGGCACATTGCGGCAGGGGTATCTGGAAGACAGCTCGGTCGATGCCGTGCGCGAGATTACCGAATTGATCGAGGCCCAGCGCGGCTACGAAATGAATGCCAAAGTCATCTCGGCGGTGGACCAGATGATGGGCGCCACCACGCAGGTGCGCTGATGATCAGGTTTCTCGCATTTGTCGGACTGCTTGCCGCCCTGCCTGCGCAAGCCGATATCGTGACCCCAAACCGCACCATCCGGGCCAAGGAACTGATCTCGCCCACCGATCTGGTGCAGGAGCCCGGCGAAATGCCAGGTGTCTACGGCCACCCCGCCGAAGTGGTGGGCTATGAGGCGCGCGTCACGCTCTATCCCGGCCGCCCCATTCGCGCCGGCGACGTCGTGCCGCCTGCCGTCGTGGATCGCAACGATCTGGTGTCGCTGGTCTTCGTGCATAGCGGCCTCACCATCACCGCCGATGGCCGCGCGCTGGGGCGTGGTGCCGTGGGCGATACGATCCGCGTGATGAACCTGTCATCGCGCACCACCCTATCGGGCCGGATTCTGGCCGATGGCCGCATCGAGGTAAATTGATGAAACTGTCCAAACCTACGCTTCTTCTTTTGAGCTTTGGCATGCTGCAGGTCGCCTGCGGTCGGCTCGACCATCTCGGACGCCCGCCCAGCCTGTCGGACAACGAGGATTCTCCCGAGCAGGTCGCGATGCTGTGGCCGGGGTTGCCGCTGCACGCACCCGATCAGCGCACAGTCGATCAGTCCTCGCTCTGGAGCGGTGGCCAAAGGTCGCTTCTCGGTGACCGGCGGGCGATGAAAAAGGGCGACATCCTGACGGTGGTCATTGAAATCGATGAAAAGGCCGAAATCTCGAACGGCACCAAGCGATCCCGCAGCGGTTCGGAATCGCTGGAGGTGGCTGAACTCTTCGGTGGTCCGCAATCGGTGCAGGACAAGCTGCCCGATGGGGCATCGCTGGCCGATGCGGTTTCGATCGACAGCCAAAGCAAAAACACCGGCCAGGGGTCGGTCAAGCGCAAGGAGAAGTTGACTTTGCGCGTTGCTGCCACAGTGGTCAATGTCCTGCCCAACGGCGTGCTTTCGATCAGCGGCTCGCAGGAATTGCGGGTCAATTTCGAGCTGCGCGAATTGCTGGTGTCAGGCTTTGTGCGCCCCGAAGACATCTCGCGGCAAAACCAGATCACTTATGACAAGATCGCTTCGGCCCGCGTGTCATACGGCGGCAGAGGCCAGCTTACCGACGCCCAACAAGCGCGTTATGGCCAGCAAGTGCTGGACGCCGTCCTGCCGTTCTGAGGGTTACGATCATGCGCAAATTGCTGTTGTTCATCTTGCCGCCGGTTGGGATCGCCCTGGGCGTTTTTGCCGGGACCGCACTGACTGGAGGCGAGAAAGAGCCAATGGTTGAATCTGAACAGGACGCTCCGAAGAAAAAGAAGAAACCGAAATCCAAAGACGGGACCAAGTCGGGCGGTCACGAGTTCCTGAAGATGAGTAAGCAATTCGTTGTCCCACTGCTGGATGGCGAACATCTGGCCGGTCTGGCAAATCTGGCGCTGAGCCTTGAGGTGGAACCTGGCACCAGCGAGCCGTTTTATGCGCGCGAACCCAAGCTGCGGGATGCTTTTCTGCAGGTGCTGTTCGACCATGCCAATACCGGCGGGTTTGATGGCGCCTTCACAATGTCGGGCAAGCTGGACCCGTTGCGGCAGGCCCTGCTGGACGCCGCGCAGTATGAGCTGGGTGATGACGCGGTACACGCGGTTCTGATCGTCGATATCGCCCGGCAGGACAAT
>NZ_JAMFMB010000048.1 GCF_023502395.1 Ruegeria spongiae | reverse complement strand
CACCTCTGTCTTCTGTTCGACGTATTTAGCCATGACCAGAATCGCTCATGCTTCAAAGATGATTAGAGGTACTGTGTCACCTCTTGTGTCACCTTTGCAGGGCGCAGATTCCCGCTAAGATACTGATTTGATTGTATTTTCAGTGAAGTCATTGGTGCCCAGGAGAGGCATCCAATCCCTATATTTTGGTGTTCCACTGTGCATCAGGTTTTGCATGAATCCCGTGATTCCAGTTAATTAAGTGTCCCATGGCACTTCACTGTGACCCACCATATACCATATATTGAGGGTGGACAGAGAGGTGGACGAGATTGAGCCGTCAGTTGAACAAGCTGAGTGCCGCGACCCTGAAGGCTGCTGAGCCGGGCAAGATTGCCGACGGCGGCGGTCTTTGGTTCCACAAGCGAGCGGATGGTGGAGCGCAGTGGTTTCTCCGCGTGACTGTTCACGGACGGCGGCGGGAAATGGGGCTGGGGCCGTATCCCGAGGTATCGTTGCGTGAGGCTCGGCAGGAGGCCGACAGATGGCGCGCCGTAGTGCGCAGCGGATTGGACCCCATTAAAGAACGTGAACGCATCAAGCGCGAAGAAGCCAGCAAGTTGCACCTGCTGAAGGATGTTGCCGACGATGCCTTTGAAAGCCGAAAGGCTGAACTAAAGGGCGATGGCAAGGCAGGGCGCTGGTTCACGCCGTTGCAGCTTCATGTTCTCCCCAAGCTTGGCAAGGTGCCGATTGGCGATATCGACCAAAAGGACATTCGCGATACGATGGCACCAATCTGGCATGAGAAAGCCGATACTGCCCGAAAGGCTATGAACCGGCTTAGCATCGTATTCCGTCATGCTGCTGCTCTCGGACTTGAAGTTGATCTTCAGGCGACGGACAAGGCAAAGGCTCTTTTGGGCAAGCAACGACACAAGGCCAAGAATATACCCGCCCTGCCCTGGCAGGAGGTTCCCAGCTTCTACCAGTCACTCGATGGTGGCACGGTTACCGAGCTTGGGCTGCGCTTGCTGATCCTAACGGCAGTTCGTTCATTTCCGCTTCGGTTTGCTCACTTGGACCAGATTGACGGTGACGTGTGGACGATACCGGCTGAAGCCGTGAAAGGACGCAGGGATGCAACCAGCGAATTCCGGGTGCCGCTATCGACTGAAGCGCTGAACGTGATCGACCAAGCAAAGCCGTTTGCTCGTGATGGGTTCTTGTTTCCCGGCGCTCGCAGGGGCGTGATTTCTGACATGACGATGAGTGGCCTCATGAAACGACGCCAAATGATTGAACGCCCACACGGGTTCAGGTCGTCATTCCGGGATTGGGTGGCGGAGACGCAGAATGTACCGCACGAGGTTGCTGAAACAGCGCTGGGACATGTCGTTGGCGGCTCAGTCGAGCGCGCCTATCGGCGTACGGACTTTTTGGAGCAAAGGCGCGTTCTGATGGAGAAGTGGTCTGCATTTCTCACTAAAAGGATGCAATAGAGGATGACAAGAATGTCCGTTGAATTTCAAGATGCTGTTGACTGGGTAGAACGGGTCTCAGCCTCTTGGTTAGAAAACGGAAAGTGCGACTTTGCCGACCTCGACCCGGCTGAACCCATTTTGTGCCTGCGCTTCGGGATTTACTACGACGCCCGAGGCAGTACACCATTAGCTTCGTTGATCGGCGGACCGTCTTTTGGCGGGCGGTTCATCTGCAGCGACGCTGCTGGATCACAGCTCCTTTCGGTTTGTGAGAAATCTCCAGCTGCCTATAACTTGCTTCGTGAAATTTCTGCAGACTTCATTCTCCGAGATGACGAATTACCCCCATCCCTACGCCAGTTCGCGGCGTTACATCTTCGTGGAAGATTGAACGAGCCGAAGAAAAAAAGGATTCATAAAACTGCGTTCCGAAACATATGGCTTCTCAGTTTGTCGCGAAACGTGGCTGCTGATTACGACCTATCGATTACCAGGAATGATGAATCGCGAGTCAGGACTAGTGCCTGCGATGCAGTTGCAATGGGGTTGGCGCGGAACGGGCATCATATTTCCTACAGGGCCGCAAAGGAGGTGTGTGTTGGCACTACGAGCAGGAGGATACGCGCGGTATCTGACCTGTGGGTAGAAGCCTACCATGCCGCCAGAACCGCGAAAATTATTCCCGAAAGTGTTCTGGATCGTATCTGGACTGATGTGTGAGATAGCAGCTTTATCTCCGACACGAACCAGTACGCACCAAGGGGCACAAAAGACGCACCACAACCCAATGGTGCGTCATGTGGAACCTAGTACCGGGTAGACGCGCCCCATCCGAGGGGATGCTATGAAGTACCTTTCGTTTCGCGACCTACAAGACAAGCTTGGTGGCCGAGGTCGCACCACCATCTATCGCGATGTTGAGAATGGCCGTCTTCCCAAGCCAGTGAAGCTCGGCTCCCGCCTCTATTGGAATGAGGCTGACGTTGACGCCGCAATCGAAAAGCAAGCTGTGTAGAAACCCGCACCCCATTCAGGGCGCGGGCGGCATTTGTATTGCGGCTGGTGGAATAGTCGCGATTGTAACCGTTTCTCGTCCTTGGGGCAACCAAGGAGGCAAAAAATGCCTACCGAGCAAAACACTATCACCAAGCAAGAGAAGCCCCCGGCAGACACTCTTTACGTTCAGCGGTGGGGCGACCTGCCAAGCCCCGCCGCCCCGGCCTTCTATGAGGTCACTAACGCGGGCGAGACCCACACCATTCATGCGGACAAGCTGATGCAGCGCGTTCTAGAGGGCGTGATGAAACAGCCGGTGTTCTGCGCCAGCCGGTGTCGGGTCGGTCACTTTATTGACCTTCTGCGCAAGGATAAGCGCGTCGAGATCGAGACCGATTGGTACAAGAATGACCCAGCGTCGGGCCGGATGCGTTTCGGCGTCTATCGTCTCATTAGCGAGGTGGCCCGGATCGATGGAAAGGAGGCGCAGTAATGAGCGCCCTTGACCTTCAAATCCAAGCGCTGCGCAAAAAGCACGGCCTGACCGAAACCGCAGCCAAACTGATTGCGCTGCTCCACTATGGGGAGCGCGTGTAATGGACGCTGTATCGCTCACACACAATCTGGGCGGCATCTGGCGTAACGGGCAGGGTCAAGCACCCTGCCCAATCTGCCAGCACGAACGCCGCCGCGACCAGACCGCGCTATCTATCTCGGAGTCTGGTGGCCGGTTGCTGCTGTATTGCTTCAAAAACCACTGTGATTTCCGTGATATCGCGGACGCCGCCAACGTGCCCATGAACCGGGCGCAGGTCGATCCCGAGGCCGAACGCGAACGCGAGGCCAAGCGCCGGGACTATGACGCCGCCAAGCTGAGCAGGGCCAAGGGTCTCTGGGAAGCCGGGTTGCCGATAGATCGCACCAAAGCCGAGGCGTATCTCCGGGGGCGTGGCATCACCTGCCCCCTGCCGTCGTCTCTGCGGTTCGTTCCTGACCTGCATCACGCGCCGTCAATGTCATGGTGTTCCGCGATGGTGGCAAAGGTCGAGCCGACCGGGGGCATTCACAGAACCTACATGACCAAGCGAGGCGAGCGTTTGCAGAAGAGCGCCAAGTTGATGCTGGGTCCGTGCGCCGGGGGCGCTGTGAGGCTCAGCGAGACCGAGGGACCGCTTGTCGTCTGCGAGGGTATCGAGACCGGGCTTAGCCTGCTTTCGGGGCTGCTGGACGGCCCTGCGAACGTCTGGGCCGCGCTTTCAACTTCGGGGATGAAAGGCTTGCGCTTACCGGATCGTGCATCGGATCTGATTATCGCGACGGACGGTGATGCCGCTGGACAGGAGGCGGGCCACAAACTGGCCAAGCGCGCCAGCGTCCAAGGGTGGAAGGTGGCGATGCTGCCCGCGCCGAACGGCAAAGACTTCAACGACATTTTGCAGGAAGGGGGCGCGGTATGACGATGATCCAGCCCAAACCATTTATCGAAGAAGGCCCGCAACCTCTGTTGCGGGAAATCCCGCCCGGTGATCCGTACCCGGTGGATGCGTTGGGGCCGCTCAGGGCCGCTGTGCTGGCCGTACAGGACAAGACCCAGGCCCCGGTAGCTCTGGCCGCTCAATCGGCCTTGTCCGTGGCGTCTCTGGCCGTTCAGGCGTTCGCAGATGTTGAGACGCTTGGCGGCACCGCCCCGGCTTCACTGTTCTGCCTAACGGTGGCGCGATCCGGTGAGCGCAAGAGCGGATGCGATAAACTGGTGCTGGTTGCCTTGCGCCAGTACGAGCATGACAAGACCTTGGAGTTTCAGATTGACTTTGCGCGCTATGAGGCGGCGAAAAAACTCTGGGACGCACGGCAGGCCAATTTAATAAAAGCTGCTGCCGGATCGGGCGGCAACGCAATCAAAGCGCAGGCTGACCTTGAGGCCATGACCCCGCCACCAAAGCCACCTGTTGAGCCTTCGCGCACCTCGCCTGATCCAACCTTTGAAGGGTTGGTGAAGTCCTTCTTCACCGGGTTCCCTGCAAAGGGCCTGTTCACCGATGAGGGCGGCAGCTTCTTCGGAGGCCACGCCATGAACAGTGAGAATAAGCTGAAGACCTGTTCCGGGCTGTCGAGCTTCTGGGACGGATCGCCCATCAATCGAACCCGCGCTGGTGATGGTGTCGGGACGCTCTGGGGCCGCAGGCTGGCAGCGCACATGATGGCAACACCTGTAGCGGTGCGCCCGCTGCTGGCGGACCCAATCGCCAACGGGCAGGGCTTCTTGGCGCGGTTCCTGATAACCGAACCTCAAAGCGAAATCGGGTATAGGTTGCGAGATGGATACGATCCGAAAAGCGACCTTGCTCTGAACCAGTTCGGTGCACGCCTGACCAGCATCATTTCGACCGAGCCGCCCCTGAAGGAGGGCACCCAGAACCAACTTGAACTTGAACCCCTCGCGGTCAACGGCGAAGCGCGCAAACTGCTCTGGGATTACTATTGCGCGACCGAGCAGGCACAGCGCCCCGGCGGTGACCTGTCTCACGTCACCGCCCACGCATCCAAGAGCGCAGAACAGGCCGCGCGCATAGCTGCGGTGATGACGCTCTGGGGCAGTCTCGATGCGCGGGAAGTTTCAGCCGAGGCAATGAGCAACGGCATCGCCCTGGCTCAATACTATCTCTCAGAGGCGTCCCGGCTGGCGGATGCGGCGGTGATATCGGAGAAGACCGAACAGGCCGAAGCGCTGCGGTTGTGGCTGCAATCCTCATGGACCGAGCCAGAGATTTTGCCGGGTGATGTCGCCCAACTCGGACCTAACGGGTTGCGGGAAACGGCCAAGGCCAAAGAGGCGATGAGTACGCTGGCGCAGTACGGTCACCTCGTCCAACTCCCCGAGGGCACAGAGGTGCGTGGCAGGTCTCGGAAACTGGCGTTCCGTGTGGTGAGGGGGTCGTGATGAGCAAAAAAGATAAAAACCATCTCCACCCTGCTAATCCCGCTAATCTTGCTAAACAGCCGCCTTACGGTGGCGATGCAGACCCCCATTTTAGCGAGTTTAGCGGCTTTAGCAGCCCGGCAGTCAATTTCACCCGTTTTGCATGGGGGTGTGATTATGAAGTGGTTTGACCCATACGAGGCGCTGGCCCGGATGCGTGCGGAGGGTGACGCGGGCGAACCCGAAATCTCTACGCGCGTAGAAAATCCCAACCCGAATACCGCGCAAACTTTTCGCGATAATCAGGATCGACCAGCAGAAACCCCGCACGGCAACTCAGTCGGCGGCAGGCACCGCACATGGACGGGCAAGGTGGTCAGCTTGGAGGCATGGCGACAGCTAACCGAGTGGGAAAAGCACGGCCCGAATGGGCGGGTGTGGGATGGATCAACACAACAATGGAGAACACCAGATGAGCAGTGATAACAACCGTAACAACGGGTCCAATACGGAGGCCCGAAACCCCGATGGCACATTTAAGCCCGGCAACCCAGGACGGCCCAGAGGTGCCCGACACAAGACCACACGGGCGATTGAGGCGCTGCTGGAAGGCGAGGGCGAGGCATTGGCGCAGAAGGCTATCGACCTCGCACTTGAAGGTGACATGGCCGCGCTGCGTCTCTGCATAGAACGGATCGCTCCCGCCCGAAAGGATGCGCCGGTCAGCTTCAACCTTCCCCGCATCGAGAGCGCACAGGACGCCTCAGAGGCCGCTCAGGCGGTTCTACGGGCCGTCTCCGAGGGAGAGCTTACCCCGTTGGAAGGGGCCACAGTCATGGGGCTGATAGAGCAGTTCCGGCGCGTGCTGGAAACGACCGAGATTGAGAAGCGCATCTCAGCATTGGAGGCAGCAAAATGAGCCTGAAAACACGCGTGGCGAAGATAGAGCAAAGGACGGGTGGCGGCAGAAAGGGAATTCCTTTCGACGCAATCTATCTCTGCGAACTCCAAGCGAAGCACGAGGAAACCGAAGAGGGCGGCGAGCCCATGCTGGCCTATATCATGAAAGGTCCAGAGGCAGGTGGCCAGTTGTCAAGAAACGAAGGCGAAACTCGCGAGGCTTTCAAAGCCCGTGTAGCCCGCGTTGTGGAGGGCTTGGAATGAGAATGAAAGGACGCATCCAGAAGCTCGAACAATCAGCACTTTCGAGCATGAGTGACCTCGCCCCAACCTACGTGCGAGACGAGTCCGGCGCGGTGGTGGGCGCTGAGTTCAGGGAAATTGGTCTACTACCTCTCAGCAGACAAGCCCGGGAATCCGAGGCTGAGTTTCTCAACCGTTTCCACCTGTCTATTGTCACTCGTTCGACTGAATGCGCCACGCCACTCTACCCACTTCTCAGCACCGAAACGCTGGAACGGTGCCAGGCCGCGCTGGACTCGTTTATCGCAGAAAGCACCTCAACCAAGGATCTAAAACAATGAACCTGAAATCACGCATCGACCGTTTGGAGAACCCTGGAAAAGAGAAATCCACCCAACTTGTTTGGCTGGATCGCAACCTGACTGTTGATGAGCAGGCAGAGTACTTGGATGCCTATCGCGCGGAGAACGACATACCGGATAACGTAGGGCTTCGGACGATTGGCTGGGAGACCGATAGTGGTGTTTCGCCAGGAGAACAAACCGGAACAAATCCGCCTAATTGGTAAAAAACTATTACCAAAAATCAGGGTAACATGATACCTTGTTTGGCAAGTTGGAGGGGCACTTATGCACACCGCAGGCAGTGAAACAAAAGAGGCTTGGGAGCCGCTCGGGCGGATTGAAAAGCCAACTCGCATCGTCTTTCGGGATGAGGATTTGATGAATCTCTCACCTGAGCATCAGGCTTACTATCAGGAGCCTGCGCAGTGGTGGCGGCATCGCGACCTAGAGATGCAGGCGGTTCCAGTTTTTGGTGGTGCTGCTTGGTGGGTGTCCGCGCTCACCGTTCCCGAAATCCGGGAGGATTATGTCAAAGCCGTGCGAGAAACCTTGCACGAGATTATGCGCAGCACGAACGCCGACTTGATTTTGTGCGAGGTGATCGACGGGCTGGACGACGAGGAAACCCTTAGTCGAGTCGAAGAGGTTGGATTTAGGCGGCTTGGTGAGATTCCCTTGTCCAGCGGTAGCCGCACCCTCTTTGGATGGAGGCCATACCAGTGAATAAATCCAGCAAGCACGGCCAGCCAAGAAATGAGTCTGCGAAGCAGTCGAAAATTGAGAGGCAAGCAAAATGAGCAGCGGCGGTAGCAAAAGCACAACGACAGTTCAGAAGGCCGATCCTTGGTCTGGGGCGCAGCCCTATCTAAAGCGCGGGCTTAAGGAGGCCGAAAGCCTGTTCGATCAAGGAGGCTTTTCGCCCGAGGTCTATCAGGGCAACCGGGTTGCAGGCTTTGGCGATATCACCAATCAGGCACAAGGCATGACCATGTCTCAGGCTATGGGGCCAAATGCCACCGCCGGGGCCACAAATACGCTTCAGCGCATGATGGACCCCGACTATACATCCGGGCAACTGGATCAGGTCAAGCAGAACGCCCTTGAATCTGCGATCCCTGCTGCGACCTCGATGTTCTCAGGCTCGGGGATGCTGAATTCCTCACAGGCCATGGATACGGTTGGTAGGGCTGCTGCTGAAGCTGTGGCACCGATTGAGTACGGCGCACATCAGGCGGCACAGAACAGAGCCATGCAGGCGGCTGAAATGGCCCCCAAGATTGATTTGGCGGGTTACATGCCAGCTCAGATGGTCGGGCAGGTTGGGTCGGCTCAGGACGCTTTGGCACAGTCACAAATCAACTCGGACATGCAGGTGTTCAGTGAGGGCGCGAACGCCGACGCGAAGAACCTCAGTGGCTTTGCGGGCATGGTGTATCCCGGCGCTGGTATGGGCAGTCAATCAACGGCTACGGGTCCGGGTGGCGGCCCATCGACGGGCGCGCAAATCGCAGGGGCTGGATTGGCCGGTCTTGGCACATACGGGGCACTTACCGCACCAGCCGCTCTGGGCGGACTAGGATTGGCAGGGCCATTGGGAATAGCGGGCGGCGGACTAGCCGCACTAGCGGGGTTATTGTGATGGGACTTTCAAAAATGATTTCGGGGCAACCGATTGGTGGGGGAGCTCAGATTAAAGAAGGTCTGATTGGCGCGCATCCCTTGCTTCTAAGCATGGGCGCAAGCCTCCTTTCTGGGCAGGGAGTCGGTCCAGGTCTTCAAGGCGGTCTTGCGGGCATGATGCAGATGCAAGAGCGCAAGCGCCTGCGCGAGCGTGAGAAGGCCGAGGAACAGCGACAGGAACACTTGAGAGCCGAGGGGCTTGAGTTTACCAGCGGCGCTCTTAGCGGGCTTGGCACGTACGCAATCTCGAATATGGCCCCCATGAACGCGAACAACACCACGCAAGAGGTTATGGCACAACACGGCGGACCCACAGTCGCTGCTGCTGAAGCGCTTAATCAGGGTGGCTTTGATTTCACTCCCTATGCGGTTGGTGGTGCGGCGTCTCGCCCGGACAGCTTTACGGGCCTTAACCCCGATATGCAGCAAGCGGTGGCGTCGATGTTGCAGGCGGCTGACGCGGAACTTGGACAAGGCGCGCTCAAAATCACGTCAGCCTATCGGTCGCCAGAATTGCAGGGACGGCTATATGAAGCCGCGTTGAAGAAATACGGCTCCCCTGAGGCCGCAAGGAAGTGGGTCGCACCTCCGGGCCGCTCGCAGCACAATCACGGGACAGCAATTGACTTCGCAGGCGCAGACGGTGGCTTGCTGCGGGATGCGAATAGCCGCGAGGCGCAATGGATTGCCCGAAACGCATCTCGGTTTGGTCTCGATGTACCGATGAATTGGGAACCTTGGCAGGTAGAGCTTGCCGGGGCGAGAGGTGGACAGCCACAGCAGGCCGGGCCGTCCATGTCACCGGATGAGGCGGCGCAGGCGCTTCACAACCCCTATGTGCCCGCTGCCATGAAGCAAGCCATTATCGGTCAATTCCAGCCGCAGCAGGACCAGAGAACAGCGCTTCTGCAGAACATTCACGGACTGATAGAGATGGGCTATCCCCGCGCTGAAGCCGTTAGACTGGCGCGCGGTGGTGCGGTTGGTGATACCGCCGCGATGCAGACCCTCAAGGCCCGAGCGCAGGCATCAGGCTTGCAAGAGGGAACGCCTGCCTATCAGGACTTCATGCGCACAGGCGGCAAGGCTGGCACCTCACTTCAGGTCGGGGCTGATGGGTCCGTTTCCTTCAATGACGGCGTACCGGTCATTCCAGGCGGGCAAAGCCCGATGACCACGAACTCTCCGCGCGACGGGGGTAAGCTGGCTCAGGAACTCAGCAAGGGCGATGCTGCCACACTGAATGAGGTTGGGGAGGCTGCCCGTACCGCCACGCAGCTTGAATCGTTGGCCAACCAGCTTGAAGTTATCACGCCGCAATTGGGCTACACTGGCCCCGGTGGTGGGTTCTACGGCGCAGTAGACGATATGGTCGGGTTTCTACCCGGTGACAGCGGCGCAAGGGGGGCTTTCAAGTCTCTGGCGATGGAGGCACAGCTTTCCTTCACCGAAAAAACCAAGGGCGCAATCACGGATCGTGAAATGGCCATGTTCAAGGCGGCGGTGCCGAACCTCGGACAAACACCAGAGGCGAACCGGATGATTTCCCAGGTCATGCAGGCGGGCGCGCAGCGGGTTCAGGCGCGCGCAGCATTCTTCGAGAACTGGGCACGTGTTCACGGTAGCCTTGAGGGCGCTCAAGAGGTCTGGGGCGCGTATATGCGGGATAACCCTTTGCTCGCTGAAGGCTCCGGCGGTCTCACGGTCAACCCGGAGGGGGGGTGGAACTCCTACCTGAACCGGAAGCCTGCCATGAGCTACACGCCTGAAGGCATCATGCAGATGGGGCGTGATGAAGTCGGCATGGTCCCGATTGAACGGCTGACCGGGCCGCAAATCGATGCGCTGGAACGGCGCATGCAGCAGTTGGGGTTCTGATATGGATGACCTGAGAAAACGCATCGCAGCAAGGCGCGCAGAACTGAACCAGCAGGGCGGACAGATGGACGGTTTGCGTGACCGGATTGCCAAGCGACGGGCTGAACTGTCTGGCGAGGTCATCGCAACCACCGATGACGGCGGGCAGGTCTTTAAGGGGCAAGACGGTTCGCTTTCCTTCAAGTCACCTGGATACGCGACCACGGATCAGGCCCGTATCGCAGAAATCATGAAGGGCGCAAAGCCGGTGGACCTGATGCAGGGTGATTTGGACCGTGAACGCATCGCTCAGAACCCGGTCGCGGCCAGAGCGCAGGAATTCGTTCAGGGCACCCCCCTGGTCGGGGAGTGGGCAGACGAGGCAGTTGGCATGGTCAGCCCGCAGGCGGCAGAGAACATGCGCCTGACATCAGATGCCATGGAGCGACAGCACCCCGGCCAATCAGCCGCGCTGAATGTGACAGGTGGCATTGCAACGGCCATCCCGCTCGCTACTGGTGCCGGGATCGGCAAGGCCGCAGATTTCATTAGCAAGGGTGCGAACACTCTCACACGTGGATTGCGTGCTGGAACGGTGGCCGCCCCTGCGGGGATGGTTGAGGGCGCATCGAGTTTTGCCGGACGGGCAGAGCCAGGGGAAAGACTGCAAGCAGCCGGACAGGGCGCAGCGGTCGGCGGGAGTCTTGCAGCGCTTCTTGGCCCCGTCGCCTCGATGACGGGCGAAGGCGTCACCAATCTTGCGCGGCGTGTTAAGGGCTTGGACGTTCGCACAATCATGGAGGAATTCGGCCTTTCCCCGGCAGCCGCCCGAACGGTCAAACAGGCGCTCGTGAACGACGACCTGGATGCCGCACAAGCCCAATTATCACGGTTGGGTGATGATGCCATGCTGGCGGACGCTGGGCCGTCCACACAGGCCCTGTTGGACGCCAGCGCCAACACGGGCGGTACGGCGCTCAGAGTGGCCCGTGAGGCCGCAGAGACGCGCTCTGCGAAGGTCGGAGCGCATCTCAGCAGAACCCTTGATGCAGTGTTCGGAAAACCCAAGGGTGTGAAGACCGCCGCACGTGAGATATCGCAGGGCACATCCAGCGTCAGACAAGCGGCTTATGACCGCGCCTATGCTCAGCCCATCGACTATGCGGCCAAGTCGGGTCGGGATATCGAGGGCGTATTGTCTCGTGTTCCCGGTCGGACTTTGAAGTCAGCCATTTCCGAAGCCAATGAGGCGATGACGGCAAAGGGTGCCCGCAATCAGCAGATACTGGCGGACATTGCCGATGATGGGGCGGTCTCGTTTCGCGAAATGCCCAACGTACAGCAATTGGACGAAATCAAGAAAGCGCTGGATGGGATTGCCAGAGAGTCTGTTGATCAATTCGGCAGGCTCAACGCAGCGGGCCTGAGAGCGCGCAAATTGGCCGGTGAGCTACGCGAGGCCCTGAAAGCGGCTAACCCCGTCTACGGGCGTGCTCTGCGCCTCGGCGGCGATAAGCTGCAACGGGATGAAGCGCTCGCCCTTGGAAAGAACCTCCTGTTCAAGGGAACCACGGTTGAGGATGTGCAGGGTTTTCTGCGCCAGGGCGTATCGAATGAGGCCCGTCAGGCGCTCCGACAGGGCATCCGGGAAAGCATTGAAAACAACTTGTCCAATGTGCGCCGGACCATCACTGACCCGAACGTGGATGCCCGCGAGGCCATGACGCTCATCAAGGACATGTCGAGCAGGGCGAACCGGGAGAAGTTGAGATTTGCTGTTGGCGGCCCTCGTGCGGACCGGCTGTTGCAGGAACTGGACCGCGCGGCGGCGGCGCTGGAACTCAGGGCAGCGGTTGCCCAGAACTCCAAGACAGCCATACGGCAATCTATTCAAGGTCAGGTTGCGGAAGAAGCCGCACCCGGCCTTCTGCGCAGCACGGCTGGCAATGCCGGTAATCCACTGGAGGCCGCAAGGCGGGTCACTCAGTCTGTCGCGTCCATAGATCCGCGAAGCATGAGCGCGCGTGAAAAGGCCGTGTTTGATGAAATCGCGCAGTCACTGGTTGGCATCAAAGGACCGGAAGCGAGGCGGGCACTGGTTGCCGTCAAACGGGCCTTGATTGGTCAGCCGCTCAAGGATGGGCAGTCAGAACTAATCGGGCGTGTGGTGGCTAACTCTGGCGCTCTTGGGCTTTATCAATCAGGGAAGCAAGCCCTAGCACAGTGATGGAGCCGCAAAGGCACGCAATGACGAACGGGACCATGCCAAAGGTCTTGTAAATCTGGGTGTATCCCCAACCGATACTGAAGATGGTCACAGGGGCAGAAAGCAGGATCACGATAATGGCGGTGTTGATAAAAAATCGGCGCATGAGAGTAATTTAGGTATCGACCGGACTCAGGTCCAGAGGGGATCAGATATGAACACCAAGACGGAGATTTGCGGGGCCAAGAAGAAAGACGGCGTATGCATGAACGAGCCGGTGACCGGTAAGACCCGCTGCCGCCTTCATGGTGGGCTATCAACCGGGGCCAAGACGCCCGAGGGGCGAGCGAGGCAGGCGGAGGCGAACCACAAGCGTTGGAGCGAAATCAAGCTGGCATTGGCGCTGTATCGGGCGCAGCCTTCGGGGTGATTTCGCCTGCCTCTCTTGATTAATAAATCAAAGGATATCAAGCCACGACAACCAATGGCAAGTATTGCAAGGACGGGTGCCGGAAGATGGCGGCCAGATACCGACGCATTGCACGCAACGCTGGATAACCCGCCTGCCGGTATTCGCGCCATGGGGTCTTATCCGTTTTGCCCTTTTTCCGAGGCGGTACATGGATCAAGGCTTTCCGTTATGAAGGAAACGTGCAGGGGTGCGCCAAATCCAGAAACCCCTTGTTTTTATGGCCCGGCTTTCCACAATGACGGAAAGGATCAGCGCCCCCAAGTTTGGGGTCAGCAATACCGCGCCCGCTTCAACCGAGACTTAGCGGCGGGCGTCTCAAACCGGGCATACCGTCCACCAGAGTACCGGCGACAATCAAGGGCATACCCCGCAGCAATCACGGCTGCCCCGATATCTTGCCCATCGGCGTAGCAGACACCCACGTACCGGTCATAGGTCTTTTCACCTGTCAGGTCGCAGGACACGGCCTTACCGCGCAGATAGTTCACCATCCATCGCTTGGCTGATTGACCGGCCTGCGTGTTGAGTTCTGGCGCGTCTACGCCTTGAAACCGCACAGGCACGCCATCCCAGACGATTGTGTCTGCATCACGGACCTGGACGGCAGCAGTGGCGCTGCATGCAGCAAGCAGGAAGAAGACAGAAATGAGTCGCATAGGGCCTCCGTTAACGAGTGGTTAACATAGGCACGAGGGCGTTAACAAACGACCGCACAGATAAAATTGGCGGGAAAAGTTTCGGCCACACAGGTTCGTCTGAAGGTAGGCCAATCGCTGGAATGCACTGGCCTGTCTTATGTGATAATCTCTACTGAATAGATGTATGTGCATTTCACGCTTGGAGTGATTTCTATGACTTGGGAGACGCGCGTAAAGGCTGTTGCTGTATTTGTAAGCGTGGTCGCAATTTTGGTTGGTGGTTGGCAGTATTTGCAAACCCAGAAGATTAACGCTGCCAGGCCGTACCTCGAAAAGAAGCTAGAATGGTGCGAGGAAGCCGTGCGCATCACTTCTAAACTTGCGGTCATGCGAGAAGAGAATTTTAGAAGCGAAGCTGAGTTCTGGCAGCTTTATTGGGGCGTAATGGGCTTAACCGAAAACGCGGATGTGACACGCGCGATGGTTGCTTATGGGAAGGAACTCAATGAAAAGACCGAGGGAGCAAGCGAACCCGACTTTGATCCCACGAGCGCTCTGGGCCTGACGGGATTATCGCTGGATTTAGCCCACGCTTGCAGGGGCGAACTTGCCAACGAATGGTCCCCACATTGGAGGAACTAGGTCAGACTTGTGAGCTACCCATCCTGCGCACCAAATCCCGCTCTCGCAAGAAAGCTGCTGACGAACGTTCTCTCTGCTCCGGGTCCGTGTGCTGGTTCCTGTGGAGGGGTACGGTCAGCGGTACGAGGAAGTCTACAGGTGGATGGATGAGCGCGCAGGGCGCGGCCTGTGGGGTCACAACGCGGACTGCGTTCCTCGTTACGACCTCAGAGACGCAACAGCGTTCTACACAAAAACCGATTGGGAATTGTGAGGATCGATATGACTGACATTACGCGCATCAAACCCGGCGAACGAATGAGCCAGGCAGCCTCGCATGGCGGTTTGGTTTGGCTGGCCGGACAGTGCGGCATTGCTGGGCAAAGCGTGACCGAGCAGACCCAAGATGCCCTTGCGAAGGTAGAGGCGCTACTGCTGGAAGCCGGTTCTGACAAAACCCGGATACTGAGCGCGACAATTTGGCTTTCAGACATCGCCTCCTACGATGAACTGAACGCGGTTTGGGATGCATGGATACCGGACGGCTGTGCGCCAGCGCGAGCTTGTGGTGAAGCCCGTCTTGCTGGCGAGGGCTATGACGTCGAAATTATATGCGTTGCTGCAATTGCCTAACTTTGCCCTCAGTGGTCGGCTTTGTGCGAATGGCGTAAGCACAGCGCCCTTCCTACCGCCCGTCGATTAGCAGGATTAGCGGGATTAGCAGGGTGGTAGAGGATTCCCCTGTGGCCTGCCAACGTATAGAAAATGAAACTGATCGCGCTGGATCTCGGGGATATTTGACCGTAAGGGGCTGCAATGGCTCGCAATGCCAACAAGAAGATACTGCTTCAAGAGAACCGATTTTGCATCTATTGCGGAGTCGATGAGCCAAGCACAACTTGGGATCACATGCCAAACAAAGGGATGTTTCCAAAGGATCGTCCGAGTGGTTTAGAGTTCCCTTCGTGCGAAAAATGCAATCAGGGCTCAAAGTGGTTTGAGGACATTGCCTCGTTTATTGGTAGCGTTCAGTGGTCCTCTGTTGAAGGCCACATCACGGATCACTTCGAAGCCAAGCTTGGTCACCTAGTGAGAAACCACCCCGACGCTCTTGAAGAAATGCAACCTTCAATAAGTCAATCTCGCCGCGCTCGCAAAATCACAGACCATGACGGCAACCATGCAGGAGCATTGAATCTAACCGGCCCCATCGTATCAGAGGCGATGCTCTTGTATGGCGCAAAGCTAGGTCTCGCCCTTCATTGGGAGACGACTGGCGAAGTCCTGCCTCCTAGCGGAAAGGTGGGTGTTATCTGGTTTAGCAATGAAAACGCAATACTTGATGAGGTTCCCCAACACCTGTTCGAGTTACTGCCTCAAGGCAAGCAACTCAGGCAGGGTACAAAGGTCTCCAAATACCCGTTTGAATACCAAAGCGCGAAAGCCAATGACGCAGTAACAACCGCTCACTGGGCAACGTTTTCGGGCGCGTTTATGTATTATCTGTTTGTGAGCGAAAGCATGGACTTTTCGGTACTACCAGAAGAGAACATTCATAGGCCTGGCTGCTTGCGGTCACCCAAGCCCCATTCCACTAGGGTCGGATGGTCAATCGGGCCGGTAACATTGCCACTCAGAAATGATTAGCGGTTAAGCCGTCGGGCGGTTCAATGGTGACATGACTGCCGTAACGATCCGGGAATAGGCGGATGAAGGCCACCGCGTGCTGGCCTCATGAATAGCGGTGCGGTATAGTTCTGGGTCAGTCATTCGGCGTCTGACTTTTTGCGAAGTCGCACACCGTGGCCGCCGCCGTTTTCTGGAATGAAGTCCACGCCAGCCTGTTCAAGCGCTACAACAACATTTGCTTCAGTCTCTTCTGAAACGAGGCCCTTGTGCGATGGCCTGCCCTCAAGGCGGCGTAGGGTGATTAGAGGAATGTCTGCCCTTTGGCACAATTCCTGTTGTGTAAGGTCTGCAAGAATTCGCGCTGCCTTGATCGGTTTTTTCATCGCCTGTCTTCACTGATAGTTTTTTATCACTGTGCACTTGTTATCAGTAAAGTCTAGTGATATATAGCTATCAGTTAACCGCCAACCTTGGAGACCGATGCAATGAATGCTCAACGCGCCAGCGCGACCAATACCGTCATGCTCGACAGCCAGAAAGGCACTGGCCCGTCCGATAAGACCCAGGCCATCAAAGACGAGAAGCTGAAAATCGAGGTGGACGCGATGACCTTGAGCGGTCTTACCAAAGCCCTTGATGCACTGACATGGGATGACAACGGCATGGAGAACCCCGAGGCCGTCAGCGCACTTATTCGCACCATCAACACGCGTTCTGAGGCGTTGATGGAACGCATTGAACAACTGGACATCTGAAGGAGGAAAGCACAATGAACGATGAAACCATTTGCGCAAAAGAACTGACGAACAACAGGCTCTACGGCGTCGAGGATCTGCTGACCATTGAGCATCGTATTGACGCCTTCTGCGATTGGAACGACTGCGAGCCGCCTGAA
>NZ_JAMFMB010000047.1 GCF_023502395.1 Ruegeria spongiae | reverse complement strand
GCTAACACCATACGGGCCAGCGGCACCTGCGAAGGCCGCGCAACGGTTCGACGATTGGGACCGTCCTGCACGGTCACGTGAAACACTCCGTTATCGAAACGCTGTGCGAGAAACGGGCTGTTGTTACCCGGAGCTTTTCGCGGTTTTGAGGTGTGTAGTCCTTGGCATCTAGGAAGCGCTCAGCAACATCGCGCAGGCCCAAAACTCCCTCATCCGTGCCCTTGATGGGATCAGGAACTTCGATCTTGAGCGAGTTTGCTATGCGCTTGGTGCCGCGAATTTCTGCAACCAGAGCTTCCCGATATGCCGCGTTTGCTGCTAGTTCCGCGCGATGTTGTATTTCAGACATGAGGTCTGCTTCTTCATCGTCGGCTAGGTGTTCCGTGGCACCTTCACCCGCCGTCAGAAACGCCGCGATCTTTCTAAGCTCAGCAATATGTGCGGGAACTTCTTCTACGCCGCCTATGGCTTCGAGCGCGGCTTTCTGATCGTCGGTCAGAAGCTTCGACAGCCTTTCACGATCTTCGGCGCGTGCTCTGTCCTTAACTTGCTGATCGAATACAGTCCTTTGAAGCTCGACCTTGGATTTCGCCTCTTTCGGGTCTGAGGTTTTCATGGTGCCCCGAAACGCGGCCTTGTTGTCGTACAAGTCGCGAATGGCTTTCGGAATCGGTATGTTGAAGTGGTAGGTGGGCCCGCGCTGTTGCGTTCCGGGAACGGTAGGGAGTTCGTATTCTGCCATGAAAACGGTGCTCGACATGCAAGGTTGTGTTAGTTGCTTGTAGCACAAAAACTAACACATCCCCTAACACATCACGCGGACTACGGGTCTGATTTTACTTAAGATATTGATACTTGGGGAAAATTTATGGTGCTGCTGGAGAGAATTGAACTCGGTTAGTTTGATCTTAGAGTATTGATTTTATTGCATTAAAATTTCGATTGCGCAACCTTTGTGTAGGAGTTCTGTCGGGAAGTGACAGGTCGTCGCCGTTCTACGAGAGCAGCGATACCAAAGTGAACAACGCTAGGGTGACAAGCGCGCCGACTGCTAAGGGAACGTAAGGGTTCCGGTCGATTATCTTAGAGGTTTCCGTTGTTAGCTTTGCGGTTTGTGCATTCAATTCGGCGATGGTCTCGTCAAACTGCTTGGTATCCATTTTGTGTGCCCCCCCTAAGGTTCGCAACTAGGATTATACTCAGGCTGCCATTGGTGTCACCATTGGCTGCTTGTCGGCATGTTTCTACTCTCAAGACGTAGTGGGTGGACCAGACAATCGACATCTCCACGAAAAAATACCCCACCACCTTCTAAGAGGCAGCGGGGCAATATCGAGGGCTAGTTACTGACTGGGCGTTTGCTCTTGATCGTCCTGTTGTTCGGGCTGGTATCCGCCGCGCTGATTGCACTTCGGATTGAAGCCGGGAACACCCGAGCCGGTCGTTTCAGTGGGGTAGTGTGGCCCCTCGCGGCGGGGGTTTTCTTTGCTGTAGAACTTCATTTGGTTATCCTGTGTTATGTAAGGTCGTCGTTTGAGAGCCACCTTTGGGGCGCGTTATCGGGCCGCGCTTTCGACATCGCCAATGCCTCTTTGTAAGCACGTTCGGCGGCGCGGCGTTCGGCTCGTTTCTTCATAGCCTCGGCAGCCACGTCAGAGGCGTCGGCAATCCGATGATCTGACAAGGACGCCCCCGATAGTTGGTTGCACTTCGGGTTGATGTGTTCACCCATGTCCTCAGCCCTCTACTTGGCTGAAAGTGATGATGCGTTGCTTCACCGCAACCTCCCAAGACACGGGAGTGCCGTTGACCAGCACTTGGAGACCGCCGCCCGGTTTCTCGACATGGTCCCATCCAGCCTCGGTCAGCATCTCACGAACGCCTGCCGTATCGAATTGGTCCATTTGGGTCAGATAGGCGTCGGCCATGGTTTGCAGGCCCTCAGTCTTGTGATGCACAAAGTAGTTGCGCGCGGCTTCCTTCATGCTGGCCTGCATTTGCGGGTTGGAGTTTAGGAAGGCATCAAAGGCCTCCTCGTTGGCAACCCCCGCTTCCGCCATGATGCCCATTGCCGAGTTGTAAGCGCCCTCCCAGACCGTAGCGACCTGCGCTTGCATCTCCGCTGGCTCGACGCCTGCCATATGCGCCATGCGTTCAATGGTGCGTGTGTCGGCGTCACCGTGCTGTAGGATGCTGTCCACAGTCTTGAACAGGTCGCCGGGGTTCTGACCTTTCAGGAAGTCCTGCATGGTCGCGTCTGCGGCTTCCCCAAAGGAGACCCCTGAGGGTTCTGCTTTCTGTGCCTCTGCGCCCTCAGCCCGTTTGGCCATCGTCTTCGCATTGGCAGTCGGGTCTTTCAGAGCGACTGGCGCGGCGGCGTCTGAGAATGTGCCGTCGCCGTTGCGAACCAAGAGACCCATACCTACGGCAACGTCGATGTTCGTGCGGGTTCCGCCAATGTCCACAGTATCTTTGCCCGATGGGTTGCGACCAAAAATGCTGCCGCCGCTATGGCTCTTCACGGTAGCCATCACGCCACCTTGTGTGGGAGCCTCTTGGCCCATGGTGTAGGAGGCAGAGGAGTTGCTTGTGACTTGACCATTGCCGGTGACTTCGAGGTTATTGCGGTTCCCCACGACTGCGTGAGGCGTGTTTACAAGGGAAATGTCAGCAAGGTTCGAACCAGAAGCTTCGGTCTCGCCGGTTGCGGTTGTCCAGTTTGTCATTTTGTATTCCTTAGGAGAGTTGAAAGGGCACCCGTGGGTTCAGGTAATGGGTGCCGCTAATGGGGTGGAGACGCCTCCTTCACTAGGGGACGCCCGCTGGTTTTGGTTTGAGAGGCTATCGGGAGTATTCCGGCATCGTCCCGCCGATGGCTGCGAGGACATTACGGATGCCGAACATGTTCTGGAACAGGCTGATCTTCGTCAGGGCTTTGAAGTCCTTTTCCGAGAACTGGTAGTCAGAGTTGAGGGCACCCTGAACCGCACCGCCAATGCCCCGTGTGACGCCCTCTGTGAGGTCACCTGTGGGGTTGCTGATAAGTAAATCCGCAGGGCTGACGCCACCGCTCTTGAGACCAGAGGAACGGAAGTCGAAGACGGGATCGAGACCCGCAGTCGTGGCCACCATGTCGGCTGCCAGAGGGACAACAGAAGAGAACCCTGACCGCTGGAAGGCAGCCTTGCCGAGGCTTTCAGGCGCGAGGCGGTCTTTGAGGTATTCGTCCCGATCTTCCCGGCCCAGAGAGTTGACATGGGTCTGGCCCACATAGAACAAACCACCGAAGAACATGGTCGTCAGGAATGCCGAAGCGGTTTCCCAATCACGATGATGCAGCCCGGAAAGGGTCTGCTTCACATACGCGGCCAACATGAACGAGCGAAACTGAGCGATGGTCTTCCCAGCCTCTTTCGACATGAAGTCAGGCATGTTGCCGATGTCGTTCTCTTGGATCGACTTCTTCGCCCAGCGGTCAACACCGTTGATGAAGGCGTTCTTGGCGTCCACGTCATCCCACTTGTGGATGTTGACGCGGTTCACCTTCTTGCCCAGCATGCCGGTGCTTTGATCGACGTGCTTGCGAAGCTGCTCCTGAATGCGCGGGTGTAGTTCCTCAGAGATGCCCATGACCCGAAGGCGCTTGGGGTTGATGTCTCTGCGGCCCGTTGCGTCGTCCATGAACCGTTGCACCAGAACGCGGGCGTTCAGACGCTGCGGGACCATGTTAACGTGGCCCATACCGGAACCGAGGACGGTCACCTTCTTGCTGCGTTGGAGGAAGTGATCAGCCTTCTGCATGCTGGTGGCATGCTCAACTGCTCCCATCTCATCGAACATCGGGGCCATGTTCATCCGTTCCAGATCGGTGCCGAAGCCCCAGATGCTTTCGATCTCGTTCAAGAAATCGTCGGAGAACTTGCCGGTCTTGGCATTGGCGAAGATTTTGCGCATCGCCGGGATGTTCTGCATCAAGACACGCATGCCGCCGTTGCCGACGATGTTGCCCAATTCGGCCATCTGAGCGACACCCAACTGGCCCCCGATACGGGAGAAGTTGAAGTCCCGCAGGAAGCGCTGTGCCGTGCGGAAGCTGGACGCACCCTCAATCGGGATGCCGTTGATCAGCTTGTGGGCGTTGTCGAGAACACGCATCTCCTTGTTGACCTGCTTGGCCGACATGCCTTTCTCGCCTGCTTCCTTGGCGATGTAGCTCTTCACGGTGTCGAAGGACGGAGCATGCGCCGGAAGGTTCCCCTCAGCATCCCTTACGCGGAACTCTTTCAGGAAGTCTTCCATGTGCCCCGCAGCGGTGACGGAGCGGACATACTGGCCGAACAGTTGCTCAGCGTCGTTCTCAAGCATGTCTTCAATACTGACTTCACGGGCCACGCCGCTCTTGCTGTAGAGCTTCTCTCGGTGGGTCTCGTCGATGTCGAGCCGCCACTTGGCCGAGGCCATTCGCCCTTGCTCCCCGCTGTCCACACTAAAGCGGACCTTGTCGGAGATGCGGGTGACATCCTCAGCGGACATGCCAGCGTCATCCAGCATCATCTTGAGGGTCTCGATGTCCTGACCAGCCAGTGCCCGGTTCAGGTTGAACTCACCGTAGCGCCGCGAGCGGATGCTCTTGACGTAGCTGGCCGCGATGCTGAGGGCGTCCTCATAGTCGATCTCGTCCATAGCCATGGCCCGACCGGGGTTGCGGTTGCGCCACTTGCGGTTGGCCTTCTGGATCGAGCGGGCGACCAGCCGGTTGATGCTACCTTCGCCAAACTCTGAGACCAGATCGTCGATGCGGTCGATGCGGTGCCGACGAACCATGTAGTTGTGGTTGGCCTTCACCTCGTCGAAGCCCCGGATGCCGTATTGCTTGCCGAACTCCAAGAGATCAGCGAACTCCTTCTTCATCTGGGACGCCACAGCGTTGACGTGCTTGTTGCTCACAGCGTCGATCTCACGGCGAACCGCCAGTGACACCTGCTTGTTGAACTCTGCCCGCTCACCCGCGCCATGCTGCCAGAACATGCGCTTGCCTTGGTCTTTGAGCCAATCGCGATAGGCGTTGTTGTAGGTGCGATAAAACCGGCCTGTCCGAACGCGCTCTTCACGGGCCACCTTCTCAGATACCGAGAAGCGGTTGACCGAGCCGTCAGCGTTGCCGACACCGTCTTCGATCAGACCAGCACCGACACGACGCATCACGTCGCTCTCGGAACTCTTGAGGACAGCCGAACGGTCGATGCGAGCGCTGGAGAATGCGGTCACCGGAGCAGATGCGCTCTCGGCAGCCACGGTCTCGGCAGCGGAAAGGTTCGGGTCTTGGGGAACCCGCGCGGCACCTACGGAACCATCAGCGGTCCCACCAGAAAATGCCCGAGCGATGTTGTCGCCCTCGGCATCCTGAATGGCAGCCGCCATGGCTTTGTCCTCAGGGGTCCGCCCCCGCAGCCCACCAACGGCACCGCCAAGCACAAAGCCAGCGGCAGCCGAGATGGCCACATCGTCCCAGCCCATTGTCTGGTCCTGAGTTGCAAGGTAGCCGTCGATACCGGCGTTCACCGCACCAGCGGCAGCACCGGCACGTAGGGCACGCCCAACTCGGCCAATCTTCGCGCTGTAGATCAACGGGGCAGCCGCACCCTCAGTGGCAACCGAGGCGACGATGGCTGCGGGGTCGAGAATGGCAGCGCCGACGCGAAGGCCTGTGCCGCCCCAACCGAGGCCTGAGAGATCGCGGTCAACCTTCTGCTCGTGCTGCATCTGTGCCGAGAGCGCCCGGAGGTGAGCCTCAGATGTCGCCGCTTCCAGTCCGCTGTGGTAAACCGGGTCGAGGTCGTCAGTGACTTCCTTCCACATATCATCGGTCAGGCGGAAGCTGGCGTCGGGGGTGAACTCTTTGCGGCCCATCTGCTCAGCGACATTCAGGCCAATCCACTCCTCGTTCGCAGCCATCTTTGTGGCGTCCCACCATGACGGTGTTTCAGCCGCAGCTTGTTGCTCAAAACCCAATTCCTGGGCCTTGCTTCGGAAGGTCGAGACAGGGGTGTTCTCCACGGCGTCGATAGCGCGCTGCTCGAAGGTTTCCATGGGGACGATACCCTCAAGGCTGGCCTGATATGCCGAGGGTGCGGGGCGCGGCCCACCCGCCGTGGTGCCTTGGGAGCGCTGGAACTCGAAGGGACCACCTGTGCGGGCCGCGTTCAGTGCCTCGAAGACGTTGCCGGGGGTGACGGTTGCGCCGTTCAGGCCATCACCAGCGTAGTAACTGCGGCCAGACTTCCGACCGGAAACCATAGGCAGCCCCGCCCACTCCTTCGAGAGGTTGTTGGCGAACTGGTTGTCGGTGATCTTGCCGGTGACCCAATCGTTGTATCCACGGCGGGCCATGAGGTGCATGCCCATGCGGTCTTGAAGCTCGATGTCGAATACCTCATCGCCGGTCAGGCCGAGATCGGATACCAAGCCGTTGAAGGTCTTGCTGATGATCTGGTAGCCGCCGATGGCCGAACTCTTGGAGCCAGCGTTGACACTGCGGCGCTGCCACTCGCGGACCTCGCTAACGGTCATCTGAGTGACAGGCTTCGGGGGCGCGATCACGGACTTACTGTAAAAGTCCTCGTATCCCTTGGTCGTTTCCGCACCACGGATTAGGCCCAACACCGCGTTGGGGGAAGTCGAATTTGTCATTGGGAGTGTCCTGATAAGGTGGGGTTAATTGCCGATACCCAGACCGGCTGCAATCTCACCCTCACTTGGGATTTCATTGCGAACTTTGAGGTCCGAAAACTCGGGCCGCGACACGAGAGAAGCGAGACCCTCAGCCACGATGCGGTTCAGCATCTCGGTTTTCTTTGGCCGCGCCCCCCGAAGTCTTCTGCAAGTGGTCGCAGAGGATTTCGATGAGAGCCACGATATAGGGGCTTCCGCTGAACTTGAGGGGGCGTAGAGCCTTGGGGCGGTCCCAGAAGCGATCAGTCCCCGGTCGTGGCTTCATCCGTTCTTCGGCTGCGAGATACTTGGCCGAGGGAACATGGCTGAGGATGTAGCGCCTTAGTTGTTTATTGTTCATTCGTATCGCCTTTCCGTGCGGGGGTGTGCGCTTTTGGGGATGGGGCGGAACTCAGGTAACCCCAGCGTCCCCTCAATGCCGCGAAGGATGAGCGTGGACATGACAGCGGCGGCACCGATGCCGCGCCCTTCGTTGAACTTGTGGCGCTCTTGGAGGGCAGCGCAAAATGCCGCGAGGTCGGTGCGTATGCGAACCACACGGAACTTGCCGCCTTCCGCGATCACTTCCGAACGGTCTTTGGCGCTGCCACCCAATGCTTCGACCATTTCATTCAGAGGGATTGCTTCGAGTAGGCGCGCGCGGGTCTCGTTGGCGAGTTCCGCTCGGAGCATTCTTCGTTGGCCGCGCAAAGGGTCGCCACTGCCAAAATGCTCGCGCGCCGGTTTCCAAGACCTTTCAGTCTTTCGAATTGTGGGCATGGTTAATCCTTATGTCATGCAACAACAAAACCCCGAACGCGCTGGGTGAACGGGGCTTTGGGTTGGTATCTGAGGGCTATTCAATCGGCTCGAAGTCGTCCGAGAACTCGCCGTTATCTGGGCTGTTCAGCCAATCCAGAATGATGGTCCTCATGCGTTCCGAGGGCACATAAACGGTAACCGGCTGGCCAAGGCGGACGCGGCTGCGGTAGAGCCATTGAACGAACTCCGTCAGCGCGAACCTTCTGCCCCAAACGTGCGGCTTCTTGTCGAGAAACTTGCAGAGGATTGGGTTGGGGTGCTGGTCGAAGAGGTAGACGGCATGGCTACAGTTGACGTGGTCGTTCACCCCACGTGTGAGGTTGGAGACCCATGTCCAGCCGTTGGTGACGTGCCACCGCGCCTCGGCTTCGTCGTAAGACCAAGACCCCTTGAGGCCCGTGTTGTAGCTGAGCGGTCCACACCTCTTGCGGCCTCCTTGCGCCGTGCCATCAGCAAACCAAAGGTCAGCGGCGCTGGTCACCATAACGTCTTCCTTGCGGACGCCTTTAAGTGGCCCCTCGAACTGCATCTTCTTGAGCCGCGTTCCAAGTTTCTTGACTGTGGCTTCCGTGGCCTTCTTGGTCTGGCCCGAGAATGATAGCCGCATAGGTGCGTGATCGACGCGCTTCTGGTTGCGCTTGACGGGCACGTGGGGAAGGTCGAACGTCTCAACTGAGATCAGCGCCCGCTGCTTTCGTATCCAGTCCGCTTCGCCAGCCCATTTGCGGACACCATAGGGAACCTCAAGGCGATCCAGATAGGCGGCAATCAAGCTGCCCTCAGAGAGGTATGTGAGGATGACCAACGAGGCCGGTGCCATCAGCATCTCAACGGGAATGGCCATCATCAGAAGGTCTCGCTCCTCAGTCACGAACAATCGGCCCGTAGCCGCAAGGGCGTATTGCTTGGCGAACGACTTCTTGCCGCCCATAGCCGCCCGCTCTGTCCAGAAGTCAGTCGGTGTCACAAGACCTGATGTTTCATCAACTGTGGCCAGACCCTTGGCTTCGATCACGTTCTTGAAGTCAGCCTTTGAGATGGTCGGGGCCAATTCAATCGGTGTGGGGCATTCGTCGATCACCATACGGTAGCCAGAGAGTTTGCCTCGCTGAGCCAATCGACGGAGTTTCACATAGAGGGCATGGGTGCAGGCAATGTTTCGGCCCGCGTCCAGCAGTGTCTCAATATCTTCAAGCTTGGTAGCCCCAGCTTCGCCGTCATCCGGCTGCGCAATGTTGGCACTTGGTGCGCCGTTGATGATGCGCTTCACCTCAGACAGGCGGGGCGTCACCACAATGACCGGGCGATCTCGGCTTGCATCCCATTGCGTCAATTCGTCGATGAGCGCCGTGGTCTTGCCGGTCCCGCACGGGCGGTCAACAAATGTGATTGTGGGCATTTTTGGTGTCCTTTGTGTTGTGTGTATCTGCACCCGTCCAAGGCACGAGAGAGCAGCCCCGCAAGCAGCCCTCCAAAGGAGACTGGACGGGCACCGAAAGGCTGCCGCTGGGGGCTGCTCGCTGGTGATCTGGACGGTGAAATTTGGGGGTCAGGCGGAGCTAGGCGGAGATGTTCCTCCTAAGGGGTGCGTAACCACATGTAAAAAAACGAGAAAACGGCCCGCCCCCTTAAAGGGTATTTATTCCTAGCAGGGGCTGAAAACCTCTAACATGAGACCGCTTGGGTGACTTGATGAAGGGCATCATGAAGGGGGACATGAAGATTATGATGAAGGTGAAGAACTTCGCCTTGGCTGCATCAGCAGACAGGCATTAGAGGTGAACCATGAACGGGCAACCTGAATGGGTGTTCAGTGAAACTGAGGCACCTTTTACGGGGCACATTCAGAACTGGTTCAGGTGCAACTTCGCATAGGGCTTTGCCCTTGGAGACCCAAGGAGATGATGACACCCTAAGTCAGCGTTAGGGCTGCAACCTAATGAGGAACCTGCATCATCACCTATAGGGGCGACTACACGGGAACTTAGCGGGGCACCTCAACGGGAATGTGAGCGGGGATGTGGGGTTCAGGTCGGAAGGCCTGAGCATCGTAGTGAGCGTGGCAACACTCACCATTTCCTTGGTCTTCAACGGCGAAGCCGCCGATGGTCTTTCTGGTGAGAGGGTCAGGTAAAGATTGTCGGAGGGTGCTTCCCTTGAACGTAACACTTTGGGAAAAGTATTGACCTCACCCCTTCGAACACGGACGTTTCAACAAAAAATGGCCTCACCTCATAACGGCTCCATGACAAGCCTGAGGGGAGACCTAGAACACCACCCCTGTGACCGCTTGTCGCGGCTCCTAGGGCTAGTATGTGGGTTGTGGGGGCTGAGAGGATAAAGTCTCTCGATCAAGGAATGCCCCAGAGAGAGCCTTCCCGTCATCGTCTAGCCTCACCTGAGCGGCCATTCCTCAATGCACTCTGGTGGACCGCTCAGGGCAGCCTTCTCTGGGTCAAGTATGTGGGTTGCGGTGTTTCGGGCTAGCTGGCCACTTCGAGCCTTTCCAGAACACGCTTCACCTGCGAGGCTTGCCACTTGCCTCCCCGCGCAGTCGGCACACCAGAGGTATTGAGGGCGTCAGCAATCTCCCTAAGAGACGCCCCCTGTGATCTCAAAGGCTGAACCGTCTTGGCGACCTTTTCGGCCCGCGCCTTGGCATTGGCTTGTATCACGGCGTTGCGCTTCATGGTCTTGTCGCGCAGCCCGCCCAGCTTTTTGCCCTTGGCCTTTGCCTCAGCAAGTGCCGCCTTTGTTCGTGCAGAGATAAACTCGCGCTCTTGCTCTGCTAGGGCCGCATAGATGTGTAGCTGGAACTTGTCTGCGTTGGGCATTGAGGCGACCCTCAGCCTTACCTTCGGGTCATCCATAAGTGCCGCTATGAGAGACACCTTGCGGCTCAAACGGTCGAGTTTCGAAACTAGCAATTCAGCCCCGGTTTTCCTGACCAGTTCCAAGGCAGCGGCCAGTTGGGGCCTGTCATCATGCTTACCGCTGAGGTGGTCTTCGAACTCGGCCACAATCTCGAAAGGTCCTTCCGAGAAGTTCTCAAGAAACAGCGATATGTCTCTGTCCTGCGCGTCAAGGCCAAGCCTCGACTTGCTTTGTTCTTCCGTGCTTACGCGGCGATAGACGACATAGCGCTTCAAATGAAAAACCCCTCACTGGAATGTTCAGGAGGGGTCTAACAGCCTGATGTTGCAAATGTCAACGAAGGTTGTGTATGTTACGTGGTCGTTGTCATCTGGTGGGTGTTTGCTTTCTTACGGTGGAACGTGAACATCACGCGCAGACGCCAGACATCGACAACGAGTTCGTCAGGGTAGTCCCGCTGAACCTTGAAGAGTGCCGTGCGTGGCCAAAGCTCAACGAGCAAATCAAACGGGCCAACGCTGAGGTCGATGATATGGTGGATGTGAAGTTTCTGCACGAGAGTATTCCTATCTTTGGTAGCGATGCACGGCATAGATGAGTCACGCTCGAATCAGTGTCAACCCATTGATTTATTTGCACTTATGGAGGAATTTCACATGTGGATACAGTTCTGAGAAACCGCACCCCATAGGGGGGATTGCGCGGGCTTCTCTATCTATCTCTGCCTGTCAGATTTTTGCGGTGAAACAAAACAGGCCTCTAGGAGCAACTCCGGGCTATTCCTCAGGAGAAAATAGCAAAGTCGCTCGACGCCGCCCGCTACACTCAGCGCAAGCTCTGTCGATAAGGCGGTGTTTAGATAGCGGATATAAATAGCAGGGACACCCAAAATCACCTGCCTGCCGCCGTGGGCACGGTTCTCGCGCCAGAAGGTGCATGTTCGGGCACCCCGCACCTTGCTTTTGATGCTTGGACCCTTGGGCACGTCCACTCGTGCAATTCCGATATACCTGTAGCAATCCTGAACAGCGAAGAACGGTTCAGGTTGATCTTCCTCCTTGGTCCAGCGGACGTATTCTCGGGTTCGGTGATCAACGACCGCGCCAAGTTCTCTTGCCGTGATGTCTTCCACTGTCAGCCTCCTAATGGGTGAGTTCAGTTAGTAGCTCGTCGAGCTTCTCGGGGTTGTCGCCGTATGCGATCATCAGTGCGTTGATCACACCGCTGCGCACCTTGGGCTTCATGATGGGTGTCAGCCTGTCCATTATGGTGCAGGCCTTGCGTCGCGTTTCCTTGCGGAGGTCGTTCTTCTTGCGGCCCTTGGGTTGTTGCTTCACACCGTCAATCGGGCCGACTTCTTTCTCGATCTCGTCCAGCTTGGCCTGCGCGTTCTTCCGTTCACCTTCCGCCGCACCGGGGTCATCCCTCAGGGCACGCAAACGCTCCACCTTACGGAGGTCATCAAGGGTGGCCGCGCGGCGCTGGGTTTGGGGTTCCGCCTTCGGTTTCCCCATAGCGAGGACTTCGCGGATGCTATCGCAGCGGTTGAAATCCGCAGCGCGCTGCGTTTTTGCTTTGGCAATCTTCATGTAGTCTTGCGCTGACCGTTCGGAAAAGGCGCATTCAGCTTTGACCCAAGGCATGAACTCCCCATGGGCCAGCTTCTGTTTCACCTTGATCAGTTCTTCACCGATCTCCGCAGCGATTTCCTTAGCGGTGCGCCCGAGGCGCTGCACTTCGCGGTGCTTGGAGTTGACCGACACGGCAAGCCGAGCGGTCTCCGTTAGAGATGGGCAAGGGCTTGTTGTGGGGTATGCGGGGCGTTCTGAGCGGTCGAGCATTGTTATCCTTCGCTGTGGCGACGAGGGATATAACGCCTGTCAGAAGCACTTCAAGAGTTTGAAAATGAGGGATTTTGTCTCGATTATCTTTTGGTGACGCAGCGGTGACATGGGCAGTTGGAAGGCACTGATAAAACTAAGAAGGCAGAGGACTAGGTGTCCCCTGCTCTCGTAAAAATAATTTTCGTTGGGTTGCTGCGGCAACGGGGCGGGAGGCTAAATCGCTAGTCCCATCACACCTGAGACGTTCCAAGCCATGCAATCGGTGGGTGATGCGTCTTCGTGCTCGCAGAACTCCAAGCCTTCAAGTTGCTTACTTTCTAGGTCAGGCAACTCCACCCGAAACTCCGCCTCGTCCAAGGGGTCTATCCAAATTGGTGTGTCGGCTAGAAACTCCGTTTCCTCGCCGTCCTTGTCGAAGATGTTGACTGATACCTGTATCCACGTAGTCACGTGGTCAGATGTCTTGTTCTCAAGAACCCCGCCCCAGCTTACAGTCCGTTCGCCTAGACGCGGTCCCGCGCGGCCCGTGGCGTGGCCATTGTGATACAGGCGTTTGCGGAAAGTGGTCACGCAGGTTGCCTGAACAGCGTCATTGGAAAGAAGTTCACTTTTTGAATAGGACATGCAGGTCTCGACACCTTTCAAAGTGCCTTGGTTCAGCGCCTCGTTTACCGTCTTTTGCACTGGCCGAACTCCAATGGCCAAGGCTAACACAAGACACAACAGCCCTGCGATAATGTAGTTCTTCACAAAATTGTCTCCGTCAGTTTCTTCAATGGTTCTTGTATGTTGGTTTGAATCGACCCGCCAGCTTCGCTTGGGTTTTACTTACCGATTTGGCCAAAATGGGCTTTGGTAGCTGGTAGGCCGATCTAAGCATCTAGTCGAGCTTGATACGAGGTATCTTACAGATTTCACGGTAAAGCGTTTCAACGGGATAATCCCCGTAGTCGTCGCCTACATTGCCTGATGCGTGGCCGCAAATGGCGTTCTGATACGCAACATCAACATCTGCATTCCGCGCCTGTGTCTTAAACCGATGCCGCCAAGCGTGGCTCGGTTGTATCCTTGGGTCTGAGATGCCTACTTTGTTCCTGACCCAATCGCCAACCTTGTCGCGCGCGTTCTGGGACAACCTGAAAGCGTCTTCTGGGGTCTTGCCGCCATCGTGGAAGAGGTAACCTGAACCGGCGCTCTTGACGAAGTCCACTAGGCCGATCTCCAAAAGGTGGGGATGCAAAGGCACGGTCCTGTAGCGCCCCGCTTTGACACTCCCTGCATCTGGTGTGATCAAGAGCCATTGAATTGCCCCTGTAGTCTTCAAATCGTGCTGGCGTAGCTGAGCGATTTCACCCGCCCTTGCTCCTGTGTATGCGCAAATCCAAGGTATCCAGCGACAGGCAAGCTTGTTCTTTCTGGTAGCCCGTGTGTCTTCGTTTAGAGCTTCGTTGGCACGTTGCAGTATTCGATTGGCCTCGTCATCGGTGAAGCCTTTTGAGCGCGCCGCTACTGGCTTCGGGACTTTCACAGACACGCCCTCGGAGGGGTCAACTTCGATCAGGAACTTGGAGCGACCCAGACGCAGAATGGCTTTGATTGCCGCCAGGTATTTTGGACCGATAGTCTTTGGTTTCAGTCCTTTTTCGTCCCGAAGGTAGTCGCACCAATCGGCAATGTCCTTAGGCTTGATCTTGGCAACTTCCTCATGCCCTAGATACGCGACCAGTGCGTCTTTCTTTTGGGCAAAGTCATCAACTGTTGCTGGGGCTTTGCCGTTGCTCAGGTGATCTTTCTTCCACCGTTCAAACAGGCTTGTAAGCGTCGGCCCTTGAGTCGCCTTCTGAGGGGCACCTGTGGGTTCCCATTTGGGGAAGCGATTGGCTTGCTGGTCAGGGGCAAAATCGCCTTCCGCTCGTTTCATTTGCTGGTTGGCTGCCTGTGTCCATGCCTTGTGGATTTCACGCAAAAGGCGCGTGCGCGATGCGGTGTCAATTGCAATGCCTTCTTCTGCAAGCACCTCGTTGGCTGCTTCCCCATACCATTTTTCCAAACCGTCTTCGACGGCTTCGGCTTGTTCGCTCAGAGACAATAGACGCTGCCAGATTTCCGGTTCACCCGGTTCAAGTTCGAGTGTTTCCATCAAGCGGAAATAGACACGACCAGACAGGGCCACGATGTTCTTTAGGGGAAGTGGTTCTGGTCTCGCTCGAAGGGAAGCCCATCGCTTTTGCAGCTTGGCATACTCGACCGCAAACCGCTCTTTCGCCTCTGCTGGTTCTCGGGTGCGAAGCGATTTTGTCACCTCGGCTTTCCCGGTAAGTCGCGTCAAATTAGCCGGAACGCGCACCCGAAGGTAAAAAATTCCGCTATTCTTGTCTTTGGTCGGTGAGGGCATTGTCAGGGTCACTGTGTAGGACTCCTGTGTAGGAGTCGGGCGACGTAAGCCTTTGGCTTGGCGTAAGTTTCTGATGTATATAGGGAAATCATGGTGCTGCTGGAGAGAATTGAACTCTCGACCTCTCCCTTACCAAGGGAGTGCTCTACCTCTGAGCTACAGCAGCCAATCCATTTCAGAGCATCAGGGCATATGCCCTACTAATACCCTACTAATTTTTATCTCACACCGCTAACTCAATGTTCGAACACTCAAATTTGGAATGGACCTACCCATTACCAAGGGAGTGCTCTACCTCTGAGCTACAGCAGCATCGTGGGCGGCTCTCTAGACCGAATGGCTGAACGGCGCAAGGCCTATCTGGACGGTTTTTTGCGGCTGCTGTAGAGAAAGGGAATGGCAGAGCAAAAACCATCCAAAAACCGCCCAACATCAGCCGCGTCGCGTGAAGACCGGTTGAAATCTGCGTTGAAGGCCAATCTGGCCCGACGCAAGGCGCAGGCGCGCAAGCGGGCGGATGGGCAGGACAAAAACGAGCAGACAGAAAGCTGAGGGCAGATGGATTCGATTCTTGTGACGGGCAATGGCCCGCTGAATGGGCAGATTCCCATTGCCGGGGCGAAAAACGCCTGTTTGACACTGATGCCAGCGACGCTGCTCAGCGATGAACCGCTGACGCTGACCAACGCGCCGCGGCTGAGCGACATCAAGACGATGACACTGCTCTTGCAGTCACTGGGGGCCGAGGTCTCGTCGTTGCAGGACGGGCAGGTTCTGGCGATGTCGAGCCACGATCTGACCAGCCATACGGCTGACTATGACATCGTGCGCAAGATGCGTGCCTCGAACCTCGTGCTGGGTCCGATGTTGGCGCGTCTTGGTCAGGCCGTTGTGTCGCTGCCGGGGGGCTGCGCCATCGGGGCCCGGCCGATGGATCTGCATATTGAGGCGCTCGAGGCGCTGGGGGCAGAGATCGAACTCCGGGACGGATACCTGCATGCCAAGGCGCCCGGCGGGCTGAAGGGGGCGGTGCATGAGATGCGGTTCGCTTCGGTCGGGGCGACCGAAAACATCGTAATGGCGGCAACCCTGGCCAAGGGAACGACGGTGCTTAAGAACGCCGCGCGCGAGCCCGAGATCGTTGATCTGGTCGAGTGCCTGCGCAAGATGGGCGCGCAGATCGCGGGCGAGGGGACCTCGACCATCGAAATCCAGGGGGTCGACCGGTTGCATGGTGCGACCCATCAGGTGGTGACCGACCGGATCGAATTGGGGACCTATATGCTGGCCCCGGCGATCTGCGGCGGTGAGGTGGAACTGCTGGGCGGACGGCTGGACCTTGTTGGCGCCTTTGTCGAGAAACTGGACGCAGCCGCCATCGACGTGACCGAGACCGACAAGGGGTTGAAGGTCAAGCGCCGCAACGGGCGGGTGTCGGCGGTGGATGTCACGACCGAGCCTTTCCCGGGCTTCCCCACCGATTTGCAGGCGCAGATGATGGCGCTTTTGTGCACTGCCGAGGGCACCTCGGTTCTGGAGGAAAAGATCTTCGAGAACCGCTTCATGCACGCGCCGGAACTGACCCGGATGGGCGCGCAGATCGACGTGCATGGCGGCACGGCGACGGTAACGGGGGTAGAACGGCTCAAAGGGGCGCCGGTGATGGCGACCGATCTGCGGGCCTCGGTTTCGTTGATTCTGGCGGGTCTGGCTGCCGAGGGCGAAACCGTGGTCAGCCGGGTCTATCATCTGGACCGCGGATATGAGCAGGTGGTGCGTAAGTTTGAAGGTGTGGGTGCAAAGATTGAACGGATCAAAGAGTGATGGCTGACGCAAGTTTCAAGGACGGAAGAGAGGCCCCGCTGAATCTGGGCGCGCAGGATGCCGAGGACTTGCAGGTCATCGCAAGCCTGTCGCAGGACGCGGTGTTTCCGATCACCGAAATGTCGTGGCGTGCGAAAGAGCGACGCTTTGCCATCCTGCTCAACCGGTTCCGCTGGGAGGATCGCGACGCCGCCGAGCGCCGGAAACGTGCCTATGAGCGCGTTCAGGCGCTATTGGTCTTTGACGATGTGCTGTCGGTGGCAAGTCAGGGCGTGGATCGAAGCGAGGCGGATATGATCCTGTCGCTGCTGTCCATCACGTTCGAGCCGGGTGAGGACAGCGCGGGCGAGATCGTGTTGACACTGGCGGGTGATGGCGCGATCCGGCTGCGCGTCGAGGCCATCGAAGCGACGCTCAAGGACGTGACCCGGCCTTATATCGCACCGTCCAAACACGCCCCGACTCACCCGGAATGATCGCGACGCGGGCGCTTACATCTGCCGATGTAGGGATCTGGCGCGCCCTTCGGACCGAGGGCGCGCACCTATACCCGGAAGCCTTCATCGTTTCTTTTGAAGAAGCCGCTGCGCAGTCCGAAGAGGTCGATGCCCGGATGCTGGATCGCCTCAAAGCCTCTATGATTTGATCAGCATGATCCGTGCGGCCCCTGAGGCATGGGCTGAAACTGCGGACGCGATGGCCGCGATGGGCGAACCTGATCTGCATGTAACCTACACGGAAATGGTCGAGTTGGCTGAAGATAGCCGCAAGACCTACGATTCCGTGCTGAGCGAGATCGCGAATACACTGGCTTTCATGAAC
>NZ_JAMFMB010000046.1 GCF_023502395.1 Ruegeria spongiae | reverse complement strand
AAATACCAGCAGATACAACGCACTAACGCCCCATGGGGCGCTTCTTGTATTATAGCCACAACAACCGGTGCTACATTGGTGCTACGAATGGAGGGGACGCTCCTCACTGTCTCCGAAACTCTTCTTGTCGACCTTGCTGACCCGGCGCACGACATCGCATGAAATGTCTCGATCGAGACATCAAGTACAGAACTGGAGTCTTCCTCGGGGGCGTTGATCAGTTCAGGGAAGTCCAGTATCGCTTCAACGTAAATCTCTCTACTGGAGACAACAGGTGGGGCCTGTGTATCGTCACCTTGGTTGGTGGGACCAGGAACTTCGCCAGCCCCAAAGTGGACATCATCACGGCTCAGACTTCGTTCGGCCGAAGTGCTACCGAACAGCCTCTGAAGAGCCTTTAAAACCGTTGTTTTGCCACTGCCGTTGTCCCCAATGATAGCGGTCATCTCTGGATCAAGACTGATGACTTCTTCTGTACCGCCGAAACAACGGAAATTCTTTAAACGTAATTCTCTAATATACATGGCCAAATCCAGTTAGCACAACTCAAACACGAATACGTCGACCAGCTTTCTTTGGGAAGACCAAACTGATTTGCTCATATGTTTAGGGGGTCTATGTCATTGTTGCGCTGCAGCAATTTGACTAAACTTCAAAGTCCGTTCTGGACCGGAAGCAAGGTTTCTAACAATAGTCGAACGCAAGTACCGCGTCGCGCTCGATACAGAAAAACCTGGGATTCTTGAGCGCCTCGGAAGGTACCCTATCCCAAAGGCCGCTTTGTCCAGATTGAGTTTCGAGACTTGCTCGACCACACACATCTCATCGCCGTATCAGCCGCTAGGATGAAGCGACCGGCCCAAGCCTAGCTGGATTCTACAGGCATTTGGGTCAATGTTGTGACGGAAAAGTCAAACATCTCTGGCGTTTCATAACAGGAATGTGGAACGTCATTGATTCCTGACTCAATCGGCGCACAAAACCTCAATAAGTGGGCAAATCACGTCATTCAATTCTGACCCAAACGTCGAGCATTTCTGCCCCAATACTGGTGGCCGCCATTCAACGACGCCGCGGCGTTGGTCTGTTGAGAGCCCGACCCCGTCATTGCTGTATCTTGCTGTGAGTGCTCGTAAAACAAATTTTTGCCGCAAGCGCATTGACGGCGCTGTCAGATATTTTGGTGTCGAACTTGAATGTGCGCTGAGCATCGCCGAGCAAATCGACATTTGAACCAAATTGGCAGGCGGCACTTGCGGTACGCCAATTCAGATCAGACCTGCGGCCGCACTGCGGCAGTGGTTCGGTTCGAGACCATTTTGTACGTGCTTGGCTAAGCAGATTGCATTGATTTACGGGGATGTCCTGCAAAAGCTATGGCCACAGCCTCAAGTGAGACTCCAGCCGCAGCGGAATGCAAATGCCGAAAAAGGATCATGGTTGATGTTCGCCAGTTGAACTTGTTGTCTGCGGAAACCATCCAGGAATACGTTTTCGACCGACAGTTGTCCCGCAACCGGCGTAACCCAAGCGGCGGCGAAATCAAAGGCCATGTTGAGCCGACGCCAGTTGCCAAAATGTCGGGTCAGCACCGGCAGCGAAAATATGTCCCGCGCAAGATCGAGGTTAGGAAACTCTGACGCGGGTCGGGCTTGTCCAGCGGCCCGGGTATCGAATGTCAGCAACGGAACTTGCCGAAAGACGGTCTGCGCTTGCCGGTATCCACCTCCATTGGTCACACTACAGATCTTTTTGTTTAGTCCAAATCCCAATGCTCCCAGCGCAGTAAAACCAGGGCTATCGAGCAAAAGTATGGGAAGGTAGGTAAAAAGTTGAGCATCGTTGGAATGTCGTGGTCGAACAAAAGGGACCGCGATAGCGACCTCGTTGTAGCCGCGCCCAAGCCACTCTGGCGCACGTGCCGGACGAACATTCCAGTGGTGTGCGAAAAGCACTCCGACCGGGTGAAGACCAGAGGGGCTATTTGGGTGAGGCACAATCTCCAAGTTGTCGGGTAGCATGGTTGTGACGTCGGCATTTGGCAATGCGAGGACGGCTCCAAGGGCGTCGATCTCTCCAATTGCGTCATCAAGTCCGTCGAACACTTGGCGTATCGCATCTAGTGGCCCTGTGGGCAAAATGGGCCGATCGGCTTCGCCGATGACGCTGATTTCGCTGTAGCCCGAAACCCCTCGTGCGGCGCGTTGTCCTGACATGATTGCGGCCTCCATACATCCTGCGTTAAGTGCGGTTTTAGTCCAATCCCCAGCCAACCAGAGGTTTTCAAGACCCGACTGATCCGAGCGCAGCCGATAGCGCGCGGTTCCGGGTCGGGATTGCACATATCGGGCGGCTCCTTCGTCGTTGATATGTATCGCCTGCCAATCCAACCGCTTCTCGTCAGGTCTGTCTTGAGGATCGTACAGCATCCTCCAATCAAATTCCGGCTTGGTGGGGTTTCGCACGTTGCTCCAGGCACCGTCTGCACGGGTCTTGATCCACTCTTTCGCAGTTGTGCGCGGGTCTTCCCCGTCGGCCATGACGCCACACAGATACATAATGGCTTTCGGGCAATTGTCGGCTGGGAAATCTTCGAATTCGATCAGGCTGTCGGCATCCCAAATCGTGTCTAGTGGTTTTTCGTAAGCGCCGAATAGCGTGCTTTGGTCCGGCCAGCCCAGCGATGTCGTCGAAGCAGTCATCCACAAATGCGCCGACAGGGTGGCTGTGGTTCTGAGTTTGTCGGTCATGTCACGCCATTGGGCATTCACCGCCTGCAACTCTTCTGTGATCTGATCCAGAGCTGGGGGCGGTATTCCCAGAATAACATCATGGAAATCATCTCCGTATTGCAGAGAGACCCGATCTTCCGCACAGGTCTTTGGAAGCGGCTCCAGTTGATCTTCGAAAGGCTGCGTTGGCCAGCATTGCAGGTTTTTGACGTTAAACAAAGGCAGATACTCCCGATCGCCCTTTACCCGTCTGATGCATTGCAGTTGAATGGAGTCAACCGCTGTGCCAGTTCTGTCCGGAAGGATATTGGTTACTTTATGGAAAAATTTGAATTCCACCCCCCTGTCACGCAAGACGTGGTAGAGGGGCGAAAAAACGACCTCTCCCATCCCTGCGTTCAGTTGATAAGCGAAGTGATTGCGGTAGCCGAAAACCATCCGTAGCAGACAATAGGTCCCGGTTCCGGCCCCGACGCACCTGGCATTGGCCCATCCGTTCACATATCCGAAAATCAGATCATAGCAGGCCCGGACTGGGGCCGAGGCCAATACCCGTCTTGTGGCCCGGTTGCGATGCATCCATCTCGACCATTCCAGCCGTTCAATCACTTCGAAACCGCGCGCGTAGATGCGGTCGCGGACGATGCCAAAAAGAAGCGACAGGGACAGGTTCATCAGCACCCACATCTGGAACACGTCGGCGCTTTTGCCACGGAGAAGTTGCTGTTCGCGACGATTGAACTCCCACAACGTGTAGTCCAGATCGTCGCGCAGTTCTTTCCATTGTTCGCGGTGCAGTTCTCCTTTGCGCTCCAGATCAGCGGTATGCTGGTCAATCCGGGTGATGCGCGCACCGATACTCGGCCCGGCCTTGGTTGCAAACTCTTCCTGAAAGTCTTGCGAGAAAGTGGTTGTGCCCGATGTCGAAAGCAATCGCGCGGCGCCCAATATCGAAGGGATTGCACCCAGCGAAGCCTGCCCACCCCTGGGTGGAAACTTATACTCGGTCGGCCGTCCACCAAACCCCTTTTCCAGCAACTGAACGGCGTCCAGCGGTGTGAAGGCTTGTGTCCAATCCTGCCAGCGGTGGCCGTGAGAAGGGTCCAGCTTTTTGTAGCAATCCTGGATCAGTTCGAGGGCGTTGTCGTAAAATCCCAGCCATATGTGCAACCCATGTTCTTCGCTGCGAAAGCAGGCATCCGGGTTTCGGCCACTGGCTCCCTTACCGCCTAGACGCCAGGTTTCTTCATAGACGGTGATGGACTCGAAATCGGCCCTCCAGCGATCCTTAGAGGTGATGGCATAGATGGCCGACAACGTTCCCATCCCACCGCCTAGAACAACAAGCTTTTTCTTTCTTCCAAGTCCCATATCACCCTCCGAATCTGGAGTTGTCTTGCCGTTTGCGCGGAGCGAAACGCGCATGTGCAAAAGGAAGAAGGCGATCGATCATCCGGTCGAAGCAAGCAACTGGTTGGCGGAATGGTTCAAAATGTGTCGTTTCCCTCAGGAACGTCTCGCCGAAAACGATCTGAGGCGTTCCCGATAGAGCACGGGCAGCCTGCATACCGCTCATTACTGCAGCTTCGACACAGGTGGTATGAAGCCCGGTCCGGGTCCAGCAACCCGTTAGGTAGAGGTTGGAAAAAGCCGTCCCCTGCGCGTCAAGACGAAGTCGGGTGGTTCCGGTCGCAGATGACGGGCAGCAATCTGTGGGATTGATGTTGGCGCGGACAACCTGATGAGCGATCCTTGCCGGGTCAAACGCTCCATTTGCGCTTGCCAAGGGCCAGACTTTTAGCCCAAAGATATCTTTCCATGTGTCAAACCGTTCCGTTACATCCGCAAGCGCCAGCGCGGGTGTGTCCGCATCGCTTGCGGGGCGACGATACAGGTCCGTGTCATATGTGGTGCACAGGTAAAACAAAGATTGTTCTGGCGGATCTTGATCCGGTTCGCTGTCCAGAACCTGTGTCATGTCCGCATATATATCGAACGCTTCAGGCCCCGAGACGGCGGCGTGTCGCGGAGGGTCCTGTCCCAGTTCTATTGCGGTTTCGGTAAACCACACCTGCGCGGCCTTACTGGGCACAAGAGGTGTTTCCGTGATCTGACTGTCCAGCTTCGGGCATAACGGGCGCAGGTCATCTACGATGCCTGTCTCGCCCTCTGCCGCCCCCAGCGCACCTAATGAAACGCCCAAAATGAAGTGGTCGAAACCAGTGCCGAGTTCCAATGTCTTTTCGTCGGCAGGCGGATGCGGGTTCCAATGAGACTCAAAATCTGTGCCGTCCGGAATATCATCCGCGTGCAACTGATCCCAGAATGGCTGATCTGGCCAAGTCGGCAGGCCGTCAATTTCGATCACGGGTGTGTACGTGTTTTTAGGCAGGGCCTGTACCTGAAAGGTGACCGTGCCCACCTTGTCGCCATCTTGGTTTGGAACCACCCGATGCAGTTTGTGAAAAAACTCAAACTGCACCCCGTTTTGTTTCAGGACTTCGTACAGCGGTCCAATTACGCTTTCGCCCAGCCCGAATTGCGGGATGTACATGGGGGCCCCGCGATAGGTGCCCAGCAGACGGGTCACGACCTGAAGGGCAGTGCCTGCGGCGTAGTCACCATTGTTCTGATTGCCGCCGGGATACTGGAACATCGTGTCGTACAGTGCCTTGAGAAAAGGCGAGGTCTCGACCGTTGATTGGCGGGCCCCGTGGCGCATCAGCCAGTCGCGGAACTCGGTATCGTCCAGCGTATCCAGTGTTTCGCTGCCGATGATAAGGTCGGTGAGCAGCCCGACGATCAGCGCGCGGGCCAGCTCGATAGCCTCGGCAATATAGTGGGGCGTATCGGCTGAGCGGACCACCATCAGGCTGTCCAGAGAAGCAGCCACGAGGGACCGCGTAAAGGTCGCAGTATTGATCAGGGTCATGGGCTCGGAAGATGCGTCACCGGAGCGGACCATGACCTCATGGGCCAGCGAAAGATAGCCGGCGACTATGTTCAGGTCCTCGCCGAACCCTTCAGGCGCGTTGTACTGCAACTCAGAAGGTTTCAGACGTAGCTGGACGTCCACCGGGGCCTCGCCCAGATCAGCGCTTGCCTGCACCATCTCATGGACGTGATCTATCAGGCGTCCGACGATGTAGAAGGGGGTCAGGGTATGCGGGCGCGGGCTGTCCCATGGTGAGCCAGGGGCATCAGGCCAGGGGACGCGCACCCAATCCACATCGTTATCGGCTGACGTTCCGATTCGGCTTTCCAACCGCTTCTTGAAGTTGCGGTCCAACGTTGGCTTCAGCGGATTTGACCAATCCCTGTACACTTTGCTCATAAGGCCAAAGGCGTTGTCGTAGCACCCAAACCAGACATGTAACCCATGCTCAACATTGCGGCCTTGCGCATCGCGACTGCTGGCGCATTTGCCCCCAAGCCGCCAGCCCATCTGATAGAGCGTGACGTGATAGCGATCACGAAGATCCTGCGTGGCACTCAGATAGTAGGCAGCCGTCAGGGCGGCAATTCCCCCGCCTGCAATGACAACCCGTTCCTTGTGTCCGTTGGTCACGTCATGTCCTCCATCTGTATTGTTGATCTTTTTTGTCTCGTCGGTTTAAGCGGTCCTTTCCGGTAGCAGCGCGCGTCCAGCCTCGGCAAAGACCGGCCTGCCCGCATCCAGAGACCGAACAAGAAGCACACGGTCCAATTCCATACCCATTTCTTCCGCCGCACGGACGCCGCGGAACCAGTGTGACTGAGCTTGTTTTTCGTTTCCTGCCAATATCGCGGCCGCGCCCTGAAGAAGACAGACACGAGGCCTGCTGACTGGAACGCGACGGGTATAGGTTTTCAAAGCGCCCAGAGCTTCAGTAGCTCGATTCATCAACGCTGACTGTTGCGGCTCCGGGAGAGAGCCATCGGCTGCGTAGTGCAAGAGAACTTCGACCGCGCCGGTTGCGCCGAATAGGTATCCACCCCCAATTGTTGGCGGGCTTTCGATCAACAATTCCGAAGCAACTTTTGCCGCGGCTAACGCCTTGGAGGCTTCGCCCTGACGGGACCAGGCCAAAGCGCTGATCCCGAAGCCCATCATTCGGTCCGGCAAATCTAGATTTGCCGCTCCAAACAGCTGCAACTCTTTGATCTGCGCTCCATTGGTACGTCCCCAAAGTGTGTCCAATAGCAGCGCTGAGGTCGAATACCAAAACCGGGTCTGCTGGAACGCTTGAACCGTGTCTGAACGCGAGATTTGTCGCAGCCGCGTTTTGGCCCGCTGTGGATTGCCCGTCAGGACGTCCGCATAGAATTGAATAAACCTTACCTGATGATTGCGGTACTCATCTCCGACGCGTAGGTAAAGCAGCGCTGCTTCGGTTCCGATTTCGTCGATCGTTTTCCAGTCCCCTTGTCCAAAGGCTAAAACCGTGACCAATAGCCTAGAGTAGGCGCGGATGGCATCGTCGTCAGTTTGATCAGCGGTGTTCAGTGAAGCGTTTCGGTAGAAATGTGCCAGTCGCCCCATGCCGTTGAGCCCCAGCCCAATCGAAAGTGAGGCATGGCTGATCGCGGTGCGTGGCATAAGCCCCGCCGCCTCAGCCAGGTTTGCGGCCCGTAGGGTATGCTGTAGCACCGACAATGCTTTGTTCTGAAAAAATGCAATTTCAGCGAGGCGCTGATAGGCATGAGCCTTTAAATCTGCTGTCTTTCGGTCAATATTTGTATGAGCAATTCTCCCATGTGGTAGGCAACGATGCACGGTCTGACGGGCGACTTCGACGGCGCTGCTGAGAACAAGGCGACTATTGCTGCTTGGCGGCGTGTCCCGGAGCAGTCGAAGCACAATTCGATAAGCCTTCGCCGCCATTTTGTATTCTGATAGCTCCTGATGTGCATCGCCAATGTTGCGCCACCAAAGAGCTCGCCTTTCTGCAGATAGCGAGATTTGATGGCGCTTGGCTATAGTGAAAGCCCGTCTTTGAAGCCGGATCGCCGCCAAGTTGGCGTAGCGCGCCAGCGAATAACTGACCAAGGTTTCAATATGGCGTAGAGCATCCGCCGCTTGTCCAGCATACTCAGCTTGGTCGATGATTTCTGCTAGCAGGGCCGTGTCGAAATTGTTGCCCTCCAACCGGTCGAACAGAGTTCGGTAGGCCGCTCTGTGCAATTCCTGTCGCTGCATTTCGGGCAACTGGCCGTAGATTACATCCCTTGTTATTGCATGTTTGAATTGCAGTGTTCCGCCCGGTTTGGCGTCCAAAAAAGCTGCGTCCACAAGCACGGCGACGTCATCTTCTATCCCAGCACTTAGACCAGATTCAGATATGACTGCCCGCAAGTCTGAGCCGTTGAATTTTTGTCCAAATGCACTAGCTGACTTCAAGATTAGTTGTTGTTCCCAAGACAACTGATCAAGTCGCATCGCGATTGCGCCGTTCAGGCTGGGAGCCGCATCAGCAGCTCGCTCGGTGTCATCGACGTCCGACAAAATGGCGGTCCCGTCGCTAATCCGCAAGCCGCCGCTGACCTTCATCGCCAAGGCCAGTTCTTCGCAGAACAACGGATGGCCCGCCGTCATCGTGTACAATCGTTCTATCAGATCCGATGCAATTGCGTCTGCGTTGAGAACCGCTTTAACTTGTGTGGCCAGATCCGCTCGCGATAACGGGCCGAGCTGCATTGTATGGCACATCGCTGAATGCCACGAGTGCTTAATGGTCTCAAACTCGCGCGGTGTCCTGGGGCTGGCTGTTGTGATCACAAGGCATCCCGGTAGTGCAGTCAGTACCTCGTCCAGTAAGTCGAGCGAGGAAGGTTCGACCCAGTGCAGATTGTCGATACCAATCACGAGCGGGCTAGGACACTTTTCTTGTAAGGTCCTGATCACTTCTAACTTGAACCGCGCTGCCCAGGTCTCGGGTGTGACGCAATCGTCATCTGGTGCGACCGCCAAGGGCTCGTCTTCGGGCTCCGCGTTTTTGCCCGACACCTTTCGGAGTATCCGCAGCCAGAGTTCAAGGGGTGCGTCGGTTTCGGAGTTGGAGATCGTCTCATCGACGACCCGAATTCCGCTGTTGCGCGCCAGCGCGAGAGCTTCGTACAGGAGGCGGGTTTTGCCAATTCCGGGTTCGCCACTTAATATAACAATACTACTTTGTGTGTGTGTAAGGGATCGGATCCGTTTTTTTATCTCTGTAATTTCTGCAGTTCGCCCAACAAAATGGCGGGTTCGAACTATCGGCGTTGGACGAGCTTCGAGCGGTACAAAGTACTGACGCAAAGGAAGTCTTTTATCATCCGCCGCAAGGGTATAGCGGACAAATTTGACTACATGAGTGGTCGCTTCAGCTGTTGCCTTGTCACACGCAACGCCCTGATCCACAAAAGCCAAACGTGCCGCCAGATTAACGGATGGGCCATACAGAGCAAAATGTCGACGTGTCTTATACCCGACGTCGCCACAATATAGCAGTCCGCTCCCAACTCCCACGCGGACTGGCATCGAGCCCCCCCCAAACATCTCTTGGACATCCAGAGCAGCTTGAACGGCACGGACAGCGTCGTCCTTGTCCGATCCGCCTGGCAATCCAAATGCCCCTAGGCAGCTGATGCCTTTGTCATCAACTATAATCTGATCGACAGATCCTCCGCGGCAATAGATGATCGCCTGCATGTCAAGAACAAAGTCATGTAGTTCTTGTAGAGTTTCAAATGCATTTTGATGGCAAACGAAAACAGACGAAACCTTTCTGAATTGAGCAAGCCATTTCTGGTTGCCCTCATCTAGGTATTTGGTCAGCAATGTCGGAAGAAAATGATGTAGTTGCTGTATCGTATCGCTGCTATTCGCAAGTGGTTCATCTATATTGAGTTTTGAGAAGAAGTTTTCCGGCGGCCTGAGTTGTGACTCCGCCAACCTATTTTGAATATTATTGTTGTTTAAAAGATTCTTAGCTGATCTGCAGATCACCGTCTGACCTGGCTCTGCATTATGAAAGTTGGAGCAGGCCTCATTGATGGCAGCGCCGGTTGCGGCGAGCAACATGCGTTTATTGCATCCGCCGACGCCAGATATCTCGGTCCTCCCAAAGCTGATAGCTGCGCGAAACTTCGGTGCACTGTGGTTGTTTTGTAAGGTGTCAGTAGTTCTGTGAAGTTCCTCAGCGCATTGCGCTGCGCAGAGAATTGACGCCGCAGCGCTGTCCGCTTCGGGCCAAAAGGCGAGAAAGGAATCCCCCACGATAGAGAGGATATCGCCGCCCTGCTTTCCCACGGTTAGGGCTACATTGCGAAGTGCGTTATCGAAAATTCTGATCAAATGCTGAGATCCGCGGGGATCTTTTCGGGTCAATGCTTCCGTCAACCCAACAAAACCAGAAATGTCCGCAAACAAAACAGCGCCATGCGCATTCAAACGCCATGGGTCACCAAACCTGTGGTTCTTCACAGACAGGTAGTCTACGCAAATTCGCGGCAGATACTCAAACAACTTTCCTGACTTCAGTACTCGATAAAAAGATCTTTGGAGATATAATAGCGACTGACCACATCTTAGTCTATCGCTGAAAAGTACTGACACTCCGATTGGCATCAGTTGCTGAATGCTGGGAAGGCATTCTATCGGTTTTTTTCCGAGCCCCTTTTTTGGACTCGCTCGCAGTGGAAAAGAATTTTGAAATCTAGGAACAATCAAGGCCGCGGGCAGTCGGCATGGTTTTAGCAAATTCACCTCAGCTATATTGTGTGCTGCTCATGCGAACGGATGCTGCGTCAGAAATTGCTGCAAGTGCACAGATCCGGTCTGTCCGCATTGCGCAGATCTCATCGACCGGCGTCAAACGGCGTGTTTCCAGATTTCTGCGACGATGGCGACAGAGAAGTGTCGATGTGATAGCTAACGCTAGGATCTGAGTGTTTTCTATCTATTCGCACTCAACACGGACGTTTCCGTGACCGTTGAGATGCTTGGTGATGATAACAACCGGCTCGTAACTGTTATTTCTTTGCGGGAATGCAAGCAGGACGTGAAGAAGATTCTACCCATTCTCATTGCAAAGCACTTCTACGAGCAGCACCAAAATGGTGTCGCAAGCCCACCTTCCACTATTCTATCGCACGCCGATTGTTTCCATGGTGCCGTTAACGTTGAAAAGATCTGTTCTGATCTGAGCATTGCGTTGTCATATTCTACGCAGGATCTCTTAGACCCAGATGGAGGCAGAATTCTAGGATCCGCAAATTTCAGCACTCGCTCCATCGAAGTCTATAGAAATGACGATCCCAACCGGGAACGCTTTACCATCGCGCATGAAATCGGGCACTTTTGCCTGAAACACGACCGGTACTTGCGTTCAGAAGCCGTTGTCGAAAGTGATCTCATTGCCAACAATGAAGGCGAGGACGGCTTCAACTACGACCGGCTGGAGTATCAAGCCACCCAGCGACTGACAAACGCGGATTTGACCATCATGGAGTTGAGAAGGTTACTAAGCTCGAGGAAACTACGTCACGACTGAAAGCGCGTTGGATGTCTTATCCTGAGCCTCCAAGCCTTGCCGATGTATCCTCCTTGGCATTGCCCTCAGCCATTCTGCCAAAAGCTTGTCGCCAACCTTCAGCAAGTTCTTTCATCTGAGACAAAACCTCGGCATCTTCTGGCGATATGCGACGAGTCAGCCGTGCGCGTGTAACAGCCAATACAGACCAATTGGGATTTGGCCTTTCAGCCAAGGTGATCCGATCACCGGCGCCAACTTCGCCAGGTTCGAGTACACGATAGTACCATCCGGTTCGGCCCGTCTTCTGAAACTGGTAGGGCATTTCCTTGCGCCCTGTATGTAGCCCAAGTTTCCAGCACGGCTGCCGTCCCTGGCTAATTTGAACTACCGCCGTCCCGAGTAACAGGATGTCGCCGATGCAGAGGTTTTCCTCGGTCAGTCCCGTCGTAGAAATGTTCTCGCCAAATGCCGCTGGCATCGTGCCAGGTGTCATTAGGCCCTCTGCTTGCCAAGCCGAATAGTGATCAAAATCATAATGATGGATGGCTTTGTCTTCGCCTCCATGCACGGTCAGGTCCGCCTGAGCGTCCCCGGAAAATCCAAGCGAGGTAATGGCTTGCCGCCCGTCCACCCGGCCTTTCTGAATGGCAGACGCTGGTTTACCTTCCCAGCGATCTCTGATGGCTCCAAGGAAAATGCCGTCAATGTTTGCCGACAGTTCAGGGTGGTTCATCCAGCTTCCTCGTGCTCAATGCAGATCTTGTCTTTTTCGCCGGGCTCCAATGAAACACCCAACAATTTGCAAAAACCGTTTTCCGTCGTGACATCATGATGGGCGCAGGATTTGCATTGGCCGAATGATCGGCCTCCATTTGCGGCCAAAGCCAGAATGAGGCTTTGCATCAGCCCCTGCTCAAGCATGGCTTGGTTTTCTGCAGGCATATCTCCTACTGCCTGAGCAACGGGGTTCGGCTGACGAACGATCTCGCCCCCGTCCTTGGTGAGTTCGTAGGAAATCGACCGCTGATCATGTTCTTTGCGGTGCTCTTCTACATAGCCTTTGCGCGCCAAAGCTTTGAGCGTCTGTGACATCGTTCCACGGGTTGTTCCGATGTATTCTGCAACATTCGATGGGGAACGCGAGAACATGTTCGCCTCAGCGAGGTACTCGAGCGCCATCCTCTGAGTCGGGTTCAAATCTCCCGCCCATCCTTCGGAAGCATTAATCCGGGCCAGACGGTTGATCAGTGTGCGTATGCGATGATCTGTGTTCATAACACTTTTAGTAGCGACTCGAAATTATAGTTGCAATGTAATTCTCACTATAGTAGCGACTCGCTATCGTTTAACAGGAGGCAACCATGAAATTCTCAATGTTCACTTCCACTCTGGCCTTGTTCATCGGCAGCACAGCTCTTGCTGATGGGAACCATGCCATCCATCAAGATGGCGCCATCATATCTTCGGCAGACGCCAGTAAAGTCGCGGGCTTTGACATTCTGGCCGCGCACGCGCACCGCAATGGAAACACGGTCACTTTTCACATGACAACGAATGGTGCGGCAGGCGCCTCGGTCCCGGCGGTAACCGGAGAGGTCGGTGGATCAGACGTCTGGTCATATGTCTGGCCTACTTCTTTGGACCCTTCGGCCGTTGGGTTCGAAGGCGGTACAGGCATCCTTGCAATGGCCGCAACCAGTCATCCAGATTTTGATGACACACCGCTTTTTGACGAGAACGGCGATGGCGATCCGGCCAATGACGGCATCGAATGGCACAGCCACTGGGTTGTGTTGACCCCGACCGAAGCGTGCGGACCCGACGCGCTTGCTGTACGTGACATCCCCGAAGGTTCCACACCCAAGCTACCTGCCACATGGCCTGGGTTCTCGATCTTTCTGGACAGCCCAGGGTTTACGCCTTTGTTCGACGGGCCCGAAATCTCGGTGAACGCAGGCTTCGCCAGCGACGTAGAACTGGATGGCGTGGCTTACGATGGTGTCACCTCGGCCTTGCGTGTGAACGCTAATATCCATGCGCCCTTGCTGTGCGTCACAGATGTCTTCGACGTCGCATCCGGCGATCTGAGCCTGCCGGGCAAGCTTCACTAACATTCGATTGCGCAGCCGCCGAACCCACGGCGGCTGCCTGCTACTGAGGACGAGGAAAATGCAAGCACCAGAGTTAGACGTCAGGGAATGGTTCAACACAGACACGCCCCTAACCCTAGATAACCTAAAAGGACGGGTTGTCGTCATTGAGGCCTTTCAAATGCTGTGCCCAGGATGTGTCCTGCACGGTATTCCCTTGGCGCAGTCGATTCAGAGGACGTTTTCTGAAGAGAAGGTAGCCGTAATTGGCCTGCACACCGTGTTCGAGCATCACACCGCTATGACACCGGTGTCTTTGCAAGCTTTCCTGTATGAATATCGCATCACGTTCCCAGTCGGCGTGGACAAACAGGGCGCAGGACCATTGCCAAACACTATGTCTCGCTTTGGCATGCGCGGCACACCAAGCCTTGTCCTTTTAGATCAGGCGGGGCAGATCGTCGCGCATCACCTTGGCCAGGTTTCTGAACTGCAATTGGGATCAGAGATTGGCGGCCTTCTGACACGAGGGGTCGTATCGGTCAAAAGCGGTCCCGTCACTGTCGGTCAATCGCTGGATAGCAGTCATTGATCCTGTGCGCGGAGAACTTCTGTTTCGAGCCCACAGCAGAAGTGTTGAATTCTCGCTGCGTGCGCTCGCGGCAGGAGATTCGTCGCAGATGCAAAAATTTCAGCGCCGCCAAGTGGCGGCCGGACCGATGGTTCGTGCTGGCCGCAGCAAGTATTCGCACTCGAACTCACAGGTGGCGGACAAAGCCGACCTCGGCACGCCCTCAATCTCGCCAAATGGATGGTTCTATGGGGCGGCTACCTTTTCAAGAAGTCAGATCCTAATACCACCAACGGACGCCTGCGTGGCGCCGCAGCCAGCCTCCGATGCTGAAGTGATCGCGGTGAATCAGCAGCAGAAGCGCGACGAATGCGGCCATCGCCGCAAGAGCGATCACTGGGTTTCGGTTGATTGGAAAGCCGCGGTCGTTCAGAGCAAAGGGATCTAGGTATCGCTCCCATTGTCGGGTGATGGTAAAGAAATGCATTGCCGCAAGACCACCATAGCTGAAAACGCGAAAAACGCCCAGTGCTGCCAGCACACAAAGTGCAATTTGAACGCCTCCCACGGCGTATATCTGGGCAAAGGACATCTCGATCCCGTCGATATTCTTGGCCAGGTTTTGATATTGCTGGGGCGTAATGATCTTGTGGACGGCCCAGAGAAACATGAACCACACGAGCCCTATGCGCAGGATAAAGACGGCGGCGGCGTCTTTGCGGTCAAAAAACGTCATGATCACTCCTGCACTTGCAAAACTATGAAGCGACAGACCGTAGGCAGAGGCCATCCGAAATCGTCGCGGCACCAACAGATGGCACGCTGGAATGATTGGTGCAATGAACGAGCGCTTCCGACCATATCTATTGTCGGTGGTGGTAAGGGAAAAAAGGTCCGCCATGGGCCCGGAGCCGTCGAATGCCAGCGCAGAACGCGTCGGCCTTTAGACCTCCCTGGAGCGGGCGTTCGCCACCAGGGCCATGCTCTTGATTCTACGACGTTTGGTTCCGTCCGCAGTCATTCGCAGTTCAGCAGCCGTAGTTCGTGTCACCGGCAGCGAAACCGGGCTCTGAGCCCATATTACCGATTGCTGCAGGTCACTCGAACGTCCGGTTCAACCGATATAGACTCTAATCGTCGATTTGACATCAGCGCCTCCTGACAACATTGAGGGTTTGAGCAACGGATGATTTCTGATCTAGGCTAACCAAAACAGCTTCATGGGGTAGTTACGCAGAATGAACAATAAGAAGCACGACTGTGGCCAATCTGAACCGTCCAAAATGCTGCGCGCTAGAACGCTGGGCTTGAAGCTTGAAGGCATCACTGGGCAATGGAATTCGATTACAGATGTCGAAGGTGTGTCGGTTGGATACACGACTTTAATCAATGGCAGTGGAGCACTTGATGTTGGATCTGGACCGGTTCGAACAGGGGTCACAGCCATATTGCCAAGGCCAATCGAACAACTTTGCGATCCGGTGAAGGCAGGAGTGTTCAGTTTGAACGGTAACGGAGAGCTTACGGGTTCACACTACATCGAAGAAGTCGGAAAGCTCTCATTGCCAATAACCATTACGAATACACATTCATGCGGCCTTGCACGTGATGCGGTCATACAATGGGCCGCCGCAAGATTCCAAAATGTATACGCTGACGGCTTCGCGCTTCCGGTGGCCGCTGAAACGTATGATGGTTTTCTAAATGATATCAATGGCTTTCACATCAAAAGCAAACATGTGTATTCTGCGATAGAAAATGCCGCAACCGGACAGATCCAAGAAGGCAGTGTAGGTGGTGGTACAGGGATGAAATGCTTTGGTTTCAAAGCTGGATCAGGAACGTCCTCTCGGATCGTGCCGTTTGCTGGCCGCGATTATACCATTGGAACATTTGTCCAAGCCAACTTTGGCAACAGGGAAGACTTGATGGTGTTGGGCCATGCGCTGGGCAAGGAGCTGACTGAACCTGTGATGGTCAGGAATTCACCGGATCCTGACCTAAGCTCGATCATCGCTATTGTTGCGACAGACGCGCCATTGTTGCCGCATCAGCTGAAGCGATTGGCGCGTCGGGCAACGTTTGGTATCGGCAAAACCGGTGGATTTGCGCGCCATGGCTCCGGCGACATCTTCCTGGCGTTCTCAACGGCAAACACGGTTCCAAATTTCCATGCTTCAGAGCGTTTGCTTCACCTCGACATGGTCCCGGATGAGCATTTGGACAGGTTCTTCGAGGCGGTCGTCCAATCCACGGAAGAGGCGGTACTGAACAGCATGACTGCGAATTCGGATATGGCGGGTCGAGATCATAACTTCGTTCCTGCAATTCCGCATTCAGCGCTCTTGCGCGCGGGATCGTTGGGCCATGGGGATAGAGTTCCCGACTAAACACGAAGCCGACCTTGGAGCGACTGCAGCGAAAGCTTAGTTTGTTGCGCGTCTGTTGTGTCCGACCTGGCTGCAGCGAAGGTACGGTCTCGGTTCGAGCCCCTCAACCTTTGCTGCCAGCGTTGACCACCCACTGTTACTTCCACGTTCCAGCCAAACTGAGATATGACCCATATCTTCAGGATCGATACTGACTTCGACAGTCTGCTGGCCGAATTTCTGAAAGTGCTTGGCGAGGCGTTTGGAATGATAGTTCACGCCGTTCATCAGCACGCCGCGCGGGCCAGTCTCACGTTTGAATTTCAGCCCCAGGATGTGACGCAGCTTGTGCCCACTCATTGGAGGAGACCAACCAAACTCGGAGACGAGCTTGTCCCACATGTTATTGGGCGTTGCGTATTCCAGGCCGCGGTGCTTGCGATTGTGGTAAACATCAACCGTGAACCGCACGAGCAGCTCCAAAATGCTCTCTGCGGTATGCACCGCATATTTTTCCGACGGATAGTCACCTCTTTGCTGCGGATTGGAAAAGGTCCGCCCGGTCAGGTAGGGCATCAACAAAGTCGCTATCGTGCGGAATACGCGCTCGATGATCCCTCTCAATCTGGGAACACCGGCGGGCAAAACCGAATAGTCAATCGCCAGATCGGACAGGATTGCCTTGAAGTCAGCGTTGACAAAAGCCGGGCCATTATCGACCACTACATGATAGACATGCCCGTGTTGCGACCAGGGCGTTTCACATCCCAGCCCGGATGCAAGCGCAGTCTTGTCCCGCATCGCCATCCAGATAACCGCTTTCGCATCTTCCGCACTTGGCGTGGTCGAAAGCTTGAGACCCAAAATTGAGCGGCTGGCCGTGTCCATTGCCACGCACACCCAGTGCCGACCAAGTTCAAGATCACGCTGGCTCGGATGCGCGACATCAATCCCCGCGCCCTTCAGGATCGACATGAGGTCGATTTCCCATTCGTCCATTTCAACGCGAAACAAAGGGGCTTGAAGCTTAATGCCTCCGACATAGGCACCTAGCTTGTTCTTGGCATGCGCAACGCCTTTGCGCGCAGCCAATACTTCAAACCGGTCCAGTTCGTTGATGCGGCGCTCGATCGTGCTCAGTGAGACCTCCGGAAGTAGGTCGTCACCCGCGATGCCAAGCGTGATGTTCTTTCGGCGCACCTCACTGTTTACGGCATCCAATACCTGAGAGGGGTAGATCTCGTTGGGATGAAGATAGTTCGCGAGTTCGATCTGAATGATCGCTTCAACATGGGGATGTACCCTCTTGCCGTTTTGACCATTGAAAATAGATCTTTTGACAAAGATCATCGGGTCCCGAGTCTCTTCCCAAATCCGGTACTTTTGCATGATGGCACTGCGACCTGGAGCATGTGAAGGGAGGTCCGGGGGAACCGGCTCACCATTCATGGCTTTGAGCACCCCATCCTGAAGTTTCTGCTTCACGCGCTCACGCAGTTGCGGCAGAAATTCAGACCATCTTTTTGAAGATCGGTTAAACCACCCTTCTTCTTTCCCTTCGCGCATTGCCTCACACCAAGCCTCGCCTTGGAACGCTAGGAGCTGGGTTTTGAGAGACAAGCGCGAGAGCAACGCCCGCCCTGCCCGCGCGCGACGGGCGGCCTGACGATCCGAGAAATAGCCATACTCGATCGAGAAATGCCCATCTTCGAGCAGTTTGGCGAGTTCTTCATGGGCAAAAGTTAGGGGAACAGCACACGCTTGTTTTGCAAGCAGTGTAACCGAGTGGTCTGTGACCTTTTGAACAAAGTGGAGTTCACCTTTCCCGATCACCGCATCTTCGAGGCTGATGTTGAGCTGAAACTGGAAGTCTTTCATGGCCTTTCCCTTCTTGGGGCGACGATTGTGTTGGTGGAAATGCGTTCACGCGTGTTGGCTTGCAAAAGCCCGGCATAGACGGCTCGAAAAACTGCGCGGAACCCGCGCGCGCCAAGGCCTAACGGCATTATGAGATCACTGATGGAAAGCTCGTCTGTAAGACCCGCAACAAGCTCAGCAACCAGAAGATCGGCCTCTTCGTCCGGGCAGCGTCGAAAGAAGTTCAAAAGCTCTGCGTTTTGCACTTCTTTCGGGTGGTGGTTGCGCTCTGTGATGAGGCAGACTTTGTCAGCAAACCCCTTCGGCAGATCCCGACGGATTGAGGTGAGCGTGCTTCGGAAGTTCAGCTTTTCGACGCGTTCGCCAGGTTTGACGGCCATCGCCACACGTGATCCATCTCGGTACTCTGCCAGCCAATCAAAGCGATGCGTGCGCTGACGCCCCGAGGCATCAATATAGCTAACGGGACGCGGCTGATCGTGCAGATTCCAAAGACTTGAATCCGCGAGAGCGAGTAGGCAGGTTACCCGTTCAAGCTGACTGGCTGAAATGAACTGCCGCCAGTACATTTCGGCAGGCGTCATGGCTAGGGTAAACCCGCGCACAGTGAACTTTGAGCGCGCAGGGAACATGAGCCCGGCCGTGGTGGGTGCAGGGGGACGATAGAAATCGTCGTCATCATCATCTTTAGACATATCTCTAGCCGCAGCTGCGGGCGTTGCCCGTGCCGTTCGGCTCCTCTTCATTGATTGAGACAAAAGGTGACCCGCCCGCTGAAACGATCAGCGCGGTTGACGGGTCGCCAGAATTGGGTCATGAATGAGGTGCAAACAGGTTCCAATCATTTGCACGAAGCCCTTTGAGAGCTGTAACTCTCGGGGGCTTTGCTTATTCTACGGGCTCATTTGCTTTTCTCCTCTGTTTGAATTGGCTCGAACAATTCGGAGACAGGCACACCAATGGCATCCGCCAGTGCTTCCTCGATGGGCGAATTCAGCAGTTTTCGTAGAGTGGAATGCCCGTGCTCAATAGGCCGCCGTCTGGCCTTTGCCTGGAGCAAGACGAGCAGGCGTTGCGCAAGCAGTATCGATCTTTGCGAGATAAAGTCCCCGGGTCCGGCGATAGAAGGTAGGAAGTCGCAAAACATGCAGAAGATACCGTCGACAGCAATACTCGTATCGTTTCGCGGCCACAGGCAAGTGCGCGTGGCAGTTTGTGCACTTCGGAAATGCCCGCAATCCAGACGATTGTGGCAATTCCCTCTGCCCACGTAAAAACCGGACGATCTGGAACGCAGGACCTCTGTCCTTTCCGGCTCAACAATGGGTCTCATCGCAACGCCACAACCTTTCCAAAACCTGGGATTTACGCCTTCCCGGGCTTTGCTCCTCGACCACTTCTGATTGGGCGTAGCGCTCAGGAAACAACTCCTCAACCCGTTGATTTAGCACCGAAGCCAGGTACTTTTCGATTTTCTCTGAACGGCTTTTCCCAAGCGACACAGAGCTGACGGCGCTGGCTCCGACACCGATCCGTTGCACTAGATCCGTGAGCTTCAACCCCTTGATTTCTAGTTCACACTTGATCCGCGCGTGCCTTGCTCGGTCGATAGGGATATCATTGTGTCTCATGATTTGACCTCACGAATGGAGTCTATTTTGCGACTATCCCAAATAGAGTTGATCGTGCGCGCGGCAGTCAAATCTTTTAAACGCTGCCCCAAATTTCAAAAACACCATCTTGGAAGAAGGGGCATCGAAAATGCGAGCTAAAGAGAAAGTCGCGTGTCAGCTTGCCCGCGACATGTGGGAGGTTCAAAACAATTACAGAACTTTCCGAAGAGTTGACCCGGCAGCAGTAAAACGCTCCGATATTAGTTTGGGCGAAGACGGTGATCTCTTTTTGACGGTCTGGCTGAAAGAGGCTATGGGGTTACCTTTCCAATTCTCGTCGAAGCATCTCGTTTCAGACTTTCTTGCCGTAGAAACGCTCAAGGATTTACGTGCAAGGTACTATTGCTCTCGCAAGTCTCTTTGGAGACTACTTGATCAACTGGGTTTGGATCCATGGGAACGCGTCATCAAGGATTATGAATCTCATAAACCTC
>NZ_JAMFMB010000045.1 GCF_023502395.1 Ruegeria spongiae | reverse complement strand
GCGTTTAATCGAAGAAAATTTATGAACGAAGAGTGACGATCAAAAGCGCATAATTATGAGCGCTGAACAGACGGAAGGGCTCTATGTAATCGAATTTTTCAGGATCTGTTGCAAACTTTTTGTCATTGACGCTCAAGAACGCAGAGAGTGAATAGCGGCCGGTGTAATTCAGCCGAAAGCCAGCTCATGATCTCCTTTAAAGGCGCACAATATCCCAAGGATGTGATCCTCTTTGCTGTGTTCTTCTACCTTCGATACGGCGTGTCGTACCGTGACCTTGAAGAAATCATGTCCGAGCGCGGCGTTTCTGTAGACCACACGACGCTGAACCGTTGGGTGACAAAATACGCTAGTGCAATTGCCGATGTTGCGCGCAGGCGAAAGGGACCGTGCGACCGTTCTTGGAGAATGGACAAGACTTACATCAAGGTGAAAGGCAACTGGGTCTATCTCTATCGAGCCGTCGACAGGCACGGCAAGACGCTTAATTTCATGCTTTCCCCGCGACGAAACAAACTGGCTGCGACAAAGTTCTTCGCCAGGATGCTGGAGGTCAACGGGCTTCCGAGGAAGATTGTCATCGACAAAAGCGGAGCTAACACGGCTGGCATCAACGCCATAAACAAGATGCTGAAAGGCTTTGGATGCCCGATCCCAATCGAGATGGTCAGGCGGAAGTATCTGAATAACATCGTGGAACAGGACCATCGCTTCATCAAGAGACGAACTCGGCCGATGTTAGGGTTCAAGGCCTTTGCTTCAGCGGCGGCTACACTGGACGGGATCGAAGTTTCCACCAGTTTTTCAACCCAATTAGAGATGGCCCATATCAGTGGTTCGAATATGGGGCGGAAGCCACCTGTCTCTAAACCAATACAATACAGACAGACTTGTCTTATTTTTGAATAGTGAATAGAGTACTCAAAGATCAGCAAAAGTAGGTATGCCAAGAAAATCTCTCTCTGGTATGATGTCACGGGATCATGAGTTGTGAAGGAGGCTTCAGTACGATGTGCGAAATATCGCCACCACAGACAGACAGGTCTGCGTTCGCGATCTCAAGACTCCCGCCAACTCGTCAACAACTGAAGACGAATTTGCTGGCTCTCACGCCGATGAGCTACAAGCTCTCAAAGTGCACGGGTATCGCCGCGAGCCTACGTTTGCTACTTGAGGACTATCCCGCGCCAGCTCTTGCGACAGGGCTGCGTAGCCTACGCTTTGAGGGTGAAATATCCTTTAGAGACTCTGGTGTTGTTTCTTGCCAGTGCTTTGGAGGATAATTCTTGGAGTCAGTCAAAACCAGTCACGACAAAGCGAAGTTTTTGAACCGCAACGATATTCGTGAGCTAAAGAGAGCATCTAGGTTGGGCGATGGCGAAGCTGCGCTAAGGCTCCTCGAACATAGCGTGAAGTGCGGCCATACCCGTTTGGCGCTCATTCGCTTCTTTGTTGCTCTCGAACTCAATGTAGACGGAGCAATGCGCCACGCAAAATATTTCAAGGGTGTTTGCGAGAGCCTTACCACCCAACAGCTATCTGAGATCAGAAAGAACGCGGCTTCTCAGTTTGGATGCAAGAAATCAACTACGACGAAGGGGACATGTTCGACTGACGAAGTTTCAGGTAGTGAAATTGGTTCTGTGGTCGAAGTTGCGCCGTGATAGGGCTAAAGAACAGAAAGGTTGATGTGTACTCATGAGCCAGTCGTTTTTTATTACAGGCGGGGCGAGGTCCGGAAAGAGCGAACTCGCTGAACGACTGACGCTCGCATTCGCGCAACCAGCTTTCTACATTGCAACGGCTCAGGCACTAGACCCTGAAATGGAGGCTCGAATTGCGCGCCACAAGGCCAGGCGGGGAGATCTCTGGCAAACCGTTGCTGCACCTATCAAATTGGGTGAGGCTCTCGGCGAGACGGATGGTGACTCACCCAGACTCGTTGACTGTTTGGCGCTGTGGCTCAGCAACATGATTCTGGCAGATCAGGATTGGGAGACTGCTGTCGACCGCCTCGCCGAGACGATTCCCCGACAATCAAGCCCAGTGGTTTTTGTAACCAATGAAGTAGGGGCCGGAATAGTGCCTGAAAGTGCACTTGCGCGAACTTTCCGGGATGCTGCCGGGCTTATGAATCAACGAATAGCGACGGTCTGCGACAAGTTCTACCTATACGTCGCGGGATATCCAATCGAGGTAAAATAGCTATGCCGGAAACCACAATATTCTCTCACCTTTCGGATATTTCCGACTTGGCTCCGTCCTTGCCTGAGTTCGATCAACAGTTTGCCGATGCTGCGCGAGCGCGGCAGGCCCAATTGACCAAGCCGCCAGGATCATTGGGAAAGCTTGAGGAGCTGGCCGAATTCCTCGCCGGGTGGCGTGGCACCGCTCAACCTGAAATTCGGGAAGCACAAGCTCTTGTCTTTGCGGGAAATCATGGAGTGTGTGATCGAGGTGTGAACCCTTTTCCGCAGGAAGTGACGGTTCAAATGGTCGCCAATTTTGAGGCAGGCGGCGCTGCGATCAACCAACTCTGCCAACTGTCAGGAGCAAACTTGTCCGTTGTGCCGTTGGAACTCGATCGCCCGACCGGAGATTTCTCAACTGGCGCAGCCATGTCGGAAAAGGAATGCGTCGATGCAATCAACCTTGGTGCTGCGGCTGTCAGCACAAGCGCGGACATCTTGATTTTGGGCGAGATGGGCATCGGAAACTCGACCGTCGCCGCCGCGCTGGCCCATGGCATTCTTGGTGGCGATGCAAAGGATTGGGTGGGTCGCGGGACCGGGTCTGACTCGGACGGACAGTCGCTGAAAGCCCGGGTCGTGGCAGAAGGGGTTAAGCGCCACGCTTCGCTTTCTCCGATGGAGAAGCTCGCGGCGCTTGGTGGTCGAGAACAGGCCGCGATTTGTGGTGCCGTCATTGCGGCAAGGCGCGCGCGTATTCCGGTCGTGCTGGACGGCTATATCTGTACCGCGGCCTGTGCGCCGCTCCTGGGCGCGGACCCCCGGCTTCTCGAACACTGCCTGATCGGACATGCGAGCGCCGAGCCTGGGCATAAGGCGCTTTGCGCGGCATTCGATAAGGCCCCGATCCTGGACCTGGGCATGGCCCTCGGGGAAGGCTCCGGGGCGGCTCTTGCTCTGATGGTCCTCCGGGGCGCTTTGTCGTGTCACAACGGAATGGCCACTTTCGCGGAAGCGGGAGTTGCCGGCGGATGAACCTGCGGCGTCGAGCCGACGAAGCCCGGGTCGCCGTGATGCTACTGACGCGCTTGCCTGTTGGCCGAACCGGTGAGCCCAATCCTGCGCTGAACGACACGCGTTGGGCCTTTGTGCTTGCCGGGCTACCTGTGGGCTTGATCGGCTGGGCGGTGTTTGCCCTGGGCGGCTGGATCGGCCTGCCACCGCTCACGGCGTCCTTCGCCGCGATCGCTGCCATGGTCCTGGTCACTGGCGGATTGCACCATGACGGGCTTGCGGATTTCGCTGATGGGATCTGGGGAGGGAGCACCGATCAGCGCCGCCTGGAGATTATGCGCGACAGCCGGATCGGGAGCTATGGCGTTCTGGGCCTGATCCTTGCTCTCGGCTTGCAGGCCAGTGCCCTTACGGGACTCGGCCCAGATAAAATGCTGACGAGCTTTCTGTTCATAGCAGTTGCCAGCCGACTGTCGATGCTCTCGGTTCTGCTGGTCCTGCCAGCCGCGAGACCCGACGGTCTGGGCCAATCGGCGGCCGGACGGGGCTGGCAACAGATCGTGCCGGGGTTGCTGCTCGCTCTCGTCTTGTGCCTTTTTAACCCCGCGCTGCTCGCAACGCTCCCGCCGATGGCGGCCCTCACTGCTGGAGTTGCGCATGTATCGCAAAAAAAACCTTGGCGGACAGACCGGCGACGTCCTCGGAGCGACGCAGGTGGTTGTCGAGGTGGTCGGCTGGATGACCCTGGCGGCTCTCTTATGACCTCGAACTCAAAACGCTTTGAATCGACGGTATATACCCGGTCACACTCGTTGACGAGTTTGTGCTACTACCGGAAGGGTGTTGCCATCCTCTCCGTCGATCTGGCCGCTGATTGAACCGAACCATGGCATGCGTTTCCGGACATTTCGGCGAATGGATGCAGGGTAGGCTCGGTTCTGAAGGGCCAGTGGTCTTACTGACTGTCTCCTGTTCGGTGCTAGCAGTGACCGTGGACCGGCTCGGTGATGGCGCATTGGTGCTTGATCAGGACCCGGAGGTGCTGACTTCGGATCGCGCCGCGCGCTTTCTGGAACGGATCGGGGCTGTGCCGGGGCGATTTCGGCTGCGTGCTGAGATGCCACCCGGTGGCGGTGCGGGCGCGTCCACGGCTGCGCTTCTCGCTCTCGCCGAAGCCGCGGGAATCGACAGGAGCGGGCTTGCACCTGCCTGCCTCGATATCGAACGGGCCAGCGATCCGCTGATGTTTCCTCAGCCGGACCGGCTTTTGTGGGCCTCTCGCCGCGGAGAGGCTGTGGCGGAAGTGGCGCCTCTTCCGGGATGTGAGGTTGTCGGCGGCTTCTGGGGCGCGCCGGTGCGAACGGTCGCAAACGACCTCGACTTCCCCGATATCGCGGACCTTGCGGAAGAGCTTGCGGACGGCGTCGGGCTCGACGCCCTGGCGCGGATCGCGGCGACTTCGGCCAATCGCTGCACCGCATTGCGTGGACCGGCGACAGACCCGACGCCAGCGCTTGCGGGTGACCTTGGCGCCTTGGGCCATTTGCGGGCGCATACAGGGTCCGCGCGGGGGCTGATCTTCAAGCCGGGTCATGTTCCTGCCGATGCCGAGCGGGCGCTCGCCGAAGCCGGAATGACACGGATATTGCGGTTCAGTACAGGGGGCACGGCATGAGTTTCACAGCCTCAATGTTGGTGGCCACGCTCCAGGGCTTGGTTTTTGGCTGCCCTGAGCTTCACGCCGAGAAGATCGCGGCGGCTGAGACATTTCGCGCGGGCCTGCGGGCTTTCGCCGAAACCCGCCCCGTTCATGGCGAATGCGGCGGATATATGGCTCTCGGGGCGGCCCTGGTGGACAAAGGCGGCACACGGCACCAAATGGCAGATCTGTTGGGCCTCGTCACCAGCTATGAAAAGCGAAAGCTGCATCTTGGCTACAGGCGTGCGGTATTGGATGCGCCGTTGCCTGGACATTCTCCAGGCGTGGCGTTGCGCAGGCATGAATTCCACTACTCGACAATCCTGAAGCAACCCGACCCTCCACTTGCCCGGGTCTTTGACGCCGACGGTGCTCCACTTTCAGAGACAGGCTCCTATCGCGGACATGTCAGCGGCACCTTCTTTCACCTGATTGCCAGGGAGGCGACAGCATGACCGGCTTTGTCAGCTTCGTCGGCTCAGGGCCCGGCGATCCGGAGCTCCTTACGCTCAAGGCTGTCGATAGACTGCGCCGCGCCGATGCGGTGCTCTTTGACGATCTCTCCTCGGGGCCAATTCTGGACTATGCTCGCGAGGAGGCCGATCTTGTCGGGGTCGGCAAGCGTGCCGGACGCATGTCACCGAGGCAGCATCACGTTAGTCGACTTCTCGTGGATTATGCGGCAGCTGGTCAGCGCGTGGTGCGTCTCAAATCGGGCGATAGCGGGTTGTTCGGTCGGCTCGAAGAGGAAATTATCGCGCTTCGCGAGGCGGGAGTTGCCTACGAAATAATTCCGGGCATTCCTTCAGCGGTAGCTGCGGCCGCGGCCGCGGGCATTTCGCTTACACGCCGAATGACGGCGAGGCGGGTCCAATTCGTCACCGGCCATGACGTCAGTGGCGGCTTGCCAGACGATCTAGACATCGCCGCTCTGTCCGATCCGCGGGCATGCACCGTGGTTTTTATGGGGAAGCGGACGTTTCCGAAACTGGCTGCTTTGCTCATCGACAACGGTCTTCCGCCCGATACGCCCGCTGTGCTCGCCGAATCCGTCTCAACCCCTGAACAAACCCTATTTCGCAACACTGTTACGGGACTCTCCGAGAGGCTTTCAGCGGAGATCGGGGACAAGCCCGCACTGATACTTTATGGCCCTCTGGCAAACGAGGAGTCGAGCAATGACTGAACTCTGGTTGGTCGGGATCGGAACAGGCAACCCTGGACATGTCACACGGGAAGGCCGCGCCGCGCTGCGCGAGGCGGTAGCCGTTCTGGTGCCCCGGAAGGGTGCGGGCAAGGAGGATTTGGCGCATTTGCGACATGCCATTCTGGAAGAGGCAAGCGCAACGGCGAAAGTGATCGAGTTCGAAATGCCCGTCCGTGACGATAGCCTGCCCTATCAGGAACGTGTGTCGCGCTGGCATGACGAGATTGCGCGGCGTTGGAAGTCAGCGCTTGCCGAGGTGCCCGTGGGGCCGGTTGCCCTACTTGTCTGGGGCGATCCGGGCCTCTACGACAGCACTTTGCGCATTGCTGACTGGCTCGAGCCTCGGCCCGACCTGCGCGTGGTTCCGGGGATCACGGCCCTTCAGGCGCTCACAGCGGCCCACGCGATCCCGTTCAACACAGTGAATGGCTCCGTTGTTGTGACCACTGGTCGGAGGTTGCGCGACTTTGGATGGCCGCGAGAAGCGCAAACGGTCGTTGTGATGCTTGATGGCGATTGTAGTTTCCAGCATCTCGATCCATCTGGTATCAGGGTGTGGTGGGGCGCGTTCCTAGGTATGCCGGAACAGATCCTGGAAACGGGACCCCTAGCCGAGGCGGCGAACAGGATCGTGAATTTGCGTGTAGAGGCGCGGAAGCAACATGGGTGGATCATGGACACCTACCTGCTGCGCCGGGTATCAGAGTGAGTCAAGGCAACGGAATTCGACCGCAACTGTGCCGGACTCGCAGGCGACATTCTTCATGGACCCAGTTGTGGGTTGCCCTCACGGAAGCCGATCTCGACCAGCAGGGGCGCATTCTGTCACAGGGCTATTTGAGCGAATGCGTGAGTCAGATTGTGATGAACTCGTGGCTGAGTATCGCACCTATTTCGCTACGCCCGAGCGACGAAGGTCATCCGCCGATTCCGTCGATGGGGTATGCAAGTGCCGTTTTTGAGTGAATAACTGCAAACCTAGCTATCTGTACTAGACGGGGTTAGGACGCACACCGCACCCCTGTGGCCTGCTCAAATCAGTGGAACGTAAGTGCTCTACAATCTGGTCCTGAACACTTGGTCCCGCCGAGAAACGAACAGATCCTGGCCATATCCAACCCTCAGAAATCAACTCCGCAACACTCTCATAGAGGTTGCAGCAATCCTCGAAACTTGAACAGCCTCGGAATTTCAATCCAATTTTCAGGCCATCGTTGGAGATCTTCTTCAGTATGTCAGGAATAATCGGGTTCTCTTGATCAATTACAGCAAATCTGACGCCAACCTTCGACCAAGTAGTTATTTCTTTTAGAATGTCATCGTTTCCATCGACCCTGAATTTTACGTTGCGGCGTTGAGCGAGCGCGACAATCGCCTTTGCGTCGAGATCTGAAGATCCATCGATTTCTATCTCACCGATCCCATTTGAAACAGCACCTTCTATTTGCGACCAGTCCGCTCCGTGTAAAGACGTCGCGACAAGTGTTCTCGTGCGGTACAGCGCATCGGCAGCCTCTGTGATGAGATTTAGAGGAACTGAAACGCTTGCAACGGGACCTGCTGCTGATTGGATTCGATCGACAAGGTCATGAAGATCACGGCTATCCGCCATAACAGTGTCGGACTCGAGGTCCAACATAGCATGCAAGCGTTTTGCCATATCTTCCCGAGCCGACAAACTCTCAATCTCCCCTTTGGTTGGAAGCCCAATCCAAGGTCTTTTTCCAACCTCCAAATGGAAAGAAGTGTAGATTCAACTGGCTTTCACCGTGGTATTTTTTTTCGATCTGTTCGATCACGTCACCAGGGTCGCGGTCGCTCATGACCTTCATCAGGCCACCCGAATTCTTTTTCAAAACAGCGATAGATGGACCAACGCCACACATGAAAGCAAACTTGATCAACTTCGGGAGGGACGTGACGCCGGCAAGACCTAGGCGAATTGGCACATCGGGATTTTCGGCCGAAAGCCGGTTCGCCCAATTCGCCATTGCCTGACCGTCAAATGCAAACTGCGAAATGATCTCGGGCTTCAACTCTGTCGCACGACACCGTTCGATTTTTTGCTTCCTTGAATCGTCCAATGCTTCGGCATTGATGTCGGGGTGGCCCTCGGGGTACCCACCAATGAAAGCGTATGAGAAACTCGAGTTTCGCAAGACACTATGGTTCAGAAGGTCCAGAGCCTCATGAAATGGACCTTTGTGTTTCAGGGGGTTTCCGCCCAGGAAAAGACCATGTGTGATGCCGTTTTTGCTGTGGGCCTCGACGAGTTTCACATATCCATCATCTGTTTCGAAATTGCGGGCGCCCATATGCACGACCGGAACGTATCCCATTGTCTTGAGACGCTTCGCGGTCGCGACTTGGATCCGGGTATCTTTGCCCGTAATATGAGTGAGAAAAACTTTGGAGCCCAACGGAAAGCTCTCGGGGTCCGGTTCGAACTTCTCCACCATCTCCGGCGATAATTCGATGGATATGTCCCCGCAGATCAACCCCAACGCGTTAGGGGTGCTTTCAATCGCTGTTACGTTGGTCATTAGTGTCTTGCCTCAGTATCTGGCCAAATTTCCGGACAGCGTCGTGGCAACACACGCGGATCCATGTTCGTCGATGAGGGCTTCGAGCGATTTCGCATTGAACAACGCAAAATCCGCAGGGCGACCTGCAGCGATAATGCCCGCTTCATCACTTAAACCCAGTGCGCGCGCAGCGTTCACCGTTGCCGCGGCGATCGTTTCTTCCAGGGTGAGATCAAGCTGTTTGCGGGACTTTCTCATCGCGTCGAGAATGCTCGCCGAGCCCGAGCCATCCGGCCCCAGGTTGGGAGAAATGGCAATTCGGCCACCTGCTTCACGGATCGCGCTAATGTCCGGCGCGGTCTGACCTTCATCCATGTCCATTGTATCGGGAACAACAACTGTCACAGTGCCGACATTACAAAGAATCTCGAGGTCCAGATCTTCCGTTTTGTTCAAAAATATTGCGCATCGGGAGTAAAAGGATGCCGGCAACGTTGCCCCTGCACTGTCTTCGAACCGGTCGCAGGCAACCCGGGAAGGTGTCTTCTTCTTGTAGTAGAGTTCGAGAATGGTGGAGCAGACATCAAGGTCCAGCGCAGCTTCGTCATCGCAAAAGACTTCTACAGCATCGGTGAGGTCATCTTCGTATGTTGCAGGAACGATCACACGTTCGATGTGCTCTAGGAATTCGTCCGGGTCCCCATCTCCAGTAAAAGAATGGCCAAGGGCAAGTGTGATGCGTGTGCGCATAGCCGAAGTTTTTGCGAACGTTGCAAGAGTACAGACAAGGCGCAGTTCGGTGTCGGCGTCGCCTCCATATCCCGATTTCAGCTCACAAGATGTCACGCCCGACCTGGCTAGGCTGCCAATCCTGTCCGCGAGCAACGCAATGAGATGCGACTCATCCGCCGCGCTTGTCGCTTCTGTGACCTGACGAGTCAGATGACGATAGCCCTCTGAAGATATTGGGCGTTCTGAGGGTACGTCGCCAGCCCATAAGCAGGGATTGTGGCATACGACTAGACCCGGAAGACATAACGCACCTTCCATATCGATCGCGCCGGAGTTGTCCCCTTCGAACTCGTCTTCTGGACCGACGAAGGCGACGACGCCATCTTCGGACACGATCAAGGCGTTCTCGATAACTTCCGTGTCGGGATTTTCACCTGCCATGGTGATGACGCTTAGATTGCTAAGGACAAGTCGCTTGCTCATATCTATATCTCGTCAAAATCTATGCGGATGGATTTGGACTTCGGCTGCGACAGGCAGGCCAACGTAAGCCCTTCGTCGAGATCTTCCTGCCGAAGCGTCTGCAGCACGCCGGGTCGAACTGCAATATTCCCCTCTGTCAACTTTGATATGCAGGAGGAACAAGTTCCTTCCTGGCAGGAAAAAGGAACATCCGCATCTACACGAAGCAAAGCTGCCAGAATGTCTTCACCCTCGGCCCAATCGGCCTCATATTCTTCCCCGCCGACAACCGCGACAATTTTTGTCGTGGCGCCCAATTCTCCGGGTGAATCGGCACCAAGAACCTCAAGTCCAGGCTCGTCGCCATCGTCTTCGAGGATCATGTCGAAGCTCTCACGATGGATGGACTTCAGCGGCACGCCGAATTGTTGCAATGCGCTTTCAGCCGCGTCCATGAATCCTTCGGGTCCGCACATATAGAAGATCATCGGTAGATCGTCCGAACGGTCATCCCATTCCGGGAAATGCTTCGTCACGAATTCCCGGTCGATGCGCCCGCGTTCCCCATCCCAATTGCCGTTTGCCCGGCTCATGATGTGTTGGACTACGCAACGGTCGGCGAATTTTTCTGCGACGTTCTCAACCTCATCGGCCAGAATGACCGTATCCGGTGTTCTGTTGCCGTAAACGAGCGTCACCTTGTGGCCAGCATCATTTTCCAGAAGCCAGCGACCAATGGATAGGATCGGTGCGATACCGGAACCCGCCGCCAGCATGACTACATGTGTGGGCTCGTTTATGTCTTTGAAAAATCGCCCCCGAGGAATCTGAACCTCGATCAGATCCCCTTCTGAAGCGCGATCTACGAGCCAAGGCGAAACGACTCCACCCTCGATTTTCTTGACCGTTATCCTCAAACGCTGGTGCGTTCCTGGCGTCGAAGACAGCGAGTATTGCCTTGCAATCGCTTCCCCTTCATTCTCAGTCTCGACGGTAAGAAACTGCCCAGGGCGATAGCTGAACGCTCCCTTCAAGTCCTGTGGGACATCGAAATATAGGCTCGCCGCATCTTCTGCTTCGATACTCTTTTCAACTACTCTGAGTGGATAGGTAGCCATACGCCCTCCTTGTTGAGCAATGCTTTTTGGCGGGCCGATGGTCCCGCTCAAACTTGTGACAACAATCGGTTTGTAGAAGCCTTTCGGCATCGCCACAGTTCTCAAAATTCGTCGGTGAAGCCGTGGACTGCTCTGATTTCTTGTTTGAACGGATTTTCTTTCTTGAGCTTCACGCCACAGCGACAGGCGTAGTTGTGTCCACACGCCTTCGCAAAATAGGCCCGTTCTTCTTGCTGCTTTTCGTTTTTTTTCGCGCGGATAGCGGGCCCTATCACGTTCAGAGTCATGACGGGCGCCTGCGTCATGTCTCCTCCGCAGCTATAGCACATGAGTTCGAGTTCTTCGGCTTGGGCATGAGTTGTCATGACCTCGCGTGTGCTTCCGCAGTCCTTACAATTGAAATTGTAAACAGGCATACGTGTCTCCTCCCGAATGGTTGCCGTGCCCCGGATAGAGGGGGCACGACCTTTTCTAATTCAGGCTGCGGCGCGCGATTCAACGTGATTTCTAACCAGTTCGACCGCTTTGTTGGCGTCGATTCCGTACTCGATACCCATTTGACGACCAAGGCCCACATTGGCAGCTGCACCACCGAACATTAGGAGGTACTTGTCGCCCTTGCCCTGTTCTTCAAGCAGTTGCTTGGTTTTCTCGACATAAACCGAGGACGAGTTGGTCATCACCGACATGCCGATCGCAACGGCATCATTTTCTTCGGCGCATTTGATGAACTGCTCGGGTTTGACGTTCTTGCCGAGATCAATGACATTGAAACCATTGGCCTTCAGCATCAGGCAGACCAGGTTTTTACCGATATCCTGGGTGTTGCCTCGAACCAAGCCTACAACAACGGTGCCAGTCGGGCCACCGTCGCCGCCTGATGCCTCGAGAATTGGCGACAAGATCGGCATAGCTTTGTCCATCGTCTTTGCGGCTTTCAGCATGTCGGTCACAAAGCGTTCGTTCCGTTCATACATGTCGCCAACGATCTTCATGCCGAGCGACAGACCATCGAACACGATCTCTTGCGCCGTCATGCCACGATCGAGGCCCTTCTTGGTCCACTCGATCGCCTTGTCACCATCGTATTCCATAATGGCTTCGACCAGGTAGTGATTGACTTCCTCAGTCGGGCTGAGGTCATCGACATGCGTCTTGATTTCGGCAATCGCCTGGTCGTCCGCCGCTGAGGAGGAACGCTTGCCTGGGTGCTTCGGATGGCCGGCAAGGTAGACGTTCGAAAGGTCACCCAATGCTGCAACATCCATCGGATACTTGATCTCTGCGCATTGCTGGATCATCGCGTGCATGTTCTCTTCAGGGATGTTCCAGTCGATGTCACAACCGGGCATGACAATAGCGCCACCGTTATAGCCGACCTCCGCAGCAATCTTTTTCACCTCGTTGCGCACATCATCAGTTGAGCCGTGCATCAAGGTAGAGTAGGGCGACAGCGTGCCCATCAGGGAGATCTGACCGCCGATGGCTTGCTTGGTTTTGTCCATTCCCGGATACATATCACCGTTGAAGTTCAGGCAGCCGTTGCTGGCGATATCGCGCCAGATGGGTTGTGTGAATGTGCAGGTATGCGTGAAGCCAATGCCACCAATCTCGTTGATGTACTCAAAGAGTCGCTTCTGGTAAGGAAGCCCATGCTTGCGATAGACCTCCGGCGGCAGAATGTCCGATGAATTGAACGGGTCGAGAATGTTACACACATCCACGCCAGCTTCGAACATCATGCGGCAGACGTTCTTGACCACGTCCAGCGCTAATTCAGTGACCTCGTGAGCGTACTCAGGATCGTCCGAAAGAAGCTGAAGGAATTCGGACGAGCCAGTCATCAGCTGCGCTGTTGTAATAGGGCCCCCGACAGGAGTCGGGATGGCATGGGTGTCTTTGAGTCCCATTTTCACATAGGTTCGGATTTCATCCTGAATCGCTAGCACACGTTTTGAGGGTTGGAACCCTTCCTTCTCATACTTTTCTTTGAAGCGATAAAACGCGTCCTTCGATGGGGTCGGATGTGTCACCAGTGATGGTTGGGCGTAGGGAAGGTAGTCGAGTTCACAACCCGGCACGCATTCGACCGGAGTAAAGAGGTCCGTGCCTGCGATAATTACGTCGCCACCGAACTTATCGAGCGACTTCTTCTTCGCGTGGGCTTGTGCTTCACCATCAAGCAGCACCTCATCGACGCGCACACCGCCTTCGCGGATACCACGGGTCATCAGAAGCGGTACCACAGGTAGTTGATCGGGCGTTTCACTCATTGTTACTGCGGCGAAAATTCTTTCGCGGCTGGTCATTTGCTTGCTCATTGAAGACCTCCCTATATGAGCTTCAGTTTAAAGTTTTTCCATCTGGTAGCGACGAAGCTGGGAACAACCCGGTGCGTCCGGAGGCCATGAGATCTCCGAAACTAATTGCGTCGCCTGAAATAGAAGGTAAATCCAAATTGAACGCAGCCTTCGTTGCTTGCTCAATTATGGACTTAACCGGGCCGAGATCGCGAATCTGCCGCAGATCATCGTTCGAAAAAGCGCGAATAAAGGCCACGCCACGCATGGCATCTGCTGCATCCTCGGGCGTAGAAATATTATCGACCGGGCCGCCGATGCACGGCATCGAGGTGGCAATGTCTGTCGTTAGAAGCGCCAAAGATGCCTTGTTGTTTGACATGACCGCACCGCCAATCGCTGCAGCATTCACAGGCGTGTGCAAGATCGTTTCTCGGGACAACTTCTTGCGGACGTCGGGAAGTAAGACGTTCTTCGCATAGAAATCTAAATTTAGCATATCGACACCCAATTCCTGGATGTCATCGACAATTGATGAAACGGCTCCGCACGAATGAAAGCAGATCAATGATCCGCACTTTTTGCGAAGCCGCCCAAAAAATGTCTGAAGGCGCGGAAAAATGAACGTCCTGAAATCCAAATCGGACAGGTACATACCAGACTCGAAACCCAAGTCGTCTCCATACACGATTATATCAGGCTGCTTGGGAAGCGCATCCAATGCCGTGAAATAAGCTTCCGTTATGGTTTCGAGAGCCCAGTCGAGTAAGGCATTCGCAACTCGGTAATTTTCGGTAAGATCCAGCATGAACTGCCAACCATTTCGCAGCATGAAGCATGTATCCAACAAGCCATAACAGGGTGGATCAAGAATTGTCGTCGCTGTGGACTTCGGATCCGGAAATTGAATCTGACTTGGCAGATCCGGTCGGGGGTGGCGGCTCAGTTTTTCCCAGCCCGCGTGTTCAAGCGGATGGTCATATGGCGCAAAGTTTCCATCGGTCTCCATCCACAACACACCGTAGGAGTCCATGAATTCCTCTGGCCGCTGGATGTCTCTAGGCCAAACCAGACCAACTCTTTGGAGGTCTGAGCCCGCTTCAGCTGCTTCACTCGAGGAGATAGGAAGAGTTTCATAGATTGGGTGCGCTACAACTGAAGAATTGTGAGCCGGCAGAGCAGTTCTTCTGAATGCGGTGAGCGAAGTAGTCCCGATGTCAATCGGCACTCGCTCCCGCATTATCTGGGAGAGACTATGAGTCGAAAAACTCATGCTGTCTCCGCCAGTTTGAACATTTTCAGAAGAGCATGGCCTTCCGGGAGATTATACTCATCCAGCTCTTTTGCAGCGAAGCCGAGGAAGACTTCGGCAGAGCCCAGAGCGTGTGCCATCATCCTGGACTTTTCAATAATCCCATAATGCAGGAAATCGCCACCAGCCATCCGACAGCAGATCATTGACGCCGCTAGCGACAAATTCACATGCTCGCGACCGAGCGAAGAGAGGCCGGTCCACTGCGAGAAACAGTTGGAAAAGGCGCAACCCGCTGGATAACCGAATTCCTCGCGCACCGCCGTGATGCCGCGCATTGCGATCCCAACAGATGGGGCATCCATAACGCCCAGGTCCACGATCGGGGACTCGCAGCCAATCTCTTTGAGAATTGGATGAAAGTAATTCTTGATCAAATCTACCGAACCTTGCGGATTCGGTTCAGTAACGTCATTGGCAAGGATCATAATGCTTGCGGGCTTGTGATTGCCCAAAGCTTCGATCTCCTCGTCTTCCGTATCTTCATTCAGTGACGCAAAAATGCTTTGCCCTAGAATTCCTTTCTTTGCAGCGAATTCGAGGCCCGCAACGCGCACTTCGGCCTCCGTCGCATTCAGCAGCAAAGGCAAATCCGTCCGATCTGATGTGAAATCGATGAACTTGCAAAAAGCATCCGGGTCCGCACCGATGACATCAAATGCCATCTGGATGCCGTACCGCACAGCCAAACCGTTGACGCGGTCGATCAGAGCAGCCGCCTTCTCTTCGTTAAAAACTCCTGCAAAGGCGTCTTCCACAATCGAATGATTATCATAAAAGATGCTTCCAACAGCCAGACCCGTGTGAGAACCCAGAGGACCTCCAACTGTATACTTCCCGATTTGCACAGGTTTCACTTCAACCACGCGCCATTTCCTCCCTTGGTATTTTAAGCAAGCGCAGGCCCCTCCGAATCCGCGTCGCCATTATTTCAATGTAGACTAACCTGTCTGTTATATTTTGCAATCAATCTTTTTAATACATATAATCAACTAGATAAGATTGAAATCAAAGAAACGCGTACGGAACGGTCGGTTCGCAATTTCGATCCAAGGTAGTCACTTGGCCCTTGAGGCTAAGGCAAATTGTGCTTATATTGCGGCTGAATAGGAGGAACTAATGCTCACGGCGGTGGATACCAAAAGCTCTAAGGTTAGAGACCGGATAATGCACACAGCATACCGGCTCTTTTCGAGCCGTGGTGTCAGCCAGGTGGGCATAGATACGATTCTTGCTGAGTCTGGTGCGGCTAAGGCGAGTCTCTACAAACATTTCAAATCGAAAGAAGACTTGGTTCTCGCCTTCCTCGAAATGCGCGAAGATCTGTGGACACGCGGATGGCTGGAGGCAGGTGTTAGGGAGGCCACCGACGACCCTGACGGTCGGCTATTGGCGGTCTTTGATGTATTTGACACATGGTTCCGGCGACGGGATTTTGAGGGATGTGCGTTTGTCAATGTCCTCCTTGAGAGTGAGGTCAATTCTCCAGTTCATAGAGCCGCCGCACGACATTTAGCGACGATTCGCCATTTCTTGCGTGGCCTAGCCCAGGACGCAGGTTTGGAGCGTCCCAAAGAATTTGCCGAGGTTTGGCATTTTCTAATGAAAGGGTCGATCGTTTCAGCGTTCGAGGGAGAGCGACTTTCGGCCGTCAGAGCTCGTGGAGCGGGCGAGTCTATCCTTGAAAATTGGCCAAGAGTAGCCAAGCGCGCTGGCGCGGCTTGAAGCGCGAAGTCTTAGGCAATTATCCCAATCTGAAGATCAGCGACATTGGTCCCCGTGCTCCCCGGTTTCCACGAGTCGCGAAGTCTCACTGACAGCACAGTACAGTACAGTGCGCAGACTTTGCATTTGAAAGGAAGACCAAACCTGAACAGAGCTAGCTTATTCACGCAGGCCCTGATGGGAGCACGTCAACAGAATTGCATCGTAGCTAAGGCACACGTCTTCGTCGATCAGACCCAATCAGCAAAACAAAAACAAATCCCGCTCCAATTGACGTGGTAACGATCCCAACCGGAATTTCTTGCGGAGCCAGTACGAGACGAGCAACAATGTCTGAGCTTGTTAGTAAGCACGCTCCAACAATTGCGGCGGTAGGGAGAAGTCTTGTATGTAAGGTGCCAACAAGGCCACGAGCCAAGTGAGGAACCATAAGGCCGACGAAACCGATCACGCCGGCGACAGACACGAATGTAGCGGTAGACAACGCAGCGATGAGAAACATCAGCATTCTGAGACGCGTTACTGGCACCCCAAGACTGGTTGCCGCGGCATCGCCTGCCAAAAGAGCGTCCAACCAGCGACGGCGATAGAACGCAAACGAGGCTATCAGGAAAAGTCCCGCAAATACTATGGGCAAGGAAGCCCAGCGCGAAAGGCCCAAGCCGCCAAGCATCCAAAAAACGACCGAATGAGCTGCCCGATTGTCGCCAGCAAAGATCAGATAATTTGTGAGCGCGCCAAACAGGAAAGATACGGCAAGGCCAGCGAGGATGAGTTTTTCAGGCGCGCTACTCCCAAGGCTATGCACCAAAGCCAAAACAATTGCCGAAGCGATGATGCCGCCAATAAATGCGGCGAGTGGTAGAGTCCATGTTCCTAACACATCTCCAGTGACCGTAATCACGAAAACGGTACCTGCCGCTGCTCCAGACGATAATCCAAACAGAAATGGATCTGCTAAGTCGTTTCGTGTTGTGGTTTGCAGGACGACACCAACGACACCAAGACCCGCCCCGATGATCGCTGCAAATAGGGCGCGTGGGAATCGCAACTCAAAAATGATACGATGGGCGGGCGCGAGCTCCGCCTTGCTCCAACCAAATCCTCTTGCCAGTGCGGTGGCAACTTCGTTCAGAGGGATGTTGGTTGTACCATAGAGTACTGACAGTAAGATGAGGGCGATCAATATGATCGCCCCAAAAGACAACTTCACACCAAACCCGAGCAACTCAGAATAGATCCGGATGCAAGGCCTTTGCGATTTTCTCAATCGCTTCAATATTGGCAGGCCCAGGCGTCAGTTCTTCGTATCTTAAGCCGATCCAGCGTTTGTTTAATACCGCATCGGTGCCTGACATCACAGGATGCTCTTGCAGAAATTTGAAAGTATCCTCAGCACCATTGCCCGTTTGATAGTCGAGCAGGATTAGAAACTCCGGATTCGCGGCCGCTATGGTTTCCCAAGCCGATCTGCCCCAACTCGTGTCCATCTCGTGAGTGACGTTTGTTCCGCCCGCCGCCGCGATCATCGCGTCAGGAATGGCAAATTTCCCAGCTGTGAAGGGTGAATCGGCCGGACCATCTAGTAAGAAGACACGCGGTGCCAAGGCGTCGTTTGTCCTAGCTTCGACGGCCGCCAACCGCTCCTTCCAGTTCGTGACCAATCCCTTAGCGCGGTCTTCTACGCCCATAATCTGGCCAAGACGCTCCACGTCACCGAAAAGCAAGTCCATGCTCGCTTGAGGACGGTCCTTGTTAATATGGATACAGCTTTCCGTTAGAATGAGGGTTCTAATGCCGAAGGGTTCCAATGTGTCCGGCGTTACTTCACCACCAGGTCTCATGCCGTAGTACCAGCCCGCAAAAAACAAATCTGGTGAGGCGGCCACTAAATTTTCAACTGTAGGATATTTGGAGGCCAATTCGGGAATATCCCCCCGCTGTTCATCGAACGTGGGGCTAGTCTTATACCATCCGGTAATGCCAGTTAGGCCCACGATCTTGTCTTGCAATCCGAGAGCGAAGGCCATTTCAGTCATGTTCATATCGTGAACTATGAGCCGCTCAGGGCTTTCTTCGAAGGTGAGTTCGCTCCCACAATTGTCAACTGTAATTTCCGCCGTTACCGGATCTGCAGTCAGCAAAATAGATATCGTTGCAACGCTCTTTAGGTGCTTCATCACTTATCTTGATTCCTTCCTAAAGGTACTGGGGTTTTTCGAATGTCGAGAACCGGAACACATCTCGAGCCGTGGGGGAGCAACAGGTAGTCCACACCGAAAGTCGAGCGCACCGCCTGGGACGTCAGAACATCATCGGTCAAGCCAAATTGGCTTACTCTCCCATTCTTCATAAGCGCTACATGACTGGCAAACTCAGGAATAAGCACAAGATCATGCAGGATCATTATGATCGTGACGCCGAGTGTGGAAATCAGCGAAAGTATTCGACCTTTCGCCTCCGGATCCAGGTGATTTGTCGGCTCATCAAGCAGCAAAAGGCGCGGACGTTGCGCAAGTGCTCGAGCGATATGAGCGCGCTGACGTTCACCACCCGATAAGCACGCAATTGGAAAATCTGCTTTATCTTCCAGCTGAGCCAACTTCAGAACTTGATCGAGTGCGTTCTTATGATCATCACGTGAGTATTCATGCCAGATTGGCATCTGGCCGAGTTCTACATAGTCGCGGACCTGCAAGCGCCCGTCAGGAACCTCGTTCTGACTAACAAATGCAATTTGGCGCGCTCGCTCATCAAGCTTGATCTCCGAAAGTTGCTGACCATCTAAAGTGATTGAACCGGAAGTCGGAGCCACCGTACCTGCCAAAAGGCGCATTAGAGTCGACTTTCCCGCGCCGTTGGGCCCGGCTATTGCAAGAATCGCACCCCGATCCAATGCAAAGTCTGCGCCCACTAGTAATTCTACTCCACCGGGTGTGCGATAGCTGAGATCATGTATACAAACAAATGCGTGGCTCACTTTGCACCAATTTTCGGAAAGAGCCAGTGACGGGCAGAGCCTTTTGTGCCCGAGCAACCACGCGGTCTAATCATGCTGTGAAGGATGTTTATGTTGAATTCATGCGCCATCGTTGCCCCGCTGCGATACGGGCGCAGACTAGAAAGCTAATGAATGAAAAGCACGGTTTCTATGCCAACAAACTGCTTTCCAGAGCACCCCGCTCTAGTTTGAAACATATTTGATGGCAGGTCTCCTGACTTACGGGTCTCGGCTTCCCCGCGCCTTCCCAAGCCTCGTCAATCGAGAACTCAGTGGCATTCTTCGGGGTCACTCACCGCTCACAGTTGCGGGGGCAGTCACGGATTTGGCCTCTTCTAGCCTCGCCTCACCGTGTTCCCATTTAGTCTCATCGACAAGTCGTTGAGAACCATCTCTACGAGAAAACGACAACACGAAGGCTATGTCAAGCTCAAGCCAGATGAAGAAATTTGACTTGCATGTTCATGAAAGACCTGAGGTGCCCCTAGTTTATTTGACACCCGCCTTTTTGAGTTTGAGCTGTCTTTCTTCGAAGTCAACGGGCGACAGCATGCCGTTGTTTGTGTGCTTGTGTTTTGGGTTGTAGAATATCTCGATGTAGCCGAACACGTCCTGTCTGGCGTCGTCGCGGGTGGGATAGGTCTGGCGCCTGATCCGTTCTACCAGAGATGTACTCCAACTGACAGGTAGGGGCGAAGTTTGCGACAAAACCCAGCGAACGATCAGTCTCTTGCAGAGTGCCGCAAAAATCGCCAACGGCGCATAGGCGAAACTATGTGAAACATGCACCTGCGGGCTTTTTTCAAAGACTAAGCAGTGCGTTTTAGCCGATTTCAGAGATACCTGATCCACAATCTTTGATCACGGTTACACCCAAGTTCCTCGACCACCTCGTTTGCACTCAAGTTAAACTCTATCGCGAGGTCCGTGATCTGGACCGATTGAAAGCTATCAACGTTCCGAACCAGTCTGCCGTCTTCAAAGTTGATCAACTCGTGCGATCTACCACCCCAACGGACGATCCCACCGCAAAGCCGCTGACTTTCCATATTGACCAGTTCGGCTACCGGGTCGGCAAAGAAATCACTCCACTTAAGAAAACCGGTACTGACTGCCCGCGCAACCGCCTGTTCGATCGTCCGGCTTTTAAGCTTGGTGGTGATCGAAGCAGTCAGCGCATCAACGGTTCGCGAAGCGTGCCCCAATTGCCTGGCAATGACAGACGGTATCAAACCCGACGCGAGCATTTTCAACACATCCAACTCTTCACCAGAGAGGGAATCCGAGGGAAAGTTGAATACGGTTTCAATGACATCGAGGGCAAGCAGATGCAGGACCTGCGCTTCATGGCGAAGAGCAGGGAGTATTCTCACGACCAAGGCGTCCCATTCAGGACGCGGCGCATTGGACGTGACGGTAAACACGCCGCGCTCGCCAAAAGGGTTGATCACTGGAATTGAAAGACCGTTCTGTCCCACGCCGAACTTTCTGGCGGCGTCGAATAGCGGCGCGTGTTCACGCTGTTCATCAAATACTGCCCAGTCGATTGGTGCGATCATGTTGGCTCCAAACCGAATGAGAGGATCGGCTATGACCAGGTCGTTGTCGACGTAATGCCTGACCCATTCAGCGGGGAATGTGGTGCAGCCGTGGACCACGTTGTGATGCTTGTCGATATGGGCGTAGGATGCGTTTTCAAATCCAAACCTTTGGCAAATTTCCTGTAGGCGTGCCTCCCCCGATTGCCTGAAATCCAGTTCGGAATTGCCAATATCAGCGATTTTCATAGATCGTCTTTCTGTTCCGCGTTGCCGTCGAGGCCGCT
>NZ_JAMFMB010000044.1 GCF_023502395.1 Ruegeria spongiae | reverse complement strand
GGTCATGACGCGTGACACACCACAAAAAAGCCGGGTCGAGCGGTTACTGGCATTTGGAATGGCCACAATTGCGGCAAGTCATGCAGCCTTCAACCATTTGCATGTCATATTGGCCGCAGCTCGGGCAGGCCGGCCCACGGGGCGCGTCGGTGTTGACAACTTGGGCCTGTGGGTCGGATTTCAGGCCCATGCCTTCACCTTCAAGAAAGCCGATGGACACCATGTGCCGCTCTATCACGCCGCCAATTGCAGCTAGGATCGACGGTATGTACTTACCTTGCACCCAGGCCCCGCCGCGCGGGTCGAATACCGCTTTCAACTCTTCGACCACAAAGGACACATCACCGCCACGCCGGAACACCGCCGAGATCATTCGGGTCAGGGCCAGTGTCCAGGCGTAGTGCTCCATGTTCTTGGAGTTGATGAAGACCTCGAAAGGCCGCCGCCGCCCGCCGATGACGATGTCGTTGATGGTCAGGTAGATCGCGTGCTCGCTGTCGGGCCATTTCAGCTTGTATGTGCTGCCCTCCAGCGCCTGTGGACGGTCAAGCGGCTCGGACATATAGACCACCTCGCCGCCATCGATGCTGTGGGGAGACACTGCGTTCTCACCGGGTGCCGCATCGGCAGTTTCGCTAACCGTCAGGACCGACCCGGTCACGTCATTCGGACGATAGGTGGTGCAACCTTTGCAGCCCTGATCCCAGGCTTGCATGTAGACATTCTTGAAATCCTCAAAACTGATGTCTTCCGGACAGTTGATGGTTTTCGAGATCGAACTGTCGATCCATTTCTGCGCGGCGGCCTGCATCCTGACATGTGCCGAAGGCGCCAGCGTCTGGGCATTCACGAAATGCTCCGGTAGGTCGATATCGCCGAACTTGTCGCGCCAGAGTTGGACAGCGTAATCGACCACCTCTTCCTCGGTGCGCGAGCCGTCCTTTTGCAGCACCTTGCGTGTATAGGCATAGGCAAAGACCGGCTCGATCCCGGACGAGACATTGCCCGCATAGAGGCTGATCGTACCCGTGGGCGCGATCGAGGTCAGCAGGGCGTTGCGAATGCCATGCTCACGGATAGCGTCGCGTACATCTTCATCCATCGCCATCATGGACCCGCTGGCCAAATAGCCATCGGCGTCGAACAAGGGGAAGGCCCCCTTCTCGCGTGCCAAATCCACCGACGCCAGATACGCGGCGCGGGCGATCGCGTGCAGCCAGCGCTCGGTCTGACGCGCCGCTTCGTTCGAACCATAACGCAGGCCCAGCATCAGCAGCGCGTCCGCCAACCCGGTCACGCCCAGCCCGATCCGCCGCTTGGCCTGCGCCTCGGCGGCCTGTTCCGGCAGCGGGAACTTCGAGGCATCGACCACGTTGTCCATCATCCGGATCGCCGTCGCCACCAGGTCCTGCAGCGCGGTCTGGTCCAACGCGGCACCGGCCTCGAACGGGTCCGTCACCAGCCGCGCCAGGTTGATCGAGCCCAGCAGGCAGGCCCCGTAAGGCGGCAGGGGTTGTTCACCGCAAGGGTTCGTCGCGGCGATCGTTTCGACATAGTTCAGGTTGTTGGCCGTGTTGATCCGGTCAATGAAGATCACGCCCGGTTCGGCGTAATCATACGTCGACTGCATGATCTTGTTCCACAGGTCACGCGCCTGCACGGTGTGATAGACCTTACCACCGAATTGCAGTTCCCACGGGCCATCCGCCTTGACCGCCTCCATGAAGGCATCCGTCACCAGCACCGAGACATTGAACATCCGCAACCGCGCAGGGTCGGATTTGGCGGTGATGAAATCCTCGATATCGGGGTGATCGCAGCGCATCGTCGCCATCATTGCCCCGCGCCGCGAGCCCGCGGACATGATCGTCCGGCACATGGCGTCCCAGACGTCCATGAAGCTGAGCGGACCGGACGCATCCGCCGCAACGCCTGTGACCGCCGCACCCTTGGGCCGGATGGTCGAGAAATCATATCCGATGCCGCCGCCCTGCTGCATGGTCAGCGCAGCCTCTTTCAGCATGTCGAATATGCCGCCCATACTGTCGGGGATCGTGCCCATCACAAAACAGTTGAACAGCGTCACCTGCCGCGCGGTGCCCGCGCCGGCCGTGATGCGCCCGGCGGGCAGGTATTTGAAATCCTCCAGCGCCGCATAAAACCGGTCTTCCCACAGATCGGGGTCTTTCTCGACCTGTGCCAGATCGCGGGCGATGCGCCGCCAGGTGTCCTCGACCGTCTGGTCGATCGACGTGCCATCCGCCTGTTTGAAGCGGTATTTCATGTCCCAGATCTGTTCCGAGATGGGGGCGGCAAAACGGCTCATCGGGTGATTCCTGATACTGGTAGGGCGCTCTAATTTACCCAAATCCCGCGCCTGATGCCACAACAGTTTGAAGTTTCGCTCACAAACACTACAATATGAGCCACTCTTGGGGGCGACTCTGTGGATAAGTATGTGAATCTCATCAAGCTGTCGGTCGGATCGGAAAGCGTCGAAACGCTGGCCGACTGGCAACAGACACGCGCCGCGCAGTCCGAAGACGGCTTGCCGCGCCATGTCACCCGCATGTGGCCCAAGCGCGAGGCGGAGATTCTCAAAGGCGGCTCGATCTATTGGGTGATCAAGGGGCAGGTGCAATGCCGCCAGCGCATTCTGCGCATGGATGAGGTGATGGGCTCGGACGGCATCCGCCGCTGCGCCATCGTGCTGGACCCGGATCTGCACCGCACACAAAGCGCCCAGAAACGCCCGTTTCAGGGCTGGCGTTACCTCAAGCCCGAAGACACACCGCCTGATCTGCCAAAAACCCGGCACTCCGAAGATGCGCTCCCGGATGATCTGAACCGGGCGTTGGCCGAGATCGGCGTGCTCTGAACCGCACAGAACCTGTGCAACCATCCGTGTTTTGTTGACCAGCGCACAGCGCTAACCTGCTCCTGCGTCGTCAGAGGGAGCCGCGTCATGACCCATTCCGCCTACTCCGACTGCGAAGTTCTGGATTTCCCCGGTGCCATCACCCTGCGCATCCTGCTCAGCGGTGATCAGACCGGCGGCGCGCTGGAGGTGTTCGAGGATATCGTGCAGCCCGGCATTGGGCCGGGTCGCCATATCCACCACCATCAGGATGAAACGTTTTTCTTTCTGGAGGGTGAGTTCGAATTCGAAATCGCAGGCGAACGCAGCAGGGTTGCCCCAGGCGATGTGGCCTTCATACCGCGCAGCACCGAGCATGCCTTCAAGAATGTCGGAGCCTCTCCGGGGCGCCTGCGCTACGTATTCTCGCCCGCCTACAGGATGGAGTCGATGTTCCGTGCGCTGCATGCCTCGTTGCAGGACGGTGCGCTGGACGCGGATGCGATGGCTCGCATCGCGTCGCAGCACGGGCAGGAATTCACCGGCCCGCCTCTCTAAAGCGCGATCCGGTCCAGAAGCTCGTCCAGCGACTTGCGGTCTGCGCCCCGACACGGGGCAACGCGGCTGCGCCAGAGTGTGGCCTGAGACCGCAACATCATTCCGTCGCTGAGGATCTTCAGATGGTTGGCCCGCAGGGTTTCCCCGGTCGAGGTAATGTCGGCAATCGCCTCGGCGGTCTCGTTCTTGACCGTGCCTTCGGTCGCGCCCTGGCTGTCGACCAGCGTGTAGTCGGCCACACCGGCCTCGGTCAGGAACTCGCGCACCAGACGGTGATACTTGGTGGCGATGCGCAGGCGATGGCCATGGGTCGCGCGGAAAGCGGCGGCGGCGGCGTCAAGATCACCCAGCGTATCCACATCAACCCAGGCGCGCGGCACCGCGAGGATCAGATCGGCCTGGCCGAACCCCATCGGCGCGATCTGCTCGACCTGCTGTTCCCAGAGCGGCAGTTTCTCATGCACCAGATCAGTGCCGGTGACGCCCAGATTGATCCGCCCCGCTGCCAGTTCGCGGGGGATTTCCCCCGCTGACAACAGCACCAGAGACATGTTTTCAACCCCGTCCACCCGGCCAGCATATTCCCGATCCGACCCGGTGCGCGACAGCTCGATCCCGCGCTTGGCGAACCAGGCAAAGGTCTTGTCCATCAGGCGGCCCTTGGAGGGGACCCCAAGCTTGAGGCTCATGTCAGGCTCTCCTGCAGATCAAGGATCAGGCCGGGGCGCAGGATGCCGCCCACCGCCGGAATCTCGGCCCCCTCGCCCAGATAGCGGGTCAGCGCGTCATAACGCCCGCCCGTGGCCAGTGGTGGCAGGTCGGGACGGCCCTGACGGTAAAAACCAAAGACAAACCCGTCATAATATTCCATCGAGGTCCGCCCGTAGGAGGCCTCGAACTCCAGATGATCCACATCCACCCCACGCGCCGCCAGCGCAGTGATCCGCGCCTCAAGCCGGTCCAGCGCCGGGCCGATCGCAGGCAGATCGACCGCCACATCGCGCAGATGTTCCAACGCAAAGGGCAGCGTTTCGCGGATGGTGAGCAGGGTTTCCAGCGCCGTCAATTCGGTCTCGGAAATCGGCGGCGCGGCATGATCGGCGCGCAGCGCGTCGATCCGCCCGGTAATCTCGGCCTGCGTTCGCTTGCCGATCAACGGCGCGTCCGTTTCAACCCTTCCCGTGCCTGCCAGAATCTCTGCACGCGCCTCGCTGACCGCGCGCTGGCCGCCGAACCGTTCCAACAGGGCGCGGAACCGGCGGGGCCGCCAGATATGCCGCATCAGCGCCTGTTTGCGCCGTTCATCGGTTTTCAACCCCTGCACAGCGGCCATCAGGATGCCGATATCACCGGTCGAGGCGGTTATCGGCACATCATCAAGCGCCTGCGCGATCAGCGCGAACACCTCGGCATCAGCGCGGGCCGGGTCGGTGCGGTCGAACACCTCATAACCCACTTGAATGAACTCACTGGGGCGGTCCGGGTCGTGCTCCTGGCGCCGGAACACCTCGCCCGAATACGTGTACCGGGCCGGTTCGGCACCGTCGGCCACATGCATCTGCACAACCGGCACCGTGAAATCGGGGCGCAGCATCTGTTCGCCGCGCAGCGCGTCCGAGGTGACATAGGCGCGCGCGCGAATGTCCTCGCCATAGAGGTCAAGCAAGGCCTCGGCGGGTTGCAGGATCGCCGCTTCGACCACCCGCGCGCCCTCGGCCTCGAACCGGGCGCGCAGGCTGGCGGCCTTGAGCAGCGTTTCAGCGCGATCCGCCATCAGGCTTGCGCCGCCAGCATCGCACGCACCTGCGCCACCAACTCGCCGCGCGGCGCTTCGATCTGCGAGGGGCGTTCTTTCCATTCCTCCAGCGTCGCGCTTTCGGCCAGTTTCGCTCCCAGGATCAGGTCCTTGATCTGCACGATGCCATTGGCCTTTTCGTCCCCACCCTCGATGATGGCGATGGGTGCGTTACGCTTGTCGGCATATTTGAGTTGGTTGCCGAAATTCTTCGGATTGCCCAGATAGACCTCGGCCCGGATGCCCGCGTTGCGCAGCTCGGCCACCATCGCCTGATAATCGGCCATCCGGTCGCGATCCATCACCGTGACCACCACCGGCCCCTCGGCCTGCGCGGTCAAACGACCCTTTTCGCGCAGCGCCGCCAGCAGCCGGTCGACCCCGATCGAGACACCGGTGGCAGGCACTTCCTGCCCGGTGAAGCGCTTGACCAGATCGTCATAGCGTCCGCCGCCCGCAACCGAACCGAATTGCCGCTTACGGCCTTTTTCGTCGAGGATTTCGAAGGTGAGTTCTGCCTCGTAGACCGGCCCGGTGTAATAACCAAGACCACGGACCACAGAAGGATCAATTTCAATCCGATCCGGCCCATAGCCACCCGCTTCCAGCAGCGCGCCGATCTGTTCCAGCTCCGCGATGCCCTCTGCGCCGGTCTTGCTGTCGCCTACTGCCGCGCGCAGATTGGCCAGCGTCCCGGCAGCATCCGCCGCCTTCGAGGTCAGAAAAGCGATCACCGGTTCGGCCTGATCCGCGCTCAGACCTATTCCATCAATGAACGCGCCCGAGGCATCCAGCCGCCCCTTGGTCAGCAGTTCCCGCACGCCCTGCTCGCCCACCTTGTCAAACTTGTCGATGGTGCGCAGAACGTTGTCGCGCGCGCTGGCATCATCGCCCAGCCCCATCGCCTCAAGCACACCGTTCAGGACCTTGCGGTTATTGACCCGCACCAGATAGTCGCCGCGCGGGATGCCGACGGCTTCCAGCGTGTCGCTGAGCATGGCGCAAATCTCGGCATCCGCAGCCATCGAGGCGCTGCCGACCGTATCCGCATCACATTGGTAGAACTGGCGATAGCGGCCCGGGCCGGGTTTCTCGTTGCGCCAGACCGGTCCCATCGCATAGCGACGATAGGGTGTCGGCAGGTCGTTGCGGTGTTGCGCATAGACCCGCGCCAGCGGCGCTGTCAGGTCATAGCGCAGCGCCATCCAGTCGCCCTGATCCTTGTCGTCGACCTCCTGCCAGGCAAAGACACCCTCATTGGGGCGGTCCACATCGGGCAGGAACTTCCCCAGCGCCTCGACGGTTTCGACCGCGCTCGATTCCAGCGCCTCGAACCCGTAGCGATGATAGACCCCGGCAATGGCGCGCAGCATCTCGGTCCGCTGCGTCACTTCACCTCCGAAATAGTCGCGAAATCCTTTTGGGGTCACGGCCTTGGGGCGGGGCTGTTTCTTGGGCTTTGCCATCGGGGCATCCTTGGGGTGGTGGTTCCGGGCGCGGTCTAGCCGATGCCCCCAGCCGGGGCAAGCCACTGCGCCGTCCCACCAGGAGATGCTGCGCAAGGCGCGCTCAGATATCGGCGAAATCCCCCGACCTTCCCTTGCCCCCCGCAAAGCGTGCGGCCCCTTCGCGGCTTTCCTCTTCGAACACCGCGGCAGAGGCCCATTCCCGACGCAGCGCCTGTGCAAGATCGACAGGTGCGGGCCGGGCCGAGAGGTGATCGGCGCGCAGACAGCCTTGCGGAAAGCGGACCAGGTCCTGCGCCAGGCCCATGGCGGTCTCCAGCGCGGCGCCTTGCGGGCAGGTATAATTCGCAAAACCGATGGCCTGCGCCTCGTCCGTTTGCACCGGGCGTCCGGTCAGGATCAGGTCGTTTGCCCGCCCTTGCCCCAGAATCGCGGGCAGCCGCACCGTACCGCCATCCAGCAGCGGAACGCCCCAGCGGCGGCAGAACACGCCGGTCACCGCGCCCCGCGCCATCACCCGCATGTCGCACCAGGCCGCCAGCTCCATACCGCCCGCCACGGCCGGACCTTCGATGGCGGCGATCACCGGCTTGCTCAGCATCAGACGCGTCGGCCCCATCGGGCCAGGGCAGGGTTGCGTCATCGGGTCGGTCCAGCCTTGCGGAATGTCGAGGCTTCTGATCCAGTCATCCGCCGCCCCCGATCCGGCGGCTTTCAGGTCAAACCCGGCGCAGAAAAACCCGCCCGCCCCGGTCAGGATCGCCACCAACTGGCTGTCATCCGCTTCGAACGCCAGAAATGCCTGATAAAGCGCCTGCGCCGTTTCCGGGTTCACCGCGTTGCGCGCCTGCGTCCGGTCGATCGTGATGGTCGTGACTGCCGCGTTGCGCTCGATGATGACGCTCATGGTGATCCTCCCTGTCCGCGCGCTCAGGCCATGTGGCTCTGGCAAGTGCGGTGATGCCTCTGTATCACGATGAAAACGCCAAGGAGCCCGCCTATGCAACATCTTGAAGAACAGATCGCCCATCTGACCAAGACCGTCGACGAGATGAGCGCGGTCGTGGCGCGCCAGCAGACCGAGATCGACCGGCTGACCCACCGGGTCCAGATGCTGATGGAACGCGAGGCCGGCCGCGAACAGGAGGCCGGTGGCGGCGTGGTGATCGGAGACGAGCGGCCGCCGCATTACTGACGGTCGGGGCTTCCCCCAGGGCTGGTTGGCGACCTATGGTCGGGAAACCACTGCGCCACCCGGAGGCTGAGCCACGCCAACCCTGCTACTGACCGGATTCGAGGCCTTTGGCACCACTCCGGTCAACCCTGCCGAGCAAGTGGCGCGTCACCTTGATGGTGAAATCGTGGCCGGTCTGACAATCGTGTCGCGGATCATCCCCAACAGCTTTTTCGAATGTATCGACGTTGTGAAAGACGCAATCGCAGAGCTGCGCCCCGATGCGGTCGTCATGATGGGGGAGTTTGGCGGGCGGGCGATGGTCACGGTGGAACGCATCGCGCAGAACCTCAATGACGGCGCGCGCTATGGGTTGCGCGACAATGCGGGCAAGCTGTTGCAGGATGTGATGACGGTGCCGGACGGACCGGTGGCCTTTCGCGCGACCTTGCCGATCCGCGCTATGGTGCACAACATGCGTGCCGCCGGGATTCCCTCGGATATCTCGGACGCGCCGGGTACCTTCTGCTGCAACCACCTGATGTATGGCATCCTGCATCACCTGGCTCATTCCGGCTCCGAGATCCGCGCGGGCTGGGTTCACCTGCCGCACCTGCCTCAAGTGGCCGCGCTGGTGCCAAACCTCGGCGCACCCAGCATGTCGGTCGACACCGCAGCCGCCACACTGCGCGCAGGCATAGAGGCGATTGCCGAACATCCCACGGATACAGATGAGGTTTCGCCCTCGCGGCTACAGATCTGATTTTCAGGTAACGTGGTAGGGATTGCGCCCTATCGCCGGGCGAATTGCGGCGCCGGGATTTCCCGCATCAGTTTGCGCTTCATGGCCTGTTCGTAATCCTCGAAGCCCAGCGCAATCTCGACAAAGGCGCCGGGGCCGTGAATGACCTTTTCCAGATAATAGTCGATGACACTTGTATCACCGGTGTCGATCACCAGCCCGTTGACCGTTATCCCAGCCGCAGGAAAGTGCCGATAGGCGCTTTCGGGGGGATACCCGTGATTGTTGGCGCCATCTCCCGAAATATCCAGGACCAGACGCGCACAGGCGGAAACCTTGTTGAGTTTCGTGGTGCCAAAGCCAATCGCGGCCCCCAACGCGGTGGGGTAGTCATCATTCATACGGCTATGGCCAAGCAGACGCGTAGCGAAACCCGCCAGATCACCCTCGCTTGCAATCGCGCTCCATGGGGCAATGGTCGCCTGCTGGGTCTCGCCGCTCCATTCATAGGCCATCAGCATCACGGTGCCCCGGTTGGCAAGGATCAGGGCGCGGATCTCTTCATCCTGCAGCGCTGCGGCCAGACCCACCCGTTGCTGCTCATATTCGATCTCATCAACACTGGTCGAGATGTCGAGCGCAAACGCCAGAGCGAGTGAACACTCGGGCACCGAACCGTCCTGAGCCATTGCACCCCCCGACAGTATCGAGAGCATAGAGGCCAATATCGCGATTGCGCTCCTCAAATTCGGCTCCTGCAGCGGGGCATCCGCAGATCTCAGCCTAGCATCCTGCGACCGGAAAGTCGATTTGCACCCCCTCCGAACAGAGGCCGGGATAGTCAGAGTTCCTCGACCGACAGAACCCCCTCCAGCGACTTGATGGCCCCTTTGATCTGCGGGTTGATGGGGAAATCCCGGCCAAGGTCCATTTCCACGTCGCCCGGCAGGCCCGATGCGATCAGGCAAAGCTGGATCGGGCCTTTGCCCGCGTTGCGCGCAGCCTCTGCGGCACCTTCGAGCACCCTGGCGACGGTCGGTATCGCCTCGGCCGCGTCAACGAAAACCCGCAGGCCCGTCGCCCCCGCATCCGCCACTGTAGCGTCGATCGGTCCCACCGACCGCGCCAACAGCTTCAGTTGATCCGCCTCCATCGTGGCCTCGGCGGACAGGACGACATGAGCACCGGTTTCAAGAAATTCGCGGCTTTTTTCGAGCGTTTCCGAAAACAGCGTGATCTCATAGGCCCCGGTCGTGTCCGAGAGCTGCGCAAAGGCAAAGCGATTGCCGCGCGCCGACTTGCGCTCCTGTCGACCGGCCACAACGCCCGCCATCTTGGCAATGAAGGGCCCGCCACGGGACTTTTCGGTCACCTGATCCAGCGTCAACACCTGCTTGCGCCTGAGCGCGGGCATGTAGTCGTCCAGCGGATGGCCGGACAGATAAAAGCCGATCGCCTTGAACTCTTCGCTGAGACGTTCTGCAGGCAGCCAGTCGGGCGTGGGTGCAAGGCGCGGTTCGGGCAGATCATCGCCCGCCTCGCCGAACAGAGACACCTGATTGGAGTTCTTCTGCTCATGGATCGCCGCCGAGTAGTTCATCAGCGGTTCCAGACTGTCAAAGACGCGGCGGCGGTTGGGGTCGAGTTGATCAAACGCCCCTGCCCGCGCCAGCATCTCAAGCGGGCGCTTGCCGACCTTCTTCAGGTCTACCCGACGGGCAACGTCGAAGAGATTGACAAATGGCTTCTCGCCACGCCCTTCGACCACCAGCGTCATCGCCTCGACACCGACATTCTTGAGCGCGCCCAGCGCATAGACCAGTTCGCCATCCGCCACATCGAACGTCGCCTGCGAACGGTTCACGCAAGGCGGCACATAGGGCAGGCCAAGACCCTTGCGAACCTCTTCGAAATACACTGCCAGCTTGTCGGTCAGGTGGATATCGCAGTTCATGACACCCGCCATGAACTCGACCGGGTGGTTCGCCTTCAGCCAGCCGGTCTGATAGCTGACCACGGCATAAGCGGCCGCGTGGGATTTGTTGAAGCCGTAATTGGCGAATTTTTCCAGCAGGTCGAACACCTCGGAGGCCTTTTTGGCATCCACGCCATTTTCGCCCGCACCCATCTCGAACTTGGGCCGCTCGGCATCCATCGCTTCCTTGATCTTCTTGCCCATCGCGCGGCGCAACAGATCGGCCCCGCCAAGGCTGTATCCCGCCATCACCTGCGCGATCTGCATCACCTGTTCCTGATAGACAATGATCCCTTGCGTTTCCTCAAGGATATGGTCGATCAGCGGATGAACCGAAGTGATCTCGCGCTGGCCGTTCTTGACCTCGCAATAGGTCGGGATGTTCTCCATCGGGCCGGGACGGTAGAGCGCCACCAGCGCCACGATATCCTCGATACAGGTCGGTTTCATGCGCTTGAGCGCATCCATCATGCCCGAGCTTTCCACCTGGAACACCGCCACCGTCTTGGCGGCGGAATAAAGTTTGTAGGTCGCCTCGTCATCCAGCGGGATCGCGTTGATCTCGTTCACCGCGCCTTCGGGTGGGTCATAAAGCTGGGTACCGTCGGCCATCACATGCAGGTCGCGGCCCGACTTGCGGATCAGATCCACCGCGTTCTGGATCACGGTCAGGGTCTTGAGGCCCAGAAAGTCGAACTTAACCAGCCCCGCCTGTTCCACCCATTTCATGTTGAACTGGGTTGCGGGCATGTCCGAGCGCGGGTCCTGATAGAGCGGCACCAGCGCATCAAGCGGACGGTCGCCGATCACCACACCGGCGGCGTGGGTGGAGGCGTTGCGCAGCAGCCCTTCGACCTGCTGGCCATAGGTCAGCAACCGATCAACCACCTCTTCGTTGCGCGCCTCTTCGCGCAGGCGCGGCTCGTCCTTCAGGGCCTTCTCAATGGAAACCGGTTTGACGCCTTCAACCGGGATCATCTTGGACAGACGGTCCACCTGCCCATAGGGCATCTGCAGTACGCGTCCGATATCGCGCACAGCAGCCTTGGACAGAAGCGCACCGAATGTGATGATCTGGCCAACTTTGTTGCGGCCATATTTCTCCTGCACGTACTGGATCACCTCTTCGCGACGATCCATGCAGAAATCGATGTCGAAGTCGGGCATCGACACCCGTTCGGGGTTCAGAAAGCGTTCGAACAGCAAGCTGTAGCGCAGCGGATCAAGGTCGGTGATCGTCAGCGCATAAGCCACCAGCGACCCCGCGCCAGACCCTCGTCCCGGCCCCACCGGAATTCCCTGATCCTTGCCCCACTTGATGAAGTCCGCAACGATCAGGAAATAACCGGGAAAGCCCATGCCTTCGATAATGCCCAGTTCGAAATCCAGCCGTTCCTGATATTTCTCGACGCTGACCGCATGCGGGATAACGGCAAGGCGCTGCTTCAACCCTTCATTGGCTTGCCGCCGCAATTCTTCAATCTCGTCATCGGCAAATTTCGGCAGGATCGGATCGCGCCGATACGCCATGAAGGCACAGCGTTTGGCGATCTCGACAGTGTTCTCGATGGCCTCGGGCAGGTCGGCAAACAGCGTCGCCATCTCTTGAGGGGATTTGAAGTAATGCTGCGCGGTCAGGCGGCGGCGGTCCTCCTGCTGGTCGACATAAGACCCCTCGGCGATGCAGATCAGCGCATCATGCGCCTCATACATCCCGGCCTCGGGGAAATAGACGTCGTTGGTGGCGACCAGCGGGATGTTCTTGGCATAAGCCATCTCCACATGCCCGCGCTCGGTCAGCCGTTCGGCCTCGGGCGCGCCGCCGTCACCAGGATGGCGCTGCAGTTCGATATAGAGCCGGTCGCCGAACATGGCGGCAAGACGATCCACCAGCGCCTCTGCCGCCGGGCGTTGGCCAGCCTGCAACAACCGCCCCACCGGGCCGTCCGGACCGCCGGTCAGGCAGATCAACCCGCCGGAATGAGCCTGCAACTCGTCCAGCGTCACCTGCGGTAACTGCCCGCCTTTGTCCACATACAGGCACGAGTTCAGCTTCATCAGGTTCTCATACCCCGCCTCGGACTGCGCCAGCAGAACCACCGGGGCGGGCGGCTTCGGTTTCTCGCCGGGTTGCGCTTGCACATAGGCCAGATCGACCTGACAGCCGATGATCGGCTGAACGCCCGCCCCGCTGGCGGTGACGGAGAACTCCAAAGCCGAAAACAGGTTGTTGGTGTCGGTCACCGCAACGGCTGGCATCTGGTACTTTTCGCACAGGCCCGGCAGCTTCTTGAGGCGGATCGCGCCTTCAAGCAGGGAATATTCTGTATGGACGCGGAGATGAATGAATCGGGGATCGCTGCTCATGTCGCGAAGCTATCGCAGCCGCCGGGCCGTTGAAAGCGCTCAAGCCGGATCCCTGCGAAACTGCCGAATAATTGCACAGGATTGTTCGGGTTTTCTTGAAGCTGTCTTTCGGACCTCTCGGCGCCAATTTTACCCAAGCACATGATTTCAATAGCTTCATTGGCATTCCCACTGCACAATGACAGGTGGATCAGCCGCAAAATGTTGCACCGCAGAAGGAGTTTTTCTTGCCAGAGCGAGCGCCCGGTTCCTAACCTTCCAGACAGAATATAAGGCACACGCCTCTTCACGCACGCATAATACGCCCGCCAGAGTTTCTACGTCGCATCGAGGCCTGGCACACATGGGATCACGGGGTAAAGCGACAGGCTTCAAATGATGACTATCTCGTTTCTTCTGAACGGAGAGACTATCGAGATCGGGGGGGGCGCGCCCACCACCACCCTGCTGGACTGGCTGCGCGAAGAGCGCGGCCTGACCGGTACCAAAGAGGGCTGCAACGAAGGCGATTGCGGGGCCTGCACGGTGATGGTCACCGATGCGGACGGGGCGAAAGCGCTGAACGCCTGTATCCTGTTCCTGCCGCAACTGCATGGAAAGGCGGTGCGGACGGTCGAGGGGGTCTCGGGACCGCAGGGCAAGATGCACCCGGTACAGCAGGCCATGGTCGACCACCACGGATCGCAATGCGGCTTCTGCACGCCGGGCTTCGTGATGTCGATGGTGGCCAGCCATTGCAGCGGCGCGACGGATCACGACACGCAACTTGCGGGCAATCTTTGCCGCTGCACCGGCTACGCCCCGATCATCCGCGCGGCTGAGGCGGTCGAAGGACAACCGGTGCCGGACTGGATTCAGGATACCGCACCGGGCGGCGCGCCTGATCCGATGCTGCCGCGTTCATCGGATGAATTGGCGCAGGCCTATGCGGAACAACCAGAGGCCACTCTTGTGGCCGGGGCCACCGATGTGGGGCTGTGGGTGACCAAGCAATTGCGCGAACTTGATCCGGTGATCTTCCTCAACGGCTGCGATGATCTGAAAGAGATCACCATCGACGACAACAGCATCCGGTTTGGTGCCATGGTTGACATGAACCGGATGGGCGCGGCGCTCGCGTCGCTGCATCCCTCTTATGCCGAGATGATCCGCCGCTATGCCAGTGTGCAGATCCGCCATGCGGCGACCGTGGGCGGCAACATCGCCAATGGCTCCCCCATCGGGGACAACCCGCCCGCCCTGATTGCGCTCGATGCCACGCTGCATCTGCGTCGGGGTGAGACGCGCCGGTCATTGCCGCTGGAGGACTTCTTTCTCGACTATGGCAAACAGGACCGCGCAGCCGGCGAGTTTGTCGAGGCGGTGAGTTTCCCGCGCCGGCCCGACCGCCTGAAATGCTACAAGCTGAGCAAGCGCTTCGATCAGGACATCTCGGCCGTTTGCGGCTGTTTCAACATCATCGTCCAGGACGGTGTCGTCACCGACGCGCGGATTGCTTTCGGCGGCATGGCCGGGATACCGAAACGCGCGACAACGGTCGAGGCAGCGCTGCTGAACCAGCCCTGGACGATCGAGACGATCACGGCGGCCCAATCCGGTTTTGATGCCGATTTCACCCCTCTCAGCGACATGCGCGCCTCGGCCGAGTACCGGTTAGAGACGGCGCGCGCGATGCTGGAGCGCTATTTCGCAGAGAGCCAGGGCGCGGCGGGCAACGTGCTGGAGGTGAGTGCATGAGTATCGCGAAACCCCTGCCCCATGACGCCGCCCCTTTGCACGTGTCGGGCGAGGCGCGCTATATCGACGATATTCCGACACCCAAAGGCACCCTGCATCTGGCCTTTGGCCTCAGCGAGATTGCCAAAGGGCGCATCCGGACGGTCGACCTGGACGCGGTGCGCGCGGCACCCGGTGTGATCACCGTTCTGACCGTGCCAGATTTACCTTTTGCAAACGATGTTTCGCCATCCATCCATGACGAGCCCCTGCTGGCAGAGGATATGGTCAATTACATCGGACAACCTGTTTATGTGGTCGCCGCAACCTCTCACCTGGCGGCGCGCAAGGCCGCGCGACTGGGCAAGATCGAGTACGAAGAACTGGCCCCCATCCTGACCATCGAACAGGCGCTGGCGGCAGACAGCCGGTTCGAGGAAGGCCCCCGCATCTATCGCAAGGGCGACGCCGAGGGGGCGATTGCCTCTGCCCAGCACGTCGTTGAGGGCAGTTTCGAACTGGGCGGGCAAGAGCATTTCTACCTCGAAAGCCAGGCCGCCATGACCATGCCGCAAGAGGGCGGCGACATGATGGTCTATTCCTCGACCCAGCACCCGACCGAGATACAGCACAAGGTCGCTGATGCGTTGGGCGTGCCGATGCATGCCGTCCGGGTCGAGGCCCGGCGCATGGGTGGCGGCTTTGGCGGCAAGGAAAGCCAGGGCAACGCGCTGGCGGTGGCCTGTGCAGTGGTGTCACGGATGACAGGCCGCGCCTGCAAGATGCGCTATGACCGCGATGACGACATGACCATCACCGGCAAGCGGCATGCGTTCCGCATCTCCTACCGCGCCGGGTTCGATGCGAATGGGCATATTCAGGGCGTCTCATTCCTGCATCACGCGATCTGCGGCTGGGCACAGGACCTGTCACTGCCGGTGGCCGACCGCGCCATGCTGCATTCCGACAATGCCTACCTGCTGCCCAATGCGTTGATCGAGAGCCACCGGCTCAAGACCAACACCCAATCCGCCACCGCCTATCGCGGCTTTGGCGGGCCGCAGGGCGTGGTCGGGATCGAGCGGGTGATGGATCACGCCGCGCATGTGCTGGGCATCGACCCAGTCGAACTGCGCCAGCGCAACTACTATGAACCGGCACATGCCGCACAACCTGCGCAAACCAAGCCACCAGAGCCGCTTGGCCATGCTGACCCGCATGCGGACCTGACCAGCCGGGGCGCGGTGGAACAGATCACCCATCCGCGACCGGTCCGGCCCGTGCCCGAAGAGGGCAACACGACGCCTTATGGCATGGAGGTTTCGGATTTCGAGCTGCACGGGATGACCGAGGCGCTGCTGGCCTCAAGCGACTATGCGGCGCGCAGGCTGGCCATAAGCGCGTGGAACAAGGAAAACCCGATCATCAAGAAGGGGCTCGGGTTCTCGCCGGTGAAGTTCGGCATCTCGTTCACGCTGACCCATCTCAATCAGGCCGGTGCGCTGGTGCATGTCTATCAGGACGGCTCGGTGCATCTGAACCATGGCGGCACCGAGATGGGGCAAGGTCTGTTCCAGAAGGTGGCGCAGGTGGCGGCGGCGCGGTTCGCCATCCCGCCGGAGATGATCAGGATCACCGCAACCGACACCGCCAAAGTGCCCAACACCTCGGCCACCGCGGCCTCGTCGGGCAGCGACCTGAACGGTATGGCGGTCAAGGCCGCCTGTGACACGATCCGCGACCGGATGGCGGTCTATCTTGCCGAACACCATCAGGCGGATGCCGGATCGGTGCGCTTCGTGGACGGTCATGTCGAGGTGAGCGAGGCAAGCTACAGCTTTGCCGAAGCCGCCGCGCTGACTTATCAGGGACGGGTCAGCCTGTCGGCCACGGGCTTTTACAAGACCCCCAAGATCGAATGGGACCGGATCAAGGGCCACGGGCGGCCATTTTTCTACTTCGCCCATGGCGCGGCGCTGACCGAAGTGGCGGTGGACACGCTGACCGGCGAAAACCGTATCCTGCGCGCCGATATCCTGCATGATGCAGGCGCGTCACTGAACCCGGCGCTGGATATCGGGCAGGTCGAGGGCGGCTATGTGCAGGGCGCGGGCTGGCTCACGACCGAGGAACTGGTCTGGGACGAGCGTGGCGCGCTGCGCACCCATGCACCCTCGACCTACAAGATCCCCACCTGCTCGGACCGGCCCGACATCTTCAACGTGGCGCTCTGGGATGGCGAGAACCGCGAGGACACGATCTATCGCTCCAAGGCGGTGGGCGAGCCGCCATTCATGCTGGGCATCTCGGCCTGGCTGGCGCTGTCGGACGCGGTCGCGGCCTGCGGCTCGACCTATCCGGCGCTGAACGCACCCGCCACTGCGGAGGAAATCTGGCGCGGGGTCCGGAGGGTGCGCGATGGGGCTTGATCTGGACACCCTGCGCGCGGCGGTTGCTGCCCATGGCCGCGTGGTACGTGTGGTGATCGCGTCGATCAAAGGCTCGTCCCCGCGCGAAGTGGGCGCGGCGATGCTGGTTTGGGAGGGCGGACAATCCGGCACGATCGGCGGCGGGACGCTTGAATTTCGGGCGGCCGGGGCCGCGCGACAACAGACCCAGCCGCGCGTTCTAAGCCAACACGCGCTGGGACCGGATCTGGGCCAGTGCTGTGGCGGCGTGGTTCAATTGCTGAGCGAAATCTATGACGCCAGCACCCTGAATGAACTGACCGCGGAGGTGATCGCACGTCCGGTTGGAGCCTCTGAGATGCCGCTCTCGGTCAAGCGGCTGCTGGCTGCGCGCCGTGGTCAGGGCCTTGCGCCCGAACCGCAATTGATCGACGGCTGGATGATCGAGCCGGTTCACAAGCCTGCCCGCGCGCTGTGGATCTGGGGCGCTGGCCATGTCGGCCGGGCGCTGGTTGATGTGCTGGCCCCGCTGCCCGATCTGGCGATAACATGGGTGGATACCGGTGCAGAGCGGTTTCCTGAAACCGTGCCCGACGTTGTAACAGTGGTTCCGGCGGCGAAGCCCGCCGATCTGGTGGCGTATGCGCCATCACAGGCCGAGCATCTGGTGCTCACCTATTCGCATGTGCTTGATCTGGACCTGTGCGACCATTTGCTCCGTCATGAATTCGCCTTTGCCGGGCTGATCGGATCGGCCACCAAATGGGCGCGATTCCGGTCCCGGCTGCGGGCCCTGGGGCATCCGCCCGAGCGGATTGCGCGTATCACCTGCCCGATCGGTGACCCGACGCTGGGCAAACATCCTCAAATGATCGCCGTAGGTGTTGCGGCGCAGATATTGCGGCCCCATAAAGCCTTGGAAAACAAAAAGGATCTGAGCGCGTGACCACCCCACTTCTCAGACTGCAGGGCCTGACCAAGGCCTATCCCGGCGTTGTTGCCAACGACACCGTTTCCTTCGACATTGGCGAGGGTGAAGTGCACGCGCTGCTGGGCGAAAACGGCGCGGGCAAGTCAACGCTGGTCAAGATGATCTACGGGCTGGTGAAGCCCGACAGCGGCACCATGGAACTGCGCGGCCAGCCCTTTGCCCCATCCGAGCCGCGCACGGCGCGCGCCGACGGGATCGCCATGGTGTTCCAGCATTTTTCCCTGTTCGACGCGCTGGATGTGGCGGAAAACGTCGCCCTGGGCATGGAAAACCCGCCCGCGATGAACGATCTGGCCTCGCGAATCCGCGACGTGTCCGAGACCTATGGCCTGCCGCTGGACCCATACCGGCGCGTTGGGGACCTGTCCGCCGGGGAACGCCAGCGGGTCGAGATCATTCGCTGCCTGTTGCAGGACCCCAAGCTGCTGATCATGGATGAACCCACCAGCGTGCTGACCCCGCAAGAAGTCGACATCCTGTTCCAGACGCTGCAGAAACTGCGCTCCGAGGGGACATCGATCCTCTATATTTCGCACAAGCTCGAGGAAATCCGCGCGCTTTGCGATCATGCCACGATCCTGCGGCTGGGCAAGAATGTGGGCGAATGCATTCCCTCCGAAACCTCGGCGCGGCAGATGGCCGAGCTTATGGTGGGCGACACGCTGCAGACGCCCGAGCGCGGTGGACGCGAATTCGGTGAGATTGCGCTGGATATCTCCGGTCTGTCGGTGCCCTCGCCCTCGGAATTCGGGACCGCACTCAAGAACCTGCACCTGACCGTCCGCAAGGGCGAGGTGCTGGGCATCGGCGGGGTTGCGGGCAACGGCCAGGACGAATTGCTGGGCGTGCTGTCTGGCGAGATCACAACAGACCGGGACGCGGTCAAGCTGGCGGGCCAACCCATCGGAAAAGAAGGTCCGACGGCGCGGCGGCGCATGGGCCTGCTGACCGCCCCGGAGGAACGTCTGGGCCACGCGGCTGCCCCCGATATGAGCCTGACGGAAAACGCGCTGCTCACCGGCTCGGTCCGCGAAGGGCTGGAAAACCGGGGCTTTCTGAAATGGGCCGAGGCGCAGGGTTTTGCCAAAAAGATCATCAAGGCTTTTGATGTGCGCACACCGGGGCCAGAGAATGCGGCGCGGTCGCTATCGGGGGGCAATCTGCAGAAATTCGTCATTGGTCGCGAGGTGTTGCAGGACCCCGATGTGCTGGTTGTGAATCAGCCAACCTGGGGCGTCGATGCCGCCGCTGCGGCGGCGATCCGGCAGGCCATTCTGGATCTGGCGGCGGGTGGCGCTGCTGTGGTCTGCATCTCTCAGGACCTTGATGAATTGATGGAAATTTCGGACAGCTTCGCCGCGCTGAACGAAGGCCGGCTGAGCGCGCCCCGCCCGACCACCGAGCTGAGCGTGGATGAGATCGGCCTGATGATGGGCGGCGCGCACGGAATCGAGGTGGCGCATGTTTGAGGCAAGAAAAAACAACGAGGGCGCGCGCGCATGATCGTTCTGGAAAAAAGACCCCAGCCCTCGCAGGCCTGGTCGCTGGCGACGCCAATTGTCGCGGTACTGGCCACCATGTTCTTTGGCGGGTTGCTGTTTGCGGCCCTTGGCAAAAACCCGGTCGAGTCGATCATGACCATCTTTTGGGAACCGCTCTTTGGCGAATTCTCGTTCTATTACCGCCCGCAACTTCTGGTGAAAGGCGCGCCGCTGGTGCTGATCGCAATTGGTCTGTCGCTGGGGTTCAAAGCGGGCATCTGGAACATCGGCGCCGAGGGGCAGTATATCATGGGCGCCATCGTCGGCGCCGGTGTCGGGTTGGCGTTTTACCCGCTTGAGGCGTGGTACATCTTTCCGCTGATGGTGATCGGTGGCGCGCTGGGGGGCTGGGCCTGGGCCATGATCCCGGCCTTTCTGAAGGTGCGCTTCGGCACCAATGAAATCCTTGTCTCGCTGATGCTGGTCTATGTGGCCGAGCAAATGCTGGCCTCGGTCTCGCTGGGCCTGTTGAAGAACCCCGAGGGGTTCGGCTTTCCCGGCTCGCGCAATTTTCAATCCTATGCCAGCGCCTATAATGCCGAGTTGATCGAAGGCTCGGGCATGCATTGGGGTGTCGTGGCCGCCCTGATCGCGGTGATCTTCGCCTATGTGCTGCTGAACCGGCACATGCTGGGCTTTCACATCCGGCTGACAGGCGAGGCCCCGCGTGCGGCGCGGTTTGCCGGTGTGAATCCGGCCCGGCTGATCCTGTTTTGCCTCGGGCTTGCGGGCGCGCTGGCGGGTCTTGCCGGGCTCTTCGAGGTCTCCGGTCCTTCGGGTCAGATCACCATCGATTTCAACGTGGGCTATGGCTTTACTGCGATCATCGTGGCCTTTCTGGGCCGCTTGCATCCGGTGGGTATCCTGCTGGCGGGCAGCCTGATGGCGCTGACCTATATCGGCGGCGAGATCGCGCAGTCCGAGCTGGGCCTGCCCGCCGCTGCGATCCAGGTGTTTCAGGGAATGCTGCTGTTCTTCCTGCTCGCTTTCGACCTTCTGACCAATTACCGCCTGCGACTGGCGCTGAAAGAGGTGGCCTGAGTCATGGACCTATCCGAGATTAATCCCGTCCTGCTGATCGCCTCGCTGATGGTCGCCGCAACCCCGCTTCTGCTCGCCGCAATCGGAGAGTTGGTGGTCGAGAAAGCCGGCGTTCTGAACCTGGGCGTCGAAGGCATGATGATCATCGGCGCGATCTGCGGCTTTGCCATCACGGTCGAGACCGGGTCGACATTGTTTGGCTTTGTCGCCGCGGCGGTTGGCGGCGCGGTCCTGTCGCTACTGTTTGTTCTACTCACGCAAGTGGCGCTGGCCAATCAGGTGGCCTCGGGTCTGGCGCTGACCCTGTTCGGGCTGGGGCTAAGCGCGTTGATGGGGCAAAGTTACGTGGGTGTGAAACCTCCCAGTACGCCGGAACTGAACATCCCCTGGCTAAGCGATCTGCCGGTCGTCGGCCCGATCCTGTTCAGCCATGATCTGGTGCTTTATTTCGGTATCGGTCTGATCGCTGTGGTCTGGGCCGTGCTGAAATACACGCGGCTGGGCCTGATCCTGCGCGCGGTGGGTGAAAACCACGACGCTGCCCACGCATTGGGTTACAAGGTGATCCGCATTCGCGTCCTTGCGATCATGTTCGGCGGTGCCTGCGCCGGTCTTGGCGGGGCCTATATCAGCCTCGTACGTGTGCCTCAATGGACCGAGGGCATGACGGCGGGCATCGGCTGGATCGCGTTGGCGCTGGTGGTGTTTGCCAGTTGGAAACCCTGGCGGGTTTTACTGGGGGCCTACCTGTTCGGGGGAATCACCGTGCTGCAGCTTAACCTGCAGGCAGCTGGCGTTGCCATTCCGGTCGAGTATCTGGCAATGTCGCCCTACATCATCACGATCCTTGTGCTCGTGATCCTTTCGGCTGACAAAAGCGGCGCGCCAGCGTCGCTCGGCCGGATTTTCCATGCCTCGCACTAGAGGCCAACTTAGAAAACCAACTGGGGAGAACCTGATGAAACTTACCACTCTTCTTGCAACGGCGGCGATGGCGCTGGGGATGGCGACCGCTGGCGTCGCGCAGGACAAGACCAAGGTCGGCTTTGTCTATGTCGGCCCTGTCGGCGACGGCGGCTGGACCTATGAACACGACAAGGGCCGTCAGGCGGTCGAAGCCGAGTTCGGCGATCAGGTCGAGACAGTTTTTGTCGAATCCGTACCCGAAGGTCCCGACAGCGAGCGGGTGATGACGCAGATGGCGCTGGACGGCGCGGATCTGATCTTCACCACCTCCTTCGGCTACATGGACCCGACCATCAACGTGGCCAAGAAATTCCCGAAAGTGAAATTCGAACACGCCACCGGCTACAAGACCGCGCCGAATGTCTCGGTCTATTCCGCACGCTTCTACGAAGGCCGGGCGGTGCAGGGCCATATCGCGGGCAAGATGACCAAGTCGAACGTGGTTGGCTATATCGGCTCCTACCCGATCCCCGAAGTGATCCGGGGCATCAACTCGGCCTATATCCATGCCAAGAAGGTGAACCCGGATGTCGAGTTCAAGATCGTCTGGGCCTATACATGGTTTGATCCGGCGAAAGAGGCGGACGCCGCCAAGGTCCTGATCGAACAGGGCGCCGACGTGATCCTGCAGCATACCGATTCCACTGCGCCGCAAGCCGCCGCGCAGGACGCGGGCAACGTGATCACCTTTGGCCAGGCCTCGGACATGAGCGAATACGCCCCGATGCCGCGCGTCAGCTCGATCATCGACAATTGGGCGCCTTACTATATCGCCCGTACCAAGGCGGTGATGGATGGCTCGTGGGAAAGTGTGAATACCTGGGACGGGATCGCGCAGGGCATGGTCGAGATCGGCGAAATCTCCGACGCGGTTCCGGCGGATGTCAAGGAAGAGGCGTTGGCGATGAAAGCCGCAATGGCCGATGGCAGCTATCACCCCTTCACCGGCCCGCTGAATAAGCAGGACGGCAGCGACTGGCTGGCCGAAGGTGAGACCGCCGATGACGGCACACTGGCGGGCATGAACTTCTATGTCGAAGGTTTGGATGGCGAGATCCCGCAATAGGCCCTCGATGCCCGGCACAGACAAGCAAGGCCGCTCTTTCAGGGCGGCCTTTTTTCCACCATTTCGCAGAAACCTAAACGGTCCAACGCGTGCTCTCAATATCTCGCGGACCCGCACATATCGCGATTGCCACTCTCACGCGTTCAGTGCTTTAGATGGGGACTGCGGCCACGAGGGCAGGGCATCGCACGGATGCGACGGATCAATGTAAGAGAGATCTCCCAATGACAGAAGCTGATCGGGTCCTGAAACGGCGTAACGAGCTCATTGGCCAATACGAAATGATCCACCGCAACAAACCCAATTATGGCCGCTCGTCGGAGGACCTTCTTGGCCCCATGATGCGTGTGTTTTCCAAGTTTGATGGAATACAGTCCATCCTCGACTATGGATGTGGCCGGTCCCACACGGTTGATTGGTTGGCAAAGCTACTGGATGCAGAGGCCCATCGCTACGATCCTGCCATACCCCAGTTTTCGGTGTTACCCGTCACGGAATGCGATGCTGTGATTTGCACGGATGTTCTGGAGCATATCCCCAAAGAGGACATGCAAAACGTCATTTCGGAGATCGCCAGCGTCTCTCATCTCGTTTACTTCAACATCTGCACGCGACCGGCAGCTACCATGTTGCCGAATGGTGAAAACGCGCATTGTACTGTTGAAACTGACAATTGGTGGTTTTCGTTTCTGCAGGACACGTTTCCATTGATCAAAAAGACGTTTTCTCCGCGCAAACAGAATGTCAGCTTCATAACCTTAGGGTTGTAGACCACTAGGGTTACAATACATCTCTATGCTTGCGCGCTAAATATGCGGAACTGCGGCTGTCGTTGCCGGCCCGGAGGCCAATGCACAGATCGGCTTTTGCAATAAGTGCTGCTCATGATCGCTGACAGCGAGGGAACGTCTCCGCAACCAGTTGCTTTGCTGACTTAGAACAATCGAAAAAGGCCGCTCCTTGATGGAGCGGCCTTGTTTGTTCGTTGGTGTGACTCGCGGCAGAGTGTTCTGTGAACAATCGCCTGTCACCACCGTAACAACGCCTAAGCGTTGTTACTCGATGATTTTGGACACAACGCCGGCTCCAACCGTGCGGCCGCCTTCGCGGATCGCGAAA
>NZ_JAMFMB010000043.1 GCF_023502395.1 Ruegeria spongiae | reverse complement strand
TCCAGCCTTGCCGCCAGCGTCGTCAACGACTGCTTTTCCAACGCTGTATTGAAGGCTAGACGCTTCTTGTACTTTGACGCGGCCCGTAGCCAGCGAATGCACTGATCACATCCTGCATTTGTTCGTCGGTCAAAAGCGTGGGCGTGCCGTTTGTTTGGGCAAGCAGATAGATGCGGGCGAGGTTTTCAAGCTCTTCCATGCGCCAAAGCGCGCGCGCCAGCGTGTCGCCCGTGACAATAGCACCGTGGTTGGCCATCAAGCAGGCATGGCGATCTTTCAATGCCGAGGCGATCATATCCGCCAGTTCGGCGCTGCCAAACAAGGCATAGTCTACCAGCGGGACATTGTTGCCTCCAAAAGCCGCAATCATGTAGTGACATGCAGGGATCGGGCGGCGCTGTACGGCTAAGGCCGTGGCATGTGCCGGGTGGGCGTGAACCACGGCTGATTGTGCCGGATTCTCTCTCAGGATCGTTTGATGGAAACGCCATTCGCTGCTGGGGGGATATGGACCCTTCAGATCAGGCGCAGCGTCAAGCGGAACACGACACATCATCTCGGGCACCAAGTCATCATAGGTTACGCCCGACGGCGTGATGATCATTTCATCCCCGCAGCGCACCGAGACGTTGCCAGACGTTCCCTGGTTCAGGCCCGACGCGATCATCCACCGACAGCCGTCTATAACGGCTTGCCTAATGGTCTGTTCATCCCCGTGGATCATCGCGCATCTTGCAACAAGAGAGCAGCCGAAGCCGCGCAAGTGACAAGATGTGTGACATACCCGCCAAGCATGGCGGCGCGTGCGGCGGGTACTCTGTCGATGCCCGCTGACACCAACATGCCCATTTCTTTTTCGCGCATCTGGTCTAGCGAAATGCCAATCATGCGGTTCTCGATTGGGGCGGGCATGGCGGTGCCGTCCTGGTCAATGATGCGTCCGCAAATCACGCCGGTTGCGCCCTTGTCGCGCATCTGTGCCAGTGTTTCGCGGTCCAAAAGCCCCGTCATCGCGATATGGCTTTCGGGGTCTGTTGTGCCCGCCGCGAAAATTGTTTTCTTGCACTGCGCGACCATTTCAAGCTGATGCGCGATTATTGGTTCAGCCTTGAGCGCCTCACACAGCTCAGCAGTGGAGAGCAAAAGCGGCGCATGCAGGTTCTCACATTTGGCCCCAAATCTTTGGGCGAGCGTGGCGGCACAGTTTTCGGCGGCGAACCCAATTTCCGAGGGCTTGGAGCCTATCAGCTGCACGATGGTCACATCATCCAGCGTCAGCTTGGGCGCAATTTCAGCCAAACGATAGATCGTCTCACCCCATGCAACGCCAAGCTGGTCTCCGGGGTTCAGAAAATTGGGCAGCCAGTCAGACGCCGCCTGCACAACCCTTTCGTTTGAGCGGCTCACCGAGGCGGTGTCAGTGGGCACGACCAACGCGTCATCAATGCCAAACTTGTCCTTGAGATCAGAGGCAAGCTGATTGTTGCGAAAAATGTCGCTGTCCAAGGCCACGCGCACATAATCGCGGCGGCGCGCTTCGGCCAGATAATTCACCACCGACGCGCGGCTAACGTTGAGCCGTTTTGCGATGCCACCCTGATTGAGGCCATCATGGAAGTAGAGCCATGCCGCTTCGATAATGTTGTCTTCAAGCCGTGACACGCGGCCTAGGCTGCTGCCTGTTGGTTTCGGGGGTGCCGCGGCTGTTGATGGCATTTATGTCTCCGATTTAGACAGGTCCGGGAACATCGCGGCCAGACCTTCGGGGGTAGCATCGCAGATACCGCGTTCGGTGATCAAGCCTGTAACCAACCGATTTGGGGTCACATCAAAGGCGGGGTTGCCGCCCGCTGTCCCTTCGGGGGTCACTTTCACAACGTCAAGCGAACCGTCCTCGCGCGTGCCTTGAATATGTGTTGTTTCGCGCGGGCTGCGGTCTTCGATCGGGATTTCGGCAACACCTTCCTCCACCGTCCAGTCGATAGTGGGCGAAGGCAGAGCAACGTAGAAAGGTACGCCGTTGTCATGGGCGGCGAGCGCCTTGAGGTAGGTGCCGATCTTGTTGCAGACATCGCCGCGCCGAGTGGTGCGATCGGTTCCGACAATGACCATATCCACTTGCCCGTGCTGCATCAGATGCCCACCTGCATTGTCGGTGATATAGGTGTGCGGCACGCCGTGACTGCCGAGCTCCCAAGACGTGAGCGCCCCTTGGTTGCGCGGGCGGGTCTCATCAACCCAGACATGCAGCGGGATGCCTGCATCATGAGCTTGATACATCGGGCTGGTGGCTGTGCCCCAATCAACGGTGGCAAGCCAGCCTGCGTTGCAATGGGTCAACAGGCGCACAGGTTCGCCGTCAGGTTTTTGGGACGCAATGTGTTGTATGAGCTTGAGACCATTTACACCGATCCGGCGGTTGATCTCGACGTCTTCATCCGCAATGGCATGTGCCAGTTCCAAAGCCGCCGCTGCGCGATCAGACGGATTCAAAGGTAGCAATGACGCACGGCATCGGTTCAGCGCCCACCGCAGATTGATCGCTGTCGGACGCGTTGCGTTCAGGCTTGCCCAAGCGGCATCCATATTTGCATCAGAAGGGTCCAGCTTCATAGCCAGCGCCATGCCGTAAGCTGCGGTCGCACCAATCAGCGGGGCACCGCGCACACGCATTTCGACAATTGAATCCTCGAACTCGCGCATGGTCTTGACCTGCCGGGTCACGAATTCATAGGGCAGCGACCGTTGATCTATGATTTCAAGAACATCGTCGTCATGGTTCCACCACAAAGAGCGGTAATGGGTCCCTTTGACTTTCATAGGATATCCTTTTCGTTGAACACTTTCGCAAGCGCGGTCAGATCTTTGGGGGTGGTTAGAGTGTCTGCGTTCAAAATCAGCGCAAGGCCCATTTCGATGTTGCGCGCTTCCAACGGGGCACGGATGCTTGTATTTTCAATGCTCTCGAAATCCGCGTTGTGGGCGAGCGATAAGCAGCGGCGGTGCATCTCGATCCCGCAGAACCGCAGCGCATCCAACCAGATGTTGGCCAGCACCGCATCACAGGCGCTTTCACTGCTTTGGCCCTGATCCTCGAACAGCGCCTTGGGATAAAGCATACCGGTCCGTTCTGTCATCCAAAGCTGACGGAATTCCGTTTGGAAGGCTGCAAAACATTTTTCGACCACGCTCAGAATCCATGCCTGATAGGTTGTCAGATCATCCCCGCGATGGGCGGGTTGGCTAAAATAGGCCATCAGATAATTCGCCGTCAGCATTCCGATGTCGAATCCCATGGGGCCGTATTGGGCAAATTCGGGATCAATCACGCGGCTTTCGGTGTCCGTGGACATGATCGAGCCAGAATGAAGGTCGCCGTGCAGCATCGTTTCCGTGTTGCTGGCGAATTTGGCAAGCATGGATTGCACGATGCGTTTCAGATCCGCGTTGGCGCGCAGGCGGGCGACCACGGGATCCAGTTCGGGCGTGTGGTTGTTCATCTCTGCATCAAAGTAGGGATCGGTAAATACCAACCCTTCGGTGATCGCGGGAATTTCGACATTGCCTGCAAATAGCGCGACATCCGCTTTTTTGTCTGCGCTTTTCATCGATAACTCAGAGCCGCGGAACGCCACGCGCGCGCAATGCTTGCCGCAGAAGTCACCAAGGCCAGCGACGGTTTCGCCCGCGATCAACTTGTTGCGCAAGATCACATGGGGCGACAGGAACTGCATCACGATCAGCGCTTGTTTTTCGTCGAAATAATAAATTTCGGGGACCGAACCGGGATCACGCTGCGCCTGACGGGTCAGGGCATGATATTCGTAGAAAGCGCGATAAAGCGGCAAAGGCCAGCTGTCCCCGACCAGCCTTACATAAGGAAGAGCCTGCTTGACGATGACGCTGCCTTTGGGGCTTTGCACGATGAAAACGAGATTGAGATTGCCATCACCGACTTCTTTGACGTCCCATTGCTGCACGTCGTCGCCAAGTTGCTGCATCAGGACGGGCACGTTCGCCAGGCGCTCTGGCAAGCTTTGTGTGTTGAGCGCAAGATAAGCGGTATTCGGCCCGATTTGTGTCATCGCAACCCTCCTTTTGTCATTTTAAATCATGCGCAAACATCATTGTTAGTCAATAGACATATCCTTTGACAAATGAATATTTAGCGCTCTAACTTGAGGTCGTGACGGTCACTGCGCCCCAAATCATAGGACCAATGCGAGACATGAAAACCTGCGAAATCATAGGTCTAAAAAAGTCCTTTGGCGGGAATCACGTTTTGCGCGGCATCGATATGCATCTGAGCGCGGGTGAGGTTGTTGTGCTGATGGGGGCGAATGGTGCGGGGAAGTCGACGCTTGTGAAGGTGCTTTGCGGCTTCCACGGGCATGATGCCGGAACCATGCATCTGGATGGGGTCGCCTACCTGCCGACCGACGCGGCCAATGCGATTTCCCACGGCGTTGTCACGGTGCATCAATCTATCGACGACGGGGTTATTCCCGATCTGGACGTGGCGACGAACCTGATGTTGAACCGTCTGACCGAACCTGGTGCGGGGGTGTTGGTACGTGATGGCGCGCTCCGCCGTGCTGCGCAGAAGGTGGCCGACAACATGGGTTTGACCATGGATGTGCGTACGAAGGTTGCGGATCTATCAGTCGCGGACCGGCAGATGATCGCCATTGCACGTGCCATGGCATACGAGCCGAAGGTTCTCATTCTGGACGAGCCGACGTCGTCGCTTTCAGCATCCGAGGCAGACCGGTTGTTCTCGCTTGTTGACAGGTTGCGTGGGCAGGGCGTCGCGATCCTTTATATTTCGCACCGCATGTCTGATATCCGCCGCATCGCGGATCGGATCGTGTGCATGCGTGACGGTGAAATTTCCGGCATGTTTGAGCAGAGCCCGCTGGATTATGACGGGGCGGTCACGGCGATGCTGGGGCACAGCATGACCGATGTAGACATCGGCGTGCAGGACGGCGGGCAACCTATCCTGGAGATCGACACGCTGGCCTTGTCACGAGGGTCCGCGCCGGTGTCCTTCTCTGCGCGCGACGGAGAAATTATTGCAATCACGGGCCTTTTGGGCAGCGGAAAAAGCGAGCTGGCCGAAATCATCTTTGGCCTGCAACGCCCAAAGGCGGGGCAAATGCGGATCGCCGGGCGGGCCTATGCGCCGCAAAATGCGGCGCAGGCCGTTGCGGCGGGTGTCTTTATGTCCTTTAAAGATCGCAGCACGAACGCGGTGATCCCCGACTTTGATATTGCCAACAATATGACGCTGCCGTTTCTGCGTCTGTTCAGCCGTGCAACGGTCCTAAAGGGCCGCTCGCAACGCCAGGCGGCGCAGGACATGATCCGCCGCCTGGGCATCGTGTGCCAGTCCGACGATGACGGTATTGGCACGCTGTCAGGTGGCAACCAGCAAAAAGTGATGATCGGTCGCTGGCTCTTAAAGGGCTGCCGCGTCTTGCTGTTGGACGAGCCTTTCCAAGGCGTCGACATTGGCGCGCGCCGCGACATCGGTGCGCATATCCGCGAGACCGCCAAGGGGCGCGCCACCTTGGTCTTTGTCGCCGAACTGGATGAAGCGCTTGAGATCGCCGACCGGATTATTGTGCTGAACGAAGGTACAATTGCAGGCCAACATCAAAACCGCAACGTGGATATGGAGGCGCTGATTGCGCAGGTCTCCGGCACCTCTGGCGCGCAACCACGAGTGAATGCTTAGATGACGCGCGAGACACTCCTTACCTTTGCAATCCGCTTCGGGTTCCTGATCCTGCTGTTTTGCATGGTGATCTATTTCAGCCTGTCGGCGAATGGCTTTGCCTCGCCGCGGTCTGCTGCATTTATCCTGCAGTCTGTGGCAATCACGGGCATTTTGGCGCTTGGCGTGACCTGCACCTTGGTTGTCGACGGGTTTGATCTGTCCATCGGCTCGGTCGCTACCTCTGCCCTGATGCTGTCGGCTTACGCGATGGTCATTCTTGAAATGTCTGCGGTGACCGCGGTGTTGTTGTGTCTGCTGATGGGGGCCATCGTTGGGTTGATCAACGGACTGTTGATCGTGAAATTCAAGGTGCCAGACCTGTTGGCGACCCTTGGCATGATGTTCCTTCTGATTGGCTTGCAGCGCATTCCAACGCAGGGCAATTCTATCGCAACCGGCATGAAGCTGCCCGATGGCAGCGCCGCAGAGGGTGCGTTTTCGGCAGCTTTTTTATGGCTGGGGCGGCACCGCTTTGACCTGTTTGTCGAAAAGCTGGTCCCAGTGCCTGTGGTCATTTTCCTGATCACCGCCGTTGTGATCTGGGTCTTTCTTGAACTCACCCGTCATGGCCGTCTGATGTATGCCATCGGTTCGAACGAGCGCGCCGCCGCCTTGGTAGGCACCAACGTGAACCGTTACAAGATTGCCGCCTATATGATTTCTGGCGTGACCGCCTCTATCGGAGGTATTTTGCTGGCGGCGCGTCTGGGTAGGGGTGACATTGCCAGTGGCAACAACTTGTTACTCGATAGTGTGGCCGCCGCCTTGATCGGTTTCGCGGTGCTGGGTGCTGCACGTGCAAATGCCTTTGGCACCGCGATCGGCGCGCTGTTTGTGGGCATCTTGCTGCAAGGCCTCACGATGATGAACGCGCCTTATTACACCCAGGATTTTGTCAAGGGCGCGGTCCTTGTGCTTGCGCTTGTCTTTACCTTCTACCTCAGCGCCAAACGAAGCGCGGGTGGAAAGACCTGAACCAACATAATGGGAGGAAATATTATGTTACGACGCCAAGCTATGAAACTCATGGGGTCCGTCGCGCTGTTGGCCGGATATGGAAGCGTTGCACTTGCCGATATGCCAGCGCCGCTCGACAATCCCGGTGACGTGAAAATCGCATTGGTGCGGTATCTTTCGACGGGTGACTTTTTCCAGTCGTATCTGTCGGGCGTGGAAACGCAGGCAGAGACCATTGGCATGGACCTACGCGTCTTTGATAGCCGTCAGGATGCCGCGCTTCAGGCTGATATGGTCGATCAGGCGATCGCCCTTGGCGTAGACGGCATCATCATCCAGCACGGATTGACCGAGTCAATGAAAGACGCAGCCCAGCGTGCGGTTGATGCCGGTATCAAGGTCGTGGCCTTTGACGTTAACGTTGAAAACGACGCCATTCCACAGATCGAACAGTCTGACTACCTTCTGGGTAAGCTCGCGCTTGAGCAAGCATTGAAAGACAACGGCAACGCCTTCACCGCAGGCTATGTTTATGTCCCTGGCATCGCGCCGCTGGATCGCCGCAACGTGGCCTGGGAAGAAGTGAAAGACGCCAATCCCGACATCACCGAAGCCGCTGTTTTCGGAACTCTAGACAACCCAATTGCGAATTCGATCGCGAACCAGGCCCGTTCGGTTATGCAAGCCAACCCGACTATCTCGGTCGTGTTCGCGCCCTATGACGAATTTGCGAAGGGTGTAAAAATCGCCGTGGACGAAGCCGGTATGGCCGATGACGTGGATATCTACTCCGCTGATGTGTCCACTGCCGACATCTCTGCCATGCGCGAACCGGGCTCCGCTTGGGTTGCGACGGTGGCGACCAATCCGGCTGTGGTTGGCGAAGTCTCGGTGCGGGCACTGGCGCTGCTGTTGACGGGCGAAAATCCGGGCGCAAGCGTTGTGGTGCCGCCGACCTTGATCACGCAGGATTTCCTGAATGAGCAGGACATCAAAAACATGGATGATCTGGGGGCCCAAATGCCCCAGTTCCAACATGCGGATGTCGCGGTGGCGGACTGGATGCCGTTGCCGACGCGTTAATCTGACATCTGCGGCCCGCAAGTCTGGCGGGCCGCAGATCACTTTGCCAAGGATGCGAAACACACCGATGCTATTTGGAATTGACCCGAATACCACACCAGACCTGCTGGCTTGCCTTGCCCAAATGGGACATCGGGACGAGCTTGCCGTAGCTGATACAAACTATCAGGCGGTGTCTGCAACGGCGGTATGTCCGCACAGTTCGGTCATTCAATATCCCGGACAGGATACACCAAGTGTCATCGACATCATCACCGAAATGATGCCAATCGGCTCCTTTCACGATTACGCAGCGCGGCGCATGCAAGTGGGCGATGCGCCGGATGAAATGAACGGGGCACATACATCAGTTTGGGACATTCTGAACGCACGCAGACCCGAGGGGGCTGCCCCGTCCAGCATCCCGCGACAAGAGCATTGCAATCAATCACACGCAGCTATGCCGTCGTGCAATGCAGCGAAGCCCGCGCCTTTGGCAGCTATATCCTCCGCAACGGTGTGAATTCTAGAATCCCTCGCGTCCGATCACAGGCCTCATGGTCCTCTCTGTAGTCCACGCTGGATTGTTAGCCCGCCAAAGCGGAGTATTTTGATGAAGAACGAAAAATCCACCGAGGACATTGCGCTTGGCATCCGTCGCCGCGTCTTTGAACATGCGATGCGCAACAATGGCGGATATCTGTCGCAGGCCTGTTCCGCGGCCGAGCAACTGGCTTGGCTTTACAATGAAGAGCTGAATTTGGGTGCCCCCACCCTGCCGATGATCCCTGAACTGTTCGCGGGCGTGCCCCATGCGGACAACCCCGGCTATCACACGGGTGCGGGATATAACGGCCCGTTCGAGGCCGATCTGGACCGCTTGTTCATTGCGCCTGCGCACTATGCCCTTGTTGCCTATGCCACATTGATCGAGGTCGGGCGCATGGCGCCAGAAGGCCTTGAGATGTTCAACAAAGACGGCTCAAGCGTCGAAATGATCGGCGCGGAACATAGCCCCGGCATGGAGGTGCACAACGGCACGCTGGGCATTGGCCTGTCCACGGCGGCGGGCCTTGCCTGGGGCCGCCAGAAACGCGGCGAAACGGGCAAGACCTGGGTCTACATGTCCGACGGTGAAGTGCAGGAAGGTCAGACCTGGGAGGCTATCCAATGCTGTGCGCACCACCACATCGACAGCGTGAAAGCGATTATGGACGTGAACCGCCAGCAATGCGACGGGGCGATGGACAGCGTCATGGAAGTCGGCGACATCCGTGCCAAGATGGAACAATTCGGTGCCGTTGTCGCCGAATGTGACGCCCATGATCTGGGCGCGATGCGCGATGCGGCCAAGACCCCGCATGTCGGCAAGCCGTTGATCATCCTCGCCCACTCCAACCCGTTCCATGCCATGCCGATCCTCGAGGAACGTTTTCCACGTCTTCACTATGTCCGCTTCGAATCCGAAGACGAACGCGCGCGGATGAACATCTCGATCGCGGACGCGTTGGGCGTCGCCCCTATTGACTACGAAGGAGCCCGCTGATGGCCGAAATGGTATCGCGCCCTTACGAGGCTGCCTTTGAAAAACACGCGCTTGCGAACCCCGATGTGCTGTGTCTGTCGGCCGACCTCACGTCGTCTTGCGAGATCGACAAATTCCGTGACAACCACCCCGATCAGTTCCTGTCTCTGGGCATGGCCGAACAAAACATGATGAGCTTTGCTGGCGGGCTTGGCCTTGCCGGATACCGTCCGTTCATCCATACTTTTGGGGTATTTTGTTACCGCAGGCCCTATGATCAGTTGATGGCCTCGATTGCATATCCCCGCCGCAAAGTGCGGATCATGGGCTTTTTGCCGGGCATTACGACACCGGGCGGCATGACCCACCAAGCGATTGAAGATATCAGCGTCATGCGCTCCATGCCCAATATGACCATCCTTGAAACAGGCGATGCAACCGAAGTCGAAAGCATCTGCGCCGCCGCCGACAGCATCGATGGGCCGGTCTATTGCCGCGTGCTGCGCGGGCAAGTGCCGCGCTTGTTTGATACGCCGATCGTGGTGGGACAAATGCGCGAGGTGTCCATGGGAGACGACATTCTGATCGTCACCGCAGGGATCACGACAGAAGAAGCGATGCGCGCCACCAAGGCATTGAAAGGGGCAGGTGTGTTGGTGCGTCACCTGCATCTGAACACGATCAAGCCCTTTGATAAGGTGACCATGTTGGATCACATCCATAGCGTCAAAGGCGGCGTCATTACGCTCGAGAACCACGTCACCGAGGGCGGCATCGGATCACTGATGGCCGAGATCATGGCCGATAACGGCGTGGGCAAGAAGCTCAAGCGACTGGGTCTGAACGATACTTACGCCCACGGCGGCAGCCGCGCCTATCTGATGCGGTATTACGGGTTGGATGCGTTGGCCCTGACCCAAGGGATCGAGGATCTGATGGGCGAAAAGCTGGGCATTACCGAGCAAGACCTGGCCCAAGTCCGCGTCGATGCTGTGCACTCGCTGGCAAAAGCGGAGGGGCTTTGATGGACCGCTTCTCGGTCACCTACCGCATACTGGCCGACGACGATGCAGACGCCACAGCGCGGGCCGAGGCGATTGCTTTGGAGGACACGGTGGAGATCCCCCGCGACGTGGTACCTTCGGGGTATATTGAAGATACCGTTTTGGGAAAGGTGCAGGACATCACGGCCAACGGCGACGGCGTTTGGACCGCAAAAATTGGCTATCACATCGACACCGTGGGCCGCGAGTTGCCGCAGCTGTTGAACGTTATCCTTGGCAATGCCTCCATTTTGCGTGGTGTGAAAGCCATTGACCTGACCCCCAACGACGATCTGCGGTCCCGCTTTCCCGGGCCGCGTTTCGGTGCTGCCGGTCTGCGCGAACTGACGGGTCGCACGGCGGGTGGCTATGTCTGTCCGGTGATCAAACCACAGGGCTCATCGCCTGAAACCCTTGCGCGGCTGTGCTATCTGACGGCTGTGGCCGGCGCTGATATCATCAAAGAGGATCATGGGCTCGCCAATCAGGACGCCGCCCCTTTCAAAGACCGGATCAAGGCTTGCGCTGCCGCCGTAGGTCAGGCCAATCAGGAACGCGCCGACCAAGGCGATACATCGCGCGCGCTTTACTTCGCCAACATCGGCGGGCACGGCGATCAGGTCTGCGATATGGCCTATTACGCCAAAGAGGCAGGGGCCGAGGGCATCTTGGTCATCCCCGGCCTGTTTGGTTTTGATGCGATCAACAGATTGGCGCGGGACGCTGATCTAAACCTTCCCATTATGGCGCACCCGAGCCATTTGGGCCCATATGTCCTGTCACCGGAGCACGGCTACGGGCATGGCATGATGTTGGGGCAATTGATGCGTCTCGCGGGGACGGATATTTCCGTCTTTCCAAACTACGGCGGGCGCTTTGGATTCTCTCAAGACGAATGCACGCAGATTGTTGAGGCATGTCGCGCGCCTATGGGCATGGGCCCTGCAATTCTGCCAAGCCCCGGTGGCGGCATGAGCATCGAACGACTGCCAGATATGGTGCAACATTATGGCGATGACTGCGTCTATCTTCTGGGGGGTAGTCTGTTGCGCTATGGGAAAAAAATTGGGGATGCCATACGCGATATGCGTGGCGGGCTGGAGGGTGCCAAGACTCAAGTCTCACGCCCTGGCTTTTCGTGACGTCCGGCTGATAGAGAGATTTCTAGCGAACAGCGGAATTCACGTCTGGTCATGCTGGATCGCCATTTGAGCTATAAGGTCGGCTCAGGGTCGTCTAGAAATGTCTGCTATCGAAACGCCGAGGCAGTTGATGCAATCAAAGTCCGATCTCGATCATCGTCTCGATGTTGATTTAGTCGGCATTCCGGCATCGTTGAAAAACTACGATTTCAGCTCAAATCGACGGAATTCTTGACGATAGAAGGGCCGTTGGTTTATTTGACGAGAGGGGCGGCCCAAAGGCGTATTCATGCACCCGCGGCGCGCGCGGTCCCTCTCAGAGGATACGGACCAACTTTGCGCTTGAATGGGAAATTGGCCAAAAATTGTAGCTTCCGATTTCTCGAGTTTTCAACAAAATCATCCCGAAAGCAGACTTTAGCTGCACCACAGAAAATCGGAAGAGTTGGCTCTTTTAGCGCCTTCGCTGCTTGCCGCTTCTGCAGCAGTTTCCCCCATTCCAAAAAGGAACCTGTTATATGACATGAAAGTCAGAGGCTTCTGACCATCGACACAACATTACCGTTCCGGCAGCAGGTCGAACGTGGCGCTGGCGCGGGTGCGCCCGTTGATCTGAACCTCGATCAGGTGGCTGCCCGGCACCAGTTTGAAGGTCGTGGCATTGCCCTTGAGCTTGTGCTTTTTCGACAGGCTCAGCGCGCCCGTCTCGATACGGGTCTGCTTCAGCTTGTGCACCTTTGGCGACACTTTACCGCCGGAGCGCTTGAAATGAATGATGTAATCGACCAGAACCGGGGTCGGGCGCGGGGCGGTCAGATCGACCGTGAAGGCCAGCACTTCACCGATGCGGGCCGTGTCGGGCAAATTCAGCACGGCGCTCAGCTCTGCATCCGGGTCATAACCCAGCTCCGTCATCGCGCCGGGATGCCCCTGCTTGACCAGACCGCGCAGCGCATGGCCGGTCATCCAGCGCAGTTCCTCTGCATTCTGCTGACCGCGCGCGCGCCAATCTGAAACGCGCCCGAGCACCAAATCGGCGTCTTTCTTGGCGATATCGTTCAAATGATTGGCGACCGAGCGCGTCACATAGCGGGTGGGATCAGCGTGCAACCGGTCAAGCAACGGCAACGGATCGGTCAGATCAAGCGAGACCGCCTGCCCCCAGGGCAGGCGCGGTCGGGTGCCCTCGCTGACCAGACGGCGGACATGATAGCTGTCGTGATCGCACCACCGCTCCATCCGGTCCAGAACCCGGCCCGGATCGGCGTTCAGAAACGGCCTAATCGCCCATTCCATCGAAAACCGCTGGGTCAGTTCCGCGAGCACATCCAGCGAGAGGTCCGGATCATCGGCACCAACCCGCACCACCCATTCGCCCAGAGGCGCGAAGATGAAATCGCCGAAATCATCATCGCTGAGCGTCGGATCAAGCGGCTCCGGTAGTGCGCGGATGATCACCGGCGCGACGGTCCGCAGATCGCCCGGCACCGCCTCGGCCAGACAGGCCGCGATCCAGTCGATGCGCTCTTTCAGTTCCAGATCGGGCAGCCGCGCTATGACACGGGCCTCGAACGCGCGGTGGCCGAACGCCCCGGAGGCCTCATCGAACAACCCCGCCAGATAGGCAATCTTGTCGGCGTTGAACAGCTGATCTTTCAGCGAAAACCCCTGCGACATGGCTCAGATCGTCGCATTCACGTTGCCGCCGTCCAGCAGGATGTTCTGCCCGACCATGAACCCCGCATGCTGCGAACACAGGAACGCGCAGGCGGCACCGAACTCTTGCGGTTTGCCATCGCGTCCGGCGGGGATGGTGGACTGGCGCATCGCGCGCGCCTCGTCAAAGGAAATCCCCTCACGCTCGGCGGTTGATCGGTCCAGCGCGTCGATCCGGTCTGTGGCATGGCTGCCGGGCAGCAGGTTGTTGATGTTCACCCCGTAAGGTGCGACCTGCCGCGACGTGCCAGCGACATAGCCGGTCAGCCCGGTCCGGGCCGCGTTCGACAGCCCCAGAATAGCCACTGGCGCCTTGACCGATTGCGAGGTGATGTTGACCACCCTGCCCCAGCCCTTGTCGATCATGCCCGGCAGCAGCGCCGTCATCATCGCGATAGGCGCCAGCATGTTGGAGTCCAGCGCCTTGACGAAATCCTCGCGTTCCCAATCCGCCCAGAGCCCCGGCGGCGGGCCGCCCGCGTTGTTGACCAGAATGTCCACATCCCCCGCCGCAGCGATCAGCTGCGCCTGCCCCTCGGGGCTGGTCACGTCGCAAGCAACGGTTTCCACCGACACGCCATGGGCGGCGCGTATCGTCCGGGCAGTGTCCTCAAGAGTCTGCGCCCCGCGCGCGTTCAGGACCAGATCGACGCCAGCAGCAGCCAGCGAATCGGCACAGGCGCGCCCCAACCCTTTGCTGCTGGCGCAGACAAGGGCACGTTTGCCCGAAATTCCCAGTTCCATCTCTCTCTCCCTCTGCTAAAGCCTTCGGTCGCCACGTCACCTTGATGAAATTGCCCGCAACCCGACCTATCCGTGCCACATTCTCGCACCACCCAAGATGTAGTGTGTGCTTTACTAGTAAGAAACCTTGTTCGAGTAGAAGACCCGTTATGCATGTGACCATCAACAGCCCAGTTCAATCCCTTCTCGTCTATCGCGCCGACACCTTCACCGTGGTCGAAGGCGTAAATCAGGGGGACGCGCTGTCGCCCGCCGACGACCTGGTTCTGGATGATGTCTACCGGCTGTACCCGGGGTCCGAACGGCAGCGGCTTGCGCTGCATCTCGAGCCCGGTGGCGGCTTCACCGTCGCGATGGAGACCGCGATGGGCCATCCCGGCGGGACGGTGCATCTGGACACCGCCCTGAGCCTTGTTTCCTCCGAAGGAACAAGCATCGAGGCGGTGCTGCTGGTCGAGGTCGACACCGCCGGGCTGATTGCCGATATCTACCTGCTTCCGCTGGCCCCGCTCCGCGCCGACAGCACCTATACGCTTGTCGGGATGAACCGCCGCGCGGCGCGCGAAACGCTGGCGCGGACGCCCGCGACCGCTTTCACACGCGGCACCCATATCACGCTGGCCTCGGGCGCGCAGGCGCGTGTCGAAACGCTCAAGGCCGGGGACCGGGTCCTCACCCGTGACCATGGCCCGCAAAAGGTTCTTTGGGCCGGTCGGTCCGCGGTGCAGGCTGCCGGGGATCTTTCGCTGGTGGTAATCCGCAGCGGGGCGCTGAACAATGAAAACGATCTGATCGTCAGCCCCAACCACCGGCTTGCCGTCCCGCAACGCACCGATACGCCCGAGGTGCTGGTCAGTGCCCGCCATCTGGTCGATGGTGAAAACGTTTTTGCGATCGAAGGCGGCTGTGTCGAATATTTCCAGATTCTCTTTGACCGCCCGCATCAAGTTTATGCCGAAGGGATCGCTGCCGATCTGCTGCCGATCAATTCGCGCGTCAAACCCGCCCTGCCGCAGGGCCTGCCGGCCAAGGTCAGCCCGCTGTTGCATCTGCGCGGCAAAAGCGGCCCGGACATGACGCGGGCGCTATTGCACAGGCCCGATGCGATCGACCTGTTGCGCCGGGCGGCCACCGGCTGATCTGACGCGCCCGCAAACCGGCTGAAATCGCGCGCAGCAAGCCGTCGGAACGCCAATCCGGCTTTATCCGGGTTCGGGGCAGAAACTGCCCACCGGCCCCTTTTTCTTGCACCCGGTCAGAGCCTCACCTATACGCCCGCACATGTTGGACACCGCCACAAACCGCCCCGCTCTGCCGCCCGAGATCGCGCGCCGCCGCACATTCGCGATCATCTCGCACCCGGATGCGGGCAAGACCACGCTGACCGAGAAATTCCTGCTGTATGGCGGCGCCATCCAGATGGCTGGCCAGGTGCGCGCCAAGGGAGAGGCGCGGCGCACGCGCTCGGACTTCATGCAGATGGAAAAGGACCGGGGCATTTCGGTTTCGGCCTCGGCGATGTCCTTTGACTATGACCAGTTCCGGTTCAATCTGGTGGATACGCCCGGTCACAGCGATTTTTCCGAGGATACCTATCGCACGCTGACGGCGGTGGACGCGGCGGTGATGGTGATCGATGGCGCCAAGGGTGTGGAAAGCCAGACCCAGAAACTGTTCGAAGTCTGCCGCCTGCGCGACCTGCCGATTCTGACCTTCTGTAACAAGATGGACCGCGAAAGCCGCGACACGTTCGAGATCATCGACGAAATTCAGGAAATGCTGGCCATCGACGTGACACCTGCGGCGTGGCCCATTGGTGTCGGGCGCGATTTCATCGGCTGCTATGACATGCTGCGCGACCGGCTGGAACTGATGGATCGTGCCGACCGCAACAAAGTCGCCGAAAGCATCGAAATCAACGGGCTGGACGACCCGAAGCTGGCCGAACACGTGCCAGAGCACTTGCTGGACAAGCTGCTGGAAGAGGTCGAGATGGCGCGTGAACTGCTGCCAAAGCTCGACCCGCAGGCGGTCCTTGAAGGCCATATGACCCCGATCTGGTTCGGCTCGGCCATCAACTCGTTCGGCGTCAAGGAACTGATGGAGGGCATCGGCGCCTATGGGCCTCAGCCGCAGATTCAGTCGGCCGAACCGCGTCAGATCGCACCCGATGAAAAAAAGGTCGCAGGCTTTGTCTTCAAGGTACAGGCCAATATGGACCCAAAGCACCGCGACCGGGTGGCGTTCGTGCGCATGGCGAGCGGTCACTTCAAACGCGGCATGAAGCTGACCCATGTGCGGTCCAAGAAGCCGATGGCGATCTCGAATCCGGTGCTGTTTCTGGCCTCGGACCGGGAACTGGCCGAAGAGGCCTGGGCCGGGGACATCATCGGCATCCCCAACCACGGACAGCTGCGCATTGGTGACACGCTGACCGAGGGCGAGGCGATCCGCGTGACCGGCATCCCCTCCTTTGCGCCGGAACTGCTGCAAAGCGTGCGCGCGGGCGATCCGTTGAAATCCAAACATCTGGAAAAGGCGCTGATGCAATTTGCCGAGGAAGGCGCCGCCAAGGTCTTCAAGCCCTCGATCGGGTCGGGTTTCATCGTTGGCGTTGTCGGCGCGCTGCAATTCGAGGTGCTGGCCAGCCGGATCGAGATGGAATACGGGCTGCCCGTCCGGTTCGAAAACTCGCAATTCACTTCGGCCCGCTGGGCCAGCGGCGACAAGCAGGCGCTGGACAAATTCATCAACGCCAACAAGCAGCACATCGCCCATGACCATGATGGTGACATCGTGTATCTGACCCGGCTGCAATGGGATATCGACCGCATCGAACGCGACCATCCAGATGTGCGCCTGACCGCGACAAAAGAGATGATGACCTAGGCGGCAAAGCCGGTTAGCTCTCGGGTGTATGGACGATGACGCGATATATCCCGACGGCTTTGTAAGCCTTCTGCAGACCTTCGAGCGCAAGCTTGAGCCCTATCGGGGGGTCGAGGCCGTGTTGCCCGATCCGGATGTGGATCTGGACCAGCTTCACCGCGACAGCGCGAAAGCACCGGTGCTGCCGTCTTCGTTTGACCACCAACATGATGCGACGCGAAAATACCAGATTCTCCTTCAGGAATTCGACGGGCACAGCACGCTCTGGGCGGTGCATGCGATGTGCATCGCCATCCTGCGCCGCCGCGACCCTCCCGAGGCGGTGCGTCACCTGTTCCTGCGGATCTGGCGTGAAAAGGGCGACCAGCTTGTGCGGGAACTGCCGGTACGCTGGCAGATTTCGGCAGCGACCACCTTTGCAGATCAGGGCGAGACTCCGGCGCAGCGGGCGGGCGGCATGGGCCTGTCGGTGCTGTTCGACATGATCAAGATACATGACAGCGAACGCCGCGTTTCGGGCTGGCGCAACGATATGGCCTTTCCGCGCCGCGACGGCGGGTTGCGCCATGAACTGGCCTTCGGGATGGATGGATACTCCCTCATTACCGGCGACCTGGATCGCAACATGCTGGCGCGGCTCTGGCGGCTGGCCGAGGACGATGACGCGCTGCGCCCGCTGGGGCTGCATCTGCTCGGGCTTGTGGTCTCGGACCCGAACACGGTCTTTGCGCGGGTGCGCCACTACCGGGGCGAGAACCCGCGGGCCGAGGCGCAAACCGACAGCTGGGCCGTCTGCACAACCACCGACGCATCGACGCCGGAGATTCTGCGGTTTGTCGCTCACCATCTGGAGCTCGGCGCAGAACGGGTTCACGTCTATCTCGACGATCCGCAATCCCCGGCTTTCGACCACCTCGACCCGCACCCGAACGTCACCGTGGTGATGTGCGGCGACGACCACTGGCGCAGCATCGGGCATGGGCGGCCCTCGCGCCTGCTGGTGCGCCACAGCGCCAACAACGACCACGCCTATTATGCCACCGACGCGCATTGGCTGTGCCATCTGGAGGTCGATGAATTCCTGTGGTCCCAGACCCCCGTCTCGGATCGGTTGCGCGCCCTGACCGGCGATGTGCACTGCGCCCGCATCCGCCCGCTCGAGGCGCTGGCCGGAGACGGGTCAGCGTTCAAGGCACCGGTTCCACCAGGACCAGAGCGCGCCGAACTGACCACCCGCGCCTATCCCGGCCATGGGTGGATGACCCATGGCGGTCTGGTGAGCGACACAACCGGTAAGCTGTTTGCGCGCACCGGGTTGAAGAACATCAACTTCAGGATTCACCGCTTTTATGACGCGGATGAGCGGCCGCTGGCCTCTGTCGAGCTTGACGGCGTGGATATATGCAACATTGCTTCGGCGCAGCGCGATGCCTGGGTGGCCAGGATCAGCGACCGTCTCAGAAAAGCACCACGCCGACGCAAAATGTCGGCGCAATCAGCTCGGAAATCCGTGCATGAACAGCTCAGAACCCTTGAGGCAGAGCAGGGCAAGGCCGGATTGGAGGGATTTTATGACGAGGTTTTCGCCACAGACCCGGCAACCCGTGACCGGCTGCGGAATCTGGGTCTGACCCGGAATCGGGATCTGAACCTGAATCGCGCAGTACAGACGCATTTCCCCAACAGGGGCGACACCCACAACGATTTCTAACGATTTCTGTGTCGGCTTGAGCGAGATTAAAGAGATGATGACCACACCGCCGCCAACTCCCAGCCTGCACCGGATGGGGCCGCTGGCGGGTTGTCAAAAGCGGAGACTTCTTCGACATGTCTGAAGGCACGGACAGATGGGGCGTTGTCACCACGATCAAGGCACCGGCACAGGACATCCTGAACTTCGCCGCCTATCACATCGAGCTTGGTGCGAAGATCGTGTACATCCATCTCGACGAGCCCTGCCCCGAGGTCATGGACCTGCTGCGCGCGCATCCAAATATACGGGTGACAGTCTGCACCGAGAATTACTGGCGCAAACGGATCGGCAAAAGCAAGCGCCCGGCCACCCATCAGTTCCGCCAGTCGCTCAACGCGACCCGCGTCTATGGCACCCCGCCTCTGGTGGATTGGTTGGCGCATATCGATGTGGATGAGTTCCTCTGGCCGGACGCGCCGCTGGGCAGCATCCTTGGCGCGCTTCCGCGTTCCGTCATGGGGGCCCTTGTGCGCCCCAATGAGCTGATTGACGGCGACGGCACCCTGTTCAAAAGCTACATCCCATCCGGGCCCGAGCGCGGCCCATTGGTCCACCGCCTCTATCCCGAATTCGGGACCTTCCTGAAGGGTGGGTTCCTCAGCCATGTGGTTGGCAAAGTGTTTGTGCGCACTGGATTCAGCAACGTTCGAATCGGTCTTCACAGCTACGTTCTGGGCGAAAATCGCAATCCGTACATGGTTGAACTTGAGAACGTCGTGCTCTGTCATCGCCATGCAACAGGGTGGGAGGATTGGCTGGCACAGTACCGCTACAGACTGGAAAAAGGCTCCTACCGGGAAGAGATGTCGCCCGCCAGACCGAGAGAGAAAGGCGGTGCAACCATCCATGAGCTGCTGAGCGCGCTGGAACAGGAAGAAGGCGAGGCAGGGCTCAGACGGTTCTATGATGAAATATGCGGCGATACGGACCGGTTGCGAGAGGCGCTCGCAGCCGAGGGGCTGCTCAGGCACCGCGATCTTGGGCTGGACTGGAAACGCCGGAAACATTTCCCTGAATTTTTGCCGAATTGACGCACCGCAACAAAGAAACCCACCTGTTTCGGGCGGCGCAGTATGTTTGTTTGACCCTTGCTCGCCTTTTTGTTATGCCGCCGCACAAGCCGATGCGCCTGAACCGCGCTGGTCATCCGGACCCGGCACCCAACGTAAGACGCGCGGGCCAGGTCTAGTGTCCGCATATATCGGACACATATGACAAAGTTTAACGATCTGAACCTGAACCCGAAGGTCCTCAAGGCTATTGCCGAGGCCGGTTATGAAACCCCGACCCCGATCCAGGAAGGCGCGATTCCCGCAGCCCTCGACGGGCGCGATGTGCTGGGCATTGCCCAGACCGGAACCGGCAAGACCGCCAGCTTCACGCTGCCGATGATCACGCTGCTCGCACGCGGTCGTGCGCGGGCGCGGATGCCGCGGTCTCTGGTGCTCTGCCCCACGCGCGAGCTTGCCGCACAGGTGGCCGAGAATTTCGACACCTATGCCAAGCATGTCAAACTGACCAAGGCGCTGCTGATCGGTGGTGTCTCGTTCAAGGAACAGGATGCGCTGATCGACCGGGGTGTCGACGTGCTGATCGCCACTCCGGGTCGCCTGCTGGACCATTTCGAGCGCGGCAAGCTGCTGCTGACCGGCGTGCAGATCATGGTGGTGGACGAGGCCGACCGGATGCTCGACATGGGGTTCATTCCCGATATCGAACGCATTTTCTCGCTGACGCCGTTCACCCGCCAGACGCTGTTCTTCTCGGCCACCATGGCGCCCGAGATCGAGCGGATCACCAACACCTTCCTCAGCGCGCCTGCGCGGATCGAGGTGGCCCGCCAGGCCACTGCCTCGGAAACCATCGAACAGGGCGTGGTGATGTTCAAAGGCTCGCGCCGCGACCGCGAGGCCAGCGAAAAGCGCAAGCTGCTGCGCGCGATCATCGATGCCGAGGGCGACAAGTGCAGCAACGCGATCATTTTCTGCAACCGCAAGACCGATGTGGATATCGTCGCGAAATCGCTCAAGAAATACGGCTATGACGCCGCGCCGATCCATGGCGATCTGGATCAGAGCCAGCGGACAAGAACGCTGGACGGATTCCGCGACGGCTCGCTGCGATTCCTTGTCGCCTCTGATGTGGCGGCGCGCGGGCTGGATGTGCCGAATGTGAGCCACGTGTTCAACTTCGACGTCCCCGGCCACCCCGAGGATTACGTCCACCGGATCGGCCGCACCGGCCGCGCGGGCCGCGACGGCAAGGCGATGATGATCTGTATTCCGCGCGACGAAAAGAACCTGGGCGCCATCGAGAAGCTGGTGCAAAAGGACATCCCGCGCATCGACAACCCGCTGAAATCCGAAGCGCCCAAACCCGAAGCGGCAGCCAAATCCGAACCCGCACCCGCACCCGAAAAAGCCGTTGAGGCCGAAACCGGCGGCAAGGATCGCGCGGCAGAGGCCAAGGGCAGGAAATCGGGTGACAGCAAAGGCCGCTCGCGCAGCCGCGATTACAAGGGCCGCGACAAGGTTGTCGGCATGGGCGATCACATGCCCAGCTTCATCGCGCTCAGCTTTGACGAACGGCGCGAACAGTCGGTCGCCTGAGCGCCCGTCAGATTGACAGAACAAGCACCAGAATGGACAGCGCGAGAATGCCGATCCCGGCGATCTCGCGCCTGTTGATGCGCTCGTGAAAGAACAGCGTTGAAGCCAGGATGCTGAAGGCCAGCTCGACCTGCCCCAGCGCCTTCACATAGGCCGCGTTCTGCAGCGTGAAGGCCAGAAACCAGCAAAATGACCCGCCCATGCTGGTCAGCCCCACAAATAGCCCCGTCCGGCGGGTGTCCCAGACCGCGCGCAGCTCGGCCCGGTCGCGCCAGGCCAGCCACAGCCCCATGCCGATCATCTGCAGGCTGGTGACCGCCGCCAGCGTGACGCCTGCACGAAACGCCGGATCGAGATCGCCCAGATCCAGCGAGGCGGCGCGATAGCTGACCGCCGAAAAGGCGAACAGGACGCCCGAACCCAGCCCCAGCACCGAGGCGCGATTGGTCAGGTGCCGCCACCAGGGGCCCTCGCCGCCAGGCGTTTTTGACAGCAAAAACACCGCCGCCAACCCCAGCAGGATGGCGGCGAACCCGCCCCAGGACACGCCCTCACCCAGTATGACAAGCCCGACCAGAGCCGTCTGGATCACTTCGGTTTTCTTGAAGGTGATGCCAACCGCAAAGTTGCGCTGCTTGAACAGCGCCACCACGCAGATCGTGGCCAATATCTGCGCCGTACCGCCAATGGCGGCAAACGTCCAGAACCGCGCGGAAAGCGATGGCAACGGTGTGCCGGTGACCGTCAGATAGGCCACAAGCCCCAGCACCACCAGCGGCGCGGAATAGGCAAAGCGCGCAAATGTCGCCCCGGCAGGCGTCAGGCGCACGGTGCTCAGGGTTTTCTGCAGCATGAACCGCACGGTCTGAAACAGCGCGGCAGCGATTGTGACGGGTATCCAAAGGCTCATGCCGCCCGGTATGGCGCGAATTCAACCCTTCGGCCAGAGCGGATGCGGCACCGGGTCTTTCGCGCGCAGGAAATAGCGGCGAAAGACATCGCCATATGAGCGATAGACATAAGCCTCGTTGCTGGTCTGGTACCGGCTGCGTCCGTCGCGGTAAAGCGCGGGCAGTTGATACCACGCGGCTTTCGGGTTCATGTGATGCACCACATGCAGGTTGTTGTTGAGGAACAGGAAGGCCAGCACCCCCCGATCCTCGACAATCACCGTGCGGCCGCGCGCCTTTTCATGGGCGCGGTGTTCCAGAAAGGTGCGGATCTTGAGCAGCGACAGGCCCAGATAGGCCGAGATCAGATAGGCCCAGACCGGCATTGGTGACAGGCTCACCAGCCAAAGGACCAGGGCCGCACCCGGCAGGTGCTGCATCCAGGCGCGCCAGACCTCTCGGTCGCCCCGCAGCGCCGCGCGCCCTTCGTCGACAAAAAACACCGCCTGACCAATGGCCGGGCCGATCAGGATGCGCCCCAGAAGCGTGTTGTTGAACCTGTACAAAACCTTCAGAACCCGTGGCATCTGCGACCATGTGGCCGGGTCCAGATAGTTCGATTCCGGATCGTCATACGGATCGGTCAGGTTGGCGTCGCGGTGATGCGCCAGATGCAGGTCGCGAAAGCGGTTATAGGGAATGCACAGGTTCAGCGGCAGCGCCATCAGCGTCTCGTTCAGCCACTGTCTGCGAAACGGATGTCCATGCAGCACCTCATGGGTCAGCGAGGCGTGAAACGCCACCAGAAACCCTGCCATCGGGATGGCAAACGCCACGGATAGGTCGGCAAGTCGGAACAGCACCGCCCCCCACAACAGATAACAGAGCACCATCAGGCCGAAAGTACCCCATTCGGGGTTTGGAGTGCCGCGCGGTTCAGACATTGCGGCCCCACCGGATACCGGCCCAGATCCGCTCGTAGAGGATATACATCGTCAGCCCGATCGCGGTGTTCACCACCGCCAGCGTGCCCCCCACCGCCGCCGACCCGGTTGCGACAAGACCCACCACGGTCATCATGGCCAGCCCCATCAGGTTCCACACCAATGCCTTCACAACAGATCGCTGTCGCGTCTCCATTCCACTCTCCGTACCGCTTTTTTTATCTTTCCCAGAAAGGTTACAGATCAGACCCGGCGTAGAGAATTCTGAATATGATTAACATTAGTCTGCAAAGGTGATATTTATCATCACATGATGGACACTATGGACAAACGCGACCGCGCCGCCCAGTTCCGGCGGCGTCTGGCGCGTGCGATGGAAGAGCGCCATGTCAGCCAAAGCGCGCTGTCGCGGCGGGTTGGGGTCGACCGATCAACAATCTCGCAACTGCTGACGGATGAAGGCGCCCGCCTGCCCAATGCCCATGTGGTAGGGGCCTGCGCCACCGCGCTCGGGGTGTCGTCGGACTGGCTGCTGAGCCTCTCGGAGCGGCCCGAAAGCGCTGCGGAATTGCTGGCCGGTGCGCTCAGCCTGACCGAGGCGCCACGCGCGCTGGTGGATGAGCGCATCTTCCAGTGGCATCAGGAGGCAGCTGGCTACAAGATGCGCCATGTCCCCGCCGCCCTGCCCGACATGCTGAAAACCCGCGCGCTGCTGGAATGGGAATACGCCCCGCATCTGGGCCGCACCGCTGATCAGGCCATTGGCGCGTCCGAGGACCGGCTGAGTTTCATGCGACGGGCGCAGTCGGATTACGAGATCGCGCTGCCGCTCTATGAAATCGACAGCTTCGCCCGTGCCACCGGTTATTACGCGGGTCTTCCTGCCGAAATCCGGCATCAACAGATCGACCGGTTTCTGGAGCTTTGTGAACAGCTCTATCCACGCCTGCGCATCTATCTGTTCGACGCCAAACGGCTGTACTCGGCCCCGATCACCATTTTCGGACCGCTGCTCTGCGTGTTTTACGCAGGCGGGCATTACCTTGCCTTCCGCGACCGGGACCGGATCGAAACCTTCACCACCCATTTCGACACGCTTGTCCGCGAGGCCAAATTCACTGCCCGACAATTCCCGGATCATCTACGCGCGCTGCAGAAGGGTATCGAAAGATGACTGCAATTTGGTGCGCTAAAAAGAATACGGTTCGCCAGCAATGCGGGACTTTGTTGCCATCCGTCCTACGCGCCGGAACGCCCGCTCTAGGCTCAGGACCCATTG
>NZ_JAMFMB010000042.1 GCF_023502395.1 Ruegeria spongiae | reverse complement strand
GGACTCTGAGACAGAAAAACCTGGCGCAAGCGCCTGCAGTTCGGTGGGACAAAAGGGGCAAAATGGACCTGTCGCGGTTTGATGCCGCTCCTTTGATAGCATTTACTGCAACAAAGGAGACTGACTATGGGACTGAAACGGACGGACGAATTCCGCCAAGATGCGGTGCGTATTGCGCTGACCAGTGGGCTGACGCGCAAGCAAGTGGCTGACGATCTGGGTGTTGGCCTGTCAACGCTTAACAAATGGATCACCGCGCACCGAGACACAGACGTGGTTTCCAAAGAGGATTTGAGCCTCGCTCAAGAGAATGAACGCCTTCGACCGGAGAACCGGCTTCTGAAGGAGGAGAGGGAGATCTTAAAAAAGGCCACCCAGTTCTTCGCGGGCCTAAAGCAATGAGATTTAGGTTTGTTGAAGAACACAGAGCCAGCTTTCCAGCCAACCGGTTATGCGATGTTGTCGGCGTCAGCACGCGTGGTCTGAGGGCATTCCGCAGCCGCCCTGCCAGTCGCAGACAGCGGTCTGATCTGGTCACGCTGGCGCACATCAAAGAACAGTCGCGTCTCAGCCTGGGCAGCTATGGTCGGCCAAGAATGACTGAAGAGTTGAAGGAGGTCGGTTTGAATGTTGGCCATCGCCGTGTTGGTCGTTTGATGCGTCAGAACGGCATATCTGTTGTCAGAACCCGCAAACACAAGGTGACAACGGACAGTGACCACAAGTTTAACATCGCGCCAAATCTGCTGGATAGAAACTTCACAGCGGATCAGCCGGACCAGAAATGGGCGGGTGATATCAGCTGCGTTTGGACGCGAGAGGGTTGGTTGTATCTGGCTGTGATACTGGATCTGCACTCAAGGCGTGTCATCGGTTGGGCCGTCAGTAATCGGATGAAGCGGGACCTGGCAATCAGGGCTTTGAAAATGGCTATCGCGTTCCGGGCACCACCGAAGGGCTGCATCCATCACACGGACCGTGGGTCGCAATACTGCTCCCACGATTACCAGAAGCTGCTGTGCAAGCATGGCTTCAAGGTATCGATGTCTGGCAAAGGTAATTGTTACGATAACGCTGCCGTCGAGACGTTCTTCAAAACCATCAAGGCTGAACTGATCTGGCGGCATCCTTGGGAGACGCGGAGGAAGGCTGAGATGGCCATCTTCAAGTACATCAACGGCTTCTACAATCCGCGTCGTCGCCACTCAGCATTGGGCTGGAAAAACCCCGTCGCGTTCGAAAGGAAAGTGGCTTAAACGAGCTCTTGGGGCGGCACAAAAGCGTGACAGGTCCAAAATGCGTAGAGAAACCATGGGAAAATTGAGTGTCCCACTCTCGGTTACCCAATTGCTGGAAGCCGCGATGGGGTCCGTAACTCCTGCCTCCCCCTCGTATGTCGCCGTTCGCGCCGAACACCTGCAAGCGCTGTGCGATGCCGCTGGTGTGAAATTCACGGATGCGTGGTGGACGCGGCGTACATGAGGGCCGAGACGACACCGGCTGCCCGTCCGTGGTGGCCGGTGCCAAACTGCTGATTCTAGCCGCAGGGTACAGATATGTACTTTGAGGCGATTCAAGGGGTTAGACCGGGCAATTTTGTCCCCTATATGTCCCCCAGAAAGCAGGCGCACCCTGTCACCTAGGGGTAATGTTCAGCTAAGTCATTGAAATTGCTGGTGCCCCCACACGGACTCGAACCGCGGACCTACTGATTACAAATCAGTTGCTCTACCAGCTGAGCTATAGGGGCCTTAGCCACCGATTAATCGGATCGCAAGCGGTCTGCAAGATGCTTTTTGCAAGCAAGTATCCAGGCGCTGGTGATTTGACGCCCCCGGCGCCAGGCTGTAACCCGAAAATGGGCGCGAGGCAGAAAGAGGCACAGTTGGTCGGAATGCAAATGATCTTTCAAACCGGAGCGCATTCGACCGAACATGAACGCCTGTTGAAATGCTTGTTGGGCAACCGAGACGGCTTTGCACAGCAAGGCGTCGCAGTGCCGCCACCGCGCCGGTACCGCCCTCTGCTGAAGAACGCGCTGGAGGTGATGGAAAACGCCGAACCGGCACCCGATATACGCAGCACAATGGTCGAGACACTGCTGGGCGGTGCTGAAAAGGACCGGGTGCTGCTGTCGAACACGCATTTCTTCGGAACTCAGCGCGAGGCCTTCGGAGACAATTGTTTCTATCCGCTGGCCCCGCAGCGTGCCGCCTGTTTGCGGCGGATGTTTGCGGATGATCAGATGGAAATTTTTATGTCGATCAGGAACCCGGCCAGTTTCCTGCCCGCCGCTCTGGTCAATGCGGGCGGCTCTCGCATCTCTGGGCTGATGGAAAAGCTGGATCTTCTGGAACTGCGCTGGTCGGAGCTGTTCGAGCGCCTGCGCGCCGCCGTGCCCGATGTGACGATCACCGTGTGGTGCAACGAAGACGCGCCGCTGATCTGGTCGCAGATATTGCGCGATATGGCGGGTCTGAACCCCGATGCCGAAGTGACGGGCGGGCTGGCGCTGATGGGCGAGATTCTGTCTCCTGAGGGGATGTCGCGACTGAACGACTATCTGGCGCAGCATCCGAACATGTCCGAGTTGCACCGCCGCCGGGTGATTGCGGCATTCATGGACAAATATGCGCTGGACGAGGCCGTGGAAGAGGAGATTGACCTGCCCGGACTGACCGAGGATCTGGTCGAGGAAATGACGGAGATCTACGACGAGGATGTTTTTGCGATCCAGCAGGATCCGGGCGTGCAGTTCATTGCCCCCTGAAGCCCAGCGGTGCGCGCCAGGCCGGACCTGGCGCTCTGTGGTCGCGGCGCTGCTGCTGTCCGGTCTCTGCGCGGGTCCGGTAGGCGCGGCAGAGCCAGTGCTTGTCTTTGCTGCGGCCAGCCTGAAAACGGCGCTGGATGAGATCGCCGCTCAATTTGAGGGCGAAACCGGCCAGGATGTGGCCCTGTCATATGCCGGCAGTTCGGCACTGGCCCGGCAGATCGAGGCGGGGGCACCGGCGGATGTCTTTCTGTCGGCCAATCCTGACTGGGTGGACCGGCTGGTGGATCAGGGTCTGGTGCGGCGGCGGGACGTCGTGCCGCTGCTGAGCAACCGGCTCGCCTTGGTTGCGCCTGCGCAGGATGGAAGCGCCGCTGGCATCGACGCGCTGCCGGATGCGCTGGCAGGCGGGCGGCTGGCCATGGCGCTGGTTGACGCCGTGCCTGCCGGAATCTATGGCAAGCAGGCGCTTGGTACGCTGGGGCTCTGGCCCGCCCTGCAGGACCACATCGCGCAGACAGACAATGTCAGCGCTGCGTTGCGGCTGGTGGCTCTGGGCGAGGCGCCGCTGGGTGTTGTTTATGCAACGGATGCGCAGGCCGAGCCGCTTGTGCGGCTGGTCAGCCTGTTTCCCGAAGACAGCCACGATCCGATCCTCTATCCGCTGGCGCGGCTTGGCGCGGGAGAGCGGGGCTTTTTCGACTACCTGCAAAGCCCTGAGGCGGCTGCGGTGTTTTCCCGCAACGGCTTTGGCCTCGTGGCGCATGTGCCATGACCGACTGGCTGCGCGCAGAGGAATGGATGGCGCTGACCCTGTCGCTCAAAGTGTCGTTCTGGGCCGTGCTGATCAGCCTGCCTTTCGGCCTGCTTGCCGCCTATGCGCTGGTGCGGTGGGAGTTTCGCGGGCGACACGTGCTGAACGGCCTCGTGCATCTGCCGCTGATCCTGCCCCCGGTGGTCACCGGTTACCTGCTGCTTTTGACCTTTGGCAGGCGCGCGCCGCTTGGTATCTGGCTGGAAGAGACGTTTGGGCTGGTTCTGGCCTTTCGCTGGACCGGCGCTGTTCTGGCGGCGGCGATCATGGCTTTTCCGCTGATGGTGCGGGCGATCCGTCTGGGTCTGGAAGGCATCGATCCCCGGCTGGAAGAGGCCGCTGCGACGCTGGGGGCGTCGCGGTTCTGGGTCTTTGCCACCGTGACCCTGCCGCTGTTGCTGCCGGGGCTCATCACCGGCGCGGTTCTGGCCTTTGCCAAGGCGATGGGTGAGTTCGGGGCGACGATCACCTTCGTGTCGAACATCCCCGGACAGACGCAGACGCTGCCGTCGGCGATCTATACCTTCCTGCAGGTGCCCGGTGCCGAGGCCTCGGCGCTGCGGCTGGTCATGGTCTCGATCCTTGTCGCCATGGGGGCGCTGGTTGCGTCCGAACTGCTGGCGCGGCGGGCCGCGAAACGGATTTCGGGCGGATGAGCCTTTCGGTCGATATCAGCCACACGCTGGGCGAGATGGCGCTGGAAGTCCGCTTTGACGCGCCGCGCGGGGTGACGGCGCTGTTTGGGGCCTCGGGCACCGGGAAAACCAGTGTCATCAACGCGGTTGCCGGATTGCTGAGGCCCCGGACCGGGCGCATCATACTGGATGGCGAGCCGATTTTTGACGCCACGATGAAGATTGATCTGCCGGTGCATAAGCGGCGGCTGGGTTGTGTGTTTCAGGATGGGCGGCTGTTCCCGCATCTGAGTGTGGAGCAAAACCTTGTCTACGGTCTGAAATTTGCCGCAGTCGGCAGTCCGGGTCCCACCCTGCACGAGGTGGCCGAGATGTTGGGAATCTCTGCGCTTTTGCTGCGCAGGCCCGCAGCGCTATCGGGGGGCGAGAAACAGCGGGTCGCTATCGGGCGGGCCTTGCTGTCGCGCCCCAGAATGCTGGTGATGGACGAACCGCTGGCCGCGCTGGACGAGGCGCGCAAGCAGGACATCCTGCCCTATCTCGAACGGTTGCGCGACGAGACCGATATTCCGATCCTCTATGTCAGCCATTCCGTGTCCGAGGTGGCGCGGCTGGCCACCACGGTTGTGATGATGGACCAGGGCAGGGTGACCCGGTTCGGACCCGCCGAAGAGGTCCTGTCAGACCCGGCCAACGTGCGGCAGTTGGGCCTGCGCGAGGCAGGATCGGTCCTGCAGGGTGTGGTGACGACCCATCATGACGACGGGCTGACCGAGTTGGCGGTGTCGGGCGGCACGCTGCTGCTGCCGCATGTCAATCTGTCACCGGGCCAGCCAATCCGGGTGCGGGTGTTGGCGCAGGACATCATCCTTGCGACCAGCCCGCCCAAGGGCCTGTCCGCGCTCAACAACTTGCCGGCCGAAATCGTCTCGATCCGCGATGGGGATGGGCCGGGCACCATTGTGCAACTGAAATCCGGTAGTGATCTGCTGCTTGCCCGGGTCACCCGACGCTCTGCCGAGGCGCTGGGGCTGAAACCCGGCGCGCAGGTGCATGCGGTGATCAAGGCGGTCTCGGTCGCACGGACGGATGTCGGGGGTGGCTGAGCTGTCAGTCAGGCGTCATTCCAGCGAGACCCAGAGCACCTTGGCGTCCTCTGTACCCGATGACACGCAGAAATGGCCCATCGAACTGTCATAATAGATCGAGTCACCCGTGGTCATCGGCAGCGGTTTGTAATGTTCGGTGTGAAACACCAGATCGCCGCTGATCACATACATGAATTCTTCGCCGTCATGGCGAATCCAGCTTTCGAACTCGGACACTTCGCGCGCGGTGATCGTGCTGATATAGGGCAGCATCCGTTTGCTGGTCAGATCCGTGCACAGCAGTTCGTGCCGGTAGGTGTCGGTCACCCGAACCTCACCGGACCCGCTGGGCGTATGATCGCGACGGCCGCTGACGCCGCTTTGCCCCGAGGGCAGGAACAGATGCGGCGTCTTCAGCTCAAGCGCCGTGGTAAGACGGCGCACGATGTCGAAACTGGGTTTGGTCTGATCGTTTTCGATCTTTGACAGGGTCGAGCGGCCGATCCCCGCCGCGCGGCTTGTTTCCTCCAGCGTCCAGCCTTTTTCACGCCGTGCGTCTCGAATCATGCGCCCGAGTTGCCCGGTAGGGGGGGCCTCTTTCAGGTCGGATTCGGGTGTTTGCGCTATCGGATCCATCAGTCGTTCCCTATTATTTTTCTGAGTTTACTGACTTTTACACAAGGCGCAATCGCGCCGGATAAGAGCATTGTTGACGCAAGGGAACAAATTCCACTATAGGAAACATATTCCGCCAAACGGCACTTTGAGATCCACAAGGAGACTCCGGATATGTTCACCACTGATCTGCGCGTGGCCGACCACGCAATCGCCAGCTGGATTGAAGAAGAAGGCACCCGTCAGGCCGACCAGATCGAACTGATCGCCTCAGAGAACATTGTTTCAAAGGCGGTGCTGGATGCGCAGGGCTCGGTCCTGACCAACAAATATGCCGAAGGCTATCCGGGCCGGCGCTATTATGGTGGCTGCGAAGTGGTCGATAAGATCGAGGCCGAAGCAATCAGGCGGCTCAAGGAGTTGTTCAATGCCGGTTATGCCAACGTGCAGCCGCATTCGGGGGCGCAGGCCAATGGTGCGGTCAAGCTGGCGCTGCTCAGCCCGGGCGATACGATCCTTGGCATGTCGCTGGATGCGGGCGGGCATCTGACCCATGGCGCGAAACCCGCGCAATCCGGCAAGTGGTTCCGGCCGGTTCAATACGGGCTCACCGATGCCGGGCTGATCGATTACGATCAGGTGGCTGAACTTGCGCGCGCGGAAAAACCGAAAATGATCATCGCGGGCGCTTCTGCCTATTCGCGCGTCATCGACTTTGCCAAGTTCCGCGAGATCGCCGATGAGGTTGGTGCCTGGCTGCTGGTCGACATGGCCCATATCGCGGGCCTGGTCGCCACCGGCGCGCATCCTTCGCCGATGCAGCACGCCCATGTCGTCACCTCAACTACGCATAAGACTCTGCGCGGTCCGCGCGGTGGCATCATCCTGACCAATGACGAGGCGATCGCGAAAAAGATCAACTCGGCAGTGTTTCCCGGTCTGCAGGGCGGGCCGCTGATGCATGTGATCGCCGCCAAGGCCGTGGCCTTCGGTGAGGCGCTGCGGCCTGAATTCAAGGACTATATCACCCGCGTGGTCGACAGCGCCGACGCGCTGGCCAATGTCATGATCGCGCGCGGCTGTGACATTGTCTCGGGCGGGACCGACAACCACCTGATGCTGGTCGATCTGCGCCCCAAGGGCGTCAAGGGCAACGCCGCCGAAGCCGCGCTGGAGCGCGCCGGTTTCACCTGCAACAAGAATGGTGTGCCGGATGATCCGGAAAAGCCCACCGTCACGAGCGGCATTCGTTTGGGAACGTCCGCAGGCTGCAGCCGTGGCTTCGGGCCCGAAGAGTTCAAGCAGATCGGTCACCTGATCAGCGACGTTCTGGACGGGCTGGCGCAGTCTCCGGACGGCAACACCGCGCTTGAGGGTGAGATCCGTGAAAAAGTGCGGTCGATCTGTGCCCGCCATCCGCTCTACTGAGGGGCGCGACATGAGCAAGTACGATCTGATCATTATCGGTGGCGGGCCCGGCGGCTATGTCGCCGCGATCCGCGCCGCGCAATTGGGGCTGAGGGTCGCTTGCGTCGAAGGGCGCGCAGCGCTCGGCGGCACCTGCCTGAATGTAGGCTGTATCCCGTCCAAGGCGCTCCTGACCTCATCGGCGAAATATGCCGAATTGTCTCATCTCGCCGCGCATGGGATCAGCGTCGAAGGGGTCAGCCTCGACATCGGGGCGATGATGGGCCGCAAGGACAAGATCGTGGGTGATCTGACCAAGGGGATCGCATTTCTGTTCAAAAAGAACGGTGTGGACCTGATCGAAGGCTGGGCCAGCATCCCGGCCCCCGGTCAGGTGCGGGTCGGCGACGAGATTCACGAGGCGAGCAACATCGTGATCGCAACCGGCTCCGAAGCAACGCCGCTGCCCGGCATAGACATTGACGAGGTCGATATCCTGAGCTCGACCGGCGCGCTGGTGCTGGAGGAGGTGCCCGCGCATCTGGTGGTGATCGGCGCCGGTGTGATCGGGCTGGAACTGGGTCAGGTCTGGTCGCGGCTGGGGGCCAAGGTGACGGTGGTCGAATACCTCGATCGCATCCTGCCCGGTATCGACGGCGAGATCGCCAAGCTGGCGCAGCGCGCCCTGTCCAAGCGCGGGCTGAAATTCCAACTGGGCCGCGCGCTGAAATCTGTTCAGAAGACTGATGGCGGCCTCACCCTGAGCGTGGACCGTGTCGGCAAGGACAAGGAAGAAGTGATCGAGGCCGACAAGGTTCTGATCGCCGTGGGTCGCCGTCCGGTGACGCGCGGTCTCGGGCTGGAGGATCTGGGTGTCGCGGTAAATGCGCGCGGGTTCATCGAGGTGGATGGCGCGTTCCAGACCTCCATTCCCGGTATTTATGCCATTGGGGACTGTGTGCCCGGCCCGATGCTGGCCCATAAGGCAGAAGAAGACGGTGTGGCCTGTGTCGAGATGCTGGCGGGGCAGGGGAGCCATGTGGATTACAACACGGTTCCCGGCGTTGTATACTCCGACCCCGAGGTCGCCTCGGTCGGGTTGACCGAGGAAGCGCTGAAAGAGGCGGGAACCGAGTACGCGGTCGGCAAGTTCGCCTTCATGGCCAACCCGCGCGCGCGCTCAACCGGCGACACGGACGGTGCCGTGAAGGTTCTGGCGGGCATGGATGGCCAGATTCTGGGCGCGCATATCTGCGGCGCCCATGGTGGCGATCTGATCGCCGAACTGGTTCTGGCCATGACCAAGGGCGCAACCGTGTCCGAGGTCGCCGCCACCTGTCATGCACACCCGGCCATGGGCGAGGCGGTCAAAGAGGCCTGCCTTGACGCCATGGGCCGTGCGATCCACGCGTGAACGGGAGCAGCCAGATGACCATCCAACTCCGCCCTCGCCACCCGGAAAAGGCCCGGAAAGCCGACAGCGCGATACCACGCAAACCGAGCTGGATTCGTCGCAAAAAGGTCGAAAGCGCCGAATATTACGAAACCCGCCGCCTGATGCGCGAGCACAATCTGGCAACGGTCTGTGAAGAGGCCGCGTGCCCGAACATAGGCGAATGCTGGTCCAAGCGTCATGCCACCATGATGATCATGGGCGGGACCTGCACCCGCGGCTGTTCCTTCTGCAATGTGGCCACCGGCAAACCCGATACGCTGGACGCGTTCGAACCGGGGCGGGTGGCGGCGGCGGTCAAGAAACTGGGTCTGCGCCATGTTGTCATCACCAGCGTTGACCGCGACGATCTGGACGATGGCGGGGCCGAACATATCGCCCAGACCATCCGCGCCGTGCGCCACCAGACCCCCGGCACCACGGTCGAAGTGTTGACGCCCGATTTTCTGGGCAAAGGCACAGCGGCCGCCAAAGTGTTCGAGGCCGCCCCGGATGTGTTCAATCACAACCTTGAAACCGTCCCGCATCTGTATCCCACCGTGCGCCCCGGCGCGCGCTATTACACCTCGCTGCGCCTGTTGGACGATGCCAAGCGCGCGCAGCCGGAGTTATTTACCAAATCCGGCCTGATGGTCGGCCTTGGTGAAACCCTGAACGACATACGCCAAGTGATGGATGATCTGCGCGCCGCACAGGTCGATTTTCTGACCGTCGGCCAATACCTGCAACCCACTGCGAAACATCACCCGATCGACCGGTTCTGGTCACCCGATGAGTTTGCCCAGCTAGAGCGCATCGCGCGCTCCAAGGGCTTTTTGCACGTGTCGGCAACTCCGCTGACCCGTTCGTCGTTCCACGCGGACGAAGACTTTGCCGCCCTCAAACAGGCTCGCCAGCAGGCACTGGCCAACAGGGCATAATCCAAGCGCATATGGGAGGGAAACCATGGAAGCGTTAAGTTCAATTGTAGGGGCCATCAATGGCGTCGTATGGGGGCCGCTGATGCTGGTCCTCATTCTGGGCGTCGGCTTCTTCTTGCAGGTGGGGCTGAAATTTATGCCGATCCTGCGTGTCGGCACCGGCTTCAAACTGCTGTTTGCAGGTCGAGAAGGGCAGGGCGATGGCCAGATCAGCCCCTTCAACGCGCTGATGACCTCGCTGTCGGCGACCATCGGGACCGGCAACATCGCCGGTGTGGCCACTGCTGTCTTCCTGGGCGGTCCGGGCGCCTTGTTCTGGATGTGGATGACCGCCCTGGTGGGCATGGCCACCAAATATGCCGAGGCGGTTCTGGCGGTGAAATACCGGGAACAGGACGAACTGGGCAACTATGTCGGCGGGCCGATGTATTACATCAAGAACGGTCTGGGTGCGAAGTGGGCCTGGCTTGGCGTGGCCTTTGCGCTGTTCGGCGCGATCGCGGCCTTTGGCATCGGCAATGGCGTGCAGGCCAATGGCGTGGCGCAGGTTCTGGATTCGAACTTCGGCATCAACACTTCGGTCACCGGAGTTGTGCTGATGGTTCTGACCGCCGGCGTCATTCTTGGCGGCATTACCCGTATCGGTGCGGTGGCCGGTAAGCTGGTTCCGTTCATGGCAGTTGCCTACATCATTGCCGGTCTGCTGGTTCTGCTGATCAACATTGGCGCCATTGGCGACGCTCTGGGGCTGGTCTTCACCTACGCCTTTACACCGTCGGCCGCCGAAGGCGGATTCGCGGGGGCAGCGGTTTGGGCGGCCATCCGATTCGGTGTCGCACGTGGTGTGTTCTCGAACGAGGCCGGTTTGGGTTCCGCCCCGATCGCGCATGCCGCAGCCGAGACCAAAGGTCCGGTCAACCAAGGCCTGATCGCGATGCTGGGCACGTTCATCGACACCATCATCGTTTGTTCCATCACCGGCCTGGCGATCATCTCTTCGGGCGCATGGACCAGCGGTGAATCGGGCGCGGCCCTGACCCGTCTGGCGTTTGAGACCACTCTGCCGGGGTTTGGCGGGCACCTGATCGCAATTGCATTGTCGATCTTCGCCTTCACCACCATCCTCGGCTGGTCGTTCTACGGAGAGAAATGCGTCGAGTTCCTGCTGGGCGTGAAATCGCTGATCCCTTACCGCGTGCTCTGGATCATCGCGATCTATTTCGGCGCAACCGCCGATCTGGGCTTCATCTGGCTGCTGGCGGACACGCTGAACGCGATGATGGCCATTCCGAACCTGATTGCACTGGCATTGTTGAGCCCGATCGTCTTCAAATTGACGAAAGAGTTCTTTGCCAGCGGCGGCCAGTCGGAAGAGCCGGGCGGTACAGCGGCCGAGTAAGCCGCGCCACAAAGATCCGAGGAGGCCGGTATCGGCCTTCTCGACCCAAAAGGAACTCACTGTCTTGAGGAGAGGGCCGATGGCCACAAAAATCCTGCTTCCGATTGATCACACCGATGACCGTTCGTGGAAAAAGGCGCTACTGGTCGCGCTGGAACAGGCGAAATTCTACGGTGCCGAACTGCACGCGGTCTCGGTCATTCCCGAGATCATCCAATTGCCCAACCTTCCCGCCAATTACGGTGCGGGCGCAAAGGAGCACGTGCGAAAGGCCGTGCAGGCCATCCTGGACGGCAACGGCGCTGCCGGAACGCCCGTGCATATCGAGCAGGGCAGCGTCTATCGCGAGATCCTCAAACTGGCCCACAAGGACGGGTTTGATCTGATCGTCATGGCCTCGGCCAAAGGCGATTTTCCGAATTACGAAATTGGTCCGAACCTTGCTCGGGTGGTGCGTAATGCGCATTGCTCGGTCATTGTGGTCCGTGACTGACTCCGAGACTTAACAGAAAGGCACCTGTCATGACTGATGCGCCCAAACGCACTCCGCTCTACGATCTGCATGTGGAACTTGGCGGCAAGATGGTCGATTTCGCCGGTTGGGAGATGCCGGTTCAATACCCCATGGGGATCATGGGGGAACACAAGCAGTGCCGTGAAAAGGCCGCGCTGTTCGATGTCTCGCATATGGGGCAGGTGATCCTGCGCGGCGAGAATGTGGGCGAAAAGCTGGAAGGCATATGCCCGCAGGCCTATGCCACCCTGAAAGAGGGCAAGGCGCGCTATGGCTTCTTCACCAACGAAGAGGGCGGCATCATGGACGACCTGATCGTGTCCAATGCGGGCGATCACTATTTTGTGGTGGTCAACGCGGCGCTGCGCCATCAGGATATCCCGCATATGAGGGACAATCTGGACGGTGTCGAGGTGACCGAAATATTCGACCGCGCGCTGGTGGCGGTGCAGGGGCCCGCGGCCGAGAACGTGGTGGGCGAGCTGTGCCCGGCGGCGCGCGACATGAAATTCATGGAAACCATCGTCGCCGACATCAACGGCGTTTCCTGTCGCATTTCGCGCCTGGGCTATACGGGCGAGGACGGCTACGAGATTTCGATCCCCGAAGACAAAGCCGCTGACGTGGCGCGTGCGTTTCTGGCGCATGAGGATTGTGAACCGGCAGGTCTGGGCGCACGCGACAGCCTGCGGCTTGAAGCGGGTCTGTGCCTTTATGGCAATGACATTGACCAGTCAACCTCACCGATCGAGGCCAGCCTGTCCTGGGCAATCCAGAAACGCCGCAAGGAAGAGGGGGGGTTTCCCGGCGCCGCGCGCGTGCAGAAGGAACTTGCCGAGGGGGCAGCCAAAAAGCTGGTCGGCATCAAACCGACAGGCCGCGCACCGGCCCGGCAGGGGGTCGAAATCCAATGCGCCGAAGGCAATAGCATCGGCGCCATCACCTCGGGCTGCTTTGGCCCCACCGTCGGCGGCCCCGTCGCCATGGGGTATGTGGCGGCAGGCCATGGCGAGCCCGGCGAAAAGGTGAACCTTATCATTCGGGGCAAGGCGCAACCGGCAGAGATTGTGTCGCTGCCCTTTGTCACCCAGAACTACAAGCGTTGAAGTCAGGAGAGAGAAACATGGCAACCTACTACTCGGAAGAGCATGAATGGGTCACCGTCGAAGGCGACACTGCAACGATCGGGATCACCCAGCATGCGGCGGACCAATTGGGCGATATCGTCTTTGTTGAGCAGAAAGAAGCGGGCGATGATTTCGAAAAAGGCGACGAGATTGGTGTGATCGAGTCGGTCAAGGCCGCGTCCGAAATCTATGCGCCCGTCGATGGCGAGGTGATCGAGGCCAATGAAGTTCTGGCCGACAATCCCGGCGCGATGAACGAAAGCCCCGAGGGCGACGCGTGGATCTACAAGATCAAGCTGTCGGACAGCTCGCAATTGGATGATCTGATGGATCTCGATGGCTACAAGGCCCTGATCGGCTGAATTCAACGCGGGGCTCCAGACCAAGGGGCTCCGCCCGTTCGGGCCTGAAACTGTCCCTTGGGCAGTTTCCGGGACGGCCCTCACTCCCCGCCGGATCGCCGTCGGGCCTGACCTATCCATAGGAGCGCTGCAATGGCCTTCAAACTGACCGACTACGAAGCCTATGATTTTGCCAACCGCCGCCATATCGGCCCCAGCCCGACCGAGATGCGGGACATGCTCAAAGTGATCGGCTTCAAGACGCTGGACGAGTTGATCGACGTCACCGTCCCCCCCGCGATCCGCCAGACCGATCCGCTGGACTGGGGTCCGGCGATGACGGAACGCGACGCGCTCTTTCACATGAAAGAGGTGGCGAGCAAGAACAAGGTTCTGACATCGCTGATCGGTCAGGGATACTATGGCACCACCACACCCGCGCCGATCCTGCGCAACATCCTGGAAAACCCGGCCTGGTACACAGCTTATACGCCGTACCAGCCCGAAATCAGCCAGGGCCGGCTAGAGGCGCTGTTGAACTTCCAGACCATGGTCAGCGATCTGACCGGGCTGGATGTGGCCAATGCGTCCTTGCTGGATGAGGCGACAGCCGCCGCCGAAGCGATGGCGATGGCCAAGCGCGGCGGGCGGTCGAAGGCTAACAACGCGGCTTTCTTCGTGGACAAGAACTGCCACCCGCAGACCATTGCCGTGATCAAAACCCGCGCCGAGCCTCTGGGCATCGACGTACAGGTGGCCGATCCGGATACGATGGACGCGGGCGCGGTGTTTGGCGCCATCTTCCAGTATCCTGGCACCCATGGCCATGTGCGCGACTTCACCAACGAAATTGCGGCGCTGCACGAACATAAAGCCATCGCCATCGTCGCCGCCGACATCCTGTCGCTGGCGCTGCTGAAATCCCCCGGTGAGATGGGCGCGGATATCGCCATCGGCTCGACCCAGCGCTTTGGCGTGCCGATGGGCTATGGAGGGCCTCATGCCGCCTATATGGCGACTACCGACAAGCTGAAACGCTCGATGCCCGGCCGGATCATCGGTGTCAGCATCGACAGCCGAGGCAACAAGGCCTATCGTCTGGCGTTGCAAACGCGCGAACAGCATATCCGGCGCGAAAAAGCCAACTCCAACGTCTGCACCGCGCAGGCGCTCTTGGCCGTCATCGCCTCGATGTATGCGGTTTATCACGGCCCCGATGGCATCAAGGCCATCGCGCAATCGGTGCACCGCAAGACCTCGCGCATGGCCGCTGGTCTGGAAGAGGCGGGCTTTGCTGTTGAGCCGGAGGTGTTCTTCGACACCATCACGGTTGAGGTCGGCCATCTGCAGAATGTTGTGATGGAGGCCGCCGTTGCTCGTGGCGTCAACCTGCGAAAGGTGGGCGACACAAAAGTGGGCATCAGCCTTGACGAACAGACCCGGCCCGAGACCATCGAGGCGGTCTGGGGTGCCTTCGGCATCGACCGCAAGGACGACAGCTCGAACAAGCAATACCGCCTGCCGGATTACGCCCTGCGCGAAAGCGCGTATCTGACCCATCCGATCTTCCACAAGAACCGGGCCGAGGCCGAGATTACCCGCTACATGCGCCGTCTGGCCGACCGCGATCTGGCGCTGGACCGGGCGATGATCCCGCTGGGGTCCTGCACCATGAAGCTGAACGCCACGATCGAGATGATCCCGGTCACCTGGCCCGAGTTCGGCAATCTGCATCCGTTCTGCCCGCAAGATCAGGCGCAGGGCTATATGCAGATGATCGCCGATCTGAACGACAAGCTGTGCCAGATCACCGGCTATGACGCGATCTCGCAGCAGCCCAATTCGGGCGCGCAGGGGGAATATGCGGGGCTGCTGACCATCCGCAACTATCACGCGTCGCGTGGTGAGGCGCATCGCAATGTCTGCCTGATCCCGACCTCGGCGCATGGCACCAACCCGGCCTCGGCCCAGATGGTGGGATATCAGGTTGTGCCGGTAAAGGCGGACGACAAGGGCAACATTGACGTCGCCGATTTCCGCGAAAAGGCGGAAAAACACTCGGACAATCTGGCCGCCTGCATGATCACCTATCCGTCTACTCATGGTGTGTTCGAGGAAACCGTGCAGGAGGTCTGTCAGATCACCCATGATCACGGCGGTCAGGTCTATATCGATGGCGCCAACATGAACGCCATGGTCGGTCTGGCCCAGCCGGGCAAGATCGGCGGTGATGTCAGCCACCTGAACCTGCACAAGACCTTCTGCATCCCGCATGGCGGCGGCGGCCCCGGCATGGGGCCAATCGGCGTCAAGGCGCATCTGGAAGAGCATCTGCCCGGCCACCCGGAATACGGCACTGCCGTTGGTCCGGTCTCGGCTGCGCCGTTTGGCTCGCCGTCGATCCTGCCGGTCAGCTGGGCCTATGTGCTGTTGATGGGCGGTGCGGGTCTGACGCAGGCGACCAAAGTGGCGATCCTGAACGCCAACTACATCGCGGCGCGCCTCAAGGATGCCTATCCGATCCTCTACACGTCGGAAACGGGTCGGGTGGCGCATGAATGCATCCTGGATACCCGCCCGCTGGACGAGGCGGCGCATGTCAGCGTCGACGACATCGCCAAACGTCTGGTCGATAGCGGCTTCCACGCCCCGACCATGTCCTGGCCGGTGGCTGGCACCCTGATGGTCGAGCCCACGGAATCCGAGCCGCAGGACGAGCTGGACCGGTTCTGCGATGCAATGCTGTCGATCCGGGAAGAGGCGCAGCAGATCATCGACGGCAAGATTGACGCCGAGAACAACCCGCTCAAGAACGCGCCACATACCGTGCGCGATCTGGTGGGTGACTGGGACCGGCCCTATACCCGCGAACAGGCCTGTTTCCCGGCCGGTTCGTTTGGGGTCGACAAGTACTGGTCGCCGGTCAACCGGGTGGACAATGCCTATGGCGACCGCAACCTGGTCTGCACCTGCCCGCCGATGACGGACTATGAAGAAGACGCAGCCTGAAGGTTGCTGATCTCATCCCGCCGGCCTTGGGTCGGCGGGGTGCTCACACCGCGCCGAGGCCCTCGATCAAAGCGATATCCGCCTCGCAGGCTCCGGCCCGTTTGGCCCGAGCTGCGCGATATTCTTCGGACGCATAACAGGCGCGCGCTGCTTCCATCGAGTCGAACTCGATGATCACCCGTCGCTGCCAGTCCTGCCCTTCGAGGGTTTCGGCCTCTCCCCGCGCCAGAAACCGCGCGCCAAATTTGCGGAAGGCGTCCGGCGCGATCGCCTGATAACCCTGATAGGCGTCGGGATCGGTGACCGTGACATTGGCAATCCAGTAGGCTTTGGGCGGTTTAGTCATCTTCTGCCTCTTCCTCCTCGGCAAGCAGCCGTTCCGCGATGGCGGCCGTGTCGTCCAGATGGCGTTCAACAGCCGCGCGCGCCGTAACAGGATCGCCAGAGATGATGGCAGCGCAGATCGCCTCCATATGTGCGATGCCGGGGCGTTCGCGGTCAGTCGAGGACAGCGTCATCATACGCAACCGGCTGATCCGCCCGTTCAGGCGCTGGACGATGTCCCAGGCGATATGATGCCCGGCGCCGTCGAAAATCTCGGAATAGAAATCCGACGTGGCGCGGAACAGCACACCGGGCGTCTTGTCCGAGAAGGCGCGTTTGAGCTGTGCCAGTGACGTGTTTAGCGCGCGCGCCCGTGCGGGGGAGATTTTGCGGGCGCATGTTTCGGCTGCTGCGGTCTCAAGCATGCGGCGGATGTCGTAGATCTGCCGCGCATCCTCGCGGTTCATGATAGCCACGATCGGGCCGCGACCGGGCAGGATCTCGACCAGCCCTTCGGCCTCGAGATAGCGGATCGTTTCCCGGATCACTGTCCGGCTGACGCCCAGCTGATCGCAGAGCGGGCGTTCGACAAGCCTTTGGCCGGGCTCGAACAATCCTTCGATGATCGCCTCGCGCATGCGGTCCTGCACCATGTCGCGAAGGGTGGCGGGCGGGTGATCAATCTTTGTCAGGCCGGGTGTGGTCATATGTGCGAAACTATCCGGTCGAGCCGTGGCAAGCAAGGTATGATTGACATATGGTCTGATGGTATACCAAGATAACGGCAATCGAATCTCAAGGACCCCGCCCATGCCCGCTGAAATCCGCAAAACCCTGCTGCATGTTGAAAACACCCTGATCGAAGGTGGTAAGCCAGCCGAACAGCCGTTGAAGATGATTGCGGCGGTGGCCGTCATCACCAACCCCTGGGCCGGGCGTGGCTTTGTCGAGGACCTGAAACCGGAAATTCACGACTGCGCCCCCGGTCTGGGCAAGATGCTGACCGATATGGTGCTGGAGGCCGCAGGCGGTGGCGACAAGGTCGAAGGTTATGGCAAGGCAGCCATCGTCGGGGTGAATGGCGAGGTCGAGCATGGCTCGGCCCTGATCCACACGTTGCGGTTTGGCAATTTCTATCGCGAGGCGGTGGGGGCGAAATCCTATCTGGCGTTCACCAACACGCGCGGTCCGGCCAATGCCGCGATGCAGATCCCGCTGATGGACAAGAATGATGGCGGGCGGCGCAGCCATTACCTGACGATCCAGCTACAGGTAGTCGATGCACCCGCGCCGGATGAGATCATGATCGCGCTCGGCGCCTCGATCGGCGGGCGCCCGCATCACCGCATCGGGGACCGCTATCAGGACCTTCGGGAGCTGGGCCATGACGTCGACAACCCTGCAGCTGTCTGAGCCCTTTGGTCAGTTCGCCTGGCGCGAGGCCGGGCGGGACCAGGCCGAGCCGCTGGTGCTGATCCACGGGGTTGGCATGCAATCGGCGGCCTGGGCACCTCAGATCGAGGCGCTCGCTGGTTCGCATCACATCATCGCACTGGATATGCCCGGTCATGGCGGCAGTGACTGCCTGCCGCCGGGGTCAGGCCTGCCGGTGTTTCTTGATTGGTTGCTCGCGGTTCTGGACACGCTTGAACTGCCTCGGGTCAATCTGGCCGGTCATTCGATGGGGGCGCTGATCTCCGGCGGGTTTGCGGTGTGCCACCCCGAGCGGGTTTCCCGCGTTGCGCTGCTGAACGGTGTCTTTCGCCGGGACGAGGCCGCGCGCGGGGCGGTGATCGCCCGCGCTGAGCAGATTGCAAGGGGCGGGTTCGATCTGGACACGCCGCTCCGGCGCTGGTTCGGGGATACGCCTGAAGATCGCGCCGCCAGCGCGCAGGTCGCGGACTGGCTCAAGCTGGTCGACCTGCAAGGGTATGCCACCGCCTATTCCGCCTTCGCACGGGGGGACGCGCTTTATGCTGATGGGTTCGATCAGATATCCTGCCCGTTACTGGCGCTGACCGGAGGCGGTGATCCCAACTCGACGCCGGTGATGTCGCGCGCCATGGCGCAGGCAGCCCAACGCGGCACAGCGGTCATTATCGAAAATCACCGGCATATGGTAAACCTGACGGCCCCCGACGCCGTCAACGCGGCGCTGCAAACCTGGTTAGAGACCCCCATCGCACAGGGTGAGCCCACATGATCGAATTCGACCCGCAAACACTGACCAACCCCCGCGCTCTGCGGACCGCGTTCGGCACCTATATGACCGGCGTCACCGTTGTCACAACGCAGGACGCGGATGGCAAGCCGCTGGGCTTCACGGCCAATTCCTTTGCCTCGGTCTCGCTCGATCCGCCGCTGGTTCTGGTCTGTCTGGCCAATACCTCCGGCAACTATGCCAGCTTTGCCACAGCATCTAAATTCGCAATCAATATCCTGTCCGAGGCGCAGACCGAGGTGTCGAACACCTTCGCCCGCCCGGTCGAGGACAGGTTCGCCGCGGTGGGCTGGCAACCGGGGCCGCATGGATCACCCATTCTGGATGATGTGTCGGCCTGGTTCGATTGCAGCATGTTCAACCGCGTCGAGGCCGGAGACCATCTGATCCTGATCGGTGCGGTCAAAGCCTTTGATCACACGATCGCACCCGGGCTGGGCTATGCGCGTGGCGCCTATGTCACCCCCGCCGCCGAGGCGCAGGCGCTCAGCAAGCGCACGGGTCTTGTTGTCTCGGCCCTGATCGAACGCGATGGGAAAATTTTGCTGCAGGACGATGGCAATGGCCGCCTGACCATTCCCAGCACCGATGACGTGGCCGACGGGGCCAACGCGGCGCTGAACAGGCTGATCCGCGACAGCGGAGTGCAGGCGGAACCGGGTTTCATCTACTCGGTCTATCAGGATGAGGCGCTTAAGCATCAGCACATTTCGTTCCTGTGTCAGGCAGAGGAGGGCGAACCGCAAAAGGGCGTGTTCACCGATCTGGGCACCTCGACCCTGATGGATATCGGTGATCCGGCCATCTGCACGATGCTGGAACGATTCGCCGCCGAAAGCCGGATCGGCAATTTCGGGGTGTATTATGGCAACGAGGTCAGCGGTGAGGTCAAGCCGCTTGCAACCGGGGGATAAGGTATGAAGTTTTCACTGTTTGCGCATATGGAGAGGATCTCTCCGGATCAGGATCAGAAGCAGCTTTATGACGAGTTCATCGAGCTGTGCAAAATCGCCGATGCGGGCGGCATGCATGCGGTCTGGACCGGCGAGCATCACGGGATGAACTTTACCATCGCGCCGAACCCGTTCCTGAACCTGATCGACGTGGCGCGCCACACCAAGAACGTGCGGCTGGGCACAGGCACTGTCATCGCTCCTTTCTGGCACCCGATCCGGCTGGCGGGCGAGGCGGCGATGACCGACATCATCACCGATGGGCGTCTGGATCTGGGCATCGCGCGGGGCGCCTATAGCTATGAATACGAACGGATGATGCCCGGTATGGATGCCTGGGAGGCCGGGCAGCGCATGCGCGAACTGGTGCCAGCGGTGCAAAAGCTGTGGCAGGGCGATTATGCCCATGACGGCGAATTTCACCAATTCCCCGAAGCCACGTCCTCGCCCTTGCCGCTGCAGCCGGGCGGACCGCCGATCTGGGTGGCGGCGCGTGATCCAAACAGCCATGAGTTTGCCGTTGCGCACGGGTGCAACGTGCAGGTAACGCCGCTGTGGAACGGCGACGACGAGGTGGCCGACCTCATGTCCAAATTCAATGCCGCCTGCGCGAAATTCCCCGACACTCCGCGCCCCAAGATCATGCTGCTGCGCCATACCTACGTGGCAGAGGATGCTGCAGATGTGAAACGCGCCGCGATCGAGCTGAACCGGTTCTATTGCTATTTCGGGGCGTGGTTCATGAACAAGCGCTCGGTCAGTCAGGGCCTGATCGACCCGCTGAGCGACGACGACATCGCCGCCCACCCGTTCTATACCCCCGACAACATGGAGCGCGATCTGATCATCGGCACCGCCGACACCGTGATCGACCGCATCCGTACCTGCGAGACGTTGGGATATGATGAATATTCCTTCTGGATTGACTCGAGCATGAGTTTCGAGCGCAAGAAAGCCTCGCTGGAGCGGTTCATCAAAGACGTCATGCCGGTGTTTCAATAAGGGGCCGAAAATGCAGCAATTCCAACACTATATCGGCGGTGTCTTCTCGGACGGCGCAGCGCGGTTCGACAGTCTGGACCCGGCCACCGGTCAGGTCTGGGCGCGCATGCCCGAGGCCAGCGCCGAGGATGTCACCAAGGCGGTCGAGGCGGCGGAGCGCGCGTTTTTCTCGCCGGAATGGGCAGGCATGACGGCCACCGCGCGGGGAAAGCTGCTGCACCGGCTGGCCGATCTGGTCGCCGAAAACGCCCCGCGTCTGGCACAGCTTGAAACCCGCGACACCGGCAAGATCATCCGTGAAACCTCGGCCCAGATTGCGTATGTCGCAGAATATTTCCGCTATTACGCTGGGCTGGCCGACAAGATCGAGGGCGCGCATCTGCCCATCGACAAACCGGATATGGAGGTCTGGCTGCGTCGTGAACCCATCGGTGTGGTGGCTGCTGTGGTACCGTGGAACTCGCAGCTGTTCCTGTCGGCGGTCAAGATCGGACCCGCTCTGGCGGCGGGCTGCACGGTGGTTCTGAAAGCGTCGGAAGACGCGCCTGCGCCGATGCTGGAATTCGCGCGTATCTTTGATCAGGCGGGCTTTCCCAAAGGCGTGCTGAATGTCGTTACCGGCGGTCCCGAAGCGGGGGCGGCGCTGACCAGCCATGCCAAGGTGGCCCATGTCGCCTTTACCGGCGGTCCCGAAACCGCGCGCCATATCGTGCGCAACTCGGCCGAGAATCTGGCCTCGACCTCATTGGAACTGGGTGGCAAATCACCGTTCATCGTGTTTGAGGATGCCGATATCGACAGTGCGGTGAATGCGCAGGTTTCCGGCATTTTCGCTGCCACGGGTCAAAGCTGTGTCGCGGGGTCGCGGCTGGTGGTGCAGGCCTCGATCAAAGAGGCGTTTCTGGCGCGACTGAAGAAAAAGGCCGAAGCGGTGGTGATCGGTCCACCCGATGACATGGCAACCGAGGTCGGCCCGCTTTGCACCCTGCGGCAGCGCGACATTGCCGTCGATCTGATTGACCGGTCGATCGCCCAGGGGGCCACTCTGGTGACCGGTGGCAAACCCATCGCGCGCGATGGCTTCTACTTTCCGCCGACCATTCTGGATTGCTCTGACACGCCGGACGCCGACAGCCTGAGCAACGAGTTTTTCGGGCCGGTCCTGTCCGTCACAACCTTCGAGACCGAGGAAGAGGCGATCGCCATTGCCAACGACACGCGTTTCGGGCTGGCCTCGGGCCTGTTCACTCAGAACCTGACCCGCGCGCATCGGATGATCCGCGCCATCCGGGCCGGAATTGTCTGGGTCAACACGTATCGCGCCGTCAGCCCGATTGCGCCTTTTGGTGGGCATGGGTTGTCCGGCCACGGGCGCGAAGGCGGGATGCAGGCGGCGCTGGATTACACCAAGGTCAAAGCGGTCTGGTTGCGCACCAGCGACGATCCGATCCCCGATCCGTTTGTCATGCGCTGACGCCCGGACGCGGCAAATCGCGCCTAACCGCGCATCCTGCTGAATTCGGGATCATAAGGCGAGGGGGTGATGATTTCGGCGTTGACCAGATCACCGCAAAGGTCGATCTCCATCTGCTCGCCCTCGGCGGCAACCCCCGGATCGACAAAGGCATAGGCCAGGTTCATTCCGACCCGGTGACCCCAGTCGCCCGAGGACACGGTGCCGACAACACTGCTACCCCGCATCAGGGACGCACCGCCATGCGCCGGGGCATGGGTGGCGTCAATGCGCAGGGTGACCAGCCTTTTGCGCGGCCCTGCGATACGGCGCTGCAACAAGGCATCTTTCCCAATAAAATCGACGTTTTTGTCGGGCCTGACGAACCGGTCCAGCGCGGTTTCGAAGGGATCGAACTCGGTCAGCAGGTCGGCCTTCCAATGCAGGAAGCCTTTTTCCATCCGCATCGACTCCACCGCGCGCGCACCAAAGAGTTTCAACCCATGCACCTCGCCTGCCTGCCTCAGCGCCAGATATGCGGCATAAAGCGCGGCGTTCGGGACATGGATTTCGTAGGCCAACTCGCCCGAAAAGCTGATGCCCATCACAACAGCCGGGGCAAAGCCAACAAAACACTCGCGCAGGCTGAGCCACGGAAAGGCCTCACTCGACCAATCGCCGCGCGCGCAGGTGGATAGCACCGCGCGCGCTTTTGGACCGGCAAGCACCAGAATGGTGTGATCATTGGTCAGGCTGCGCAGGTGAACGTCCTCACCCTCCGAGATATGCGCGCTGAGCCAGTCCATGTCGTGATACTCCGCCGCCGCCGCCGAGCCGAACCAGACGCGGTCCGGGCCGCGGTCGCTGGCGGGCAGGTTGGCGATGGTGGCCTCGCTCTTGATCATGCCGTGATGGTTCAGCAGGTACCCCAGCCCGACCCGGCCCGCGCGTTTGGTCACCGCCCCGCAGACCATCCGATCGAGGAAGCTGTGACGATCCGCTCCGGTGATCTCGATCCGGTTGAAACCGTTGACCTCGCAGAGGCCGACATTGTCCCGAACATTCCTGACCTCATCCGCGACAAGCTCAAACGTCTCGTCGAAAGTGAAGCCGAGCGTGGGGTGAAAATTGGCGCTGGGCTTGATGTACTCAACCCGCTCCCAGCCGTTCACAACAGTGAATTCCGCGCCTTCTGCTGCCAGCACCGGGGTCAGGGGGGTGGTCTTGGCGGGCCTGCCTGCCGGGCGGTGTTCGTGGGGGAAGTGAAAGCGGAACTCGTTCTGATAATCCTCGATGGCTTTCAGCGCGGTCAGTTCCACATTGGCATGACCAGTGAACCGGCGCGGGTCCAGACACCAGGTGTCATAGCAGGCCTCGCCATGCACGATCTGCTGGGTCAGCAGCCAGCCATGCCCGCCGCCTTCGCCCAGCCCCGCCCGCAAGCCAATAATGCAGAACGCATTGCGCTTGCCTGGGATCGGGCCGACCAAAGGCGCACCGTCGATCGTATAGGTGATCGGGCCGTTCACGACGGTATGGATGCCCACCTCGGTCAGGGCGGGCATGCGGGCAAAGGCACCCTCCAGAACATCTGTGATGCGGTCCAGATCGTCGGGGCAGAGCGCATTGACAAAATTCGGGTCGATCCCGTCCATGCCCCAGGTCTTGCAGTCCTGTTCATAAAACCCGACCAGGAGCCCGTTCTTCTCCTGACGGCAGTAGTAATCCGAGATCGGACAGCGGATCAGCGGCATGCGATGACCTGCCTGTTTGATCGCCGGGATCTCTTCGGTCAGGAAATACTGATGCTCCATCGAGGTGACCGGATGATGTACATTCATCATCGCGCCCACTTCATTGACCCGGTAGCCGCAGGCGTTGACGACAATATCGCAATCAATGTCGCCCTTCTCGGTGTGAACGGTCCAGGTGTCGTCCTTGTGCTGGGTCAGGGCCGTCACCGGCGTGTTGCGGTACACCTCGGCCCCCGCCTTGCGGGCGCGTCGGGCCAGCGCCTGACACAGCTGCGCCGGGTCGATATCGCCATCGAGCGGGTCCCAGAGCCCGCCCAGAAGGTTGTCGGTCGAGATCAACGGATGCCGCCGGGCGCATTCTGCGGCGTCTATCACCTCAAACTCCACGCCCATGCCGCGCGCCATAGAGGCAAAATGCCGGTAGCCCTGCATGTGCGCCTCGGTATTGGCCAGACGCATCCCGCCATCGCCATGGTGGTAGTTGATCGGATAGTCGGGGTCGTCGGCCAGTTCCTTGTACAGGTTGATCGAATGGGTCTTCAGACCAACCATGGTCTGGTTCATGCCGAAATTGGTGACCTGAGCGGCGGAATGCCAGGTGGTGCCGCTGGTCAGCTCGTTGCGCTCGGCCAGAACGACGTCGCTCCAGCCCTCTTGTGTCAGATGATAGAGCGTCGAACAGCCCGCGATGCCGCCACCGATAACCACAACTTTTGTCCGGGATTTCATATGTCCGCCTCCGAAATCTGACCCGACTCCGAAGGAGATTGGGGGTTTGCGCAACCAGAAGATCATAATTTCGAAAAAATAGAAAAGTGTAG